>NZ_JBXWCA010000030.1:0-603 GCF_057321085.1 Allobosea sp. RIT-PG3_2 | reverse complement strand
GCTCGGAGATCGCCAGATTGACTGCTGCCCGCACTGTCGCGAAAATCCGTTTGATGGAGCTTGTCGTGAGTTTTTTGGCGATCAGGAAATCGCGAAACCGACCGGCGTCAGACCGTTTCAGATCGCTAATGGCAGCGTTTCCGAGACATTCGACCACATACCCAAGGTGACGATCGGTATAAGCCTTGAAGCCCTTACCCTTCCCGCCACCCTTCAACCGACGATAGAGATCGCCTGCCTCGGACAATCTCACTGACGATTCTGTGGATGATATCTGCGGCAGCGTGGTCGAGAGGGTTGGGACCCGTCGGAGGACGCTTTCGAGGCGCATCTGCGCCCAGACCGCCTCCAGCCGCACTGACAGAGCAGCAGCCAGCTTCTGGGCTCGGGCAGGTGACCGGGTGTGCAGGCAGGCGACCACGCGCACGCGATCGAACTGCGGCTGAAGCGATTTCGGAACCCGACGGGAGAAGTAGAAGATGCCACGCTTGGCGAAGGTGTGAATCACCTGTGGTCTACCCTCCGGTCTACCCATGGCATGAGGACCGTTCGAAAACGGTTTGTTGCCAATGAGTTAGACGGGAAGTAATGGCGCGCCCGAAA
>NZ_JBXWCA010000029.1:0-669 GCF_057321085.1 Allobosea sp. RIT-PG3_2 | reverse complement strand
TCACCCACCCAAGCAGCGATACACGCTCGCCCGGCTGATCCCGACGGTCCTGACGATGTCGGCGACCTTGGCACCCTCGGCATGTAGGGCCCGGACGCGATCGGTCTGACGACGTGCAGTCGGAGCGCGGCCCTTGTATTTCCCCTCGGCCTTGGCCTTGGCGATGCCTTCAAGCTGGCGTTCCAACATCACGGACCTCTCCCAGCCAGCCGTCGCTGCCAGAACGGTCAGGATCAGCTTGGAAGTGGCGTTCGAGGTGTCGAGCACGCCGCCGCCGAAGCTGAGGATGCGCAGAGCGACGCGCTTCCTCTCCAGCCGATCGATGATGTTGAGCAGGTCGGCGACGCCTCTCGATAATCTGTCGGGGCGAGTGACCGTCAGGGTGTCCCCCTCGCGACAGAACTCGATGGCCGCCTCCAGCATCTCGCGCTTGGCAACCGACGAGACCTGTTCGGAGAACAGCTTCTCGACGCCGGCCGCCTTGAGGTCCCGTTCCTGCGCCTCCAGCCCCGCCTGTTGGTCCGCAGTGCTGGTTCTCGCATACCCCACCAACATCCCCGCCATCGTCCCTCCGTCTCACATGATTCCTAGACCCACGTCTCTCGTACGTTTCTTTGGGCCGCAACGTATTCTTGTGGGACAGTCTTGAGACGTCGCAGGCTCCCCTGC
>NZ_JBXWCA010000028.1:0-850 GCF_057321085.1 Allobosea sp. RIT-PG3_2 | reverse complement strand
ACATGTGAGACCTTGGGTGTCGGGTCGGCTTGGTGAGTGAAGAGAGTTACGGAGCCATTCGTAGAGTTGACGAGAGATTGATAGAGGCGTATACACTTCGTGCGGCTCATCCAGCACAAGGTGTTACGGCCATGGCTTTCAAGCTTCCTGAGTTTGGTAAACTGCAAGCTGCCCTCAAGGAGGCCGGCGTCGTGACCGGGTCTGCGAGAGGCTTCTGGGGTGGAGTGACCCCAGACGACGACATCGTCGTCACAGCATGGCTCGACCAGCACGAGGGTGAAGGGCGCTTCCCGATCCACCAGCCTCGGACGCGGCACGGCGGTCTTCTCGATATGTGGGAGATGGGCCGGATCGCGCCGAACGTCACCGTGCGACTGATCCTGCTTCGCTCGAAGGGCTTCGATTCAAAGGGCGGTCACATCTATCAGGCGGCTGGCCTGACGGCGGGGCGCTGGAAGATCACCAAGGTGTATGAGGATAGCGACGGCAAACACGCGATGGTCGAACCGGTCAGGGCCGATCAGGCAGCGTGAGCCCTACGGGCGGGCGTCGGGCCTGATCGCGGAGGTGCTGCTCGATGGCCCGTGCCATGACCTCATGTGCCGGCCAATCTGTCAGGGCTGTGCTCGTGCGCCGTGCCATGGCCCCGTGGCCCGGCACATCTGTCAGGGCTGTGCTCGTGCGCCGTGCCATGGCCCCGTGGCCCGGCACATCTGACAGGGCTGCGTTCGTGTGCCGTGCCATGGCCCCATGGCCCGGCACATCTGTCAGGGCTGTGCTCGTGCGCCGTGCCATGGCCCCATGGCCCGGCCAATCTGTCAGGGCTGTGCTCGTGCGCCGTGCCATGGCC
>NZ_JBXWCA010000027.1:0-941 GCF_057321085.1 Allobosea sp. RIT-PG3_2 | reverse complement strand
CTTTTTCGGTGGCGATTTTAGTTATGCGTTACGCCAGTGTTTTCGGGCGAAAATTATTCCAGGTCTCAGCCGCCTCCTGTTCGTTTGGGCGCCCGCCCCGTCGCGCTCCGCGGCAGGCGCAACCACTGCTGCTCCCGATATTTGTCTATGTCTTTTTACATGTCGCCTATTTCAAGCGAAAGTAAGAGAAAGCAGCGGGGCGGCTGAGCGCTGGTCTCAAACGATTGCGGAGCAACGATAGGATGGGCAAAGAGGAATACATTAGCGAACTCATCCAAAAGCTCGAAACGACACAGCCGCTAGGGGAGGAAGAGCAGCGACTGCTTCGCCAACTGCCCCTGAACATCCGGCACTACGAGGCGGGGCAGGATATTGTCCGCGAAGGTGAACTCGCCAAGCAATGCTGCCTCGTTATCGGCGGGCTCGTGTGTCGTTATAAAATTGTCGGGGAGGGGCAGCGGCAAATCATATCGCTCCATCTTCCGGGAGACATCCCCGACATCCATTCGCTGGTACTCCCACGGATGGATCACAATCTGGGAACCCTCACTTCTGTAACGGTGGGTTTCATCCCGCATGAACCGGTCAGAGCGCTCACCCGCAGCTCCTTTCGCATTGCAGAGGCATTCTGGCGCGAGACGTTGATAGAGGCTTCGATCTATCGTGAATGGATGGTCGGGATTGGGAAGCGCCCCGCTGCAAGCCGCATTGCGCACTTCCTGTGTGAATTCATCACGAAGATGAAAGCCATCGGCCTGTCAGACGGCATAACCTGCAATCTGCCCATGACCCAGACGGAAATCGCCGATTCACTGGGCCTGTCGACCGTCCATATGAACAAGCAGCTGCGGAAAATTCGCGAAACCGGCCTGGTTCGTATCCGGGCGAGCCGTATCACGGTTCTGAATTGGTCGGGTCTCTGCGAGTTGGCGGAATTTGAC
>NZ_JBXWCA010000026.1:0-1139 GCF_057321085.1 Allobosea sp. RIT-PG3_2 | reverse complement strand
GCGAAGCTGCGGCAGGTCGACGTGCTGTTGTCCCAGGGGCGCCCGGTCGCGGAGGCGATCCGGGCCATCAGCGTGACGGCGTTCACGTATTATCGCTGGCGCAAGGAGTTTGGCGGGCTGAAGTCCGACCAGGTGAAGCGTCTGAAGGATCTGGAGAAGGAGAACGAGCGGCTGCGCAAAGCCGTCTCGGATCTGACGTTGGAGAAGCTGATCCTCAAGGAAGCTGCCTCGGGAAACTACTGAGCCCCGCCCGTCGTCGCCGGTGCATCGACCACGCCATGATAAAGTTCGGCGTGTCGGAGCGGCTGGCGTGCCGGGTTCTGGGGCAGCATCGATCTACGCAAAGGAAACTGCCGACGGGTCGCGTCGATGATGCGGCGCTGACCGCCGACATTGTCGAGCTCGCCACCCAGTATGGCCGCTACGGCTACCGCCGGGTCGCGGCCATGCTGGAGACCGCCGGTTGGGCGGTGAACGTCAAACGCGTTGAGCGGATCTGGCGGCGGGAGGGGCTCAAGGTGCCGGCCAGGCAACCGAAGAAAGGCCGTCTCTGGCTGAATGACGGATCATGCATCCGGCTTCGGCCGGAACACCCCAACCATGTCTGGTCCTACGACTTTGTCGAGGATCGCACCCACAACGGTCGAAAATTCCGCATGCTGAACGTGATCGACGAGTTCACCCGGGAATGCATTGCGATCCGGATCGACCGGAAACTCAAAGCCACCGACGTCATCGATGTCCTGTCCGATCTTTTCATCCTGCGCGGCGTGCCCGGGCATGTTCGTTCGGACAACGGTCCCGAGTTCGTCGCCAAAGCAGTGCGGGATTGGATCGCAGCGGTCGGCGCGAAGACAGCCTTTATCGAGCCTGGCAGTCCTTGGGAGAACGGCTACTGCGAGAGCTTCAACTCCAAGCTGCGCGACGAACTCCTGAGCGGCGAGCTGTTCTACAGCCTCGCCGAGGCTCGGATCGTCATCGAGGGCTGGCGTCAGCACTACAATACCCGGCGCCCGCACTCCTCGCTCGGCTACAAGCCGCCAGCACCGGTCGCTGTGGTCTGGCCGCCTACGAAAACCCAACCCGCTTCGCCGGCCATCTCAACCGTGGCCGACAAGCCCACCATGCATTAGATTAGA
>NZ_JBXWCA010000025.1:0-1265 GCF_057321085.1 Allobosea sp. RIT-PG3_2 | reverse complement strand
GACGGCCTTCTGTTCGGCCCATCCCGACACAATGCGTTCGGCACGCTTCGGACCGATCCCGCCGACTTCTATCAGCCGGTCGGGCTCGGCCTCTTGATGTCCAAGGTCGCGTCCCCGAACAGCGCCACGATGCGTTTCGCCATCGCTGGGCCGATGCCCCGCATTTGCCGGGAGGCGAGATATTTCTCGATGCCCTCAGCCCCCCGTCGGCGGCGTGGCCTTCAAGACCTGCGCCTTGAAATTGCAGGCCATGGGTATGGTCGGTGATCCAGATGCCCGAAGTCGTCACGAACACGCCCGCACCGATCGTCGCGGCGTGACCGACCACCGTGACGAGATCACGCCTGCCGAGCCTTCACTCGGATTGCGGCAATGCCGGTGTCCGCATTGTGGAAGGTCACCCGCTCCCCGGTCCCGGCGAGGGTCTGTAGCGGCGTTGAGGCGGGTGCGCGTTGGTTACGCAGGTTGAAGCCGCTCCGGGTTTTTGATTAAGCCGCGACCGCACCAATGTGTCTTGTTACGCGCCGCATCAAGAGCTTCCTTGGCGCGGCCGACAGCCTTATTATGGACGTAGGCGCACATCTGATAGGCCCACTGCGTCCTACGCCATTAGCCAGCTTGGCGTCCCCGAGCGAAACGCCAGCTACCGGTTCCAGAGTTCCATCAGCCAATCCACTTCGCCCCGTCGGAGCGAAAAGTTCGAGCCCCGTCGCTTCGTAAACACATCCATCTCTGCCAGATGGGGGTCTTGCCGAAGAATGTTATAGTGAAGGGGCTTTTGAGGCCTCGTTTCGAGAAGCTGCAACCGAACGCGGCGTTCGGGGCGTCTCGCTTCGAAATCGTCGATCCAGTAGCTTGAGCCCGGCGACGCGTCAGGCCGTTTCGCCGGCAGGCCTGCGATACGCGCCCACCCGACTGCGCCTGCGCCAGTAGGGTTGGTTCCCTTGCCGCGCCACAAGAGCACGCCGTCACCAATCCGCATCTTCTTTGCATTCTGCTTGGCCAACCAATCGCACTCCTGCGCGTCGCTGGCCAGAAATCCATCGAAGTCGAAACGCTGCGGAACAGCCTGAAAAAGCCAAAAACTACCCATGGAATTCACCTCCCAGCCCAGACATACGCACAGCGGCGATCGCTTCTTCTCGTTTCCGGCCGGGCGTTGTCGCCGAGCCGGCCGTGAGCCAATTTGAATGGTGCCCGTTGAGCGGAGAGGGGTGGCTGATGTGGCAGAAGACCACGCCTTTGGACTCGTAGCTGACCGAATT
>NZ_JBXWCA010000024.1:0-1831 GCF_057321085.1 Allobosea sp. RIT-PG3_2 | reverse complement strand
ATGCTCGCTTTTGTTGTCAGGCGCATTTTCACGACCATCCCTGTGATGGCCTTCGTGGCGCTGTTCGTCTTTTCGCTGCTCTATATCGCGCCGGGCGACCCGGCGGCCATCATCGCCGGTGACCAGGCCTCGCCCGCCGATGTCGAGCGCATCCGCGCCAGCCTCGGGCTCGACCGGCCTTACCTCGTGCGCTTCGCCGAATGGTCCTTCCGCGTGCTGCAGGGCGATCTCGGCACCTCGATCTTCACCTCGCTGCCGGTGACGCAGCTCATCTCCCAGCGCATCGAGCCGACCGTCTCGCTGATGGTGCTGACCCTGATCTTCGCCGTCGTCATCGCCGTGCCGATGGGCGTGCTCGCGGCCTGGAAGGCCGGCAGCTGGATCGACAAGGCCGCGATGGCCTTCGCCGTCCTCGGCTTTTCCGTGCCGGTCTTCGTCGTCGGCTACCTGCTCGCCTATTTCTTCGCGCTGAAGCTCGATTGGCTGCCGGTGCAGGGTTACACCCCGATCTCGCAGGGCCTGTGGCCCTGGCTGCGGAACCTGATCCTGCCCTCGGTGACGCTGGGCCTCGTCTATATCGCGCTGATCGCCCGCATCACCCGCGCCACGATGCTCGAGGTGCTCCAGCAGGACTACGTCCGCACCGCCCAGGCCAAGGGCGTGGCCCAGAAGGACGTGCTCTTCCTGCACTCGCTCAAGAACGCGGCGGTGCCGATCGTCACCATCATCGGCATCGGCATCGCGCTTTTGATCGGCGGCGCGGTCGTCACCGAGAGCGTCTTCGCCATTCCCGGCCTCGGCCGGCTCACCGTCGATGCCATCCTGCGGCGCGACTATCCCGTGATCCAGGGCGTCGTGCTGATGTTCAGCCTGGTCTACGTGCTGGTGAACCTGCTGATCGACCTGACCTACACCCTCGTCGACCCGAGGATCCGCTATTGACCGCTCAATCGTCCATTCCGGCCCCCGTCGGCGTCGTGGCTGCCGAGCCGATCAAGGCTCCCGGTCTCAGCCGCTCCATGCGCTTCCGCCGCTATCTGCGGCGCCACCCCTCCGTCGCGATCGGCGGCGGCCTGCTCGTGCTGATGGCACTCATCGGCATCTTCGCCCCGCTGCTCGGCACGGTCGACCCGACCGCGATCTCGCCGTCCAGGCGCACCCGCGTGCCCTCCGAGCTCTACTGGTTCGGCACCGACATGCTCGGCCGCGACATCTACTCGCGCGTGATCTACGGCGCGCGGGTCTCGCTCCTCGTCGGCTTCAGCGTCGCCGTGCTGTCCTCGGTGGTCGGGCTGACCATCGGCCTCTTCGCCGGCTTCGTGCGCTGGGCCGACGGCATCATCATGCGCGTCATCGACGGCATGATGTCGATCCCGCCGATCCTGCTCGCCATCGCCCTGATGGCGCTGACGCGCGGCTCGGTCGGCAACGTCATCCTCGCCATCACCATCGCCGAGATCCCGCGCGTGGCGCGCCTGGTGCGCGGCGTCGTGCTGTCGCTGCGCGAGCAGCCCTATGTCGAGGCCGCCGTGGCCAATGGCGCGCGCGTGCCGCGCATCATCATCAGACATATCCTGCCCAACACCTTCGCGCCGATGAGCGTGCAGGCGACCTATATCTGCGCCAGCGCCATGATCGTCGAGGCGATCCTGTCCTTCATCGGCGCCGGCGTGCCGCCGGCGACGCCGTCCTGGGGCAACATCATGGCCGAGGGCAGGGCGCTCTGGCAGGTCCGGCCGCACATCATCCTGTTCCCGGCCGTGTTCCTCTCCATCACCGTCCTCGCCGTAAACCTCCTCGGCGACGGCCTGCGAGACTCCCTCGATCCGCG
>NZ_JBXWCA010000023.1:0-2023 GCF_057321085.1 Allobosea sp. RIT-PG3_2 | reverse complement strand
CCGAATTGATTGGCTTGAACGCCATAGGTTTCATGGCGCGCACGAGTTCACGACAAGAGTCGATGTAGGAGTCGGTCGTGCCGAGCATGGCAACCAAGCGCAGTCTCGACGCCAAGTTCCCGAGATAGGTCTCCGCGCAGGTCCGCACCACCCGAGAGACCTCTTCCCGAAAAGCCAATGGCATGACCGGGCCGGTGCATGAATATGTTGCGCCGGGCGCGTCTTCCTCTTCGACACGGCGCGACAGGCTGCATCGCACGAGAGAACCGAACGCGAAGGTCTTCTCGCTACTGCGCATGCGCTGATCGACCGTATCGCTGGCCGACAGGAGGCCAACTGCTCGCAGCGCATCGGTTAGCCTCGGCCGCATCTTCTTGAACGGGACGTCGTCGAAGTTGCCCTGCGCATAGGCGTTCGCCTGCGTGAAGCCCTTGGAGAACCCAAGAACCAACACCTCGGGGTCCGCCGATCCCCATGCCCCCGGATCGTTTACGGCCCGCCAGCGACCAATTTGGGCCATGCGTTCCGGCTTGGAATAGCAACGATTGCAGGCGATAGGCCCATGAACGGGAAATGCGTCGTGATCCAATTTGCTCTCCAAGGTGTCAGGTCTCACGCGCGAAGGAACCGCGCCGTCTGATGTCCGACGGTCACAAGGCGTCCGTTGTCGCCGACCACCGCATAGACCTTGAGCCAGCGCTCAATCGCCTTGAGACCGCGCCCGCCGCCGAGGTATTTCCGCAGTCGCTTCAGTGCAGCTTTGTCGAAGAAAACCCGTTCCGCACCGCCACATCTCATCGTCGAGCCGAACCGGTCGAGCAGTTCGAGAACGAACAGGGGCACACTGCGCTGCTGCAAGCGGGCTTGCGCGTGTTGTGTGATGTCATGTGTCACTTCGCCCTCCCCAGATCGCGGCGGAGGGTGGTTTCAAGAGCTTTGCCCACGAAGACGGGGACTTCGATGCCAACAGCCGTCGCCAGTCGCACCGCGAGTTCGTGCTCGAACACGAAGGTTCCGTCGCACCACGATGTGAGTTGCGCCTCTGAACAGGCGGCCGCTTCACAGAGTTCTTCGCTCCGCCGGAATTGCTGCGAAACCACGATACGGAGCAGTTTGGAAAGGCGTTCGGTCGTCGCTGCATTTTTGATATTTTCAAGCAGGAACCGATCGTCGAGAGGACGCTCCGGGGTTGGAATGAAGCCGCGCCGACCGTTTAGCCATCGGACGGCCTCTGAATGATCAACGCTCACAGGCTTAGAGCCCGGTATGGCCTTGAGACCGCCGTCACTCTTGTCGGCCAGTGCATTTCTGACCGCGCCTTCTGTCATGTCAGAAAGAAGTGCCAGTTCGCGGGTGGTGAAATCGAACCCTTCGTTCCCATCGAGCTTCCAGCGAGCGAAAACTGCATCGGCTACCTGCTGACAAAGGCCTTCAGGCGTCATGAAGCGGTGAAGCTCGCCTGCTGAGGCTTGGCCTCCCACCCGAGGGGTGCCCATCATGAAGGCCACAAGGTCTTGCACCTCATGTTGGCCGAAGCTGTTCAGAAGGCTGGGCTGGAACGCGTATTCTAAGCCGCGCTCGAAACTGCCAGCGATCTCAAAACCAGAGAGATCGACTAGCGTCGTATCGAGATGCAGATACTCGCCCCTATCGCCCGGTGGGAAGCCTATGAACTCCTCTGCGTAGGCAGTGCCTTTACCTAGGGCGATATGATCCGCCTCAAACAGGAAGATCGTGCGAAGCTCATCGAGCATCTGGTCTTTGGTGAAGCGAGCCATGTGATATCCATGCGTGCGTGTTTGCGTGCCTTGCTATGCGCCCCTTACAATTGGGATGCAAGTCAAAAATGCATTCACGCGCGCATTTTCGCATATAATACGTGACGGCCGTCATCTCTTGGCCCCTCCCACAAACGGTCGGTTCTGCGATCTCTCATGAGCCGGCGCATGAGGGTCGGATTTCGCTGATGTCGGTCTCGCAAAACTGGTTGTCAGAATCGGATGTGGATTTGGGGGCCGGACTG
>NZ_JBXWCA010000022.1:0-2335 GCF_057321085.1 Allobosea sp. RIT-PG3_2 | reverse complement strand
ACGGCCTCGACTGCACGAATCCCTTCTCTGGCACCTTCATCCCGGAGGTTGGGACGAAGTTCATCCGCCCGCCAATTCCGACTAGCGTAATTCGATCGGTGCAGACGACCTGCTTGGACATGGACGACGACAAACGCCTCCTCATCGCGCTGATCAGCGACACCGGCCTACGGCTGGCCGAAGCTCTGGGGCTGGCCCAAACCGACCTGAAGCTCGATGCGACCATTCCTCACATCGATCTCAAGCCGCATCCGTGGCGCTCGCTCAAGACCGCTTCAAGCACGCGGACCGTGCCGCTGGTCGGAGCGTCCTTGTTGGCTGCACAACGCCTTGCGGAGATCACGGGCGTAAAGCGTCTCTTTCCACGCTACACGACCCCGACCGATGTGAAGGCGAATTCTGCGAGCGCGACGCTAAACAAGTGGATCAAATCCCGCCTACCGAAGGGTTGTGTCATCCATTCGTTTCGCCACAGTCTTCGCGATCGTCTCCGGGCAGTTGAGTGCCCTTCGGACATCATCGATGCGATTGGTGGCTGGACAACACAGGGGATTGGGCACAAATATGGGGCCGGTTACTCGCTCGAAGTGAAGCAGCGCTGGCTGAAACTCATCGAGATTGATGCCGCTTCATCGAAAGTGGCGACTCTGTGAACGGCTCGGCCGTCGTTGGGTCATCGTCGCCGACGCTGTAGCGAGCGCGCAGATTCGGCGTGCCAACCGGAACGACGAGCCGCCGGCTGAAGGCGACACCTCCCGCCAATGACCGCTATTCCAATTCAGCAACCGGACGAGAAGCACCCGCGCCCCGCTCGCCATTCTCCTCGGCCTTCCCTTCTTCGGCAATCTCAACCAGTCGCTTGATCCCCAAGGACAGAGCGGGCGAGGGCTGCGGGGCTGCCTCATCGAAGAAGACATCACGCTCTTCGCGCATGAGAAGCAGGACGGCCGACACGAACTGCCTGCTTAGTTTATATACGAATGCTACGTCTTGGGTATGCCGCTTCGAGTCCTCATCGGTAGGCTTCAAATTCACCACAAATTTGAGTTGCACATCGTCAGATGATTCAATAAATCCGTCTAAGCTGCCAAACATATCTACCAACATTTCGTAGATTATGTAGACGGCCAATGCATAACGTCTCCGCCGCTCGCGTTCGAGTTGATCATACATTTCGACAAAAAATCTAATTGGCTGTCGCAACGCCTCGTCAATCTCGGCTTCCTTGCCGACGGCTTCTTTGTCTGCGGTTAATTCAAACGGAATGCCGCTTGCCTTTCTTCGATCAAATGCCTGCGCCATCTGTGTAGCCAACTCGCCAGCGCCGAGTTGCTGCTGGATGAAGCTCGCTCTTTTGTGCTCCATGTGTGCGGCATGGGTCAGAAGGTATTTCTGTGTCTCTTCTTCCGCGAATAGCGCTGTCCGCGTTTCTTCGGAAATGCCTGCACGATCGATCAGTTTGCGCACAGCGTAGGTGAACGCGTGCATTTTGCCGGGATCATTTGCCCATGAGGGCTTTTGGTTCTGTCCCGCGTCTAGTGAGTCGATTGTCGCCTTCAAGGCGCTGCGCGCGCGTTCGTCGTGGTTTTGGACAGAACCACGCAGCCATCCCCTAAAAGCAGCCCAAGCAAAAAAGACTACAATCAGCGATACGACTATTGTCATAGTGGTGTCCCCTCCCCAATCTTCTGTGTCCTCTTACACGGCGAATCCAAGAGGGCTTGTTTGTCTAACTGTTCGAGAAGGGGCTTGGAACGCCTCCCTTGGGACTATTCGCACCACTGGCTGATCACGCTCCGCAGGCTTGCGGCCGCAGTTTATGGAAGGTAGTAATCGGCTATGACCGCCGCAATGAACATTTCTGACATAATAGAAACGGGCTCGTTCACTTCTGCTGAGGCGATGGAGATAGATGCCAATCTATCCCAAGTGCAAGTCCATCAGATTCCCGACCACCAAGTAAGCAGCATGATTGATTACATCAACTTCCGTATTCTACATGATGCGATTATGCCAGACGTCAAAGTTTGTCTCGAAAAATTACAGACCGCCTTGGCGGAGAGATTGCTTTCCGACTAGGAATTCATTCGCACCGCCGTCGTGAGCAGGCGCGCTCGTTGCCCTAGTTTGGCCGAATCGTCAAAAATGGCCGACTACATTTTTAGAATCTAATCCCTGTTATACGGGATTAAGGCACGTCGTCATGGTTCGGAGCCAATGCCGAAAGTCAGGACCGCACAGCTAGCCGCGTTATGCCGCCCCCGTCATTGTAAAGTCGCGGCCTTGGCGCGCGTCGGCACCGCGCTGCCAGAAATAGCCAACCTGCGCAGCCCAC
>NZ_JBXWCA010000021.1:0-2486 GCF_057321085.1 Allobosea sp. RIT-PG3_2 | reverse complement strand
TGTGTTTCGGCGTGCAAATTTGACCCCGTGAGGCGGGGGATCGGCGTGCAAGTTTGACCCCCTTGAGCCGGTTTCGGTGAGACTGCCCGTCTTGGTTTCAGACGGGCGGGCGGGGGGATGAAGGGCGTGGATACGATTGCGCGGATCCGGCGCGAGTTTTCGGTCCGGGGGAAGACGATCAAGGAGATTGTCCGCGAGCTCCACGTCTCGCGGAACACGGTGCGCAAGGTGCTGCGCTCAGGCGCGACGTCGTTCGAGTACGAGCGGAAGGTTCAGCCGCAGCCGAAGATCGGGCCCTGGCGTCCGGATCTGGACCGGCTGCTGATGGCCAACGAGGGCAAGCCGGCGCGTGAGCGTCTGACGCTGATCCGGATCTTCGAGGAGTTGCGGGGCCGGGGTTACGAGGGCAGCTATGATGCCGTCCGCCGCTATGCGCGAGGTTGGCGCCGCGAGCAGTCCGCCGTCACCGCCGATGCCTATGTTCCTCTGAGCTTCGCGCCCGGCGAGGCCTATCAGTTCGACTGGAGCCACGAGATCGTCGTCATCAACGGCGTGACGACCAAGGTGAAGGTCGCCCATCTGCGGCTCTGCCATTCGCGCATGCTGTTCGTGCGAGCCTATCCACGCGAGAGCCAGGAGATGGTCTTCGACGCCCACGACCGGGGCTTCGCCTTCTTCAAGGGCGCCTGCACGCGCGGCATCTACGACAACATGAAGACGGCGGTGGAGACCATCTTCGTCGGCAAGGAACGCGCCTATAACCGGCGCTTCATGCAGATGTGCAGCCACTATCTGGTCGATCCCGTCGCCTGCACGCCAGCCTCGGGCTGGGAGAAGGGCCAGGTCGAGAACCAGGTCGGGCTCGTACGCGAACGCTTCTTCGCTCCGCGTCTGCGGGTCAAGAACTACGACGAGCTGAACGCCTGGCTGCTGGACCAGGTGCTTCGCTACGCAAAGGCCCACCTCCATCCGGAGCAACGTGACCGGACGATCTGGGAGATGTTCGAAGCCGAGCGCCCGAGCCTCGTGCCTTACGCCGGTCGGTTCGATGGCTTCCATTCACTGCCGGCCTCGGTGTCGAAGACCTGCCTGGTCCGCTTCGACAACAACAAGTACTCGGTTGCGGCGAGCGCGATAGGCCGGCCCGTCGAGATCCGCGCCTATGCCGATCGGATCGAGCTGCGTCAGGACGGCCGCATCGTCGGCGAGCACGCCCGTTCCTACGGCCGCGATCAGACGACCTTCGATCCCTGGCACTATGTGCCGGTGCTGGCCCGCAAGCCGGGCGCCCTGCGCAATGGCGCGCCCTTCAAGGACTGGGTTCTTCCGGCTTCGCTGGATCGGGTACGCCGGAAGCTGGCGGCCGCGCAGGATGGTGACCGGCAGATGGTCGATATCTTGACCACGGTGCTGAGCGACGGCTTACCGGCGGTCGAAGCCGCCTGCGCCGAGGCGCTGAAGCAAAGCGTGCATTCGGCCGACGTCATCCTCAACATCCTGGCCCGACGCCGGGAGCCGGCTGCTGCGATCACCATCATGACGCCCGATGCGCTGCGCCTGCGTCATGAGCCCGCCGCTGATTGCGCCCGATACGACAGCCTCAGGAGAGCCGTGTGATGGAACGCTCGGAGATTCTCGCCACCATGGGCGAGCTCAAGCTCTACGGCATGAAGGCCGCCTTCGACGAGATCATCACCACGGCGGTGAAGCGCCAGCACGAACCCCAGCGCATCGTCGGCGATCTGCTATCGGCGGAGATCACCGAGAAGCAGGCGCGCTCGATCAAGTACCAGATCACCATCGCCAAGCTGCCCCTCGCCAAGGATGTCGGCGACTTCGTCTTCGACGGCACGCCGCTCAACGAGACGCTCGTCCACGACCTCGCAGGCGGCAACTTCATCGCCCATCAGCGCAATGTCGTCCTCGTCGGTGGCACCGGGACCGGCAAGACCCATCTCGCCATCGCCATCGCCCGAGCTTGCATCCGTGCCGGCGCGCGGGGGCGCTTCTTCAACGTCGTCGATCTCGTCAACAAGCTCGAGGCCGAGGCCCGCGCCGGCCGGCAGGGTCGCATGGCCGACTATCTCTCGCGCATGGACTTCATCGTCCTCGACGAACTCGGCTATCTGCCCTTCGCCCAGTCCGGCGGCCAGTTGCTGTTCCACCTCATCAGCAGGCTCTACGAACAGAGCTCCGTCATCGTCACCACCAACCTCGCCTTCGGCGAATGGCCATCCGTCTTCGGCGACGCCAAGATGACCACCGCACTCCTCGACCGGCTGACCCATCACTGCGACATCGTCGAGACCGGCAACGAGAGCTGGCGCTTCAAGAACAGGCTCTGAGCCACGTGCCGCCTGCGACCCGGAGTCGGCGCGACTGCGCAACCCCGACCAGCTCCGCCGCGCCGCCTCCTCACCGTCTCAGCCCATCAAGGGGTCAAGATTGGACGCCGATCGGGGGGCAATATTGCGTGCCGTTTGACA
>NZ_JBXWCA010000020.1:0-2721 GCF_057321085.1 Allobosea sp. RIT-PG3_2 | reverse complement strand
CAGGACCAGGCTCAATCCATCCGGCTCATCGATCACGATGTCTGCTCCGTCATTTGTCGCATCCCAATGCTCATCGCTCAATCATCAGGCGGCAATCGCCTTTTGAACCGGCTCGTATGGCTTGTTGAGACTCTCGGCGACCTGTGGATTTGTGATTCGACCTCGATGCACATTCAGGCCGGCGGCGAGGTGCGGGTCTTCTTCAATCGCTTTCAGGCCACGTGCCGCCAATGCTAGGCCGAACGGCAGCGTGGCGTTGTTCAAGGCATAACTCGATGTGAGCGGTACAGCTCCGGGCATGTTGGCGACGCAATAATGAATGACCCCTTCAATTTCGAAGGTGGGTGAAGCGTGGGTCGTCGGTCGGGATGTTTCGAAACAGCCGCCTTGATCGATCGCAACATCGACGAGCACCGCTCCGCGTTTCATCCTCGAAAGTTGTTCGCGGGAAACGAGACGGGGAGCTGCTGCCCCCGGAATGAGAACGGCCCCGATCACCACGTCGGCTGCGAGCACCTCCTCTTCGATGGCCTGCTGGGTGGAGAAACGCGTTTTTACGCGACCACCGAAATGCTCGTCCAGCTGCCTAAGGCGGGGGAGGGATCGATCAAGAATGACAAGGTCAGCTCCAAGCCCAGCGGCCATCCGGGCGGCATGTGTCCCAACCACCCCACCGCCAATGATGGCAACGCGCGCGGGTGCCACACCCGGCACCCCTCCGATCAGGATCCCTCGGCCACCCGAGTGCCTCTGCAGGCAAGTCCCCGCTGCTTCGATTGAAAGTCGGCCAGCAACTTCGCTCATAGGAGCGAGCAAAGGGAGGCCACCAAAGCGATCTGTCACGGTTTCATAGGCGACCGCGGTTACGCCGGAATTCAGCAGACCGACCGTCTGCTCCGGATCCGGAGCCAGGTGCAGGTACGTGAAAAGAATTTGTCCTTCGCGAAGCTGGGTCCATTCCGACGGCTGAGGCTCTTTGACCTTTACGATCATCTCAGCCTTAGCGAAAATCTCAGCCGCGGTTGCCACGATGCGTGCGCCGGCAGCTTCGTAAGCCTGATCTGAGGCGGAGATGCCAGCACCAGCATTCGTCTCGATCAGCACCTCGTGCCCGGCAGACACATACTCTCGCGCGGCTTCCGGCGTTAGGCCGACCCTGTATTCATGAACTTTGATTTCCTTGGGAACGCCTACGCGCATTGAATCCTCCTGAGTTTGGAGCGGAGATAGTAGCGCAGGAGCTTCAGCGAATTTCGACGAATTGCGATAGAAGTATCGCCAATTTCATTGGATTCAATCGATAATTGGGGATATGGCGCTAGCATCGTGCGTAAGCTTGGCCGTGGTCGCAGGAACACAACATGGCTCTAGATAATCTGTCGCGTATCCTTTTGTCCGAACTCGTGGAAGATGGCCGTGCAAGCCATATCAAGCTCGCCGAGCGCATCGGCTTGTCCGCCACGGCAGTAGCCCGACGACAACGCGCCTTGGAGGAGGAAGGCGTGATCGTCGGCTATCACGCACGATTGAGCCAGAAGGTGCTCGGTCTAGGGGTAACCGTTATCATCAGATTGGCTCTGAACAGCCAGAGTGAAGACGCCCTTTCAGCATTCGAAAAGGCCGTCGCCAAATGCCCCTCGGTTTTGAGGTGCTTCTTAATGTCGGGGGAGGACGATTATTTGCTCACTGTTATCGCCCGAGACGTCGAGGACTTCGAGCATGTTCACAAGACGCAGTTGTCCCGATTGCCGCACGTTGCGCGAATCCAATCAAGCTTTGCGCTCCGTCAGGTCATAGAGAGGCCTGTTCTGCCTCCGCTCCAATCAGGAGAGGGGCGCCACGGCCAGACGGACCGATAGCGGGCAAATGACGTGACTGCCAACAGTTCTAAAGCGCGCTGGGCCCGATCTCCTGAAGCCTCGGTATTTGCCATCTCGTCTTCACACGTCGTCGCGCTCTGTCCCGATGTCAGCAGGCGCGTGACGCGTGCCTCGCCCGGCGTGAGATCGAAGAGAGCATTTCGGGATCGAGGTCGCCGCTTCGGCCGTCGCCGATGCCTCCTGAATGGGATCCCCTTTCGCCATTGCCGCACTAGCCGTCGTTCGAAGAGTTCAGTTCGTCGGGCATGACCGCTTCATCTCCACCGATGCCCGCGGCCTGGCGCAGCGCGTTGTTGATACGATCCTGCCAGCCTGGTCCGCCACTCTGAAAATGGTCAAGCACACTGCGATCGATCCGGAGCGAAACGAGTTCTTTCGCTCCGGGGACACTCGGCCGCCTGTCGGCGGGCGTCGGTGCTTTCGGAACGGCCGGCTTGAACAGTGCCTCGGCCTTGTCCCGGGCGCTGGTGGGCCTGCGAGTTCTGTCGCTGTTCATCGAGTCTCTTTTGTCGTTGGTCGCCATGTCGGCCGGTATCGCTCTATCGAGCACGCGTTTCGGTCAGGCCTTGGCCTTCACCCGCCGTGGGCTCTTGGCAATTGGAGCCTTGCCGAGAGCGGTCGCAGCCTTCCGACCAAGACCCATCGACTTGGCCAAGGCGGAGCGCGCTTCGGCATAGTTGGGTGCCACCATCGGATAATCGGAAGGCAGGCCCCATTTCGCTCGGTACTGGTCAGGCGTCATATCGTACTTGCTGCTGAGATGGCGCTTCAGCGATTTGAACGCCTTGCCGTCCTCGAGGCAGATGATCGCATCCGGGGTAACCGACTTCCTGATCGAAAC
>NZ_JBXWCA010000019.1:0-3726 GCF_057321085.1 Allobosea sp. RIT-PG3_2 | reverse complement strand
TTTTTTGGGACTCCGGATGCTGGGGTGGGGGCGACCCCTGCCGCCCCCTCTCTCCTTGGGTTTATCTTTCGGCCGCCTACGCCTGCTGGATGGCGAGCCTGAACTTTTCGAGGACCGGCTGCGCGAAGTCGAACTCGATGAAGGAGACCGTGTCGCCGAGGCTCTTCCGGATCGCGACAGGGGTGTGCCCGATCTTCTTGGCGATGTTTTTGTAATAAGAGATGTATGCCTTGACCCATTGGCGGTTAAGTCCACCGGGAATGGCGAAGATGTATGTGTAGGGATCGGTGACTGCAATCGACATAAAAATATAAACCTTCGATAATTGATTTAAATATGCCGCTCCATGGCGGTATTCGTAATTTAACGCCTCGACTACGATCTGGCGATATTAATCGTCACCCCATGACTTCTTTTTTCTCTCGCACTGCGAGCCGGACTGATGTGTGATCGCTGTTCCGACCACGACCAGTTGGATGTCGGGATCATTCGTCCTCGTCCGGAGTCGGGGTTACCCTGAGGGGGTAAGAGGGCGGGGTCGATCGACAGCGATCCTCGCTGCCTGACGCTATGACCGTTGGCCCGGATGGGCCGGGCGCAAGGACACGGGCTGCACAGCCCTGACACGGATTGCACAGGTGTGCCGGGCACAATGGCATGGCTGCTCCCATGACCCTCCGGCACACGTGAGCCGGGTTACCCCGCGAGGGTAAGAGGGCGGGCGTTACTCCGGGGGTAAAAGTCTGTGTCCCACATCGGGGTCCCGAACCGATTGCGTGCCTCGCGGCCTGCTCTCGTGACATCACGGGTGCCGGAGTGGCCATGGTCAGAGACGTCTGCACATCTCTGACCATGGTTTGATCACAGGCTCCCGACCTTCTTCAGCGAGCGCATGATGCCCCTGATCTCCTTGCGACGATCTGCGGGCGAGTAAGCGCCGGCAGCCTCCTCGCGAAGACGCTGCTGGATATCATCCTCGTCGAGGCCTGCCCGCTTCAGCGCCGCTCCCAGCCGGAAGAAGGCGTTGTGGCCATCGCCCTTGGGCGCGCAGTGCCAGTCGTCGATCGCCCTGTCGACCTTGGCCTGACGCCGCTGCACGGTGCCGTTGGCCTTCATCTTGTTCAGGGCCTCCGAGACAGCCCGCAGGCTCTCGTCATGGATCGGCTGGGGTGCCGGGATCGAGATGGCCGGGATGGTCGGAACGGCGATCGGCTCGGGCTCCGGCCGCAGGTCGAAGATGCAGTTGTCCAGCCACATGTAGAGATCGAGCGGAGCCCGTTTCGGGTCGTTGTGGTCGATGAAGAACGAACCCTGCGGATGGGCCGCCTGACAGGGGGCATAGAACAGGCTCGCGGCGTTGAACTTGCCGATGTCGAAGCCGTGGTGCTTCCACGCCTTGGGGCTCGTCTTCGCGAGCTTCTCGATCGCCTTCTGGCTGCGATAGCCGGCCTTGTGCAGCACCTCCTCGATCTGCTGCATGACGCAGCGGTGGACCTCGATCGACATCGCGTAGCTGGTTGGGATGAAGGCGCGCCAGCGCGGCTTCTCCGGCGTCGAGGAGTAGGTGTTCCAGACCACGACCCGCAGATACGGGAAGAGCCGGGCGAACTCGGCGTGGCTGAGGTCGCCGCCGTCATTGTCCATCCAGATGCCGCGCACATGGGTGATGTTGGCAAGGCCGCGAGAGGTCCCGCTTGCCATGTCGGCGTCGAAGTGGGCCGGGCTGAACAGGACATTGTCTTCCTTCGACGCCGGCACCTCTCGATGCAGGTCGCGCAGGAGCCGGATGAACTCCTCCTCGTCATCGAGATCGAGATGGGTAAGGGGCCTCAAGGCGTATTTGTCGGCGAAGGCCGATCCAAAATCGCGGGACAAAATGTCCTTATAGGAGGTGTTTTCGTCCCGCGATTCCTGTTCGGCCATGGCCTTGCGGACCTGCTCGCCGAACGCGGCATAGCTGATCGGCTCGATGTAGGAGCCATTGATGGCCTTGAGTTCGTCGAACCGCTCCTTCTTCTGGCGAAGGCGATAGGCCCGGTTGCGCTCCGGGCTGGTCTCGTAGTCCCGTGGCCGACCCGGCTTGCCCTTGCGAAGCGGGACGCCGAGTCCGTCCAATGGCACGACATCGGCACCGGGGAAGAGACCAGCGAGCCACTCGGCCGTGCTCTTGTCCATGACCACGGCGAGCTTGGGCTCCTCGCACTGTGGGTCACGGATAGAGATGCGCATCACAGCCTGATAGACGGCCGTCTGATAATGGCCGGTGCGCATCTCCTCGCCATTGATCCCCTCGGCCTGCATAAACGAGAAGTGGGCCGGCGGCGGGTTCAGCGCCGACAGGACCACGACCTGATGCAGATGCTGGAAGGTGTTCAGCCCATGCGGGCTGTTCGGCAGGCGCTCGGCTCCCGGCAGGTGCGCGAACAGACCGTCAGGCAGGTCGTTGTTGGCCATCCATGCGAAGGGTTCGCCCCCGGTCACGTCTGCGATCAGCGAGACCAACCGGTCCATGACGCGCACGACTTCGCCATCAACCTCGACTTGACGATCGCGCAACGTCTTCGACCAACTCTCGTCGGCGACATAGGCGATCACGATGCGGTCGCCGTTCTCATGCTTCTGATAGCGCAGGCTCTTGGCGAGCCTGCCGCTGATTGGCGTCATCTCCACGCCCCAGCCGGTCCAGAGCCGGTAAAGCATAGTGTCCTCGAAGCAGGCCGAGGCCACGATCGTCGTGCCGAACTGCTGGAAGATCGAGGGCTTCAGCAGCGAGTAAGTCGTCAGCCGACCACTCTCCTTCTCGCCCCGGAGCAGGCTCTCATAGCTGCTCTGAAGCGCATGCACGGACCAATGGTCGCAAACGATGCGGTGGGCCACGTTGCCGAGCAGGGTATAGATATCGTCGCCGTGGCGGTTCCGGGCGATCTTGGGCAGGCTCATCAGAGAGCCCCCCGCGCCACAAGCTGCCCATAGGCCGCGCTCGTCGGGGCCATGGCGAGATGATCGGTGATCAGCCGATGTGTCTCGGACAGGTTCAGTTCTTTGAACACATCGACCTGCGGAACCTCGTCGACGATCAGGAGCCAGTTCTGCGCGCCCTCGGCATAGGGCAACCGCAGCAGCGCCGCATGGGTCGCGAAGACGATCTCACCGCCGGGCTTGGCGTTCTTGAAGTGCTCGACCAGCGCGTTCACGACCGAGGTGCAGACATCGCCGTGGATCGGCGTGACCGGGTAGGCCGAGTTGAGCGGGTTGAGCGGGTTGATCTCCTGCGCGATCGTCTGATCGATCAGGCGCTTGCTCGGCTGGACGAAAAGGACCTTCTGACCACGGCGAGCACAGCGATCGGCATATCGGGCGAGAGCGTAGGTCTTCCCCGCGCCTGCCAAGGCGTCGAAATAATACAGTGACATAATAGACCTCAAAATAAGAAGAAACCCACGAGAGTGGCGGCTCTCGCGGGTTCCTGCTTTGAGGTCAGACGTATGTCTTCAGATCAAACCATTGGGCTCCGCCAGAGCCAGAACCTAATGGTTCCTACTTCTATATTTACCATACGAGGCCACGATCTGTCGAAATTGAAATCGACATCGTTCGACATTTAGCTCGGGCCGTGCCTCGCCGCAGACCATACGGTAGACCAATGTGACGTTGCGCCAGACCATCGCGCTGATCTAACGTCCTGACCTTGCTCGCCAGTGAGCCAGATCGGGAGGCCGGGGCGCA
>NZ_JBXWCA010000018.1:2500-5662 GCF_057321085.1 Allobosea sp. RIT-PG3_2 | reverse complement strand
ATTTGGTTGCGGGGGCCAGATTTGAACTGACGACCTTCAGGTTATGAGCCTGACGAGCTACCGGGCTGCTCCACCCCGCGTCAACGGTGTTTGCCTTTTGGTTTTGTCCTGGAGGGCGTTTGGCCTTTCCGGGGAACCTTTGGGCTTTAAACGGCAACGCGGCGGCGACGTTAGTCGACCGCCGCGTTTGAGCGTTTTGTGATTGTGATGAGGGATATCCTTGACAGGCCCGGCAACGACCTACTCTCCCGGGTCTTGAGACACAGTACCATCAGCGCTGAGGAGTTTAACGGCCGAGTTCGGGATGGGATCGGGTTCTGGCTCCTCGCTCAAGCCACCGGGCCGGCGAAGGATATGGCAAGCATAAGGTCTTTGTTTGATGTTTCGCGTTTTGGTGTCGCGGACATTGATCATGAGAACGATCAAGCCGATCGAGCAATTAGTACCGGTAAGCTGAACCCATTACTGGGATTACACACCCGGCCTATCAACGTGGTCGTCTTCCACGGCTCTCAAGGGATATCTCGTTTTGAGGTGGGTTTCCCGCTTAGATGCATTCAGCGGTTATCCCGTCCGTACATAGCTACCCTGCACTGCGGCTGGCGCCACAACAGGTCCACCAGAGGTACGTCCACCCCGGTCCTCTCGTACTAAGGGCAGATCCTCTCAAATATCCTACACCCACGGCAGATAGGGACCGAACTGTCTCACGACGTTCTGAACCCAGCTCACGTACCACTTTAATCGGCGAACAGCCGAACCCTTGGGACCTTCTCCAGCCCCAGGATGTGATGAGCCGACATCGAGGTGCCAAACGATTCCGTCGATATGGACTCTTGGGAATCATCAGCCTGTTATCCCCGGCGTACCTTTTATCCGTTGAGCGATGGCCCTTCCACGCGGGACCACCGGATCACTATGGCCGTCTTTCGACTCTGCTCGACTTGTCAGTCTCGCAGTCAGGCAGGCTTATGCCATTGCACTCAACGAGCGATTTCCGACCGCTCTGAGCCCACCTTCGCACGCCTCCGTTACTCTTTGGGAGGCGACCGCCCCAGTCAAACTGCCTGCCATGCGCTGTCTCGGACCCGGATGACGGGTCGCGGTTAGACATCCATGACGATAAGGGTGGTATTTCAAGGATGACTCCACCAGAGCTGGCGCCCCGGCTTCAAAGTCTACCACCTATCCTACACATGCCGACACGAATGCCAGCGCAAAGCTGCAGTAAAGGTGCACGGGGTCTTTCCGTCTGACCGCAGGAACCCCGCATCTTCACGGGGAATTCAATTTCACTGAGTCTATGCTGGAGACAGCGGGGAAGTCGTTACGCCATTCGTGCAGGTCGGAACTTACCCGACAAGGAATTTCGCTACCTTAGGACCGTTATAGTTACGGCCGCCGTTTACCGGGGCTTCAATTCGGTGCTTGCACACCTCCTTTTAACCTTCCGGCACCGGGCAGGCGTCAGACCCTATACGTCATCTTACGATTTCGCAGAGCCCTGTGTTTTAGTTAAACAGTCGCTACCCCCTGGTCTGTGCCCCCAATGCCTAGTTGCCTAAGCACTGGGCCTCCTTATCCCGAAGTTACGGAGGTAAATTGCCGAGTTCCTTCAGCATAGTTCTCTCAAGCGCCTTGGTATACTCTACCAGTCCACCTGTGTCGGTTTAGGGTACGGTCTAATGTTGGAGCTATTTCCTGGAACCGCTTGGAAGCCAGATCAATCCAATAAGATCTGACAGCGTACGCGATCCGTCACTACCAACTGGCTGAGGAATATTCACCTCATTCCCATCGACTACGCCTTTCGGCCTCGCCTTAGGGGCCGGCTAACCCTGCGGAGATTAACTTTACGCAGGAACCCTTGGACTTTCGGCGACAGTGTCTTTCACACTGTTTGTCGTTACTCATGTCAGCATTCGCACTTCCAATACCTCCAGCAGCCCTCACGGGTCCGCCTTCGTTGGCTTATGGAACGCTCCGCTACCGCTTGCACAAAGTGCAAACCTTAAGCTTCGGCTCGTGGCTTGAGCCCCGATACATTTTCGGCGCAGGAACCCTTGTTTAGACCAGTGAGCTGTTACGCTTTCTTTAAAGGATGGCTGCTTCTAAGCCAACCTCCTGGTTGTTTTGGGATTCCCACATCCTTTCACACTTAGCCACGAATTGGGGGCCTTAGCTGTAAGTCAGGGTTGTTTCCCTCTCCACGACGGACGTTAGCACCCGCCGTGTGTCTCCCGCGCAGTACTTCTCGGTATTCGGAGTTTGGTTAGGATTGGTAATGCGGTAAGCACCCCTCACCCATCCAGTGCTCTACCCCCGAGAGTATTCACGCGAGGCGCTACCTAAATAGCTTTCGCGGAGAACCAGCTATTTCCGAGTTTGATTGGCCTTTCACCCCTAGCCACAAGTCATCCGAGACTTTTTCAACAGGCACCGGTTCGGTCCTCCAGTAAGTGTTACCTTACCTTCAACCTGCTCATGGCTAGATCACCCGGTTTCGGGTCTAATCCGACGAACTGAACGCCCTGTTCAGACTCGCTTTCGCTGCGCCTACACCTACCGGCTTAAGCTTGCTCGTCAGATTAAGTCGCTGACCCATTATACAAAAGGTACGCGGTCACCCAGGACGAACCTTGAGCTCCCACTGTTTGTAAGCATTCGGTTTCAGGTGCTATTTCACTCCCCTCGTCGGGGTGCTTTTCACCTTTCCCTCACGGTACTTGTTCACTATCGGTCGCTGAGGAGTACTTAGGCTTGGAGGGTGGTCCCCCCACGTTCAGACAGGATTTCACGTGTCCCGCCTTACTCATGTCCCAACTGTTCGCAGATCCGTACGGGGCTATCACCCATTATTGCGTGGTTTCCCAACCACTTCCGGTAACTTACAGTCAGGCACTGGCCTGGTCCGCGTTCGCTCGCCACTACTAACGGAGTCTCGTTGATGTCCTTTCCTCCAGGTACTTAGATGTTTCAGTTCCCTGGGTTAGCTTTGAACCCCTATGTATTCAGAGTTCAATACCTTCATCTGACAATTCGTAGTGCAACATCTACCCTTGCAGGCAGAGGTCACAATACGAATTGTCGAAGGTGGGTTTCCCCATTCGGAAATCCGCGGATCAAAGCTCATTCGCAGCTCCCCACGGCTTATCGCAGCGT
>NZ_JBXWCA010000017.1:0-14403 GCF_057321085.1 Allobosea sp. RIT-PG3_2 | reverse complement strand
CCGGGCCACCTGATGGGGGCAGGCCACGACTGGTTGCATTAATCTCCGCAGGAGCGTAACCGGTCCAAATACGACCATGTCAAGGGCACTATTGTCCGAGACGCTTCGATGGCGCCATAACCATCGGCAATGCTGAGCGCGGCTCGGTCCTTCACTCACCCGCGCCGAGCTGCGGCACTCGCGGCACGCACTCAAACTGTGGGACGCTGGCGAGTATTCACTAACGTCCCCATGCCCTATCGGCCAACCAGTCCTTTCTCCAAGTTTCTTCTTGGCAAGCAGCCTATGCACGGAAGTAGCGCGAGGCCGAAGTGCCACCCTGAGATTCCCCGGTGGTTCGCGTGTGAGAATGATATGCTACATTAATTTCGTTTATCCGTGACAAGTTCGCCCTTCCGCTAGCCGTATCGGCGAGATCGAAAGCCGTGTTCCGCGGTCGTTCAATACTCTTCGCTTAGCAAATATTATCGCCGCACGATGAGCCGCAGGACCGACACCTGATGCAGGGGGTGGTGGGGCCGCCATAGCACGGGCGATAGCACTCTGAGCAGTCTCCCTGGTTACAGGCACCAGTTCCATTAGGGCACGAAATTTGAGCAAACACCGGTGTTGCAGACGCCATAGCTGCCGCGCACAATGCTCGGAAGAACAGTGGGAATGTCGCTCGCCGTGACATTACGCCTCGCTGCTGCTCCTGGTCGGAAGTGAGCGTCGCCTTTCTCGCATGTACAAGAAGATGCGCCACCCACAGCGTAGTCAAAACGCTCGCTGCTGCGATCGCGAGCGGCAGCAGCGCTGACCAACCCAATACGGCTAGCAGCAATGACAACAACCATCCCGCGACGGCAGTTTGGAACGCCGTTCGAATGCAGACCGAACAATTGCCAAGATTTCTCCAAGCGTATGAATAGAAGATCTTGATCGCATAGCGCATAATAAAAATCCTCCACAATGATCGACTATACCAGGCATATCCGTATAGAATAGACAAAATCACTCGAACGTTAGACCCTTTGCCAAAAAACGCCACCTCCCCCCGCTCATAGTTTGCCACGACACTCCAAATCCACCTATATCTCTAGATGATATGCGGTAATTATTTAAGATATTTCCGTTTGAACCAACTTCATCCGCATACATCCATTCTGCATCCTGATACTTATACCGCAACGGAGTATCGTATTTACTTTCTTCTATATCGTATATGTTCCATATATTTGAAGAATACTCTATTTTCTTATTGTTTGAAATCTCATGCGTGAGAGCTATTTCGAATTTTACTTCAACAGGCATGCGGCAGGAAGCCAGCAAGATCGAGCGACGCTCGGCTCCGATACTAACTCTATAATACCAGAAAATATCAGCCAGAAGCTCTTGGCGTTGATTCCGCTGAACCACCGTGTCTCTTGTAACTTCACCGCCCACCGCCAGGAGAGGCACGACCGCCTTGACGTCGATTGGCTCCGCCCCTACTGCCAATTTTGCGGCGTTGTAGATGAGGTCCCATGTATAGCTAACCACATCCGGCGCAATTGAAAGAACAACTCCAGCGGCACCCTCAAACATAGGCAAAGGGTTTCTATCTGAAGCACTTTGGAGCGCGGTGATTAAGTCATCTTTGGCGCGCTTATCCAACGTGAGGACGGTAGCCCGGTAGTGAATGGCTGAGGCTGGGAGATCCGAGCTGGAAAGCACATACACCAACCGGTTACGGCCGACAGAGCCTACAAACGAGGTGCGCGGCGATGGCGCCGTTAGTTGATCAAGACGACCTCCACTCACAACGGAAGTGGACAAATTCGAAGCGCATTGACTAGGAACAGTATCGAACCAATTTGCTGCAAGTACCTCGTTTACATCGGCTCCCATGGTTAAAATTACAGCTATCACAATCCCAGCAACTTCTATTGAGCGTCGGCATATATACGTATAAAAAAACGATTCCTGTGAGTACATTGCGCTTCCTCCGGCTTAACTATGTTAAGCGTCTAGCAACTTGATCTGGTTATCTTAATTTCGCAAAATTATCCAAGCAAAACAGATTGCAGGCCCGATGCCGGTAAGCACTATCTCCTTACTTGCACATTCACTTGCCCGCAAGAATAGTTCCCAGAGGCGGAAACACTACAGCCTCGTTCAAAAGCCTACAGGGTAAGCGAGGATTTAGCCTGCGGCGCCGTAACTGGAGTTAGAGTATATACACGAAATCCGCGAAGGCGAAAAAGATACCACGAGTCTTATTTTATTTCTAGCCCTCAAAGAGACAGTACCCCCATCTCGGCGGCTCTGTAATTAGCAGATTCTGACACATCAACCCGACGCGGCCGGAACGAGCCCTTCATCTCAGGCTCCAAGCGATATCTTCGTCCCGGGCTGTGGCGCGCCATGGAGCTTGAGAAGCTCATCTGAACAAGCCGCTGAAAGATTCAATTGCCTCCGGATGCTCATCCCGGGAGAACCGTCTAAAGGACTGCCGGGACATCATTTCATGAGCATGTCAAGGGCACTATTGTCTGGAAGTCCTTGGCAGGTTCTGAGACATGCCCGCGTCAGTTGAACGGGTAAAGTTGGCCCATTAGCGTCATTCGCGTGCCATGATCGACTTCCCGAAAGTGGACAACTCCTAAACGTCCTTGACTGGCGGAGGTCGGCCGGCAGCTCGGTCCACGCCTGCCTTGCCGAGGTCGTCGCAGCGTTGGCTCAAGCGCCAACGCGGCGTGTCGAAGCTTCGGCGCGTCCATGCTACTCAGCTCTTCATGGAAACCAAAGCCCCGATTCCACTGACGGTCCTCGTCGGCATCCAGACGCCCGATATCCTTGATGTCGCGCACGAAGCCAGCCTCGAGGAGTTGGGGCGCCTGGTGAAAACCCTGGGCTATGAAGTGGTCGGCACGGTATCGCAGAAGCGCGAGAACACCGGCGCCGCGTCGCTGCTGGGCAGCGGGAAGCTCGCGGAGCTGGCGGCGCTGACCGGCGGCACCGGTATGGTCAATTCGATGGCGCCGCCTCCGAAGTCCAAGGCCCGGCAACGGTTTGAAGGCGCAGCCGAGACTGTCGATGCGGTCCGGCCCGATCCGGATGCCACCCGCAAGACCGAGTTCGTCATCGTCGACCATGAGCTCTCGCCCAGCCAGATCCGCAACCTGGAGCGCGCCACCGGCGCCCAGGTGCTGGACCGCACTGGCGTCATCGTCGAGATCTTCCACCGCCACGCCAACACCCGCGAGGCGAGGCTGCAGGTGGAGATGGCGCGTCTGAAATACGTGGCCCCCCGCATGCGGGAGTCTTCGGCAGGCGGCGGACGTCAGCAGGGACCAGGTGCCGGCGAAAGCACCCTGGACCTCGATCGCCGTAAGATCCGCGACCGGATCTCGGAGCTGAAGGACCAGCTGGAAGCGGTGCAGCGCGACGGCGACCAGCGTCGATCCGCCCGCCGCGACCAGTTGCGGGTGGCGCTGGTCGGCTACACCAATGCGGGCAAATCCTCGTTGATGCGTGCCCTCACCGGCAGCCAGGTGCTGGTAGAGGACAAGCTGTTCGCCACGCTCGACACCACTGTCCGTATTTTGCAGCCGGAGACCCGACCCCGCGTGCTTGTCTCCGACACGGTCGGCTTCATCAAACAACTGCCACACGACCTGGTCGCTTCGTTCCGCTCCACCCTGGCGGAGGCACTGGAAGCTTCGCTGCTGCTGTTTGTGGTCGACGCGTCGGACCCGACCTATGAAGCGCAGCTGGAGGTCAGCCGTAGCGTGCTGCGTGAGATCGGGGCGGATGTGGTGCCATCCCGCCTTGTGCTCAACAAGCTGGACTTGGTGGACCCTGCCGGGCGCGCCGCCCTGATGGATAAGCATCCGGACGCGATCTTGCTGTCCGCCCACGCGCCTGAGGATGTCAGCGCGTTGCGGGCCACCATCGTCGCCTTCTTCGAGGCGGCGATGGTGGAAGACATGCTGGTGCTGCCTCACGCAAAACAAGGGCTGATCGGCGAGGTGTACGAAAGCGCGCGAGTCCTGTCCGAGGAACACAACGAGACTGGCCGCGTGCTGAAGGTGCGCGGCTTGCCAAGCGCCATCACACGGCTGCGGCGGAGCCTTGCCGCGCACTGAGCCTCCAATTTCGGGGCACACAGCGGGCGTTGTGGAATGAATGAAGGCCTGCAACAACGACCCGTGAGCGAGGCCGGCGATCCCGCATATGCCGTGATATTTCAGCGCCAACTTGATGCCTGGTGGCGCCGCGACGGCTTTGATCATTGCCGTTCATCAACGGTGGGTCGATATCGCCCTGACGAAGACCAAGCCGTAGCAGGCCGGGACGTTGCCAAGCGCCTTGATGGATGAACCACGGCGCGGCTTAGCACCTTAGTCGGAGCGCGGCATTGACGGAGAAACCGCGGCCGCCCTAGAGTTAGGCGCCAGGCTTTCAGAAAACGTCTCCGCCCATTATGCTCTCGGGCGTCGGGAGCTTGTGCAAGGCGCCAAACTAATAATAATCTTCCCCGACGAGCTACTTCTGTCTACATCACGATCACACAAGCTCGGAAAAGACACCGTCACAGCGAGGTAGATCGCGAATGACAGATAGTATATTGGCTTCCAGAGAGATTATGACTGACATATCTAGATTGCTTCCGTAGAATAATTCTACGAGTGCCCTAATAATACAGCGCGGAGGTTGCATGTCTCTAGAATCTTACTTCGATAAATTCGTTTTAGGACCGGTCATTTCAGGTGCGATTGTTTCTTTATTAGGTCTATTTGGATTAGTATTGTTAAGCTTTTTTACTGATGGATCCATAATTAGAGCGATGGGTGGCCTGACCTCCGCAATGGATCCCCAGAATTTTAGCACTGCGACAAATAAAGAAATTGAAGTACCCAATGCGCAGAAAGCGAAATTCTGTGCCTTGACTTTCGTCTCGATTCCTCCGAGCGGCGGCCAATGCTATGTTAAGCGTAGTGGCGGGACTTGGGTGTATTTTAACAGCGCAGGATCCGATTGCAGTGCCGTATGCATATTCTGAAATGTCTTACATGGGTGGGAGCCGATTGAGCTGCCAACGAGATGAGGAGTTACTTCCCGGTTATCTGGAGATACTCAGATAACTACAGGCGATAGCTCGATTAGAAATCAAGCCAGATCATTTTCGAATTTTATAACTACATCGACAACATCTCGAATTAGTACATTTAGTGCTTAATGACACAACTTCCACTGGTAAAATACATAGAACCAAGAGAATATGGTGGTGATTGATCTGGTGAGAACTTGGGGGACTCATGACTAAATCATCTTCATGGGCAGCTTTTGCACCTTCGTTCAATCTTGCCGCGATCGGTCAACTTCGCGACTTGGAAGAAGCAGCCTATCAAGAGGCGCGGCCACAGGCTGATGCTGCTGTTGCTAGCGCCACTGGCAAAACAGTCAAAGTCGAAGGCTGTCTCGATGCAAGCGCTGCAGGTTTTGCAGGAACGGATCGCTGGCTCAGCTTCGGCCATTTGTCCGATGATGGGGGATATTTCGGTTCGGGCCTCTTGCCCTATCGGTTGTCAATTGATTTCGACAACCAGGATGAAATTGAGAATGTAGAGCTGACGATATTTCTGACCAACCCTGGCTTTTCACTGAATGCGAGCGACCTTCTTCCGGGACGCCTCTCCGGCGATAAGAAGAAGATGGAGGTCCTGGCATCATCAGGCGGTAGGCTCGGCTTTGCGTTGATTTCCGGAGCGGAAAAGGGCGAAACCCAAGCGCAGATTTACGAACGGCTGTCAAAGAATTTGCCGAACGGTGGAGGCGGCGCACCGACCGGGTTCAAAGATTATAGCGAAAACACGCTGCTTGGCCGCCTTGATCTCTCGTGCATTTGGAAGAAGGAGGTAGAAAAGTACCTAGGGGCTTGGAAAGGTATTCCCGGAGGGGACGTCATCGGCGCGCTTGGAAAACTTGCACGCCTAAAATTCTTCAGTTCGGAAACCGGCCAAGACTTCGAAGCATTCGTGCACAAATCGCGGAAGTTTGCCCTTTGCCTCCCTGATGACCCGCTTAATGCGCCAGCCTTGATTTTCGCTCCCCCTGAGAAGCCGAAAAGCACAGCGTCGGTCCGTGAACATTGGACATGGAAGACCTATCGGCTGGCTCTGCAGGAAATCGGCCTGGATCCAGAGTTCCAGGGATTCTTGATGCAGGGCTTGGTTCCCGTCTGGATTGAAGATGATCTTTCGTTGAGTTCATCCGATGTTACTTTCGGAGTTGACGTACTGGCGATCAGCTTCGGCAGTGATGCGGTTGTCGATGGCCATGGCAAGGTCGGCTTCGGCGTGGCCGTCAGCGCGCAAGTCAAATGTCAGGATACAAGTCGGCCATTCCTCGGATGGTTCACCTCGCCTGCGGCGCTTCGCTTCGCCGGAGGGAAAGAGTTTCGCTACCTGACACTGGAAGGGACGTTCGCTTCGGGCCTTGGTGATCTTCATAAGTGGCTTGAAGGGCGACGGTTTAGTCTGTCGGTGGTGCAGGTGCCCTGGCAAGACGCGTCGGGCACAGCGCAGCGAAGCTGGGCGATTGAGTTCGGCCTCGAAAAGACGGACGATAAATACCTTGCGCGTGTGCCATTGGAGCACGAGCCAGATTTGGCAAAGCTTGTTGTCGCGCTATCATTCGCGCCGATTATCTTCATGACTGCCGACCCACCTAAACTTCCCGGACCTGCACCTGACGCCCAGTCACGGGGTTACTTCGTTCAAGTACAGAGCGGCGCGAATATCACCCAAGTCATTTTGGCGGTCGCGCTCGGAGAATTCTTAAAAAAACGCATCCAACTCAAGGAGTTGAGGGTCACCGCCGCCCACTTGCGTAGCCAGCCGGCCATAATCAACGATCCGGGCATGAGCGATGACCGGCTCGAGACCGCGTTCCTTCTCGACTACGATATAGACTACGATGTCGATCTCGGAAGCGAAGCCGGAATCAAAACGACGCAGATCATCTCCACGCACATTGACGGGACCGGCTTTGCTGTCAGTAGCGGGGGGGTAAGGTGGGTGCAGGTCCCAACGGGCACCTATGAGATCGGTCTGGCTGACCCTGGTCTTTGGGAGCTTGGCACCCTCGGGAAATTCCTAAAGCTCACGGACATTCGTCTTCGCAAGGCTGATAGCACTTATATAGTGATACGGTTGCGGCTCGCTCAAAACTTCGGCGGGGTCAAGGCCGATGATTTTGAGTTTTCTGTCGACCTCAAGTCGGGACATGTGCAGGTCGAATCCTTCCCTGCGGAAGTCAAAATCGACCTTGGCCCGTCCTTTCAAGGACGCGGAGCCCTGCATATTGGCGACAATGGCGGCGAGCGGGACGTCGCGGGCGGCATCGACCTGATTTTCAAGTCTCTGAATTTTCGACTCTACGGTGGTCTTAGGATCACCCACGTCAAGGATGAATTGGACGAACGTCATCTCGCACTCTTGGCGTCACTGATTGTCGAGTGGCCAACGAAGATCCCGCTGCTGAACACCGGCTTCGGCATTGGAGGTCTTCAATTGCTCTATGCTACCCATTTCCTGCGCAACGAATTACCAAAGACTGGCGCAATCCCTCCGGCGCTGCGTTGGCTCCAGGATGTTGGTGGTGATGTTCCGGAGTCGGTCGAAAAACCGAAGTTCTGGAAAGCGAAATATGGGCGCCGGACAATTGGGATAGGGTTGGAAGTCGGCCCAATGATTTCGAAAGTTCTCAATATCAACGGGCTTCTCGCCATCGAGGACCCCGGCCCAAGGATCATTATCTTTGTTAAGGTCACCCTTCTCAAAGATGGAGAAAAGAACAAAGACAACAAGGACCTTACCAAGGGTATTTTGGGCCTTCTCGAGTACGACGTCGAGGAACAGACCCTCACGCTCGCTGCGTTCGCCGACCTCAAATTCGGTGACATGCTGGAGATGAAGGTGCCCATTGAATTGGGCGGAAAGGTCGGACAATGGTCAAAATGGCATATCTATCTTGGCCATTTTGCCTCCCCGGTCACCGTTGATCTCAACATTTTTAGCGTCATCAAGGCAGGTGCTCAGGGCTACCTCATGTTCGACGGGGATCAGATCGTCGGATTGCCGGAGGAAACCGGCGCAGCAAAAACTCTTCCAGGGTTCGCCGTCGCATTCGGCCTGATGGCCAGAGTAAAAATTGGCGGTGGACCTGTCTATCTTGATGTCAGTTCGAAGTCCTTCTTGCAGATGTCAATCTCTGAGGTTCTGTACGCCAAGGGCAGGTATCTCCTCTCGGGTGTTTTACATCTCTGGGCATTCGATGTCGGCGCGTCAGGACCTTTTGATTTCACATTCCTTCGCGAACCAAGTGGAAAGACCCTCTTCCGGATCGAAGGCAAAATCTGCGGTCAAGTGAAGATTCGGACCTGGTCCATCAATGGCTGCGTACGCGTTAGCCTCGGACCGGATGTGCCTGACACGACGACAATCGAGGATCTCGTCCGCGGTTTCTCGATCGTCCCTGGCGCGAATGCCATTATGCTCGGTCAGGGTGCGTTCAACCCGCTGGACGCTGCCCAATCCGACAAAGAGCCGATTGGTCTAGACAGCATTCTCGTGATCTCGATGAACGCGCCGCCGACAGTAACAACTGGAGGTGGGTTCACAAGCTATCTGAAGCGGTCAGCCGAAACTACGGAGTTTCAGCTCGGGACGAAAAAGGGTGGCTATACGCTCACAGGCGTCACACTGAAAAGGGTAGAAGGCGGCGATCTGGTTGACGTGACCTACGCCGGCACACCGGCGCGCTGGTGGCGCAACGTCACCAAGCAACAGCAGGGTGGCCACCCGACTCCGGTCGCGCTGGCGCTGATGACGCGAAATCCCTTGAATTTCGAAAACGCTATTCTCAATCCTGGTGCTCCAGGCGGAATTGTTGACGAAATGCTAGGCGGGCTTTGCGACGATCCCATCGCCGCACAATATGCAGTCTATCTGTGCTATCCCCCGCTCCAGGCTATGCTCGAAAGCGATACTGCCTCTGTCGACGGTGTGCTCGGCACAAGCGAGCTGGAAAGCAAACCCGGCTACCGAGCTATTTCCAAGCTCCACGTAAAAATCCTCAATGTCGCCGCTCAGGACACAGAAGCAGTTCACGTTCTCAAGGACGTCGTCGATGATCTCCATGTCCCCGGGGTCGTCCTGAACTACTTCTATCGGAACACGCCCCAAATCACGTTTGTCAAACCGCAGATCAAGTTCTCCGCCGACGGCTTTTGGCGCCACCGATCGATACAGGTGTGCCTCATGGTGCCGCAACAATATCGGGAGAGCAGAATCGTCGATCTTTTCAGATTGAGACGGGGAAGCACAAACATCCCCATCGCCGCCGGGATATCGGTTCAATCCCTTTCCGCTGGATTTGACGAATTCGTAGACGGAATGTCCAAATGGAAAGATCCGACGGAATCGTTCCGGAAACTTGAGGCGCTGTCGGAGTATTCGCTGCATGTCGCCGTCTTGGTCACGATTGACCTCGAAAAATTAGCCATGCCCGACGATCCAACAGAAATTGTCATAGGGTCACAAAAAAGCGACATTTCGTTTCCCGAGACAATTGTTGTCGGGCCTGTGAAGTTCACGCCCAGCGCCGAGGCACAGCGTGTGCTTTCCGAAAAGCAACATAAGCAGGATATTAAAGAGGAGCTAAACGGCTACCTCAGTAGCAACGACCAACCGCTCCTTCGACCCAACTGCGAATACGTCGTAGAGGTAAATTATCAAAAGAAGTTCATTGGCGAATCTTCGGTCAACGGCACACCTTTCATCGCCAAGTTCAAGACCAGTTCCACGCCACCCCTTTCGCTTGAACCGTATCTACTGGCGACATATCCGGCCGGTCGGTCGCAGCGTTGCATGCCCAGCGAAGACTTCCCAGCCGTCCTTCTGTCGACGCATGACATTCTTCGGATCCTTGCCGCTTACGACGTTCGATTGAAGGTTACGATAACTCATGACGGCGGTGCGTCGTTGACGGACAGCACGGGCACGATCGATTGGCAGACGGGAGCAGTATTCTCTCCCCTGGACTTTCGCCAACCACGCCCGCCCGTCGGCGTCAGAACACAACCACATCGGGGGTGGAAATCCGCGACCGGACAAGCAATAGATGAAATGAATTTGCCTTGTCTCAATTACAATGCGACGGATCGGGCACTCTGGATCGGCTTTGACGCAGGGTTGCATACGTTATCTTCGTACAACGTCCGCTTTGATCTGGTCGACGCCGCAGGCAAGCTGGTCAACGATCCCTCACGGCCATTCTTCCAATTCGCATTCTCAACTGGCCTCTACACGAAGGTCTCCTCGTTGGCAGCGGCGGTTGCAAACGGGGTTCTGTGCCGGAGGCGGGTGCTTGCAACGATAGCGAACCTAAGTCCAGCTCGGCCAGACGAAGCCGCAGCGGCAATTTCCATTGTACCAGACAAGATCATCGAAGATGCTCTCTGGGTAGCCACGGGAGAGCGTCAGGCCTCGTCGAGCCATTCCGACACAACTATCCTCTGGACGAACGCCGGCGAAGAGGATCAGGCCTTCGCCGTTGTCGTGCGATCAAGCGAGCCTATTCTGACAAGCACTGTCCTCCCGAAAGCGAGCACGATCATCGGCGAGGATGGGTCACCGATACCGACTCTCGTGGGACCAGAAGCCCATTCTATTTGGGGGCCAACCCTGACTAGTGGCGAGTTGCCGATAGGGGTGGCGCAGTTTGTCGTTTCTGAAAGCGGCCTTGTGGCATTGCTCGTCCTCGACAGCACCGCGGGGCAGCAGGATCTCATCGTCAGGCTGAAACGACGCTGGAACTGGATCGAGGGGGCAGGCGCCAAAGAGGAGGCGACACTCATTGAAATTCCGGCCGCGAAATTGGAGCCGCGCACGAGTAGCCTACAGATGATTGGGAGTTGGCAATGACGCATTTGCTCGATGCTCGCTGTGCGATTTTTGGACCGAAAGCAAACGACATTGCGCCCGGCTACGATGAGAATTATCTGGTCCCGAGCCTGCAATCAGCGCGGTCACTGGTTTCCGTGCAATGGTCTTCGCATCCGTCACTCGGGCTACCGGCAGCACCGTTCGAGATCACGGTTTATGATCGAGTAGCCCGCGAACGAATCGAATGGCGCCTCCCGGACACCGCTCTGGACCCTTCGACGGGGTTCGCCCTGCACGCGCGTCGCATACCCCCAGAGGCGATTATTTACATTAGAGGAATCGTTGCCGACGCAGATCCTGATACGCGATTGTTTGCGCTCGACAGCGCAGGCAGGCGGCTACGAGAGACCGCTCAGGTCGTGGAGCCCGGTCGCCCGTTCGTAATCTTTGGCCCCACAATTGGGGGCATTGGCTCAGATCGCCGTGTCTCACTCGTGGAACTGTTCATCGCTGCGATCCCTAACGAGCTTGGAGTGGGACGCGTCATGTATAGCGCGCCATCGATGGATGTTCCCGAGTACGCGCACGATGTGGAAGGACAGGGTAGCCTGGACGCTCGAAATGCTGCCAAATGGCGGCTCCAGGGCAACACTTTGGCGCGTATGAATACGCGGGGGCCGACACACCCGCAATTGTACTCGGATGTTCATCTGGCCGACATTGAAGCCGCGGCGAGAGATTTCGAACAGTCCCGCCCATTCCGCGAAGTAGAGCAGAACTTCACACAGTCACTGGCAGACCCTGACTGGAGCTATGTGGAAACGCTTCCAAACGGCGCGGATATTATTGATGTCACGGTCTACCCGGTGGCAATGCTGAATATTCTAAAGGCCGCCGGTCCAATCGTGGCTTCGACGTTTGGATATGAAGTCACCGCCGCCTCGTCGCTGCTGCCCATCGCTTCGAGGACGGCGCTCTTGCAGAGTTTCTCAGACGACGAGTTCCTGCCATTTCCGATAGTAAAAGTGGTCGGTCGTTTTCAGAGCAGTTCCGTCGAAGCGTTCGCTCGTCTGACATTTGCCGATCAGTTGGTTGCCGCGAGAGCGACATCCGGCGAGGTGCTGCAGCCCATCGGACAAGACTCGCCCGCAACAGCCGATGCAGACATATTTCTAGAATATGGCGGATGGCAAGAGACTTACTTCGTCGAACGCCAATTGGAATCGGGTCCGACGAGGATGATTCTGGAGGATCCCGATCAGAAAATTCCAAAGCTGTATTTGCCGCGCCCCGTTCGACCTGATGGATCGAGCGCCGTTGACCCGTGGTTTTCCGACCGTGGCATCGAAATTTCCGAGATAGATCGCCCGCTCGTTCACCACACGATCTATCGACGCGATGAGTTCGGCCGGTGGCCGGATGCGCTTTCCACCAAGACCGACCTGCCCCCGTTTCCGGTACAACCGCCGAGGATACTGTCTATCGAGCCATCCTATGCTGTTGATGGGCGTGTCGACTTGGAGTTGGTTCTTACACGCAGCTGGAAGGTCCGAAAGCCACACGACATACGGATTGCGCTGGTGATCGGGGCCTCGATCACCGACAAGGAGGTTGCCGAGCTCACGCCGGACAATGGAGTAAATTCGCCCGATGTCGGCAAACAGGCTGATCTACGTATTGTTTTTGATGCCGCTGGCGTTCCGTTAATTCAGTACACCGGGGCAGGAGCAACTCCTGAGCTTGTGGCAGAGAGCCCGACGTCAGATGAGCCGAGCTATTCGGTCCGGCTACGGCTCGGTAACGCTGCAGACCTCTTTTCAAAAGGTGTCGCCCGCGCTGTGGTGGCTGTGACGGCAGATGCTTCTAACCAACTCAGCGGCCCACAACGTCGGTCGCTTCCGGCTCCAAAACAAGTTCGGCCGATACTTGATCCAAGGCCGCCAATAATGCTTTCGGCTCCGTGGCAAGTGGTGTGGTCGAGCCGGCCAAATGCACAGAAAAGAACCAGAGTATTGGTCAGTCCGCCAACGGTGGCTTCCGGTTCCCTCCGCGGTTTTCGCGTCTGGCAAGCAAGTGAGGCCGCCCTCATCGAATTTGCGCTGGATCAGTCGCCGGATGAGCCAACCAAAAAACAAATCCGGACCTTGGCACGCGTCCTCAAAGGAACAACCGACTTAAATCGGCGAGTGCAACTGCTGCGAAATCGCATTGAGCCAATGGTCGGTACCGACCAGACGCGAACGGCATTCTTCTCGCGATTCGACGCAGTTTCCGATGAAATTTGGCCTCCGGAACAACATGTGGAGATTGAGCTTTCGTCGCGCCACGCTGGCCCGATCATATTGCTGTTGACCGGCGTTTCCGAGACCAATGTCGAGACCATCGACATACGCGATGCTGACCTTCGCGCTGTGGCGGTCCCCGATCGGGTACCGAACCAGAAGCCTCTCCTGAAGATAATCACAAATCTCGATCCGGGCGGAGCCACGCCAAACGCCTGCCTTCTCCTGGTCGGCTCACGTGAACCGCTCGATCCCGGCTTCTTTCGAATATTCTGGGATAGTGGCGACGAGTTCCACAGCGAGGAGGAACTGCTGCACCGCCTGCCTCCCTCTAGTTACTTCGAGCTTTCGCAATCCGAGTCCCGTTTATATCTCGAAGACATCGACGATCTAATCGCACGGCTCCGCCCATCGCACGTGTCAATTTTCCTTCTATTTTTGCCGGAGAGCTGGAGTCCGCATTACCTGTCGGTGGACATACTCAATCCGGCGCCGCGCAATCCCGCCGATCACATACCTTCGCGGCGTGCCGCAATGATAAGCTGTTTCATTCAACCAGGAACTTCTCCGCATCTCGCGGTCGACAAGCGCACCGAGATCGACGGTCGTACCGAGTGGCTCCTGAAGCAGCAGGGGCTGCCCTTGTCGGCCCCGATGGGCTATCCCAAGTCGGAACTTTATTTCGAAGTGTTGGGCGGTGGCGCTAGCGCTGGACCAAAATCGCTTGAGGACGTCGCAAAAACAGGGCTTGAGCTGAATGTTCACGGCGGCGTGGTCCGACTAGTCCGAAGCGATCAAGCGACATTTTCGGTCACGGCGGTCGGCCTTAGCGCGGCGGCGACTTTTCGCTTAACGGCTGTCGATCCAACCAGACGCATGACATCAGTCGAAATTGCCTGAAGCCTATCCATCGCCGTCGAGAGTGGCCCTTGTATCAGCCTTCCAGACGAGACTGCACATGACTCTCCCGAGCGGCAGTTCTTAGAGTTGGCGATCAGACCGTTGAGAGCGGCCGGGATGAGGCGCGTAGCCGCACGCCGGCTCGCACGCGTTCGGCCGCCATTGGGTCATTCGGGGTGTGCGAGGCTCTGACGACATTGTCACGGTCGAAATTCACGTCAGCGCAGACGGCATTGTCACCATGGTCGTGGAGCCTGGAGTCGAGCCTGGCACCCAAGACGTGGCCTGCCCCCATCAGGTGGCCCGGT
>NZ_JBXWCA010000016.1:0-21572 GCF_057321085.1 Allobosea sp. RIT-PG3_2 | reverse complement strand
GCCAGACCCATGTCCAGGCTTACACAAAGCCGCTGCTGGCGAGGATCGAGGCCGGAGAAATCGACCCGAGCTTCGTCATCACCCATCCAGCGAGTCTCGAGGATGCGCCCGAAATGTACAGAAAATTCCGCGACAAGGAGGACGGCTGCATCAAGGTCGTATTGAAGCCCTAAAGGAAGATGGCGCGGCGCCTTATGGCTTTGGCGCTGCCTTTGGGCGCAAGCTCCCGCCCAAGTGCGGTTCGCTAGCAATCAAATTGAGAACCTCATAAGCCGACCGCGGCAGTTCGATCCCACGCGACGGTACACATTAGGGACATGATGCCAAGGCACTCTCCACGGACCAGTTGAGAGAGAGCACGTTGATAGCTGATTGGTTTTGTTCCGCGCCGCGCTTAATGGCCCCGTCAGCTCCGGCTGGCGGGGCCTTTTCGTTTCAGGCGGTGCCGTGCGATCCTGTTCGGCGGCTGGTTGCAAACGCGGTCACGTCCGGCGCCAGAATGTCGTTCTTCTCAGCCCAGGAGGCGAAGACGCCTTTCGCAGTCTCGGGCTCAATCTCGTCGCGGACCGCCGCCAAGCAGGCCCTCAATGCGAAGGCGTGGACAGCGTCTCTCTGGCTCTTCGGCCAATCCGCCAGAAACATGTAGGCCTCCATCGCCGACGAGACGGTGGTCGGGATTCCGAGACCGGTCAGAATGACAACAGGTCGTTCAAATTCATCCGAAGGCATCAGTGCCATCGCCACATCCTCCTAGAAGCAACATGGATTTGGGTCCGCGCCGCGGTTGGCGGGCGGATGACGCTGATTTAGGTGTCCTAGTTTGAGGTGTTCAAGATCCGGTCGCGCTTCGGCCGGCTGGGGCGCCTTTTTCGTAGGGTCAATTGCAACTAAGCGTGCTCAGTTCTCGTCATACCCGAGGCTCGGAAGCCTCTTTTTGCCGCCGCGTCGATTATGGGAGCTGTCATCGGTTGCTAGCCGCACGATCTTGAAGCCTTCGACCAATCAGCCCGACAAGCTCGCGAACCGTAGTGCACGCCTGCATCTCTTCGTCAGGCATCATATCGCAGTCGAATTCACGCTCTATCGCATTTCCGATGAGCGTCAGGTCATCAAGCGAAAGACCGATATCGTCGACCGTCGCATGTGGCTCCAGCAGGTCGGGACTTACGAGCCCCTCAGCAGCAATGATTTCCAGCAATCTCCTGACAAGCTTGGCCTCGCCGGGGGTGTGTTTGGTCATTGCGGTACGAGCCTCCTCCTTCTCGGCGTGCACACGCGGTCCTGCGTATCCTATTTCTGCGGAGGCCTTGGGGCCTGTAGATCGGTCGGGCTTTTCGGCGCGTCTCTTGGATCGAGCTGGCCAGACTTCAAGTCGCGCTGCGTGTCGGCATGGTAGAAGTTGAAGCCGAAGAATATCGCCATGATGATGAAAGCGATTATCGCGACCGCACCTATTCCGGCTTTCGTGGCCTTATCGGGCGGCGGCGGATTGTCGATCGGCATTTCGTTTACTCCGACCCGCTACCAGTCGGGACGTCTCGCTCAGGGTCAGCCGCAGCCCTGTTCTCTACGCCTCTCAGCATGGCGAGTGTGTCCTCGTAGATTTTCACGGCATCGGCGATTGCGGACAGCTCTCGCTCTTCGTCGCTGTCGTGAGTGCAGCCCGCCAGATCATGGGCGCGCTCAAGCGCGGCGTTCAGCTCATCGTCGTTGCGGATCACCAATCGGCTCATGGCCGCTCAACCCAGACGTTGAACTTTCGTTCCTATGGCTTAAGCGATCTCTCGAGTTGGGGACTGCCGACGAGGCGGCGCAAGTTTCGCGCGGTAGGGCAGATAGTGAGGTAACTCTCTCTTGCCCAATTTTCTCCATGACATTTCAATCGAACCGGCGAGTGGCGAACGCGGAGGAATTTGAACGCGCGCGCTTCGTTAAAGAGGTCGGACTTATCGTGCCGCCACACGTTGGAGAAAAGTCAGCCTGCTACTCCGGCCGAGCGACACCGTGGCGAATGCGATCAGCCCAGCTGGGCTTGGCTTCCAGCCGACGAACGGTCGGGGACTACAACAATCTCGCTTGAGCAGGTTCTGCTTCGATCTCGAGCCCGATCCGTCGACGTTCCATTTCAGTCTGGGCACTGAAGCGGAGATCAGCATCGCGGCCTGCCACCATCTCTGACAAGGCAGCGAGACTCAGCTGATCCCAACTCTTGCCACGGTCGAGGCCGGTCGGCACGCGAGGCAAGAGCCCCGGTTGACTGCTCCACAACAGTAGCTGCTCTAGCGATGCTTGGTTCAACATGTCCCTTAGGTGATGTGCCGTCACGTAGGCGTCAGGCATAGCTCGATGTGCGGGTAGCCCGATTTCATGGACGAGGCCTTCAGGCTTGCGCTGATACCGCAGAAGCTGGTTGGAGAATCGCGGCAGGTGCGGCCAGAGCCGCAAAGCGCATTTCCACGTACAGATCCATTTCGCTCCCGCGCTCAGGCGCGGCCGGCAATAGCGCTGCTCGAACGCCGCGCGGTGCGCTGCTAGAGCGATGACGCCGCCTGGCGGCTTTAGGATCGAAGGGGCAATTTCATTCCAGAACGGAGCATCGGCAACGTCCTCGTCACGGATATGATGTACCGCCATCGTGTCTGGGGAAATAGGCCTGCCCGGCTTAACGAAATGCGCGCCGCGCTCCTCATTAAGTTGCCATTGACCGTCTGCACCGATGGAGATGTCCTGCCAGCCGATTTCGCAGACGTCATGCGGGCCGTCTCCGGCGGTCTCGAGGTCGATCACTCTCAAGCGTTGATTGAGCATAGACACGAGATCATCATGCCCAGAGGTCGATGCAAGTCAGGAGCGAGGTGCCATTGGCTGGTCACCGAAAGTCTCGTGTCTTCACCTTGATCGTGTCGAGGTGCAGGTCGGGGAGGTAGATATCCCGGGTACGGAGGTCTTTCGGCGGTAGGTCGCGCGGGTCCGGGGTCGGCGAGCCGTGGTGGAATTCATCGCCCCGGCCGCGCGGCAAAGGGAATTGGCGATCCCGCTGGCCCACGCCGGCGAGGTCGGCGGATAAGTCGGTGAGCCGCTGAGCGACGAGATGCACAACCTCGCCCTCCCGCTGAATGCGTCCTCGTATCGATATCATCCCGGCCGACAAAATCGTTCGCCGAAAGCGCTCGAACACCTTCGGCCATACGACGAGATTGGCGATGCCAGTCTCGTCTTCCAGTGTGATGAACATGACGCCCTTAGCTGAACCTGGACGTTGCCGCACCAGTACGATGCCCGCGGTCTCGATCCATCGTCCGTCGCGAGTTTCCATCGCGACCTCGCAGCTCACGATGCCCCTGCGTTTTAGATCGTGGCGCAGGAACGAGACCGGGTGATCGCGAAGCGACAGCCCGACGTGTCGGTAGTCCTCGACGACGTCTCCGCCTGCCACCATCGGTCTTAGCGCAACCATTGGCTCCGGCGCCTCGTCGGCTTGTCGATCCACAGCGGCCGCAAATAGGGGCAGCGGTTCGTCTCGCAGTACTCGGATCGCCCAGATCGCTTCCCGCCGCGCGAGGCCGAGACTGGGCTGGAACCCGTCGGCCTCGGCAATCTGGGCCAACGCCGCCACAGGCACACGAGAGCGGCGCCAGAGATCCTCGATCGACTCGAACGGCAGGCGGGCTCGCGCGGTGATGATCGCGGCCGCATGGGCATTTGAGAGCCCCTTCACCATCCGAAGCCCTAGGCGAACAGCGAACCTCGTTTCGTCACCTGTGGGCTCCAGCGTGCAGTCCCAGCGGGAGATGTTGGCGCAGACCGGCCGAACCTCCACGTCATGGTCGCGGGCATCCCGCACGATCTGGGCCGGCGCGTAGAATCCCATCGGCTGGCTATTTAGGAGCGCGGCGCAAAAGACGTCTGGATGCCAGCACTTCAGCCAGGCAGAGGCATAGGCGATCAGGGCGAAGGAGGCAGCGTGGCTCTCGGGAAACCCGTAGCTCCCAAATCCTTCGAGCTGCCGAAATGTTTTTTTGGCAAACTCGGCCTCATAGCCATTTTCGACCATGCCGACGACCAGCTTCTCCTTGAAAGCAGAGACCCCACCGGTGAACTTAAAGGTCGCCATGCTCTTTCGCAGCATATCGGCTTCGCCAGGCGTGAAGCCGGCGCACTCAATTGCCACGCGCATCGCCTGCTCCTGAAACAGCGGTACACCCAGCGTTTTTCCGAGAACTTTTTCGAGCTCTGGCTTGGGATAGTGCACCGGCTCGTTGCCCTCGCGGCGCCTGAGATAGGGATGAACCATTTCGCCCTGGATCGGGCCAGGCCGAACGATCGCGACCTGCACGACGAGGTCATAGTACGTCCGCGGCTTGAGCCGAGGCAGCATCGACATTTGAGCTCGGCTCTCGATCTGGAAGGTCCCGAGCGTGTCGGCCTTGCGGATCATCGCGTAGGTTCGGGGATCCTCCGGGGGGATCGACGCCAGGTCGAGCTTGATGCCTTTGTGGTCAGCGAGCATGTCCAGACCCCGCTTCATGCAGGTGAGCATGCCAAGCGCGAGCACGTCGACCTTCATGAAACGCAAAGCGTCGATATCGTCCTTGTCCCATTCGATGATCTGGCGATCGGTCATCGCCGCCGGCTCGATCGGGACGAGGTCGTCGAGGCGATCATGAGTCAGGACGAACCCGCCGGGGTGCTGAGAGAGATGCCGTGGCGCGCCCTGGAGTTGGCGAGCGAGATCGAGCGCAAGGCGAAGTCTTCGATCGGCCAGGTTGAGATTTAGCTCTTCTACATGCCGCTTCTCGACGCCTTCCTCTGACCAGGCCCAGACCTGCGACGACAATGTACCGATCAGATCTTCAGGGAGCCCCAGAGCCTTGCCGACATCGCGCAAGGCCCCCTTGGTCCGGTATCGGATGACGGTCGAGCACAGGGCCGCGTGATCACGGCCGTAAGTGTCAAACACCCACTGCATAACGATCTCGCGCCGCTCGTGCTCGAAGTCGACGTCGATGTCAGGTGGCTCCCGGCGTTCTTCCGAGACGAAACGCTCGAAGAGGAGATCATTGAGGCCGGGATCGATCGAGGTGATGCCGAGCACGAAACAGACGGCGGAATTCGCGGCTGAGCCGCGGCCCTGGCAGAGGATATGGCGCGAGCGGGCGAAACGGACGATAGAGTTCACCGTCAGGAAGTAAGGCGCGTAGCCCAGCCGCTCTATCAGCGACAGCTCATGGTTGAGGCTTGCCCGTACGCTGTCCGACATGCCCTCGGGATAGCGTTGCGCGGCGCCCTCCCATGTCAGCTTCGTCAATGTCTCCTGAGGCGTCAGCGTGGGATCGTCGCGCTCCTCCGGATATTGGTATGCGAGCTCGTCGAGCGAGAACCGGCAGCGGTCGGCGATCTGCAGCGCCCGGTCCAGAGCCTCGGGGTAGCGGGCGAAGAGCCGGTGCATCTCCGCCGGCGGCTTCAGGTAGCGGTCCGCATGGCGCTCACGCCGGTTGCCCAGCGCATCGATCGTAACGTTGTGGCGGATGCAGGTCACAACATCCTGCAGGATCCGACGTACTGGCTCGTGAAAGAGCACGTCGTTGGTCGCGACCGTGGGTACGCGCATGCGGATGGCGAGATTCGCCAATTCGTGAAGGCGAAGGTGATCATTCGGTCGGCGGCGCAGCGACAGCGCGAGATAAGCACGGTCGCCGAATCCCTCTCGCAGCCGGCGCAGGCGAAACGCGCACTCGTCGTCAGGCAAATCCGGAACAAGGACGGCGATCACGCCATCGCCTTGGGCAATGACGTCTGACCATTCGAGATGGCAGCGCCCCTTGCCGCCGCGCTTCTTGCCGATCGAGAGCAGCCGGCAAAGTCGGGAGTAGGCTGCCCGGTCGGTGGGATAGACGAGGAGCGACATTCCGTCGGTGAGATCCAGCCGGCAGCCGACGATGAGCCTGACACCTGTCGCCTTGGCCGCTTCGTGGGCGCGAACGATGCCGGCCAGCGAGTTGCGGTCTGCGACGGCCAGGGCTTCGATGCCCAGCAAGGCTGCTTGCGCGAACAGCTCCTCGGCGGAGGATGCGCCACGCAGGAAGCTGAAATGGCTCGTGACCTGCAACTCGGCGTAGCGGGCGTTCATCCGAAAATTCCATGAAGGAACCAGCGATGCGATCCCGTGGCGACATCCTCGCCGTCACCTGCGCGATAGATCCAATAGCGCTCACCGGCATCGTCTTCGACCCGGAAGTAGTCGCGTACGGCCACCATCTCGGCCTCGCGCTTCCACCACTCGCCGAATACGCGCTCCGGCCCGTCGGCCCGCTGGACCCGCCGGCGGACGCCACGCCAGCTGAACCAGGACGGCGGATGATCTGGCAATAGCGCCATGGTCTCGACAGGCTCCGGACGCGGCAGCAGCCGTGCCGGGCGGGGCCAATGGCGCGGCCATGCCGCCCCGGTCTCCTCGGTAAGCGCCCCAACGCGGCGAACCGAACGCTCGGGAACGTCGCTTGACACGGGCGCGAGACGATAGACGGCCTGTTCGCCAACCCGATTGGCGAGGATATCGATCAACCCGGAAATGTCGGGGCTGGTCTCCTCGACGAGAGAGCTGATGGACTGCTTCCGTTCCAAGGGCTCGGCCAGCGTAGCCGCAAGCGTCATGATCTCGATGCCGAAGCCCGGCTCGATCGCCTCGATCTTCTCGCAGAGCAGCCGCGTCAGCCGCTTGCCATCGCAGACCGGTCGCGCCAGACCCACCCGGACCGTTTGAAGGCCGCGGTCGACGCGATGGCAGACGAGATCGAGCCGGCGAGCGCCCAGACCCCGCTGTTCCAAGCGCTCGCAGAGTTGCGCCACGAGCTTGCCGATGTAGCGGGCGATGGTCTCCGAAGCGCCGATCGGCTCGGCGAACGCTCGCCGCACCTCGATCAGGTCGGGTGGTCGGATCGCGACGATAGGTTCGGCGACTTCCCCGAGGGCTTGGGCCAGTCGACGGGCGATCGCGGGTCCGAAACGAAGGGTTAGCGGAGAACGGGGCTGGGCGATGATGTCGCCGACCGTGTCGAAACCGAGCACACGCAGGTCGGCCGATATCTGCGCAGGCAGCCGAAGGCATTCTAACGGAAGGGGTAATAGCGGATGCGCCTCATGCCGGACAGGCGCGATGACTATGGACCGAGAGACGTATCGCGCCAGCGCATGGGCGGCGCCCCAGCTGTCGGCGATCGCGGCCCTTGCCTCGACGCCCGACATCGCGAGGCGTCCGACGATGGCCTCCAGCATGTCCGCTTCGCCGCCATGGAGGTGGTCGGCGCCAGTCGTGTCGATGACGATGCCATGCGGCGGATCCGGCGCCACAATCGGCGCGACACGCTGATGCAGCCAGATCGCGAGTCGCTCCAGTTCCCGCGCGTCTGCTGCAAGATCGGCTTGCTTAACCACCAACGATGACACAAGCACCTGCGCCTTTGTGGCCGGCATGCCGACGCGTAGCCCGGCGGCGAGTGCAGCGGCATTTGCAGCCTGCACCAACCTCCTGCTTCCGTCGCGAGCGATGAGGACGAGCGGGACTTCAGGCCGAGGCGCGTCGCCAGCCATCCGTCGGTACCGATCGATTGACCAGTTCGGCAGGAAGACGGAGACGACCCGTGTCATCGCATGCCTCCAATTCAAAATCCGCGCTTTCGCCCGCCCTGGCCCTGATCAGCTCGACAAGCCATCGTGGCCGTCCCACGCCCGGCACCGGCAGTGCCGTTGATGGGAGAACCGAGACCCGCCATCGGGTCATCGCTGCTGTCGGCTGCCCGAAGTCGGAGGCGTCCACCTCCCGTCGCCATCTGCGTAAGGCAATACCGATCGAGCCTGTTCCTTCAGCTGCAAGCTGGAGCCGCCGGGACGCCGTCATCGAAAGACGGGCGACTTCTCCGACGACGGAGCCAAGCCCGCCATGGCGCAGGCCCTCTTCCATGCAGGCGAGAACCGTTTTGTCATCGCCGGCCTCGACGTAGATGACGCGGTCGGGAACGAGCCCCGCCTGGGCGAATGCTGGGGCGAAGAGGTCGGCACTGGTCAGGCACCAGAGCACTTTGCCGCGGCTTCTGGCTGCGACACCGGCGCTGAACAGAGCGGCCGCGGCGCCGTCGAGGGCACCGTTGCCGCCGCCGGCGACCTCATGCAGAGCACCCCGTGCCAGACCGCCCCCAGGTAAGCGTGAATCGACCATCGTGATTCCGAACGGCAGGACCGTCCGATCACGAGTGCCCCGCCCTTCAATTCGCTCGATCTGGTCGCGGAGCGACTGGAATACCGGCTGTGACAGCAACTGGCCTATACCTATAGAATGACGCCTTATGTTCCTCTTATGTTCTCGGTACCGCATTCCGAGTCAAGCTTGCTTTTTGGCCGGAACTCGGGAGCGCTGTAGGCGGTTGAGCCAGTGGGCTATCAGAAGCGAGCGATTGACGTGAATCGCACATCAGACCTAACCGCCGAGTGGCCCCTGCAATCGAGTGCGACCCTTGGATCTTCAGTCCGGGCCAAGGGCATAGAACGCGAACTCCGACGGAAGCTGCCTTGGGCGACAAGGAAATTCCTGAAAGTCGAAGCCGGGAAAGCTTTGCTGGATATGCCGGGCGCGTCGCTGGACGAATTCGAAGCCGCATCCACGACAATTTCCCAGGCGATGCGAGGACTAGCAAACCTTCCGGTACTTCCGAGTGAGGCGGAGGACATCCTGTCGATGTCTTCCCGCGAGCGCCACAAATGGATGGGCGCTGGCCGCCTGCAGAGTGCCGGAACCCGAACGGTCAAATTGCGCGGGCGATCGAAGGCAGTGACCTTTCACGTCTTCGAGCCAGCGCATATCGAGCACATCCTCAATGGCGACCTGACCGAGATTTGGCGCGAGGAGGACGGGGCGACGCTTGTGGAGAACCGTCGGCGGGCCGCGGGCAAAGCCGCGCTGACCCGAGCAGGAAAGCGGCACGCCCCGTCGAAAGCGGCTCCCGTAGCATCAGATGAGATGCTGGATGCTCAGCTGGAGGGTTGGGAAGAATTTGTCGCTAAAGGTTTTTTACGCTGAACGATCACGAAGCGGATCAGCGACAACTGGCTGACGAACATTCGCTCCGCAAAACAACACTGAGGTCAACAAGGCCCGCTATTCCGACCATGTCGCGAGATGGGGCGAGCAGCGCCACAATACACGTCGCTTGTTGGCCAAAGATGCGACGGCAGAGCCGCAACTATCGCACCGAAATCCATCCGCACCCATTGCCCTGTCTTGAGATTGCGCACCCCGCCGAAAATCTCAATGGGAGCTTGGTTCCGCTGGCTCGTTGGAACTTCTGCGCCGATCGCTCCGTTGCCGCTTCAATAGGTATCAACAGGAGATCAAGGCGATGATGTTCGTCGAGCAAATCAAGGAAGGCCAACGCGTGCTGGGCTCCGATGGAGTTCACGTCGGGACCGTCGACGCACTGAGCGGACAGCTCATCAAGCTCAAGAAGAACGATCCGGACTCTGGTGGAGCACACCACTATATCGACCTCGGGCTCGTGATCGGTGTGGATGGAGATATCATCAAGCTTATCGTCCCCGCGGCTGAGGCCAGGGAGCGGTGGTCGGAGGCGGCTGATTAAACGCAGAACCAACATCATCGTTTACCTGGTTGTTTCGCCTCCCAACTACGGCCATGCAACGGGATCGGTGATGGCAGCCCCAGCCGTCTTCCCGCCTCGGAGAGAAGGCAGCAGGAAGCGGAACTATTCGAACCCTTGTGTAGTTCGGCGCGACTGAGCCATCAGGCTTCGGCTCAACGGAGGGCGACTTGCCGGTGTATCGCTTCACCATGAATGACGGGACGAAGACAGATTGCGACAACGAGCCGAAGGAGTTCGCGAGTGATAAATCCGCCGTAGACGCGGCACAGGTGGCCTTGGCGGACATGGCCCACGATGCCTTACCTGATGGTAACTCCGTCGATTTGACAGCAGCTGTAGAAAATTCGGCCGGCGAAGAGATTTATCGCGCTTCGCTCAAATTTCGGGGCGAAACGGCCGAACACGCGCGATCGAAGGCTGCCGATTTCGAGGCCGCGGCGGACGATGCTGCTGAGGCGGTGGCCAGGGCTCTTGCCGTTAAGCCGGACTAGAAGGGCTTCTGTCCACGGGTCGCGAGTCATTAGCACCGATTGGAACAAGCCTGACGGACGTGGGGTTGGCCGACATAGGGACAGTGGGAGATATGGCGATGACCATCACAAGCCACGCGGAATATCGGGCTGCGGTCGAACGCGCTGCGGCGATCAGCGACGCAACAGATGGTTCGGAAGGGGCAGACGAGTTCACTCGCCTTACATCCGAAATTCGACAGTGGGACGAAGCGCATAAGGGTGACAATGCTCACGGCCCCGATGCAGACCAAAGCTTGCTGCGGCCGGACGACTTGCCGTTCTCGGGGCTGCCTGGAAATCTGGGCAAGCTCCACAAGGATTGACCGGTCGTTTGCTTTTACGAGCGAGGCGTTCTCATGAAACCGGCAGAGCCAGTGGCCAGCGCGCGCGCCTTGGCCATGCGGATGATGGCGGAATACCCCGATCGCGATTGGATCGCGTTGCTTGCCAGCGTGCCGAAGTACCCCGCAAATCCATCGAGTGACATTTGCAGGAAGATGGGTTGACCCGCGGCCATATTAGCTGCGGCGGCTGAGCTACTAACCCTGGCCGGGTAATCCCGGCGTAACCGGCGAAGGACCGTTCTAGGCAACTGTTTTGATCTAGGGTTTCTTAACGGGCCGGCCGGGGTCGATCGGACTCCACGAGGAGGACGGCTTTCGATCACCCTTTTCAGCCGGCGGGGCGTCTATCTGAGATTGCTTCACCTTGATCTCAGGTGTTTCCGAACCTTGCCGCGGTCGACTGTCGGTTGCGCGCCTCGGCTGGCCAACCGTTTCATCCTTGGGCTTGGACATAGCGCGTTCCTCCACGGTTAAGCGAAGAATGGCGAAGACCTGCATTTAGTTCCTGCGCGGGTCGGGGGAGCTAGAATAGATCATCCTTGAAAGGTTCGATTGTCGTCGGGTCATCGTCGCCTTCGCCCGCCTTATTGACGCGCTTTGACACGATCCATTCCCGTAGTTCGCGCGGCGGCTGCTTCAGCAGTTCCATACCGCCTGATCCGTCCAGCCAAGCCTCGAAATCCTGGCGCATGAGCATGCAGGGCATCCGATCGTGATACTGCGCGGTCCACGCGTTGGCTTCGCGGACAATCATCGTGCAGGTGGTGATGTCCTCGCCCGTATCGGGGTTCCGGTAATTTTCCCAGAGACCCGCGAACGCCAGCAGATCGCCGTCGGCCGCAGAGAAGAAATGCGGCACCCGGTCCTTCTTTTCGCCGGTCCATTCGAAGAACCCGCTGGCGGGGATGATGCACCGTCTTCGCACATAGGCTTGCTTGAAGGTGCCGCTCGTCTCGACCGTCTCGACCCTCGCATTGAAGGCGGCGAGTTTGAAGTCTTTCAACCCACCCTTGTGCCAGCCGGGGATTAGGCCCCAACGCGCTCTCTTCAGCTCGCGGCCGGCCTCAGTCTTCACGATGATATCAATGTCGGTTGTGGGCGCGATGTTGTAGCGGGCGCGGAGATTGGGCGTGTTTGCCGGCACCGTCAGCGGCTGACTGAAGGCGACAATCTCGCTCCAGCTATAGGCCTGGCTGAAACGCCCGCACATATGCGGTCTCCTGCTTAGTCGGGGAGCCGTTGCCCGGCGAGAAAGGTCGCTACGCTCAGCGTGTGGCTGGGCTGAGCCTTGCAATACTGTTCTACGATTTCGACGAGCTGACCATCCGAAAACTGCGGCAGGCCGGAAGGTGAATGCTGCCGGAGCGCGTCGACAATCCAGCGGCCAACAGCCACATGCATTTGGGCGCCTGCCGCCTGCTGGTCCATCCACAAATCGCAGGTCACATAATCCTGCATGAAGTCTCCCTTTCGAGGCCCCGCAGCCAACGCCGCCGCGTAGGTCGATATCGCAAGAAGCAGGGTCAGCATCAGGGTGCGCACATGCCGCTCCTACTGAATCGGAGCGCGCTTAGCGTGCTGGGCATTTGCCTTGGCAAGCAGTGCTTCCAGCTTGGCAAGCGTCTCCGGCGAGAAAACGAGGTTCATCGCTTGGCCGCCGACGATTTCGAGACTGATCAAAGTCTCACCTTCGACATTCGTCGTGATAGCGACGTGCCGCACATCGATGACGTCGAGATCGACCTCGGGCAGTTTGGCAGGCTTCTTCGCCATCAAACATCATCCTGGATAGGGAGCCACGGCTGCTCCGGCTTCTGCTTTCCGGTCTCATGCTCCTGGGCGATCCGGTCGGCCTGAAGCTGGGCCTCGATCCGCGCGACCTCAAGGAAATAGGACAGGGTCCTGAACCCGCGCTCGTCGGCATTGCACTTCAACGCGACGATGCGCTCGACCAGGTCGTCGGCGCGCCGCAGTTGCACGCGGGGCACGCCGGAACTCAGCTTCACAACATCCGCCATAATGCCCTCCGTCCCCTCAATGAGGGTATTCGGCGGCGAGGCGGTCGTACAAGTCGATTTCACCCGCATTCGCAGCCTGGCGCTCGCATGTAGTCACCCACGATGGCGCGATAGAGGCGCCAAAGCTTCCGCTGGTTCATCACGACGGAACTCCCCAAAATCGCCTGCGTTGATGGGAGCGCAGAAGGGGATGCTCCGTGGTCGGCAAGCTGCAGGCATATCGCGCCAAACGCGACTTCCAAAAAACCAAGGAACCGAGCGACGATGCCGCGGTGGCTTCTTCGGACCGGCTGCGCTTCGTCATCCAGAAGCACGATGCCACCCGACTGCACTATGATCTCCGTCTGGAACTGGATGGAGTTTTCAAATCCTGGGCGGTGACCAAGGGTCCTTCCCTTGACCCGCACGACAAACGTCTGGCTGTCGAGGTTGAAGACCATCCGCTGGCCTACGGTGATTTCGAAGGCACCATCCCGAAAGGCGAGTACGGCGGCGGTACTGTGCAGCTTTGGGACCGCGGGTTCTGGAAACCCGAAGGAAAGCTCAGTGCGCAGCGCCAATTTGAAAAGGGCGACCTGAAATTCGTCCTCGACGGTCAGCGTCTGCACGGCAGCTTCGTTCTCGTCCGCATGCGAAAGGATCGGGACGGGGGAAAACGCCCCAACTGGCTCTTGATCAAGCATCGCGACGACCATGCCGTCGATGGAGATGGGGAAGCCGTTCTGAAGGATGAAACCTCCGTCGCCTCGGGCCGCACGATGAAGGCGATCGCGGAAGGCAAGGGCCGCTCGCCCAAGCCCTTTCTTTTGACGGAGGAGGCCATGGATGCAGGCGCTGTTTGGGACAGCCGGTCGGGGCTTGCTGCGGACAAGAGGCGCAATGCGACGGACACGGCGCCAGCTAAAACGCGCAACTCCAGAAACGCAGGCAGAGGCAAGTCTACGCTTCCGGAATTCGTAACGCCTCAGCTTTGTCGCAGTGTCGAGCGTCCACCGTCAGGTGATGGGTGGGTGCACGAGATCAAGTTCGATGGCTATCGAATCCAGCTTCGCGTCGAAAACGGCAAAGCGACTTTGAAAACGCGTAAGGGCCTCGACTGGACCTCCAAATTCAAAGCGGTTGCCAAAGCCGGCGCGTCATTGCCGAATTGCATTATTGATGGCGAGGTCGTCGCCTTGGATGAGCATGGGGCGCCGGATTTCGCAGCGCTGCAGGCTGCTTTGTCGGAGCAGAAGACGGACAATCTCGTATTCTTTGCCTTCGACCTTCTTGCGACAGACGGTCAGGATCTGCGCGACCAGACCCTACTGGCGCGCAAGTCGCAACTGGAAGAACTCCTCCGCGCCAACGGAGATGGCGTCACGCTGCGTTATGTCGAGCACTTCGAGAGCGGCGGGGAGGCGGTCTTGAAATCGGCATGCCGTCTTTCGCTCGAAGGAATCGTGTCGAAGCGAACTGATGCGTCATACGTTTCCGGCCGAAGCGACAGCTGGACCAAAGCCAAATGCCGGGCGGGACATGAGGTCGTCATTGGCGGTTGGTCGACCACGGCAGGCAAGTTTCGTTCTCTTCTCGTCGGCGTCCATCGCGGCTCTCATTTCGTTTATATCGGCCGGGTCGGGACTGGTTATGGCGCGGCAAAGGTTCAGGCGCTGTTGCCCCGACTGAAGGAACAAGCTGCGTCGAAATCCCCCTTCACCGGTGCTGGCGCTCCGCGGCGCGAGCCGGGCGTCACCTGGGTCAATCCGGCGCTGGTCGCGGAGATCGAATTCGCTGGGTGGACCGGTGATGGAATGGTTAGGCAGGCCGCGTTCAAGGGCTTGCGCGATGACAAGCCGGCCGAGGAGGTCGAGACCGAACTGCCAGTCCAACCGGAGGCCGTTGAAACACCCCAGCCTGGCCCCGTCGCACGTCGGTCGACACGCGGTGGGCGGGTGGACGTATTGGGTGTTGCCATCTCCAATCCGGACAAGCGGCTCTGGCCGGACGGTGAAGACGGGAAACCGGTTTCGAAACTGGATCTAGCTCGTTACTTCGAAGCGGTCGGCGGCTGGCTGCTGCCGCACATCAAGGGCCGTCCGTGTTCCCTCTTGCGGGCCCCAGATGGGATTGACGGCGAGACCTTTTTTCAGCGTCACGCGGGGATGGGTACTTCTAACCTGTTCGAGCTCGTGAAGGTGTTCGGTGACAAGAAATCCTATCTTCAGATCGACCGGATCGAGGCACTGATTGCAGCGGCGCAGATCGGTGGCATCGAGCTGCATCCCTGGAACTGCCAGCCGGGGGATCCGGAAACGCCGGGCAGGCTTGTATTCGATCTCGATCCCGGGCCCGGAGTCTCCTTTGAGGACGTCATCGAAACTGCGAAGGCGATGCAACAACGCTTGGATCAGCTTGGTCTCGCCAGTTTCTGCAAGACGACGGGAGGCAAGGGGCTGCATGTGGTAACGCCGCTGGCCAAGCCGCGGCGTGGGGCACTCGACTGGCCCAGTGCGAAGGATTTTGCCCGCCGCCTCTGCGCGCAGCTGGCCGCCGAGAAACCTGAACGCTACGTGGTCAACATGGCCAAGCGGCTGCGCAATGGCCGCATTTTCCTTGATTATCTCCGAAACGACAGGATGGCGACAGCGGTCGCGCCGCTCTCGGCCCGCGCCAGGCCGGGTGCTCACGTATCGATGCCTTTGGTCTGGTCTCAGGTAAAGGCCGGCTTGGATCCCGCGCGATTTACTGTGCGCACTGTGCCATCGCTCCTGAAGAAGACGAAGGCCTGGGAGGGTTATTGCGATGCCGAAGGTTCGCTTAAGGACGCCATCCGCAAACTGGGCTCGACCAAATAGCGATCAGCCGTGCCGGAACGGAAGGCTCGACGGAGCGTTCAGAAACCCGATCGGAGATTCTGGCCATGGCTCAGCGCACCTTCTGGAAAGGCTATTTGAAGCTCTCGCTCGTGACATGTCCCGTGGCGATGCTGCCCGCGCGTTCTGAGAGCGAGAAGGTTCGGTTCCACACCCTCAACCGGAAGACTGGCAATAGGATCCAGAGCCGTTTCGTGGATGCCGAAACGGGTCAGCCCGTTGGCGAGGACGACGAGGTCAAGGGGTATGCGAAAGGCGATAACGACTATGTCATGCTCGAAGAGGATGAACTGGATGCCGTCTCTCTCGAAAGCACCCGCACGATCGACATCGATGTTTTCGCACCCCGCTCCTCGGTCGGCTGGATTTGGTACGACACGCCGCACTATCTCGTTCCGGACGATAAGATCGGCAACGAGGCATTCTCGGTCATTCGCGAGGCGATGAAGTCGACGAAGACCGTCGGCATCTCGCGGGTTGTGCTTTATCGGCGGGAACGCGCTGTCCTTCTGGAGCCCCGTGACAATGGCATCGTCCTCTGGACGTTGCGCTATGGCGACGAAGTCCGAGCCGAAAAAGAATACTTCGCCGGCATCCGGAAGGTCGATCCCGAAGCGGATATGCGCTCGCTGATGGAGAAATTGATCAAGAATCGTACCAAGGACTGGTCGCCCGAATTGGCCCAGGATCCGGTGCAGGACGAACTTCTCGAAATCATCAACGCCAAGCAGAAAGGCCGTAAGGCGCCCAGGAAAAAGGTCGATCAACCGAGCGAGAGCAATGTCGTCAGCATTATGGACGCGCTCAGGAAGAGTCTCGAACCACGCAAGACATAATCAGCCAGCCTTGCGCTGGGGCTGGCCTTTGGCCTTGCTTGCGGCTTTCGATTTTGCCGCCGGCTTATCGTTTGTTTTGGCGCTCTGGCGCAAGGCATCCAGCAAGTTGACCACCTTTGAGGGTTCTTGGCGCTTTGGAGGCCTGATCTTCCGCCCTTCGATCTTGGCTTTGACTAACTCGGCGAGCGCAGCCTCGTAACGATCATCGAAGTTCTTCGGATCGAATTCACCGGCCTTCGTCTTAATGATGTGCTCAGCAAGTTCGAGCATCTCGCCCTCGATCTTAATCTTGGGAATGTCGCTGAATGCCTCTTCGGCCGACCGCACTTCATAGTCGAAATTCAGTGTCGTGGCGATGAGGCCTTCGCCGTGCGGCCTGATCAGAATCGACCTCATGCGGCGGAAGATCACTGTTCGCGCCAAGGCGGCACTCTTCTGAGCAGCCATGGAGTCGCGAATGAGGTTGAAGGCTTCGGACGCGACGGGCGTACTAGGCGCAACATAATAGGGCCTGTCGAAAAAGACGTCGTCGATCTCGTCACACGGTAAAAATGTAGCGACGTCGAGGGTCTTGTCGCTTTCGGGGATAGCATCGGCGATCTCATCCGGCTCAAGCACGATATAGTCCCCGGCGCCACGGTCATAACCCTTGACTTGATCTTCTTTCTCGACCGGCTTTCCCGTCACTTCGTCCACGAACTGTCTGTGCACCCGGTGTCCGGTTTTGCGATTGAGAGTGTGAAACGAGATGCGCTCGGCCGTGGACGCCGCGGTGTACAGAGCAACAGGACATGTCACCTCGCTGACCGTGAGGACGCCTTTCCAAATTGCGCGCGGAGCCATGCCACTGCCCTCAAAAGGAACACCCGAAAACCGAGCGAGGAACTACTCACCACATACGATAGTTCCAGCATTTGGCGTTGGAGGCCCAAAGTGTCGAATGATCCTGACGTCGTCATTGCCAAGGCGTTGAATGCGGGCCTGAGGCGCTTGCTGAGCGTCGCAATTCGTCAAGCCAATGAGGACGGGTCAGGGGGCCGTCGGTCAACCTTACGCCACGAACTGGATAGCGAGATAGAACGCTTGGTCGTTCGCAGCCACAACAACGATGATCCAGAGCTCACGATGGCCGTCCGTAACGGGCTTAAGCTGCTCGTCGATGCCGCTGATCGGGAGGCGGCCGACGCATGAGTCAGGAAGTATTTCGCGTGGAACAGGGTCTTCGTTCGCCAAACCTCTGACGAAAAGCCCGATATGATCGATAAATTGAACGAAATGGACGCGTTGCAGCTCGCTCCGCGCCTCATCGGCATGGATCTGACCGTCGATGGAGTGGGCGGAACGATCGTCGAGACCGAAGCCTATCTGGCTGACGATCCGGCGTCTCACAGTTTTCGCGGTCCCAGCATGGCAAACGTCGCGATGTTCGGGCCTGCTTGGCGCGCTTATGTTTATCGCTCCTACGGGCTGCACTGGTGCTTGAACATTGTTGCGACCGATCACGGGGCCGTATTGATCCGGGCCCTCGACCCGAAATATGGGCTGGACCAGATGCGAGCGCGCCGGGGTTCGACTCGACCTCTATGTTCGGGGCCCGGGCGCTTGGCCCAGGCCCTTGGCATAACCGCCGCTCACGATTGCCTTAGTTTAAGCGCGCCGCCGTTTTCGGTGATGGATCGCTCAGGCGAACCCGAGATTATCGCCGGCGTGCGGATCGGCATCTCTCGGGCCGCCGATCGCCCCTGGCGCTTCGGTCTGGCGGGCTCGCCGCATTTGAGCCGGCCGTTCCCGACGGGTTAGGGAAATGAGCGGCCGAGACGGCCAGTCAGTTAGCGCGAGTCGCTTGTTTGCTCGGTTCGTTGCTGTCGGCGAGCTCGTCGCGCTCCCAGCCGAAAACGCTTCGGCCGCCATATTCCGCCGAACGCCGCCACTCTTCGCGGACATATTCTTCCAGCGAGGGGCCTTCCACGAGGCCCTCCAATCGGCGGCTTTCCCGGTCGAGGCGCGCGATGGCGGCCAGCCGATCGTCCTGGCCTAGCTTTGCGCGTTCAACGGCCGATTTGAGAACCGAAATCGTCTGATCATAGATCTTGGTCGGAACGGCAAAAGGCTGACGGTCCTTGCCACCGTGAGCAAGCGAAAACCGGGCGGGGTCACTGAACCGGTACGGCGCTCCGTGGACGACTTCGGCAACCATCGCCAAAGAGCGTACCGTGCGCGCTCCAACACCGGGGACAAGCAGCAATTCCGAGAAGTCATGAGGCGCGCGATCGGCTGCAGCTGCGAGGGCACCATGAAGCCTTCGGGTAAGGACATCCTTCGGCCTGACGGCGTGGTGGGCGGGCATCACCAGATGAGGCAAGGCGAGCTGCGCGGGCGACAGCGCGGGCACTGCACGGCCTCGCTCCAAGGCAGTGTACTCGCGAACAATGGCGTCCGGTCCGACGTCACGAAGAATAGCGACCTGGCCATCACGAGAGGGGGCAGCTCGGGCATCGGTGAGATTGATGATCCTGCCCTGGCTCTCGCCATCGATGGCGGCGTGCGGCGCCTCGACAAAGCTTCCCAGACCCTCCGACTGCCAGTGGTAGCGGCGAGCGATGCCGCCATCACCGTTCATCCCTTGCTGAACAACTACCCATTGGCCGTCATCCGTGACGAAGAAGCCGTGTAGATAAAGATCGAAACCGTCCTGAACCGCTGCGCTGTCCACTTTGGCGACAAGACGACTGGCTTTAGCGAGCGCGTCTCCATCGAACCCGGTTCTGGCACCGATCTGCTGTAGCTCGAACGGCGTCTGCCTCGAATGGCGGCCCCTGCCGCCGCAGACATGTAGTCCCAGCTCGCCGGATAGCGGGGCGAGTCCACGCTTCAGCGCACCTATGACGCTCGTAGTGATCCCCGACGAATGCCAATCCATCCCCATCACAGCGCCAAAGGACTGAAACCAGAAGGGGTGCGCGAGCCGACGCAGCAATTCCTCGCGACCGTAATGGTGAATGATCGCCTCGCAGATGACCGCCCCCAATCTCGACATGCGTTGCCCGAGCCATCCCGGTACGCGGCCATGATGAAGCGGAAGATCGGCGCTGCCTGAACGGCGTGCCATGCGCTGCTCCCGAACGAAACAAGAACTGCGGTTCTATCTCAAAAAAGATCGTAGATAAACACGAGCGTCGCGCAGTTGTTCGGTCATTTAAACCCACGATGACGATTTTTTCCGATCGCACGCAACTGATCGTGAGCCCTGCAACGCCCCTATCGATAAGGAGTGTCCCGCGACTTAGCGATGACGCCTTCCAGGCCCACCGCGCAATCCAGCGTCGAAATTCGATGCGCCATGCTCGTAGAGTACGACTGCCTCACCGTCGAGGATGGCGCCGTACTCAAGCGCATCAAGAGCGACGCTGGGAAAACGGCCGATCTAATCGTGTTCGCCGGGGGCAATGATCCGGCCACCAGGGGCTCAGTTTGCCGGCCCATGCGGCCGCCATGGGCAAGACCCCTCACGCTGAAAAGCGGTGCTTAAATTCGCGTGCCTCTTAGTGTCCCCCCGCGCCGCTGACCGAACATACGGTAGCGTCCGTCGATGATCTCCTTCGGGAGGTCGCGATGTCGCGTCTACGCGGCTACGCCATGTCGAACCAGGTTGCGGCTGATGGGCCACAAAAAGGGGACAACGTTGCAGTCAGCCTGTCTCTCTCGCCCAGCAAAAATGGTGACGAGTACCGCCACGCTAGTGGTCCGCAACTGAGCGCAGCGAGCTTAACCGCCCCGGTCGCTTGAGCGGCGAGGTATGCGCACAGGGCGCCAACAAGCTATCTGGCGGCCCAGAAGCCCAGAACGACGCCTGCCGCCGCGGCCCAGCCCAGCGTCCGTAAGGGCCGGGCCCGAATTTCATCGAGGAGCAGCTGCTGAAGTTCACTCACGCGCTCGCCCGCGATATCGAACAACTCGTTATCGAATTCGTTTTCCGCGGCACCGGGCGTGACTGAAGTTTGCATCGAAAGCGGGTCGCTCGCCGGGAATGTACCCTCCAACGCATCGTGAAGTTCGGCGTCACGGCCCTTATTACGAGCAGCCTGACGTTGCGCACGTTGTTCGATCTTCAAGCTTGCGACTGCGGGGTTTTCGGCGGGCATGCTGCGGTCTTTCTTCGAGGGCTATCCCGATAACATCGGTAGATCGCACAAGTTCCAAACATGACAGCTATCGATTTCCTGGAACAGTGAGTGAACTCAGGCTTGTCATCCCTTCCGGTCTGCCGCGTCAGCCCACGGTCCAGCGCGGGAGGCCAATGCAAGGGCCTTTGCCTCTGGAACTGTCATGGCTGCACAATAGCTGCGGAGCCATCGTGGGGTCGCCTCTTCGTCATGAAGCCATCGAAGTACCCTTCTTTCAGGGGCGCCGATCAGCCGACTCAATTCCAAGGACGTTAGTCCGAGCGAGCGGAGTGCTTCTCTCAATTCGGGCCCTGTCATCCGGCCTGTCATAGCGGCTGCTAGACCCACGAGGTCGCGTCATCGTGGGTCTTGTCCCACTCGGATGGCCTCAACGAGCGCTTGCAGCTCAGCCTCTTTAGGGCTGCGCTCATTGCGGCCGGAGTGTTCATGAACGCGCTGCGTGGCCGCTTCATACTGCTCAATGGAATCAATTTTCTCGTACCCTGCGGTGCACGGCCGGATCGAGCGGCGCTCTCTGCCTCAATATCGGTACGCATGGCGGGTTCTCCTGCCTCTGAAGTAGGTGGCCGCCGCCCGCCGGGCGGGGGGGCGGGGCTTCCATTTGGCTGATTTCCCAGACGTCATCGTGCGTCGCCTTGGGTTGAACGTCCGACAAACGAACGAAGTTTCATGTTGCCCTCGCGCACGGCAACGCCAACCTGCGAAACTTCCCTAACGTCAACGAGCCGTGACCCGCCAGACATGCAAGCGTCGCGTGCGCGCCCACGTTCGGCGTCTCTCCAGACAGCGGATGAATTCGCCCTCAGCGTAGGCTTTGCGAGCCTCTTTCTACCGGAGTATCGAGTTATCTGCGTGATTGAGTGTTCAGCGGCCGACCTAACTCAAGGCTGAAATTTTCGCCGTCTAATGCCGGGTTGGCCGTTCAAAATTCGATGCGAAATATTTACGATCGCAACATGCAATAAAATATGGTGACCGTCCGGAAATTTTTAACATTGCGGCCGCGTCATTGGGTAAGTCAGTACCCTCATCGTCGATGTCTATTTTAACACCGTCTTGAGTATGAAAGAAATACTGGGGCATAAGCAGGGAATGCCGCGCGTTGTCATCTGTTCCACGGCGCCGCAAATATTAACTGGGCGTCTGTTCCCGCAAATGCAGGTAGTCCGC
>NZ_JBXWCA010000015.1:0-35998 GCF_057321085.1 Allobosea sp. RIT-PG3_2 | reverse complement strand
TGTGGGGGTGGACTCGGAGGTCAGCCGACAGGTGGCGGCCCCGACATCAGGTGAAATCCGCGCGTTATGGCAGGGGCAAGCGGAGGGCGGAACACGATGGTGGACTGAAGGGCTTTGCCAAGCTCTTTTTGGTGTCATCCGGACGCCGCAGCAGCGTGTTCGGAAGTAGGTTACACCTCGCCAATCGCGGCTAGGATATCCGCAATTTGGTCCAAGGCCACTGATGCGATCTTAAGCCCCGGATGTCCGGGTTCGGGAACGAGCAAATCTTTTGCTTCTCGAAGAAACATTCGTGCAATTCTGTATTCTGCAAGTTCTTTGAAGCACAATCCGAGAAGTAATAACGCTTCTGCGCGATGCGCGACTTCAGAATCTCTTTGCTTAAGCAACTCAAATCCCATATCTATGGCATCGTCAAATTCGCGCCTAACAAGAAGTTCATGAATTACCCCCAGTTGTAGTCGAGCAACTTCTTTAGTCGACAGGTCATCAATCTTTGTTGCGAGAAATTTGGTCGCAATTGGTAGCCAAACATGCCGTTCTATGTTTTTTTTAATTGAAATTATGCTACTTACAATCTCAATTTCCGGCAAATTGGCTTGCGCAAGCCATTCAGCATACTCCGTATAATTAGAAACAAACTGGCCGTAATCCTCACACGTATATCCATTTCGAGAAATGAAGGCAGAATTGACTATGTTTGATATATCAGTGTTCTTATTATCTTTAAAAAGCTCTATACATTTGCTCACCGCTTCGAGTGATACGTGCGGAGGAATTCGTCCGATCTGCCGATCCATCTCCAGCAATAGCTTCGCTCCCGCGATTTTATCGCCGACAGCTAAGTAACCGGCGAATAATGTTTCAAATTGTTCGATTTGTATATCGAGGACCGTTTCATCATTGGCTGCATCAATTAAGATTCTTCGATAGGCGTTTACAGAATCTTGGCTACCAGAACGCGCTGAATACCTCTCGATCATCACACGGGCCATCTGCGCTGCGCGTTCAGGCTCATTCAGCGTCCCCAATACGCTGCGCGTAAAATCAATATCACGCTGCGTCTTTGGGTCGATCGACACGATTCTCTCCATGATCTGGGTCGGTTGCAAAATAAGTCAGTCAGCCAAGTCGACGACGAAGCCGTCTATTGAGCCGTGGGTAACCCGACTTGCCGGCCGATCCGCGCGAGACCATAGAGCCAAGCTGATGGGGGACGAAACGGGGCTCAACTCGCATCGGTAGCCGAGGTCACCGATGTCGTCAGGCTGGTCAAATGGAAAACGCAGCTAGGCTACGACCTTTGCGTAGGTCAATCATAGAAAATCCTTGGACCGGCAGAGCCGAATTTCAGTGTCATATTCTTGCAGTGAGGGCAGTAATTACCACCGCTGAACATCTGGTCGTCGCCCCACCGAAAAACTTCCCGGCCCCCAGTTTCGGAGATTGACGGATCACCATACTTCGTGACCGCGTCGGACCCGCACTTCATGCACCGTAGAGGGGAGACACAGGTGTTCGCGTGTTCCAGTGCGTTACATTCTCGGCAATAGACCGGCCACAGCGAGCGCTCGTGGAAGGTCTCTCTCCCACCGCCGATCACCACGTTCTGCTTGTAATCGCAGCCTTCACAGGCCGCCTCGCGAACTTGTCCCATGCTATGGCTCTCTATCAATTTGCGGCAACTATCCTAGCGGTGCTGCTGTCGGAACCCAGATGGCACCATGATCATTCCCGAACGGGATGGCCGTTTCTGTCAGGACCCGCGTGCCAATCCAAGCACATACGACCGCGTCCAACTTATCCTCAAACGCTTTGGCCTCGATGCCGGTGGCCGCCAATGACGGCAGAGGCAGCGCCGATTCCACGCCGTCGATTTCAACATTCAACAGAGTGACGATCTTCGCCCACTCCTCAAACAGGCGGCCCCTTCGTCCGGCGGACGATAGGGCTGGCCAATATCTACTGACGTTACCGGCCTTGTATGGCAGGCGGCGCTCTGATTTCGCGAGTTCAACCAGAGCGGGATGGGGGTAAACCTCGATGAGCCCGCGCTTTGGTCGACCTGATGTGGCCAATGGATATCCGACCCGCGTGAACGCTGCCGTTAAGGAGTCGCTGATCGGTCCGGGCCGGGTGATGCTCGGAGTATGGGTGCTACAGTGCCGAGCGCCATAGGCACGAGAGACTGCATCGTCGGCTGCGCGTCTGCCCGTGATCGGCATCGATGAGAGCGGCATATCGACGGCAATCAGATCGGCACCGGATGGGTGCAATATGCGGCAGGCGTTAAGGAGTTCGGAGACATCCGCATGCCCGCCCGAGGGTCTGACCTCCGGTGCTTCGCCGGACGCGATAGCGACAAACGACCGATAGGAGGCAGCACAGGCGAGCAGCCGCCAATCTTTACCATCCCCGGCTACGAAGGCGACCCCGCTGGGTTGCTTCGCTGTCCATGCTGCGTCAATTCCGAGGACCGCGCGCGTCATTGAATCGCAGAACCTCCGTCAGATGCGCTTCTTTGTCTCATATTTCTCGCACCGCACGCATTTTCCCTGAATGAATCCGTCGTTCGAGGAGCGGCTGTCCTCGGGACCAACGGATTGGTAGCAAGAGCACCGGGACAAGCTGCCTGCATGCCGTGCTTTGGAGGGTGCCATCGATTCCCCCGGAAGTCGCGTTGGCTGTCTCGATTTGCTTTCCGGCGCTGAACTGTCCCCAATCCCCAACCGCGTCTCCCAAAACCCGGAGCGGCTCCAACCTGCGTAACCATCCCTGCCCAAGCTCCGTTCGGCTAGAAGAACTTCTTGCTGACCGGCTTCCCGTTGCCCTTGAATTCGACCGTGACGGCCTCCAACCTGTTGGCGTCGGCGGTTGGGATTGGTATCGAAATTGACGCACTCCCGTTTAGGCGCGAGAGGGCCGTCATCGACATCCGCCGCTCCACCGACGGTATGCGGGAGATCGCACATCTGAGCGCTTCTGGGAGAGCGGGCTTAGCCGGAGTAGCCGCAGTTCGAGCATTCGAAGCGGAGCGATTGACCCATTATGGCCTCCAGATGTTGAATGGACATAAAGGCGCGCAATCTCACTCGCGACCATTTCCTCGCGAGACAGATTATTTCGTAAATGCGATTTCAAAAGTCGTATATGTCTTCTGTTTTAGGAGATTTAAATATAATTCATTCGAAACACAAATATCTATAAATGCACGTATAAGTTAATTAATCTCCGTTTTCATCGGTATGTTTGGGTTTAAATTCTATAATAAGCTTTTTTCCTTCTCGTCTTTCTACCCGTTTCGAGTTCTTTATTCGATTGGAGACCGCCTTTCGTGCCAAGTCTTCCGTTTGTCTCGTGGCAGTCCTGAACTCTCGCTCGCTCTTTCGAGCTTGCGCTCGCTGTTCATGCGCCCATTGCACCCATTGCGCCTCTTTGATGAACTGGCAAAGGAATCGGACCAGAAGTTCCGACCATGGATCGCCCGCAGCCGTTCTTATGCCACTTATATTAAGCCGATCAGCCAATTGGGCAGGCGTCTCAACACCTTCTCGTTGCAGTGCAGTTACATGCACGGCCATGCTCGCAAGGAAGCTCTCCCGAGACACATGTTTTGCCTCGAAATACTTCCTGTACGCTGCAAACCAATCTGAGTGGCCATTCAACTCGCGATTGGACTGCGAGGCGGCCGTGGTCGTCGATGTAGCTTTCGAAGGTCTTTCCTTCGCGTGACCCGGCTCAACCGATGGCAAGACAATGCGATCGCCGTCTCGAAAACGAATCTCCGTGAGAGTGCGCTTCGCAAGCAGCGAAATCTCGGTTCCCGCCACGCTGATCAGATCGCCCCGCTCAACGATGGGCTCTGTCGAGGAACAGGTGAATTGAAATTGCCTTCCGTCTGCGGAATCGATGAATTCGCCCGAGATGACATTTCTTTCGCCCGAGCGGCTCACGTTTTTCACGAGAACGAGGGACCACGCGGACGTGGCGCGAATACCAAAGTGTTTGTCTTTCATTAGTCCGACGGTATTCGCGGCCGAAATTAACTCCTGAATCTCTCCAGCCCTTCTCCTGACAATGGGCTTCCAAGCTTCGTGGACGATTGCGCGGGGCTGCATCGGATTGTCGGTGCAGGGGTGCCTCGGCCAAGGTGGTCCGAGGTCATCGAAATAGACTCGGCTGCCAAATCTATTGGCGTAGAAAAAAACGGGAACCCCACAGACTGGGCATTTGGCATTGGGGTCGACAAAGCACCCCTGCGATCCGCGCCCGACATTGCTCCGCCTCAGGAAGTCCGCAGCGCGGTACTCGGGCGACCCATAGAAGCGAGCGATCCATTCGACGTTCCAGTGGTCGCGCCGAACATCGTGCTCGCGCACTTGGAACGTCTTGCCGTAGGCGTTCGTTCGGGAATGCTCCTTGCGTGTAAAAGTGCTCATCGACCCCTCACGGCCCAACACCGTCATCACCCTGTCCCCAAGATGGGCAACAAGGCCTCCTCGCTCCAGCCTAACTCTACCCCCTCGCGGCCAGCCTTCATCTAACCAATTTAACTGAAGCCATTCTCATCGGTGCGAGACCATTTGCTGGCGACGGAACGATGGGAAGAGAACGCCGATTGAGAAGGGATGTCTCTGCTGCATGGGGATGAGGAATGGCCGGTGCTCGGCAATTTTGGCGGTCGCGACAAAATCAGAGAAGGCAACACATTGAAGGCACGAGGATTTCGGCGAGACTTAGTTTTCATATGACTTTCTGCCCTCTCAAAATAGCCCGCTGGTATCGAGCTATGTCCTCAAATTGTGCGTTCAGCACCGAAACAATATTCGCCTATTGGCGTTCTCCTGAGGGTTCTTGACGAGTGCCCGCCCCTATGTCCGAGTACCCCCCTATTGGGAAACACTTAGGGGAAATGGGTCCGTGAGCAGGGGCCCCGGTCATGTCCAAAGGCGGTTGTTGGAAGTCTTCGCAGCCTCACGCGGCGAGGCGCTTTCAACAACGGAACTTTGCCGGGCCGTGTATGGTCGTCCTGCCGTCGATAAGAAGCAGCGGGTCGCCGTCCTCCGTGCACTTCGAAGGCTGGCTGAAGGGCCACTCTCTGGAGTCTGGCGGGCCGAGCAACTGTATGAGAGAGCCGACGACCTTTGGTATGAGCGACGATGGCTCCCGCTCACGGGGCCGGGAAGACGGCCGTTGAAGGGCAACTGAAGCGGGTTGACCCTGCCAGTTGGCCAACCCCATCCAGCCGAACACGTGACGCAGGGGTCTCGGGTAATGACGACCGCTTGTACGTCCGGCCTCCGTCGCGGGTTAGATGCGTTTCTTCGTCCCATATTTCCCGCAGCGGGTGCATTTTCCCTGAATGAACCCGTGGTTCGAGCAGCGATTGTCCTCGCACCCCACCGCTTGGCAGTAGGAGCATTGGAACAGGCTCCCAGCGTGCGTGGCCTTGCTGGCACCGAGGTGGCCGGGACAACTGCTCATTGCAGGCCGCCTTTCGCGAAGCCAGAGCCGATGGCGGACATCGCCAACGGTTCATGGGGGAAGAAGAAGCCGCCGCCGAGTTCGAGCAGGTCCTCGCCATGCCGGTCAGACGCCGCGAGAAACGGGACGCCGCGCTCGCTCAGAGCGTCGAATAGAAATTTCCAATCATCCGACGAGAGCTTTGCGTTCTTCGGCCCGAAGGCCTCCACGGCGAGCCAGCGGGCGTCGCCGACCAGTCGCCGGAACTCGATGATAATACGGCGCGGACGCGCGGCGCAGTAGATGGCGCGGCCAGCCGCAACCAAACGCACCTGACTGGCAAGACAGTTCCGGAACTGCCGACCCACACTGGCGAGCCGCCGTCCGGTAGTCAAAGTCTCGAAGTCGGTATCGTCTTCCGCGAACGGGCCGGGGTCCCCGAGCCGATCAAGATTTCGTAGCAAAAACCGGTCGGTCCAGCGATCGAGCCGGATTCGATCCTCCATCGCCCCTAGGGACTGGGCGATCGTCTCGTCGGTGGCCTCCCCGCAAGTGCGCCGGATCACGGCGAGGCAGGCAGTGAGCATCCGGGCATCGCCCGCACCGCCGATCTTCGAAAAGATGACAGGATCGAGCGCGATCGGATCGACGACCATCAGGGCTCGAAGAGCTTCCTCGTTGAAGCGCGTGCCGCACATCTTGATCACGCTGGCACGAGCGACGTCGGTCCGGCACAACTCGATCAGGTCGGCGTAAAGGGACCCGTCGGTCATGGGCCGATGTCCCAGCCGGGCAAGGCATCCCATCAATTCGCTCGGGAGGTGCCCGCCCGACAAAACCGCAGCGAGGTCATCGGGGCGACCATGCCGGATCGCACGAGCGACCAGCTTTGCAGGAGAGTCATAACGACCGTCGAGGTCCACGGTCGAGGCCGCCAGCAGAGCAGCGATCCGGTGCAGATCATCGCCGTCGTTGAGTTGCGCCAGTAGCGCGAAAGCCGCTTGCCGTCGGACCGTTTTGGCTTTGAGGAGGTCGACGATTAGACCGGGGTCGGCGGGTTCCAGCGCAAGAGCCCGCTTGAGAGCCCAGCCATCGAATCCATGAACAAACCCAGTCGTTTCGTCGTATGCCATCCAAACCTCGTTGCGTGGACAGGCACATTGCCAGCAAATCCAAATAAAGCAACGTAATTTTTTGGGTCCGTAACAAATTCAATGCGACGTGCGACGTCTCTGCCGAGCATGCCGACCAACGGCAAGGTTCAGGCCCAACGCAGCTTGAACATCGCGGCATCGGACTCGTGCTCGAATTCGAAGACGTAACCAATCAGCCGGCGATCTAGCGTCATCGCATGGACGTTGAACATGCCCTGACCATTTTCGTCCGCCCAGACCTTCGCAGCGGGCAAGCGGTATTCAATTTCTCGGTCGCCCATGTCCTCCCTTGTCCAGCCGGGAAGCTCGATTTTGTGAGGATAGTGGACCGTTGTATCGAAGCAGCGCTTCGTCTTGGCTTGCAGCCGATCGAGAACAGGAAGAAAGACTTCACGCGCCCTCATAGCCACGGCTCCAACAGCATCTGCTCGGCGCGCGCTGCGAGATCATCGTGCCCGGTTTCGAGAAGGTGCAAGCGAAGGTGGACGAGGTCCTCTGCGCGGAAACCGCCTACTTCGCAGATGTAGTTCGGAGCCCGGCCGAGCAGGCGCGAGAGGTGGCGTTTTGACCGAGCAATTCCTCGGTCTGTGATTGCTTCGATGAGGTTCATGGGATGCGTCTCCTTTTTGAGCCGCATCTATTTATCTCGGCAGTCGCGATCGCGATCACTTTGCCTCTGGGTTTGGTTCGCGCGCAATCACACAAAGCACCCTAGACTAGGCCCACTAGGACGATCCGTATGGCGCACTTTCGAGATATTGCCCGCCAGTCCAAGACACAAATCTCGGCGCGTGATAGCAGGGGTTGTTGGGGGTCGTGGGGAGCCATCATGAGCGTGGTCGAGGTTCGCGACTATGTGCTTTGGCCAAAGCATCTCCACGGTGATTCTGCTCTGCGTGATGAGCTACTTGCCCTTCGCGCCGGAGCCGTAGTCAGGCTTGTCGTGGATGGTGTTCAAGGCATTTGGGTGAAAATGGAGGATGGTAAAACTGGTGTGCCCACGCCCGGATTGAAGGCGATTGGGGTGGCTCGGCTCAAATGGCATGGCCTCTTCCGTGATCGCCGTGGTGCAGTAGTGGAAATAAGGAAACTTTAGGTGCGCCGTTCCAGCAAGCCCATAGAACAACCGCCTTCGGCCGTTGGAGCGCGGCAAGGCGTGCAGTTCGCTCCCGTAGAGGGGTGGTTCGGCGGAGCCGCTCGCAATTCAGCACTTGCAGCAGCAGGCTTCAAGGTCGAAGGCGGCGGCCCCCATCAATCGAAAACGATGATGCTTGGCGAAATATCAGCGCTTCTCGCACATGAGCCGTCTGGCGATTTGCAGGACGTCGTAGTAGCTCAAAACCTCCTCGGAAAGCCGTCGATGCGGGCGCGCGAGGCGTCGCTCTATAGGCTACGCCAACTCTACGCCGTCGGTGAAGACGCTCCGGTTGGTGTGGTGCTTCGCTACCTTTGGAAACTCGACAAGGAAGGGCGACCAATGCTGGCGCTCCTCTGCGCCCTCGCTCGTGATCCTTCTTTCCGTTCGGGCTCAAGCGCCGTGCTTGATGCCGTTCTCGGTGAGCAAGTGCGGTGGCCTGCCATTGCCGCAGCATTCGACTCCTATTTTCCGGGTCGCCATAGCCCAACCATGGCGAAGTCCCTTGCTCAGAATGCGGCGTCCTCATGGACCCAAGCCGGGTTTTTGAAGGGTGCTGTGCGCAAGGAGCGAGTGCGAGCGATGGCTACGCCAGTCACCGCCGCCTACGCAGCACTACTTGCAAACCTTTGCGGATTTGGCGGAGCACTGCTTTTGGAGTCGCGTTGGCTGGACGTTTTGGACCGCCCCGTAGAGGAGCGGTTACGGCTTCTCAAGCAGGCCGAGGGCATGGGTCTCGTCAAGGTCCGGTCGGCTGGTGACGTCTTGGAGATTGAGGTCTGCCGGACCATCGCAGAGTTAGCCGGAGTTCCTAACCTTGTCCTCGGTTGAGAGCCTGCTCACCGCCTTCGGTGAACGAACCATGGTGCCATGGAAGCCAGACGAGCCTGCCGCAGGCCGGGTTTGGATACTCTGGTACGACAACGCTCAGGAACGGCGCGTTCGTGGGCGGATTGGCGAATTCCGCGAAATTGCAGAACGAGCGGGAAAGGGTTGGACAGAGTTCGATCTGGCCTCCGAGTTTGCCCGCTGGATTGCTCGGCAAAAGTGGTTCGAACGTGCGGCCCGCAAACCGAACACATTATCGACTGTTCTACCCCAATTTGAGGACGAACTCGTCGCTCGCGTACGGGAGACCCTGAGTCGCGGCGGACCGAACGATATCTTCGCGCTAACGGGCGTCGCATCGCTCTTCGGAATCATGAGGGCCTCAAGTCTCATCGCCCGCGTTGCGGAAGCCATTCCGGGTCGAATGCTTGTGACCTTTCCCGGTACCCACCAGAACGGCATCTACCGACTCTTAGATGCACGTGATGGCTGGAACTACCTCGCTATCCCCATCCCTCCGTCAGATGCGGCGTGAACAACATGCTCAACCGTGATGTATTTGCCCGCGATCCTCACTCCTTCAGCCTCGCAGACGGCGGTGTCGCAAAGGTGCTGTTTCCTCCAGACGATGCGGCGCGGGCAATCCTGAGGGAGCAGCTTCAAACGTTCGTTTGCAAGGGGGCATATGCCGAAGCTTTGAGGCGCATCCTCGAAGCGTTCAATGGGGCTGCCGGGCGAAGGTCTGACACGCCGGCTGCTTGGGTTTCCGGCTTCTACGGATCAGGCAAAAGTCTGCTCGTTTCGATGCTCGGCGCGCTGTGGACTGACTTGGCCTTCGAAGACGGGGCAACCGCCGAGGGATTGATCCACAGCCTCCCGACTGACGTTAAGGCGGCCCTCAAGGAGCTTCGCGCAAATGGGAAACGCTCTGGTGGACTGATTGTCGGAGGCAACACACTTGGTCTGGGGTCAAAGAACCCCGTCAAAGCCGTGTTGGAGGTCATTCTCCGCGCTGTTGGCCTGCCTGTCGGGACCGATTTACGGCCTTCTCTCGTGGCCCTCTGGCTCGCGAAGCAGGGGGTTCTCAATCAAGTTCGGACAGAGCTTGGCGCTGATTTCGAAGGTGCTGTTCGTGAATTTCTCCTCGATGACCGCCTTGCTGCGGCGGCGTTGAAAGCCAAGCCGAGTCTCGCCTCGGATGTCGACCAACTGATGGAACGCTTCGGCAAGGAATTCGACCGCGAGCCCGAAGCGACAGTTGAACTCCTCGTTGAGAAGGCGCAGCAGGCCCTTACGCTCGGCGGACACGAGATACCCCTGACCTTGATCATTCTGGACGAGGTTCAGCAGTTTATTCGTGAAGACAGCGACATCACCCTGACCATCCAGACCATCGCAGAGCAGTTGGCCTCGAAGTTTAAGGGGCGGGTGCTTCTGGTGTGCACAGGGCAGTCTGCGCTCGGCGACACGAAGTACCTAGAGAAGCTACTCGGACGCTTCCCAATTCAGGTGCCGCTAGGCTCCGCAGACATTGACTCCGTGGTCCGGGAGACAGTGCTCCTGAAGAAGGACTCGGCAAAATCTGCGATCGTTGGTGTGCTGGATGCGCGGTCCGGCGAGATCGACAAGCACCTCCAAGGCTCGAAGCTGGCTCGCACTGATGCGGATCGCGTCAATGGAGTGGCTGACTGGCCGATCCTGTCCACACGGCGGAAGCTGTGGGAACGGGTTATGGCGGAACTGGATAAGTCAGGGCTTGGCGCGACCCTTCGTGGCCAATTGCGCCTGACGCTCGATGCGGTTCGAAAATACGGTGATCACCCGCTCGGGGTCGCCGTGCCCGCTGATTTTCTGTTCGACACGTTCGCGGCCGAGGCGTTGTCACGGAACCTAATCTCCCGTGAAATTTACGACCGTATTGACCTCCTGCGGGCCGAAAAAGGCGATGGCCTGCTGAAAGCGCGCATTCTTGTGCTTGTTTATCTACTCGCCCGCATCAGCGGCGAAGCGCATATTCACGGCGTACGCGCCACGCCGGAAGTGATCGCCGATCTTCTCGTGGAAGACCTCGCCGATGCTGCACCCATCCGAGCGAAGGTGCCTGAATTGCTGACATCGCTCTACAAGGAGGATGGCGCGGTCATCGAAGTGGGTGGCGAGTGGAGGCTGCAAACGCGGGAGAGCGCAGACTGGCAGGCCGCATTCAATCAAGCTGAGGCGCAGGAAGTTGCAGACGCGCAGGGTATCGCTCGGTCGCGTGGCTCACTTCTCGAACTCGCAGTCGAGCAGGCGCTTACCGGGGCGGCTCAGGTGGCTCATGGCGTTTCGAAGACGCCACGAAAGATCGAGCGTGTTGTCGGTTCGGATAAGGCGACCGGGGATGGTCTCGCACTTCGAATTTGGAATGCGTGGGATCACGGCCTGATAGGCGCACTCAGTGAGATAAAGGCCGGGGATGTCACGAAAGATGCCACGCTGCATCTCCTCATCTCCGACGACCGGAAGGCCGATCTGCAATCCGCCATCGTCACGATGCGGGCGGCGGATACAGTGATCCAACGCCAAGGCGTGCCGACCACCGACAGCGGCAAGGAGGCCAAAGCCGCGATGCAGTCGCGGCTGGAACGGGCCGAACAGACAGCCAAGGCGATCCTTCGTGATGCAGTCAACAAGGCCCAGTTGCTTGTAGCAGGTGGGGCCGAGGTCGGGGCCGGTATGTCTCGGGCCGATGCCGCGAAGGACGGCGCGCTCCGCGTATTGGATCGTCTTTACCCCGAGTTCGCGCCCGCCGACGTGCTCGGGTGGGATCGCGTGATCACCAAGGCCAAGACCGGCGTGCCGGACGCGATCAAAGAGGTCGGGCATGCGGGGGAACCAAAAGACCATCCCGTCTCCAAGGCCGTGCTTCGCTCGCTGGGAGCCGGTAAAAAAGGCGCTGATCTGCGAAACTCATTTGCCGCCCCGCCCTACGGTTGGTCGAGGGACGCCGTGGATGCGGCACTGCTGGTTCTCGCCAATGCGTCTGAGATCAAAGTCACGGATGCAAACCACAAGCCGATTTCGCTTGCCAGCTTGCCAACCAGCCAGTTTGGGACCTGCACGTTCGCTCCTGAGAGCGTCGTCATTTCAACCACGCAGCGCATGGCCGTCCGAGCCATTGGCACGCTCGTTGGGCTGACGGTCAATGCCGGGGAAGAAGCAAGCTATCTCCACGCAATTGTCGAGCGCCTCGAAGCGATGGCAAGGGAGGCAGGGGGTGAGCCGCCTGTGCCATCAGCACCCGAAGTGCCGCATATCGCCGAGTTCAAAGGAGCGTCGGGCAACGCATTGCTGGCGGCTCTGGCTGCAAGGCATGCTGATCTCAAACCTGCCGTGGTTGATTGGCTGGCGGCGAAGGCGGAAAAAGAGAAGCGCCTTGGTGAGTGGCTGCTACTTGAGCGCTTGATAAACCTCGGGGCGGTCGCACAACGTTCTGAGGCAGATGCCATCAAGAGCGCGCGGAGTGTCATGGGTGAGCCCAATCCCATCTCTGCTTTGATCAAGGCTGCTGCGGATGACCTTCGGAGCCGAACCAACGACGCCTACGAGGCATGGCGCTTGGCGCGGGAAGCAGGCGAGCAGCGGCTAAAGGCGAGTGAAGTGTGGAACAAGGTCAGTCCTGACAAGAGGCACGAGTTCCGCGCCGCCAACGGTCTACTCCCACAGGACCAGCCAGACCTCTCGACGGCGGAGAAGATCGCCCAGTCCCTCGCTTCCAAGCGCCTGAGCCAGTGGAAGGACATGGCGGCTGCCCTTCCAAGCCGCGTCGAGAGTGCATTACAGGATGCTGCTCTCGATCTGGAGCCCAAGACGCAAAAGGTCGCGATCCCGAAGCCCTCTGTTATTCGGTCCGTTACGGACCTTGAGGCGTGGCTGACGGCGGTGCGCCAAACCATCATCCCGCGCCTTGAGGCGGGTCCCGTTCTTCCGACCGATTGAGAATACGATGAGCACGCTCGACCGCGCTCTGCGCAAGGTACTAGCCGACACGATTACGAGCGCCCGACCCGTTTCTGAGGAGGCGGCACATGACGCAATTCGGCGTCTCGGCGTAGTCGACGATGAGCCGCCCACCTATCTTACTGCCGAACAAAAGGCGCTGCGTGTTCGGCTGCGCGCCCACGCACGCTCTCTCGGTGACGGCTGGAACAGGGAACGAAAGAAGCTGCTCTCGACACGGCACCTCGAAAATGAAGCCGCGTACGAGATTTGGCATCGTATGCTCTTTGGGCGGTTTCTCGTCGAGCGCGGGCTTTTGATCCATCCCGAACTAGGTGAGCCGATTGCACCCTCGGAACTAGCAGACCTCGCGAAAGAAGAGGGAGAGGCAGACCAATGGGCGCTCGTGGAGCGCTTCGCTGCACCGTCGCTTCCCGCCGTCTTCAAGCCGAACGACCCCGTACTCGCGATGACGTTGGACCCGGCGTTGGCTCGGAGACTCCGTGATTTCGTGACCGGGCTGCCGACTGAAGTGTTCACGGCGGACGACGCTCTCGGGTGGACCTATCAATTCTGGCGCACGTCCGAGAAGGACGCTGTAAATAAGGGCGGTGGAAAGGTAGGGCCCGACGAACTCCCCGCAGTGACGCAGTTGTTTACCGAGCGCTACATGGTGCAATTCCTTTTGCATAACACACTCGGCGCATGGTGGGCGGGCAAGCGCCTCACTGAGGAGCCGGACCTCGCGGGAAATGCAACGAGCGAACAGCAGTTGCGGCAAGCGTGCGCGCTGCCGGGAATCTCTTGGGATTACCTCCGCTTTATACGCGAAGGCGAGAATGGCCCATGGCGTCCCGCAGCGGGTACATTTCGGGGCTGGCCGGAGACTGCTGCTCAGATCACCTATTGTGACCCGTGCTGCGGGAGCGGCCACTTCCTCGTCGAGGCATTCCTAATCCTTTCCGCCATGCGCCGTGCAGAGGAAGGCCTGTCCGATGCTGAGGCAGCGCAGGCCGTATTGCGGGACAATTTGCATGGGCTTGAACTAGACGGGCGGTGCGTCCAGATCGCCGCGTTCAATGTGGCACTTACTGCGTGGAAGTTCGCGGCTGCACCCATACCGCTACCTCACCCCCGCATAGCGTGGGTCGGGGCCCCACCTCCAATGTCACAGTACGAAATGACCGAGCTTGGGGGATTGGATCCTTCCTTAACGTCGGCGTTCCGCCAACTGCACGATCAATTTTCTCAAGCTCCATTGCTGGGGAGTTTATTGGAAGTTGGTGCTCGAGATCTTCTCGACGCTGATCTGCGCGAATCCGGCTCCGTTGCTCTTTCGAAGTTGAGAGCGGCCGAGCCTGAGCGAGTTGAGGGCGCAATTGCCGCACAGGGACTACTTGAAGCAGCAGAGTTGCTAGGCCGTCGCTATGTTCTTATTGCCACCAACGTGCCGTTCCTCGGACGCGGAAAACAAGACCCCGACCTTGCAAAATATATATCGCGACGGATGCCCGAAGCAAAGGCAGACTTAGCGACTGCGATGCTGCAGCGAATGCGCGCGATGGTCGCCCGTGGCGGAGCCATTGCAAGCGTCGCTCCCCAACAATGGCTATTTTTGGGCGCATACAGACGATTGCGGGAAGAGTTGCTACATTCCGCAAGAATAGATCTGGTCGCCGGCCTTGGATCACGAGCGTTCGAAACAATTACCGGAGAGATGGTTAATGTTGCTCTTAGCATTATTACAGAGATTAAGGCTATGCCCAGCCATTTGTTGATTGGCATCGACGCTAATTCTGCAAAGAATGCAGAGCAGAAGGCCAATTATTTGCTAGAGGCTGATTTACATTCGGTTTTGCAAGACGATCAAAAGAAAAATCCTCAAGCGGCTATATCAACAGAAGCAAGTTTTGATTCGATTCTATTGCGACAATACGCCACGGCTATCGCGGGCGTAAACTGTGGTGACGAGCCGCATTACGGACGCGTTTTTTGGGAGATCGGCGATAATCATGATCGACGATGGTCCTATCAAGTATCTGCACCTGATAGAGTACAGGAATATTCTGGATATAGCTATGCGTTGCTTTGGGAAAATAATTCTGGCGCTTTGCGTAAAGAAGTAGAAGAAAAACTTGGTGTAACGGGCGCAAATGCATGGCTGCGCGGTAGCGCTGGCTGGGGGAAATTAGGCGTCACATCGAGTTTAATGAAGGATTTGCCTGTTACATTGTTTTCTGGATCACTTTGGGACGGAAATACTGGAGTAATTATTCCACGTAATATTCAAAATCTACCGGCTATTTGGACATTCTGTTCGTCAGGTGAATACAAAACACTTATCAGAAAAATGAATAGAAAAGTATCGATAACGTTGAACGCCTTAGTAGACGTTCCATTCGATCTGCATTTTTGGTCGGAAAGGGCCGCTGTACTGTATCCAAGTGGACTCCCCAAACCTTACTCCGATGATCCTACGCATTGGATATTCCACGGGCATCCAGCATTCGCCGAACAGGGAACTCAACTCCATGTCGCGTTAGCGCGAGTCGTGGGTTATAAATGGCCTGCTGAGACCGACACGAGCCTGTTGTTATCCGATCTCGCTCAAGCGCGTGTTGCACTCGCGGCGAAGCTCCCCGAAGCCGACGCGGACGGTCTGTTACCGCTTCACGCGACTGGGGCCGACCGGGCATTGGCGGATAGGCTTCGTGCTCTTCTGGCAGAGGCTTATGGGGGCCCTCTTACGCCTGCACAGGAATCCGGCCTTGTTCAAGCTTCAGATTCAAAGCTGGACCGGAAGGAGGCGCGTGACGCCAGCTTGGAAACATGGGTGAGGGAACGCGCATTCCGCCAACACTGCGTTCTGTTCCAGAACCGCCCGTTCCTCTGGCAGGTTTGGGACGGACTTCGGGACGGATTTTCAGCATTTGTTGATTACCATCGCCTCGATCACGCAGCCCTTGAGAGGCTAACGTTCACGCTATTGGGTGATTGGATATCGAAGGCACGCGCGGAAGGCCGGACCGCCCATGAGGAACGCGCTCGGCAGCTTCAGCAGAGGCTCCGCGCGGTCCTCGATGGCGAGCAACCCTACGACATATTTGTGCGCTGGAAACCAATCTGGAGGCAGCCGGTCGGCTGGAACCCTGACCTCGATGATGGCGTACGGCTCAACATTCGCCCGTTCATGAAAGCGGAGGTTCTCCGCGAGCAGCCACGCATCAACTGGAATAAGGATCGGGGCACCAACGCCCCGTCTGCCCCTTGGCGCGAGCTTGGCCTGCTACATGGCGGTAACGAGGGTGATCGCATCAATGATCATCACCTCACACTCGCCGAAAAACGAGCGGCGCAAAGCGAGGCCAAGACATCGTGATCACCCCGCTCGAACTGCTGGCGGGTGCTCTGCGCACGACCTTCGCCTATCAGAAGGCTGCTGAAGCGGCTCCTGAGGCCGTGCTCTGGTGCGACCCGCAGAACGATTTCGTTCCAATTCTACCCGCGTTGCGCGCCCACCTGCCTCAGATACTCAGCTATGGAGAGTACGCCCCCAATTGGCGGACCGGACCCGCGCTCTGGCTGCGTGCTGCTGCCGCCCGTCATATCGATGGCTTGGTATGGTCTGACGGCGAGCCACCAATCATCTATCTCCCCGGCGTCGCTAGAGAGGTGTTGCGCGGCGCTGAAGATTGCCCAACAGAACTTGCACCACTCGTCTGGTTCGCTGTGAGTGGTGTCTTCTTCGGTCAGCCGAAGCAAAATCGCGATTGGACACTGAGGAGTTTCTTGGCGGCGCAGGGAAGCCCAGTGGGCCTCTCCATTCCCGAGGACAAGAGCACCCGCGAGGCATTGGCTCGCGCGGCGACTCGCCTCTTCGTCGAACCCGTGTCGACTCTGGTCGGCCGTCAGTGGGACGCCGCCGCTCTATATGGTTTGCTGGTTGAGGACCCCACCGTCAGCATGCTGGCGTGGATGGATGGCACCCTGACCGCAGAGACGGACCCGCCCCGCTTTGAGGCCTTTAGTATGCTCGCCGCAAAGCAATTCGGTTTGGACCCTCGCAAGAAGTCGCGCCAAGACGCCGCTGCCAAGCTGGCACACAGGGAGAAGGCGTGGCGCAAAGTTTGGGACCGCTTTGAAGCGTCGGGCGGGACACACGAAGGAACGGTGCAGCTTCTCTGGCTCGAAGAGCCGCCTGAGGCCGATCTGCTTGAGATGCCGGTTAGCTATCCGAAGGAAAACGCGCGACGGGAAGACCAACTCCGCACCGCATTGACCGCTCTTCGAGATGCGCCTGCCGAGAAGGCTCGGGAGGTCGTCCGCAGCTTGGAAGCTAGTCATGCTTGGAGACGGGAGACGGTGTGGGCGAAACGGGGAGAGACCCGACTGGCTCAGGCATTGGCTCATCTCGCCGCTATCGCAGACGCTCCGGCACTTCCCGTTCACGACTGCGAGGCTCTGGCCGATGCATACGCTTCGCAGGGATGGAAGGTGGACAGCGACGCGCTCGCTGCTCTCAATTTGGTGCGCATCGGCGACGATCGGAAAGCAGTGATCGCGGCTCTTCGACCAATCTACTTGCCATGGGTCGAAGACGGCGCATCCGCGCTACAGGCGCTCGCAACAAGCGGCAAGCTGAAGTTCGCTGTTCCAAGGAAGACTGCTACCCCTCCGCTAAACGCCGTTCTGCTGTTCGTGGACGGCCTTCGAATGGACCTTGCGCACGAGCTTGCCGCGCTATTGCGGAGCCGAGGTGCCACGGTCGTACAAACGCACGGATGGTCGGGCTTTCCGACCGTTACAGCGACATGCAAGCCGCTGGTCAGTCCTGCTGCACCTTCGCTCACGGCTGGGGCGGGGGACGACATGCTGCCGATGTATGAGGGCAAGCCCGCCTCCAAGCCAGTTCTTGTGAAAGCTCTGAAGGCCTCCGGTTGGGGATGCGAGCCAGCGTTGCTGGATGATCACCCCTCGTGGCAGGAGATCGGGCGTTTCGACGAGGAAGGACATGCGCTCGGAGCGCGACTGGCCGAGCGCGTCCACGATGGGCTGATCGAAGTGGCCGACTTCGCGCTAAAGCTGGCCCAACAGGGTCGTAGCGTCAGGATCGTGACAGATCACGGGTGGCTCCTCATGCCAGACGGGCTCCCGCATGCGCCGTTGGCAGCCGGACTGGCAGAGCCAACTGGCAAGGCGAACCGTGTGGCTCTCCTGAAAGACGGGGCACAGACCAGCTACGCACGAGTCGGATGGTCATGGAACGCCGAAGTGCAGTTCGCGACTCCACCGGGAGCTAAAGCCTTTTTCAGCGGCACAGAGTATGCGCACGGCGGCATCAGTCCGCAGGAGTGTGTTCTGCCCATCCTCGATGTGAGCATCGCGGGCTCGGCAGCCCCGGTTTCGCTCTCTGCCACTTGGCGCAACCTGATGCTGAAGGTGAAGGTGGCAGGTGGTGCCGGGATGGTCGCCGATGTTCGATTGGGTAACGACACATCCGGCAAGAGCGCTCTCGTAAAGCAGCCAAAGCTCTTGGATGATGCTGGCGAAGCCAACCTTGGCGTCGATTCCGATTACGAAGGGCAGCCGGTATGCGTGGTCGTGTACAAGGCAGACCAACCGACGGACATCCTCGCCAAGCTACTAACGAAAGCGGGGGGCTGATCCGTGGATTTGGATGATTTGGATCGCAAGGCGGCTGGTGCGTTCACAGGGCACTTGGTGCGCAAAGACCTCGTAAGGCGGTTTCGCGGACAGTTTCCAGTTCCAACTTACGTCGTCGAGTTCATGCTCGGCCGCTACTGCGCCAGCACCGACGCCACGGAGATCGAGGAAGGGATCGAGTTGGTGCAGGAGCAACTCACTGCTCGCACCGTGCGGGCTGGCGAGGAAGAACTGTTTAAAGCCAAGGCGCGCGACAACGGGTCGGTCAAGATGATCGACATTGTGACGGCTCGGCTAGAAGCAAAGACCGACAGCTACCTTGCGGCCTTGCCAAGCCTGCGGCTTCCCGATGTGCGCATCGCGGACAAACTTGTTCGCGATCACGAGCGCATGCTCACGGGCGGCTTTTATGCCGAGATTGAACTTGGATACGACGCGAGTATCGCGCAGGAAAAAGGTGGCCGTCCCTTTGAAGTGCTTGGCCTACGCGAAATCCAACTCTCGTCGCGTGACATACTAGAGACAATCGCGGCGGGCAGAGAAAAGCTCACCACAGCAGAATGGAAAGACCTTCTGCTGCGCAGTGTGGGGCTTGAACCCTCCATGCTCACGCCTCGCGCCCGCGACATCTCGCTGCTTCGAATGATCCCCTTCGTCGAGCGAAACTACAATATGATCGAACTTGGCCCGCGCGGAACGGGCAAAAGCCACCTCTTCCAGCAGGTTTCCCCCTACGCCCACTTGGTTTCCGGGGGAAAGGCGACTGTTGCGCGGATGTTCGTCAACATGGCGAATGGCCAACGCGGCCTCGTCTGCCAGTACGATGTCGTGTGTTTCGACGAGGTCTCAGGCGTCTCCTTCGATCAAAAGGACGGCGTCAACATCATGAAGGGCTACATGGAGAGCGGCGAGTTCTCTCGTGGCCGAGAGAGCATTCGAGCCGACGGAAGCATCGTTCTCGTCGGCAACTTCGATGTCGACGTACAGCAGCAGCAGCGGATCGGTCACCTTTTCGGGCCTCTGCCGCCGGAGATGCGCAATGACACGGCCTTTATGGATCGTATTCATTCCTATCTGCCGGGGTGGGACATTCCGAAGGTGAATCGGGCGCTTTTCACCGATCATTTTGGACTAGTGAGCGACGTACTAGCCGAGTGCTTCTCACGGTTGCGATCCCAGTCGCGGATAAACACACTCCAAGGCCGTGTTCACCTCGGAGGCGCGCTCTCCGGGCGCGACACCAATGCCTTTAACAAGACGGTCTCAGGCCTCCTGAAGCTGCTCTACCCGAATGCGGATCACCCGGTTCCGGACGACGAACTGGAATGGGCAGTGCGGTTGGCACTGGAAGCTCGCCGTCGCGTTAAAGAGCAGCAAAAGCGGATTGGCAGCGCGGAGTTTCGGAATACGCAGTTTAGCTACTCCATGGGCCTCGACGGGGTGGAGAAGTTTGTTGCCACTCCCGAGCTTCAGTCGGAAGACAGCATCGGAGCCGATCCGCTGCCTGCTGGACAAGTTTGGGCGCTCGGCCCCGGAGGGCAAGACGAAGCCGCTGGCTTGTATCGTGTCGAGGTCAATGAAGGGCCGGGAGGAGGCGTCCGCATCCTGAACCAGACACCGCCGGCACCCTTCCGGGAAAGCGTCAGGATTGCCGAGCAGAACCTGTATTCACGCGCACAGGAACTGGTGGGTGATCGAAACCCCCGAGAGCATGAGTTCACCGTACAACTTCGTTCCTTCGACGCAGCGAAGTCCGCTGCTCAAACCGGCGTTCCTATCCTCGTGGCACTAGCCTCCGCGCTGCTGGGCAAGCCTTTGCGGGGCGGGATGGCAGTTATCGGCGGCATCAATCTCGGCGGTTCTATTGAACCCGTGCACAACGCGATCGATCTCGTCGAGCATGCGATCAGCAAAGGTGCGGCGACCATTTTAATCCCCGTGTCATGCCGCAGGGCGCTCGTGGACCTGTCAGACGAGGCGGCAACCAAGGTCCAGACCCTTTTCTACAGTGATGCGGCGGACGCGCTGCGGAAGGCGCTGCATGATGGCTAATGTGGGCAACGTAAAGCGTTACCGCGCCCCAAAATGGCAAGCCTGCCGCGCCAAGCGGGCGATGCCCGCACTCGATGCAACGGATTCTATTGCGATAGGGCCTCGTGGAAGATCATCGGCAGCCTATCGCGCTACTCAACTGGGCTCCCCAGCAGCCTTCCGCTTTGCCTTCCCCGCCCCAATTGCCTCGACAACCTCGCCCCCCTTCAACCCCAGCGCGGATCGTGTTGTGCTTGGTTACAACATCCGACAAATCGGTTCCGGCCGCGATCGACGAATGGCCGGAGAGAGAGTTCGACGGTGATGCTATTCGGCGCTTTGCTGCCAGTAATGTCGGTGAGGTAAGCCGCGACACGGGATTTCATCGAGCGGCCTTGATCATTTTTTATGTAGCGAACGTTCTCGGTTGCCAATTCGAGGTCTTCGTGCCGGTGCTGCCAGTGCGACCTGCTATTCGATAGCCTCATGGACGATATCGTCGAGATACTTGGTCGCAACTTTTACCGTTCGGGCGGGATGACCGAAAAGACTTTAGTTCGTCTGATTAGCTTTTGCTTGCGTCATAGGCGTCATCCACAAGGCAGCAATCCTCTTCTATTATAGCGATAACTCAACCGTATGGTTCGCTTCGATTTACATGTCTAGCGACGTAACGAACGTCATCCCGCAATCTATAACAAGTGACGTGCCCTAGTTTTTGGTTACGCGCAGGTCGACCTTCAGAAGCCGTTTTGAAAGAGTTTAATTTTCTTTCGATAAATGAGCGACCGCCGACGGCTTGCGTAACAAGACTATTGATTTGACTATCAGTAATAAATTCTGGGTTTGCTGCTTGAATCAATTTGCATATCGGAGATTCTACCGACAATATTGATGAACGTGACATCAATATTGAATTAAACATCGCTCTCATTACAGCAGAATTCTGATCACCATCAATCTCATACTCATCGTCAAAAAGATCGGTCTTGTTTCTTGGAATATTGAAAACGTCAAAATCATTAATTATTATTGTGGCATCTTCTTTCGAGCGCCGTTTGATAGAATCCATCATCGCAAAAAATCCGCTCCTATATTGAGGATCGGTTTCTAACCATATTTCTTGTAGAACTGAGATTCTATTCGATGAGGGATCAGAGTCATAGATAAAACCTCTACGAAGTACATCGAAGGGCATGCGGTTAATACAATTTGCGAGCGAGATTATTCTGCCGATCGCATCGCTGTTCCACTTCGAATTCGGGTTGTCGCGCGTGTTCGATGAGCCGCGAGCCAGCACATAGCCGTGCATCAAAAGCGAGATAGCCATTTTGTCCACTCAGTGCCTCGTCCGAGTGAACGATATACGGCTCAGACAGAATCGCGCCACTCGATGGCGTGTCTGGCTGTTGAAAAACTAAAACTGACAGGAGGTGGGTCCGCAGGTTCCCGCTCCCGCCCAAGCAAGGTCTCTCTCACGGCGATCCGCTCGATCGCCCTAACAGGGAGATGTCCAGTATGAAGTTCGTTTCGGAAACCAAGTCCGTCGGTCCCATCCGGGTGCGAGCGCTCGATCAGCGCGGGAGCAAGCTCGCCCCGCCGCATGCTCGGCGTACTGTCAGCGGTTTCGTTCCTCACGTTCAAAGCGCGCTCTGCGTAAACTGGCCGAAGGCTTTGGGTGCGACCAAGCTGGGTTATGTGAATGCGATCCAGTACCTCGCCCCGGCGAGCCTTTCGGGTGCGAATGTTTGCAGCAATTCCACTCCGACATGCCGGGCGCTTTGCCTCGGCTGGTTCTCCGGACTCGGGCAAATGCAGCGGAACCGCCAAATCCGGGTGGCGAGGACTCTGATGCTGCTCAATTCGGGGACGCGCGAAGAGTATCTGAACTTACTGGCCCGCGAGATTGAGGCGCTTTGGGCTCGGGCTCAGATTAAGGGGATGCGGCTTTGTGTTCGGCTCAATGGATGTTCTGATCTCGATTTCGCCGGTCCCGCTTTCCGGTTCAAGGAGGGCGGCAATAAGGGCAAATCGCTCTACGAGGCATTTCCGGACGTCTTGTTCGTTGAGTATACGAAGATTGCCCGGCGGATGCGGAGTTCTTATCCGTCGAACCTTCATCTCACCTTCTCTCGTTCCGAACTCAATTGGCCCGACTGTGAAGGTCTCCTGAAGGATGGCTTCAATGTTGCGATCGTCTTCGCGCAAAATCCCGGACCGAAGTGGCTGGGATATCGCGTCATCAACGGCGACGACCACGACCTTCGACATCTTGACGAGAAGGGAAACCCGGAGCGGGGCGGCTTCATTGTCGCCTTGAGGCCAAAGGGCGGAATGGCGAAGCGCGACCGGTCTGGGTTTGTCGTGCAGAACGATGGCGAAGAGTGGGAGGCGAAGCCTCGGGTTCGCCGCGCGAAGAAACCCAACCGAGACTTGCCTATTGTGACTGATACCCGTGCAAAGGAGCCCGTGGTGGTCTCCAAGCCTGCACCGCAGAAAACGGGTCGTCTCCGTCGGACCACCCGTCGGGCCGAGTACGGCTGCCTTCGTTGGCGTTGGCGTTGGCGACGGTGATCGGCGCGATAACGAGACCGTCGGGCCCTGCGGGTCGCCTTCCGTTGCGCGGCTTTGAGCTATCGGACGCAAACGATCAAGACACTGGCCTGCTTGGCGCGATCCGCAAAGTCAGCGGGTTCAATCTTCGCCGAAGTGTTCGAGCCGGTCACGCGGCCGTCACCAACCTCATTTGAAGCACGAGCATGATTCAGGCCGGGGCAATCGGGCTCCGGCCGTTGCTGAAACAAGCATGGAGAAATAATGTTGAAGCTGCCTAAATCTACCTGCGTCTATGGCCTCTATATTCCGGGCCTCAAGATCGTCGAAATCATTCTGTTCAACCGCGACCACATCCACATTTCCCGGAAACTTTTGCCGAGATTGAAGCGAGAACTGAGGAATAAGCTCCCGACTTCCGGCAATTTCCTCCATCATTTCCGCCAGTTTCACGAACAATTCATCGCCGACATGTTCTTCAAGTATGGCAATTCCGGCGAAGGGGCCAAATTGCTGTCCGCGCTGGCCTCGACCCACCATGTTGCCGGCGGCCCTCGCTTCTGCGTGATCGAAGTCCGGCCGAGCGCGACTGGCCCGTCGCCGTTTAATACCGAAGTCTTCAACATCAAGGCGGGCAACGCTGACGATGCGGTCATGCACCTTGGAGATTCTCAGGGTCGCGCTGGCTCTTCAAGCGGCCTAGTCGGCCCTCCGCGCCCAATCACCATCGCCAATAAACACTTCGAGGCCGCAGCACTCCCGCTTCGGTCGCCGCAGAAACACGTCTGGAGAACAGCATGAACAAGATCAATAACTTGAAGACCCTCACTTCGACCACGATCAAGATGACCGCGATGAACCCCAAACTGTTTGAACTCGGCCGACTGGTCATGACGCCCGGAATCCTCGCTCTTGCCAAGGCCGGCGAGGATTTCGGCTCGCTCGTCGCGAGGCATGCCTCGGGAGATTGGGGTGATATGCCTGTCGAGGATTGCGCGGCGAATGATGAGGGGGTCGCCACGGGCGACTTCCTGCTCTCTTGCTACACGGTCGGGAATCGTGAGGTCTGGCTCTGGACGACGCAGGATCGCAGCGTGACCACGATCCTTCTGCCGGAGGAGTATTGAGATGGGTTGCGCTCTCGCTCACCTGAAGACCGTCAAACCCGTCGAGGTCGAGTTCTATCGTATCCCGGAAGACTTGGATTCCGCTGATTCGTTTGAACGAATGACGGCGGCCCATCACAAGACGAACATGGTGCAGCCCGTCGCCATGGGCCGGCATCGTTGCACGGAGGATCATGATCGCACATTCGGCATGATCCGGTCACTGGGCTAGTTGCCCGTCGGATGAAGGTCCGCTCCATTTCGGCGACCATCCCGAGGACGGTCAGCACGATCCGGTCGACGTCGCCCTTGGTTGGGCCCCGGTGAAGCGTATCTCGCGGCTCTCGGCATGACGCCCGAGCAGTATCGTGCCAAATGGTCGTTGCCTGCCGATTACCCGATGGTAGCGTCGTCCCATGCAGAAACGGGGGTCTGTACTGACCCAAGTTCATAGGCCTTGATCGGAGGAAGGTGCCGGCCTGACAGCCGCCGCAAATCAGCTTGTCGTGATCATGTCACAAAATTGGGCAACCATCGAGATGACCGCGCTTTCCCCGGCGGCGGGTCGGCCGCCGACATTTCGAGCGAGACCCCGAGATGTCGGCGGCCTCCTAACTCTCACGTCTCGTATCTTCTCGCGATCCACGGGGACGATGTTCGATAGCATCACGCGATCTGGAGAGCGCCGGAAGGCGATTGTCACACTCCTATGGCCGGCGCGCGTGATCAGGGCCACTTGGGTTGCCACTCACGCGCCACCTTCTGGCCCTCCGCGATTTGCTCGGGGGTCATGCGCTTTGCAATTTCGTCTCTGCTTTTCGCAGCATCTCCATTGCCCTGCGCGGCTGACAAATTGAACCACATGTGCGCGCTGACGTAATCCTGCGTCACGCCCTCGCCTTTGAGGTACGCGCCACCGAGATGGTAGTATGCGCTGGCGTCGCCCCGATCGGCGGCGCGGCGAAACCACTTCAGCGCCTCGGGGTAGTTGTGCGGCACGCCATCGCCATCGCGCAACATGAGACCGAGATTGATCTGCACGTTGGTGTCGCCCCGATCGGCGGCGAAGCGGTACCACTTCACTGCCTCGGATCGGTTCTGCGGCACGCCTTTGCCATGGTAGTACATGTCTCCGATATTTAACTGAGCGCGGTCGCTGCCCTGATCGTGAGCAAGGCGAAACCACTTCAGCGCCTCGGCGTAGTTCTGCGGCACGCCATTGCCCGAGTAGTACATGAGACCGAGATTGTAGTGTGCGCTGGCGTCGCCCTGATCGGCGGCGAGGCGAAACCACTTCAGCGCCTCGGCGTAGTTCTGCGGCACGCCATCGCCCGAGTAGTACATGAGACCGAAATAGTACTGCGCGGTGTCCACGCCCTGATTGGCAGCGAGGCGAAACCACTTCAGCGCCTCGGCGTAGTTCTGCGGCGCGCCCTCGCCATGGCGGTACGTGAGGCCGAGAATAAGTTGCGCGTGGGCGTGACCCTGATCGGCGGCGAGGCGGAACCACTTCAAGGCCTCGGATCGGTTCTTCGGCACACCCACGCCTGTGAGGTAAGCGCCACCGAGATCGCTCTGTGCGCTGGCGTCGCCCTGATCGGCGGCAAGGCGGTACCACTTCAAGGCCTCGGATTGATTCTTCGGCACACCCTTGCCCCATCGGTACATGAGACCGAGATTGTACTGTGCGCTGGCGTCGCCCTGATCGGCAAGCGGACGCAAAAGCCGCAGTGCAGTAGCGTAGTCATTCCTGTCGTACGCAGCGCGGCCGTCCTCAAGCGGCCCCGCAGCCACCGGGGCAACAAAGCTCAATAGCAGAACGATGGCGGCGAAGGCTGCTCGCGTCCATGAGGTCGCAGTAGATGGCTGCGAAACGTGATGACGTCCGCCGCCACTTGCCTGTCCATCGCAATGATGCTCGCCACTCATGTCATCGTTTTCCTGTACTTGCTCGCGGCGTGCTACTTCAACGTAGCGTCAGCCGTGACGCGGTGACGGTGCGCCGCTGCCGGTTCTCTCGACGGGCCGTCCGTGGTTGATGCCTACCCAGCCTATCAGGGCCGCTTGGGTTGCCACTCGCGCGCAAGCTTCCAAGCGTCTGCGACTTCTGCGGGGGTCATTTGCTTTTCAAGCAAATCTCTGAATCCCGCTTCCAATTGATGCTCCCCCCCGTGGACGCAAGTTGAGCCACATGTGCGCACAGACATAGTCCTGCACCACTCCAAAACCATTTGAAGTACATGACACCGAGGCTGCTCTGCGCGTCGGCGAGGCCTTGGTCAGCGGCGAGGCGATACCACCTCACCGCCTCGGCGTAATCCTTCGGGACACCAAGCCCAAAGCGGTACGTGCTGCCGAGACTGTTCTGCGCGATGGCGAGGCCTTGGTCAGCCGAGGCGCTGCCACTTCAGCGCCTCGGCGTAGTTCTGCGGCACGCCCCGGCCATTTTCGTACATGTCGCCGAGAATGGTCTGCGCCTTGGCGACACCTTGTTCGGCCAGCGGACGTGACAGCCGCAGAGCGGCAGCGTAGTCGCGCCCTTTGTATGCAGCGTCAGCGTCCTCAAGCGGCCCTGCCGCCACGGGCGCGGCAAGGCTCAATAGCAGGACGACGGCGGCGAAGGCCGCTCGCATCCATGGGGTCAAAGTCGATGGCTGCGAGACGTGATGCCGTCCGCCGTCGGTTGCCTGTCCGTCGCAGTGATGCTCGCCCCTCATGACATCGTTGTCCTGTACTCGCCCGAAACGCGCGCCGTCCTACCACGCACGGAAGCGTCGCCGCTTGCGATTGTCAGCCAAACTGTTGTCCCACGTCGCCACGTTGTGGCGATTTCTCATCGTCCCGGTTCCCGCGCCCGGTGACGCTGGCACGGTCAGCGTCGCGGTCGAGGTGAGGCGACGTCAAGTACAGGGTACGACGCTAAACAACTGGGTTCGATGCGCTCACTCACGCCTGATCGCTGCCACCCATTCCGCTCCCATGCCGCTCCAGTGCCCCGGTGCTGGCCCATCCAGAACTCCGACACGACGATGCGAGGTCAAGCCGACGCGGTCGGCTGTCCTCCCGATATTCCAACCACGGTGCGGACCATTCACTTGCAGGATCGCGCTAAGCCCAACGGCGTCGGCATTGATGAACCGGCAGGATGAAGGGCCTGAGGAGTTCGCCACCGAACTGGGGGGATACGATGTCGAAGGCCAGTTTCGATGCTCGGCGGCAAGTTGCCTCATGCGCGGTGCCTGCCCGTTGCCATATCGATTGCCAAATTGCGCCCACCAATCTTGCCAGAAAGATCGCCACTTCCTGCCAGATAAAATTCCAGATTGGACGTGCGAGTTTGAAGGGAACCATCATAATCAGCGCATTCAAGGAGGCTTGTGATGCGCGAGAGACGCAAACTATTCCCTTCGTCGCCGGCTTTGACGGCTCACGCGGGCCGGCGCTGTCAGCAGCGCGGAATCCGTCAGGAACAACGGGATGCCGTGTTCGCCTATGGAGATCGCGAGCAGGCGGTCGGTGGCGGGTGCTACAGATTGATGATTTCCGATAGGCGAATGTCCGAACTGCGCCGGTTGGGACTCATCTCTGCGCAACTCGCCGATCGCTGCCGGCGTCTGGCACTGATTACCGATGGCGCGAACATCGTCACCAACTACAAGCTGGAGCATTGAGAGCGACCAATGCGCGATAACGTTATCGAATTCCCGAAGCAGGGTGGGAGGCTTGGGAGCCGCATCCTAGAGCGCAGCCGGTTGGACGGCAGTGACAAGGCAAAGTTCGCGGAGAATTTGGGTCGGCTGGCTGCAATGGTGAACCCAAGCGACCCATTAGCCGGGGCGCAAAGGATCATCACTGGGTCCCGCCTCGATGGAATCTGGGAGAAGCGTAAGCGCTACTTTCGCCTTCCCGGTGAGGCTGCACCAGCCTCGACCAAGGATGGAGAGTATGGCTCGCGCCCAAGCACCTTCGTGACGCTGGCCCGTGCGGCTGCTCGGCTCATAATCGGATCAGATCAACCGGACCGCATCGAGGCCGAGGAGCGCAGAGCGATCAAGAAGCTGGCCGAGGGCTCGTCTTTCGCGCCGGCCTTCGTGCCGCTCGACCCACAGGATCAGACCGCGAAATCCCTGCTGGATGATTTCGCCGCCCGCTTGTCCGCCGCTATCGTCGAGCGCACTCGGCTCGTCGAGCTATGGCGTGTCCTCGAAACGTCGCCGTTCTTTGTGGATGCCATGACCGAAAGCGAGCTTCCAACGGTTGGCCCCTCGCCCTACGGCAGTGCAGGCGAGTTTCCGCCATCGTTACTTTCAACACGCTTCAATGATTGGGTGGTGGCGGCTCGCTTTGTAACCGAGCATCCCTCGTCCCGTCTTGCTTGGGCGAATCCCCGTATCAAGATCGGTCGCGTAGCGATCACAACCGAAGCCCGTATTTTTTTGGTGCCCACAGAAATTGGATCACTACTGGCGTCCGGTGATTATACTGACAAAGCAGAAAAGGCCCAACAAAAGGGAATAAAGTGGATCGAGAAAATTATTAAAGAATACGGCGGGCTACCAGAAGAAGATGAATATTGGCATCAGTGCTTTTTCTCAAAAATGTGCGACGTTTTTGTAGAAATCTTTCCCAATGACATGTCACCAAAATTTAATATGTTTCTTGTTCATGATTTTCTTTGGCCGGATAATTGTTCATTTTCCGATCCAAAGGAAGAGTGGAGTGGGGATAGAACCTTACCAAAACTCGAACGAGATATTTTTGAGAGTGATTTTAAGCACGTCCAAGTTAGGTGCATAGAATCAGATCGATTTGGCGATTTTACAGTAGTTCATGAGGGGCGTTTAACCGATATTCGGAAGATTCTAATCCTCGCGTGTTTGGGATTCTGGAAGGCTCGCAGCCTATTTCAGGTCCATTCGATAATGGATACGCAACGGAAGGCTGGACGAGCGACTCAGAGACTTCCGGCTTGCTGCTGTCCAACGAGGCCCGATTTTACCCAACGATCCCCGACGCGAACCCGACGAATGGCCCGATCGTCGGGGGCTCAATAGGTGCGGCAATCCTCCACAATGTGAAGTTTGCTTCACAGGAGACGAGCATCGCCGCGCAACTAATCGCGCACGCTCAATTGATCGCAGATGCGGGACTGCGCTTCCACGAGGCCCTCATCGATAGTTATCGGGAATCTATTCGAAGGATTTGACCGGGAATGCGGCTGGTCAAATCCGGGGCAACCGGGTCGCTACCACGCATACCAATCGAGAAATCTGTCCAGTCCACCGTGGCTGATGACCTCAACACGTAGTGTCGATGGCGAGCGGAGAGGCTGAAGCGGCCCGTTCATATTCGAGTTGGCATTGGACGGGCGGTCGAGCAACTGCACCCCGTCAATTCTCGGCGGCCGGGGCCCTGAAACCATATGCGCGCCGCGCTGGCCTCGCGGTGGATCGCGAGCATCTTGCCCGATGCCGTCTTGAAACCGACGACATAGTTGGTCGGCGGCTTGACAGGCTCGCCCAGCCGCGCGCGCAGGATTGCTTCGGCTTCTGCAATCTTCAACGTCATGTCCGATTGCTCCGTGCTTGGAGATCACGTTCTGGGCGGGCTCGAAGTGCCCGAGAAAGGGCTGTCGCTGGGACTACTGCCGCTCGCGTTAATGAAGCCGATACGCTGCCCAGCGCGTGCGGGATCGCCTGCCCTGCGTGGATATCGGCGGGGTTTGACCTTTCCGACGCGCCGGCCGCCGTGTCCGGCCCAATCCACAAGGCATCCAGCCCCGACCGCCGATCGATCAGTTTCGTGACGGCACGCAAACGATGAAGGCGCTGGCCTTCTTGGCGCGATCTGCGAGATCAGCGGGTTGAGCTTCGCGGAGGTCTTCGTGCCGGTCTCGTAGCTTACGCCGTCAGCTTAAAGAAACCCGGTCGCAAGGGACGATGATGTTCTGCGGCAGGTCACCGCTCGATACCATGACCTTCGCCGCATTCAGATTCGAGGTGACGGTCCCGACGGAGGTGGCGGAGAGACCCTGCCGACGGGCAGTCGGCGCGTGATGATGAGGTCTCGGGCTATCGAGGCCGGACGTCTGGGGCCCTTACCCCGAGAGGGTAAGGGAGAGGTCTGGAAACCGCTCACCCTGTCGCCATGGCCGCTGGCCGCTATAATGCCCCGGAGTACCAGCCGGGACGATCACGGAGTCTCGATACGATCCCAAGACGGCTGCGCACGTCAGGCAGGCTCGATGGAGTGAGCGGACGAAGCCCGCCGGATCATCACTGTCAGCCCTGAGACGATGAGGATCATTCGCGGGTTGCCGGCGCTCGACATCAGGGAACCTGCCGCAGCCACAGAGCCGGCATCGGCCGACCAAAGAAGCGGTTGCACAAGGCTCGCGCTGCATTAAACGAGGGGCGGAAACTCCCTCCGGCCGTCAATATGATAATTCACAAGCTCGCTACCGCAACTATTATTGTCCTGATGGCGACCGCAGCTTCCGCGCAAGGTGTCGACTACAACCAGTGCCGGCAGATCGTCGCGACACATTCCTTCATGATGGAGGCGCGCAAAGCTTGCCGGATCAAGCTGGCGAAGGACACTTCCGCTCTCGCCTATCAATGTGTCAACGCATTGAGCGAGTTCCACCGCAACCTCGCCATCTATTACGGCCGGGAGGAAGTGTGGAAGCCGTTTCTAAAGCGGAATGGCAAGTCGACCTGTCAGAAGGTGAAGGACGACTTCAACCCGCTGATCGCGGATTAAGGCTCCACGTCATCCGCCTCGATATCGAGGTGACGGATCGCTTCGGAAACCCGGTCGTTCCGCGCGAATGGTTTCTCGTGCCGGTGTTCGCCATCGACGAGTCGGTTGAGCGCATCAAAGACGGGACGATCACGGAGTATCGATACGATCCCAAGATGGCGGCGCTGGTGAAAGTGGCGAGCTAAAGCAGGCCGGATATCACGGCGGGGAGCGCCGGCGGCTTGGCGGACCCTCCGGATCATCACTGTCAGCCTTGAGACGATAAAGATCGTTCAAGCGTTGCGGCGCTCGACATTCTGGAGCCGGCCGCCGCCATGGAGCGACAGCACCTCACTTATAATTCGATGTCGGACGGCTGCTTCACGGGCGTGCGAGAGGCAGGTTGCTCGGACGAACCATCCTTCTCCCGCCAGACAACGGCCCACTTCTTTGTAGCAGTGACGAATATCTGCTTGAAGTAGCCATCGCTGATCATGTTGTAGCATGACAGCGTGTCAACGTGAGTGTTCGAGCGGCAGTAGTTTGATTCGCCGTCATCCCATGTCTTGAGGATGAGGTGCTCGTCATTGGTGAGGACGAGGCGCGCCACCCATGCACAGCCGCCTTCGGGCGTGCAGTTGCGCGCAACCTTAGCGCCGCGCTCAGTCATCCACTTTGCAATTTCGAGAGTGCGGGTTGCACCGCTCTTGCCCGCGACGATCTCGCGCGGCGTGTTCTTCCCGTCGCCGATGAGGCGACCACGAGTTGCCTCTTGTGCAGCGGCGGGAGCAAAGAGGCCAGCGAGGACAGCAGCGCTGGCAAGCAGGATCGGCAGGAGTTTCATTGTTACCCTCCTTGGGTAAGTGAGACAGTGGTGGCAGAGCGTTCTATGGGGAGGAACACGCCCCTCCCGGTAGAAAGCTAGGGTTTCAAAGCAGTCCGTAGCTATTGGATATGCCGAACCGGACCTCGGCCACAGTATGAATGGTACTAACGGGATGATGAAGCCGATGAATGAGCAGAGACCAAAGTCTAGCCGGTGCAGCGAAAGCTAGAAATGGCGTCAGAACAGCCGATGATCCATGATCTGAAATGGCTCATGTGCGAACGTCCTCCTGCTAACAACTGCTGCCGCCCCGGTGCCCTGCGCGATGATGCCGGTAGGGCGGCCGGATGTCCCGGATAAGACCCGCTTAAAATACGGTGCTGCGGCGTCCGAAGCTTGTTGCTTTCAGCCAAAGTGTTGCTCGCCCTTGCCTTGTGATGCACGGCGAGAGGTGCAAGGATTTGCAGTCCTATCATCCGTAAGGCGATGTCCCCCGCAGAGAGGAGGGTCAGGTGCTCGATCTCAGGAAGCCCCTAGTGCTCAGTCTGGTTCTCGGCATCGCGCAACTGACGCTGACAAGTTTTTTCCTCGGGCTGCTCATAGGGCGCGAGGGCTGGTAGCCGACATCGTGCGCCACGACATCACGGTGCGGGTGCTCAAGGCCTTCCGGAAGTGAACGCGGCGGCAAATTAGAGGGCCGGGAATTCTCAGCGCGTCTATGAGGAGAGGCCTCAGGAAGGCGAGCTTCATGAGGCGAACCCGTAAAATCTGGCGGGGATTGACATAGACGAGCGCCATAACCTGCGTCAGAGTGGCGCTATGGGAGTGCTCAGGATGAAACTCGCGGCCGTCGGATTAGCTCTGGCCTTGGCGGGATGCGTTGTCAGGGCGGAAGATACAGAGGCTTGGCGGGGGCGTTCGGTTAACGAACTGGACCTTCACCCCGTCTTCTTGACCATGCAGAAGGTCGAGACGGTGGCCGCTGATGGCACTAAAATCCGTAACTATGTGAACGGGAGACAGGTTTCATCCTGCTCCGGCAATGGCACGATTTTCCGAGGCCCTGTCTCGGCCGCCACCTACTCGGATTTCTCAAGCTGCATGTCGTCGTTCGCTGCCTGCAACAATATTTTCTACATCAAGAGCGGGGTCGTTCAATCCTATGCGCCTGTTGGATCAGGCGGCGCGAGATGCGTTACGGATGAACGCTTGCAGCCCGGCTTCCGGGGCGCGACGAATATATGACTGCCGGACACTGACCTTTTCGCCCTCCGCATTCTTCGCTGCCATGCCCACGGCCGGCATAGCTGCCAGCATTGGATTTGCGGCCGTTGCACCCAGCCACGCGCCGGTCCCTTCCCCCTTGTTCCGCGAGGCAGGAAAGCACGTCCCGCACCCTTGTCCCTGCTCCGGTTAGAAGGCACCCTATCGACACGAAGCCATACGAAGCTGCGTCAGCCCCGGATCGGTGACGGAGCGCCTGACCAATCCCCCGCCAATGGGGTTGGGAAGGGGCTACCCAGTGTTTCGCTGCACGAAGTGGCTGCCGCCAGATCGCAGAGGCGACGCGCAATCGCCCGCCGAGTGCAAGCGCTTCTCGGAAGGCACACCGTGCGACATCTTCGCGTCGGAGAAGATGCCGCCTCGGTGCAACTCGATCATGTTCGAGCTTCTAGCGAATCATCAGAATGTGTTGCAGGGCAATTCTGCGGGAATTTTAGTCTCATGCGATCGTGGGACTGGTCCGAATGTTTGACTTCGGATGGTCGACTCCACTTTCGGTGTTGCGAGCTAGACACGATCGTGGATTCCCGTAACGTCATGGGCTCGAACTTCTCTCGCAAAGGACGTGGCGATGCGTATCCATCTGTCTCTGTTCTTTGCGTCTTTGGCGTTTCTCGCCTGTCCCGTAGAAGCGCAGCAGCGAGAAACTACGGGAGACAGTGTGCGTGACGCCTGTCGCGAAGAGGCGAAACGGTCGATTACCAGAAGCCGAACGTCACGGATTGAACAGGAGCAACTGAAAGAAATGCGGCGGCAATACACCCGCGAATGCCGGCAGTGAGCCAAAGCGCGTTGATGTAGCTCATGATCTCAACACGGCCGAAATGCTCGCCTGAAAGCCGGCCCCCTTCTCCCACAAACGGTCGGTTCGCGATCTCCCTCATGCCGGCGAGTGCGGAAGCCTTGGAGCCGCCTAGTGTGGCTGGATTTTACTCCTGACACCGGTTGCCCGGATGTGCCGGGCGCATGTGACACCGGTGACCCACGTCAACCGAGTTACCCCGAGGGTAAAAGAACCGGGCGCATGGGGCACTTCCTGCTCCCCTGCACGGACGGCCCGCTTCGTCGGGCGCATATAGCACCGCCCACCCCGTGAGACCGGTGAGGCTGGATCAGAATGAACATGTTGTGGGATGGCGTAAGATAGAACCCCACCACTTGGCCCACTGATAGGTGCCAGAGGGGGCAGCGCGGGTCCCAGCGGAGGTGATGCAGTGGAACCGTATCCAAGTGACGACTACGAGACGCCGATTGAGGAACTGCCGGGCTATCTCGGCTATACGTGGGATGGTGAATTCTACACCGGCCCCGAATTGCAGTGCGTTAAGGATTTCGATTGGGATAGTTTTGCCGAATTGCTTGAAGAAGCTGGCGACCTAACGCTGGCGGTCGAGATCAGCGGTGTCGATGTTCCCGTCATCGTGCGGCCTTATGATGATCTTGCGTTTATCCTCGACCAACTCCCGACCATTACCGTTTTCCGAGACCTCGGGCCGCCGGATGCAGGTCCGGCTTCTGGGTCTGGGTATATCTTCACGATGAAGGACGGCGTCTCAACTTCTGCGGTTGTAGACAGTGTCGCCGCGCTTCGGGCCGGGCTAGACCGAATGTTGGCAGAGCTTCAACTAGGGAAATGAAGCTAGTGCGCACCGTAGAACCGGATCGCGGCGCGGGTCGGAACGCCGACGCTGCGCGATCGGGTAGGTCTGAAATTCATCCTCGCCTCCAAAAGCACAGTACCATTCCGCTCGGTTTACCGAAGGTGCGACAGACGGAGCCGGTCCAGCAACGCGCGGTGCGTGGGGTGCCGTCAATGCCGCCGATGCCGTGGCAGGACGACGGGCGGTAGCAAGTTGCCGCAGGCCGGTGGCCGCTGCCTCCGTTGTGCCCCGCGCGCAATCTATAGCGGTGCTTGCCCGTGCTGCGCGCTCTAAAACTAGCTGCCTATCGCATCGCCGGCGTTCGCCTGATTGAGCGAGTTCAAGTTGCGACCCGTTTAGCGCGGCTGATCACCATGGCCTTACCTTGCCACTCTCGCGCCAGCTTCTGGGCTTCCGCGATTTGTGCCGGGGTCATGAGCTTTGCAGTGTCTTCTCTTTTTCTGGCAGCATCTTCATCGCCCTGCGCGGCCGACAGATTGAGCCACATGTGTGCACGGACGTAATCCTGCGGCACGCCTTTACCTGTGCGGAGCGCGACACCGAGGCTGTTCTGCGCGTCGGCGTCGCCTTGGTCAGCGGCTAGTCGAAGCCACTTCAGCGCCTCGGCGTAATTCTGCGGAACCCCATCGCCATCGCGGTACATGAGGCCGAGATTGTACTGCGCGTCGGCGTCGCCTTTGTCAGCGGCGAGGCGAAACCACTTCAGCGCCTCGGCGTAATTCTGCGGGACCCCATGGCCATCGCGGTACATGAGGCCGAGATTGTACTGCGCGTCGGCGTCGCCTTGGTCAGCGGCGAGGCGATACCACTTCGTCGCCTCGGCGTGGTTCTGCGGCACGCCCTCGCCATTGTGGTAAGCGACACCGAGATTGCTCTGCGCGAGGGCGTCGCCTTGGTCAGCCGCGAGGCGATACCACTTCACCGCCTCGGCGTGGCTCTGCGGCACGCCTTTGCCTCGGTAGTACATGCGGCCGAGATTGAACTGCGCTCTGGCGACACCTTGGTCGGCCAGCGGACCCGAGAGCCGCAGAGCGGCCGCGTAGTCGCCGCTGTCGTATGCAGCGGTAGCATCCTCAAGCGGACCTGCCGCCACCGGTGCGGCAAGGGTCAATAGAAGAACGATGGCGGCGAAGGCTGCTCGCTTCCATGAGGTCGCAGTCGATGGCTGCGAAACGTGATGACCTCCGCCGCCACTTGCCTGTCCGTAGCCGTGATACTCGCCGCTCATGCCATCGTTGTCCTGTATTAGCCCCATGTGCGCGTCATCCTGACACGCACGCCAGCGTCGCCGCTTGCGATTGCCAGCCAAACTGTTGTTCTACCTCGCCACGTTGTGAGGGTTGCCCATCGTCATGGTTCCCGCGACCCGTGGCGCAGGTGCGGTCGCGTTTTGGTCGAGGTGAGGCGTCGTCAGCGGCAGGTGTCGACTCTGATCAACGGGGCGGGGATGGGGGGTATGTGGTCGTGTCTGAAGCATGTGGAAGTATGTGTTTGAGCAGATCAAGATCGAGGACTGGGCGGAGCGGCCCATCAGTGCTGGATTAGCGTCATATCTTGAACGCATTAAAGCGTTC
>NZ_JBXWCA010000014.1:0-61017 GCF_057321085.1 Allobosea sp. RIT-PG3_2 | reverse complement strand
CGCTGGGACAAGCGGCTGGGCAGCAGGCGCGGCAGCTTCAGCTCCCAAGCCAGTCAGTGCCGCATGAGTCTTCGCGATAAGCTCGGGCAGATCGGCGCGGGTGACATTGTTATGTGCCACGTAGGCCGCAACGACCATCGCTGACAGATCGATAAGCTGGTTGTTGTCTTCAGACATTGGTTTTTGTGATCCCAGGAGATGATCGGAATGGATGGCGACGCAGACGTTGTCCTCGCCGAGGTTGGGGGTGAGCTAGCCGCTACGCCGAGCGGCTCGCAACAATTTTCGAGGCTGCCTTTGACTATATCATACGGAGCTAAAAGGCTGCAGCCTGTCGCAGCACCGGCGAGAGGGGGGTGATAGTACGTCTGCTCATTATTATGGCCAAGTGCCAAGCGGTGCGAAGACTGGCGGTCAATGAGGCGTCGAGCCGTCGGATTTTGCCACGAAGGTGAGACGCCTGTCCGATTAGGCAATGACAAGGAGGACAATATCGGACTCATCCTCCAACTCCGCCCTCATCCCTTGTGAGAAGCTGCCGGGGTCGACCGATCGATATCGCCTATTAGCGTGCCGCTGCACCACCATCTGTGTTCATTATGGACAAGGCGATAGGCAATCGGGATCCGTGCCGTCGCGCATCGACGGCGACTAGGTCCGCCGCGATGTAAGCCAACCGCGCCCGCTCCTTCGCGGCATCCTCGACGGAAACAGTCGGCCTTAGTTTACTCCACGCGGTCTCCAAAGCGGCGTCCGCGCGGGCCAGGTCGACCGGGTCAATCAACGACGAGAACGGCATGTCTCCTCCCCCCGCGGGGCGTGCGGCCGAAAATTTAGGCAGCCGCATCGCCGGCGCAAGATTGAGGCGAGACTAAAAAGCCCGCCAGCCAGACGCAAGCGGGGCAGCTCAAGCCAAAGGGATCGGTCGGGCGTTTAGGCCAGGGGCTGGATGGCCGCTGACGACCTAAATCGGTCGTCAGCGGCTAGTCCCGAGTGCGAAAAGCTGCCCTTTGCGATTTCCAGCATTCTTCTGGCGCGGCGCCGCGCCGGCCCAGCTAGCGCATTTAATTCGCGATGCGCGATTGAAGCCCCGGTCGAGCATCCTCCGTGGCCTGCTAAGCCGCATCGCTCAGGCCAGCGGCTTATCTGCCGGCGGTCAGGAGCCCATGACCACCTAGTGCGGCGAGAATCCAATCCGCGTTATATTCAAGTTAGCATAACGAGCGGGCCGTAAGCTTGAGCAGAATTCTCTGAACATCTGTTCATAATCGACCGCATTGAGCCTTAAAGCTTCGGAAGCGAACAAGAGCGTGGAACTCTTTGTAACCTTTCTAAGTTGTGGGCACGTCTGGGGGATCAATTTGGAGGTCGTCTGATGAAGAAGATCATTCTTGCCGCTGCCATTGTGTTGGCTCCCATGGCGGCAGTTGCTCAGAATCCGGAAGGCGCGCGAGGTGGTGCTGCCGCCGGTGCCGCAGCTGGCGCGGTAGGGGGAGCGGTTGTAGGCGGACCAGTCGGTGCGGTCGTTGGTGGTGTCGGCGGAGCTGTCGTCGGCGGAATCGCCGGAGATAACACGCCCCGCTTCAAGACCTATGTCCGTCAGCATGAAGTTCCCTCGTACGCCTATCGCGAGGAAGTTCGCGTCGGTGCGGTGTTGCCGGAGCGTGGCGTGACCTATCGCGACGTCCCCGCGGAATTCGGCGTGAAGGGCTATAGCTATACGACGATTAATGATCGCACGGTGATCGTCGAGCCGAAAACCCGCAAGATCATTCAGGTGATCGAGTAAACCTTGGATGGCCCACCTTCTCGAAGGCGGGCCATCGGTTTCGAGGCGAGCCTCCCAAGTGCAGTTATCGGCCCGCGACCCTATCGCGGCCTTGAGGCTTACCCATTCTCATCCTTGAGAAACTCTCATTTTCCGGAGCAATCCTATGAAGAAATTTCTATTACTCGCCCCGCTGGCGTTTATCGCGATGCCGCTGGCGGCGGCCCCCGCTCTTGCTGAAACGGTGGTCATCAAGGAGCGGCGCCACGTCGATTCAGGTCTGCACCGCGGCTGGCGAAATGGGCATGGCCACGGCGTTCGAAAAGTCGTGGTGCGCCACGAAGTCGGCCATCGCGGCACGACGCGCGTCACCCAAAAGATCACCCATACCAACGCCTATGGCGACCGGGTAACGCGAAAAGTAACCCGCGATATCAATTGACTAAAGCGGGGATGGTCGACCGCCGTCCCCTCACTTTCAATGAGATCATCCAGCGGTTTTGCAGAATTTTGGGAGCAAGAAGGCGATATGCGACGTCCTCATACAGTATTGGCTGTTGTCGCGCTCCTTTCGTGCGGTTCTGCTGCATATGCGGCCGAGGACCATGAGGAGCGCTCGAATAATGTAGCGATCACAGGGGTCGAAGTCAGCACCCGCATTGCTTTGGGACGTCACTGGACTAACGGACCCCAAGCTTCGCCGGTCGAACCTGAGGACCGTGCGGCGGAGCTGTCGCGAGAGCGCAAGAATCGCAAGGTCAGGATCGTCTATCCGTTTTGAGCGCAAGGCTGCAGATTAGGCAGCACAAGCTGGGCCGCTGACGATGGCGGAGCGAAATGCCGGGCAGCTCTTGATGAAGGTCTGCCTCGGTCAGGGAGTCGAAGCTCGCTTAGACCGCATTCAGAGTGAGCTGGCGGGCTCAGCGAGAGTCAGCTTTCCAAACATGACGCTGTGCGGCGAATGACGAAAAGGCAAGGCGGGTGCCCCGCCGTGCTCTGTGGTCCGAGGTCGGTCTGCGCGATAACCGGAAGTTGGCAGTTTGACGGGAGGCGGACGCACGCGCCCTGCGTGCCGTTATCTCTGATGCTTCCAGAGGCAGCCTCTTTGGAACCACTTCGAGCAGGAACAAAAAGGTTTAGCGTAAGGAACCAGTGATTGCTCCGGGCGTAGATGCGTCCAAAATAATGATGCTGCAGCCAGTATGCGCCAATCACCCAATGGCAACGACCAGTGCCAGACGTTCGCGCCATTGCTTGGCCATGGCGCTTGCGAGGTCGTTGTAGTCGCGGGGGGCGGTCGGGAGAACCCGGCACCTTGTTTTCACCGATCAGCAGGGTCAGAGCGATAGCGAAAACTGCGTCGATAAACCCCTCGAGGCGCTTGAGTCCGCGCTCGGCGCCGTGCGTCTGCGCGTCGCTGACCATACGCCTCAACGTCTGGGCAACCGCAGGCTTCCCGAAAGCCTCCCCAAGCATGTCGAATGCCTTTTAGCCAAGCGAGCATGCCCGATCAGCAGCATACATTGAATCCGTGCGCCTAACGGCCGCTAGAACGTCCTCAAGGCCAGCGTTTCCAATCTGAAACGTTGGATGGACAACATACCCCCTCCCCTACATCCAGCCAGAACGCCACATCCCGCTCACGCTTGCGATCCGGCCTTGGGGCGTAATCGCCGATGCCTGGCGAGCTCGGCACAGCGCGGGCCCCTCGAAACTCAGCTCTTTCGCAGGACTGGTAGCTTTACACCCCGCCTTCCGAAGCACCAAAGCGAAGCCCCCGTCGATTGGGCCAGACCAGGAGGGTGACGAAAGCTGGCCAGCAGACCGGCGGCGAGAAGGTTTCCGCGCGAGACATGCGCCAGACTTCTTCGTGTTCGGGCTGCACCGCCGTCCAGGGCTGAAGACCATCGACATGCCGGCGCGGCGAGCTTCAAGCCGCGGGCGCGAGTGGCCTAGCGGCGACATCGTCCAATCCATCAACCCTGCGTGCCGCGGGTCCCCAACTTTGGTCCGTCGGTCATGTTGTTTCTGTTCCAGCTGAAACGGGCCTCAGTGACGGCGATCTGGAATATGAATACATCTCACCCATGACCTGGTCAGCATCGCTTGGGCACCAAAAACGGGTAGGGGTGTTGCGCATCCGCACTAGTGGTCAAACTTCTTTCACCCATAGTTAGGGGATCCCAACGAGGGGCGAGGACAAATCAATGAAAAAGTTTCTGGTGTTGACCGTATCTGTTGCGCTGATGGGCGTCGGAGGATGTGCTGCGATCGGCAAGGGCAAAGGCAAAGCCCCACCGCCGGTTTCTGCTCCGATCGTTACGAAGGGGTAGCCATCTCGATAGAAAACGGCCGATCAAATCGGCCGTTTTCTTACTCTGAATTGAGTTCCTCTGGTACTTCAAAGACCCGGCTGCCGCGATAGCGCTTTTGAGCTTTCTTGCGGAAGCGGGAGTTATGCGATGTGGTGTGGTCTGAACCATCGAGCGCCCTCTTGGGCTTTCATAGTTTGCGCTGTGGGACTTTTTTGCGGGTTTGGGCCGCGACCAACCCATGCACGAGATCGTGCTGCGCTCTCTCCCGGCCACGAGGTGGCCGCCGCGCTGAACTCAGCCGGCAAGGGACAACATCACACATCTCGACGAGAAGCTGACCAGCGAGCCGGGCAGTATTTCGTGGAGTTCCGGTCGCGCTACGCCCTCAGCTATGGCCATACCTTTCTTGTCCATGGCCGGTTGAACGCCAGAGGCGAGGTAGGTCAGGTCACGGCGGACCAGGTCGCCGGATTACACCCGGCAGGAGAAGGTCCGCAACTTTGGTCCGTCGGGCATGTTGTTCCTGTTCCATCTGAAACGGGCCCCAGCGACGGCGACCTGGAAGATGAATACATCTCGGCGCGCTTCAGGGTCGTCATGGACGAGGCTCAGTACCGTCGCGTTGCAGCGTATATTAGAGACAAGCAAGAGACCTCCCCGATGTGGCATGCCGTTCTCAATAACTGCAACAGGTGGGTCGGGGAGGTCGCGCAGTTCATGGGACTGGAGGCGCCTAGCAACACGCTGCTCTATCCGGCCGACTACATCGCCAGTCTTCGGGCTCTCAACAATGGAAAGGTCAAGGAGGTCGAATTCACCTCCGACCGCGTTCAATAACGAGAGCCTTTTTCGCTTTCACGCGCTTGCTGGGTCGTCCCCGACGGGCGGCTAGCAAACCGAACTCACCCAGCAATCAGCGCAGAACGAGAACTGGGGTTCCGACCGCAACGCGGTCGAATAGGTCGACGATATCTTCGTTCAACATCCGAAAGCACCCATAGGACACGAATGTGCCGACGGAATTGGGCCGATTGGTGCCGTGAATTGCATATTGGCCGCCCCCAGAGAGCGTAAGCGCGCGCGCGCCCATCGGGTTTCGTGGCGATCCACCGGGAATAACGTCCGGAAGCATTGGGTTATCGCGCTTGATCTCGTCAGGCGGCGACCAGGCCGGCTCGACATGCTTGCCCTCGACCAGCACTTCGCCGAGCCATTGCTTGGAGGCCTTCCCAACGGCCACGCGATACCGGATCGCAGAGCCATTGCCTTGCACCAAATACAGGCTCCGCTCCTTCGTCCTGATAACGATCGCGCCTGGCACCGCGTCGCCCTTATAAGCCACGATTTCGCGTGCCCGAACCGCTCCCGCAATCGCAAACGACACCAATACGATGCCCGCCCGAAGCATTACCCGAAAGATCAGCATTTCTATGACGCCCACATTATCGCAATCACAGTAGCCCAATGGCTTCCGACTGTAAATCGGTAGCAGAAAGAGCACAACAGCTGTCTGACATGCCGAAATTTGATGACGGCTCGCGCATTCCGCGCTAATAGCCTGCCGAAATCTTATCGGGATCGCAGAATCAATGACATGATTAGCAAACGATCAATTGGGGAAGTGAAGAGAAATGTCCGAAATTGACCAAGAGATTGTCGCGCTCGTCGCTGATATCGTTTCAGCGCGTTCGTTCGTACAACAGCCTGCCACATTCCGATCTGCCGGGGTTGAGCCTCATGAGCTCAAGTACTGTACCCAAAAATTCGGAGTGTCGGCTGAGCAGCTGAAAGCCGCCGTCGAAAAGGCCGGCGTCGTTCAGCAGCGGTGGCCCAGCTACTAGGCAAGCCCCTATAAGTCGAAAAGGGCCTCGCTCACAGAGCGAGGCCCGGTACGCGAAAGGCAATATTGTCACGTCGAGATGCTAGACGGCAGCAGCTCGGCCTCTTGCGCTTCAGCCGCGGGCGTAACCCCGATCATCATCGCCCCAGCGCCGCACCGTATTGTAGGAGACGGAAATGCCGCACTCCAGAAGCATCTCCGCCACCCGGCAAAGCTAGCGGAAAGCGGAAATACAGCCCCACGGTGGGCCGGTGGAAGCCGATGGCGCTTGTAGCCGATGGTCAGCGGGGTCACGCACGCCCACCTACACGGCTTCCCGCAATGCCGGAGTTAACGTGACAACGCCGTTCTGGCTCTGCCGCGTTTCCAGGGAGGGCATCAATGTTGCGGTCGTTGGTGGGTTGCCCCAACCATTCAAACATTTATCTGGGTACAGATCCCTTTAGGCGAGTAGCCTCCGCTGAGGTCAAGTACCCGGTACTTTTGAAGCCAATGCTGTCCTGGAAACGACGGATGGCGGCACGCGTCGACCGACCGAATTTTCCATCAATGGGTCCTTGGTAGTAGTTCAGACGCTGTAATACTTGCTGGAGCTGTCGGCGGTCCGCTTCGGACATTTGGCTCTCAGCGGGTAGGGTTGCGATTGGGGCTGAAGGCGCTGCCGAGGGAGGTATTGTTGCCTGTCCCCGCTCCGCTGTCGCGGTTGGGCTTGGCGACGTGGTAGGGAACGCCGCGGGCTGGTTGGACTGTGCGCTCACAGGTGGGGGGAGGACGGTCTGAGCGGCGGCGCGGGCGCCGGAGGCGGAGCACTGGCCTGAGGCGCGGGCGCTAGAGGCGGAACACTAGCCTGAGGTGCAGGCGGGGGTGCGCCGGGCAGACCCGACGGAGCAACAGTCTGCGAGCTTTCGTGGAACGTCCAGTAAGCCATACCGGCGACTAAGAGTGCGACGACAGCGAGGCCCGAGGTCAAGCTCGTCTTCAGGCCAATCGGCAGGACTCCTTGCTTGGTTTCTTGCGACAACGGCCACATGAGGCCACGACCCGTTCAACCAGACCATACCCCATTGCCTATGGAGCTGATCCGAGATTATTTGCTGAATCGCCGGAGGATAGATCGTGAGCAAATCCATCGGCTTGGTCTGCGAATGAGGCTCACCAGCCCCCGTAATAGGCGGGGTAGCGGTGATGCTTGTACCACCCGCGATGATGAGCGCGATTCCAGCCATAGTGGCGGCGGGGGCCATGGCGATACATGTTGTAATGCCCATGGCCGTGATGCCATCCATGTGGCTTGGCTTGCGCCTCGCCGCTGGTGCCACCAGCGCCAAAGATCAGTCCCTGCGGGCCACGGCTCCCATCGCAAGATGGTTTTTCATTGTCGCTGTCTCCCATGGCTGGTCCGCGAGCGGCTGTTCTGCAGCGGTCTGAACAAGAACAATCATTTTTTCAGGGCGGTTCCCTTCTGGGCATTCACGGGAACCTCGGCGAGTCGGATTTCGCCCTGAGCAAAGCCGACTTACACGGCGGCTGTCGCGTTTTGCCATTGCTGCGCGGCCGCGGCTCGAAAGAGACGCAGCGTCGCTCGGGAGATGAGATGGCGCTCGAGGAAGAGATTGCGGACGGCGGCATGTACGCGGAGAACGCGCTGTGCCGACAGCGGCTCCTTGGAGGGCTGTATCTTGCGCTCTCGTCGTTGGATCACCTGGTGTGAGTTCTCAGCCCGATTGATGCTGGTCTGCCCCCTAGAAAGTTCTCTAATCGGGCTGGTCAAGTTGCCTGATTGAAGGCCGCGCGGACGACGTCGCGCTGGCTCTGGCCTCTTCATGGGTTTGACCAGATCGCGGTCGCATATCGGCCCAGGCTCTTCTGCGACAACGGCAGCTTCTAAATCTCGGCAGGCAAATCCCTGGGTCACCTTAGCCCATCGGCTTGGATCCGGTCCGGATTGAGTCTGGGTGTATAACCGAGATGAGGAGTTCGCTCAGGCCCGACCAAAGGATTTGCACGCCGAGGGTGAAGAGGATGAAGGCGGTTAAGCGGACGGCAATGTCAGTTCCGCCTTGACCGAGAACCCTGCGAATCCGGTCGGCGTACGAGAAGCAGAGCCAGATTGCGAACGCAATCACAGTAACAGCGGCAAGGCTGGCGAATATGAACAACAGCTCATCGGCCGGCTGCGAGAAAGTTGTCCTCGAGATGCCGATGCTGATCACCACCGCGATTGTGCCCGGGCCGGTGGTGAGGGGCAGCGTCAATGGATAGAACGCCAGGCTGAGCGGATCCCCGACAGGTGCGGCGTCGCGTGATGCCTCGATGGCTTTGTGGCTTCCCCTATTGAGGAGATTCCAGCCGGATACCGCGACGATGAAACCACCCGCCGCGCGCAATACAGATATTGAGATCCCGTAAAACTGCAGGATCAGCGCCCCAAGTAGAAAGGAGCACACGAGCACGAGCAGCGAGTTGATTGCGACCCGTAGAGCCAGTGTGCGCCGAATATGGGGTGTAAATCCGCTTGTGAGCCCGATAAACACAAGCGCAGTTCCCGGTGGGTTTACCACGGGAAAGATCGCCGCGAGCACCACTAAAAACGTATTGATCCAGGTTTGCATAGGTGGCGCCTCCAGCTGAGATTAACTTTGCACGCTGAGTTTTTATTTCCGATTGGGCATGCCGGAGGACACCTCTGCGGATAGATAGGTTCAACAGCAGTTTGTCTGTCGTCAACTGATTTGAGACTGTTGACGGGTCTCAAGAACGGAGGCCCTGGCTGATATGGGTTTGAGGTTATGCGCTCCGCAGGCGGCGCTGCAAGCGTCGGTTCTGAATGGTCTGGCGTTGACCAGTTTCGACGCTCCACCCAAGCTTGCACAGGAAGCGAAGCCACTGCACGCCAGCTCCGACTGGGCCAATCGAGTAACGGCACCGCCCGAAAGCGCACCTTCCTGACGTCGGCTAGGGGCCAGAAACAGAAGCGAGAGGCTACGCGGCTTCAGCCTTCTCTCTCCGCCCGACATCTCCCAGCCGGTCGATGCGTCCCGTCCGGAAACCCCCACGCCGGCAACCTGATCCTCAAGCGCCGCTGCGCCCAAGCCGAGCTCGACCCGCAATGGCGTCCCCCAGCCTGCGGCGATGCAGCAGTCGCCGCACCGCTCCGTCCAGCAGGCCGCATCCTACACGACGCCGATCGGCAATTCAGCCAAGCCGCCCGCCTGGCACTTTGAAACGTTTTGTCGACGCGGTTGGCGCGAGCTCCGGCGGACTCATCTGAGATTGAAGGTACATCGCTTGGAACGCCGCACTGGCCTCCCCCGCCGAAATCGTTGAGCGTGACGTGCAGCAGCGGCCTGGGCCCGTCGTCATCGCGATCCCTTCAGAGTCGATCTCACCACGGCGGCGGACTTTAGAATTGTCAGCGAAGGCCGGAAGCCACCCAGTTCTGCTCGGCTCACGGATGCGTGGTACGAAGTCGAGCCAGCATTCCTGATGCGTTGGAGCAGCGGCAACGTACCCGGTTAGCCTATATAGGGGCTGCGCTGGTGGCCGTCGTGGAAGATGAGGATGATTTGAAGCGGAAGGTCCTCGATCTATACTGGCAATCGGCGCTGGGCATGAGCCCCGGAGGGAAGCGGGACAAGGCACCAAGCGTGCCGGCAGCGCCGAATCGGCAGGTGGGACAGGAAAATCAGTAGCAGCCGTTCGCCTGCGCGCGGCGACGGCGATGCCGGCCGGGCAGTTAAGGGAGCGGCCAACGCCACGCATCGTGGCGGCGCCCCGCGAGCCTGATCCAACCGATGGGTTTTTTGATTGAAGAGACGCCGGCCGAGGCAAAACGCTACACCGCACTCGGCCGGCACCCTCTGCGTAGAAGGCACGCTGTATAGTGCCTATCGTAAGGTAAACAAAGCGATAAGCGCTTTCGTCAGGCTTGGGCCTTTGACCGACCCCACTTCGCGGCCATTGGTGCGGAGCACGAGCAATCTTAATGTGACAACGCCTCTTGGTGCGGCCGTCACCTCGCCGCGCCACGACCTGTTCACCGCTCTCGGAGGCACAGGTCGAGGTAGATCGGGGCGTTAGAGCGCCGTGATGTTCGGCGGATCATGCCCAGCGGATCGCCCTTGTGGCAAAGCCCTGCGCTCGGTTCCGCCTCATCCACGCGACGCGCTCGTTCCACCTCAATCATCGACCTGGGGTCAATCACGACGAGCCAGGGCGCAATCGCGGTCGACGCCTCAAGCGATCAGCGCTTCCGTCGTCTTGTCAAAGATACGCACGCTGTCTGGATGGGCGCCGAATGCGACCGTGTCCCCGGGCCGCAGGATCGCCGTGGCCGGAGCCCGCGCGACGATGTGCCCGATCGGCAGATCGACCAGCACGAAAGTCTCCGAGCCCTGCGGTTCGGCAACGCGGACTTTGCCCTCGATGCTGATCGGCAAATCGTCCCGCTCATCAGTGACCAGGGTGAGCTCCTGTGGCCTGATGCCAAGAACGATCGCCCGCCCGGCGTCGGGTCGCCTCGGCAGGCCAGTCAGGCGCAGCGAGGGGCCATTGGGACCGGCGTTCAGCCCGAAATCCGTTACCGTCGCATCAATCATGTTCATTTCCGGCGTGCCGATGAAGCGCGCGGTGAAGATATCGACTGGGCGGTTGTAGAGTTCCATCGGTGCGCCGACCTGCAGGATGCGACCGTCCCGCATGACAACAATGCGGTCGGCGAGCGACATCGCCTCGACCTGATCATGGGTGACGAAAACGATGGTGCTGCGCAGGCGCTGGTGTAGCTGCTTGATCTCCAGCCGCATCTGCCCGCGAAGCTGCGCGTCAAGATTGGAGAGCGGCTCGTCGAACAGGAAGGCCACAGGGTCGCGCACCATCGCTCGGCCTATGGCAACACGCTGGCGCTGGCCACCGGAGAGCGCCGCCGGCCGCCGTTCTAGATAGGTTTCGAGGCCTAGCATTTTCGCCGTCTCGCCGATTCGCGCCTGTTTCTCGGCTTTGGAGAGTGTCGAGGTGTAGAGGCCGAAGCCGATGTTCTGGGCGACCGTTAGATGCGGGTAGATCGCGTAGTTCTGAAACACCATCGCAATGTTGCGGTGCTTGGGCTCGTGGTTGTTGACCACCTCACCGCCAATGCGCAGCGTGCCGCCGGAGATCGCCTCCAGCCCTGCGATCATGCGCAGAGTGGTAGATTTACCGCAGCCCGAGGGTCCGACGAGGACGACGAATTCGCCATCTTCGATCGTCAGATCGATGCCGTGGACGGTGGCGACGTTGCCGTAGCGCTTGGAGATATTGTCAAGCTCGATCCTTGCCATCACCCGCCTCGTGCAATGTTGAGAATGCGGCGGTCGAGTTCCGCGACGGCGTCAGCCTCGTGCTGCCGGTTTGCCTCCGCGCGCGCCTCGAAGCCTGCCAGCGCCGCATCGTAGCCCGCCAGCGCAGCGTCCATGGCTGCGGGGGCCGGGCCGCCGAAGCGGTCGCGGACGCTGACGAAATGCTCGGGCGAGACCATGCGCGCAAACTCTGTCGCACCCGCCGCGGGCTTGCGTCCGACATGATGCTCGAAGGCTTTCAGGAAGACCGGATAGCCGTCGCTGGGGAGGTCGCCCGCCATTGCCACTACGCCGCGCGCGACATCGGCGGCGATCTCGTGGCCGAGCCGGAAGGAGAGGCCCTCGCTGCGCACCAGCCAGTCGGCGAGTTCGGTGATGGTGGCACAGGAGCGACTGAGGTTAACTGCGACGCGCTCGGGGTCGATCCGGCCGGCGCTGATCGTGGCGGCGAGCAGGTCGAGCACCCGGTGGCCGACATCGAAGACCTGGTAGCCCATCTCATGGGTGTCCGCCTCGCTGTCGGTCATGTCGGTGAAGGGCGTGTTGTGCATCACGTCGATGACGGCGCGCGAACGGCCGACAGCCTGGCTGGAGAGATGCCGTAGGTGCTCGAAGGGCACCGGGTTGCGCTTCTGCGGCATGATCGAGGAGATTTGCACGAAGGCGTTGGGCAGATAGAGCTGTCCGACCTCGAAGCTCGACCAAAACTGGAAGTCCTGCACCGCTCGGCCGAGATGCAGGAAGATCAGCGAAATCGCGCTGTAGACCGATGTCAGGTAGTCCGTCGCGGCGATGCAGGAATAGGAGTTCTGCAGCGGCGCTGAGAAGCCGAGCAGGGCCGCGACGCGATACCGGTCGATCGGAAAACCCGAGGTGGTGATCGCGGCCGCGCCCATCGGGCAGAGATCGACGATGGCGCGGGCCGCCTCCAGCCGCTCCATGTCGCGGATCAGTACCTCGGTGATGGCGGAGAGATAATGGCCATGGGTCGTGGGCTGGGCTGGCTGGCCGTGGGTATAGGCCACAATCAGTACGTCGCGGTCGCGCTTGGCGACAGCGATCAGCGCCGCGAGCAGGCCGCGACAGGCGGCGAGCAGCCCGTCGATGCGGGGCTTGAAGCCGAGCTTCAGGAAGGTGTGGTCGATGTCGTTGCGCGAGCGCGCCGTGTGCAGGCGGCCGCCGATATCCGTGCCGGCACGGGCCTTGAGCTCCCGCTCCATGTAGAAGAAATAGTCCTCGACATCGCCGCCATAGGCCAGCGTGGCGGGATCGATCTCGTGCGCCATAGCCAGCAAGGCACTGGCGATCACCGCACCTTGGGCCGCATCGAGGATACCGGTCTCGACCAGCATGACCAGATGGGCCCGGTCAATCGCGCTCAGCGCCCCGGCATGGTGAAGCCTGGCGCCGTCGAAGAGCGGCTTGAGCACGGTTGCCCGATAAACCGGATCGGGGAACTCCGTGTGGTCGTTGGCCTGCAGAATGCCCATGTCGAAACCTTGAAGTCCTCTAGCCCTTGACGCCCGCGAGCATGACGCCGCGCACGATGTAGCGTTGGAAGAACAGGAAAATCATCAGCGTCGGGATCGTCGCGAGCGAGGCCCCCGTCATGATCAGTTCCCACTGGATGGATTGCTCGACGGCGAAGCTCGATAAGCCCACCGGGAGCGTGTAGAGCGCGGAATCGGTGGTCACGATCAGCGGCCAGAAGAAAGCGGTCCAGTTGCCGAGAAAGGTGAAGATCGCCAGCGCCGAGAGCGCCGGGGTCACCAGCGGCAGGGCAACCTTCCACCAGATCGCGAATTCGTTCAGCCCGTCGATCCGCGCAGCCTCGAGGAAGTCATCCGGCACGGTCTCGAAGAACTGCTTCATCAGGAAGACGCCGAAGGCGGTGATCAGGCCGGGGAACATGATGCCCCAATAGGTGTCGACCCAGCCGAGCTTGCTCGCCATAAGATACCAGGGGATGACCAGCATCTCGGTCGGAATCATCAGCGTCGAGAGGATTGCCAGGAACACCACCTGCCGACCGGGAAAGCGGAACTTCGCCAGCGTGTAGGCGACAAGGCTGTCGAAGAACAGGCAGGAAAGAGTGACGATGGTGGCGATGCTGACGGAGTTCAGGAACCAGCGGCTGAAACGACCGTCCGAGAGCACTTTGATGTAGTTGGCAAAGCTCGGTTCGGTCGGGATCAGTTTCAAATCGTAGACCTGTCCCGCCGATTTCAGCGAGGTGGAGAACATGAAAAGCAGCGGGGTCATCATCACGACGCCGCCAAGGAATAGCAGCGTCCAGGCGAGGATGCGGCCGGGGCGGATCGCGGAATAGTGCCGTGCCAACTGGAAAGTTGGGTCAGCCATGTCAGCGGCTCCTCAGGATCCAGAGCTGCGCCATCGAAATGGTGAACAGGATGGTGAACAGCACGACGGTCTGCGCCGCCGCATAGCCCATCTGGTAGGACGAGAACGCGCTCTGGTAGATCATCAGCACCAGCGGCTTGGTCGAGTTCAGCGGCCCGCCGGGATCGTTGCTGGTCATGTTGTAGACCTGATCGAAGATGCGCAGGAATTCGATCGAGGAGAAGACGACGAGGAAGACCGTGGTCGGCTTCAGCAGGGGAATTGTGATGCGCCGCAGGAGCGCGCCCTCGCCAAGCCCGTCGATGCGCGCCGCCTCATAATAGCTCGTCGGGATGGCGCGCAGGCCAGCCATGAAGATGATGATCTGGAAGCCGAGATGCGCCCAGATCGCGGTGGCCATGATAGCCGGCAGGGCCTGCTCGATCGAGCGCAAGAAGGGCTGCGTCGGCAGGCCGACGGAAGCCAGCATGCTGTTGATCACGCCGATCGGGACCGGCTGGTAGAACCAGCGCCAAACCCAGGCCATTGCGGCCGCCGTGGTCAGATAGGGCAGGAAGTAGAGCGCGCGGATCGTGCCGTGCAGGAAGGTCACGCGGTCGAGATAATAAGCGATGGCGAAGGACAGCGCTATCGCGATCGGCGTGCCGAAGATCAGATAGGCGAAGGTGTTGCGGAAGACCTGCCAGAACACCGGATCGGCGAAGAGCCGGCGGTAATTGTCGAGGCCGACGAACTTTGCCTCATTCAGCAGGTCCCAGTCGGTCACCGAAATGTAGAAGGCCTCGATCGTCGGATAGAAGCGCACGACCGTGAAGAAGATCACCGGCAGGGCAAGGAACGCCCAGGCCCAGATGATCTGCTTGGTCGAGATTGGCAGCCGCCCCCAGGCGCCCCCCGGGCCAGCGCCCGGAGGTCGATATGTCGCTGCGGTCATGATGGCCGCCTCTTACTTGGCCTTGAACTTGTCGAGGATCGCCTGCTCGCGATCGGCAGCAACCTTCAGCGCCTCCTTGATCGGCGTGTCCTTCAGCAGGACCCCGTTGATCATGTCGATCGAGACCTGGCGCTGCTGCGCTTCGTCGACCATCGGCGGCGTCGAGGCATAGGAGAGTGCGCGGATGAAAGGGCCGTAGACCGGGTCGTTGACATTGGCATCGGTCATTGCGACAGCGCGGCGCGCCGGCAGTTCGCCGACCTTCTCGAGCCAGACCTTCATCGCCTTCTCCGAGGAGATGAACTGCATGAACTTCTCGGCCGCCGCCTTCTTCTCGCCGGTAGCCGATGCCGCGATGGCATTGGCGAAATAGCTGCCGAAATTGGCCTTCTTGCCGTCAACGGTCGGCAGTTCGGCGACGCCCCATTTGAAGGACTGGATCGTCTTGTAGGAGGCGACGCGGAAGGTGCCGTCGACGACCATGCCGGCCAGGCCCGCACGGAAGGCAGCCTGCCCCTCGTCCATGAAGCTCTCCTGGCCGACGCGATGGACCTTCTGGAGGCTGGTGTAGAACTCCAGCGACTTGGCGCCGGCCTCGGTGTTGTAGGCGACCTTGCTGCCATCCTCGGAATATGACTCGCCGCCATACTGGCGCACGAGTATCTCGCGCCACCAGTTGTGGTCCTGCCGGGCGATGTCGAGCGCGATGCCGACCTGCTGGTAGTTGCCGCCGGCATCGCGCTTGGCGATCGCCTTGGCGGCAGCGACGAATTCGTCCAGCGTCTTCGGCGGCTTCTCGGGGTCGAGACCAGCCTTCTGGAACAGGTCCTTGTTGTAGAACAGCGCCATGGCCCGAACGGCAGTCGGCAGGCCGTAATACTCGCCATTGCGCTTCATCGCCGAAACGATCGGAAAGAAGTCCTTCTCGATCTCGGCATCCTGGAATGCCCCCTTCGAGAGCGGTTGGACGAGCTTGCCGGCGATGAAGGTGTCGAGCCAGCCATAGAAGAGCTGCATCACCTCGGGGCTGCGCCCTGCCGCCTTGGCCGCGATCAGCCGGGTCTGGTAGTCGGCATAGGGGAAGGTGACCTGCTTGACAGTAATGCCGGGGTTCTCCGCCTCGAACTGCTTGATCACCTCGGTCATCGCCTGGACGCGGGTGTCGAAAACGTATTGCCAATACTGGATCTCGACGGCCTGGGCGCGCCCGAGCCCTGCTGCGAGAACGCCAAGGGCCAGCGCTGCGACCACGATCGGCCTGCGCATCGAACGACACGTGATCGTCATCAAGCTCATCAGTGTCTCCTCCAGGTGGTCGCTGTTTTCCAGCATTATTATGCAAGCGCTTGCATGCTATTCCGCAGCTGGTAATTGTCAACCGGTGGCATGGAGGGTAAATCTCATGACATTCGGGAGGCGCAACGGGCCAAATGACACATCGCTCGATCGCGCAGGACGAACCAGCCCGCGAGGGCGCACCGCGCAAGAGCAAGCGCTTGCACAAGGTCGCCCCTGATCTAAAGACCCTGGCCATTGCGCTCGGCCTGTCGCAATCAACAATCAGCCGTGCCCTAAGCGCCCATCCCGGCATCCCCGAGACGACGCGGCATCGTGTCGTCGCCGCCGCCGATGCGATGGGCTATAGTCCCAACGCAAGGGCGCGCAGCTTGGCGACGGGGCGTACCGAAGCGATCGGCCTCGTCTTCCCGCTAGAGCGGCTGCAACTGCCCGAAACCAATTTCGTCGATGTGCTGGCGGGCATCTCGACTGCGGTGACCCGGCGCAATTACAGCCTGCTGCTGACTCCCTTCGAGGATGACGAGGCGGCCGTGCTGCGCAAGCTGGCCTCCTCGAAGACACTTGACGGCGTCATCATAACGCGGCCGCTGGTCGACGATCCGCGCATCGCCTTGCTGAATGGCCTCGGCCTGCCCTTCGTGGTGCATGGACGCAGCGAGGTGAGCGAACCCTATTCCTTCGTCGATACCGACAACGACACGGCGTTCGAGCGCCTGACCAATCTGCTCATCGACTACGGCCACCGCAACATCGTGGTGGTAAATGGGCTCGACAAGTTCCGCTACGCGACGGCACGTGCACGAAGCTTCCTTCGCGCCTTCGCCACGCGCGGCTTGACGCCGCGGCCCGATGCCATCGAGTTCGTCTCCATGACCGAGGTGACCGGCTATGAAACCGCGACGCGCCGCCTCGACGGCCTCGAACCGCCGACCGCCTTCATCTGCGGCTCGGTCTTTCAGGCGCGCGGAGTCTATCGGGCGATCGCCGAGCGTGGACTTTGCGTCGGCTCCGACATCTCCGTCGTCTGTCACGATGATGGCGTCCGCGGGATCAGCGCCGACCAGTTCGTTCCGCCCCTCACGGCAACCGCTACCTCTATTCGCCTAGCGGGCGAGGACCTCGCCATGATGCTGATCGATCAGATTGAAGCGGGGACGTCGGCCCCTCTCCGCAAGATCCTACCTTTCGATCTGACGCTTCGCGGATCGGTCGGCCTGGCAGCCACCTCAGAAGGCTCGCGCGGGCCCTGCGCGTCGGGTGATTGAAGCTGCTATTGCGTCTGCAGTAGTAATTGCAAATCTCGCTTCTGTTCATCACGCATGATCTGTCGCGGCAAAGCGGTTTCGGATAGGATCATCGTTTATGCTTAAGGGGAGGATCGTGGAGATGGGCGCAAGTCCTCGCATCGCCTGCCAATGCCTACACGAGGCAGCTGATCTATTCGATCCCACATCTACGAGTGGGTCGGCTGGACGAGAAAATTTCTGCGGATCGGGCAAATGACCGTTCTGGTGGTCATGTTGCGAGAAGTCAGCACCGCTGAGACTGATCGTATCGGATGCAGGTTCAACGCCATTGGCACGACGCCGCGCCGCATTTCAGGATAGAGGGCCGAGAACGTCCACGGTCCACCCGAAAACCGATCATTCCGACGGCTGAGCGCCGCACAGCGCCAAACCCGCACACCCGAGCAGCGCCGGAAGCGGACTGTCATGGTACAGGGCGATCGTCGCGGAGAGAGCACTGCCAGGGGTCCAACTCCGGCCGCTCACCCGCACAGCTACAGTCGTGCCGGACCCGTTAACCAGGCTCTATCGGCCAAACGACGAGTCGCAGGTTATGCGCGCTGCATCAGCATTTCGCGTAAGCCCAACAGCGTCTCGCACACGGCTTCCAGCTCGTGGACATCAAAGCCATCCCGCAGCTCCGGGATGTGACCAGCAATCCGGCCGCCCAGAATCCCGGTGAAGGTCGCTGTACCATCTGAGGAGACGACAAGGCCATTGCTCGCCTCGAAGGACGTATTCCAGGCGATGGCCTCCTCGCGCAGCAATCCCGGCGGCAGGGCGAGCTCCAGCCTGCCTCCGACCAGCTTGACTGGATAGCCTCCCGGTAGGCCGTCAGGTCCGGGCACATGGCCCTGCCAGCGCCGACCGCCTGCCATTGCCAACAGCATCGGGACACCGCTCGCGCCGGAAATCTCGATCACCGGCTCAGGCGTGAGCTGGATATCGGCAAAGCGAGCGTAGACATCGGCCACTTCCTCGCCGCCCAGCCAGACGCGCGGGGCGCGACCACCGCGTTCCTCGGGACGGCGACGCCAGGCGGCGAGGTTTTGGTAATGCGCAAGAACCTTGACCTCGGCACCGGCAGGCCTCGCGGCCGAGCCAGCGAAGACGTTGGACAGGATCGCGACATTGCCCATGCCGCAGGAGACGTCATGACCCATCGCGCGAATCATGCCGTTGACCACGTCGGGGAAGCAGCAATTGACCAGCGTCACCGGCTTGCCGGCCCGCGTGATGGCGGCGGCGACGCGGGCGCTGATCAGCGCCTGGAAGACGGCGGTCGCGCTCAGGCCCCCCTCGGCGACTAGGCCCGTCCATGCATTGCCGCTTTGGGCGATGACCTGCGAGGTCTGGATCGAGGCCGCCTGCACGACGATGCGTGGGTCTGTCGCCGTGAGCAAGACGTCGGAAGCATCCGGCGCCAGCAGGTCGATCTCGTGGGTGGCGAAGCGCGCCGTGGCTCCGAAGAGCGCAGCGCGGGCATTGGCGGCAGTGCGCAGCCAGTTCAGGCGTTCGAAGTTGCGCCCGGCGATGATCACCTCGATCGGCTCGCGGGCGGCTGCAGCGATGTCGAAGGCGATGCGCGCGGCGAAGCCGCCGGTGCCGGAAATTAGGATGTCGCAGCCGGCCATATTAGCGCCCCGTCGCGGTTGCCCTGTCCCAGCAATCGTCGAGCCGGGGCGAGAGCTTGTGTTTCATGATGCGCTGGCTCGCCGTGCGCTCGAACTCGTCGACGAGGGCGATGTAGCGTGGGTTCTGGTAGGGCGCGAGGCGCCGGCCGAGCCAGCCGGACAGGGCCTGCGGGTCGATGACCGCGCCATGGCGCGGCTTGACGAACAGCTTGATGTCCTGCTCGCCGATATCGGCGGAGACGCCGATCATCGCGCAATCCTCGACCGCTTCATGCTCGGCCGCGACATGCTCGACCTCCCAGGCCGAGACGTTCTCCCCGCGGCAGCGCACGCTGTCGGTCATGCGGCCGTGGAAATATAGGTTGCCGTCGGTATCGAAGGAGCCGAGATCGCCGGTATGGAGGGCGCCGTTGTGCAGCGCTTTCACGGTCGCCTCGGGATTGTCCAGATAGCCGGGGAAGATTGCGCCTTGGATGCTGGTCTTGACCACGATCTCGCCGCGCTCGCCCGCCGCGACGGGCCTGCCCTCACCGTCGAGCAGCCTGATGGTGAACCAGGGCATCGGCTGCCCGACGGAGCCAAACACGCCGCTGGTGTTGCAGGTCGTCAGGCTGGAGGCTTCGGTCATGCCGTAGCATTCGCGGATCTCGACCCCGAAGCGGTCGCGGAACTGCGGCCAGATATCGGCCGGACAGCCGCCGCCCCAGGCGATGCGCACGCCATGCTCGCGATCGAGCACGGAAGCCGGCTGCTTCAGAAGGATCTGCAGGATGCCGCCGAGATAATGGATATGGGTCGCGCCCTCCTCGCGGACCTGCGTCCAGAAGCGGCTGGCGCTGAAGCGCTCGACCATGGCGAGCGATACGTCGCGGATCATCGGCAGCGGCAGGAGCTGGGCGCCGCCGATATGATAGAGCGGCTCCCAGACGAAGAAGACCTCGCCGGGCTTGGCATCCGACAGATAGAGCACGCTCTCGGCCGCCAGCCGCAGCATGCGGTGCGAGACGATGACGCCCTTCGGCCGCCCTGTCGTGCCGGAGGTGTACATAATGGCGAAGACGGCATCCGCGGCTGGGGCCGGTCCGTCGAAACGGGCGGTTACCACGAGCACCGCATCGAGATCTCCGCCCGGCGCATGCAACAGCATCGGCAGGGTCGTGTCGGGCCCCATCGCCTCGGCGATCTGGGGTGCGAGTTCGATGTCGGCGACGACGAGGCGCGGGCTGGAATGGGTCAGGAGATAGTTCAACCCCTCGCCGCGCTGGTGAGCATTGACCGGCACCCAGGCGACGCCGGCCCGTGCGAGCCCGAAAACTACGGCGATACTGGCGAGGGAATTTCGCATCATCACCGCGACGCGGTCGCCCGTGACGATGCCGCGCGACCGTAGATGCGCGGCGAAGGCGGCCGAGCGCCGCTCCAACTCGCCATAGCTCAGCGGCTCGCCGCTGAAGCGGGCATAGACGCGATCCGGCTCGGCAGCGGCGCGCGCGGTCAGAAGGCCTACGAAGCCGTCTTTGTCTGGGGAGGTCATGGTTGCGCTTCAGTCGTCGATGTCAGGAAGAAGAGGAGGAGCGGAAGCGTTCGGCCAGCAGCAGCATCACCGTCACCACCACGAAGACGACCACCGAAACCGCGGCCAGCGTCGGGTTGAGTTGCAGGATCATGTCGTCCCACATCTGCTTCGGCAGGGTCGTCTTGACGCCACCCGAGACGAAGATCGCGATTGTCAGCTCGTCGAAAGAGGTGATGAAGGCGAAGAGGAAGGCCGCGACGAGGCCGCCCTTAACAAGCGGGATCGTCACGCCCGTCAGGGTGCGGACGCGGTTGGCGCCGAGCGTCGCCGCCGCCTGATCGAGCCGCTGATCATAGGTCTTGAGCACGGCGGCGATGGTGACGAGCGTGAATGGGATCGCCAGCACGGTATGACCGATGATCAGTCCGAGATCGGTCGCGATCAGGCCCATCCGCGCGAAGAGGTAGAACAGGCCCACCGCGATGACGATGCGCGGAACGATCATCGGCGCCAGGAAGAAGGCGAAGATTAGCCCGCCCCAGCGCGTGCGGCTATGGGCCAGCGCCAGCGCCGCGAAGCCGCCGATCGCGGTCGCAGCCAGCGCCGTAACGAAGGCGACGCCAAAGGAGCGCAGCGTTGCCTGCAGCCAGAGCGGGGATTCAAAATAGGTGCGGAACCAGCTGAGCCCGTAGCCTGGCGGCGGGAATTCGAGGAATTGCGAGGAGGTGAATGCGAGCGGGATCACTATCAGCGTCGGCAGCACCAGAAACCCGATGACGAGCCAGCAGAAGCCCGGCAGCATACCCTCGCATATGCGGTTGCCTAGGAATTTCTGTGCAACAGCTGCGACGCGCCCCGCAATATCGGCGACAATGCCGAGGATGGCGAGGCCGAGATCGCGGATGCGTCCGCCTCCGACCTGAGCCGAGCCGCCGGCGATCGTCGAGATGCCGAAGAGCCGGTCGTAGATCCAGCAGGAAACCAGCGCCGCCGCCAGCATCATGGCCGCAAGCGCCCCCGCGAAGGACCAGTTCAGCAGCTCCTGCACCTGGGTGATGATGAGCTGGGCGAGCATGGTCTCCTGCCGCCCGCCGAGGAAGGCCGGCACAATGAAGAAGCCGAGCGAGGAGATGAAGACCAATAGCCCCGCCGCCGCGACGCCTGGCAGAGAGAGCTTGAAATAAACCAGCCAGAACGCTCGCGCCGGGGCGGCGCCGAGGGTCTGCGCCGCCTGCACGAGGCGACGGTCGATTCCGGTCATCACCGGCAGCATGGTCATCACCGCGAGCGGCACCATCGCATGGACCATGCCGACCATCACGCCGAACATGTTGTGTAGCAGCGGCAGGGGTTGGTCGACGAGGCCGGATCCCGTCGCAAGCGAATTGATGATGCCGCTGCGGCCGAGCACGATCATCCAGGCGAAGGTCTTGACGAGATAGCTCGTCCAGAACGGCACCATGACGAAGAGCAGCATGCGGCCGCGGAACATGTCGGGCAGGCGCGCCAGCCAATAAGCCAGCGGGTAGCCCATCAAGAGCGACCAGACCGCCGTCCAGCCGGCGATGCGGAAGGTAATGCCGAGCACGCGCAGATAGACGTCGGTCGCGGCGATGCGCTGGTAGGCGCCGGCCGAGAAGCCTCCGCTCTCCGGATCGACGACGCTGAGGCCGAGGAGCTGTGCAACCGGCCAGGCGAAGAAGACCGCGAGGAACATGAGGCCGGGCACCGCCAGCCAGAGCGGACCGAACCTGAGTTTGCTCCGGCGCGCCGGAGCGGTGCCTGCCGCGACCGCGCTCATGCAACCAGCACCGCCTTGTCGCGGGCCCAGCCGGCGACGATGGCCTGGTCGATGGCGGGCACCGGATCCTCCGGGCCGAGCCGCAGCACGAGCGGGCTGCCGTCACCGAGCGAGGCGATTACGCGCGTTTCCGAGCCGGCATAGACGATTTCGCTCACCCGGCCGCAGACGGCATTGCCGTCGCGTTCGCCGAGATGGAGGTTCTCCGGCCGGATGACGAGCGCCGCGTCGTTGCTCTGGCAATTCGCGCCGCTCGGCAGGGCGAAACGGCCATGGGGTGTGTCGAGCGCACCTTTGCCGTCCCAGCTGCCGCGGAAGATGTTGGAGAGGCCAATGAAATCGGCGGCGAAGGCCGTGCGCGGGCGCTCGTAGATCTCGCGCGGCGTGCCGAGCTGCTCGATCTTCGCGTGGTTCATCAGGCAGATGCGGTCCGACATCGCGAGCGCCTCCTCCTGATCGTGGGTGACGTAGACGATGGTCGCACCGCTCTCCCGGTGCAGCCGCTTGATCTCGATCTGCATGTGCTCACGCAGCTTCTTGTCGAGGGCACCGAGAGGCTCGTCCATTAGGATGATCGAGGGCTGGTAGACGAAGCAGCGTGCCAGCGCGACGCGCTGCTGCTGGCCGCCGGACAATTCGCGCGGGAAGCGCCCGGCGAGATGGCCGAGATGGACCATATCGAGCGTGGAGGCGACCCGGCCGGCGATCTCGGCAGCCGGGCGCCCACGCATCTTGAGCGGAAAAGCGATGTTCTCCGCCACCGTCAGGTGCGGGAAGAGCGCGTAATGCTGGAAGACGAGACCGATATCGCGCTGGTGAACCGGCATGTTCGACTGGTCGCGTCCGTCGATCACCACCCTGCCCTCGCTGGCCTCGACCAGACCGCAGATCAGCTGAAGCAGCGTCGTCTTGCCGGAGCCCGAAGGCCCCAGCAAGGTGAGGAACTCGCCCTCTGCGACGCTGAGCGAACTCGGTTCGAGCGCCGTGGTCGCGCCATAGCGCTTGCAAAGCGCTTCGATGACGAGCTTGCCCTCGACGACGAGTTGGGCCGATTTCGGCTGGTTTGCGGTCATTCCGGCACCCGTCCTCATCGCCGTCAGGTCAGGAGCCAGGAATTGAAGCGCTCGGTGACCTTGGCACGATTCTCGCTCCACCAGCTTTCATTGGCGATCGCCATCTGCTTCAGGTTTTCCGGTGAGGTCGGCAGGAGTTTGGCGCGCTCGGGCGAGATCGTCTGGTAGGCGTCAAGGTTCGTCGGGCCATATGCCAACGCCTCGGTATAGACCGCCTGCTGCTTAGCGTCGGAGCAGAAGCGGACGAACTGACGTGCCACCTCAGCTTTTGGGCCACCCTTCGGCAAACCCCAGCCCTCGATCGAGTAGAGCCCTTGGTTCCAGATGATCCTGGCCGGTGCACCGCCATCGATCGCAGCTTGCAGGCGGGCGTTCCAACCGGTGGTCATGTCGACTTCGCCGCTTTGCAGAAGCTGCGTCGACTGGGCGCCACCCGTCCACCAGACTGCGATATGTGGCTTGATCTTGTCGAGAACCTTGAAGGCGCGCTCGATATCGAGCGGATAGAGCTTGTCGAGCGGCACCCCGTCTGCGAGCAGAGCCTGCTCGATGCTGTCTATTGGGTTCTTGCGCATCGAGCGCCGACCGGGGAACTTCTCGACATTGAAGAAATCCGTCCAGCTCGCGGGCGCGTTCTTCACCTTGTCGGTCCGGTAGGCGAAGATCGTCGAATAGACGTCCGTGCCCATGAATTCGGGCGAGATCGCCTCGGGCATCAGCTTGGGCACATCGGCATGCGCGAAGCCAATCGGATCGAGCAGGCCCTGCGCCTTGAGGATGTCGCGGGCCGAGAGCGTCAGCGTGCAGACGTCCCAGGTATAGGACTTGGTCTCGACCATAGCCTTGAACTGGGCGGTAGGCTCGGCCTCGCGGGCAACGTTGACGACCTTGTTGCCGGTCGCTTTTTCGAAGGGGTCATAGAAGGCTTTGCGGAAGGCGGGGCCAAATGGACCGCCGGGATCGGCGACCGTGATCTGGGTCGCGGCGCGTGCCGTGCCCGCCAGGTAGGGCGTTGCGATCGCGCCGGCAGCGAGTTGCAGCAAGGTGCGCCGCGTCGGATTCGTGGTCAGGTTCGACATCGTCTACTCCCCTTTCAAGCGGTTTTCCGCATTTCCCCGTGGGTGATCGGATGGTAAGATGGTGTGATTAGGCCGTCTTCCGCGCCGCGCGCTTGGCGAGGAAGGCCTCCATCATCCGCGCCGGCTCGCCGGTGGCATAGGCGGCGCGCTGGTTGCGGATACCGGCGGCGAGGCACTCGCGGAAGCTCTCCTCGGTGACCTCGCGGAAGCGCGCCTTGTTGAGGCGCATGGCGACCGGCGGCTTGCTGGCGAGTTCCTCGGCAAGCGCGAGCGAGGCCTGCATGACCTGCTCCTTCGGCACGATCCGGTTGATCAGGCCGATGCGGAAGCACTCGTCGGCATCCATCATCCGGCCGGTCAGGGTCAGGTCAATGGTGCGGGCGATCCCGATCATCTCCTTCATGATCCAGGGACCAGTGACCGAGGCGATGCCTGAGTTGATCTCGGGTTGGCCCATTGTGACGTCGGCATGGCCGACGCGCAGGTCGCAGAGCAACGCGACCTGGAAGGCGGAGCCCGCCGCAACGCCGTTCAGCGCCGCGATCAGCGGCTTCGAAAGCGAGCGCATGCGGTCATAGAGCCGCTCCCATTCACCCATCCAAAGTTCGGCGCGGTCCGAATCGAAGGTCTTGGTCTCGTTGAGGTCTTGGCCAGCGCCGAAGGCACGATCGCCCGCACCCGTCAGGATGATTGCGCGGACGGCCTCGTTCGCCTCCATCTCATCGAAGCAGGCGACCAGCCGTTCGCGCATCGGCGCGTTCCAGGCGTTGAGAATCTCGGGGCGGTTGAGGGTGATGATGCCGACAGCGCCTCGCACCTCGACCAGAACAGAGTCCTTCATAGCGCTCTCCGATGAGTTACTATTGCAATGCAATAACTTCTATTGCTTATTCTGCGCCAAAGGCCCAGCTTGTCAAGATCGTTAGCCGCAGCCATTGATCGCGCCGAGGAGAGCAGGCCCTGATGACGATGCCCGACGCGAGACAGAGCAAGCGCACGGCGGCGCCGGCCGACCGAGCCGGCCGCAAGGAAGACGCCCTGATGGTCAATTCGGTGGAGAAGGCGTTCCGCGTGCTCTCGGCCTTCGGCCGCCAGCACCAGACGCTGAACCTGTCGCAGGTCGCCTCGGAAACCGGGATGGATGTCAGCGCGGCCCAGCGCTTCACCCATACGCTCGCCAAGCTCGGCTATCTCCGCAAGGACTCGCAGACCAAACGCTTCGAGCTGACTGCGAAGACGCTAGATCTCGGCTATCATTTCGTTCGCAGCAGCCGCCTCCTCGACCGGGCGATGCCCTATCTCATGCATCTCAGCAAGGAGACCGAGGAGACAGTGAACCTCACCGTGCGCGAGGAGACCGAGATCATCTTCGTCTCGCGTTTCCTCAGCCGGCACGTTCTCAACACCGACGTCATCATCGGCACGCGGATGCCGGCCTATGCCACGGCGCCGGGCATCGCGATGCTTTCGCGCCTGCCGGAGGACGAGGCGATGGCGATCATCGAAGGCTCCGACCGGCGCGCGCATACGCCCTCGACGACATGGCAGCGTGAGGCGTTGCGCGAGAAGCTGCGCCAGTCGGCTGCCCAGGGCTACGCCACCGCCTTCGAGGAGGTCTATATCGGCGATGCCTCGATCGCCGCACCGGTCGTCGACCACCAGGGCCGGCCGGAAGCGGCCGTCAACATCGCGACCTCCACCTCACGCTACAGCCATGAGGAGGTTGTCTCGCGCTTTTCCTCCCTGGTGATCGCCGCCGCCCACGCCATCTCGCGCGTCTGAAAAAAAGAGGCGGATGCCCTTGACAGGGGGCGGCTCGACTTATCAGAATCCGAAAACTTATATCGCATTGCAATAAATAGAGATCGCATGGAACGCTCGCAGGCGCAGTTCCGCCGTGTGGCTCGCCGCAGTGGCCCGCCGATAACCCTCAGCTTCGATGGCAAATCGATCCATGCGACCGGAGGCGACAGCGTCCTTGCCGCGCTTCTGGAGAACGGCGCCCACGCTCGCCGGCTGGAATTCGGAGCCGAGCCGCGCGCCGGCTTCTGCCTGATGGGCGCCTGCCAGGATTGCTGGGTCTGGAGTGCGGCCGGTGGCCGGATTAGGGCATGCACCACGCCCGTCAGCGAAGGCTTGGAGCTCTTCGCCGAACCGCAGGGCATGGCCCACTCCAATGACTGAGATCGTCATCGTCGGAGCCGGACCAGCCGGGATCAGCGCCGCCGAACTGCTCGTCGCGAACGGGCTGAAGCCCATCCTGATCGACGAAGGGGCCCGCGCCGGCGGACAGGGCTATCGCCGTCCGGCCGACGACCTCGCGCTCGACATGACCAGGCTGATGGGCTCGGAGGCCGGCCGCTATGCGGCTCTGCATAAGCGGTTCGGCGCCTTGCACTCCCAGATCGACTATCGGCCCCAGACTCTGGTCTGGGCGATTGACGGCAAGCACCTGCACCTGCTGCGCGACGGCCGCGCCGAGACGCTCGATTGCGACAGGCTGCTCATCGCAAGCGGCGCGATGGACCGGATTGCGCCCCTGCCGGGCTGGACCAAGCCCGGCGTGTTCACGCTCGGCGGGGCGCAGGCCGCACTCAAGGACCAGGGCTGCCTAATCGGCAGCCGCGTCGCCTTTCTCGGCTCATCGCCCCTACTTGCGCTGGCGGCGAAGCAATACCGCGCGATGGGCGCCGAGATCGCGGTGATCGCCGATACGACCGCATTCTCCGCCAAGCTCGCGGCGATGCCCGCCCTCCTCGGGGCGCCGCGCACATTGCTGCGCGGGCTCTTGTACATGGCGGCGGCTTTGCGCGCGGGCATTCCGACGCTGCACGGCGTGACGCCGGTAGCCGTGGAGGGGGACGGCCGTGTCGAGGCGCTCGTCCTGCGCGATAACAGTGGGCGCGAGCCGCGCTTCGCTTGTGATGCGATCGCGCTGGGCTATGGCCTGAAGCCCGAGACGCAGCTTGCCGATCTCGCCGGGGCGGAATTTGCCTATGATCCGGATTTCCGGCTGTTCCTGCCGAAGATCGACGGTTTCGGCCGCGCGCGCCCCGGCCTTTACCTTGCTGGCGACGGTGTGCGGATCGGCGGGGCCGATGCCGCCGAGGCGAGCGGGGCACTCGCAGCCCATGCCATCCTCGCCGATCTCGGGCGAACACAGGATATCGCGGCGATCCGACTTCTGGCGCGGCGGGTCGCGCGGCTGCGCGATTTCCAGCGTGGGCTGGCGCGCGCCTTCGCCTGGCCGAGGGAGCAGATCGCCGCCCTGCCCGATCCGGTCACGCTCTGCCGCTGCGAGAACGTCACGGTCGGTGAGGTGCGCTCCGCGATGGCGAAGGCGCTCGGTCCGGTCGAGGTCAACCGCGTCAAGGCGATAACACGCTGCGGCATGGGGCGCTGCCAGGGCCGCGTCTGCGGGCCGGCCTTGCAGGAGATCGTCGCGGCCGGAACCGAACAGGGGGGCGAAGCCGCCGGTCGCCTGCGGGGCCAGGCTCCGGTCAAGCCGATCGCGCTCGCCGCCGCGGGAGAACCTACATGAGCACGCAAACGACCGATGTCACGATCGTCGGCGGCGGGCTGATCGGCGCCTGGACCGCCTTCTTCCTTGCCCGGCGCGGCCAGCGCGTGACGCTGATCGAGAAGGGCGCCGTCGGAGAGCAATCGAGCGGCGTCAATTTTGGGAATCTGCGCCTCCAGGGGCGTTTTCCCGGCCAGTATCCGCTATCGCTGCGCTCTCAGGCGCTATGGGAGGATTTCGACGCGCTGATCGGCGAGGATTGCGAATTCGAGCAGACCGGCCATCTCTACCTCGCCTATGACGAGGAGGAGCACGCAAAGCTCGAAGGCTATGCCAAGGTATCGGAATCCTACGGCCTCGCGATCGAGCGGGTCGGCCCAGCTGAGTTGCGCCGGCGCTGGCCCTGGCTGAGCGAACGCGCCGTCGCAGCCACCTTCTCCGCCCGCGACGCCACCGCAAATCCAAGGCTGGCGACGCCGACCGTGGCAAGAGCTGCTGCGAGACAAGGCGCCATCATTCGGGAGAACACGCGTGTCGTGGCCGTTGACCGCGAGGGCAACGGCTTTGCGCTGATGCTGGCCGACGGAAGCCGGATAAGCTGCGGCGCGCTGGTCAACTGTGCTGGCGCCTGGGCGCCTGAGATCGCGGAGCGCTTCGGTGAGACCGCGCCGGTCTTTGCAGCCGGGCCGCCGCAATTCGTAACCGAGCCTTTTCCCTATCGGATCGAACCCTCGGTGCAGGCGATCGACGGCTCGGTGATCTTCCGCCAGATCCCGCGCGGCAACATCATCCTCGCCGGCTATCCGCGCACCGCGGCCGATCCGCAGGCGAACCACGCGCCGGTGCCCCCAGTGAAAACGCTGGCGGCAATGCGCGGGCTTGCCCGCGTCGCGCCGATGCTGGCGCAATGCCATGTCATCCGAGTTTGGTCCGGCATCGAGGCCTATCTGCCCGACATGATCCCGGTGATCGGCTCGAGCGGAACGACGCCCGGGCTGTTCCACGCTTTCGGCTTCTGCGGCCACGGTTTCCAGATCGGCCCCGGCGTCGGACTTTGCCTAAGCGAGATGATTCTCGACGGCGAAACGCCCACGCCGCTTGACCCGTTCTCTATCATGCGCTTCCGCAAGGCCCCGACCGTCAGCGAGAAATTCCGCAAGGAATTCGATTGACCGACGCAATTCTGTTTACCTCACCGTTCCTTGGCGATGCACTCCAAGTGCGCCATTTGCGGACATTAGGTGCTTGCCGGGAAGCGGACGCTTCCGCCACCTCTATTTTACGACGAGCGGGCACTTGCTCTCGGATAGCGGCCAGACCGTCTTTCTCCGGCGCGACCTGGCGCTATCGATCGACAGACTCGACGTCTGGAAGGAGGAGTTTCCAGCCTTCGATGGGCATGTGATCGAGGCAAAATATGCAAGGCTCGCCGGCCGCGAGCTCGACCCGAGCCAGGCGGACGCCTGGAACGGGATCAGGGGGATGGTGGCTCGCCTCGAGGCGGCCGAAGCGGTCGTGCTGTCGACGCCGATGTGGAACCTGAGCATTTCATATCGCCTGAAACATTGGATCGATCTCATCACACAGCCGGGTCTCAGTTTTGTCTTCGACCCTGCAACTGGCTACACGCCGCTCATTCGGCAGAGGCCGCTCGCGATCATCCTTTCCAGCGCCGGGGACTTTTCCAGTGGCCAAAGCTACGGCAGGCCGGACCTCGCCAGCAGCTATTGAAAGCCGCCCTCAGGTTTATTGGTCTCGATGGTGCGGAGATCATCTCGGTCGCGCCAAGTGCCGCGCCGCCGGAACGCGTTTCGGACGCACGAAAAGTCGCCGCCGAACGCCTGGCTTGTCTGGCCGAGACGTTTCTGAGGAACGCACCATGACGCCGGCTCTCGGATGGACCCTACTGGTGCTTTCAGGGATCACTGACGTTGCCTGGGCCGTGGCAACCAAGCGGTCGAACGGCTTCACGGATATCGCGTGGAGCGCGATCTCGCTCGTCCTGCTGGCGCTATTCATCGGCATGTTGGCGAAAGCGCTGGTGGTTCTTCCGCTTGGCACAGCATATGCCGTATGGACCGGCATAGGTGCCCTAGGATCGCTGGTCGTGGGCATTCTTTTTCTCGGAGAGCCAGCAACAACATTGCGGCTGGTTTTCGTGGGCGTCACGGCGGTCGGGATTGCCGGACTGGAGCTTTCCGGTTGATAGGCATCATTGCCGCAACGCCGGCCAAGTTCACCTTCTCGCTCGCCGAGGGCGAGTTTCACATCGCACCTGCTCCGGATGTCCTTGATGCCCGAAACCTCAGTGTTGATCCTGTTCGTTTTCGCGTCCCTGGCGCTCATCATGACGCCGGGGCCGGACATGGCGCTGACTCTGACGCGCGGCGTGACGCAAGGGTTTCGAGCCGCAGCGCTGAGTGTTGCGGGTAGTTGGGCTTCGGGACTGGTCCAGATACCGATTGTCGTGCTGGGCTTGGCCGCCGTTTTCCAGCAGTCCCCTCTGCTCTTCGCCGCAGTCAAGTTCGCGGGAGCGATTTATCTTGGGTACCTCGGCGGCCGCGCGCTTTGGCGTTGCTATCGACCGCCGAATCCCACAGCGCTGCAGAGGGCATCCTCCCCGAAGGCCATCTTTTGGCAGGGCTTCTTCACCAACCTGCTCAACCCCAAGGTCTTCCTCTTCATCACGGCCTTTCTACCCCAGTTCGCTGATCCCGTGACCGGCCCGATCTGGCTCCAGCTTCTGATCCTCGCCTCGATCTCGAAAACGCTCGGCTTCATCGTTAGCTTGGCGCTTGCTGGGGGGGCGTCGAAGATCAGAGGCTGGCTAGCTAAAAACGGGTGGTTTCAGCGCGTGCAGGAGGGCGTACTCGGGTTTGTGATGCTCTCGATCGCAATGACTCTGATTTTCGGCCGAGACGGTCCGCGGCCGGTAACGGTCGGGTGAAGAAACGCGCCATAAGCTGACGTCGCCGCTTGTCCCGAGAGCGGACGCCCGTGGTTCTGACGCGAGATGTCGACTCTAGAGCCCATGGCCTAACGGAGCTTGGCGATACCGATGCCGTCGAGCTTTGCGCGATCCTTTACGGACTCTTCGCTACGGGTCATTGCTTTCGCAATCGCCTTCAGCGCCATGCCCTTTCCGGCGAGCAATTTCAGCTTCTGAAGCTCTTCGGAGGTCCAGGGTTGGCGGTGCCGTTCAAATCGCTCAGTCACAATTCACTCTTTCAGCGTGCAGAGAACTTGAGAACCGATCAATAGCAGCAATGCCCCGAATTTGACCGTTTTGCACCAGGGTCAACTACCAGCTTGCGCCAGAAGCCGACCTTGACTGACCACCCGCAAGCGGACATCCGCAGGCCAGATGCCGCGATCACAACTTCGTCCTGGAGGCCGCCGAAGATGCGCGCCCGTAGTTCCCGTCGCGCTGGAGCCCCCGCAGAACGCGAACTCGACTACCTCCCCGAAGACCTGATTGAACCTCATCAATGTCGTGCCAGGCTAGGCCGGCCGTGATACCTAGGGTTGCGGTAGCAGTCCGTCGTTGGCCTCTCGGGAGAGTACCATGGACGACACGCCTCACGCCGCTTCGAGCCTTGCGCCGCCGGCGGTACCGCAGGAGCTTCCCCCACATGTCACCCTGATCCAGATGGCGACGGCCGCTTGGGTTTCGCGGCTGGTCTACGCAGCGGCGAGGCTGGACCTGGCCGACCACTTGGCCACCGGCCCTCGCAGTGCCGAGGACCTGGCCGGCCCGCTCGGGCTCCATTCGCCCTCTCTGCATCGCTTTCTGCGCTGCCTCGCCAGCCTAGGCGTGTTCGCCGAGCTGGACGGCCAGCGCTTTGCCCTGACGGAGCTGGGGCAGGCGCTGAAGACGGGCGCGCCCGGTTCGGCGCGGGCCACCATCCTCACCATCGGCAGCCCCTGGTTCGCGGGGGCTTTCGACGAAATCGTCTATTCGCTGCAGACCGGCAAGACCGCATTCGAGAAGGCGCAGGGCGCGCCGGTCTTCGACTATCTCGGCCGGCATCCGGACGAGGCCTCGATGTTTAGCGAGACGATGATCGGCTTCCATGGCCGCGAGCCGCCCGCTGTCGCAGAGGCTTATGATTTTGCGGCCTTCGGCACCGTCGTCGACGTAGGAGGCGCCAGCGGTAACCTGCTGGCGGCGATCCTGGCGCGGTACCAGGGGCCGCGCGGCATCCTGTTCGACCGACCCCATGTGGTGGCCGACGCGCCGGCCCTGCTGGCGGAATGGCGCGTGCGGGAGCGCGTGGCGATCGAGGCAGGCGACTTCTTCGAGAAGGTTCCCGCTGGCGGCGACGCTTATGTGCTGTCCCACGTCATCCACGACTGGAGCGAGGAGCAGTGCCTCACCATCCTCGGCCATGTCCGCAAGGCAATGCAGCCCGACGGGCGGCTGCTGCTGGTGGAGATGGTACTGCCCGACGGCGACGCGCCCCATCCCGGCAAGGTGCTCGATATGGTGATGCTGGTGCTGCCCGGCGGCCAGGAGCGAACGGAGGAGGAATATCGCCAGCTCCTCGCCAAGGCCGGCTTCCGCCTGACGCGGGTGATCCCCACCAGTTCCGATGTGAGCGTCGTCGAAGCGATGCAGGCGGCGTAACCGGGAATGCGCTTGATTAGTGAGCGCCTTTGATTGCCAGTGCTTCCGTCCAGCTGATCCGGAAGATCGTGCGCTTGGTGAAACAGCCTATCATTACGGCCCGGAGAAATGATTTTTCGAGTATATCTTCTCGCTGCGCCTCATCGGCCGCCGCGTCAACCTCCACCCGGTCTGGATGATGTTTGCGCTGTTCGCCTTTGGATGGTTGTTCGGGTTCGTGGGCGTTCTGTTGGCGATTCTCGCTGCATCGCTAGGTGTGATCCTGCGGTTCGCCAGGCGGCAGTCGCTGGCAGGTATAGGGGTCCGCCGGCACCGAGAGGTCCGGTGTGAGTGTTATTCAGCACTTGAAGCGTAACCTCTCCCCATGAGCCGGTGGATGGTTTGGCCGAGGTAGCTGTTGCCACTACACGCAATTGGCCTTTCCCGGCGGCCGCATTGGGGGGCAGCTTCGCCGAATGGAATTACGGAAAGCGGACCTTCCAAAGCTCAGCCCGGGGCCAAAACCGCCCGTCCTTATACAGCGTAGAAGTGCGCCAAAGCGGAACTTGGCATAGCTCCCAGAGCCGAACGTTCGCATGCCGACGTGCAGCGTCGCGAGCTCGCAGCTCCGGCCGCCTCTCCCCTACGATCCTGAAGCAGCAGGCGGCTTGAAATCGATCCTCCGAGATCCGATCGAGCTCTGCGCATGCAGTTGCTCTTTCTTGTCTATGCCAAGGTACAGGTCCGTCTGGCGATCTATCGAGAGCAGACGTCGGAGGGGCCAGTAGAGATCCAAGCGCTCAACGAGAACAATTCCCCTCACTCCTGTGCTGTCATCCCGCTCCGAGATCACGCGAGTGCTCGATGATGAGCGCACTTTCGGCGAGAGGTGATTGATGAAAGCGCTCTTGACTTGCGAGCTGATGCTCCCTCGAGGCCGCGCCGCTGCCGCAACGGTCGTCATCATGGTGGCGCTCAACGGCATCTTCCTGACCGCGAACGGCCTTTTCATGCTTATCGCGCCGCTGGCTTGGTACGAGATGGTCCCGGGCGTGACTGATACCGGCTTCTTCAACCAGCACTTCATTCGCGACATCGGGATGATCCAGATGTTCCTCGGCGTGGCGTTCGGTCTCGGGCTGTTCGCGCCGGAGCGTCGCGTTGGACTATGGGCAGCCGCGACGTCCTGGCTTTGCACGCACGCGCTCTTCCATTTTTGGGAGGTTGCCGTCGGAATCTGCTCGCCTGCTGTCATTCCGCGGGACTTTCCGGCGGTGACGCTGCCGGCGCTTCTCGGACTGGCGCTGACGCTCTGGGCAATGCGGAATTCCTTGCCGATAAGTCGGAGCCTCTCCCTGGCCGCCACTGCCCAGCCGCCTGCCTGCGCCTCCTCCTGTCTTCGACGCCGACGTCTGGATTGATCGGCGAATTCGTCGGCCAAGCCACTCCAGGCGCGAGCTTGCGCTGGCTGCTCTGACCCTACCGACAAACCCGGAGAACGCATATGAAACCGAGTGTCTTCGCTCTGGCGGCAGCCGCCGCACTGCTCACCACGCCCATGCGACCAGCGCAAGCAGCACCTCGCACCAAGCCGATCGTCATTCTGGTGCACGGTGCCTTCGCCGAATCCGCGAGCTGGAATGCGGTGATCGCCCGGCTCAACAAGGCAGGCTACGAAACGATCGCGGCTGCCAATCCACTACGCAGCGTGAAGGGGGACGCGGCCGAAGTCGCGACGCTCATACGATCCATTTCTGGCCCGGTCGTTCTCGTCGGCCATTCCTATGGCGGGCCGGTGATCACAGAAGCTGCGAATGGGCAGGCGAATGTGAAGGCGCTCGTTTATGTGGCCGCGTTCGCGCCAGAGACGGGGGAATCCAGCCTGTCACTTTCGGGCAAGTTTCCGGGAAGCACTTTGGGAAGTGCGATCCAGGCGGTCGCGACGCTGGATGGCGGGCGCGATCTCTATATCAAACCGGAGAAATTCCGGATGCAGTTTGCAGCCGACGTTCCGAAGGGACAGGCTGCGTTGATGGCTGCCACGCAACGCCCCGTTGCCGAAGCAGCCCTGGCCGAGCCGTCGGGCGTGCCTTCGTGGAAGTCGCTGCCGTCATACATGATCTACGGGACCGGTGATCGGAACATTCCGCCGGCTGCTATGGATTTCATGGCGCAGCGCGCGCGGATGGTGAGGACCGTCGCCATCAACGGCGCGTCGCACGCCTTGATGATTTCGCACCCCGCAGAGGTCGTATCCATGATCGAGATGGCTGCGTCGTCACGATAGCCGAACAACGACCACGGCGATCAAATTGCGCGCGCGCGACCGAATTATGCGATAATCGCTTACCTGATTACGTATAGAACATATATTCGTTGCTTAAATCGACGATTGACAATGGCATATTAAGATGAATGAAATACGATAGCTTTCGTATAAATCAAATCAACCTATTATACGGAATAGGTAAACCTGTACTTAGGCCCGATATCTCGCATAACACCATCATTATAACCTCCTCAAGTCGTGATTTTAACGGCATCAATTAGGAGAGAACCATGAGCCAAGACGTCGCTTCACGCTCCGGACGACCGGGGACCGAGGAGCTGGTCCCCTCGCGCTATGCGGTGCGGGTCGGGGAAATTGATGTTCTGGTGGTCAGCGACGGGGTGCTGCCGCTCCCGACCAAGATGCTGGGGCATAACGTCGCCGAGACCGAGCGGGCCAGTTGGCTGAACGACATGTTCCTGCCATCCGACGCTTTCGACTGGGCGCTGAACGTGGTCCTGGTGCGCAGCGGCGAGCAGGTCATACTTATCGACGCCGGGTTGGGTCTTGATCCGGAACTAAACCTGCCGCGGGCCGGACAACTGGTTAAGCGCCTGGAGGCCGCCGGCATCGATCTCGGCTCCGTCACCGACGTGGTGCTAACCCACATGCACATGGACCATGTCGGCGGTCTCCTCGTCGAGGGAGTGAAGGACCGACTGCGCCCGGACCTGCGGATCCATGTGGCGGCTGCCGAGGTGAAGTTTTGGGAGGCACCCGACTTCACGCACGTCAACATGCCGGCGGGTTTCCCGGATGCCCTTCGTGCGGCCGCCAAGCGGTTCGCGCAAGAGTATCGCAGTCACCTGCGGCTGTTCGACGAGGAACGCGATGTCGCGCCAGGTGTCATCGTCCGCCGCACGGGCGGCCACACGCCCGGACACAGCGTGGTCCGTCTGTCCTCCGGCGGCGACCGACTGACGTTCGCCGGTGACGCCGTTTTCGCTGTCGGGTTCGAACATCCTGACTGGTATAACGGCTTCGAGCATGACCCCGAGGAAGCAGCCCGCGTTCGCCAGCGTCTTCTGACGGAGCTGGCGGGGACCGGCGAACAGCTCGTGGCCACCCACCTCCCGTTTCCGTCCGTCGGTCGGGTCGCGGTCGAGGGCAACGCCTTCCGCTGGGTGCCGGTCTTCTGGGACTATTGAATACCAGTCTGGCTCTCGGCCGAGCCTGGCTGCGCAGTTTCCAAAGCCATGTGGCTCGGCCCACAACCCGACCTCGTCGAGGTCGACACCCTAAGATTGATCGAACCGCGCGCCGAATCGGCGGCCGCGCAGGAGGCATCTCATGAAAATCGTCATTATCGGGGGCACGGGCCTGATCGGATCGAAGACCGCGGAGCGCCTGCACAAGCAGGGGCATGAGGTCATTGCGGCCGCCCCGAATACCGGAGTCAATACGATCACCGGGGAAGGCCTAGCCGAGGTGCTCAAGAACGCCGAGGTGGTGATCGACCTCGCGAACTCGCCCTCCTTCGAGGACAAAGCCGTACTCGAATTCTTCCAGACGTCCGGCAAGAACCTCATGGCGGCGGAGAGGGAAGCCGGCGTCAAGCACCACGTCGCGCTCTCGATCGTCGGCACGGACCGTCTGCCTGACAGCGGTTATCTCCGCGCCAAGGTCGCTCAGGAAGAGATCATCAAGAAATCCGGCATTCCCTATACGATCCTGCGGTCTACGCAGTTCATGGAATTCCTCGGCGGCATTGCCCAGGCCGGCACGTCGGGCGACACCGCCCGCTTGTCGACGGGCAATCTTCAGCCGATCGCGTCCGACGACGTCGCCGATTTCGTTGCTGAGGCGGCGCGGGCGGCGCCGGCCAACGGCATCATCGAAATCTCGGGCCCGGAACGCGCGCGCCTTTGCGATTTCGTCGCCCGCTACCTCAAGGCGATCGGAGATACCCGCACCGTCGTCGCCGATCCGGATGCTCGGTATTTCGGGACCAAGCTGGAGGCTGGCTCGCTCGTCTCCGACAACAATCCCCGCATCGGCCGGATCGACTTCGATCGCTGGTTCGCGACAGCTCCCCCGAAATAATGGCGCGTGGATGAGCCGATTTCGAAGCGGCTCATCCACCTTTATCGTGAAAGGACGATAGACATGATCAAGTCATTGGCGTGCCTCTTTGCGCTGACATCTCTTCTGTCGATTTCGGCATTCGCACATGACACGCCCGGAGGTGGCGAAGGTGCCAAGGTTACGTTGGTCTACGACCACGAGCTGCCTAACGTACCAGGCAAGGGCATGAGGGGCGTTCTCGTTGAATACGCTCCGGGCGGATTCTCGGATGGTCACACACACCCGGCTTCCGCTTTCATCTATGCAACCGTGCTCGAAGGGGCGATCCGCAGCCAGGTCAATGATGGCCCCGTCACGGTCTAAAAGGCCAGCGAGAGCTTCTCGGAATACCCAGGCGACCGTCACGGTGTCAGCGCAAACGCGAGCAAGACCCACCCGGCAAAACTGCTTGCCGTGTTCGTCGTCGATACCGCCCAGCAGGAACTGACCTTCCCGCTCAAGAAGTAGATTGCGACGCCGGACAGCCATCCGGCGCATCATCCCTCAGCATGACCTACCGCCAACGGAACTTCTTTCCATGCCCGGCGAAGACCACTTCCTGCCTTTGGTGCTGATCAACATCCTCGGAACCGCCGGAATCGTCGTGTGGCACGTTCAGGGCTGCGAACGTCCGACGGGTCGCCTGATCGTCCAGATCCTGTTCTTCATCGGCATGAGCATCGTGCTCTATACGGGCGGTATCGCTCCGCACCAAGCCGATGACGTCTATGCGGAGGGGCTGGCAGCGGTGCTTTCCAAGTCCGCCAGAATTCTCTGGTGGACCCATCTCGCCTGGACGATCATCGGCTTCATCCACATCTACGTCAGGCTTAATCGGAAGCCGCAGGAAGCGCACCTGATCCTGGATATGGCCGTCGCCGGCATCTATCTCGGTGTGGCGCTGTCGGTCCTGGGGTTCGTCTTCGGCCTGCCGATCGCCACCCTGGTTACGACCTCGGGCGTCGTCGCCTTGATCCTCGGCCTCGCATTGCAGAATACGCTAGGCGATGTCTTTTCCGGCATCGCGCTGACACTCGGCAAGGCCTATGCGATCGGCGACTGGGTCCAGTTGAGTGACGGCACTGCGGGCCGCGTCATGGAAACCAATTGGCGCTCGACCAACCTGCTGACCGGATTAAACAACATCGTCGTGCTGCCGAACAGCATGCTGGCAAAGCAAAGCCTGACCAGCTTGAGCCGCCCCGACGAGTCGCACCTCATAACACTAGGCGTGCGCTTCGCCGCGGGGCAAAGGCCGCGCATCGTCGAGGACGCGATGCGGACAGTGCTGGAAACCAGTACTCGCATCGTCAAGGATCCCCCGCCAGCCGTTGCCCTGAAGGCCATCGATGCGGCGGCCATCGAGGTGGAATTGCAGTTCCGTGTCGCGAGCCTCGCAACGGGGACATACGCCAAGAACGAGATCATCGACCTCATCCATGACCAATGCGGCGCGAGCGGTCTTTCGCTGGCGGGGCCTGCCTAGGAGTCTCCATTCTGGTGCCAAGGTGGATTGCGGCGCTCGTCCGCACGCCGTAGCGCGCAGCAACGGAACACTGGACGATCTCATTGCGAGTCATGGATTTCCATAAGTGCGGCCGAGGCGTCCTGGCGCTAGTTTCCACTGAGTTTGCCAGCCGGATGTTCGAAGACTGGTGCTAGATGATGCTGTGACGGTTTCCAGGTAATCCGTCTCCGGAAGGGCACCCGACCATGATTGCAGCGCTCCATCGAACGCCAACGATCCTTGTGTCCCTGACTCTGGCTGTTGGCATCCTGGCATACTGGCTGGCCGGGGCCACCATAGGAATATTGGCGCCGCTCGGTGCGTTCTTCCTCTATGCGCGCGGTTATCTGCTTCGATCACTCTGGGGCGGGCTGATCGCCGCCTTTGCCGGTGCGACGGTCACCGCCGTTTTATATCCTGGCGCCTTACGGGAAGCCGCGCTTTCGCTCGGTGCATCGGTCGCGGTGGCCGCGTGCATCGGCGCGCTCATTGTGCGCGATCCGTCCAGACGAGGCGCCCGGGACGCGGCCGTGCAACGACAAGCGCCGGGGCATCCCAGTGGTCTTGGTGCCATTCCAGATGACGTGGCCGAGGGTGCGATCCACCCGGATGACAGGGCTGCGATCGCACAGGCGGCGGCCTATGCGTTTTGGACGGGCGTGCCGCAGGTGACGAGCTATCGGTTGCGCCAGCCGGACGGCAGATATCGCTGGACCGAGCTCCGTGCCGAGCCGGGCTATGGCGTCAGCGTCGATGTCGACGCCATGGTTTCGAGACCGGATGATCGCTGGACTGTGGCGGAATCGCTTGGCGAGACCGTGCAGGCGGTGCAGGCCGCCAAGGTGATCGAGAGCTTACACGGCAAGGCCTGGGCTTTCGATGCCACTGGGAAGTTCACTTATGTGACCCCTGCTGCCCAGATTGCCATCGACATGGCTCTGGAGGATCTCAATCGCCGTCTCGGCGAGCGGGAATTCATCGATGGCGGTGAGGTCGGCTGGATGCGCGGTGTTCATCCGGACGATGTCGACGCCGCCGCCGCGACCCTGCGCCGTTGCCTGAAGACGGGCGAGCCGTGGAACATCGAATATCGCATGCTGCGCGCGACGGGCCACTATGTCTGGCACCGCATTTCAGCGCGGCCGACACGGGATGCCAAGGAGCGCATCACCGGGTGGTTCGGCACCTCGATCGATATCGACGTTTACAAGAAAACCGAGGCTGCGCTGCGAGAGCGAGAAAAGCATCTCGAACAGCTCATCGACACGGTGCCTGCCATGATCTGGAGCATGTCATCGGAGGGGCGACCCATCTATCTCAACAGGCGGATCATGGAGGTCACCGGCGCCACGCTAGATACCGTCAAGGCGTCGGATGGGTCTCTTTCTCTGAAGAAGATGATTCATCCGAATTTCTGGGAGTTGGCAGAGCAAACCTTCACGAGATCGGTCGTGACGGGCGCGCCGTACAACATCAAGTACCTCCAGCATCGGGCTGGCGGCACCTATCGATGGACGCAAACGCGCGCAGAACCTCTGCGCGACGAAGCCGGTAAGATTATTCGATGGTACGGTGTATCCGTCGATATCCACGATCTGATCACCACCCAGACCGAACTCAATCTCCGAAAGCAGGAATTGACGCGGCTGATCGATCTGGTTCCGAGCTTCCTCTGGCGACTGACCCCGACCGGGGCGCCGAATTTCTTCAACCGCCGCTTCATCGACTTCCTGGGCATTGACGAAGGCGACCTTAAGCAATCGCAGACGGAGCAATACGCAGCCGCCCTGAAGGCTGCGATCCATCCGGACGACGCCAGTCGCGTCTGGGCAGAAATCAAGGACTGTCTGAGCAGCGGTCGGCCCTACGCGATGCGCTATCGCTTGCGACGCCACGATGGTGTGTATCGCTGGATGGACGGGCGCGCGGAACCGCTCCTGGACGACGATGGCAGCATCATCCAGTGGTATGGCCTGTCCCATGACATCGACGACCAACTCCGCGTGGAGGATGCTCTCAGGGAAAGCGAGCGATCGCTGCGTCAGTTGGTGGAGACACTGCCTGCCCTCATCTACTGCGCCGCGCCGAATGGCGAACCGATCTATCGAAGCGAGAAGCTCAGGGAATTTCTTGGCTTCGGACTCGGTGACAAGGACGCAGAGGGCCGGACCCGCCTTGTCGGCACGCTCGAAGCGATCATCCATCCCGATGACCTCCCCGATGTCAAAGAGAAATATGGGCGTTCGCTGGCGACCGGCACGTCCTATGCGATGAAGCACCGCCTCCGGCGGGCGGATGGCGAGTTTCGCTGGGTCGAGACGCGGACCGCGGCGATGCGAAATGCTGAGGGGGAGATCGTTCAATGGAACGGCATCTGCTTCGAGATCGAAGATCAGGTGCGCGCGCAGGAAGCGCTGACATTGACGCAGGAGCGCCTGGCACGCGCAGCGCAGGCTGCGAGCCTGGCAGAGCTCTCCGCCTCGATCGCCCATGAGGTCAACCAACCGCTCGCGGCCGTGGTCGCCAATTCGCACGCATGCCAGCGCTGGCTGACCTCGGACCCGCCCAATCTGGAGCGGGCGCAGAAAACCATCGAACGTATCATCCGGGATGCGAATTCAGCCGCCGATGTCGTCGGCCGGGTCCGTGCCTTGTTCAGGCAGACGGACCAAGCGCGAAACCTCTGCCCGCTCGACGCTATTCTTCATGAGGCTCGGGATCTGATGATGGAAGAAGCGGCCCGGCGTCGCATGCGTATCGACGTCGAGGTCGAGGCTGGTCTTCCGTCGCTGGAGCTGGATCGCATCCAGATCCAGCAGGTCCTGGTCAACCTGATCCGCAACGGCCTCGAAGCGATGGAGCCTGCTCCGCGCGGGGTTCTGCGCGTCCGAACATTGCGCGCCGTCGATTTCGTCAGGACCGAAGTCCGGGACACCGGCATGGGTCTTGGTGCGCCCGATAAGGTCTTCGAAGCCTTCTTCTCAACGAAACCCAATGGGATGGGCATGGGGTTGGCGATATCGCGAACAATCATCGAGACCCATGGTGGGCGACTGTGGGCAGAGAACAACGAGGACGGCGGGGCGGCATTCATCTTCACCCTGCCTGTCGAAGCGAAAGCCAATCATGACCGTTGACGACGCCATCGTGTTCATCGTCGACGACGACGATGCACTCCGGGAGGCCCTGGGTGAGTTGCTGGTGGCGAACGGTGTCCGATCAGTCCCATTCAGCTCCGCAGGCGACTATATCGGCTCGAACAAGCCCGATCACCCGGCCTGCCTGATTCTCGATGTCGAGCTGCCCGATATCAACGGGCTGGAGCTGCAGCGCCAGATCGCGCAGGGAGACCATCCGCCGATCGTCTTCATCACGGGGCATGGCGACATCCCATCATCGGTGCGAGCCATCAAACATGGTGCCGTCGATTTCCTGACTAAGCCGTTCAGCGATACGGCGCTGCTCTCGGCCATCCGCTCGGCGATAGCGCAGGATCGGGAAACAAGGGCCAAACGCGCCGAGCTCACGCTGCTGAAGCAACGCTATCACGAGCTCTCTCCGCGAGAGAGAGAAGTCCTTCCGCTGGTCGTGAGCGGACTGTTGAACAAGCAGGCTGCGGCTGAGCTTGGTATCAGCGAAGTCACCCTTCAGATCCATAGAAGAAACGTGATGCAAAAAATGGCGGCGACATCGCTCGCCGACCTGGTGCGAATTGCGGAGAGGTTGGAAATCCCGATCCAGCATTCGCGCCGGATGGGAGGACTCCAAGCGTGACCAAGCATAAATCTGTCGTGGCCGTCGTCGATGACGATCCGAGATTGCTCGAATCGCTTGAGGAATTGCTTGAGTCAGCTGGTTATGCGGTTCGTAGCTTCTCGTCGGCGGCAGCGCTGATCCAGGCCGGCCTCTCCGGACTGGATCTCCTCATCACCGATGTCGGCATGCCGGGGCTCGACGGCTTCGAACTGCGCGACCTCGTCAATAGGGCACGTCCGGAACTGCCGGTCTTTCTCATCACCGGGCGCCACGAGATCGCCGAGCAGATCAGGGCACGGGCCGTAGAGAGTTTCTTCTGCAAGCCGTTCGATGGCCAAGCCTTACTCGCCGCGATCGCAACGGCATTAACTCAACAGGGACGTGGAAGGTGAACATGATCATTGACAGCTCACTCTCACGGAAATCGGCGCTCTCCTCCAGGCGAGGTGCAGCAGAAGAACAGCAGCCTCTCGTCATCATAGTCGATGACGACGCCTCGGTCCGAGATGCACTGTCCGAGCTGATGGAGTCAGCCAGCTTCGCAGCGGTTTCGTTCAGCTCGACACAGGCACTGCTCGAGACCAGCATGCTCAACCGGCCGGGATGTCTCATTCTCGACGTGCGTATGCCCGGCTTCAGCGGGCTCGACCTCCAGCGTCATCTGACGATGAACGGAAATCCCAAGCCGATCATTTTCCTCACAGCACATGGCGACATCCCGATGACCGTCCAGGCCATGAAAGCAGGCGCGGTGGATTTCCTGACAAAGCCGGTTCGCGACCAGACGCTTCTGGACGCCGTCAATGCGGCGATCGGGGTGGATGCGGCGAGAAGGGCGGAAGCTGCGAAGATCAAGGGATGTGTCGAGCGCTTGCAAACTCTGACGCCACGGGAGCGCGAAGTCATGTGCGAGGTCGCACGGGGGCGCCTCAACAAGCAGATCGCCTTCGACCTCGGCATCAGCGAGGTCACAGTCAAGCTGCACCGGGGCAATCTGATGCGGAAGATGGAAGTTGCCTCACTCGGCGAACTTATCAGGGCGTGGGAGGCTCTACCGGTCGGCATGCGTATGGCGAACGCTGCCTAGCCCTGGCGAGGCTGGAGCACCGGCTCCGGCGCTCCAGAATTCATGGTCATGGCGTGATGCCTCGCCAACGCACCGGAATGGCTGGGCGAACGAAACGGAATGGCGACCTCTTCTGAGATCAGGTCAGCGTGATGCCCCCATCGACGGCCAGGTTGATGCCGGTGATGAATTCCCCGTCGGGGGAGCAGAGAAAGAGAGCCGCCTGTGCCAGCTCTTCCGGCTTGCCCATCCTGCCGAACGGGATCATCCGGGCGGCCTGCTCTTCGACCTGCACCTGCGTTTCCGGAGCGACGCCGAGTTTTCCAATAATCGGCGTATCGGTCGGGCCGGGACTGAGTACGTTCACACGAATGCGCCTGTCCTTAAGTTCCAGTGCCCAATTGCGCGCAAACGCTTCGATTGCCGCCTTGCTGCCAGCGTAGACCGCGTGACCATCCAGCACCTTGCGGCTTGCGATCGAGCTCGTCAGGAGGATCGCGCCGCCATCGCGCAATAGCGGAGCGATCTTCTGAACGCCGAAGAACGTGCCGCGCGCATTGGTGAGGAATTGTGTGTCGTAGTCGGTGGCCGTCACGTTGAAGCTCGGCTGAATGTGGATGCTGCCCGCATTAGCCACATAGATGTCGGCCTGTCCGAAACGAGCGGAGACCAGCGCGGCGACACGTTCGTGCGTGGCGAGGTCGGCAACGTCACCTGCGAGGCCGGTCGCCTGAGGCCCGAGGCTGGCGACGGCTTCGGTCACGGCGTCTCCTCGACGACCGACGATCAGCACCTTCGCACCTGCGGTTATGAACAGGCGCGCTGTCGCGAAGCCGATCCCGCTGTTGCCGCCGGTGATCACGGCGACCTTGTTCGACAATTTTCCCATTTGGACCTCCATTGGTGATCCAGAGTTGGGCCGCTCCTGATTGAAATCAAAATATACCGAAGTCGATATGAACTATACGTTTGAATATAATGAATTGTATTCGAGCGTATTGATCATCGTTTTCACGAAAATTAAAAATCAATACACCTCGAAGAACTGGCGATTATGTGAATATCGCCGCGAATTCGAGTCCAAGATGTCGGGGTCTGACGCCGAATTAGGCGCCCTGAGCACTTTGGTCCGCAACCATTATCTGCGCCCTGGAGGCGCCAATGCTCGACAAAGCACTACCCAGTTCGACCGACCTCAATCGGCGGGATCTCTTGTGCGGCGGCGCCGGCATGGCGGCGATTGGCACGCTTCCACTCCAGTCCTTGGCGCAGCCCGCCACCGTTGCCCCTCACAACAGTAAAAGGAGCCGACGCATGAATTATGTCACGACGCGGGATGGCGTTGAGATTTTCTACAAGGATTGGGGCCCGAAATCGGCCCAGCCGCTGGTCTTTCACCATGGCTGGCCACTCAGCTCGGACGACTGGGACGCCCAGATGCTGTTCTTTCTGGCGCAAGGCTTCCGGGTCGTCGCTCACGACCGGCGCGGACACGGCCGTTCGAGCCAGGTCAGCGAGGGACATGACATGGACCACTACGCGGCCGACGCCGCGGCCGTCGTCGACCATCTCGACCTACGCAATGCGGTGCATATTGGACACTCCACCGGAGGCGGCGAGGCAACGCGCTATGTCGCGCGCCATGGCAGGAGCCGTACTTCTAAGCTCGTTCTCATCGGCGCAGTCCCCCCGATCATGGTCAAGACCGAGCGGAACCCCCGCGGCCTGCCGATCGAAGTCTTCGATGGCCTTCGGAAGAGTCTCGCTGCCAATCGCAGCAAGTTCTACACCGATCTCGCAGCGGGGCCGTTCTACGGATTCAATCGCGCCGGGGTCGAGACGGATGCCAGCGTCGTCCAGAACTGGTGGCGCCAGGGCATGATGGGAGCCGCCAAGGCTCACTACGAGGGCATCAAGGCCTTCTCCGAGACCGATTTCACCGAGGATCTCAAGGTCATCGAGGCTCCGGCTCTCGTCATGCATGGCGATGATGATCAGATCGTCCCGATCGGCGACAGCGCCCCGCTTTCGGCCAAGCTCCTGAAGCGGGCGACCCTGACGATCTACAACAAGTTCCCGCACGGCATGGCGACCACCCATGCGGATACGATCAACAGGGACATCCTCGCCTTCGTCCGAGGGTGACGCTCACGGACGAGGCGGCTGGCGAAGCCGCCTCGTCATGCTTGCAGCCCCCCGATCGGCCTCGGCGGCTCGGACGCTGGTTGGTGAGTCACCGCATACGGAAGCTGCGGCCCGCGAACCGACCGTTCGCTGCCAACTCCTGGAATCCGTCGATCGAGGACCTCGAAAGCCATGTCAGAGATCCAAAAAGACCGTCAAATTCTAGCCGGCGTTGCTGTGCCGGATACCGAACTGGTGGCCAGCGCTCTCGCTTATGCCCGCCGAGCCTGCGAGCCCTACCTGTACAACCACGTTGTGCGCTCCTGGCTTTTCGCGGCTCGCCTAGGGCAGATTCGGAATATCCATCATGACGAGGAAGTCGTCGCTGTCGGGACGCTCCTGCACGATGTCACGCTGAACGAGTGCTTCAACGGGCCGCGCCGGTTCGAGGTCGAGGGCGCCGATCTCGCGCGAAGCTTTGCCCGAGAGAGCGGTGTCGACGAGCGTCGTGCTCAGCTGATTTGGGACAGCGTAGCCCTCAACTCAACACCGTCGATCGGCCTCTACAAGGAGGCTGAGGTTGCACTCTGCACGGCAGGCATCTGCCTCGATGTCGTCGGACTACAATACGACGCGCTCCCGCCGGACGAGGTCCAGCAGATCCTCCTCGCCTATCCGAGACTCGGGATGAAGCGGCTGATGACGCAGTGTTTCTGCCACATCGCCAGAACCCGCCCTGAAACCACCTACGACAATTTCGTGCGTGATTTCGGCGAGCGGCTCGTCTCGGGTTACCGCGCGCCGTCATCGGTCGATTTTGTCGAGCGCGCGCCGTTCGACGAGTGACATGCTCCCGGGCTGGGAACGAGGATATCAAGGAGACGGCGCATGAAGATTGTTGTGGTAGGCGGGACCGGCATGATCGGGTCCAAGCTCGTCGATGCCTTGGCCGGCAGCAGTCTCGAAATCGAGATCGCCTCGCCCTCGCGCGGCGTCGATACGGTCACCGGAGCGGGCCTAGCCGAAGCACTGTCCGGCGCGCAGGTAGTCGTGGACGTCTCCAACTCTCCAACCTTCGATCAGGACGTCGCGCTTGCCTTCTTCCAGGCCTCCGGACGGAACCTGCTCGCTGCCGAGGAGGCCGCGGGCGTCGAGCATCACGTCGCTCTCTCTGCCGTCGGGACCGATCGGCTGCCCGACAGAGGGTATTTCCGAGCCAAGATGATGCAGGAGGTGATCGTGAGAAGCGCAAACGTGCCCCATACGATTGTGAGGTCGACGCCCTTCTTTGAATACATCAACGGAATTGTCGAGACCGCCGCGGAAGGAGACGCGCTTCGCATTTCGCCGGCCCTGATACAGCCCATCGCAGGCGACGATGTCGCGCTGGAGCTGCGCGATGTCGTCCTCGGGCGGGCGCAGAACCGCGAGCTGGAAATCGTGGGGCCGGATCATTTCCGTCTCGACGACCTCGCCCGGCAGATACTGGCCGCGAACGAGGATCCGCGCCCTGTCATTGCCGATCGCCAAGCGCTCTATTTCGGCGCGGTGCTGCGTGATGACAGTCTCATTCCAAGTGGTCATCCACGTTGTGCACGGACGCGGTTCGAGGACTGGCTTCGGCTTTACGTGGCCCAGTCGCTCGCCCCAGCCAATTGAGGCCTGCGGCAGCACCGGCCCGCCGCTCAATCTCGATCTAAACCGCTAGGAAGCGGACGTTCCGAACGTGAGCAATGGGCCAATATCGTCGAGCCGCTCGTCCGGGCGAGTTGCGCCAGGAGCGGAAGCTGGGTATTCGACACGAGCTGACATCCTGCGCTGGTCGTACGGGGCTCCCTCAGTCCCCCGTCACTGTTTGCTGTCGAAGAAATTCTCGCAGGCTGTGGCGACGCGCTCGACGGAAGCGTCGTCCAGGTCGAGATGGGTCACCCAGCGCAATGTGCCGTAACGTCCGCTGACGGCGATGCCGCGGTCGCGGAGGAAGGCGGCGAAAGCGCTGGTATCAAGCGCTTTTGGTGTCATGAACACCATGTTTGTGCGCGCTGGCCCCGCGCCGAGCGCAGGAAAACGGGCCAGCACCTTCGCGAGATCAGCAGCGCGTCGGTGGTCCTCGCCGAGCCGCGCTACGTTGTGCTCCAGAGCATGGATTGCGGCCGCGGCGATCACGCCGGTCTGGCGCATGCCGCCGCCCAGCATTTTCCTGATGCGGCGGGCCTTCTCGATGAAATCCTTCGGGCCCACGAGGATGGAGCCGATCGGCGCTCCCAGTCCCTTCGACAGGCACAGGGATACCGTGTCGAACTGCCCGGCGATCCACGCCGCGTCCCGGTTGCTTGCCGCGGCGGCGTTCATCAGCCGGGCTCCGTCGAGATGGGTCGAAAGGCCACGGGAACGGGCGAGCTGGGTTGCTGCCTCCAGATAGGCATCGGGCAGGACCAGCCCGTTGAAGGTGTTCTCCAGCGCCAGCAGCCGCGTGACAGCGAAGTGGAAATCTTTCGGCTTTATCGCGTTGGCGATGGCGTCGAGAGCGATCGTCCCATCGGGCTCATTGGGGAGGGGTTGCGGCTGGATCGAGCCCAGCACAGCCGCTCCACCGCCTTCCAGCCGATAGGTATGAGCCATCTGGCCGACGAGATACTCATCACCACGACCGCAATGGGCCATCAACCCGGCGAGATTTGCCTGGGTGCCCGTGGGGAAGAAGAGGGCGGCTTCCTTGTCCAACCGCTCCGCGGTCTTGGCTTCCAGGCGCTTGGTCGTCGGGCAATCGTCATAGACCGCGTCGCCCACGTCGGCAGCCGCCATGGCGGCGCGCATGCTTTCACCGGGGCGCGTCACCGTGTCCGAGCGGAAGTCATCTACTATCATCGATCCGATCCTCGCAGGCTGTGCGTTCACCCTATCGGGAGATCAACTGGCCCATCATGCAAAAGTGGGGCGGCGAAGATCGGAGGATGCATCCCGGAATTCTACTTCCGGTACGGTCGCTATTGTCTGCTTCCCGGAAGGAAGAACGGCGCCTACATTCCTTGTTCGCGGCCGACGCCTTAGCAAAAACAAGGGCTTGCGCCCTTAAACGCGTTCAGGATTCGAGCTTCGCCGGAGCCATTCCGCCTGTCACTGGGAAATCCTTAAGCATGCCTTTGGGCAGTGCGCGATGATGCCGACGCCGCTGACGTCTCCGAGCTGCCCGAAGGGGGCTTTATATTTGGCACGCGTCCTTAACACGGGCTTCGGACTTAACGGCCCGTCAGACCTTCGGGGCCGGCAGACATGTGGAATTTTCGAGGGAGACGCCGTCCTCCATCGCGCGAAGCTCGACATAGCGAAGCCGAGTGCTGGCCGTGTTTGGCAAGCCAGTCTCTGCCAGCCACACGAGAAACTCGGCTGGACGGATGGTGACTATCTCAACCGCTCGCCCCAGAGCGAGCAGTTCGCTCATCACTAATAGGGCGCGTTCAAGCCAAACTTCATAGTCGCTCGGCATCAGATCGCGGTCTTGTGCCAGCGCCCAAAGCTGCGCAAAATCCTCGGGCTCGTACCACGGCATGGCCATCGTGTACGCCTCGACCGTCGGGTTCACTGAGTGCCGACCGTCCGCGCCCGGCGCGGAAACTGGGGATACCCACCGACCAAATTGGAGGCGGTTAGCTTGCCTCGCAGTACGGGCTCAAGGGTCTCTCGTCGGAGCAGTTGGTCGGAGTGGGGTCGCTGGAGTTGGCTTTTGCGATCTCCCACGCACAGGGCGACGACCTTCTGATCGGGACGCTGGAACGTCCCGCAGCTCCCGTGGCATCGGCCCCCGCTGCTGAGAATGGTGCCCTGTCCAAGCTGCAGGCAGCGAGCGTGCCCATTGCGGGCCGGCAGGCGGTAAGCCCAGTCCCCGGCCGGCATTGCGGTGACAGCGCCGCTCACGCCGATCGACGCGGCAATTCGCGCGCCGACCACAGGATCGTTTCCGGCGTAGCGGTCGAGAAACAGCGTCAGCCCGGCGCCGCGCAGGACGCCAACCACCTCATATGTGTCCGAATGAAGGGCGATGCGAGGTAACCACGACGTCGTCGTAGCGGCGGCAGGGGCGCCGTGGTCATGCCCCTCATGGGCAACGAGAGGTTCCGCCAAAAGCAGCAAAGCCATCGCGAACGGCGCGAACAGGCGGCGCAGAAGGCCGCAAAAGAACGAAAACATGAAACGAACCCATCAACACGACATGGACGTCCCTGCGGCTCGGCGGAAAGCCGGCCGTCGGTCAGGCGATGTCGGAGGTTCGTGGCGGCCTTGCAGGCAAGCTTGGCATGTGCGCCAAGGCGAGGGTCTCCGGCAGCAAGAAAAGCCGGAACCGGTGTGGGATCCGTGTGGGAAGTGACGTCGCGATCGGTTCGATCACCGCGACAGTGCACATCGTACCGCAGCAAATTCGACCCAAAGCCCCGCTAGGCTGCGAGGTATTCGAGGGACTGGACATACTGATCCGGGTCATCCCGCAGACGATTGCCTCATCGACGGAAAACGAGGCGACTGCTGGGAACTGCCGTACAGCGTCCGTCGAGGTCATCGTGCCTTGAACCGGCGGCTTGGATGTCACGCCGTGCCCGGGGTGCGCAGCGGCGGGCATTGCCCAGGCGAACGCAAGCAAAGCGCCCAGCACGGCCGCCTGCAGCACCTGGGTCAATGCGTCGAACATCCTCACTTTATTCAGCCGTTTCGTTGATGATAACGGACGATGGGCCTTTCCGTATGGGAAGGTCAAGGCACTCAGAGGGATCAGATTGCTTAGCGACGGACGCTTACGCTACAAAGTCCGGCGGCACCCATGGGCACCAGAGATAATAGCAGCCCTCGCAAAGCGCGACGACGGTCACAGGCCCGGCACACTAAAATTCGACCAGGCCTTTTGTGCAGCGCGAATACAAGATGGTTGGTAAGTGGACCTTCAGCCGCCATCTGGCTGCGGGACAAAAGCCGGGATCGAGGGAAGTTGTGACGATCCGAGCGTTGACCGCTTCCCCCGGAAAAGGATGATTCCCGACCTCTCCGCCATCTCTAATCAAAGCGCTGGCGGGATGCGTCAGGAGCGCACTCTAGTTCATCGCCGGAGCCGGACCTCCGGAATGCATCGACGCGAGTTCGGTGGGCAATTCGGTCATCTCTACTGCCGCTATTGAGCTTCCGAAACCGGCTCGCAAAGGAGGAAGCGCACGAGAGCGTTCCGGTCCGGCTGTTCTGGATGTCGAGATTTGGCAGCCCAAACCGCGGCTCTAGCGGCTCAGTTTATGGCCGGCGCGTGCGCGTCTCCTTCAGAAACCGCTGGATCGCCTTGTTCGCCATCTCCCGTGGATCGTCTGTTCCGAGCGCAACAGACGCGACGACGAATTTCATGCGCTGGCTCTGGCGCTCCTGATCTCCAGCCGGCACGCCGTGCTCAACATAGCTCCAAGCTGCTGCCCAGGCCGACTCGGCCCGCGCCATAGCGCCCGGATCTTCAAGAATGGCGAAAGGGTTCGCTTCGTTCGTTCGCATCGATCACTGGCCCCCTATTCAACATGCGGGCCATATAGAAACCGCCCGCTGCACTGTCCGGGCTCCTCTACGCGCGGCTCGCGAAATGGTTCCGCTTCTAAAATTGGCTGAGAAACGGGAGCCACCGGAACCTGAAGCTTCCTGGTCGATTGAATCGCCGCAAGGAGGCCCAAAATGGCAGACGACAAGAAAAATTGCGGCCCGCAAGACCGATCACTCATCAATCTGTGCGAGGACTATGAGGCGCGTTATTGGACCGACAAGTTCGGCGTGTCCCACGCACAGCTTGAAGAAGCGGTTCGTGGAGCTGGCGCTTCTGTTAATGCTGTTGAGGCCGCGCTGCGTCGCAAGACGCTTAGTGGCGGAGCGAAGCATTGAGCGCGACGCACGACACACGCATGGATCCCCTAGATCCGACCGATGGACCCGATTTGGCGCTGCGCATGAATGCAGCTTTTCCAGGTCGCGATTGGGTTGCAATGCTGATGGAGCGTTCAGGGTATCCGCGAGATTATGTCGAGTGGCATCTTCAGGAGGAGATGGTCCCTCCGCAAGCACTGGTATCCGCTGCGAGCGAATTGTTATCAGAGGCCGGAACCTTAATGGCGCAGTGAGCGATACACTGGCGCTGGAACGCTGGCATCGTGCCCCTAGCCAGACGCGACCGTCAAAACGCTATCACTACGACAGCCACGACCAGCTCGATCGTCACCTCCAGGACTTCGTCTCAGCTTACAATTTCGGCCGGCGCCTGAAGACCCTCAAAGGCCTCACGCCCTACGAGTTCATCTGCAAGCGCTGGACTTCAGAGCCGGAACGATTCACCCTCGATCCAATCCACCAAATGCCGGGACTAAACACCTAGCTCGGATCATGGAGGCTAGGGAGGTGGCCAAGTTGTTTTTTGTGTTGAAGCCGTGCAACACCTTCTGTCCCTTGTCGATGTCAGGCTTGACACGCAGCAGTCCAAAAAGACCTATTCAGCTGGAAGGGTGGCCAGCTTTATTCGCCGCATTGCGCTTGGAGCGAGCCGTCGGATCGGCTTGGAAAAATCGGATCCCGCCGTGGCACAGTGGTGGTGAGATAGGCGGAGGTTGGGTTGTCGAAGACCCGAGTCGAGGCGGCAGCGCTAGTTCCCCAATTCGCCTACGGGCCCGACGCCCCTGACCCACGCGATTGGCTCGCAGCCATCATCAATGGTTCGGACGACGCAATTGTCAGCAAGAATCTCAGTGGGATTATTCAAAGTTGGAATGGCGGCGCAACGCGCCTGTTTGGCTACAAACCCGAGGAAATCATCGGTCAATCTGTGACTGTGTTGATACCGCCGGACCGCTTGGACGAAGAACCGATCATTCTGGCTCAGATCCACGCAGGCAAGCGCGTCGATCATTTTGAGACAAAGCGTCGCCGCAAGGATGGCTCTCTGGTCGACATTTCGCTGACCATCTCACCCATTCGCAATGAGCACGGGGACATCGTAGGCGCGTCAAAAATCGCCCGGGACATCACGGAGAGGCTGTTGGCGCAGCAGCAGCAGCAGTTGCTGATGGGTGAAATGCAACACCGGGTGAAGAACCTGTTTGCACTCGCCAACGCAATTGTCTCGCTCAGTGCTCGGTCGAACGCGGAAAAAAGTGAAGTCCTTGCCAGCGTGCAAGACCGCCTTTCCTCGCTCGCACGAGCACACGAACTTATACTGGGTGATCGATCAAGTGGGTCCGACGGGTCGCACGTCACTCTCATCACACTCATTCGAGCGATTCTTGAACCCTACTACGACGACGACCGAATCCGCATTTCTGGTGACGATTGCCAGGTTGGCGGCAAAGCGGCCACGAATCTGGCGCTCCTGCTTCATGAGATGGCAACGAACGCTGCCAAATATGGCGCTCTGTCCGTCGAGAGGGGCCGGCTCCACGTCGAGATTTCGGCAGATGATGCGCAGGTGCGACTTTGCTGGAGAGAAAATGGCGGCCCAGTGCCCCTACTCGCAAGGCCGCCGGGCTTCGGTAGCCGGCTCGAACGCGGTCTAGCGAGTGCTCTAAACGCATCCATTGAGCGCGATTGGCAGCCGACAGGATTGGTCGCGTCAGTCGCGGTGTCAAAAGCGATGCTCGCCATCTGACAAAACGTGGCCTCGGGGCGCAGTATCATCTCCCGCCGTGGACCTAACTTTGCTGGGATCAAGGGCCGTGCCTTAAGAATGGGTGTTGCGTGGTTATGGCTAAAGCACGTCCGACTACTGGTCGGTCTTCGCAATTGGGCTGTGGTAACTGAACTGGCGGCACCGCGGTCTCTCAGACGCGGCAAGATAAACTCGACCGTCGCCAACGCCTCATCTCAGTCTTGTCGTGAATGGCCTCGAACTCCGCCACAATCCAGGTATAGGACGACCGGTCTATAACCAAGCTGAGCAAATAGAAAATAAGACGATCGTTAAAAGTCGAAAGGGTAGCTTTATTACAGGTGCTGCATTCATTATAACGATATCATTATCTCTATCGCATAACCTGTATCTATACTTGTATCTCCGTCGTCAGTGATGAAGCGATATTTAGGCATGCCGCACTCCGTCGTCCCGACCGGTTCTCATCGCTATCTGGAACTGGGTGTCGGCTCGAACAGTTCCGAGCGCCACGCGCCGCGCGAGGGCAGTCATCATTGCTGGAGTGAGATGCTGCGTTTCGCAGGATTTCCGGACGGGGCGAGATGATTTGACCGATCCTCCACCCGATGCCGGCTGCTATGGCCATTCCGGTGATGACGAATAAGGTAAGGCAGGCGAATTCCATCAATAGGCTCCGGCATAGGCAGGAGCTGCTTCAACGCCTGCGATCTGATTTCGTTCGCGATCTGGGAGTCCCTGCCGCGCCATTTTCTTGGCGGGACTGGCCAGAGACAGGACCTCCTACAGCTTGGAAGATGGGGCGCCCGTTCGCCGTGAGGATGAGTGCCATTTTCTGACAGTGAGGACGGGCAAGATGCTGACGTGGTGCGAGAGTAAGCCTTCGATCGAGGTGACCCAAGGGCCAATATGCTCGCCCAGCAACCGGCAGTACGCTGGCCCAGTTTCCTAGGCCACACGAGTTCGGACGTTTAGGCGGTCGATTACGCATCACTTCCACGGCCTCTCCGATGAGCGCCCATTCCGGTCACACCACTTGAGGGGTGCCCATGTCTGAAAAGCAGATGATCGACGTCCTCGTGACCCGCATTGCGCTGCTTGCCGCCTCTATTGACGGCAGGGGTGACATCATTATTGGCCTGATGACGGATTCGGACACCGATATCATGCTGAAGCTCTCGCCGCTCACCCTCGCGAAACTTGAGAATCTGCTCGCCGTAGCGCGTCAGGAGCAAGCGAAGCATCAGCGTAGGCAGTAAAAAAACGACGGGCGCAGCCCGCGCGACGTCGACAGCGGAGTTGCCTATGATCACGCCTGAATTCAATCTGGGATAGAAAACAACGAATTCTTTTTAGAATATATACCGACTGTCCTTCTCAAGGATCGTTCATGCGTCGGGCGGCGAAGCCCTTATTCGGTGACGCCGGGACGGCCAAATTATTCCTCCTCTGAGTTTCATTCCGTTGATCAAAGATACGCCCTTGGCGGGGTAATCACCTATTGGGTGATTTCGAGAGTCGCCAAGGAACTCGGATCCTAGCTGCGCCAGACCAGTAACGTCCGCGTCAATATCAATGTGTCACCCTCGCTCATCGGCCGAGGAGGTGTGTACTAGGCCGACGAACCGCCGGGTCGCGAACGAAAGCAACCGAGGAATGTGCACTTCCACTTAAAACGTGCATTTGATCGATTTGGCTCGGCCTATCTCTTGCCCAGTCGATAACTAATCGTCCTCAAGGCCAATGGAGACATCGCGGCCAGATGTGCAGAGTGGCGGCGGATAGCAGGCTGGGACCGACCCGAAAACGCTGTCCTTGATGGATTGAAATCCGAACAATGACGCCGATCCAAGAGCGTGGGCGCGCACGTCTGATCATGCGACTGCCTGGGTGGCGGGCGCAGTTTGAACGCGCCTCCGGCCCGTCCTTCCTCGACGTGTGCGAGGCCTATGAAGAGGGGTGGGTTGCGCTTGAACGATGGTCAAAGTCGGAGAAGCAGACAAGCAGCGGTATGGTCGCCGAATACCGTGAACTGGTAGCATTGCTGGAACTGGATGCGAAGCTCTACGCGACGTCTTCCGAAGTGGCGCGGTAGCCTCGGCGGCGGGCGAGCCGTGGCAGACATTGCCCCGAAAAACGAGGCCGGGCCTCCTTTCGGAGTGCCGGGCCGATCACCGCGGCGCGGGCGAACGGCCGCTACTGATCTCTTGGCCGACGGGCCGATCGGGGCTGCCGGTACATCCGCGGCTAACTCCTGATCGGCGGTAGAAGAAGGGAGTCGACACATGTCGGTGACTGCCTACTCCCTTCAATGGTCATCTTGGCAGAGAACCATCGCCGCCGTCGCTTGGTAACAAGCGGCGGTAGCCATGCCATAACGAGGTAGCCGCAGCCGAGTTCCGCCGCTGCGAACTCTCATGCAACGAGGGAGATCGAAATCGCTCGATTGCTCGTAACGTTAGATCGTGCTCATCTTCAGCGACAGCGACCAAGCTTGCGACGATATAGGCTAGCTTCGTCCGCACCTGCTCGTCATCGGCATCGGGGACGGTCGATCGTATTTCGGACCAGGCAGCATCAAGCGCGGCTTGCGCGAGGGCGAGGTCGACGGGGTCGCTCAACGATGAGAATGGCATAGCTCCTTCCTCCGCCATGGATACGGGCGAGAATCTATGCCTCTCGACAGCGGAGGCAATATTTTTTGACATAAGAAAATCCCCGCCTGCGCACGCAAGCGGGGTAGTTCGTACAATTCAAAGGGAGACGTTTGGCTAACCGAGACGCGCGGCCAAGGTTCCGCCGGCCGAAACGAAAAAAGCCCGGCTGTCCGTCTCTCTGCCTTTCGGTGATCGCCGGACTGCCGTTCCCTAGATGACGAAGACGATGACGATCGTTTGACCCTTGTCATCGAGGAGGCCGTAGGTGCCGAGCGAGGCGGATTGGACGAGCGTGCGGATGAGGCTGCGAAGCTGCTCATTCATGGGTTACGCTCCCGCGGCTGTCTGAACGGGGATTTCCCCGCAGCGAGCACGGCCTTGTAGGCCTTGACCGCGGCAGTCAGCGCGGTCGCGAGGTTGCTCGGCGGACTGTCGCAGAGGGATTCGACCGCGGCCGAGGCCTGGGCGGCGAGCGCGCGGTCGTTCTCCGGGGCGAACAGCGCGGCGCCATAGCGACGGCGTGAAGGGCACCGCCGTAGCGCCCGAGCTCTTCGCTCGCCTTCACGACCTCGGCGTCATACTTTGTCTCGCCGATGAACTGGCCGGTGCCGGTCGCGATCTGCTTCCGGCCGTCCGATGAGGTCTGGGAAAGCTGGTGGTCGGACTGGCAGCCGGTGAGCGCGAACGCGCCCAAGGCGGCGAGCGCCAGGACGAGACGGTCATGATGATAATCCGGATGAGGTAGCGGCAGGCCCGGCCGCGGCGGGTTTCATCCTTCAAATGAAGGGTGTGGGACGCTCATTGCGCGCCGAAAAGTAAGCGCGCGGCAGCTTGGGGCTGACAAAATGAAGGGAACGATGCGACTGTCGCTCGCGATTCAGCGGGCACGGATGAAACATGCGCTGGCCAAAGCAAAAAAGCTTCGCGAGGCCCGATTCCCGAAGCCAAGGCTCGTTACGGGCGAGGGGCACCTTGCTCCCTCGCGGATGGCAGAGGAGGCTCAAGCGGTGAGCTTGATCGGGCCGGCATCGGTCGAGCGCGCCTTTGGCAAGCGCACATCGTAAGTGATGTCGCGGCCGAGATTGCGCCGCACTCCTCGCGCGTGATCGTCAGACCTCAATACGGAATTGGGACGCCCGCGGCGGCCGTATGGCCGATGCCGATCGTCCAGAGGTCGACGCTGTCGAGAAGGGCTTCAGCTTGCGAGCCTCGCGGCCGATTAGCGCTTCCAGACCAATCGCCGACATCGACTGCCGAGGAGGAGCCGGGATCACAGCGAGGTCGAGCTTGGAACCTGCAGTGCGTTTATCGTCTCCGGGCCAGTAATGCCATCGGGATAAAGCCCGGTTACACGCTGGAAGGCGATGATAGCTTTTTTAGTCTTCGGCCCCGGCTTGCCGTCAACGACAAGCGAACAGCCCAGCGCCCCCAACGCTGCTTGCACGTCGCGAGTGTTCATGGTGGTATACCCTGGATAGCTGCTTAGGCAGCTGGTTGCGTTGGAGACGTCAGATGCTATTCAACAGCAATGCCAAAGGCGTTCTGCTTCGCACGGCAGTCGTGGTCGCGCTTGGAACCTTGGCCGTGTTGCCGGCGCTACTACTCCGATAGGGGGCATACGGGCCGTAGCGGCCGGGCCTCGCGTGGGATACGCGCGTCCGATGGCATCTCTGCATGCGCTGTGCGAGCGAGGCCTCGACGGGGCGAGTAGCGATTATCATCGCGGGAGAAACGGGACCGGTCCAGCTTCCCGGAGAAAATCCTTGTGGTTTTGACACTCGCCGGCGCCGCCGCATGTGGCCTTTATACTCTTCGCAAGTTGGTCGTTTGACTGATCGTACCGACGCTGATGGCTATGATACAAGGCGCACCAGAGACATCGTACCAAACGACGGACGAGAAGCGTCGGGATAAGGAAATGGTCGGCTCCGAGCGAGGCGTCCGCATTACCTCCCTCGCTCTGACCATCGATATTCTCACCACCCAAACAGCCTGGCCTGCCGCTATAGGCTATGGCCTTTGGTGGCTCATCGACTGAAGAAAGAACCCGTCGGCGCGATCAGGCCCGCTGGGTAGCGGTCGTGTCCATGTAATGCGCCGGAGGCGCGAGACAGCCTGTCGCACTAACGACGACGGACCAATTCGATGGCCGTTTGGCGCGCGATACTAAGAACGGGACGACAACCAGTAGGATTGCGATGGTGCGATAAAAACATCCCGCGCTCCGATAACCCCGAGAAGCAGGACTGGCTCATGTGGAAATGGCGCGTGTTCACGATGCTCGCGGCTTCGAGCATGCTCGCCTGCGCCGCAGCTTATTGGGCTGTCGCTCGGTTATGGCGGCTGGGCTTCGGCTGCGCGCATCGGAGCTGGTCCGACGAGCGCGGCCTTGCGTTGATTGCTCACCGGGGCCACTGCTTCGACAGTCCCCATTTTGCCAATTATCCCTAAGATGTGCTGCCTACGGTTAGAGCCAAAAGGCGCGAAGTCCGAAGAGCAGTGACGTGACCAAGAGGCGAGCAGGATTTGCAAGGTATTGGCTACGCTGTCCCGATCAGCGGCCGTTTTTGACGCCGGATCGTCGTGAGGCTCTTTCCAAATGCTTTGAAGCTTATGAGCTGGCATGCTCCGCGGCATTGCTCTCGGAAAAATCGGTGGCGCGAGATGCCCCGAAAATTGCCGAAGAATACCGCCGTTTGATTAGTGAGCTCGAAGACGAAATCACAACTGCGCTTAGGGCTCGTCCTAAACCTTAACTGCTCGCGCAGCCACGAAGCCCGATGTCCGGAATGAGGAGAGATTCGTAAAGCCGGCGAGCCAGACGACAAAGCACCGCAGACCAATAGATCGGATCGAATTGCATTAGCGGTCACGATTTTATTACTGGCGGCGGCAGCGATTGTCGGTTTGGCACTGATCGCCGACTGGACTTTACCGGTTAGGCTCTTCCCTCTACCAGACACATCACCTCGCCGCCGGCCGACCGGTGAGGTCCCCAGACGATGCAGTTGTGCTGATGAGCGAGCCAGACGAACTGCAGAGGCAAGCCCAGCCGGATAGTCCGATCAGGGATCAGCCCTGCATCCTCGATCGTCTTGTAGGTCACTGGGATGGGCTCGCCCCGGCGTGCGGATCTAAACGCAGCGAGGAGCGCTTCCATCGCTCTCGAAGGAGGCTGAGCAAACTGAGCCATAACTCGATTTTGGCAGCTTTACGTTAAGAATGCGCTCCGCTGATCTGGAAGATGCGCGAGACCGTTCGTCAAAGCGCCACACGACCGGGCATTCGCGCTGTCGCCCTCGGCTGCGTTGCGTAGATCGATGCTGCCCCAGAACCCGGCACGCGAACCGCTCCGACACGCCGAACTTCATCATGGCGTGGTCGATGCAGCTACGGCGCCGGGCGGGGCTTAGTATCAGATTGAGCGAGAACGTGCTGTATAAGAGCGCGTATCGCACATGGCGGCTTAGCTATTAGGCGCCTCAAATCGTTACGCCATTACGGCATGCGATCTATTTGTGCATGGACATATTTCCGTAAACAATTATCGACCAGCATCTATTCATGTTTTTATTACAGCAAATAGCAATCTCGACACCGTACCTAATAGCCCTAAACTGCCTATTGTACGGCGCCTATCGCATTGGCGGTAGCCCGCACATTCAAAGATCGGCGTGATGGCGATACGGCTGCACGGAGCGGATCACCTATAGGCACACCCGGCGCAGAACTCGTCGTCATCAAAGACGCCGGACATTTGGTGCCCCTAGAAGCACCTGACCAGCTCGCCTGCATTGTCGGGTCATGGACTGATAGAATGATCTGACGTCGACTACCCACGACTCATCCCGGCGTGCGCTCGCACTACGGCGCTCCGTCAGCCGTGCGCCAACGGACTAAGCTGTTCTCGCGGCAGTTGCAGCGTGTGGGGCGCGCGTCGGGGATCATGATTTGGGGACGGCCGTGCCGTCTGAGGATCAGGGGGGTTCACCTCACTCAGACGGCAGCTTCGCGTGTCAGCGCATACGAGTTAGCACGTGCTGGGTCGCGAACGCATCGAGCGCGGCCATGATCGGGTGAGTCGTCGATGAAGTAGGCGTAGACCCCTGACATCCGCGACCAAGGACGATCGTGCCAACTTAACCGTAATTGGAGATCTTGAGCCAGTTGCATTGCCCGGCCCCGCAAACACGTTACTATTCCGTTAAGGACTTCATCGAGTTGCCTCGCGGATCAAGCCCAGCCGCGCGTCTGCAATCCAGAGACGGGCTTTGACACAGGTGAAGTCATGAATACGCCGCTCGCACTCCCTGTGGCCGCCCTCATGGGATTCGCCAGTCTCGTCTTCACCACCAGTGACGCCGAAGCCCAGCGCCGTGGTGTCGGTGCAGGTGGTGGTTACCGTGGTGGTGCCGTGGGTGTTGGTTCTCGCGCTGGATACCGTGGCGCTGCTGTTGGCGGTGGCTATCGAGGTGGATATGGCGGAGCGTACCGTGCCGGATACCGTGGGGCCTACCGGGGGGCGGCATACCGTGGCGGTTACTACGGCAATCGTTACTACGGTGGCCGGGCGCTCCCAGCAGGCGTCGGTCTTGCAGAAGGTGCTGCATATTACGGCAACGGTTATGGCTACGGGTCCGGCTATGGCTACGCCGCGCCCGCCGCCTACGGTTCTGGCTATGCCGCTCCCGCTGCCTACGGCTACAATTTCAATGGCGCCTATAGCGACGGTCCCTATGCCACCAACACCTATTCCGGCTGTGCATGTTCCGATCGGGGAAGCGCGAGCCTCTATCCGCAGCCCGTCTACTACGGCACGCCGGCCTCAACTTACTATGGCGGGAGCGGCTATTATGGCGGCGGCTTCTATGGCCGACCTGTCGTTCGTGCGGGCATTCGCCGCGCCGCATACTACAATGACCGACCAGTTGTTGGTCACTACGGTAGGGGCTGGTAGATCACCAGCACGTGTGGGGCGTCAGCGCACGGGCCGCGGTCCTTATAAGCCACCGTCCGAGCAAATGAGCGTAGGCTCGGCGATGGAACGCTGGTGATATGCTCCCAGCATGCGAGCGCGGTAGGAGGTTCGACCGCGATGTCGAGCCTCTGGTAAGCTTGCCATCAATCGCGTCGGAGACGATGTCGCAACGCTGCAACTCGACCGTGATTGCGGCCTAGATCAGGAGCGCATCGACCTCCAGTAGCTTCTCGGCCAGCTTGACGAGGGCGTCTTGCAGCAGCCCGCAATGGCCTTCCTCCATCGTCTCTTGGAGCGCGAACGAGAGGCCAGCCCGCAGTCGCTGGGGCTCGGTCTTTCCCATTCCGAGTTTCGCTGCGATTGAGTCCGCCGTGCGAAAGCCGATGCCCCGAATGTCGCGGGCAAGCCGATAAGGGTCATCGGTCATCACAGCGATGGCGTCATAAGCGTAGGTCTTGAAGATGCGGATTGCCCGTGCCGTGCCGACGCCGTGGGCGTGCAGAAAGATCATGATCTCCCG
>NZ_JBXWCA010000013.1:0-117251 GCF_057321085.1 Allobosea sp. RIT-PG3_2 | reverse complement strand
AGGATGGAGACATCGATGGCGAACACCGCACCGACCACGCGCCCGCGCGTGCCTAACTTCTCGTCCGGCCCCTGCGCCAAGCGCCCCGGCTGGACCCTCAAGGGCCTTGCCGACGCTCCGCTCGGCCGCTCGCACCGCGCCAAGATCGGCAAGGACAAGCTGAAGGCCGCGATCGACCTCACCCGCGAGGTGCTGCAGATCCCCGCGGATTACCGCATCGGCATCGTGCCCGCTTCCGACACCGGCGCCGTCGAGATGGCGCTGTGGAGCCTGCTCGGCGCCCGCGGCGTCGACATGGTCAGCTGGGAGAGCTTCGGCGCCGGCTGGGTCACCGATGTCGTCAAGCAGCTGAAGCTTTCCGACGTCCGCACCTTCGACGCCCCCTATGGCGAACTGCCGAACCTGCGAAAGGTCGACACCAGGAACCGCGACGTCGTCTTCACCTGGAACGGCACCACCTCCGGCGTGCGCGTCGTCGATGCCGGCTGGATCGCCGATGACCGCGAGGGGCTGACCATCTGCGACGCCACCTCCGCCGCCTTCGCCCAGCGCCTCGACTGGCAAAAGCTCGATGTCACCACCTTCTCCTGGCAGAAGGTGCTCGGCGGCGAGGCCGCGCATGGCATGATCGTGCTCTCGCCCCGCGCGGTCGAGCGGCTCACGACCTACAAGCCGGCCTGGCCGCTGCCGAAGATCTTCCGCATGACCTCGGGCGGCAAGCTGATCGAGGGCATCTTCTCCGGCGAGACGATCAACACGCCGTCCATGCTCGCGGTCGAGGATTATCTCGATGCGCTGAACTGGGCGAAGAAGGTCGGCGGGCTCGACGGGCTGGTGAAGCGCGCCGATGCCAACGCCCGCGTCATCGCCAAGTTCGTGCGCGAGAACGACTGGATCGACTTCCTGGCCGTGAAGCCGAAGACCCGCTCCAACACCTCGGTCTGCCTCAAGTTCACCGACCCGGCCGTGACCGCGCTGCCGGCGGATGCGCAGGCGGCCTTCGCCAAGCAGGTGGTGTCGATCATCGAGAAGGCCGGCGCCGGCTACGACCTCGGCCACTACCGCGACGCCCCTCCCGGCCTGCGCATCTGGTGCGGCGCGACCGTGCAGGCGCGCGACGTCAAGGCGCTGCTGCCCTGGATCGAATACGCCTTCGCCGAGGCCAAGGCGGGCTTGAGCAAGAAGGCGGCCTGATCAGGCCGTCCGCGACGCTCTCCCTCTCCCCTTGGGGGAGAGGGTCGGGGTGAGGGCAGCGCGACGTTGATCGTTAGCCCTCCTCCCGCCAACGTTTCCGACCCGCGCAGCCCTCATCCGTCTCGGCTGCGCCGAGCCACCTTCTCCCCCGAGGGGAGAAGGGAAGCAGCCCCTCCCCTTTCACGCGCCGAACGCTCCCCGTGCAGCGCCGCGCCGCCGGAGCCATCCTCATGACAGCCCCCAAAGTCCTCATCTCCGACGCCCTCTCGCCTGCCGCCGTGCAGATTTTCAAGGATCGCGGTATCGAGGTGACGTTCGATCCCAATCTCGGCAAGGACAAGGACAAGCTCGCAGCGATCATCGGCGACTATGACGGCCTCGCCATCCGCTCGGCCACCAAGGCGACCGCCAAGCTGCTCGAGCAGGCGAAGAACCTGAAGGTGATCGGCCGCGCCGGCATCGGCGTCGACAATGTCGAGATCCCCGCCGCCACCGCGCGCGGCATCATCGTGATGAACACGCCCTTCGGCAATTCGATCACCACCGCCGAGCACGCCATCGCGATGATGTTCGCGCTCGCCCGCCAGATCCCCTCGGCGGATATCTCGACCCAGGCCGGGAAGTGGGAGAAGAACCGCTTCATGGGCGTCGAGATCACGGCGAAGACGCTGGGCCTGATCGGCGCCGGCAATATCGGCTCGATCGTCGCCGAGCGCGCCATCGGCCTGAAGATGCGCGTCATCGCCTATGACCCCTATCTCTCGCCGGAGCGGGCCGTCGCTTTGGGCGTCGAGAAGGTCGAGCTCGAGGACCTGCTGAAGCGCGCCGATTTCATCACGCTGCACGTCCCGATGACCGAGAAGACGAAGAACATCCTCTCGGCCGAGAACCTCGCCAAGACCAAGAAGGGCGTGCGCATCATTAACTGCGCCCGCGGCGGCCTCGTCGACGAGCAGGCTCTTGCCGACCTCATCAAGTCCGGCCATGTCGCGGGCGCGGCCTTCGACGTGTTCTCGCAGGAGCCGGCGGAGCAGAACCCGCTCTTCGGCCTCGACAACGTCGTCTGCACGCCGCATCTCGGCGCTAGCACCAACGAGGCGCAGGAGAACGTCGCCCTGCAGGTCGCCGAGCAGATGAGCGACTATCTGCTGAAGGGCGCGATCACCAACGCGGTCAACTTCCCCTCGATCTCGGCCGAGGAAGCCCCTCGCATCAAGCCGTTCGTGGCGCTGGCGGAAAAGCTCGGCTCCTTCCTCGGCCAGCTCACCGAGGCGGCGGTCAAGGGCATCCGCATCGAGTATGAGGGCGCCGTCGCGGACCTCAACCTCAAGGCGATCTCGGCCGCCGCGATCACCGGCGTGCTCAGGCCCTTCCTGCCCGAGATCAACATGGTCAACGCCGCGATGATCGCCAAGGAAAAGGGCATCGTCGTCGAGGAATTGACCCGCGAGGTCGCCGGCAATCTCGAAAGCGTCATCCGCATCGTCGTCGAGGCCGAGGACATGCCGCGCCACGCCTCGGGCACGGTGTTCCAGGACGGCAAGCCGCGCATCGTCGAGATCCGCGACATCCAGGTCGATGCCGAGTTCGCGCCGCACATGCTCTATGTCCGCAACGCCGACAAGCCAGGCTTCATCGGCCAGTTCGGCTCGCTGCTCGGCGGCGCCGGCGTCAATGTCGCGACCTTCTCGCTCGGCCGCGACAAGCCGGGCGGAGACGCGATCTGCTATGTCGCCGTCGACGAGCCGATCTCGGACGAGCTGCTCGCGAAGATCCACGAGATCCCGATGGTCAAGCGCGCTCGTCGACTCAGGTTCTGATCGTGCTCAACCCCCTGCGCGCCATCGTCGCCTCCCGCCAGGAGGCGGCGCTGGATCGCCGCGCGTCCGATAGGACGCGATAACGGTGATCCACGCTTTTTGTCATCGCATCGGATTGATCCGAAAAGTGGATTCCACTTTTCGGTCCGATGCTATGGAGCCGATCCGCTTCGAGGTCCGCCGCGACGAGGCGGCGGGCCTCTGGTACGCCATGGACACCGGCGAGCTCGGCATCGTCACCGAGGCCGAGTCGCTCGACGCCCTACGCGAGCGGCTGAAGCAGCTCCTGCCGGAATGCTTCGGCATCGAGAACTGCCCGGTCGAGCTCGCGCTCTGCGACGACGCGCCGGACGCCTAGGCTCAGACCGTCACCACGATCTTCCCGAACTGCTCGTTCGACTCGAGATAGCGATGCGCCGCGGCGATCTCGTCGAGCGGGAAGCTGCGCGCGATCACCGGCTTGAACGCCCCCTCCGCCACGCCGGCGAGGATGAAGGCCTTCGCCGCGGCGAGCTTCGCCGGGTCGCGCGTGATCTCGTGGACGAGATAGCCGCGCAAGGTCAGGCTCTTGCCCAGCACGGCCGGCAGCGGGAACGGCGTCGGCAGAGGGCTCAGGCCCCCGTACTCGACGAGGATGCCGCCCGGCGCCATCGCCGCCGTCAGGGGCTCCAAGATCGGCCCGCCGACGGCATCGAGGACGACGCGGAGACCAGAACCACCCGCCGCAGCCTCCAGCCGTTCCGCCAGCCCCTCGCCTTCCGATAGCACCACGGCCGCCGCTCCATGGGCCATCAGCGCCTCGCGCTTGGCCGCGGAGCGCGTCACGGCAACCGGCAGCGCGCCGATGCGATTGGCGATCTGGATCGCGGCGAGGCCGACGCTGCTCGACGCCGCCGTGATCGCCACGGCCTCGTCGGCCTTCAGGCCAGCCAGATCGACCAGCGCGCCATAGGCGGTGAGGAAGGCCATCCACAGCGCCGCAGCACCCTCCCAGCCGAGATCGGGCGGATGTTTCACCGCCAGTTCCGCCGGCACGCGGATCAGCTCGCCATGGACGGGCCAGCGCAGCATCGAACGCGGCGGGATGAGGCTGACCGCATCGCCCGGCTTCAATCCCTCGACGCCGTCTCCGACGCTTTCGACGATCCCGGCCGCTTCCAGCCCGAGCCCCGAGGGCAGCGTCGCTGTCTCGATATAGCTGCCACGCCGGAGCAGCGCCTCCGCCCGGTTGAGGCCGAGCGCCTTCGTCGCGATGCGAACCTCGCCCGGCCCCGGCGGCAGCACCTCGACCTCCTCGATCCGCAGCACCTCCGGCCCGCCCAGCTCCGAGAAACGAACAATTCTTGCCATGACTTCATTCCAAACGATTTCGAATGAAGCGATTGTCTGCGCCACCAGCCCAACGATAAAGTCGCGTGTGCTTTGCAGATCAGAAACCATTGGTTCCGAAAATGGATCGCCTCACCAGTATGGAAGTCTTCGTCCGGGCGGTCGATCTCGGCTCGTTTGCGGCGGCGGCCGAAACGCTCGATCTCTCCGCGCCGATGGTCGGCAAGCATGTCCGCTTCCTGGAGGAGCGGCTGGGTGCGCGGCTTCTGAACCGGACGACGCGCCGTCAGAGCCTGACGGATGTCGGCCGCGCCTATTACGATCGCTGCCGCACCATCCTGACCGAGACGGCAGCAGCCGAAGCCCTCGCCGGCGACCATCTCGGCGAGCCGAGCGGACGATTGCGCGTGACGATGCCGGCGCATTTCGGCCGGCGTTGCGTCGCGCCGGTGCTGTTCGGGCTGGCTCAGCGCTATCCGCGCCTCGAACTGGAACTCTCCTTCGGCGACCCGATCGCCGATCTGGTGCAGCAGGGCTATGATCTCGCCATCCGCACCGGCACGCTGGAGGATCGCTCCGGTATCGTCGCCAGGCGCATCGCCCGCCAGCCGATGCTGCTCTGCGCCGCCCCGGCCTATCTCGAACGTCACGGCACGCCTACGGGACTGGACGATCTCGCGCAGCATCAGGCCATTCTCTATGGCCGTGCCGGCTGGGTCCGGCCCTGGCAGTTTCCGCAGGCCGGCCTGCTGCCGCTGGAGATCGCGCCATCCGGGCGGCTGCGCTTCGACGATCTCGACGCGATGGCCGATGCCGCCGTCGCCGGGCTGGGGCTGTCATGGCTGCCGGCCTGGCTGATCCGCGACCGCTTGCGCTCGGGCGAATTGGCCGTCGTCCTGCCCGACCAGCCGCCCTTCCTCTATGACGGCTATGCGCTCTGGCCGCAAAGCCCGCTGCTGCCGCTCAAGGTCCGCGTCGCCGTCGACGAGCTGGCGAAGGCCCTGCCGCCGCTGATGGCGTGAGCCTGCCCGGTGTCGCCGGGCTGCTGCCGCAACCATGCCTCAATGTCCCCTCCCTTGTGTTGGGCGCCATCACAGAGGATCGCCCATGCCTGCCCGCCTTCGCCTTGCCGCCACGGCCCTCGCCTGCCTCGTCGCCCTGCCTGCCCTCGCCGATTGGGACCGGGCCAGGCTCGACAAGGAGATCGTCACGATCGAACAGCAGTCGAAGGGCCGGCTCGGCGTCGCCCTCATCGACCTCAAGGACCGCAAGCAGTGGTCGCATCGCGGCGCCGAGACCTTCCCGATGCAGAGCGTGTTCAAGCTGCCGCTCGCCGTCGCCGTGCTGCAGCAAGTGGAGGCCGGCAAGTTCAAGTTCGACCAGCCGATCACCGTCACGCGCAAGGATTTCTCGCTGTTCCGCAGCCCGCTGGTCAAAGCCTTCAAGGGCGAGCGCAACGACTACCCGCTCAGCGAGCTGATCCGCCTCGCCGCCGGCGAGAGCGACAACACTGCCGCCGACCTGCTGATGCGGGAGATCGGCGGGCCGCAGGTGGTGACGAAGATGCTGCGCGACGGCGGCATCACCGGCATCTCGGTCGACCGCTACGAGCGCCAGTTCCAGCCGGAGATCTATGGGCTGCGCGGCTTCGCCTGGGGCGAGACGGTCGATGAGCAGCGCTTCCGCGCCGAGCTGAAGGCAATGAACCCCCAGCCGCGCACCGCCGCGCTCTCGGCCGCCTTGAAGGACAAGCGCGACGCCGCGACGCCCGAGGCGAGCGCCCTCTTCCTCGAGGCCTTTGCCAAGGGCAACTGGCTGCGCCAGCCGGCCCATGCCGCCTTCCTCGAGAAGGTGATCTCCGAGAGCAAGATCGGCGCCGACCGGATCAAGGCCGGCCTGCCTGCGGGCTCGCGCCTCGCCCATCGCACGGGTCTCGGCCTGACGGTCGACGGCATCAACCACGCCACCAACGACATCGGCATCGCGACGCTGCCGGACGGCCGGCGCTTCGCCATCGTGGTCTACCTCGCCGGCTCGCGCGCTGATGCCAAGGAGCGGGAAGCGGCTCTGGCGGACGTGGCGCGGCTCGCGGTTTCGGCGCTGCGCTGACAAGGGCAGCGCATACCCTGACGTCATGCTCGGGCTTGACCCGAGCATCTCGGAAACCAGTGCCTTCTCGTCCTGAGATTCTCGGGTCTTCGCTCCGCTTCGCCCGAGAATGTCGGCAGTTGTCGACGAAAGAACTTCCCTACCGCCCCAGCCGCTCGGCGATGAAGATGCCACCGAGCACCAAAGCGAGCGCGAGCGCGTGGTAGAGGCCGAAGGGCTCGCCGATGATCAGCACGGCCAGGATCGGCGCGAAGACCGGCACGAGATTGACGAAGACGCCGGCCCGGCCGGGCCCGATGATCTCGATGGCGCGCATGAAGAACAGCTGCGACAGCAGCGAAGGCCCGATCACCGTGAAGGCCAGGATGCCCCAGCCCGTCGCGGTCGGGGCGTGGAATTTGCCGAGCGCGATCTCGCCGACGAGCAGCGGCAGCGAAACAAGGCAGGCAAAGCAGGCGACCGCCGCGAAGAAGACCAGCCCCGGCATCGCCGGCCGGTTGCGGATGGCGACGGTGTAGCCGGCATAAAGCACGCAGGCGAGGATCATCAGCAGGTCGCCGGCAGCGAAGCGAAAACCGGTCAGGACATGGATGTCGCCGCGGCTCGCCGTGACGGCGACGCCGAGCAGCGTGACCGCGACGCCGAGCGCCTGCATGGTGCCGATCGGCGTGCGATAGGCCAGGAAGGCCCCGACCAGCACGAAGACCGGGATCGAGCCCTGCAGGATGCCGATATTGATCGCCGAGGTCGAATAGGCGGCGAGATACATCAGCGTGTTGAAGGCGGTGAAACCGAGGATGCCGAGCAGGGCGACGAAGCGCCAGCGCGCCAGCAGCACCGGCCAATAGGCCCGGATCTGATGGCGCAGCAGGAACGGCATGATCGCGCAGACCGCGATCCAGCGGAACGAGGTCAGCGCCATCGGCGAGATGTTGCCGACGGCGAGCCGGCTCGCCACGGCATTGCCGGCCCACATCAGCGTCGTCAGGATCATCAACAGATAGGCATTGGCCCAGGCGCGTTGCAGCCAGGTCGGGGAAGGGTGCACGATTCCGCCCTGTTCCGGGAAAGGGCTCTTGCAATACCCTTGCGCGAGCCCGGTCTCATATGAGATGCGGCGCAAGCCTGACCGTCGCCCTGCGCATCCCTGCGGACATTTCTCGATGATCAAAACCAATTCCCGCCCGCTCCGCCTGCTTTTCGTCGACGGCAACACGCGCGAGCATCGAGAAGGGCTGCGGGAGGCTTACGGCATGGCCTATGGCGAAGCCTATGCCGCCGAGATCGCGGCGATCGCACCCGGCATCGTCTCCGACATCTGCCTGCCGGCCGACGAGGGCGCCAACCTGCCTGACGGCGCGGGGCTCGAATCCTATGACGGCGTCTTCCTGACCGGCTCGGCCCTCCACATCTACGAGACCGAGCCGGCGGTGACGCGGCAAGTCGAACTGATGCGGTCGATCTATGCCAGCGGCACGCCCTGCTTCGGCTCCTGCTGGGGCATCCAGATCGGCTCGGTCGCGGCGGGCGGCACCGTCACCGCCAACCCGAAGGGCCGCGAGGTCGGCTTCGCCCGGCGGATCACGCCCACAGAAGCGGGCCGGAACCACAAGCTGCTCGAAAGCAGGCCTGCCGCCTTCGACGCCCCGGCGATTCATCTCGACACCATCGCCCTGCCCGCGCATGGCACGACGATCCTCGCTTCCAACGCCTACAGCCAGGTCCAGGCCGCCGAGATCAGGCATGGCGGCGGCACCTTCTGGGGCGTGCAGTACCACCCCGAATTCCCGCTGAAGCAGGTCGCCTCGATCCTCGGGCGCATGGTGCCGCTCCTGATCGAGGAAGGCTTCCGGCGCGACGAGGCCTCGACGCAGAGCTGGCTCGGCGATTTGCGCACGCTCGACGCCGAGCCGCAGCGGCAGGACCTCGCCTGGGCGCATGGCCTCGACCGCGAGGTGCTCGACACCGAGCGCCGCGTCACCGAGCTGCGCAACTTCGTCGAGCATCGCATCAAGCCGCATGCGAGCGAGCGCGGTAGGGCCTGAACGCTGGGTGCCAACATCCCGCGGGCATCGTCCCGGGGATCTCTTCCGGAAGGATGCCACATGACCGCGCCGTCATCCCGGGCTTGACCCGGGATCCATGCCGGAGCGCTTCCGGTCGAGGTTCAGGCATGGATCCCGGCTCTCCGCTTCGCTCCGGCCGGGATGACCCGCGCTCCTGGCAGGGCGCAGCCTGCTCCAGCCTTGCCATCCCCATCCGCGCTGGCTAGATCAGCGCCAGCGAGGCCACGACCTCCCCCAACCTGGGCGATGTGCCGGGACGACCCGGCAACTCATGGGGGACCGCTATGGCGTGGCTCTATCTTTTGTCTGCCGGCATTCTCGAAATCGTCTGGGCCTACACGATGAAGCAGTCGGACGGCTTCTCCCGTCCGGGGCCGGCGGCGATCACCATCGTCACCATGATCGGCAGCTTCGCCCTGCTCTCGCTGGCGATGCGCTCCTTGCCGCTCGGCACCGCCTACACGATCTGGACCGGCATCGGCGCGGTCGGCGCCTTCCTCGTCGGCGTCACCGTGCTCGGCGAGGCGCTGACGCCGATGCGCATCGCCGCGGCCGCGCTCATCGTCTCCGGCCTCGTCATGATGAAGCTCTCGGCGAGCTGATGGCGCTTGCCAAACCAGGGTCCGCTTTCTAAGCAGGCCCGGCCTCGGGACGACCCCTGGCCTTCGCTCACATCGGGGACGGCCCCACGGCACGGATTTGTCCGCGCCGTCGCGCAACCTCGTGCAGCGGAGGCCCAGCCTTGGCCAATCCCAGCGACCAGTTCATCGTCAAGACCCTCATCCCCCTACGCCTCGGCGGGACCGACCTCGGCTTCACCAACGCGGCGCTGATGATGGCGCTCGCGACAGTCACGATCGGCGGCGGGCTGATCCTTGCCACTCGCTCGCGCGCGCTGATCCCCGGCCGGGCCCAGGCGCTCGCCGAGATGCTCTACGAATTCGTCGCGCGGACGCTAACCGACGCGACCGGCCGCGAGGGCATGCGCTTCCTGCCGCTGATCTTCTCGCTCTTCATGTTCGTGCTGGTGCTCAACCTGTTCGGCATGGTCCCCGGCGCCTTCACCGTCACCAGCCACATCGTCGTGACCTTCGCGCTCGCCATGCTGGTGATGGCGACTGTTGTCGGGTACGGCGCCTGCCGCCATGGCCTGCGCTTCCTGCGGCTGTTCGTGCCCTCCGACGTGCCGGGCTGGCTTCTGCCCTTCATCACCGTGATCGAGATCGTCTCCTTCCTGTCGCGGCCGATCAGCCTGAGCCTGCGCCTCTTCGCCAACCTGCTCGGCGGCCATATCGCGCTCAAGGTCTTCGGCAGCTTCGTCGCGGCCTTGCTCGCAGCCGGCTTCGGTTACGGGCTGCTGGCGCCGCTGCCGCTGCTGATGACCGTGGCGCTGACGGCCTTCGAGTTCCTGGTCGCGGTGCTGCAGGCCTATGTCTTCACCGTGCTCGCCTGCATCTACCTGAACGACGCGCTGCATCCCGGCCACTAGCCGGCGCCACGCCAAGACCGGGCCCCTCCTGCAAACACAGGACGCTCTCCCCGCCCGCTCGTCCTATCCGCATTCCGGCCCAATTCCGCCTTGGGCGTGCCGAATTCGACCACGCCTATCACGGCCTCGTGATTGCGATCCGGAGGGGACGATTTTGATGAGAAGCCATATTGCCGCTGCCCTGATTCTCGCGCCCGGCCTCGCCAGCGCCGCCGAGACCGAGCTGTCGAGCCGGATCGACCGCGTCACGGTGTATCCCGACGGCGCCGTGGTGACGCGGCTCGGCAAGGCCGAGCTGCTGCAGGGCGTCTCGCAGGTCGTGCTGCGCGGCCTGCCGGCGACCATCGATCCCGCTTCCATCCGCGTCGAGGGCAAGGGCGACGCCGCCTTCTCGGTCGGTGCCGTCGATGTCCGCGTCACGCCGGGCGACGCCAGGCCTGTGCTCGACACGGTGCTGGAGGACAAGCTGAAGGCGCTGCGCGACGACAAGGACAGGCTCACCGGCCAGATCGCCGCGAACGAGGCCAAGCGCGCCACCATCGAGCGCTTCGCCCAGACCGGCCCCGACAAGCTCGGCCCCGACGGCAAGGCCCTGCCCGTAACCGACTGGCCGGCCGTGTTCGAGGCGATCGGCACCGCGCTGGTCAAGGTCCAGGACGAGCTGCGCGGCGTGCGCAACCGCCTGTCCGACGTCGAGGCCGAGATCGCCTCCCTCGAACGCGCCCGTCCGCAAGGCGGCAAGCCGGGTGCGCCCAAGCGCGACGTCGCCATCGCGGTCGAGGCGCCGCAGCCCGTCGCGGCCGAATTCACCGTGAGCTACCGCGTCACTGGCGCGAACTGGACGCCGACCTACGAGGCAAGGCTGACGACGACGGGCGAGAAGCCGGAGATCGCCCTGACGCGGCGCGCCGAGATCCGCCAGCGCAGCGGCGAGGCCTGGGACGATGTGGCGCTGACGCTCTCGACCACGCGCGCGGCCGGCGGCACCCGCGCTCCCGATCTCGCGCCCGTGCAGGTCGCCTTCTTCGAGCCGCAGATCATTGCCGAGGCACGGGCGCGCGCCATGGCGCAAGCCCGCAAGCAGGAAACGGAGCGGGCAGCTCCTGCTGCCGCCCCCGCGCCCCCATCAAATTTCCGTTTCAGCGGTGGAGTTTCGCGCGATGAGTTGAGGGTCGCCGCCGATGCTCAGGTCGCGACGATCGAGGCCGGCGCCTATCAGGCGAATTTCCAGGTGCCGGGCCGCGCCAGCGTCCCGCAGGACGGCGCCGCGAAGACGGTAGTTCTGACGCAGCGCAGGGCGGACGCGACGCTCGCCGCCCGCACCGTCCCGGAGCTGGAGCTGAAGGCCTATCTGGAAGCCGGCTTCACCCATGAGGAGGAGGTACCGCTCCTGCCCGGCCGCGTCGCGCTGCATCGCGACGGCACCTATGTCGGCATGGGACAGTTCGGGCTCGTCGCCCCGGGCGACAAGGTCGAGCTCGGCTTCGGCGCCGACGACCGGATCAAGGTCAGCTACGCCCCGGTGAAGCGGCGCGAGAACGAGCCGAGCTGGCTCGGCCAGACCCGCACGGACCAGCGCGAATTCCGCACCGTGGTGAAGAGCCTGCACAGCAAGCCGGTGAAGATCACGGTGCTCGAGCGCATCCCCTTCTCGGAGAGCAGCGCGATCACGGTCGAGACCATCGCCGCCCTCACGACCCCGCCGACCGAAAAGCAGGTCGGCGATCGCCGCGGCGTCTCGTCCTGGACCTTCGATCTGCAGCCCGCCTCCGAGAAGGAGATCAAGCTGACCTATCGCATCAAATGGCCGGGCGACCGCGAGCTGTCCTACGAGCAGCAGCCCATGCCGGGACCGGAGCCCGTGGCGCGCCCGATGAATTGAAAGGGCGCCGGGCCTCCATCGTCATTCTCGGGCGAAGCCCTCGGGTCCGATCTTCGATCGGCCCAAGGATAAACTCCGCGCAGACCCGAGAATCTCTTGCAGGAAGAGGCTCTGGAGCCCTCACGTCATGAGATGCTCGGGTCAAGCCCGGGCATGACGGCGCCTCCCTTACCCGCGGGCGACCTCAGACCGCCATCTCGACCTCGCGCCTGCGGCCGAGATCGTTCATCCAGGTGCGGAATTTGGGCTGCGCCTCGATCTGGTGGGCGTAGTGCCGCCCGAGCGCCGCGGTCAGCTGTCCCTGCCGGCCGAGTTGCGCGTCGGCGAAGCCGATCATCACCGAATTCGGCCAGGACTGCGGGCGGATTTCGCGCAGCCTTGCGAACAGCGCATCCTCGCCTTCGGTCGGATCGGCCTGTGCCATCAGCGTCAGCATCGCCGCTGTCGAGCGCGAAATGCCCATATGGCAGTGGACCAGCAGATGCCCCTTCACGCGGGCGGCGGCCGTCTCCTGCAGCCCCTCGCCGAAGCGCAGGATCTCCCCGACATGCTCGGGTGCGGGCATGATCTGGCCGGGCCGGGGATCGATGATGTCGTGGAAGCGCAGCGTGACGCGGTGGTGCTCGCCATAGGCGCCGAAAGCATCGAGCTCGGCCCGGTCGGGATCGAGCACCGAGAGCACATGCGTCACCTCGCGCGCGCTGTTGCCGGGCAGCTCGTCGATGCCGCAGATCGTCAGGGTCGAGATGGCGAGGGTCTTCATGGCATGGCTCCGCGGCTGAGCATGCCGCCTAGGTCCGTTCCGCCGATGGCGCAACCGCTGGAAACGACGGGCACCCCTGCAAGCTTGCGGCCGGCATCGTACGACACCGGCCGCCAGGCAATTCTCACTCGGCGGCGATCGCCTGCCAGCCCTGGCCGAGCTCCTGCTCGACGAGGCCGACCCAGTAGCGCGCGCCGGCCGGGATGATCTCGTCGTTGAAATCGTAGAGCGGCGTGTGCAGGCCGACGAAGGAGCCGTCTGGATTGACGCCGTTGCCGATCCGCATGAAAGCGCCTGGGCGCACCAGCATCATCTCGGCGAAGTCCTCGCCGCCCGTACCCGGCCGGAGCTGGCCGTTGACATGCTCGGGCCCGACCGCCGCGCTGGCCGCCGCGACCGCGACCTTGACCTGCTCGGCCTCGTTCACGAGCGGGCTGGTGCCACGATGATAATAGGCTTCCGCCTGGCAGCCCCAGGCCAGTGCCGTCGCCGCCGCAAGCTCGGCGATGCGCCGTTCGACCGTGTCGCGCACCTCCTGCGAGTAGGTCCGCGCCGTGCCGCCGATGACGAGCTCGGAGGGAATGACGTTCGAGGCGTCGACGTCGCCGCCATGGATGTAGCCGACGCTGATCACCGCCGTGTCGAGCGGGGCGACGTTGCGGCCGATGATGCCCTGCAGGCCGAGCACGAAATGCGCCTGCGCATAGGTGATGTCGGTGGAGCGATGCGGCTGCGAGCCGCCATGCCCGCCGACGCCGTGGAAGGTGACCTTCCAGGAATCCGCCGCGGCGAGGAACGGGCCGACCGTGGTGCCGAAGCTGGAGGTCGGCATGCCCGGCGTGTTGTGAAGCCCGTAGATCGCGTCGCAGGGGAAGCGCTCGAACAGCCCGTCCGCCAGCATGGCGTTGGCGCCGCCGCGGCCTTCCTCGGCCGGCTGGAAGATCAGGTTGACCGTGCCGGCGAAATCCCGGTTCTCGGCGAGGTAGCGCGCCGCGGCGAGCAGCATGGTGGTGTGCCCGTCATGGCCGCAGGCATGCATCCGGCCGGGGGTACGCGAGGAATAGGGCAGGTTGGTCGTCTCTTCCAGTGCGAGACAGTCCATGTCGGCGCGCAGGCCGATAGCGCGCGGGCCGGGCCGGCTGCCGCGGATGACGCCGACAACGCCGGTCTGGCCGACATTCTCGGTGACCTCGACACCCCATTCGCGCAAGCTATCGGCGACGAGCTTGGCGGTGCGGTGCTCCTCCAGGCCGAGTTCGGGATGGGCGTGGATGTCGCGGCGGATCGCCGTGAACGCGGCATGGTGCCGGTCGAGCCAGTCGTCGAGCTTGGTCATGATCGATGGTTTCCCCTCTCCTGCGGCGCCGGCATGCATGGTCCCTGCCATCCGCCGCCAACCGCCATTCTAGCCCTTACGCCCGATTGCGGCAGCATTACTGCGCAGATGCTGCAGAGCGGCCATGCTCAGATGGTTTACGAAGCAGCTTCGAGGTCGACGAGAGAGGATTCGCCGCGCCGTCATCCCGGGGCATCGCGGAGCGATGAGCCCGGAATCCAGAACCGACGCTGCGTCTTGATGAGGCACATGTGACCGGCTCGTTTAGCGATATGACGTGTCGGTTCTGGGTTCCGGGCTCGACCCTGCGGGTCGCCCCGGAATGACGGGGAGGTCTGATGGTCTGAGCCATTCACCCTGGCAATGAGACTGTCGGAAAACTTGACCTTCGGACCACATTGGCCCATGAGGGCTTGCAAGGACCTGCCCCGAAACCCCGGCCTTGCGCCGGGGTTTTGCATTTGCGCGGGCCGCTTGCACGGGCAACGCGGAACGTAAAGCAGGGACACCTCGCTCATGGCGAATGTTGTGGTGGTCGGCGCCCAGTGGGGCGACGAGGGCAAGGGCAAGATCGTCGACTGGCTGTCGAGCCAGGCCGATGTCGTCGTCAGGTTCCAGGGCGGGCATAATGCCGGCCATACGCTGGTCATCGACGGCAACGTCTACAAGCTCTCGCTGCTGCCTTCGGGCATCGTGCGTCCAGGCAAGCTCTCGGTCATCGGCAACGGCGTCGTCGTCGATCCCTGGCACCTCGTCGAGGAGATCGCCAAGCTGCGCACCCAGGGCGTCGCGATCACGCCGGACAACCTCCGCATCGCCGACAACGCCACGCTCATCCTGCCGCTGCATCGCGAGCTCGACCATTTCCGCGAGACCTCCAATGCCGGCATGAAGATCGGCACGACCAAGCGCGGCATCGGCCCGGCCTATGAGGACAAGGTCGGCCGCCGCGCCATCCGCGTCATCGACCTCAAGGACGAAGCCCTGCTCGAGGCCAAGATCGAGCGCCTGCTGGCCCATCACAACGCGCTGCGCCGCGGGCTGGGTATCGGCGAGGTCGACGCCGGGGAACTGCTCGGCCAGCTCAAGACCATCGCGCCCGAGATCCTGCCCTATGCCGACACGGTCTGGGCGCTGCTCGACGCCGAGCGCCGCGCCGGCAAGCGCATCCTGTTCGAAGGCGCGCAGGGCGCGCTGCTCGATGTCGACCACGGCACCTATCCCTTCGTCACCTCCTCGAACATCGTCGCCGGCCAGGCCGCGACCGGCTCCGGCCTCGGCCCCTCCGCCGTCGGCTATGTGCTCGGCATCGCCAAGGCCTACACGACCCGCGTCGGCGAAGGCCCCTTCCCGACCGAGCTCTTCGACGAGATCGGCGAGCTGATCGGCACCAAGGGCAAGGAATTCGGCGTCGTCACCGGCCGCAAGCGCCGCTGCGGCTGGTTCGACGCCTGCCTCGTGCGCCAGACGGTGAAGACCTCCGGCATCGATGGCATCGCGCTGACCAAGCTCGACATCCTCGACGGCTTCAAGGAGATCAAGGTCTGCGTCGGCTACAAGCTCGACGGCCAGGTGCTGGAGCATCTGCCGGCCGGGCAGAGCGACCAGGCCCGCGTCGAGCCGATCTACGAGACGATCGAGGGCTGGGAAGGCTCGACGGCGAACGCCCGCTCCTGGGCCGACCTGCCGGCCCAGGCGATCAAGTACGTCCGCCGCATCGAGGAGCTGATCGGCGCCACCGTCGCCGTGCTCTCGACCAGCCCGGAGCGCGACGACACGATCCTGGTCCACAATCCTTTCGAGGGATAAGCCTGCCCTCCGAGGGTTGACGCAGGGCACCATCAGCGACAAGTGAGGCCAATGGCCGACTTCTATCCTATCCTGGCGCGAGCCGTCGCCGGGTTGCCCGACAACTCTCCCGAGGCGCGCCGCGCCATCTTCGATCGGGCGCGGGCGGCTCTCGTTGCGCAATTGCGCGGTCTCGACCCGCCCCTAAGCGAGGCCGAGATCATGCGCGAGCGCCTGGCGCTCGACGAGGCCGTGGCCCGGATCGAAGCCGATCACGACGAGGCGCCCGCCGCGCCGCCTGCTGCCGAAGGCCCGGTGATTCGCCCGGTGGAGGCGGTTCCGCAGCCGCCGCGGCCGCCCGAGCCGAAGAAGCAGCCGGAGTTCGCGCCGCTGCCCGCGGCTACCGGCCAGGACGAGGGCGAACCGCTTCCGGAGCCCGCCCAGCCGCAGATCGCCCGCCCGCGCGTGCTGCCGCCGCGCGAATCGCGGGTGAAACCCGGCCATATCCGCTCGGCCGTCGTGGGAGGCGTCGTCGCGATCGCCGTCGCCGCGATCGCGGCCACCGCGATCTATGTCCACAAGCTGAAGCCGCAGGACGCGCCCCGCACCAACGGCGAAACCGCCGCGCAGCAGGCGCGGCCGTCCCAGCCGGACAACGCCGGCAAGATCTCCGACCGCGTCGGCGAGGCTGGCGCCCCGGCACAGAACCGGCCCGGCAACAATGCCCCGAGCGCCGCGCAGGGTATCCCCGTGCCGCAGCCCGGCGGCGAGATCGCCGTCGCCCAGCGCGCCATCCTCTACACCGAGGTGCCCGAGAACCCGCAGCAGCCGAGGGCGGTCAACGGCCGCGTCTTCTGGCGCCTCGACAGCGAGAGCGCCGGCCAGGGCCGCCCCGTCGAGACGATCGTGCGCGCGACCGTCGAGATCCCGGATGCCGGGCTGAACCTCGATTTCACCATCCGCCGCAACACCGATTCCGCCTTCCCCGCCTCGCACATCATCGGCCTGCGCTTCACCAGCAGCGGCGACCCGGCGACGCAGGCGATCAAGGAGGTCGGCGTGCCGCAGCTCAAGACCGAGGAAGGCGAGCGCGGCGCGCCGCTCTCGGCGATCAACTCCGCGCTCGGCGACAATCTCTTCGTCGCGGCGCTGTCGAACGTGCCGGTCGAGGTCGATCGCAACGTCGATCTCATCCTCAACCGGAGCTGGATCGACGTGCCCGTGCTGTTCACCTCCGGGCGCCGCGGCATCATCACCTTCGAGAAGGGCGTCTCCGGCAGCCAGACGCTGGCCGACGCCTTCGGCCGCTGGCGGTAAAGGCCTCCGCGCCCCGGTTGTCATAACACCCCAGGGCGTTCTGACTACTCTCGGAACCGTCTCGTCATCCCGGGCTTGCCCCGGGATCCATCGGAGGGCGCCGGGGCTCTACGATGGATCCCGGATCGGCGCCGCTTCGCGGCTTGTCCGGGACGACACCGTGTTTCCGCAAGAAATCGATAAGGGGCTCAGCTCTTCCGCTCGGCCGCGAACCGCGCCGCGGCCCTGAGCACATCCGCCTCCGGCCCGAAGCCAACGAGCGCCGCAACCGCCGCGTCGCTCAACCGGTCGCGCTCGCGCTTGGCACCGTCCAGGCCGAGCGCGCCGATCAGCGTGCCCTTGCCCTTGTCCTCGTCCTTCGCGGTCGCCTTGCCCATCCGGGCCGCGTCGGATTCCACGTCGAGGATGTCGTCGGCGACCTGGAACGTCGCGCCGAGCGCCCGGCCGTAGCGGCCGAGCGCCGCCAGCGCACCGGCATCGGCGCCGCCGAGCCGCGCGCCGATCTCGACGCTCGCCGCCAGCAGAGCCCCGGTCTTCATCGCCTGGAGCTGGCGGATGGCGGCCTCCGGCAGCGAAGTCTTCTCCGCCTCGAAACGCCCCTCGGCCGCGAGGTCGAGCATCTGCCCCCCGACCATGCCGCCGAGCCCGGATGCGCGCGCCAGCGTGCTCACCAGCGCGGCACGGATCGCGCCGGAACGATGCGTCGCCTCATCCGCCAGAACCGCGAAAGCCAGCGTCAGCAGCGCGTCGCCGGCAAGGATCGCCGTCGCCTCGTCGAAGGCCTTGTGCACCGTCGGACGGCCGCGCCGCAGGTCGTCGTCATCCATCGCCGGCAGATCGTCGTGAACGAGCGAATAGCAGTGCAACAGCTCGACGGCCGCACCCGCCCGGAGCGCCTGCTCCGTGGCGACGCCGAACAGCCGCGCCGTCTCGATCGTCAGGAAGGGTCGCAGGCGCTTGCCGCCGCCCAGCGCACCGTGCCGCATCGCCGCGACGAGGCGCGGCGGGCGCAGGGTCTCGCCTTCAGCCGGCTCGGCCGAGAGCAGCGTCTCCAGCAGGGTCTCGACAGCCGCCGCATTATCCGCGAGGCGCAGGTCGAGATCGCCATGGCTGGCCGGTGATGTGACGGAACTCATGCGCGGGTCTCGCGTTCGCTGCCGGGACGGGGGCCTTGCCGGACGCTGGCGGCATCGTCAAGCTGCGCCACCATGGCGCAGGGCATGCCGCAGGACTTGGCGCGGGCTTGGCGGCAGGGCTTTGCCGCAGGACATCGAGCCTTGCGCCGATCGATCGACGAGGGGGACGAAGCAAAGTGCTGGGCAGGATTCTCGGCCTCTGCTTCAAGTTCGCCTTCTGGCTGCTGCTGATCCTCATCGCTGCGATCGTGCTCTATCGCTTCGTGCCCGCGCCTTCGACGCTGATGCTCGGCCGCTGGCTAACGCTGCGCTCCGTCGAGCGCGAATGGGTGCCGCTGGCCCAGATCTCGCCGAATCTGATCCGCGCCGTCATCGCCGCGGAAGACCAGCGCTTCTGCAGCCATCGCGGCGTCGACTGGATCGAACTCAACGCTGTTATGGAGGACGAGGACGGGCCCAGCCGCGGCGCCTCGACGCTGACCATGCAGACGGCCAAGAACGTATTCCTCTGGCCCGGCCGCTCCTATATCCGCAAGGGGCTGGAAATCCCGCTGGCGATGGCGATCGATTTCGCCTGGGGCAAGCCACGCGTCATCGAGGTCTATCTCAACGTCGCCGAATGGGGCGAAGGACTGTTCGGGGCGGAAGCCGCCGCGCAGCGCTATTTCGGCAAGCCGGCCGCGCGCCTGACCACGGCCGAGGCCGCGCGCCTCGCCGCCGCGCTGCCGAACCCGCTTCTGCGTGACCCGGCGAAGCCGAATCGCGCCCTGCAGTCCGCCGCTGCCCGCACGCAGCGCCGGGTCGGCCAGCTCGGCACGCTGGGAGACTGCGCCGTACCCGGCTGATCGGGCCGTAATCGCGAGAAATCCGGATTCGGCACTAGCCATCGGCGCCCCGAGCGTGTATGGGCAACGCCTCACGAGATTGATCCGTCGCCGTGGCGGAGGCGAGGCTTTGGCAAGCCTGCGCGTTCGGACGGCGGCACGATGGAGAGTACAATGGCCGTTCCGAAGAGAAAGACGTCGCCGTCGAAGCGTGGCATGCGCCGCTCGGCCGACGCGCTGAAGCAGCCCACCTATATCGAAGACAAGAACTCCGGCGAACTGCGCCGTCCGCACCATGTCGACCTGAAGAGCGGCATGTATCGCGGCCGCCAGGTGCTGAAGGTCAAGGCCGACGCCTGAGGCGTTCCGGCCGGGTGCGGCAGCGATGCCGCTCCCCCGACAGAAGACGTGAACCGGCCGAGAGGCCGGTTTTTCTTTGCCTTGTCGAGTCTGAGTCAGGCGCGTAGGCGCGGCATCCGGCGTGCGGGCACGAGCTGCGCCGCCGCCCGATAACATCCCGCTGCCGATTGGGGCGTCGCCTTCCCCCGGCGCGCGAAGGGGCCGATTTCGGCCCGTGCCGCTGCGGCCTGCAAAAGCACAAGCGCAGATGCGTTGGTGCTGACCACACCCTGCTCCGGCCAAACGCGGGCCTCTGCCATGTATCACTCCGGCACACACAACTTGTGACGGAGCTCAGGCTGCAAATCATTGGCCAGACTTAACGCCCCATTAATCGGAATGACCGCATCGTTTCGAAGCACTTCCCATCATCCGGACAGGGCGACGAAGCACCAGAACGGCGCGGCGTGGGCTGTCTTTCCGAGGCCGAGCGATGCCCACCCCCTCGATCTTCAGCTTCCGGAATGGCGGCCCGGTTGATCCTCGCAGCATCCTCTCCTCGATCGGTGAAGTTGTTTACGGCTGGGACGTCCAGAGCGACTCCCTGAGCTGGGGCCCGAATGTCGCGGATGTGCTGGGTCCGATTCCGGCCACGGTGCTGGCGCGCGGCCTCGCCTTCGCCGGGCTGGTCGAGCCGGGCAGCGGCCCGAGCCGCTATGACGCGATCTTCGGCTCCAGCGAGCACGACCATGGCGACGGCGTGATCTACCGGACCCGCTACGCCATCGACCTCGCCGGCCGCAAGATGTGGGCCGAGGACACCGGCCGCTGGTTCACCGGCAGCGACGGCCGCCCGGCCAGCGCGCGCGGCGTCGTGAGGCTGGAGCGCGCCGCCAGGGCCGACGAGCTGGAGCAGCTCGGCAACGAGCTCTGCGACCGCCCCGCCTTGCTGGAGCACATCGATGCGGCGCTGAAGGAGCACCTCCCGGCCGAGCGGCCGGTCGTCGTGCTCGTCGCGGCGATCGACGAGCTCGCGCGCCTCAACGACGATTTCGGCCATGAGGCCACCGACGAGATCATCAGCACCGTGCATGAGCGGCTGCGCTCGGTCACGCGCCGACGCGACCATCTCGTCCGCTATGCCGGCAACAGCTTCGCCATCCTGCTCGTCGGCTGCCCGCAGGACCAGATCGAATCGGCGGCCCGCCGCTTCATCAAGATCGTCGCCCAATCGGCGATCGAGACCGCGCGCGGCATCGCGCTCGTCCGGCTGCGCGTCGGCGCCGCCAGCGCCCCCGAGCTGGGCAACCATGGCGGCTCGCTGCTGGCCGCGGCCGAGGGAGCGCTCGCGACGGCGCGCGCCGGCGCGATCGATACCGCCGTGACGGCCAAGCCGCGCCCGCGTCGCGACACGGCCGGCGATCAGGTCGGTTTCGACGTGCAGGCCATCGCGGCGCTGAACGAGAGGCGGGTGCGCCTCGCCCTCCAGCCCGTCGTCAGGACCTGCTCACGCGAGCCCGCCTTCCACGAGGCGCTGATGCGGGTCGGCCAGGGCGATACCGGGCTTTATTTCGCCTCGGCCGAGCTGGTTCCGATGCTGGAGCGTCGCGGCCTCGTGCGGCTGTTCGACCATCGCGTGCTCGAGCTCGCCATGGACATGTTGCAGGACGACCCGGACCTCGTGCTGTCCGTCAACGTCTCGCCGCGCTCGCTCACCGACCCCGAATGGCTCGATGCCTTCGTCGCCTGCACCACTGCGGCCACAGACGCGGCATCGCGCCTGATCGTCGAGGTCACCGAGACAGCGACGATCGAGAACCCGGCCCGGATGGGCAAGCTGCTCGGACGCATCAAGGAACAGGGCGCGCGCATCGCGATAGACGATTTCGGTGCCGGCCACACCTCGCTGCGCCATCTGCGCGCCTTCCCGATCGACATCCTCAAGATCGACGGCGCCTTCACCCAGAATCTGCGGCGTTCGACCGACGACCGCTTCTATGTCCGCACGCTCATCGACCTCGCCGGCCATCTCGGCGTCGAGACGGTGGCGGAATGGGTCGATGACGAGATGCAGGCCGCCATGCTGCGCGACTGGGGCGTCACCTATCTGCAGGGGCACCTCGTCGGCCGGGCCGAGCTGCATGCGCCTTCGCAGCATGTGCGCCGGAGACTGGCCACCGGCTGATACGGCGCCGGCGCGACCACACGGAGGAAGAAGTCTCGCCAAGCCGTGCTCAGCGGAGCTCTTCAACACCCCTTCAGCCATGCTCCGGGTGGCCGGAGGCGCCTTTCGAGCGCCTCCGGATGATCGCGTCAATTGGCGGCAAAGCAGTAAAACAGCCCGGCGCTGCCCGTGCTTTTCAGCGCATCCGGGCTGCAGCCGCCGCGCGAAAGATGGGACATGTTCCAGGATTTCGAGGGCGGCGTTTCGTCGAGGCCCGAGCGGTCATGGTGGCCGAGCATCACCGCGCCCTCGGCGCCGCTTCTGGTATAGTTGCCGCAGGTACGGTCCTCGCCTGGGCCGAAAGCGGTGCCGTCGGCTTGCGAGCCCGTCAGCATATCGTGCTCATTGGGCGTGTCGCCGCGGCCTTTGACGGTTTCGCCCTTCTCGTTCAGCGCGGTCTGCTTCGTGAGATTGGTTGCGGCGCCATGCAGATCGGCGACACTGCTGGCGATCACGGCGCCCTTGGCATTTCGCCACGGACCGGCGCCGATACGGTCACGCGCATTGACGGCGGCCACCCCGCCGGCCGCTTGCGTCGACATATAGGCCCGCCAGGTCTTGCTGCCGGCACCGACGGCCTGGGCGAGGCGCTGGCAGATCGCATCCGCACCTGCGAGGCCGCCCAGATCGGCCCCCTTCCCCGAGCCGCTGCTCGTGACGAAAAAAGTCATCTCGCTTGTCTGGGCTTGCGCTGCGCCGGCAGCGAGCGCCAGAAACCCTGCGGCGGCGACCAGCTCGATACACGCTATGCGCATCACTTCGTCCTCCCGTTCATGACCTTGTTCTTGGATACGCCTCGTCCGGTTTCCCCTCGATACCCGGTGGCTGGCCGGAATTGTCTAACACATCCACGGTTCGGGAGCGGAATCGCTACGTCACCCAAGGCCTGTTACAGACCTCGGATGAGTGCGCAGAGGCGCTTTTGGCGGGCGTATTGCCTGCAATGTCTGTTGCGCCGCAATATCGAGACGGTTTAAAGGATGGGCCATAAACTCGGACCCGGTGAAATCCCGGGTGGCTCTTCCGGCCGCCGATCCGCCGGACAACGCAATCACGGACAGTTTCGGTCTCGGCCTCCGCCGGACTTCCGAGTTTGCGCGCCTCGTCCGCCACACCTGCCGGCGGGGCCTCGAAGGCTTCATTCTTCACTATGGCAATCTCTCATCTTCGCAACGAATGGGCGCCCAACGTCACGCGTGAGCTGCTGGCCGGTACGGTCGTCGCGCTCGCTTTGATTCCCGAGGCGATCGCGTTTTCGATCATCGCCGGGGTCGATCCGAAGATCGGTCTTTACGCCTCCTTCTGCATCGCCGTCGTCTCGGCGTTCGCGGGTGGGCGGCCGGCGATGATCTCGGCCGCGACCGGCGCCATGGCGCTGGTCATGGTCACATTGGTCAAGCAGCACGGCGTGCAGTACCTCTTCGCCGCAACAATCCTGACGGGCTTCTTTCAGATTGTTGCCAGCGTCCTGAAGCTCGGAAACCTCATGCGCTTCGTTTCGCGCTCGGTCGTGACCGGCTTCGTCAATGCGCTTGCGATCCTGATCTTCCTCGCGCAGATGCCGGAACTGATCGGCCGAGGACCGACTGTCTATGCGATGACGGGTATCGGCCTCGCGATGATCTATCTTCTGCCGCGGATCACGAAAGCCGTTCCATCCGCGCTGGTGACCATCGTTCTGCTCACCGCCGTGTCGATATATTTCGGCTTCGATATCCGCACGGTCGGCGACATGGGCGCGTTGCCCAGCGAACTGCCATTCTTCGCAATCCCACAGGTGCCGCTCACCGTCGAGACGCTTCAGATCATCACGCCTTATGCGCTGACCCTGGCTATGGTCGGTCTCCTGGAGAGCCTGATGACGGCTGCGATCGTTGACGAGATGACCGACACGACCTCCGACAAGAACCGAGAATGCGCCGGACAGGGCGCCGCGAACATCGTCGCCGGTCTGTTCGGAGGCATGGCGGGGTGCGCCATGATCGGCCAGTCGGTCATCAACGTCTCGTCCGGCGGGCGTGGCCGGCTCTCGACCCTGTGGGCCGGCGCCTTCCTGCTCTTCCTGATCGTCGTGCTCGGTCGCTATGTCGCGCAGATTCCAATGGCGGCGCTCGTCGCGGTGATGGTCATGGTTTCGATCAACACGTTCCAGTGGCGATCCCTACGGTCTCTTCTGGTGCATCCGAAGAGCTCCAGCTTCGTCATGCTCGGCACGGTCGCCGTCGTCGTCTGGACACATGATCTGGCGAAGGGCGTTCTGTTCGGCGTGATCCTCAGCGGACTGTTCTTTGCCCATAAGGTGACGCGCTTCTTCGCCGTCGAAGCCGATCGGCAAGGGGACACCACGGTCTATCGCGTGACGGGGCAGATCTTCTTCGCGACGGCGGAGGCTTTCCACTCGGCGTTCGATTTTCGGCAGGAGGAGGTCCGACGCGTCGTGATCGATCTCAGCGCCGCGCATTTCTGGGACATCAGCGCGATCCACGCTCTCGATCGGGTTGTGCTGAAGTTCCGTCACCACGACGTCGCGGTCGATACCGTCGGAATGAACAACGCTACGGCAACCATGGTCGAGCGTCTCGCTGTGCATGACAAGGAAGGGACCAAGCTCGCTCCCGGCCATTGATCCGCCCCCGGACCAGTCCCGGCGGCTTGCAGTTCGGCCCCGCTGCAACGGAGCGCCTCGATCCCCGGTAGCCAATGAAAAAGCCGCGCCCTCTCCTGCGAGGGCGCGGCTCGGAATCGCCGGGATCGGCTCAGCGCGAGCGGGAGAGCTTGTCCAGGCGCTCGCGCATCTCGTTGAGCTCGCGCTTGAGGTCGCCGAGGTCGCCGGTCGCCGCCTGGGCCGCAGGCTTGGTGCCTTCGGCCGCATCCTGCCGGGCCTGGGCCACCGCCGTGAAGGGGTTGAACAGCCGGAAGGCCTCGGTGAACATCTGCATGTTCGCCCGCGTCTGCGCCTGGATGGCGTCGAGCGCGTTGCCTCCGAACGGCGTGCCGCCGAAGGCCTTGGCCATCTGGTCGCGGAACTTGTTCTGGTCCTTGGTCAAATTCTCCATAGAGAATTCGAGGTATCGCGGCACCAGCGCCTGCATGCTGTCGCCGTAGAACCGGATGAGCTGGCGCAGGAAAGCGATCGGCAGCAGATTCTGGCCGTCCTTTGCTTCCTCGTCGAAGATGATCTGTGCCAGCACCGAGCGCGTGATGTCCTCTCCGGACTTCGCGTCGTAGACCACGAAATCTTCGCCGCCACGTACCAGGCCGGCGAGATCCTCGAGAGTGACGTAGGAACTGGTGCCCGTGTGGTAGAGACGCCGGTTGGCGTATTTCTTGATGACGGTCGGTTCTTTATCGGTGGCCATCAGATCCTTCTTGACGTTGATCCGCGGCCACTGGTGATCCCGGCGTGCTCGGCGGAGCGGTCTCCCTGTCATGACGATAGCCTCTCGGTGCTGCACCGCAAGCTCTTTGAGCGCGCAGTGCAAAAATCTGTCGAAATTGAGATGCGGCCCCTGCCTTCCGGCGTTGCCCACAGCTCCGTGTCCCGCTTCAATCCCGGAAATCGCTGCCCGCCCGTCTTGACGGCGTCGCGGCGGACTTCGAAGGTGGCGATGAGCGGCTGAACCGGCGGGAGCGGTGCGGCGGCAGTAACAACAAAGCGAGGACCTCTCTCATGGCAGACTCGGATATCGTGATCGTCAGCGCAGCGCGCACGGCGGTTGGCGCCTTCAACGGCGCCTTCGCCAACACTCCCGCCCACGAGCTTGGCGCCATCGCCATCAAGGAAGCGCTGCGGCGCGCCAAGGTCGACGGTGCCGAGGTCGACGAGCTGGTCATGGGCCAGGTGCTCGCCGCAGGCCAGGGCCAGAACCCGGCCCGCCAGGCCGCCATGGCTGCCGGCATCCCGCAGGAGAAGACCGCCTGGGGCCTCAACCAGCTCTGCGGCTCGGGCCTGCGCACCGTCGCCATCGGCCTGCAGCAGATCGCCAATGGCGATGCCGACATCATCGTCGCCGGCGGCATGGAATCGATGTCGCTCGCCCCGCATGCCTCGCATCTGCGCAACGGCACCAAGATGGGCGACACCAAGTTCGTCGACACCATGATCAAGGACGGGCTCTGGGACGCCTTCCACGGCTACCACATGGGCACGACGGCCGAGAACGTCGCGACCAAGTACCAGATCAGCCGCGAGGAGCAGGACCGCTTCGCCGTCGGCTCGCAGAACAAGGCCGAGGCCGCGCAGAAGGCCGGCCGCTTCAAGGACGAGATCGTCCCGGTGACGATCGCCTCGCGCAAGGGCGACATCATCGTCGACAGCGACGAGTATCCGCGCCACGGCGCGACGATCGAGGCCATGGCCAAGCTCCGCCCCGCCTTCTCCAAGGATGGCACGGTGACCGCCGGCAATGCCTCGGGCCTGAATGACGGCGCCGCCGCGCTCGTCGTCATGACCGCCAAGGAAGCCGCCCGCCGCGGCCTGACCCCGCTCGCCCGCATCGCCTCCTGGGCGACGGCCGGCGTCGACCCGGCGATCATGGGCACCGGCCCGATCCCCTCGACCCGCAAGGCGCTTGAGAAGGCCGGCTGGAAGGTCGGCGATCTCGATCTCGTCGAGGCCAACGAGGCCTTTGCCGCGCAGGCGCTGGCGGTCAACAAGGACCTCGGCTGGAACCCCGACATCGTCAACGTCAACGGCGGCGCCATCGCGATCGGCCACCCGATCGGCGCCTCGGGCGCCCGGGTGCTGGTCACGCTGCTGCACGAGATGGCCAAGCGCGACGCCAAGAAGGGTCTCGCCACCCTCTGCATCGGCGGCGGCATGGGCGTCGCCATGGCGGTGGAGCGCTGAGGGAAGCGCCTCTCCGATGGCGAAGCGCACCACGCTCTATCGCTACCTGACCGGACCCGATGACGCCTCGTTCTGTCATCGGGTCAGCGAGGCGCTGAGCCGCGGCTGGTCGCTCTACGGCCCGCCGTCGCTCACCTTCGACGCGGCGCAAGGCCGCGTCATCTGCGGCCAGGCCATCATCAAGGACGTGGACGAAGCCTATTCGCCCACACTGAAACTATCTGAACAATAACGGCGACAAGCCGCAGGGATTATCCAGAGGGAGATAGGTCTATGGCGAAGGTGGCATTGGTTACGGGCGGCTCGCGGGGCATCGGCGAGGCGATCTCGAAGGGCCTCAAGGCGGCCGGCTACAACGTCGCGGCGAGCTATGCCGGCAATGACGAGGCCGCGGCCAAGTTCACCGCCGAGACCGGCATCAAGACCTATAAATGGGACGTCTCGGACTACGAATCCTGCGTCGCCGGCATCGCCAAGGTCGAGGCCGATCTTGGGCCGGTCGACGTGCTCGTCAACAACGCCGGCATCACGCGCGACGGCATGTTCCACAAGATGACCAAGGAGCAGTGGGACGCGGTCATCAACACCAACCTCAACTCGCTCTTCAACATGACCCGCCCGGTCTGGGAAGGCATGCGCGCGCGCAAGTTCGGCCGCGTCATCTGCATCTCGTCGATCAACGGCCAGAAGGGCCAGATGGGCCAGGTAAACTACTCCGCCGCCAAGGCCGGCGACATCGGCTTCGTCAAGGCGCTGGCACAGGAGGGCGCGCGGGCCGGCATCACGGTGAACGCGATCTGCCCCGGCTACATCGCGACCGAGATGGTCAAGGCGATCGATCCGGCCGTGATCGAGAAGTCGATCCTGCCGCATATCCCGGTCGGGCGCCTCGGCGAGCCCGCGGAAATCGCGCGGGCCGTGGTGTTTCTGGCCAGCGACGATGCGGGCTTCATCACCGGCTCGACCATCTCGGCCAATGGCGGCCAGTACCTGGCCTGATCGCCTGGATCCGCCGCCCCGCTGCGGGGCGGCGGCCTTCCCCGCTCAGGCCATGACGGGGCGCGGCGTGCCGTCGCTCCCGGTCGCCTCCGGCTCCTGCGAGATCGACGGATTCATCGGATCGATGACCTCGAAGGGCCGCTCGACCTTGTCCGGCGGCGCGCGCATGCGCATGCGCAGACCGGCGACCGCCGCCAATGCGATCGCGATCGCGGCCATGAAATACAGCAGCCCGTCGATGTCGAAGCGCGCCATAATGCCGGCGCCGACAAGGGGCCCGAGCGCCGAGCCGAAGCCGCTGACCAGGATCAGGCGCCCGCTCACCGCCACCACGCGGTCCGCCGGCATCCGGTCGAGCGCATGGGCGACGCAGACCGGATAGAGCGTCGACATGAAGCCGCCGAGCAGCGCCGCGACCGGCAGCACCGCCATCAGCGAGCGCGGCATCGCCACCAGCAGGATCACGGCCGCGGCATAGCCGACCGCGAGGCCCGCGAGCACGAGCCGGCGGTCGTTGCGATCCGACAGGCGCCCGACCGGCACCTGGAAGGCGAGCCCGCCCAGCACCGCGACCAGCATGAACAGAGCGATCGTCTGCTGCGGAATGCCGTTGCTGAGCATCCAGGCCGGCACCAGCGCGTAGAAGGCGCTGGTGATGACGCCGCTGACCACGCAGCCGACGACCGAGAGCGGCGCCTGGCGCGATAATTCGCCGTAGCGCAAAGTCGCCTCCGGCGCGAGGCCCGGCGCCTCCGCCCGCGTCGTGCTGACCATGATCAGCGCCAGCGCGAACAGCGCGATGATGATCTGGAACGCGCCGGCGGACTGGATCGAGAGCCGGGCGACGGCGAGCTGGCCGATCGCGAGCGCCAGGAACGTCCCGACCATATAGGTGGAGAAGACGCGGCCGCGCTGGTCCGGCACGGCCTTGGCATTGAGCCAGCTCTCCGTCGTCACGAACAGCCCCACGCAGCCGATGCCGATCACCGCCCGGCATGCAGCCCAGACCAGCGCCGAGGTCCAGAGCGGCATCAGCGCGGTCGCGACGACGACGAGCCCGGCGAAGGCCGTGTAGGCGCGGATATGCCCGACGCGCTGGATCACCCCGCCGCTCGACACGGCGCCGATGGTGAAGCCGACGAAATAGGCGCTGAGCACGATGCCCGTCGCGGCCGGGCCGAAATCCTCGAGCGTCAGGCGCAAGGACAGGAAGGTGTTGAAGAAGCCGTTAGCGAGCTGCACCAGACTCGTCGCGGCAATCAGCGTTCCGATCTGAACCAGCATCGGCCAACCTCTCAGCAGCAGCCGAAAGCGTTCGGCCGGAGAGCGGAGAGGGCTAGCGCCCGAATGTGGGCTCAATGCGTCGAGGCCGCCGGTGATCGCCGGCGGCCTCGAAGAATGCGAGGTGAAGGGCCTGGGACGCGCTGCTTATAGACGGAACCTCGCCGTCATTCCGGGACAGGCCGCAGGCCTGAACCCGGAACCCAGAACCGATGTCCTCGATCGTTAGAGGCGCCAGGAAGAACCGCTTCATGATGGACGGCATCGGTTCTGGGTTCCGGGCTCGGCCTTTCAGGCGGCCCCGGAATGACGGAGAGGTTCCGTCTCAAGACAACAGGGTCCGGCTCAACTCTGTCGCGCGCCCTTCGGCAGCAGGAAGGTCAGCAGGCCTACAGCCGGCAGCCAGGCGCAGATCTTGAAGACCTGGATAATGCCGATCTGATCGGCGAGCGCGCCGATACCTGCCGCCGCGATGCCGCCGAGCCCGAAGGACAGCCCGTAGAACAGGCCGCCGACCAGTCCGACGCGATGCGGCACGAGGTCGATCGCGTAGATCAGGATCGCCGAAAAGGCGCTCGCCATGACGAAGCTGATGATGACGCTGAGCACGCCGGTCCAGAACAGGTCGGCATAGGGCAGCATCAGGGCGAAGGGCAGCGAGCCCAGGATCGAGAGCCAGATCACCCGGTCGCGGCCGATGCGGTCGCCGATCATGCCGCCGAGGATGACGCCGAGCGCGCCGACGACGAGATAGAGGAACAGCATGATCTGCGAGAGCTGCAATTCGACGCCGAAGCGCTCGATCAGGTAGAAGGTGTAGTAGGAGGTGAAGGCGGCGGTATAGCCGTTCTTCGAGATCAGCAGGACGACCAGAACCGCCATCGCCAGCAGCACGCGCCCATGCGGCAAGCCATGGCTCGCGACCTCCTCGGCATGCACCGGGGACGCTTTCTGCTCGCGGCGCATCGCCGAATAGCGCGAGCCGAGCCAGCCCATCACCAGCATCGCCACCAGCACCACGCCGGAGAACCAGGACAGGCTTTCCTGTCCGCGCGGCACGACGATCAGCGCCGCCAGCAGCGGGCCGATGGCATAGCCGATATGGCCGCCGACCTGGAAGACGCCCTGCGCCAGCCCCTGTCGCCCTGCCGCGGCATGGCGTGCCATCCGCGTCGCCTCGGGGTGGAACACGGCGGAGCCGAGTCCGATCATCGCGGCCCCGATCAGCACGACGCCGTAGCTGTGGGCAAAGGAGAGCAGCAGCAGCCCCGACAGCGTCGCGCACATGCCGGCGACCATCGCATAAGGCCAGGGCCGGCGGTCGGTGACATAGCCGAGCAGCGGCTGCAGCAGCGACGACGTCACCTGGAAAGCGAGCGTAATCAGGCCGATCTGCACGAAATCGAGCTGATACGTCTCCTTGATCAGCGGATAGAGCGCCGGGATCATCGATTGAACGAGGTCGTTCAGCAGATGTGCCAGGCTCAGCGCGGCCAGAACCGGCATCAGCGGACGACGGGCGACGGATTGCATCGGGATCGTGGTCATAAAGCAGGGAATGAGCCGCCTTGCGCGCGCGGTCAACGCTGCCCGGAGCATGACGCCCATCGCGCGGAAGCCGTGCTGCGGCGCAATAGGGGCCGTCATGCTCGGGCTTGACCCGAGCATCTCGTGCAGATGGAGGTTCTGATACCTGCCTGTCTCGAGATTCTCGGGTCGGCGCTTCGCTCCGCCCGAGAATGACGACGGAGGTCAATCGGAAAGACCGCCTCCAATATCGGCAAGCCCCGCGAAACCTGCTATCGCCGCGAAATTCCGACATCGCAGAGCTGCTATGACCTCCCGCACCGCGACCCTCATCGGCTTCTGCGCGATCCTGCTCTGGTCGACGCTCGCGCTGTTCACGGCGATGTCGGGCCGCGTACCGCCCTTCCAGCTCGTCGCCATGACCTTCGTCATCGGCGGGCTATTGATCCTGACGATCACGGCGCTGCGCGGACAGCTCTCCCGCATCAAGCCGACGCCGGCCTCCTTCGCGCTCGGGCTCTACGGCCCGTTCGGCGACACCGCTCTCTACTACGCCGCCGTGAAGACCGCGCCACCGGCCGAGGCCAACCTGATCCACTATCTCTGGCCGCTGCTGATCGTGCTCTTCGCCGCGCTGCTGCCGGGCGGCAGATTGAAGCCACGCCATCTCGTGGGCGCATTGATCGGACTCGTCGCGACGGGCCTGCTGGTTTCAGGCGGGCTCCGAACCGGCGGCGGCCTCGCGCTCGGGCATATGCTGGCCGCGCTCGGCGCCCTCGTCTGGGCGAGCTATTCGGTGATGTCGCGCCGCTTCGCCAACGTGCCTTCGGAAAGCCTCTGCATCACCATGCTCGGCTGCGCCGTGCCGGCGCTCGCCTGCCATTTCGCCTTCGAGACGACGCTCTGGTCGCTGACATCGATCGAATGGGCGGGCGTGCTCGGACTCGGCCTGGGCTCGATCGGCCTTGCCTTCGTCGTCTGGGATGTCGGCATGAAGCAGGGCGACGTCGCCCTGCTCGGCGTCGCCTCCTACGCCGCGCCGGTACTCTCGACGCTGGTCCTCGTGCTCTTCGGCTATGCCGAGGCGAGCTGGCTGCTCGCCGCCTCCTGCGCGCTCATCGTCTTCGGCGCGCTGGTGGCGAGCGCGGGTGGGCGGAAGACTTAGATGGGCGTCCTGCTCGGGCTTGACCCGAGCATCTCGTGACGCGGAAGCTCCCGCTCCTCATTCTGCAAGAGATTCTCTGGTCGAAGCTTAGCCTCGCCCGAGAATGACACCCCGGGACCCAGGCATGACCGCGCACTGCTCCCTCAATTCCGCCTGAGCAGCCGCTCCAGATAATCCAGCTCTTCCGATGGCCGCAGCGGGTCGCCGAGGCGCTTGCGCAGCTCTTCGAGGATGCGCCGCGCCCGCTGGGTCGCGCTCTCGTCGGCGCCGGGCACGCGCACGCGGCCATCGGCCCAGTCGCGCTGGCGCTGCGGCCGGCCGAGCGGATCCTCGCTGCCGCGCTGCTGTGCCGAAGGCCGGCCGGCGGGGCGCCCGTCCGGCTCGCCATATGCCTGCCCCTCGCCCTCGCCTTCGCCGGGCTGGCCCTGCTGCATCTGCTGGGCGAGATTCTGGCCGCCGCGACGCAGCGCGTCGAGCGCCCGGCCCTGCGCGTCCAGCGCCTCCTCGCCCTGGCCCTGGCCGAGCTGCCCTTCCGCCTCGCGCATCGCGTCCTCGGCCTCGCCGAGCTCGCCATTCTGCGGCGCGCCCATGCCGCGCATCCGGCGCTGGAGGTCCTGCAGCCGCTCGCGCAGGGCCTGCTGGCGCTGGGAGAGCCCCTGCCCGCCCTGCCCCTGGCCGTTCTGGCCCTGCATGCCCTCGCCGCCTTCGCCGTCCTCACCCTGCTCGCCCGGCTGTTGCCCAGGCTGCTGCCCGCGCTGTCCCTGTTGACCGCGCTGGCCCTGCTGCCCTTGCTGGCCGCGCTGCCCCGGCCGCGCCTGCTGCTGGCCCGGGCGCTGCCCGCGCTGGGTCTGGCCCTGCCGGCGCTGCTCGTTCTGATAATTCTCGTCGCGCAGATTCTGCTGCTCGCGCGTCATCCGGTCGAGATCGCCGAGCGCCTGGTTCATCTGGTTCTGGCGCGGATCGCGCTGGCCGGGCCGCGCCATCTGCAGATTGTTGAGCATCTGGTTGAGCTGTTCCATCAGGCGCTGCGCCTCAGCCATGTCGCCGCGCTTGGAGAGCTCCTCGATGCGGTCGAGCATGTTCTGCAGGTCGCGCGGCGTCACCGTGCGGAAATTCTCGGGCAGCTGCGCCTGGTTCTGCTCGCCGTTCTGCTGTTGCTGGCGCATCATCTGCTCGGCGAGCTGGCGCATGAAATTGTCCATCGCCCGGCGCATCTCGTCGGTGAGCTTCTTGATCTCCTCCTCGGAAGCGCCGCGCTCCAGCGCCTGCTGCAGGTTCTCCTGCGCCTGCCTGAGCGCCCGCTCTGCATCGGACATGTCGCCGTCCTCGAGCTGCAGCGCCATCGCCCACATCAGCTCGGAGACTTCGCGCAATTCGTCGTCGCCGCCGGCCCGGCGCAGCCGCTCGCCCAGCATGCGCATGCCCAGATAGACGCCGGTCTCCTTCATGAAGAGATCGGGCTCGATCAGCAGCGCATCCATGGCGAACTGGACCTTGGTGCGGTCCTCGACATTCATGACGAGCTTGCGCCGCTGCTCGACCAGCGCCTTGGCGATCGGCTTGGTGAAGGTGCGCTGCGGCAGCACGACCTCGACCGGCTCGCTGCGGCCCTCCTGCCCGGCCTCGTCCCTGGCGATCAGGACCATGCGGACCTTGGCGCCGGCCCAGGGATGGGCTGAGAAATCGACCGTGCTCTTCAGCTCCTCGTCGCCCGCGGAGGAGGACGGCACGGCGAGGTTCTGCTTCGGCGGCTCGACCAGCGAGCGCCCGCCCGCAGCCGGATCGGGACGAGAGACGGTCGCCTCGATCGAGGCGATGCCGTAATCGTCCCTGGCCTTGTAGGTGATGCCGAGCCCGCCGGACTGCGCGCCCGTCACCGGCTTCGGCGGATCGGTGAAGGCGATGGTCGGCGGCTGGTCGGCGATGGCCGTGATGTTCAGCGTCGTGCCGGGAGCACCGCTGCCGGTGAGCTTCAGCGTGCCGTTGCCGGCCAGCGTGAAGCGCTTCTCCAGCACCGCCTGCTGCGGCCCCGTCGGCTGTGCCGGCCTCGCGGGGGCGGCGTCCTTGGCAGCGGCATCCTTGGCGGCGGCATCCTTGCCCTCGCCCTCCTTGGCCTCCGGCTTGACCAGTTCGAGCCGCCCGGTCGTGGCGACGTCCATGCTGGTCTTGCCGGCGATGCGAACGACGATGATCGACTTCTCGGGCGCGTGGAGATTGGGGCTCGCCAGCTTGGCGAAATCGATCAGGATCGGCGGCAGGCGGGTATAGGCCGGCGGGTCGATCCAGGCGTCGATGCGGGTCGAGGGCGCGCTGCCGGGCGGCCCCTTCCAGTCGAAGGCGGCAGAGAGGCGCTGCGTCGCTTCAGGGCCCGCGACGAAGAAGGCGGTTACGGCGGCGAGCAGTGGCACGGCGCGGAACGCGCGCTTGTCATGCCCGGCCATCAAAGGCTGCGGCGGCGCGACCCGCAGAGCCGCGACCTGGCGGCTCTGGCGCTCGACATGCAGCTTCCACAGGGCCTGCGAGACGGGATCGGCCGAGCCGATGGAGAGGTTGTCCTCCAGCGCCGAGGCCGGGCGATGCCCGCCGGCGAAGGAACGATCGAGCCTCGTCAGCGCATCGCGATGCGTCGGCAGGACGAGCCGGGCGACATGCCAGAGGCTGCCGATCAGCGCCCCCGCGAAGACCAGAACGCCGACGATCCGCCCATACCACGGCAGATGCGTCCACAAGCCGAACCAGGACACAGCGAGGAAGGCTAGAATGACGGCGAGCGTCAGCCAGAGCCGCGGCCACAGCCGTTCCCAGCCGAGCGAAGCACGCGAAGCCAGCGCGAGACGGCGGAGCCGCTGCCGGATGCCGTCGATCGTATCGGGCGCCTTGCGGCGCTCTGCCTCGCTCATGCCATCGCTCCGGGCCGCCCCCATTCCTGTCCGATCTCGCCTGACCCGGTCAGGCTAGCACGGGAATGTGGCATTGCCAGCGCGAAGACGGCCTTTGCAACAAGCTCGACGTTTCGTGAACGGAGAGAGCCCCGTCATGCTCGGACTTGACCCGAGCATCTCCGCAACCAGAGCCCGCTGGCCATGAGATTCTCGGGTCAAGCCCCAGAATGACGCTGGAATCTACGCGAACCAGCCCGGCAGGCGGTCCGTGCCGATGAGCTCCTCATAGCTCTGGCGCGGGCGCGTCACGGCGTAGTCGTCGCCCTTGACCATGACCTCGGCCACCAGCAGGCGCTGGTTGTAGGTCGAGGACATCGAGGCGCCGTAGGCACCGGCGGTCATGAAGGCGACGAGGTCGTTCTGCCCGAGCTGCGACAGGACACGGCCGGTGGTGAAGGTGTCGCCCGATTCGCAGATCGGACCGACCACGTCATAGGCCACCTCGGGCCCGCCGATCGCCGGCTCCGTCACCGGCCAGATCTCGTGATAGGCCTCGTACATCGCTGGCCGCACCAGATCGTTCATCGCCGCATCGACGACGAGGAACTGCTTGGTCGGGCGCTGATTGAGATGCAGCACCCGCGTCAACAGGATGCCGGCATTGCCGACGATGAGCCGGCCCGGCTCAAAGCCGAGCTCGACATCGAGCCCCTTGGTCAGCTTGGCGACCATCTCGGCATAGGCGTCGATCAGCCCCGGCCCATAATCGAAGGTCTTCGGGATGTCGTAGGGGATGCCAAGCCCGCCGCCGAGATCGAGCCGGTCGACGCGGTGGCCCTCGCCCTTCAGCGAACCGACCAGCGCGACCATCTTGCCATAGGCCGCCTCGAAGGCGTCGATCTCACGAATCTGGCTGCCGATATGGACCGCGAGCCCCATGATCCGCACGCCCGGCATGTTGGCCGCCCGTGCGTAAAGCCGCCCGACCTCCTCGAAGGAGACGCCGAACTTGTTCTCGGAGGAGCCGGTGGTGATCTTGGCATGGCCGCCGGCGCCGATATCGGGATTGACCCGGAACACCGCCTCCTGCCGCTTGCCCAGCGAAGCCGAAACCCTGGACAGCAGGTCGAGCTCGCTCTCGCTCTCGATATTGACCTGGTAGATTCCGGCCTCGACGGCGAAGCGCAATTCCTGCTCGCTCTTGCCGACGCCCGAGAACACGATCTTCTCCGGCGGGATGCCGGCGGCGAGCGCCTTGCGCACCTCGCCTTCCGAGACGGTGTCGATGCCGGCCCCAAGCGCGCCCAGCGTCCTGAGCACACCGAGATTGCCGTTCGCCTTCATGGCGTAGAAGACATGGGTCTTGCCGGCCGGCGCGGTCTTCTTCACCGCCGCCTCGAACAGCTTGTAGTGCCGCTCGATCGTCGACGTCGAATAGACATAGACCGGCGTGCCGACCTCGGCCGCGATGCGCTGGAGATCGACGCCCTCGGCATGGAGCGAGCCGTCGCGATAGGCGAAATGATGCATGGACTTGAGCTCGCAATGATAAATGCGGGGACCCCGTCGTCATTCTCGGGCGAAGCGAAGCGCAGACCCGGGAATCTCTATGAAGAGATGCTCGGGTCAAGCCCGAGCATGACGCATGAACCGGTGCCGCCGCGACCGAGGGATCGATTACATCAGCGGGTCGAGGATGAACGGCTTGTTCGGCACGACGATCGCCTTGTTGGCCTTGGCAGGCTTGGCCAGCACAGAGGTCGAACCATAGGAGGCAGTGTCGTTCGACTGCCCGCCGATCTGGTCGTCGGGCAGGTCGATGGCGCCCGTGGCGTTCGGCGGCGCCTCCAGCGGCCCCTTGCGCCCGCAGGCAGCGAGCGCAACGGCCAGCAGGCCGACGACCAACAGGGTGCGGCCGAATTTCAGGCGGGAATCAAGCACGAAGACGAACCCTCGGAACGAAGCGTGGCGGGACAGTAGCGGAGGATGCGGCGGAGTGCGAGGCTCTCGGGAGCGTCATTCTCGGGCAAGCGGAGCGCCGACCCGAGAATCTCTTGCGGGAGATGCTCGGGTCAAGCCCGAGCATGACGTGTTACTTGGAGAGCTGCTTCAGCCAGCGCCGCGCCTGCTTGCGCACATTGGCCGGCGCCGTGCCGCCATAGCTGACGCGGCTCTTCACCGATTGCTCGACGCCGAGCACGGCGAAGACGGCCTCGGTGATCTGCGGCTCCACCGCCTGCATCTCAGCGAGCGTGAGCTTCTCCAGCCCGACCTTCTTCTCGGAGGCGATGCCGACGAGGCGCCCGGTAACGTGGTGCGCGTCGCGGAACGGCATCTTCAGCACGCGCACCAGCCAGTCAGCGAGGTCGGTGGCAGTCGCATAGCCCAGGCCTGCCGCCTTCTTCATCACCTTGAGGTCCGGCTGCATGTCGCGGACCATGCCGGCGGTGGCGGCGAGGCAGAGCGACAGCGTCTGCAAGGCGTCGAAGGTGCCTTCCTTGTCTTCCTGCATGTCCTTGGAATAGGTCAGCGGCAGGCCCTTCATCATCGTCAGCAGCGCCTGGAGCGCGCCGAAGACGCGCCCCGCCTTGCCGCGCACCAGCTCGGCCGCGTCGGGGTTGCGCTTCTGCGGCATGATCGAGGATCCCGTCGAGAAGGCGTCGGAGAGCCGGACGAAGCCGAATTGCGGTGTCGACCAGAGCACGATCTCCTCGGCGAAGCGCGAGAGATGCATCGCGCAGATCGAGGCGGCCGAGAGCGTCTCCAGCACGAAATCGCGGTCCGAGACCGAATCGAGCGAATTCGCCGTCGGGCGGTCGAAGCCGAGCGCCTTCGCCGTCATGTGCCGGTCGATCGGGAAGGAGGTGCCGGCGAGCGCCGCCGCGCCGAGCGGGCATTCGTTGAGGCGAGCCCGGGCATCGCGGATGCGGCTGCGGTCGCGGGAGAGCATCTCGACATAGGCGAGCAGGTGATGGCCGAAGGTGACCGGCTGCGCCGATTGCATATGGGTGAAGCCCGGCATCACCGCGCCGGCATAGGTGTCGGCCTTCTCGGCGAGCGCCTGCTGGAGATCGGCCATCTGGCCGTCGATCTCCTCGAGCGTGTCGCGCACCCACAGCCGCATGTCGGTCGCGACCTGGTCGTTGCGCGAGCGGGCGGTGTGCAGTCGGCCGGCGGCGGCGCCGATCTTGTCCTTGAGGTTCGATTCGACGTTCATGTGAACGTCTTCGAGCGCGCGCGAAAACGTGAAGGCGCCGCTCTCGATCTCGCCCTCGACCTGCTTGAGGCCGGCCGTGATGGTCGCGACGTCGTCCCTGGTCAGAATACCGGTCTCGGCCAGCATGGCCGCATGAGCGAGCGAGCCGCGGATATCCTGCCGCCAGAGCTTCTTGTCGAAATCGATGGAGGCGTTGATCTCCTCCATGATGGCGTCGGGACCTGTGGCGAAACGCCCACCCCACATGCGGTTGCTCACGGCGGTCTTTCCTGCTTCTAGGGCGCGATGGCGAGACGAACGAAAATCCTGGCCGCGACCGGGGCTCTGGCCCTCGTCGTCCTCGGTGGCGGCGCCGCCTTCTACTCCGTCACGGGGGATACCGGCAACGGATCATGCAGCGCCGCGCGCACGACCGCCGAGCACATGAAGCCGCTCGTGAAAGGCGAGGTCGCGGCCGTCGAGCTGCGCACCCGCCCGCAGCCCGCCCCGGAACTCGCCTTCACCGGCCCGGACGGCCAGCCGATGACGCTGGCCGCGCTCAAGGGCAAGACGCTGCTGGTCAATCTCTGGGCGACCTGGTGCGCGCCCTGCCTCAAGGAGATGCCGGCGCTCGACACCCTCCAGAAGGAGATGGGCGGCCCGGATTTCGCGGTCGTCGCGATCAACATCGATACGCGCAACCTCGACAAGCCGAAGACATGGCTCGCCGAGAACAAGGTCACCACCCTGCCCTTCTATGGCGATCCGCAGGCCGCGACCTTCCAGGCCCTGCGCAAGGCGCATAAGGTCGAGGGCATGCCGGTCAGCATCATCGTCGACAAGTCCGGCTGCGAACTCGGCATCATCCAGGGCCCGGCCGACTGGGCGAGCGCCGATTCGAAGGCGCTGATGAGGGCGGCGATCGGCAAGCCCTGAGCGCTCTGCGCCGCTGCGATGACCATAAGCTGACGAACTCTCGTCGCATTGCGGCGTTCTGCTGGGCGACGAACAGCGAGAGCCGGAAGGATCGGGCATGCCCAGCGCGCAGAAGCGGACGCAGCGTTTTCACCGGGCGGGGGCCATCCTGCTTGCAGTAGCGTTGAGCGCTGCCGGAGGGCTGGCCGTCGCGCAGGAGCGAAAGCCCATTCCCGGCACGAGCGTCTCGCTCGTCGCGCCCAAGGGCTTCGAGCCCGCCAACGGCTTCGCCGGGCTCGCCAACCCGAAGACGCAGGCCAGCGTCCTGATCGTCGAGATGCCGGCGGAGGCCTATCCGCAGCTCGCGACATTGTTCAACGACAGCGAGAGCGCCAAGCTCAACTTCGCCCGGCAGAAGGTCAACATCGCCAAGGTCGAGCAGGTCGACGGCACCGGCGGCGAGAAGGTGCCGCTACTCAGCGGCACGCAGGATGCCGGCGGCGCCAGGCTCGACAAATGGATCGCCCTGTTCAAGGGGCCGAAGACGGTGATGATGACCGTGCAGGCGCCGCAGGGCGCCAAGCTGCAGACGGCCGAGGTCAAGGCGCTCGTCGCCTCCGTCTCGCTCGGCAAGGAAGCCTCGCTCGACGAGAAGCTCGCGGCCTTGCCTTTCACGATCAAGACCGCAGCCCCCTTCCGCGTCGTCGACACCATCGGCGGTGCGGGCGTCCTGATGACAACCGGCGAGCGCAATGTCGATCCCTCGGGCACGCAGCCGCTGATGATCGCCGCCTATCAGATGTCCGCGCCCATCACGCCGGGCCAGGAGGAGAAGCTCTCCGAGACGATGCTGAGGAGCACGCGCGACATGCAGACGGCCGAGATCAAGGAACGCAGGCGCGTGCCCTTCGCCGGGCAGAACGGCATGCTGCTTTCCGGCTCGTTCAAACACCCCAATGGCAGCGACAAGGGCTTCGTGCAGTACCTCGCCATCGGCCCGGGCGGACGTTTCGTTCGGCTCATAGTCCTGGCCGACGAGCCCGAGATGCCGAAGCTTCAGCCGGCGGTCGAGCAGACCGCCGCCAGCATCGCCTTCGCCCCCAAGTAGCGCCACCGAACCCGCTCCGCGCACATTCAGCGGTTGGCGCGACTGCCGCGGAGCGGTTATTGCCTTCTCCATGACCTATACGATCGGCCTGGCCACTACCTTCCATGATCCCGCCATCGCGATCATCGGCCCCGATGGCGAGGTGCTCTTCGCGGAAGCGACCGAACGCTATCTGCAATACAAGCGCGCGCCGAACTGCGAGCCGGATTCGGCGCCGCGCACGGAAGGGCTGCTGAAGCGCTATATCCCGGAAGGCGCCGAAATCCGCATCGCCACCAGCTGGGGCGAGGATTTCACCGGCTTCCTCGACCAGATGGCGCGCGCAGGCTCCTTCACGCTGGAGGCCCTGCTCAAGCTCTCGCCGGAGCTCAACCGCTCGCTGGTGCCGGAGCGGACCGAGCGCGCGCTGATCGCCTCGCTTCACCACGCCCAGCAGCGCGCCGGCATGGGCGTGCTCCTCAGCCTCGACCGTGCCCATGGCAAGGCCAACGTCACAGGGCTGACGCGTTACGCTCATCATCTCAGCCATGCCGCCTATGCGTGCTGGTCCTCGCCTTTCGAGAACGCGGCCTGCCTCGTCGTCGACGGCATGGGCGAGACCGCCGCCTCGGCCATCTTCGCTTTGGAGAACGGCCGCATCCGCGAGGTGAAGCGCCATCGCGGGCGGGAATCGATCGGCTTCTATTTCGGGCTCGTCACCGATCTCGCCGGCTTCGACCAGGCGAAAGGCGAGGAATGGAAGATCATGGGGCTCGCCCCCTGTGGCCGGGCCGACCCGGAACTGATGGCGCTGTTGCGCAGGCTCTACACCATCGACGGTCACAAGCTCTCCTTCACCAAGGCCGACGTCGTGCAGGCCGTCGCCGCAGAAATCCTTGCAAAGCGTCCGGCCGATGCGCTCGACCAGGGCTGGGCCGACCTCGCCCGCTGCGGGCAGGACGTCTTCGCCGAGATGATGGAGGCGCTGCTCGGCGAAACCGCCGCCCTCGTGCCGAACGAAAACCTCGTCCTGACCGGCGGCTGCGCCCTCAACTCCTCCTTCAACGGCAAGATTACCGGCCGCCATGGCTTCAGGACCGTCTTCGTTCCCTCCGCCCCGGCCGATGACGGCAACGCCATTGGCGCCGCATGGCTCAGCCATGCCGAGGCCAATCCCGACTGGCGCGCGCCAAAGGGGCCGCTGACGCCCTATCTCGGCTCAACAGTCTCGAGCGAGCCCTTCGAGCGCATGCAGCTTTGGGAGAAACGACTGCGCAAGCTCGCACCGGACGAGGTCGCCCCCACCACGGCGAAGCTTCTGACCGAAGGCAAGCTGATCGGCTGGGTGCAGGGCCGCGCCGAGTTCGGCCCGCGCGCGCTCGGCAACCGCTCGATCATCGCCGATCCGCGCCCGGCCGACGCCAAGGACATCCTCAACGCGAAGGTGAAATACCGCGAGGCCTTCCGCCCCTTTGCACCCTCGATCCTGGCCGAGCATGCCGCCGACTGGTTCGAGAACTATCAGGACGCCCCCTATATGGAGCGCACGCTGACCTGGAAGGAGGCGGTGCGCAGCCAAGTCCCGGCAGTGGTCCATGAGGATGCGACAGGCCGCCTGCAGAGCGTCACCGAGGAGCGCAACCCGCTCTACCACGCGCTGATCTCGGCCTTCCACGATCTCACCGACGTGCCGGTGATCCTCAACACCTCCTTCAACATCATGGGCAAGCCGATCCTGCACACGGCGGAAGACGCGATCCTGATGTTCTACACGAGCGGGCTCGATGCCCTGGTGATCGAGGACTGGCTGCTGGTGAAGTGAGGGGCTAGCAGTCAGCCCTCCGAGAACACGCCGTCATCGCGGAAGCCGCGAAGCGGAGATCCGGGATCCATGCCGGAGCGCTTCCATGAAGGTTCGGGCATGGATCCCGGGCCTCCCGATGGTCGCCCGGGGTGACCGCGCGAAGTTTAGAGGGTGGAGAAGCATCGATCCGCCTCGGTGATCGGTCGGATCACGCGAAATCGCTGGTTTCGGCTACATTTGCCATCATTCTTCAGGCCCATCGGAAGGAGACGACGCCATGCTGCAACTGCGACCGAACTGCGAATGCTGCGACCGCGACCTCGGCCCGCAATCGCGCGAGGCCCTGATCTGCACCTTCGAATGCACCTTCTGCGCCGACTGCGCCGAGACGCGCTTCGCCGGCACCTGCCCGAACTGCGGCGGCGAACTGGTGCGCCGGCCGATCAGGCCGGAGCGCATGTTGGAGAAATATCCGGCCTCGACTGAGCGCGTGCGCAAACCGCACCCGCAATGCGCGGCGGCTTGAACTGGATTGGCGCTGAAACAAGGCCCATGCTAGCCAGAGCGCGATGACGACCGCCCAGCCTCAATTTTGGATCGTTGCCGGCCCCAACGGGGTTGGCAAGACGACTTACGCTTTCCGGCATATCAAGGCCGTCTCGGGCAGTACGCGTTTCGTCAATCTCGATGAGATCGCGCGTGGCCTCTCGCCGCTCGACCCCTCGATGGAGCAGCAGCGCGCCGCGCGCGTGGCGCTGGAGTTGACCCGCTCGCTGATCGCCGACCAGCGGTCATTCTCAATCGAGACCACGCTTTCGGGCAAGACCCATCTGCGCACGATCGAAGCCGCGCGAGAGGCCGGATTCGTCGTCAATCTGCTCTATTTTCTGGTCGCCAGCCCGGACATCTCGCTGGCACGTATCGCCCGCCGCGTCAGCGAAGGCGGGCACGATGTCGCCGAAATCGATGTGCGCCGCCGCTTCGAGCGCTCGATTGCCAACCTACCTGCCTATATCGGTACGGTCGATCAATGGCGCGTTTTCGACAACGCAACCTTGCGCCCGAAAGTCATCGCGGAAGGACGACGCGGCTGCGCATCCCTGATCGAGCGGGAGGGCGATCTACCCCAAGCCTTATGGGCGGTGCTGGAATCGCTGCCGCCCTGCAAGGAAGGCTGAGAAACCTCAGCTCGCCTGCTTCACCGCGATGCCCTTTTCCTCGAAGAGCTGCTGCAATTCGCCGGCCTGGAACATCTCACGGGTGATGTCGCAGCCGCCGATGAACTCGCCCTTGACGTAGAGCTGCGGGATCGTCGGCCAGTTCGAATAGGCCTTGATGCCCTCGCGGATCTCCTGATCTTCCAGCACGTTGACGCCCTTGAAGGGCACGCCGACATAGCCGAGGATCTGCACGACCTGGCCGGAGAAGCCGCACATCGGGAACTGCGGCGTGCCCTTCATGAAGAGCACCACGTCGCTGCTTTTCACTTCGGCATCGATACGGGCGTTGACGTCGGACATCGTCTGTCTCCTGAAGCGGGTTCAAGGCCCGCCGGATGGTTTCGTTCTAATCTTGGGGAACGCTCGTCGTCAGCGCAAGGGCGTGCAGCACGCCGCCCATATTCCCCTGGAGCGCGGCATAGACCATCTGATGCTGCTGCACCCGGGTCTTGCCCTTGAAGGCGGTCGAGCTGACCGTCGCGGCATAGTGGTCGCCGTCGCCGGCCAGATCCTTGATCTCGACCGCCGCATCCGGCAGCGCCGCCTTGATCATCCGCTCGATCTCGTGGGCATCCATCGCCATGGTCTTGTCTCCTCAGGCTGCCTTGCCGGCCATGTAGGACGGCAGCCAGTCTTCGTGGATCTTGCGGAGATCGGCGATCGCCAGCGCGGGCTCGCCCGGCAGCACAAGCGAAATGCCTCCGGTGCGGCCGATCGCGAGCGCCGGCACACCGGCCGCCTTGGCTTCACCGAGGATCGCCTCGGCCTGCGCGGCGGGAACCGCCAGGACATAGCGCGCCTGATCCTCGCCGAAGAGCGCGGCATGGACCGGGCCCGTGGGCAGCGTCTCGACGGTCGCGCCGATGCCCCTGGCCATCGCCATCTCGGCCAGCGCGACCGCAAGTCCGCCATCCGAGAGGTCGTGGCAGGTGGTGACCCGGCCTGCCGTGATCAGCCCGCGCACGAAATCGCCGTTGCGGCGCTCGATCGCGAGATCGACCGGCGGCGGCGCGCCCTCTTCGCCGCCGCAGACGGTGGCGAGATAAGAGCTCTGGCCGAGCCAGCCCTGCGTCTCGCCGATCAGGATGAGCGTCTCGCCCTCGGTCTTGAAGGCGATGGTCGCATGCTTGGTCACATCGGCCATGACGCCGACGCCGCCGATGGTCGGGGTCGGCAGGATCGAGATGCCGTTTGTCTCGTTGTAGAGCGAGACGTTGCCTGAGACGACGGGGAAGTCGAGCGCCTTGCATGCCTCGCCGATGCCGCGGACGCAGCCGACGAACTGGCCCATCACCTCCGGCTTCTCGGGATTGCCGAAATTGAGATTGTCGGTGATGGCGAGCGGGGTCGCGCCCACTGCCGTAAGGTTGCGCCAGGCTTCGGCCACGGCCTGCTTGCCGCCCTCGAAGGGATCGGCCTCGCAATAGCGCGGCGTCACGTCGGCAGTCATGGCGAGGCCCCTCGGGCCGTCCTCGATGCGGATCACGCCGGCATCGCCGCCCGGCGTCACCGCCGAATTGCCGAGTATCAGCGTGTCGTACTGCTCCCAGATCCAGCGCTTGGACGACAGGTCCGGAGAGCCGAGCAGCGTCTTCAGCGCCTCGGCATTGCCGCAGGGCGGCGTCACGCTCTCCGGCGCGATGCGCTGCTGCAGCTCGGTCTCGATCCAGGGCCGGTCGTATTCCGGGGCCTCGTCGCCGAGCTCCTTGATCGGCAGGTCGGCCATGACCTCGCCCTGGTGCTTCACGACGAAGCGCAGCGTGTCGGTGGTGTGGCCGATGACGGCGAAGTCCAGGCCCCATTTCTTGAAGATCGCCTCGGCGGCATCCTCATGGCCGGGCTTGATCACCATGAGCATGCGCTCCTGGCTCTCGGAGAGCATCATTTCATAGGCGCTCATGCCCTCCTCGCGGCAGGGCACCTTGTCGAGGTCGAGCTCGACGCCGAGATCGCCCTTGGCGCCCATCTCGACGGCCGAACAGGTCAGGCCCGCCGCGCCCATGTCCTGAATCGCGTCGACATGGCCGGCAGCCATGATCTCGAGGCAGGCTTCGAGCAGCAGCTTCTCGGCGAAGGGGTCGCCGACCTGCACGGTCGGGCGCTTCTCCTCCGACTTGTCGTCGAATTCGGCCGAGGCCATGGTCGCGCCGTGGATGCCGTCGCGGCCGGTCTTCGAACCCAGATAGACGATCGCCTTACCGACGCCCGAGGCCTTGGCGTAGAAGATCTCGTCGGCCTGGGCGATGCCCACCGCCATGGCGTTGACGAGGATGTTGCCATCATAACGGGTATGGAAGCCGGTGGCGCCGCCGACATTCGGCACGCCGAAGGAATTGCCGTAGCCGCCGATGCCGGCCACGACGCCGGAGACGAGGTGGCGGGTCTTCGGATGGGCGGGATCGCCGAAGCGCAACGCGTCGAGCACCGCGATCGGTCGCGCGCCCATGGTGAAGACGTCGCGCAGGATGCCGCCGACGCCCGTCGTCGCGCCCTGATAGGGCTCGATGAAGGATGGGTGGTTGTGGCTCTCCATCTTGAAGACGATGGCCGTGCCCTCGCCGATATCGATGACGCCGGCATTCTCTCCCGGTCCCTGGATCACCCAGGGCGCCTTGGTCGGCAGCGTCTTCAGATGGATCTTCGACGATTTGTAGGAGCAATGCTCGTTCCACATCGCCGAGACGATGCCGAGCTCGGTGATTGTCGGCTCGCGGCCGATCAGATGCAGGAAGCGCTGATACTCATCCGGCTTCAGGCCGTGCTCGGCGACGAGCTGCGGGGTGATCTTGATATCGTTCGGAATCACGGGCTCAGGGTTCCTGGCGGTCCGGCGAGGGGGTTTGGCAGGGGCATAGCCTGCCTCGGCGCGCGAGACAACGCATTCGGCCCTGGCGGTTGTGCTTCGGCCGTCAATGTGTATAGATTTTAAATCCTATACACATTGCGAATTCCGGCGGAGTTGGCTCATGCGGACCAATATCGAACTGGACGACACGCTCCTCGCCGAAGCCATGAAGGCGACTGGCCTGCCGACCAAGCGCGCCACGGTCGAGGAGGCGTTGCGCATCGTCGTTAGGCAACATCGTCAGCGTCGGACTCTGGAAGAACTCAACGGCCTCGGCTGGGAAGGCGACCTCGACACGATGCGGCAGGACATCGTCGAGCCGGATCACCGGTGATCGTCGTCGACTCGTCGGTCTGGATCGCTTTGCTGCGTGGCGAGATTTCGCGCGGCGTCACCGTGCTGCGATCCCTGGAGAACACCGGGGAGATCCTCGTCGGGGATATCGTTCTCCTCGAAATCCTGCGTGGCGCTCGCGATGAAGCGCACGCCGCGGCGATCGAAGAACGGATCCGCCAATTTGCCATGGTGGCCATGCTGTCGCCAGCCCTCGCTGTGCGGGCTGCATGGCATTATCGAGAGCTCCGCAAACGGGGCATCACCGTGCGCAAAACCGCGGACCTGATCATTGCGGCCTTCTGTATCGAGCACGGCCACCTTCTGCTCCATCAGGATCGCGATTTCGATCCATTTGCCGCCCATTGCGGCTTGCAGCTCGCCTGAATCGTTACATGGCAGCCAGCGCGGCCCGGAGCGGCGCGGGAATCGGCACGGGCCTCTGCCCGGCGCGCTCGACATAGACATGGGTGAAGCGCCCCTGCGCCGCCGCCTGCTCGCCGCCCTGCCGGAAGATGCCGATGCGGTAGGTGACCGAACTGTTGCCCAGCCGCTCGACAGCGATCCCCACCTCGACGATCTCGGGAAAGGCGACGCTCTCGAAATAGGTGCAGGCCGTCTCGACCACGAGGCCGACCATCTCGCTCGTCGCCGGGTCGAGGAAGCCGCCCTCGATCAGCCAGGCGTTCACCGCCGTGTCGAACCATCCATAATAGACGACATTATTGACGTGGCCGAAGACGTCGTTGTCGTGCCAGCGCGTTGGGATCGCGCGGAAGACGCGGAAATCGCCGCGTGACAGGCGCGGCTGACGCTCAGCCATTGCCGCCCCCCGGTTTCTCGCCGGCCTTGATCTCCGGCACGCCGAGCGCATCGGCAAGCCTCGCCTTGGCAGAGCCCGGCCGGAGCGGCTTCTGCTGGCTCTCATGCGGCGCCCAGCCGGAGACCCAGACGAATTCGAAGGTCGCCGGCAGGCGCCCGTCCGGATCGGCGAAGCGTTCGGCATAGAGCGCGACCGCGCGCAGCAGCGTCTCCCGCCGCAGCGGCGCCTTGCGGCGCGCGACGAGCGCATTGGCCCAGCCCATGGCCCTGAGATCGCGGAAGAGGCCGAAGGCATCGCGATACCGCACTGTCACCGCCTCGCTATCGACGACGGGCAGGGCAAAGCCCGCACGCTGCAGGAGCCCGCCGAGATCGCGCAGATCGGCGAAGGGCGCGACGCGGGGGCTCACGCCGCCGGTGGTCTCGCTCTCCGCTTCCAGCAAGGCCTGCCTCAGTTCCTGCAGGGTTCGGCCACCGAGCAGGCAACCCATGAACAGCCCGTCAGGCTTCAGCGCACGCTTGATCTGGATCAGCGCTCCCGGCAGGTCGTTGACGCCATGCAATGCCAGTAGCGAGACGGCGAGGTCGAGCGAACCCGCCGCAAGGGGCAGGCGTTCGAGATCGCCAATGAGATCGGCGCCCGAGCCTTCGGCTTCCGCCATGCGCAGAAACCAACCGGCCTTGCCCGCCAGCACCGGGCCGACGACGGGAAGCGGCGTGCCGAGATCGGCAGCGATCGCGAACTGCCTGAGCACCGCGCCAAGCCGCTCCTCCAGATCCCCCGCCGCGCGCTGCAGCAGGAAATCCGGATAGCCCTGCGCGAGCGCACGCCGCAGCCGCGAACGGCCAAGCGTGCGGTCGAAGACGAGGCTGTTGTCGCTCAACCGCGCATTCCCTGCGTCGCTGTGTCCGGCTCAGCGATCGAGCAGCTTTTCGATCTCGGCGCGCAATTGCGGCCCGAGGTCGCCGCGGTCGAGCGCATAGGCGACGTTAGCCGCAAGGAAGCCGATCTTCGAGCCGGCATCGTAGATCTCGCCGTCGAAGCGCACCGCGAAGAACGGCTCCAGATGCGACAGCGCGATCATCGAATCGGTGAGCTGGATCTCGCCGCCCGCGCCGGTCTCCTGGTTCGCGAGCAGGTTGAAGATCGTCGGCTGCAGGATATAGCGGCCCGAAATATGCAGGTTCGAAGGCGCGGTTCCCTTGGGCGGCTTCTCGACCATGCCGGTGATCTTCGAAACCTTGGCCTTGGCGTCCTCGACGCCGACGATGCCGTACTGGTGCGTCTGGTCGTCCGGCACCGGCGCGACGGCGATATGGTTGCCGCCATGCCGGTCATAGGCCTCGATCATCTCGGCGAGGCAGCCCTTGCCCTGGCTGTAATGCAGCATGTCCGGCAGCAGGAGCGCGAACGGCTCCTCGCCGACGAGCTCGCGCGCGCACCAGACGGCGTGGCCGAGGCCGAGCGGCGCCTGCTGACGGGTAAAGCTGGTGGCGCCGGCGGCCGGCAGATCGGCCTTCAGCGCTTCGAGCTCCTTGATCTTGTTGCGCTTGGCGAGCGTGTCGTCGAGCTCGTAGGCGAGATCGAAGTGATCCTCGATCACCGCCTTGTTGCGGCCGGTGACGAAGATGAAGTGCTCGATGCCGGCGGCGCGCGCCTCGTCCACCACATGCTGCACGACCGGGCGATCGACGATGGTGAGCATCTCCTTCGGGATCGCCTTCGTGGCGGGCAGGAAGCGGGTGCCGAGACCAGCGACGGGGAGAACGGCCTTGCGGATGCGTTTCGTCATGCAAAATCCATTGGGCGCGAATGCCTTTGCCGAAGCCAGGCGTGGTGGGGAAGGCCGTACAACTGTCATGGTTGCCGGCCATCTGGGATATTAGCTGACAGGCCTTGAGAACCCGTCAACGGTTTTTCGATAGGCCGTGTTCCCGACGAAGATGAGGCGAGAGAGACGATGGCAGTATTGGTTTCCGGCGGCGCCGGCTACATCGGCAGCCATATGGTGCTGGAATTGCTCGATCGCGGCGAGAAGGTCGTGGTCCTCGACAACCTCTCCACCGGCTTCTGGTGGGCGGTCCCGCCCGAGGCGGTCTTCGTCCAGGGCGATATCGGCGACCAGGAACTGGTCGAATCGCTGATCGCCGAGCACGGCGTGACGGAGCTGGCGCATTTCGCGGCCCGGATCGTGGTTCCTGAATCGGTCAGCGACCCCCTAGGCTACTATTTCAACAATACCGTGAAGACGCGCGCCCTGATCGAGAGCGCGGTCCGGGGCGGCGTGAAGCACGTCATCTTCTCCTCCACCGCAGCGGTCTATGGCGAGCCGCCGGTCTCGCCGGTCCCCGAGGAGATCGCGCTCAACCCGATCAACCCTTATGGCCGCTCCAAGCTGATGAGCGAGTGGATGCTGCAGGATGCGGCGAAGGCGCACGGCTTCACCTATATCGCGCTGCGCTATTTCAACGTCGCCGGCGCCGACCCGAAGCTGCGCTCCGGCCAGTCCTCGCCGAACGCGACGCATCTCATCAAGGTCGCGAGCCAGGCGGCGCTCGGCCAGCGCGACGGCCTGACCGTCTTCGGCACCGACTATGCGACGCCGGACGGCACCTGCGTGCGCGACTATATCCACGTCACCGACCTCGCCCGCGCTCATCTCGCTGCGCTCGACCATCTGCGTGGCGGCGCGGAAAGCCTGACGCTGAACTGCGGCTATGGCCGCGGCTATTCGGTCAAGGAGGTCGTCGAGGTCGTGAAGAAGGTCTCGGGAATCGACTTCCCCGTCGTTCTCGCCGAGCGCCGCGCCGGAGACCCGGCCTCGCTGGTCGCCCGCGCCGATCGCATCCGGACCGAACTCGGCTGGCAGCCGGAGCATGACGATCTCGAGGAGATCGTCGGCCAGGCCCTGGCCTGGGAGGAGAAGCTCAGGACGCGCAACGCCTCGGCCTGAGCTGGAGGACATGTCGAGCGGTGCGCCTCCGCTCAGGAGGCCGCCCGCTCCTCGGCCGGCTCGCGCACTTCGAGCACCGTCAGGCGCTTGACGTCGCCGGAGCGCGTCGTCCAGTCGATCGAGCGCCCGGCCGCCATGCCGAGCAGCGCGACGCCGATCGGCGTCATCACCGAGACGCGGTTCTTCTCGATATCGGCGTCCTGCGGCCAGACCAGCGTCAGCGTGGTCTCCCGCTTGGTGCTCTCGTCGCGATAGACGATCTCGCTGCCGATGTGGGCATGGTCGGCGGAGACCCGCCCCTCCGGCAGGATGCGGGCGCGGTCGAGCTCATAGGTCAGCTCGGCGGCGAGCTCCGGCATGGTGTGAGCGGCGCCGGCTGCGATCCGGCTCAGCATGGCATGATCGGTGGCCGTGACGGTGATGGCAGGACGCTTGGCGGTCATGGACTGGGTCTTTCATCGAAAGCGAGCGCCCGCCCGCAGACAACAAGCCGCACGGCATCTCAGGGTCGAACTCGCAGGTAAACGGTAGAGAGGGAGCGCCCCCCGAACCGGAGGCGACAAGCGCGACAGGCCCGGGGCTAGAAGCCCGCGATCAGGTTGCCCGAGCGGTGCAGACCGCGGCGGAAGGGGGAGGCGCTGTTCATCGGGAAAGATTCGGGCAATCGCCCTGCCTTGTCAAATCACGAACGCATCGTCGCACTCGCTCCCGGCTTAACCTTTGGTTAATCTTGTTCAGGCGCTGTGATGGGGTTTCCATCCAGCATCCGCCGGGAGTGTCCATGCGCCTGTCCGTCATCGCAGCTTCGGCCGTGATCAGCCTGGCGCCGGCGCTGGCGCAGACGACCGGCTCGATTAACGTCTCCGGCGCCCATGCCCGCAATGCGCAGGCGACGCCGGCGAGCGCCTCCTTCGACATTTTCCTCCAGCGGCTCTGGCCGCAGGCACAGGCGCGGGGCATCTCGCGCGCGACCTTCGACCTCGCCTTCCGCGGGGTTACGCCGGATGCCTCCATCGTCGCGTTGACGAAGAAGCAGTCCGAGTTCAGCGCGCCGATCTGGAACTATCTGGAGAACGCCGTCGGCGGCGCCCGCATCCAGCGCGGCCGCGACGCTGCGGCAGAGAACGCCAGCGTGCTCGCCCAGGTCGAAGCGCGCTACGGCGTGCCCAAGGAGGTCGTCCTCGGCGTCTGGGGAATGGAGACCAATTACGGCTCCTTCAAGGGCGGCAAGGACGTCATCCGCTCGCTCGCCACCCTCGCCTCGATCCGCTACCGCGGCGACTTCTTCCGCGACGAGTTGCTGACCGCGCTCGAATTGATCGAGAAAGGCTATGTCGAGCGTAGCGAGCTGCGCGGCTCCTGGGCCGGCGCCATGGGCCACACCCAGTTCATGCCGTCGAGCTACATGAAATACGCGGTCGACTGGACCGGAAACGGCCATGCCGACATCTGGAACTCGTCGAGCGACGCCATCGCCTCCACCGCCAACTACCTCAAGGGCTATGGCTGGGTGCCGGGCCTGCCCTGGGGCCTGGAGGTGGCGCTGCCTGCCGGCTTCGACCACCGCCTCAACAAGGCGAGCTTCTCCGCCTTCACCTCTGCCGGCGTGCGCCGCGCCGACGGCCGCAGCCTCCCCTCCTCGGGCGAAGCCCGCCTGTTCTATCCGGCCGGGCATAGCGGGCCGGTGATGCTGCTGACCGCGAATTTCGACGTGATCAAGAAGTACAACTCCTCGGATGCCTATGCGCTGGCCGTCGGCCATCTCGGCGACCGCATCGTCGGCCGCCCGGCGATCCAGGCCGACTGGCCGCTCAAGGCCGCCCGCCTCGACATGGCCGCGACCAAGGACCTGCAGCTCCGGCTCAAGGCGCTCGGCCTCTACGATCACGATGCCGATGGGCGCATCGGCACCGGCACGCGCGAGGCCGTGCGCCAGTACCAGATCAGCGCCGGCGAGATCCCCGACGGCTACCCGACGCCCGCTTTGCTGGCGCGGATGCGCGGCAAGCGCTGACTTCCGCGTCCTCCCGCCCTATATTGGGGGCGATACGAAGTGCTGGACCGGATTGGCCGATGCGTCTGCGTTCGCTCGCCGTGGTTCTCTGTGCCGCCTGCCTGCTGCTCATCACCGGCGGGCCGGTTTCGCTCGCCCAGCAACAGCAGCGCAACCTGTTCCAGATGTTCTGGCAATTGCCGGCAGCGCCGCAGCGCGCCGCGCCGCAGCCGCGCCAGCGCATAGCGCCAGCCATCCGCCGCCGCGAGGCCCCCGTCGTCGTCCGCGATGATCCGGTCATCCCCAAGGTCGATGTCACCAATCACATCGTGGTGATGGGTGACTCCCTCGCCAATCTGCTGGCTGGTGGCCTCGACGATGCCCTGAACAACCGCCCCGATGTCGAGGTGATCCGCAAGGCCAAGCCGGATTCCGGCCTCGTTCGCACGGATTTCTACGATTGGCCGAAGGCCGTCTCCGACATCCTGGCCGGCGACCAGAAGATCGGCATCGGCGTCATGCTGGTCGGCCTCAACGACCGCCAGCCGATCCGCGAGGGCGAGACCGTCCATGAGCCGCTGAGCCCGCGCTGGCTCGAGCTCTACCGCGACAGGGTCGACATCATCGCCAATGCCTTCGCCTCCCGGCGCATCCCGCTGATCTGGGTCGGTGCGCCGCCAGTGCAGAACGGACGGCTCTCGGCCGATTTCGTCAGCTTCAACGAGCTCTACCGCCAGCGCGTCGAAAAGGCCGGCGGCCAGTATGTCGATCTCTGGGGCGGCTTCGTCGATGCCGAGAACCGCTATACCGCGACAGGCCCGGACGTCTCCGGCCAGCCGACGCGGCTGCGCCTCGGCGACGGCATCCATTTCACCGTGGCCGGTGCCCGCAAGGCGGCGCATTTCGTCGATCTCGTCATCCGCCGCATCATCGAGGCCGCCCCGCAGAACAGCGTGATCGCCCTGCCCGTCTCGCCAGAGACCGGAGCACCTTCGGCGCCGGAGCTGCAGGCCGGCGGCGTCGAGCGGCTGATCGACCAGATGGTCGCCGGCATGCCGACGATCGGCCTGCCCCAGGCCCTGCAGGCGCGCCCGCTGGCCGGGCCGATCCAGCCGCTCACCGGCCAGGCCGCGACGACCGAGCAGCCGCTGCTGGCCTCGATCACGGAGGCGCGCGGGCGCGGCGATGCCGCGATGCAGCTGGAGCGCGTCTTCGGCCAGGGCATCGCGCCCGATCCGGTCCCCGGGCGGCTCGACGATTACCGCTGGCCGCGCTGAGCGGCGGAGCGATCAGCCCGCCATCAGCTTGTCGAAGACCGGATCGGGATCGTCGACCTCGACCAGCCTCTTCCCGTCGATCACCCAGATCCGCGTCGCCACGGCGCGGACGAAGGCGCGGTCGTGGCTGACCAGCAGGCAGGCCGCCCCGTGCGCGACCAGTTCCGCCTGCAGCATGTCCTGCCCCTCGATGTCGAGATGGTTGGTCGGCTCGTCCAGCAGGAAGAAGTTCGGCTGGGCCAGGCGCAAAAGCAGCAAGGCGAGCCGCGCCCTCTGCCCGCCCGAAAGGCGCGCGGTCGGCGCCGCCTGAGCTTCGCTCGCAATTCCGGCGCCCGCGAGCAGGCTGCGCGCCAGTAGATCGCCGAGATCGCTCGCCCCCTTCACCGCCGCCCAGGGCGTCAGCCAGGCATCGAGCTGCGAGAGCGCCTGGTCGGAATAGCCGGCCTTGAGGCTGGCGGCTCCCCGAATCTGCGGATCCGATCCATCGAGCGCGGCGCGCAACCGCTCGACCAGCCGCGTCTTGCCCGTGCCGTTCGCGCCGAGCAGGGCGACCCGATCGCCGTTCTCGATCCAGAGTTGCCCGGTGCGGAACAACAGGCGTCCGTCCGGGGCGGCGATCGCCGTGTCCTTGATCGAAACCAGCGCTTTGGCATGGCTGCCGCTATTGGTCAGCCGGATCGCCCCGGCCGAGCGCTCCTTATGCGCCGGCCGCGCACTGTCCTCCAGCCTGTCGGCCCGCTCGGAGAGCTGCTTGGTCTTGACCACCAGCAGATCGGAGCCGGAATTGATGCCGATGTTCTTGAGCTTCGCCGCCTGCTGCCGGATCGCCCGAACCTTGCGCATGTCGTTCTCGAACTGCCGGCCCCGCGCCGCATCGCGCTCCTCCAACGCCTGCAGGGCGCGCGTGTAAGGCAGAGAGAAATCGGCGCTTTCCGCCGGGCGCAGGAACAGCGTGCGGCTGCTGACATCGTCGAGAAAGGCGCGGTCATGGCTCGCCGCCACCACGGCGCAGTCACGCGGCAGGGCCGCGAGGAAGCGTTCGAGCACGCCGATCCGCTCGAGATCGAGATGGTTGGTCGGCTCGTCGAGCAGCAGCAGATCGGGCTCGACCACCGCCGCCCGCACCAGCAGCATCGCTCGCTGCCAGCCACCGGAGAGCGCGCGGACAGGGCGGCTGCGCAAGCCCTCGTCGACGGCGAGATCGTCGAGCAGGACATCGACCCGCCAGCCCTCGGTTTCCGCGGTCTCGACGTCCAACGCGTCGCGCACGGCATCGTGGAAGCTCAAGGCCAGAAGATGGGCGGGCGGGTCCTGCGGCGCGAAGGCGGTGACGAGACCGCGGGCGCGGGTGACGCTGCCGGCCGTGGCCTCTTCCTCTCCCGCCATGATGCGCAGGAGCGAGGATTTGCCGCGTCCATTGGCGGCGACGAGGCCGAGGCGGTCTCCCTTGGCGATGGCGAGGTCGAGGCCGGCGAACAGGGGCTCGCTGCGGGCGAGCGAAAGGTCTTTCAGGGCAATCAGGGACATCGGAATCTCATGCGATCAGGCAAGCGCGGCAAGCCGCGCCGAAAAAGGCTGACGATGAGACGGCGATGCGTTCCCGGTCAGCCCCGCGAGGTGAAGCGCGGGGCGAAAACAGGTCCTCGGGTGCGATAGCGGAAGCTGCGGTAGAACACCGGCTTCCCGTTCTGGCTCGATTCCATGGTGCCGATCATAGCCGCGCCGGCGCGGCTGAACAGTGCTTCCGCGACATGGCCACCCAGGCCTGTATGCGGGAGCCCGCTTTCGGCATGCTGGTGGAACTGCCCACGCCGCATCGGATTGTTGGTTCGCAGAGGAGGCCATGCGATGCCCAGATTCGTGACGATCGGCTATGGCGACCGGGCGGGGTATGACCGCATCGCGCCCGATATCCGCGATGCGGCTCACGCTCAGGATGCGGTACTCGCCAAACGCGGCGCCTTGATCGGCATCGCCGGCCAGCCTGTCCGGGTGCGCAATCCCGATGCAGCCGGAGTGCGGACCGAGGAGGGTTCCTTCATGGCGTCGCAACTGCCGGTGGCCGGGTTCGCCATCATCGAAGCGGCCGATCTCGCCGAGGCCATCGATCTCGTTTCGCGGACGCCCTGTTCGGTCGCGCATGGCGTCGTGGAAGTCTGGCCTCTTGAAGAGCGGGGATAGCCGGCAGCCCCGATGCCGCTATAACTCTGCAGCCATCGTCGGCGGAACGCTGGATAGCGCACGCGCATTCCCTATCCGGGTGCGTCGTCGAGGCTGGTCACAAGACACTTGCGAGGGCACGCGACATTGCGCCGGAATGGCGTCGGAAGCGAAAGGACAAGCAATGGCTACCGCCAAGAACACGATCTGCCTGTGGTTCGACAAGGACGCCGAGGCCGCCGCCCGCTTCTACGCCGAGACCTTTCCCGACAGCACGGTGGGAGCCGTCCACCGCGCTCCCAGCGACTACCCCTCCGGCAAGGCAGGCGACGTGCTGACGGTCGAATTCACCGTCGCCGGCATCCCCTGCATCGGGCTCAATGGCGGGCCCGCGTTCAAGCACAGCGAAGCCTTCTCGTTCCAGATCGCCACTGACGACCAGCAGGAGACCGATCGCCTCTGGAACGCCATCGTCGGCAATGACGGCCGGGAAAGCGCCTGCGGCTGGTGCAAGGACAAATGGGGCATCTCCTGGCAGATCACGCCGCGTGTGCTGACCGAGGCGATGGCGGCCGGCGGCGAGGAGGCCAAGCGAGCCTTCGCCGCGATGATGGACATGACGAAGATCGACGTCGCCGCGATCGAGGCGGCCCGGCGCGGCTGATATCCGCGTCTCGCGAACAGCTAACCCCGCGCGATCAGCCCCAGCAGGTCGCGCAGGTTTCGCACATCCGGGTCGGAGCTGCCGCCGCGGCCAAGACTGACCGGCACGCCCGACAGCTTGGCGTGCATCACCTCCTTGGGCGTCAGGCCGAACTCCTTCCTGAAGGAGCGGCTGAAGCTCGACGGGTCCAGAAAGCCCAGGCCCTCGGCGATCACCGAGACCGAGCGGGAATTGGCGCCGTTCGACAGCTCGGCGAAACACTGCTTCAGGCGCCGCCGCTGGATGTAGTTCTTCACGCCGCCCTCGCTTTCGAGCAGTCGATAGAGCTGCGAGCGCGACATGCCGGCCTCCCGGCACAGGAAATCCGGTCCGAGCGACGGGTTGGCGAGGTTGAGGTCGACGATGCGGCGCACCGCTTCCTTGCGCGTGACCGCGATCGGCGCCGCGCCGAAGGCGCTGTGATCGGGCGATGGTGCGACGCAGGCGAGCACCATGCCGCGAACCGCTGTTTGCAGGCCCGGCAGATCCGCATCGGCGAAGCTGGAAGCGCTGCGGGCCAGCAAGGCGATGAACTCGGCGAGAAGCTTGCCCATCGCATCGCTCAGCGGCCGGCCCTCGGCACCCTCCAGGACGGCCGTCAGATCCGGAGAGCCATCGCGCGGCAGATAGAGCTGCAGCCGGTCGTCCTCGTCGCGCAGGCTGACGAGCTCGCGGCCCAGCGAGGCGACGAAGGGTGTGCCGGCAGGCACGTCGATCGACCGTTGCCAGCCGGCTTCGCCGGTCGTCCGCTTATGCCCGATCGTGACGCTCCAATGATCGATCGGGTTGCGCCGGACGAGGTCCGGCGTCCGGAACGCCCGCAGCCTCGGCGCATGGACGCGGCTGAGGCCGAAGCCGCCGAGATTCCAGATCTCGCTGGTCGCGGAGAAGCCGGCTTGCGGATCGTCGACAGCAACGTCGAACACGGTATCGAACCAGCCGCGCCAAGCATCCAGCTGCTTCGCCTTGGGCAGGCCCATCGTCGTGAAAATAACCGGCGTCATATGACTGACCGAACGTAAAGAGAGCGAAGGCGCGCTTCCACTCCACTTCAGCGCTTACGTCAAGCACTTATTCGGATGACGCTCGGTTAGCCGCAGGCTTTTTGAGGCGATTCGTCCTATTCGCAACGAATTCCTGGCGCCATCTATGCGCGAGCCAAGTTCAGGCCCGATGCCCGTCGGACCCATCGTGACTTAGCCGCTTATCGTTGCGGCAAAGCGGCATCCACGGGCAGCAGCCTTCACCGATGGCGCACGCCTCCTGCCCCCGCTTCAGCGCGCCGGAATCGCCTGGATTCAGGCTCGCCCGATCATGATGCAGCCGTGTAGCTCACACCGGCAGGATCGTCGCGCCCATCAATTCCTTGTCGATCGCATGCGCGGCCTGCCGGCCCTCACGGATCGCCCAGACGACGAGGGACTGCCCACGGCGCATGTCGCCGGCGACGAAGACCTTGTCGACGCTGGTCCTGTAGTCGCGGTCGTTGGCGACGACGTTGGCGCGCCGGTCCACCGCCGCGCCGGACTGCGCGATCATGCCCTCGATCAGAGAGCCCGCGAAGCCGATGGCGAGGAAGCAGAGATCCGCCTGCAGGACGAACTCGGAGCCGGGAACAGGCTTGCGCTTCTCATCGACGCGCGCACATTTCACGCCGGTCAGCCGGCCGTTGCGGCCTTCGAGGCCAAGCGTCGCCGCCTGGAACTCGCGCTCGGCTCCCTCGGCCTGCGAAGAGGAGGTGCGGAACTTGGTCGGCCAATACGGCCAGACGGTCAGCTTGTCCTCGATCTCCGGCGCCATGGGCCGGATATCGAGCTGGGTCACCGAAAGCGCGCCCTGCCGGAAGGCGGTGCCGACGCAGTCCGACGCCGTATCGCCGCCGCCGACCACGACGACATGCTTGCCGGCAGCCAGGATCGGCGCCTCGTTCGAGACATCCTCGCCACCGACGCGCTTGTTCTGCTGGGTGAGGTAGGGCATCGCGTAATGCACGCCAGCCAGGTTGGTATCCGGCAGGCCGGGATCGCGCGGCGCCTCGGCCCCGCCCGTCATCAGCACCGCATCATGCTCGGCGACGAGCGTGGCGAAGGGCAGCGTCACCCCGACATTCGCATTGTAGTGGAAGGTGACACCCTCCGCCTCCATCTGCTTCACGCGGCGGTCGATGTGCTTCTTCTCCATCTTGAAGTCGGGGATGCCGTAGCGCAGCAGGCCGCCGGCCTTCGCCTCGCGCTCATAGAGATGGACGTCGTGCCCGACGCGGGCGAGTTGCTGCGCGGCAGCCATCCCAGCCGGGCCGGAGCCGACGATGGCGATGCGCTTGCCGGTGCGCTTGGCCGGGATCTCGGGCGCGATCCAGCCTTCCTGCCAGCCCTTGTCGGCGATCGCCTGTTCGATCGTCTTGATCGTCACCGGCATGTTCTCGAGGTTGAGCGTGCAGGCTTCCTCGCAGGGCGCCGGGCAGATGCGGCCAGTGAATTCCGGGAAGTTGTTGGTGGAGTGGAGGTTGCGCAGCGCATCCTCCCAGCCGCCGGAATAGACCAGCTCGTTCCAGTCCGGGATCTGGTTGTGCACCGGGCAGCCGGTCGGGCCGTGGCAGAAGGGAATGCCGCAATCCATGCAGCGCGCCGCCTGCTTCTTGACGTCGCGCTCCTCCAGCGGGAGCGTGAACTCCCGGAAGTGGCGAATGCGATCGCCGGCGAGCTGATACTTCTGCTCCTGCCGGTCGTATTCGAGAAAGCCCGTGACCTTGCCCATGCCGTTTCTCTCGCCGTCTGCCCGGGTCGCCCCGCGCGCGTGCCTGTACTGATCGCGTGGCTGAGGCCTATCGAGGCCTCAGCGGGTGGCGTTTCGCTTATTCCGCGGCCTGCAAGGTGCGAGCCTGCTCCATCTCGCGCAGCGCGCGGCGGTACTCGACCGGCATCACCTTGACGAACTTCGTGCGGTAATCCGCCCAGTTGTCGAGGATCGTGCGGGCGCGTTCCGAGCCGGTGTAGTCGGCGTGGTTCGTCAGCATCTGCATCAGGCGCTCCTCGTCATGGCCGGACATGTTGGTCATGTCGATCCGGCCCTTGTGTTCGAGGTCGCCGCCATGATGGTGCAGCCGCTCCATCAAATCCTCCTCCTCCTCGACCGGCTCGAGATCGACCATCGAGAGGTTGCAGCGCGATTTGAAGGTGCCGTCCTCGTCCAGCACATAGGCGATGCCGCCCGACATGCCCGCCGCGAAGTTGCGCCCGGTCTGGCCGATGACCGCGACGACGCCGCCGGTCATGTACTCGCAGCCATGGTCGCCGGTGCCCTCGACCACCGCGATGGCGCCGGAGTTGCGCACCGCGAAGCGCTCGCCGGCGACGCCGCGGAAATAGGCCTCGCCCGCGATCGCGCCGTAGAGCACGGTGTTGCCGACGATGATCGAGCGCTCCGGCACGGCCTTCGAGGCCGGATCGGGCCGCACGACCAGCTTGCCGCCCGACAGGCCCTTGCCGACATAGTCGTTGGCCTGCCCAGTGAGTTCGATCGTCACACCCGCCGCCAGGAAGGCGGCGAAGCTCTGGCCTGACGTGCCCTTCAGCTTGACGGTGATGGTGTCGTCCGGCAGGCCGGCATGGCCGTACTTCTTGGCCACCACGCCCGAGAGCATGGCGCCGGCCGAGCGATCGACATTGCCGATGCGCGCCTCGATCACCACCGGCGTGCCGGTCTCGACCGCGTTCTCGGCCTGCGCGATGAGCCGGCGATCGAGCACGTCGTCGATCGGATGCTTCTGCAGCTCGACATGGCGGATCGCCACGCCGGGCAGCTCGACCTTGTGGAAGAGCTTGCTGAAATCGAGCCCCTTCGCCTTCCAGTGCTCGATGGCGTCCTGCTTGTTAAGCAGGTCGGAGCGGCCGACGAGTTCCTCGATCTTCGTGAAGCCCATCTCCGCCATCATCTTGCGGACATCCTCGGCGACGAAGAAGAAGTAGTTCACGACATGCTCGGGCAGGCCCTTGAAGCGCTTGCGCAGCACCGGGTCCTGTGTCGCGACGCCGACCGGGCAGGTGTTGAGATGGCACTTGCGCATCATGATGCAGCCCGCCGCGATCAACGGCGCGGTCGAGAAGCCGAACTCGTCGGCCCCGAGCAGCGCGCCGATGATGACGTCGCGCCCGGTGCGCAGGCCGCCATCGACCTGCAATGCCACGCGCCCGCGCAGATGGTTCAGCACCAGCGTCTGCTGCGTCTCGGCCAGCCCGATCTCCCAGGGCGAGCCGGCATGCTTCAGCGAGGTCAGCGGGCTCGCGCCCGTGCCGCCCTCGAAGCCGGAGATGGTGATGTGGTCGGCGCGCGACTTGGCGACGCCCGCCGCGACCGTGCCGACCCCGATCTCGGAGACGAGCTTCACCGAGACATCGGCCGCCGGGTTGACGTTCTTCAGGTCGAAGATCAGCTGGGCGAGATCCTCGATCGAGTAGATATCGTGATGCGGCGGCGGCGAGATCAGGCCGACCCCCGGCGTCGAATGCCGGGTCCGCGCGATCTTGGCATCGACCTTGTGGCCGGGCAGCTGGCCGCCCTCGCCGGGCTTGGCACCCTGCGCCACCTTGATCTGCATCACGTCGGAATTGACGAGGTACTCGGTCGTCACGCCGAAGCGGCCCGATGCGATCTGCTTGATCGCCGAACGCTTGGAGCGGCCGTCCGGCATCGGCTTGAAGCGGATCGATTCCTCGCCGCCCTCGCCGGTGTTCGACTTGCCGCCGATCTGGTTCATCGCGATGGCGAGCGTCTCATGCGCCTCGCGCGAGATCGAGCCGAAGGACATCGCGCCCGTGGCGAAGCGCTTGACGATGTCGGCAGCCGACTCGACGCTCTCCAGCGGCACGGGCTGGCGCCCGTCATCCTCGGCCATCTTGACCTTGAACAGGCCGCGGATGGTGCTGAGCCGCTGCGCGTCGTCGTTCACCTGCCGGGCGAAATCCTCGTAGCGGTCCTGCGCGTTGAGGCGCACCGCATGCTGCAGCGCGGCGACGACGTCCGGCTTCCAGACATGGTCCTCGCCGCGGATGCGGTAGGCGTATTCGCCGCCGATATCGAGGCTGTTGCGGTAGAGCGGCGAGTCGCCGAAGGCGTCGCGGTGGCGGCGCAGGCTCTCCTCGGCGATCTCGTCGAGGCCCACGCCCTCGATCGCCGTGCCCGTGCCGAAGAAGAACTTCTCGACGAAGCTGGTCCGGAGGCCGACCGCGTCGAAGATCTGCGCGCCGCAATAGGACTGGTAGGTCGAGATGCCCATCTTGGACATCACCTTCAGCACGCCCTTGCCGACGGACTTGATGTAGCGCTTCACCACCTCGTCGGCGTCGACCTCCTCGGGGAAGGCGCCCTGCGCGTGCTGGTCGAGCAGGGTGTCAAAGGCGAGATAGGGGTTGATCGCCTCGGCGCCGTAGCCGGCGAGGCAGCAGAAATGATGGATCTCGCGCGGCTCGCCGCTCTCGACGACGAGGCCGACCGAGGTGCGCAGGCCCTTGCGGATCAGGTGATGGTGCACCGCCGCCGTCGCCAGCAGCGCCGGGATCGGAATGCGGTCGGAGCCGACCTGCCGGTCGGACAGGATGATGATGTTGTAGCCGCCATGGACCGCCGACTCGGCGCGCTCGCAGAGCCGCTCCAGCGCGCCTTCCATGCCGGCGGCGCCTTCGCGCGCCGGATAGGTGAAGTCGATCGTCTTGGTGTCGAACCGGTCCTCGTAATGGCCGATGCAGCGGATCTTCTCGAGATCGTCATTGGTCAGGATCGGCGTGCGCACTTCCAGCCGCTTGCGCCGCGAGGTGCCTTCGAGGTCGAGGATGTTCGGCCGCGGCCCGATGAAGGAGAGCAGGCTCATCACCAGCTCCTCGCGGATCGGATCGATCGGCGGGTTCGTAACCTGCGCGAAGTTCTGCTTGAAATAGGTGTAGAGCAGCTTCGACTTGAGCGAGAGCGCCGAGATCGGCGTGTCCGTGCCCATCGAGCCCACGGCTTCCTGCCCGGTCACCGCCATCGGCGCCATCAGCAGGCGGACATCCTCGGTGGTGTAGCCGAAGGCCTGCTGGCGATCGAGCAGCGGCACGTCGGTGCGCGAGGCCCGCGCCTCGACCGGCGGCAGATCCTCCAGCACGATCTGGGTGCGCTTCAGCCAGTCCTTGTAGGGGTTGGCGAGGCACAGGGACGTCTTGATCTCGTCGTCGCCGATGATGCGGCCCTGTTCGAGGTCGATCAGCAGCATCTTGCCGGGCTGGAGGCGCCACTTCTCGACGATCTTCTCCTCCGGGATCGGCAGAACGCCGAATTCGGAGGCCAGCACCACGAGCCCGTCATCGGTGACGAGGTAGCGCGCGGGACGCAGGCCGTTGCGGTCCAGCGTCGCGCCGATCTGGCGCCCGTCGGTGAAGGCGATGGCGGCCGGCCCGTCCCAGGGCTCCATCAGCGCGGCGTGGTATTCGTAGAAGGCGCGCCGCTCGTCGTTCATCAGCGGGTTGCCGGCCCAGGCCTCGGGCACGAGCATCATCATGGCATGGGCCAGGGAGTAGCCGCCCTGCACCAGGAATTCGAGCGCGTTGTCGAAGCAGGCCGTGTCCGACTGCCCCTCATAGGAAATCGGCCAGAGCTTCGAGATATCCGAGCCGAACAGGTCGGAATCGACGCTCGCCTGCCGCGCCGCCATCCAGTTGACGTTGCCGCGCAGCGTGTTGATCTCGCCGTTATGCGCCACCATCCGGTAGGGATGGGCGAGGCGCCAGGACGGAAAGGTGTTGGTGGCGAAGCGCTGGTGGACGAGGGCGAGCGAGCTCTCGAAACGCGCGTCCTGCAGGTCCTTGAAGTAGGAGCCGAGCTGGTTCACCAGCACCATGCCCTTGTAGACGATGGTGCGGCAGGACATCGAGACGGGGTAGTATTCCGCCGTCTTGCGCTCCTGATGCTTGTAGACCTTGTTCGAGACCGACTTTCGGAGCACATAGACCTGCCGCTCGAACTCGTCCTCGTCGGTGATGTCGCCGGGGCGGCCGACGAAGAGCTGGCGATGCACCGGCTCGGTCTCCAGCACCGCCTTGCCGAGATCGGAGTTGTCGACCGGCACGTTGCGCCAGCCGAGGAAGACGAGCCCCTCCTCCTCGACAGTCTGGGAGATGATCTCCTCGCACAGCGCGCGGATCGCCGGATCGCGCGGCATGAAGAACTGGCCGATGGCGTAGTGGCCGGGTTCCGGCAGGTCGATGCCGATCCTGGCGCATTCTTCCTTGAAGAAGCGATGCGGGATCTGGGTGAGGATGCCGCAGCCGTCGCCGAGCTTCGGATCGGCGCCGACGGCGCCGCGATGGTCGATATTGTGCAGGATCTGCAGGCCCTGCTGCACGATGGCGTGGCTCTTGCGGTTCTTCATGTCGGCGATGAAGCCGACGCCGCAGGAATCCTTCTCGTTGGCCGGGTCGTAGAGACCCTGATGCGTCGGCATGGCCGGATCGCGCACGGCCGGAAAACGCTCGAAGCTCACTGCGCCGCTCGGCTTGCTGGTCGCGCTCATCGTCAAACCCCGCTTCCCAGAACCCCGCTGGCTCGCCGCCGGCGGGAGACCCGTCAGTCCACAATCCTCTCCGCTGCGGCCTCGATGCCGACTTTGCGTCAGCAGCAAGGATGAGGCCAAGGCGGATCGGCCGTCGTCTTGTCAGAGGCTGGCTTGCGCTTTGTTTCCACCGCGCCCGCGTCCTCCGCAGGCGCCTCGGGCGGCTCTCGCCCGCTCGCGCCTGTCTTCAGGCCGTCGTTTTACGGACGGCGCACATACGGTTGGCTTTGGCATCAGCAGCCCGGCCCCTCGTCATGCTCCGCTCCATTGCGACGGCGCGACCTCCAGCCTGAAGCGGCTTTCGGTCGGCGCGGTGAAAAATGGGACAGCAACACTGTCCTATTGCGATGAACTTGCCAGAATTCCAATCTACGCACAAGCGCCTATTTCGCACCGCGGCGAAATTTTATTGCAAAATCGAATCCGCACCAGACATTTCCGGCATGAAAGCACGACTCCGGCAGCACGCTTCTTGTTTTTGCCCCTCCTGCCGCGTTTCAGCCCGGCGCGCCGCGCAAGCCCCCCTTTCCCTGCGGTCGCTTGGCAGCGCATCGCCGGCCGCCTAACGCTGCGCCATGGATTTCTTCAGCGACAACACCGCCGCCGCCAGCCCCCGCGTCATGGCCGCCCTCGCCGCCGCCAATGCGGGCTCTGCCTCCTCCTACGGCAAGGATGACTGGACCAGTCGCGTCGAGGAGCGCTTTGCCGCGATCTTCGAGCGCGAGGTCGCCGTCTTCCTCGTGCTGACCGGCACGGCCGCGAATGCGCTGGCGCTGGCCAGCATCGTCCGGCCCTGGGGGGCGGTCATCACCCATGAGGAGGCCCATGTCGTCGAGGATGAATGCGGCGCCCCCGAATTCTTCACGGACGGCGCCAAGCTCGTCGACCTGCCCGGCGTCGGCGCCAAGCTGCGGCCGGAGACCGTGACCGAGGCGCTCTCCCATCTGCGCGCCGGCGATTTCCACCAGGTCCAGGCCCAGGCGCTGACGATCACCCAGGCCACCGAATGCGGCACCGTCTACACCCCGGACGAAGTGAGTGCGTTGAAGGAGGCGATCACGCCGCGCGGCCTCAAGCTGCATATGGATGGTGCCCGCTTTGCCAATGCGCTGGTCACGCTCGGCTGCTCGCCGGCCGAGATCACCTGGAAGGCCGGCGTCGATGTCCTCTCCTTCGGCGGCACCAAGAACGGCGCGCTCGCGGCCGAGGCCGTGATCTTCTTCGACCCGGCCCATGCCGAGGAGATGAAATGGCGCCGCAAGCGCGCCGGGCAGACCCTGTCGAAGGGCCGCTTCCTCGGCGCCCAGTTCGAGGGGCTGCTCGCCGACGATCACTGGCTCGACCTCGCCCGCCATGCCAACGCCCGGGCGAAGCGGCTGGCGGAATCGGTGGCGCAGGGCAGCGAGGCACGCCTCGCCTGGCCCTGCCAGTCGAACGAGGTGTTCCTCGTCCTGCCGCCTGCCGTCCAGGAGCGGCTGAAGGCGGCCGGCATCGGCTATTACGACTGGTCGGCCCGTTCGCTGCCGCCGGAGGCGCCTCTGCAGGATGGCGAGATCGTCGGCCGCTTCGTCATGTCCTTCGCGACTGAGCCCGACCATGTCGAACGCCTGATCACCGCCATTGCCGATTGAAGCGGCGCATTTCAGCCCCGTTTCCAACCCCATGCCCGCCGCAATCCCTAACAAGACTGCCCGCAACCAAGGCAGTCGTTAAGGAAGTATGGCATGGCAAATCGTTCGACCGCACCGGGGCGCATCGCGCTGATGGGCCTGGTCGTGGCCGGCGCTCTGGCCGGCACGGCGGGAGCCGCCCGCGCCCAATACTACTATTATGACGAGGATCCGTACCCCGCCTACGGCTACGGCTATCGCTATGATTACGGATATGCGCCGCGCCCGCCGAGGGCTGTGCCCCGCGCACCGGCTGCCGTCTCGCCTTACATGGTCAACCGCATCGCCGCGCGCAATTACGGCCTGGTCCGGATCGATCGCTCGATCCGGCGGGACGACACCTATGTCGTCGATGGCATCACCGCCGGCGGCCAGCGCCAGCGCCTGGTACTCGACGCCTATGCCGGCGAGCTGATCCGCCGCACTCCGCTGCGCGGCCAGTCCGTGCCGGCTCCCGATGTCGCCCGCGTCGATCCGCGCGAGGAACATGTGGCGCCGCGTCCGCACCTCGTCCCCCAGCCGCCCGAACGACCCGCCGAGCTGAAACTGCCGGCCGAGGCCAGCGCTCCGGCGACGACCTCCCCGCACGCTCCGGCAGCGCCACCCGCGCCCGAACCGGCCAAGCCGGTAGAGCGCCCACCCGCCGAAGCCAGCGCTCCCGCCACCGTTTCGCCGCCCTCCCCGGCCGCGCCTCCCGTGCCCGAGCCGGCCAAGCCGGCGGAGAAACCGCCCGCCGAGGCGAGCGCCCCGGCGACGGTGGCCCCGCCGCCGGTGGTAAGGCCCCCGCAGCCCTCGCCCGGAGCGACCAATCCGGAGACCGGCGCCGACAAGCCCAGGCTGGTCAATCCGAGCGACGTGCGCGGCACCGAGGACGGCGAGCGCAAGCCGCCGCTGTCGACCGCCGCTCCGGCGCCGGAAGCGCTGTCCATGCCGCCCGTGCAGCATGTCGACCCGACTCCGACGACGCCAAAGCCCGAAACGCCGATCGCTCCGGTGGCTCCCTTGAACTGATGGTTCTGCCCCGAAGCTCTCATTTCTGACCAACAAAAAAGGCTCCCGTTTCCGGGAGCCTTTCTCTTTCAGCCCAGCGGGCTTTTCGCGTTACGCCGCCTTGGCGACCTTGGCTTCGAGCACCTTGGCCGAACCGCCGCCGATCGGAATCTGGCGGGGCTTCTTGGCCTCGGGGATCTCGCGCACGAGGTCGATATGCAGCAGGCCGTTCTCGAGGCTGGCCCCGGTCACCTGCACATAATCGGCAAGCTGGAAGCGGCGCTCGAAGGCGCGAGCGGCGATGCCCTGATGCAGGACCTCGCGCTTCTCGGCACCCTCGCCGACCTGCTTCTCGCCCTTGACGGAAAGCGTGTTCTCCTTCGACTCGATGGCGAGGTCGCCCTCACCGAAACCCGCGACCGCGATGGTGATGCGGTAGGCGTTTTCGGCGGTCCGCTCGATATTATAGGGCGGATAGGTCGGCGCCGCGTCGTTGCTCGTCGCCTGGTCGAGCAGAGAGAACAGGCGGTCGAAGCCGACGGTCGAGCGATAGAGCGGGGAAAGATCGAAATGACGCATGGTATGTCCTCCGAGGAAGCGACAATCTGGTCAGCCCGCCTCGTCTGAGCGCGGGCCTGGTTTGAGGTTGCGCAGCCGGTTTCGGCCTGCGCAGAAGTGATCTGGGGTGGCTTTCCGGCTTTTCAAGAGCCCTCGCCCGGAGGCATAAGCGAAGCCCGAGAGCAGTTCGGCGGCTGCGTGAAGCAGCCGCGGCGACGCGGAGTGAGCCGATGGCCGAGGCCGTTCTTTTCGCCCATCCCGGCTACCCCGTGCCGGGCCATGGCAGGGTGTGGTTCGCGACGACGCGGGACGGCGCGAGCTTGCGGTTCGCGAGTTGGCGCCCGACCGTCAAGCCGGTGCGCGGCACCGTCGTGCTTATCCAGGGCCGGGCCGAATTCATCGAGCGCTATAGCGAGGCCGTCGCCGAACTGCGCCGCCGCGGCTTCCATGTCCTCACCTTCGACTGGCGCGGCCAGGGCGGCTCGCAGCGCTTCGTCCGGCGCGAGCGCAAGGGGCACATCGGGCATCTCAAGCACTACGAGGCCGACCTCGCTTTGGCGATGGCCGAAATGCAGGCGAAGTTCCCGCCGCCCTATTTCGTGCTCGCCCATTCGATGGGTGCCGCGATCTGCCTCGATGCCGCCCGCTTCGGGGCCCTGCCGGTATCTCGCATGGTCGCGCTGGCGCCGATGCTAGGGCTCACCATGATCGCGCATCCGGTCCGGGCGAGCCGCCTCGCGAGCCTGCTGTTCTGGCTCGGCTTCGGCCGCGCCTTCATTCCCGGCGGCGGCGACACGGCGATCGCGACGAAGCCCTTCGAAGGCAACCGGCTGACGAGCGACGCCGTCCGCTACGCCCGTAACAGCGCGCTCTCGGCCGAGGCGCGCCATCTCAGCATCGGCGACCCGACCATTGCCTGGGTCCGGACCGCATTCCGCCTCATGGCCCGCCTCAACGCGCCTTCGGCCGCGCTGGAGGTCAAAGTGCCCACGCTGATCGTCGCCGCCGGTCAGGACCCGGTGGTCTCGACGCCGGCGATCGAGCGCTTCGCGGCGCGCCTGAAGACCGGCTCGGCATTGGTCCTGCCGACGGCGCGCCATGAGATCCTGATGGAGAACGACGCGATTCGTGCCCAGTTCTGGGCCGCCTTCGACGCCTTCATTCCCGGCGAAGACCAGGCGGCGCCCGCCTCAGCCGGCGAGCCGCGCGAGAGCAGCCTCATGCAGCGCCTTGCTGCCGGCGGCGAGGATGCGCCCGCCACTGGCGGCGCTGCCGCCATCCCATGAGGTGACGATGCCGCCCGCGCCCTCGACGATCGGGATCAGCGCGACGATGTCATAGGGCTTGAGACCGCTCTCGATCACCAGATCGACATGGCCGGCGGCCAGCATGCAATAGGCATAGCAGTCGCAGCCATAGCGAGAGAGCCTGACCCCGCTTTCGACGCGGGCGAAGGCCTTGGCCTCCTCATCCTTGAACAACGCCGGAGAGGTCGTCATCAGCGTCGCGGCGGCGAGATCGGCCACAGGCCGCGTGCGCAGCTTCTTCGGCCCGCCCGGCCCCTCGTAGCGCGCCTCGCGCCCGTCCCCGGAATAGCGCTCGCCCGAGAAGGGCTGGTGCATCATGCCGTAGACCGGGACGCCCGCGCGCGTCAGGCCGATCAACGTGCCCCAGACCGGAATCCCCGAGATGAAGGCGCGCGTCCCGTCGATCGGGTCGAGCACCCAGACATACTCGGCCTCGGTGTTTTCGCTGCCGAACTCCTCGCCGAGCACGCCATGCTCGGGGAACTGCCGCTTGATCAGATGGCGCATCACCGATTCGCCGGCGCGGTCGGCCTCGGTCACCGGGTCGAACACGCCGCCCTGCGACTTGTCCTCGGTCGCGTGATGCGCGCGGAAGAACGGCAGTATGGCCCGCCCCGACTGCGTCGCCAGTTCCGCGACGAAAGCGCCGAAATCGACTGCGCTCATGACAATGTCTCCCGTTTGCTGCCCTGCAGCATCAGTGCCCTGGAATACCGGCTCGTAAATTGTTGAATGACGCGAAAACCCGGAAAACGTCGATAATCTCAAGTTTCGCCATGCGCCATGCGCATGCCATCTCCGATTTTCGTCGATTGCGCTTGCGTTTTGCACCGCACTCTCATATTGTGCACTGCGAAGGGGAGATCACCTCAAACCTTCATTGCCCTCCTTGGGCGTTTCCTCCCTAGACTTGGGCCGCCACGCAAGTGTGCGGCCCTTTTTTCTGGTTTGGCGCCCTTTCCCGTCAGAGATGGCCGGCCTCAAGCCTATTCGGCAGCCTCGCGCCAGTCGTCGAGCCATCCGCTCCAGCGCGCGAAGCAATCGGCCATCGCGCTCGCGATCGCCTGCTCGACTGCGGCGAAGCCGGAATGCGGCTCCAGAGTCGCCTCGTTCATGTAGAGCGACCGGTTCACCTCGATCTGCAGCGCATGAACGCCAGCCGCCGGAGCCCCGTAATGCTCGGTGATGAAGCCGCCGGCATAGGGCCTGTTGCGGGTGACGCTGAAACCGAGCCGGGTGAAGGCCTGCTCGGCGATGTCGATGATGTAGCCGGCGGCGCTGGTGCCGAAGCGATCGCCTAGGATGATGTCGGATTTCGACAGCCCGTCCCGGTCGAGCCCGGCCGAGGGCATCGAATGGGCATCGACGAGGATGCAGGTGCCGAACACGCCCTGCGTGCGCTGGACCAGGCTGCGAAGCCCGGCATGATAGGGCCGGTAGAGCTCGTCGATCCGCGCGAGCCCCTCCTGAATCGGGATCCGCCCGAAATAGATCTCCTGCGCATCGCCGACGATGCGGGGGATGGTGCCGAGCCCACCCGCGACGCGCATCGAGCGCGTATTGGCGAAGGGCGGCAGACGGCCTTCGAACATGCGCGGGTCGAGCTCATAGGGCTCGCGGTTGACGTCGAGATAGGCGCGCGGGAACTCCGCCACCAGCAGCGGCGCGCCCAGCGCCACGCTCTGCCCGAACAGCCGGTCGACGAAGGCATCCTCCGAGCGCCGCAGGCTGCGCAGCGGCAGCCGCGCCGCCTCGACGAAGCTTCGCGGATAGCGGCGCCCCGCATGCGGCACGTCGACCACGACCGGCACGACCTGGAGGGCTGGCTGGTACAGGCTGAACGGCCGCTCGATCTCGGCGACGACATCGTCGGGGCCGGGCGGAAAGGGGGCGGAGGAGAAGCTCATCTCGCGCGACTGAAGCACACAAACCACGCCGTTTGAAGCGGTGTCGTGAACCCATGGAAATCCCGAATTGGATTCACGCGTTGTTTACCACGATGCTGCCTTATACAACGGCATGGTTCCAACTGCGCGGACGGGTGAGTACCCAGCCGTTCCAGACCCGGCGGCCATCCGGGCGCCAGACGCATCGAAACACAGGCCTTAGGGACGGACAGAACAGGCCCATGACGAAGATATTGCTCGCGGAAGACGACAACGACATGCGTCGCTTCCTGGTCAAGGCCCTGCAGAATGCGGGCTACGACGTCGCTTCCTTCGATAACGGCCTCTCGGCCTATAACCGGCTCCGCGAGGAGCCGTTCGAGCTGCTGTTGACCGACATCGTCATGCCCGAGATGGACGGCATCGAGCTGGCACGCCGCGCCACCGAGCTCGACCCCGACATCAAGGTGATGTTCATCACCGGCTTCGCGGCCGTCGCGCTCAACCCCGATTCGCAGACGCCGAAGGATGCGAAGGTGCTCTCCAAGCCGTTCCACCTGCGCGAGCTCGTCAACGAAGTCGAGAAGCTGTTGGCCGCCTGAGAGCCAATTTGAAAATTCGTCAGGGCGTGTCGAGAAAGGGGTTTTTCGAGCATCGGAGCGCAGCGTACGTTTGTACGTGAGCACCGAAACGCAGAAAAACATCGTTCGCAGACCGCCATCACGAATTTGCAAACGGGCTCGGAGAATTTATGCGGCAAACGCCTTGCAAGCCGCGAAGCGAGCCGCTATAGCCCCCCTCACTCGCAGCGTGATCGCGGCCCGCACGGCCCCGGACACGCTTCCGGAAGCTGCTTCTGGCGGCAAACGGGCGCGTAGCTCAGCGGGAGAGCACTACGTTGACATCGTAGGGGTCACAGGTTCGATCCCTGTCGCGCCCACCATTTGATGCCCTTGAAATACAGGGACAGAAGGCCGCCTCACCGGGCGGCCTTTTTGCTTTCCGCAGCACCCGCATCGCGCTTCAGTTCTCCTCGCTCGGCGCCAGCTGTCGTACGAAGCGGCGCAGCAGCGTCTCGAAGGCCGAGAGCGCCGGCGAGACCGAGCGCCCGCTCGGCCGGATCATGACGATGTCCCGGGCGATCGAGGGTTCTGCCAATGGCCGCGCTATGACCGTCGCCGGCGCGACGGCCCTCGCATAGGTCGGGAGCACCGCGATCCCAAGCCCGGCCTCGACGAGCGCCAGCGCCGTGGTGATCTGCGCGACCTCATGGGCCGGCTTCAGGGTGATTTCGGCGCTTTCATAGCCGACCTCGACCAGCAGGCGGATGCCGCTGTCTCGAGTCAGCGTGATCAGGGGCTCGTCGGCGAGATCGCGCCAGAGCACCGATTCCCGCTCCGCGAAGCCACTGCCCCGCGCGCAGAACAGCATCAGGCTGTCGCGGGCGAGCGGCGTGCGCTCGATATTATCCTCCAGCGCGGAGAAGGTCCCGACGCCGCAATCCGCCTTCCCGAATCGCACCGCTTCGACGACGAGATCGTTGCGGGCATCGATGATCACGACCTGAAGGCCGGGGTATTTCTCCTGCAGCGCGACGATCGTCGGCGGCATGATCACGGCCGCGAGCAGCGGCGGCACCGCGACCACGATGCGCCCGCGCCGGCGCTCCGCCAGCCCGTTGGCGTTCTGCACGGCCGTGTCGAGGTCCTGCACGATCTTCAGCGCCGCGCCGTGGAATTCGCGCCCGCCCTCGGTCAGCTCGACGCGCCGGGTCGTGCGATCGAGCACGCGGATGCCCAGCTCGCGCTCGAGGTCGCGCACGAGCTGGGAAAGCGCCGGCTGGGCCATGTGCAGCCGTTCCGCCGCCTTGGTAAAGGTGCCTTGCTCGGTCACGGCGAGGAAGGCCTGAATCTGGCGCAGCGTGATCGCCATGCGGTTCCCGGATTTATAAGGACAGGTTCCGAATTCATACGAATGTTATGAGTTGCCGTATACCCCGCCTGTCATGCCATCATCCCTCATCGCCCCAATCGCATACGGGGCGACGCCTGGGCGGGAACGCAAAGGATGGCGGCATGGGGGATGGACGGCGGGGACGCCGCCTCACCGAAGGCCGCCCTCCCGCCCGGATCGTTCCGGAATGCGAGGGTGAGGGTCGATGAAATACGCGAAGAAGGACGCCAAGGCCTATGCCCGCGCCCATATGAAGGGCATCTGGGCGGCCGCGCTCACCCCCTTCACCCCCTCGCTCGCGATCGACGAGGACGGCTTCCGGGAGAACATCCGTCACTGGCTCGACGATCTGAAGATCGACGGGCTGTTCATCGCCGGCAAGCAGGGCGAGTTCTTCTCGATGTCGATCGAGGAGCGCAAGCGCAACTTCGAGCTGGCGGTGGAGGCATCGGCCGGGCGCGGCCAGACCATCATGTCCTGCTCGGACCAGAACATGGACGTGGTGATCGACCTCGCGAAACACGCCCAGAAGGTCGGCGCCGACTACATCGTCGTGCACGCGCCCATCCTGCATTTCTTCAAGGCGCAGGACGAGACGGTCTACGAGTACTACCGGACCATTGCCGAGAAGGTCGATATCGGCATCGCGCTCTGGAGCCATCCGGACTCGGGCTATCTGCTCTCGCCGCAGCTCTGCAATCGCCTCGCCGACATCGAGAACGTCGTCGCGATCAAGTACAGCGTGCCGCGCCCGATGTATGCCGAGCTCACCCGGCTGGCCGGCGACCGCATCCTGGTCAGCACCGCCTCCGAGGAGGAATGGCTCGACAACATCCTCGAGCTCGGCTGGCAGCTCTATCTCTGCTCCTCGCCGCCCTACCTGATCCAGACGGCGAACGATTTGCGCATGCGCGAATACACCGATCTCGCCTTCCGCGGCGAGGCCGACAAGGCGCGCGCGCTGCGCGACAGCCTGAACCCGGTGCGCGAGGCGCTGCGCGGCACACGGCCCGCCGAGAAGCCCCATTCCCACCAGAAATACTGGCAGGAGCTGCTCGGCCAGGTCGGCGGGCGGGTCCGGCCGCCGATGCTGGAGCTGACCGAGGCCGAGAAGGCCGCGACGCGCGCCGCCTTCGAGAGGTGCGGCCTGAAGCCCGGCCGCGCCCCGCTCGCCAAGGCCGGCTGAACAAGACCTGAGACGACAACGGGAGAGGTGGAGAAATGGCGACCGAAGGACGGCTGAAGGCCTTCAACTTCAACAAGTGGATCGAGGAGCACAAGCACCTGCTCAAGCCCCCGGTCGGCAACCAGCAGGTCTGGACCGATTCCGACCTGATGGTGACCGTGGTCGGCGGCCCGAACCGGCGTACCGACTATCATGACGACCCGGTCGAAGAGTTCTTCTACCAGCTCAAGGGCGACATGATGCTGAAGGTCGTCGACGACGGGAAGCACTATGACGTGACGATCCGCGAGGGCGAGATCTTCCTGCTGCCGCCGCATGTGCGCCACTCGCCGCAGCGCCCGCAGGAAGGCTCGATCGGCCTCGTCATCGAGCCGAAGCGTCCTGAAGGCTGGCTCGACGCCTTCGAATGGTACTGCTTCGAGTGCCAGGGCCTCGTCCATCGTGTGGAGGTCGACCTCGTCAGCATCGTCGACGACCTGCCGCCGCTCTACCGTGAGTTCTATGGCAACGAGCAGGCCCGTACCTGCCCGCATTGCGGCACCCTGCATCCGGGCAAGGAGCCGCCTGCCGGCTGGGTCTGCCTCTGACGAGCGTCGCGCCGCCCCCGGGCGGCGCGCCTACGGACCGCGCAGGGCGCGGTGACGCAAAGGCGCCGTGCTGGAATGGATCGGCAGGTAGCTTGGAACGACCGGAGTTCGGAATGAAACTGCGCGGAGCGCTGCTCGGCATCGCGTTATCCCTGGTGACCGCCGGCGGTGCCCCAGCCCAGCAGGCCCCGGTCAAGATCGGGATGATCACTACGCTCTCGGGCCCCGGCGGCTATCTCGGCCAGGACATCCGCGACGCCTTCAAACTCGCCATCGACATGGCGGGCGGCAAGCTCGGCGGCGTTCCGGTCGAGCTCGTCGTCGAGGATGACGGTCTGAAACCGGGGCAGGGCAAGCAGATCGCCGAAAAGATGCTGAAGACCGGCGGCATCAGGCTGTTCACCGGCATCGTCTTTTCGAACGTCGCCGGCGCCACCGTGCCTGATATCGTCGATTCCGGCGCGCTCTATGTCAGCGCCAATGCCGGCCCCTCGGAATTCGCCGGCAAGGAGTGCAACGAGAACTATTTCGTCATTTCCTGGCTGACCGACACCATGCAGGGCAGCGCCGGCCAGAACGCGACCGCCCTCGGCTACAAGAAGGCCTTCGTGCTGGCGCCGAACTACCAGGCCGGCAAGGACGCGATCGCGGGCTTCAAGCGCTTTTTCAAGGGCGACGTCATCGGCGAGGTCTATACCCGCCTCGACCAGACCGACTTCGCACCCGAGATGGCGCAGATCCGCGCAGCGAAGCCTGACGTCGTCTTCCAGTTCCAGCCCGGCGGCCTTGGCATCGCCTTCCTGCGCCAGTACCAGCAGGCGGGGTTGCTCGGGACGGTGCCGATGGTCGTCGCCGAGCCGTCGATGGATCACACGATCCTCGCGGCTGTCGGCGACGCGGCCATCGGCCTCAACGTCTCCGGCCATTGGAACACGGATCTGGACAACGCGGCCAACAAGGCCTTCGTCGCGGCCTTCGCGAAGGCCTATGGCCGCACCCCGACGATGTATGCGGCCCAGGGCTACGACACCGCCCAGGCGATCGCCGCCGCGCTGCAGGGGAGCGGCGGCAACCTCAACGACGCTGCTGCCTTCCGCAAAGCGATGCTGAAGGCAGACTTCGCGTCGACCCGCGGCACCTTCAAGTTCGGCGCGAACCAGCATCCGGTGCAGGACTGGTGGGCCATGGTCGTCGACAAGGACGAGTCCGGAAAGCCGAGCCTGCGCACTCGGACCAAGTTGCTGAGCGAACAGGGGGATCCCTTCGCCGCGCAGTGCAAGCTGCGGGTGCCGTGACATGGCCGAGGTGACGCGCCTGCGACTTCCCGAGCTCTCTGCCACGGCTGACCTGCTGAGCATCGGTTCGACCCGAATCTATCGGGTCGCCGACATCGAGGGCATCGGTTGGCCGGCGAAGGCGATGTTCGGCTCGCTGACGCAGGCCGATCTGGCGGCTGCCGCCGAACGATTGCCCGAAAGCGCCGTCGATGCCGCGAACGCGACGCTCGATCTCAGCTTCAACAGCTATGTGATCGCCCGGCCGGGCCTGACCGTCCTGATCGATGCGGGCATCGGCAATGACAAGGAACGGCCCGATCGCCCGGCATGGCATCGCCGCTCCGGGCGCTTCCTCGACGTCCTGACGGCGCTGGGCTTTCCTCCCGACAGTATCGATCTCGTCGTCAATACCCATCTCCACGCCGATCATGTCGGATGGAACACGGTCCATGACGGGCAGCGCTGGCGGCCGACATTCGCGAGGGCGCGCTATGTGGCCCCCCGCGTCGAACTCGATCACTGGTCGGCGCTCCACCACGCCGACCCGTCCGGCGCCACCCTGCACGGAGCCTTCGCGGATAGCGTCCTGCCGCTGGTCGAGGCGGGCGTCCTCACTGCCGTCGAGACGCCGGCGGAGATCGCGACCGGCTTGTCTCTCGAGCCCGCGCCCGGCCACTCGCCGGGAATGACCATCGTCAGACTGAAGACGGAGGAGAACGATGTTTGTTTTCTGGCCGATCTCATCCATCATCCGATCCAGCTGATCATTTCCGGGCTGAACTCGAATTTCTGCGGAAACCCCTCCGAAGCGCTGTCGATGCGTGACCGCATCCTGCGTCGCTGCGCGGGGGAACATATGATAGTCGCGCCCTATCATTTTGCTCCGCCGTCCTTCGGCAGGATCGAAGAGACGGGAAGCGAGGTATCGTTTCGTTACCTTCCGGTATCGCGGGATCAGGTTGTCCTCACCGTGGACAACCCGGGGAAATCATGAATTCAACGACCAATAAACAGGGGAACCAGACAACCATGCTCAAACACACGAAGACAGGACTGGCCGCCTCGTTCGGCCTGGCATCGCTGCTGCTGGCCTCCGCCGCCTTCGCCCAGCAGCCGGTCAAGATCGGCATGATCACCACGCTTTCGGGTCCCGGCGGCTATCTCGGCCAGGACATCCGCGACGCGTTCAAGCTCGCCATCGACATGGAGGGCGGCAAGCTCGGCGGCGTGCCGGTCGAGCTCGTCGTCGAGGATGACGCGCTGAAGCCCGGCCAGGGCAAGCAGATCGCCGAGAAGATGCTGAAGACCGACGGCATCAAGATCATGACCGGCATCGTCTTCTCGAACGTCGCCGGCGCGACCGTGCCCGACATCGTCGATTCCGGCGCGCTCTATGTCAGCCCCAACGCAGCGCCCTCGAACTTCGCCGGCAAGGAGTGCAACGAGAACTACTTCGTCGTCGCTTGGCAGAACGACAGCCTGCATGAGAGCGCCGGGCAATACGCCACCAATCTCGGCTACAAGAAGGCCTTCATCCTCGCCCCGAACTACCAGGCCGGCAAGGATGCGCTCACCGGCTTCAAGCGCCTGTTCAAGGGCGAGGTCGTCGGCGAGGTCTATACCCGCCTCGACCAGACCGACTTCGCACCCGAGATGGCGCAGATCCGTTCGGCCAATCCCGACGTCGTCTTCCAGTTCCATCCGGGCGGCCTCGGCATCGCCTTCCTGCGCCAGTACCAGCAGGCCGGCCTGCTCGGTAAGGTGCCGATGGTGCTGGCCGAGCCCTCGCTCGATGCCACCACGCTGAAGGCCGTCGGCGACGCCGCCGTCGGGCTCAACGTCACCGCCCACTGGAACACCGACTTCGACAACGCGGCGAACAAGAAGTTCGTGGAAGCCTGGACCAAGGCCTACAACCGCGTGCCGACCTATTATGCCAGCCAGGGCTACGACACCGCGCTCGCCATTGCCTCCGCCCTCAAGGCGACGAGCGGCAAGACCGATGTCGCGGCGCTCCGCACCGCCCTCGCCAAGGCCGATTTCCAGTCGGTGCGCGGCGCCTTCAAGTTCGGCAAGAACCAGCATCCGATCCAGAACTGGTACGCGCTCAAGGTCGAGAAGGGTGCGGACGGCACGCCGATCCTGAAGACGGTCGACAAGGTCCTGAGCGACCATGGCGACGTCTACGCCAAGGACTGCAAGCTCTGAATCGATAACCCTGGACAGCATTGGAAAGGCAGTCGTCATTCCGGACAAGCCGCGCGAGCGGCGCCGATCCGGAATCCATCGTAACGCTCAGCGCTCGATGATGGATTCCGGGACAAGCCCGGAATGACGGCGCGTTTCCATCGCAGGGTAAGCCCCTCCGGCTTTGGAACGACGGCGGACGGCCTCTGGAGCCTCCGCCCGGATATGGCAGCGATGACGCTCGTTCTCGAACAATTGCTCAACGGCCTGCAGTTCGGCGTGATGCTGTTCCTGCTCGCGGCCGGGCTGACGCTCATCTTCGGCATCATGGGCGTGATCAACCTCGCCCATGGCTCGCTTTACATGGTCGGCGCCTATGCGGCCGCGTTCGCCGCGGCGCAGACCGGCTCGTTCCTGCTCGCGGTGCTGGCCGGCCTCGCCGCCGCTGCGATCATCGGCATGGTGATGGAGGTGGTCGTGCTGCGCCGGCTCTATGCGCGGGACCATCTCGACCAGGTGCTGGCGACCTTCGCGCTGATCCTGATCTTCAACCAGAGCGTGACGATCCTATTCGGCCGCCAGCCGCTCTTCGTCTCGGTGCCCCCAGCGCTCAACGGCTCGGTCCAGCTCCTGCCCGGCCTGATCTATCCGGTCTATCGACTCGCCATCATCGCGGTCGGCCTCCTCGTCGCGCTCGGGCTCTATTTGCTCATCAACCGCACCCGCGTCGGCATGCTCGTGCGCGCCGGCGCCACTCATCGCGAGATGGTCCGCGCACTCGGCGTCGATATCCGCCTGCTCTACACCGCCGTCTTCGGTCTCGGCGCCCTGCTCGCCGGCCTAGCCGGGTTGATGGCGGGGCCGATCCTGGCCGTGCAGGTCGGCATGGGCGAGCAGATCCTGATCATGACCTTCGTCGTGGTGGTGATCGGCGGCGTCGGCTCGATCCGCGGCGCCTTCTTCGGCGCGCTGATCGTCGGCCTCGTCGACACCTCGCTGCGCGCCTTCATGCCGGGCCTGCTGCGCCATGTCATGACCGGCTCGGAAGCCGACGCGCTCGGCGCCGGCCTGGCCTCGATGGGCATCTACCTGCTCATGGCGATCGTGCTGCTCGTGCGGCCCAAGGGACTGTTCCCCGCCCATGTCTGACGACGCCCTCACCCGCGCGCATGCCGCGACGCCCGCACTGGGCCGCATCATCGCGCTGCTCGCGCTCACTGTTGCGCTGATCGCCCTGCCCTTCGTCCTCAAGGCGATCGGCCAGCCGGCGCTGGTGCCGCTGGCGACCCGCGTCCTGATCTACGCCATCGCCGCCGCCAGCCTCAATCTGGCGCTCGGCTTCGGCGGGATGGTGTCCTTCGGCCACGCCGCCTTCTTCGGCATCGGCGGCTATGTCGTCGGCATCCTCTACCGAACGATGACGGACGACGCCCTCTTCCTCGGCTTCATCCCCGGCACGGACCAGCTCCTCATCACGCTGCCCGCCGCGCTCCTCGTCGCCGGCCTGTTCGCCTGCCTCATCGGCGCGCTCAGCTTACGCACCAGCGGCGTGCAGTTCATCATGATCACGCTCGCCTTCGCGCAGATGCTGTTCTTCCTCTTCGTCTCGCTCAAGGCCTATGGCGGCGATGACGGCATGACGATCCGCCGCCGCAATGCGCTCTTCGAACTCAACACCCGCGACGACACGACCTTCTATTTCATCTGCCTCGTCGTCGCCGCCCTGGTCTTCCTGGCGCTCTGGCGCATCGTCGGCTCGCGCTTCGGCATGGTGCTGGCCGGCATCCGCCAGAACGAGCGGCGCATGGCCGCGATCGGCATCGCGCCCTATCGCTACAAGCTCGCCGCCTTCGTCATCTCCGGCATGGGTGCCGGCCTCGCAGGCGCGCTGATGGCGAACTATCTGCGCTTCGTCAGCCCGGACATGCTGCACTGGACCAAATCCGGCGAGCTGATGATCATGGTCATCCTCGGCGGCGTCGGCACGCTGCTCGGCCCGCTGCTCGGCGCCGCCGCCCTCGTCATCCTCGAAACCGTGCTGACGAGCTGGACCGAGCACTGGCAGCTCGTGCTCGGGCCGATCCTGCTCCTCGTGGTGCTCTTCACCCAGGGCGGGTTGACCGGGCTGTTCAAACGCCTCGGCCTCGGCGGCAGGAGCGCGCCATGACCGACATTACCATGACGCGACCGCTCCTCTCGGTGCGCGGCCTGCGCAAGCGCTTCGGCGGGCTCGTCGCCACCGACGGCGTCGATCTCGACGTACGCGACGGCGAGATCCATGCGCTGATCGGCCCGAACGGCGCCGGCAAGACCACGCTGATCACCCAGCTCTTCGGCGAATTGACCCAGGACGAGGGCGCGATCCTGCTGGAGGGCGAGGAGATCGGCGCCCTGCCGACGTCGCAGCGCGTCGGGCGCGGCCTCGCCCGCACCTTCCAGATCAACCAGCTCCTGCCGGACTTCACGATGCTCGACAATGTCGCGCTCGCCGTGCAGGCGCATGAGGGGCACAGCTTTCGCTTTTTCGCCAATGCGCGCCGCGACGAGGGCCTGCGCGGCCGCGCCCGCCAGCATCTCGCCACGGCAGGCCTGAGCCATCGCGCCGAGGTCAAGGTCGCCGATCTCTCCCATGGAGAGCAGAAGCAGCTCGAATTCGCCATAGCGCTCGCCTGCGAGCCGCGCCTGCTGCTGCTCGACGAGCCGATGGCCGGCCTCGGCCATGCCGAGAGCGAGCAGATGGTCACGATGCTCTCCGCGCTGAAGGGCCGCGTCACCATGCTCCTGGTCGAGCACGACATGGATGCGGTCTTCGCACTGGCCGACCGCATCTCCGTTCTCGTCTACGGCCGCGTCATCGCGACCGGCACCGCCGACGATATCCGCGACAACCCGGAAGTGCGCATCGCCTATCTCGGCGAGGGAGACGCCTGATGCTGAGCGTGCGCAGCCTGCAATCCGCCTATGGCCGGAGCCAGGTGCTGTTCGATGTCGGCCTCGACATCGCCGAGGGCGAGGTCGTGACGCTGCTCGGCCGCAACGGCATGGGCAAGACCACCACGGTGCGCTCGATCATGGGCCTGCTCGCGCCGAAGGGCGGCGAGATCAGCTTCGAAGGGCGCGCGGTAGCCGGCATCGCGCCGGAGAAGATCGCCCGCTGCGGCATCGGCCTCGTGCCCGAGGGGCGGCAGGTCTTCCCAACGCTGAGCGTGCGCGAGAACCTCGTCGCCACCGCCTCGAACCGGCTGAAGCGCTCTTCGCCCTGGACGCTGGAACGGGTCTACGCCCTCTTCCCTCCCCTGCAGGAGCGCGCCGGCCAGTCCGCCCGCACGCTGTCGGGCGGCGAGCAGCAGATGCTCGCGGTCGGCCGCGCGCTGATGACCAACCCGAAGCTCCTGATCCTCGACGAGGCGACCGAGGGGCTGGCGCCGGTGATCCGGGCCGAGATCTGGGGCTGCATCGAAGCGCTGAAGGCGCAGGGCCAGTCGATCCTGCTGATCGACAAGAACATCAACGTGCTCAAGCGCATCGCCGACAGGCACTACATCATAGAAAAGGGCCGCACGGTCTGGTCGGGCTCAAGCAACGACCTCGCCGCCAATGCCGAGCTGGTGCATCGCTATGTCGGAGTCTGAGATCGTGGCCCACAGCGCTGAGGCCGATCCGGTCGAGGCCTTGCGCGATGCGCTGAGCGACATCCTGGCTGGGCTGATCGCCGCAGGCTGCGGCCCGCATCACCTCACCGGCATAATCTGGCAGACCGACCGGCCCGAGGCCTTCCATCTCTCGCGCCACACCGTCGAGCTCGCCTGGCGCGAGGTCTTCGCCGGCTTCCGCCCGCCGATCCGCCTTCAGCCCAAGACAGAGCCCGGCCTGACCATCCGCGCCCGGCACCTCGCTCCGCAGCCGCTGCCCGAGACGATCGTCGAGGGCTACACGCTGCGCGATCTCGGCCGGCAATACAGCCCGCGCCTGCAGGCCGACATGAAGGCGTTGTTCCGGCAGTGGAGCCGCGACGGCGAGGCCTTCCGCGCCAATCACGAGGGCGTCGACCTCGCCTATGGCCCCGGCCGTTTCGAGACCCTCGACCTCTATCGTCCCGCCGGGACGAGCCCTGCGCCGATCTTCGTCTTCATCCATGGCGGTTACTGGCAGGCCTCGGACAAGGTCCAGCACGCCCAGTTCGCACAGGGGCTGCTCGATGCGGGGTACGCCGTCGCCATGCCGAATTACGGGCTCGCGCCGGACACGCCGCTGGAAGCGAGCATCGCCCAGAGCGTGGCGGCGCTGAACTTCCTCGTTGATGAAGCCGATGCGCTCGGCCTCGATGCCAACAGCCTGCACATCTGCGGCCATTCCGCCGGCGCGCATCTTGCAGCCATGGCGCTTTGCGCGGCTGAAGCCCCGTCGATCGCCTCGGTCCTGCTGCTCTCCGGCCTCTTCGACCTGAAGCCGCTCGGCCGTCTTCCTCTCGGCCGCCTGCTCGGCCTCGACGATGTGGCGCGTGCGACGCGGCTCAGCCCCATCGTCCAGTCTCGCCCGCAAACAGCGCGGATCGCTTTCGCCGTCGGCGAAGGCGAGAGCGACGCCTTCAAGGCGCAATCGGCCGCTCTCGCCAAAACATGGCAGGCGCCGGCACCGCTGATCTGCCCGGGCCACCATTTCAGCATGCTCGAAGGGTTGAACGGCGGCGCGCTGCTCGACCTCGCGCTCCGCACGGCCAAGGGCTCATGACGCACCACCCTCGCAAGCCGCTGCGTTTTGCTTTGATCGGCTGGGGCGCCATCAACCGCCGCATCGTCGAATTGCTGGCGGAACGCGATGGTGGCACCGATTTCGTCGTCGCCGCGATAGGTGTCCGCAACGCCGCTGGAGCTGGTGACGTTCCGGCCGGTGCAATGGTCATCACGACGCCCGACGCACTCGAAGGCCTCGATCTCGATCTCGTCGTCGAGGCGGCCGGGCGCGAGTCGGTCGGCATCTGGGGCGAGGCGGCGCTCCGATCCGCGCCCGCCTTCGCCGTCGCATCGACCAGCGCCTTCTGCGATACCGCGCTGCTCGACCGCTTGGTCGCCACGGCGGAGGCCCATGGCAGCCAGATCCTGATCCCGCCCGGCGCCCTCGCGGGCATCGACGCCATCGCCGCCGCCTCCGTGCTGCCGCTCGACGAAGTGGTCCATCGCATCGTCAAGCCGCCATCCGCATGGCGCGGCACACCGGTCGAAAGCCTCGTCGCGCTCGACGAACTGACCGAAGCGACATCCTTCTTCATCGGCACCGCCCGCGAAGCCGCCTCCCGCTTCCCCCAGAACGCCAATGTCGCGGTGATCTCGGCGCTGGCGGGCCTCGGGCTCGATCGCACCCGCGTCGAGCTCGTCGCCGACCCGGCCGCCGGTGGCAACGGCCACCAGCTCAGCGCGCGCGGCGACTTCGGGAAGCTGGAGATCGCCATAGAGAACCGACCGCTGGCCTCGAACCCGAAATCCTCCGAAATGACGGCGCTGGGGCTGGTCAGGCTTATCGAGAATCGCGTGCGACCGCTCGTGCGGTAGACGCACTTGCCGTCATGCCCTCGGCTTGACCCGGGCATCTCGGAAACCAGCGCCTTCTCGTCGTGAGATTCCCGGGTCGAAGCTTTGCTTCGCCCCGGAATGACGCTCGCAGCAAACCCACATTATTCATAATCAGATCAATCTGAATTTATCTGATTTATCCGACTGGATCACAGAATGAGCCCGCACCTATGGTCTCGTTGAGACTAGCGGAAACGACCCCGACAGACCGCTGAACACGCCGCCAGCCGAGGCTTTCATGACGATTTATCCCGACCTCAAGCTCTATATCGGCGGCGCCTGGCGGAAGACGGCCGAGGAGCAGCCGGTTCTGAACCCGGCCGACGAAAGCGTCATCGGTGCGGTCCCCCTCGCCTCCCATGCCGATCTCGACGATGCCCTCGCGGCCGCCGCCGAGGGCTTCAAGGTCTGGAGCCGGATGGCGCCGCGCATCCGCGCCGAGATCATGCTGAAGGCTGCCGCGCTGATGCGCGAGCGTGTCGAGGAGATCGCCTTCGCGATCACGCTGGAGCACGGCAAGCCGCTGGCGCAGGCGCGGCTTGAGGTGGTCCGCGGCTGCGAGTTCTTCGAATGGGATGCGGCCGAGGGTCAGCGCGCCTATGGCCGCGTCATACCGAGCGAGCCCGGCATCCGCTATGTCGTGATGCATCAGCCGGTCGGCACGGTGGCGGCCTTCTCGCCCTGGAACTTCCCGATGAGCCAGCCCTGCCGCAAGATCGCGGGCGCGCTCGCGGCGGGCTGCTCGATCATCATCAAGGCGGCGGAGGAGACGCCGGCCGGCGCCCTCCACATCGCCCGCGCCTTGCACGATGCCGGCGTGCCGCCCGGCGTTTTCAACCTCGTCTTCGGCGTGCCGGCCAAGATCTCGAGCTATCTGATCCCGCAGGCGCAGACCCGCCTCGTCGCCTTCACCGGCTCGACCGCCGTCGGCAAGCACCTCTCGGAGCTGGCCGCGCGCCACATGACGCCCGTGCTGATGGAGCTTGGCGGCCACGCCCCGGTCATCGTCTGCGACGATGTCGACCCGGTCGCGGCCGGCCATCTCTCAGCCACCCGCAAGGTCCGCAATGCCGGCCAGGTCTGCACCTCGCCGACGCGCTTCTTCGTGCAGGAATCGATCTACGAGCGCTTCACCAAGGCCTTCGTCGAGAAGGCGCAGGCGGTGACGGTCGGCAACGGCCTCGACGCGGAGACGCAGATGGGCCCGGTCGCCAACCACCGCCGCATCGAGGCGCTGGAAACCCTCGCCGCCGATGCCCGTGCTCGCGGCGCCCGCGTGCTCACCGGCGGCGAGCGGCTCGGCAATCGCGGCTATTTCTTCCCGCCGACGGTGATCGCCGATCTGCCGGACGATGCCCGTGCCATGCGCGAAGAGCCTTTCGGCCCGATGGCGCTGATCAACCCGGTGCGTTCGGTCGAGGAAGCCCTCGAAAAGGCGAACTCGCTGCCCTTCGGCCTCGCCGCCTACGCCTTCACGCATTCCGCGGCGCGCGCTGACCAGATCGCCGAAGGCATCGAGGCCGGCAACGTCTCGATCAACACGCTGGAAGCCTCCGTCGCGGAGGTGCCGTTCGGCGGCGTCAAGGATAGCGGCTATGGCCGCGAGGGCGGGGCCGAGGGCCTGTCGCACTACATGACGGTCAAGACGCTTTCGCATCGCATGGCCATCTAGCTGCAATCTCCGCCCCTTTACTGGCAGGATTGCCATAGGGACGAAATATTGCGCATGGACGGGGTGAAAGGCTGGCGGCCTCGGGTTTTCGCGGCATTGTGGCCGCGATGATTCGCTCCGCAACCCTGCTGATGCTGGCGTTGAGTCTTGGCGCCTGTGCCGTGGGGCCGGACTACACGCCGCCCACGCTCGACATGCCGCAGCGCTGGAGCGCGACGACGAGCGGGCCGAAGGCGCCGAAGCCATCCGAATGGTGGCGCAGCCTCCGCGACCCCACGCTCAATGCGCTGATCGATCAGGCCATCGCCGGCAATCTCGATGTCGCGCAAGCCAAGGCCCGCATCCGCGATGCCCGTGCCGCGCGCGAGCAGGCGGTCGGCGCGCTCTTCCCGCAGGTCGATGGCGGCGCCATCGCCAACCGCTCGCGCTCGGCGCTCGTGACCCGCAACAGCTTCCGCGCCGGCTTCGACGCGTCGTGGGAGATCGACCTGTTCGGCGCCCGCGACCGCGCCGTCGAGGCCGCGACATACGGCACGGACGCCGCCTTCGACGACTTGGACTCCGTCATGCTGACGCTGATCGGCGATGTCGCCTCGACCTATGTCGAGTCGCGCGGCCTGCAGGCGCGGATCGCGCTCGCCCGCAGCACGGCGCGGACCCAGCGCGAGACCGAGGCGCTGACCCGCACCCGTTTTCGGGCCGGCGACATCTCCGCCATCGACACCTCCCGCGCCACCGCACAGGCCGCGAGCACGGAATCGCAGATTCCCCTGCTGGAAACCTCGCTCGCCCAGAACCAGCATCGGCTTGCCGTGCTGACGGGCCGCCCGCCGGCCGCGATGGCTCCTTACTTCGCCCGCCCGGCCGCGGTGCCCGCGACGCCGGCGCCGCCGCGCGCCGGCATTCCCGCCGATGTGCTGCGCCGCCGCCCCGATGTCCGCTCGGCCGAGCGCCTGCTCGCGCAGGCGACCGCGCGCATCGGCCAGGCGGAGGCCAACCGCTACCCGTCGGTCTCGCTGACCGGCAGCATCTCGACCTCGGCGATCAAGCTCGGCGACCTCGCCAAGAACAGCGCCATCGGCTGGTCGATCGGCCCCAGCCTCAGCGTGCCGATCTTCAACGGCGGCGAGTTGGCGGCGGCGGTCGATGCGGCCAGGGCCCAGCGCGAGCGGCAGGACGCGGCGTTCAGGCTCGCCGTGCTCACCGCCTTGCAGGATGTCGAGAACGGGCTGGTCGGGCTGCGGCAGGAAAGGCTCCGGCTCGGCAGCCTGTCGGAAGCAACCCGCGCTTCGGGCGAGGCGGCGCGGTTGTCCCGTGCGCTCTATGCCTCCGGCAATGTCAGCTTCCTCGATGTGCTCGAGGCGCAACGCTCGGAATATGGCGCCGAGGAATCGCTGATCCAGAGTAGGGTCGCGCTCGTCACCCAGTTCATCGCTCTCAACAAGGCGCTGGGCGGCGGCTGGCTCAGGCCCGTCGCGGTCTCCGTGCCCGCCGTGATCGACGGCGAAACCGGGCCGCGCCCGCGCCTCATTCCCATAGAGGAACCGCAACCATGAGGCTGCGCCGCCTCCTTTTCCCTGCCCTGATCGTCGCGGCCGCCGGCGGCTATTATGTCTGGCAGGCCCGGCAGGCCACGCCGGCCGAGGCCGTCAGCCTCCCGAGCGTCGAGGCGACGATGGGCAATGTCGAGGAAGCCGTGCTCGCCTCCGGCGCGCTCGAGCCGATCCGGCAGGTCAGCGTCGGCGCGCAGGCGACCGGCCGCGTCGTCTCGCTCAAGGTCAAACTCGGGGACAACGTCGCGGCGGGCGATCTGATCGCCGAGATCGACGGCGTCACGCTGCAGAACACGCTGCGCTCGGCCGAGGCCGATCTCGCCGCGCTCAAGGCGCAGCGCATGGAACGCAAGGCCAGCCTCGTCTATGCCCAGGCCGTGCTCGCCCGGCAGAAGCAGATGATCGGCCAGAACGCCGTCTCGCGCGACGCCTACGAGAACGCCGAGATGACGGTCAACACGACCGGCGCCCAGATCGAGGCGCTCGACGCGCAGATCGTCTCGAGCCAGGTCAAGGTCGAGAACGCCCGCGCCAATCTCGGCTATACCCGCATCACCGCGCCGAGCGCCGGCACCGTGCTTGCCGTCGTCGCCCAGGAAGGCCAGACCTTGAATTCCGTCCAGTCGGCGCCGACCATCGTCGTGCTTGGCGACGTCTCAACCATGACGGTGAAGGCCAAGATCTCGGAAGCCGACGTGCTCAGAGTGAAGGCCGGGCAGGAGGTTTATTTCAGCGTGCTCGGCGCGCCGGAACAGCGCTTCCCCGGCAAGATCTCCTTCGTCGAGCCGGCCCCCGACACGCTGAAGACGCAGAACGCCACAAGCTCCTCCGCCGCCAGCAGTTCCTCATCCACGAGCACCAGCGCGGTCTATTACAACGCGCTCTTCGAGGTGCCGAATCCGGACGGGCGACTGATGACCTCGATGACCGCGCAGGTCACCGTCATCGTCGGCCGGGCCCAGAACGTCGTCACAGTGCCCTCCACGGCCATCCGCCGCCGCGGCCCCAATACCTTCGTCGATGTCCTCAGCGCGGACGGCAAGCCGGAGCAGCGCAAGGTCACCGTCGGGCTCGACAACAAGATCGTCGCCGAGATCAGCTCGGGGCTGAAGGCGGGCCAGCGCGTCGTCACCACCCGCAGCGCCGGCGGCCCGGACGCCACGCGCCAGACCCGGCGCCCCCGTTCGGCCTTCGGGTTCTGAGATGGGCGTGCCGCTCATCCGTCTCGCAGGCGTGCGGCGCGACTTCGGCAGCGGCGAAGCGACCGTATCCGCGCTCGACGGCGCCGATCTCGTCATCGAAGCGGGCGAGATGGTCGCGATCGTCGGCCAGTCCGGCTCCGGCAAGTCGACGCTGATGAACATCATCGGCTGCCTCGACCGGCCGACCGGCGGCACCTACGAGATCGACGGGCGCCCGACTCGCGACCTCGATCCCGACGAGCTCGCGCGGCTCAGGCGCGAATATTTCGGCTTCGTCTTCCAGCGCTACCACCTGCTTTCGGAACTGACGGCACTGGCCAATGTCGAGGTGCCCGCGATCTATGCCGGCATCACGCCCGGCCCTCGCCAGAAACGCGCCGCCATGCTGCTGGAGCGGCTCGGCCTCGCCACCCGTGCGACGCACCGGCCCTCCGAACTCTCGGGCGGCCAGCAGCAGCGCGTCTCGGTCGCACGCGCGCTGATGAACGGCGCCCGCGTCCTCCTTGCCGACGAGCCGACCGGCGCGCTCGACCGCAAGAGCGGCGAGGAGATGCTCGCCTTGATCGAGGAACTCAACCGCGAGGGCCACACCGTCATTCTCGTCACTCACGACATGAATGTCGCAGCGCGCGCCCATCGCATCATCGAGCTCAGCGACGGCCGGATCGTCGCCGACCGGCGCACGGCGCCTCAGTCCGAAGCCGCGATTCCGCCCTCCCCCGTCCCGCCGCCGGCCGGGCGCCTGCGCGCCGCCTTCGGCCGGCTGAAGGAGGCGTTCGGCATGGCGGTGCGCGCCATGGCCGCCCACAAGCTGCGCACGACCCTGACCATGCTCGGCATCGTCATCGGCATCGCGGCCGTCGTCAGCGTCGTCGCGCTCGGCGAGGGCGCCAAGCGCAACGTGCTGCAGAACATCTCCGGCCTCGGCACCAACACGCTCGAAATCTTCCCCGGCGCCGGCTTCGGCGATTTGCGCTCCGGCCGGGTCCGAACCCTGACCGTGCTCGACGCTCAGGTCCTCGCTGCCCAGCCCTATGCCGCGAGCGTGACGCCGACGGTGACGACCAGCGCGACGATCCGCTTCGGCAATATCGAGGCCACCGCGCAGGTCAACGGCGTCAGCGAACGCTATTTCGACGTGCGCGGCAGCGTCCTGGCGCGCGGCTCCTTCTTCGACGCGTCGGACGTCCGCACGCTCGCGCAGGACGTCGTCATCGACGAGAACGCGCAGGGCGTGCTCTTCCCGCAAGGTCCGGCCGATCCGATCGGCACGGTGATCCTGATCGGCTCCGTGCCCTGCCGCATCGTCGGCGTGATGCGCCAGCAGCAGGGCGGCTTCGGCGGCAGCCAGAACCCGCAGGTCTTCCTGCCCTACACCACCGTCCAGGGTCGCTTCCTCGGCGATCTCTCGCTGCGCAGCATCACCTTGCGCGTCGACGACGAGACACCGATGGCGGCGGCGCAGGAGGCCGTGACGGAACTCCTGACCCATCGCCATCGCACCAAGGACTTCTTCATCCTGAACCAGGACGAGATCCGCAACACCATCACCAGCGCCACCGCGACGTTGACGCTGATGATCTCCTCGATCGCAGTGATCTCGCTCCTGGTCGGCGGCATCGGCGTGATGAACATCATGCTGGTCTCGGTCATCGAGCGCACCGGCGAGATCGGCCTTCGCATGGCCGTCGGCGCGCGCCGCGGCGACATCCTCCAGCAATTCCTGATCGAGGCGTCGCTGGTCTGCTTCATCGGCGGCGCGCTCGGAATCGGGCTGGCGCTCGCCATCGGCTTTGCGTTCGAGGCGTCGGGTTCTCAGGTGAGCTTCATCTATTCGGGCGAGGCCTTCGCCGTCGCCATCACCTGCTCGACGCTGATCGGCCTGACCTTCGGCTTCCTGCCGGCCCGCAACGCCGCGAGCCTCGACCCGGTGGTCGCGCTGGCGCGGGATTAGGGCCTGCGGCTACCGAGGCCTCCGGAAAGCCGTGTTCTCGCGATCAGGCCGGCTGGACGCTCGCTTCGACGACACCAGCCTTGCGCTGCGTGTAGACTCCGACGACTCGCCAAATGATCCAGGCCAGGATCGCGCCCGTATAGCCGTCGACCGCATAGTGCCAGCCGAGGACGACCGAGCCGATCATAATGATCACGGCGAAGATCCACATGAAAACCCCGACGAGCTTCCGGCGTTCGCTGTAATACAGGGCGAACAGGACCGAAGTCGCCACATGGATGGAGGGGAAGGCGCTGATCCCGAGCGCGCCCGGGCGTTCGCCCGTATAGCCTTCCCATAGCATGTCCTGGGTAGACAACGCCCAGATCGGCCAGGTTTTGGATGAGCGCGCCAGCGCATCCATGAGCGGCTTGTAGCGGTCGCCGAGGCCCAGATCCTCGAAGAAGCAGGGTCCGGCGGAAGAGAAGACGGTGGCGATGAAGAACCCCGCGACGAGCCAGATCGCCATGAACGTCATGAGATATTGTTGGCGCAGGGGCGCATCTTCGCGAGCGGCGACGGTGATCAGAATGGTTCCGATCATGATGAAGAACCACAGATTATAGAAGAGATTGACGATGCAAATGCCCGCCGGCCATTCGATCAGCCACCAGAAGTATTCATGCGGCAACCGGCCGAAATGCAGCCCGCGATCGATATCGGAGAATGCGACGTCCCATTTGAATGGGTTCAGCAAGGCGATCGCGCCCTTGAGGACGCCGAACCCCGCAACGAAGGCCGTAATGGCCGCCATTCCCACGACAAAATTGGCCATGCGCGGGCCATCCAGGAGGAAGCTCTTGCACGGCTTCAGGAATGTCCTGAGTGGCGAAGGATCGCGCGCGACGAGGGCGAGCCACACCAGCCGATGCGCCGCATAGAGGCTGGCGAGACACCAGATCGCAATTCCAAGATAGCCGGCGAATATCCTGACGCCGTCCATGTCGAGGCTGTTCTTCGTCTCGTCGCTGACGAGCATGGCGATACCGAGCGTGAATATAGCGACGATGATGAGGCCGATGTGGCGGCGCAAACTCTCAGCGAACATCAGCACGACAGGCATCGGTTCCTCCCCCGAATGAACCTCCGTATTCGCTACCACGAAGTTCCTTTCGTGTTTGACAACGGCGGAGCGATATCCGTTCCGAACCACGATGCTTCCGACGTGAGGAGCCTCGCTGAAGATGCGCCTCGCTGGACGCAGAGCATGCGTAGCTAGACCTTCCTGCCGCGCCGCGTCGGCACTGAAGGAAGGAGGCGCCCCGCACCCGACAGGATGCTGGCAGCGAGCGCCCGCGCCGCCTCTTGACGCGATTGTCCGCCGATGACGACGAATTCGATCGTCCCGAGCGTCGGCAGCGCCTCGCGCGGCTCGACCTCGGCCAGCCCCGGCGGAATCAGCCGGGCCGAATGGGCGGTGATGCCGAGCCCCGCCACCGTCGCCGCGCGCAGGCCCGCGAGGCTACCACTGGTGCAGGCAACGCGCCAGGCGCACCCGGCCTGCTCCAGCGTCTCGATCGCATGGACGCGCGTAATGCTCGGCGGCGGATAGAGCACCAGCGGCACCTCGCGCTGCTCGACCAATCTTGCACCCGGCCGCCCGATCCAGACGAGGCGTTCCTGCCAAGCGACTTCCCCGCGCTCGTCGCCCTTGCGGCGCTTGGCGAAGATCAGGTCGAGATCGCCGGCGTCGTATTGCTCGTAGAGCAGGCCGCTGAGGCCGACCGTCAGTTCGAGATCGACGGCATGATGCTGCATGGCGAATTCGGCCAGGATGTCCGGCAGCGCCGTATAGGCGAAGTCTTCGGAGACTCCGAGCCGGAGCCGCCCGCGCAGCGTCGAGCCCTTGAGATAGCGCTCGATCCGGCTGCCGGCCTCCAGAACCTCCCGCGCGAAGGGCAGGATGGCGTCGCCATCCGGCGTCGGGCGCACTTCATGGGTGTCGCGCGCCAATAGCCGCCGCCCGACCCTCTTCTCCAGTCGCGCGACATGCTGGCTGACCGAGGACTGGCGGAGACCGAGCTGGCGCGCGGCCTCGGTGAAGCTCAGCGTCTCGCAGACCTTGAGGAAGCTCTGTAACAGGACGGGATCGAGCGGCTTCATGTCATCATGATTCATGATGAGCGATATCATGTCCAGTCCGGATCAAAATAAAGCCAGAAAGGATTAGAAAGCGACACCTCACCTGAAGGACCGCAGATGATCCGCCGCACCCTCGCCCGCTTCGGCATAGACCCTTATCTGATTGCGCTGATGGCGACCGTCGCGGTCGCCGCCATCCTGCCGGCGCGCGGGATCGGTGCCGAGATCGCCGACGATGCCGTCACGGTGGCGGTCGCCCTGCTGTTCTTCCTCTACGGGGCGCGCCTCTCGCCGCTGGCGGTCTGGGAGGGGCTGCTGCACTGGCGGCTGCAATCGCTGGTCTTCGCCAGCACCTATGTGCTCTTCCCGCTGCTCGGCCTCTTGCTGACGCGCCTCTTCGGTGGCTGGCTGCCGTCGGAGCTCGTGGCCGGGCTGATCTTCGTCTGCATCCTGCCCTCGACCGTGCAGTCTTCGATCGCCTTCACCTCGATCGCGCGGGGCAATGTCGCTGCGGCGCTGTGCAGCGCCTCGGTTTCCAACCTCTTCGGCATCGTGCTGACGCCCCTGCTTGTCGTCGCGCTGCTCGACTCTCATGGCAGCGGCTTCAGCGCGAAGGCGGTCGAGAGCATCGCACTGCAGATCCTCCTGCCCTTCGTCGCCGGCCAACTGCTGCGCCGCTGGGTGGGGCCCTTCCTTCAGCGCCACAAGGCGCCGATCTCTATCGTCGACCGCGGCTCGATCCTTCTCGTCGTCTACGCCGCCTTCAGCGAGGGCATGGTTGCCGGCATCTGGTCGCAGGTCACGCTCGGCGATCTCGGCCTCATCCTGCTGCTCGACATGGTCCTACTCGCGGTGGTGCTGGCGATCACGACCATCGTCAGCCGTCGCCTCGGCTTCTCGAAGGACGACGAGATCGCCATCGTCTTCTGCGGCTCGAAGAAGAGCATGGCGAGCGGCATCCCGATGGCCAACATCCTCTTCCCCGGCCAAGCACTGGGCCTGATCGTGCTGCCGCTGATGCTCTTCCACCAGGCGCAGCTCTTCGCCTGCGCCGTGCTGGCGCAACGCTATGCGCGCCGCCCGGCTCAGCCGAAAGCGGACCCGTCCGCCGACGCCGCACTGACCCCGGCCAAGGCCTGAGACCTGGCCCCGGCGCCGCTCCTCAATCTGAGGTCGGCGACGGAACAGCGCGCGCCCCATGCCGTTGATCTCCTGCACGGCAGGACCGTTGCACTCCCTGAGGCCAAAATCCCCCGCCGCGCGACGGGGAACGGTCATGGAGACGACCCATGCAGGACGAACAACGCGAGATCAGGAAGATCGCCTACGGCTTGTGGATGAAGGACGGCCAACCCGAAGGCCGCGACCGCGAGCATTGGGAAGCGGCCAAGGAAATATGGGCCTACCGCAGCCACAACCATGTGCTCGACGACGAGAACACATCGTCGCCATCGCGCCAGCAGGCGGCCGAAACGGCGGCAGCAGACGGCAAGGCATCGCAGCAGCACGGAGGCTGACTCGGCGCTGCATTCCAGCGGCGCAATAGCGATGAAGGTGGACAAGGCGGAAGGCTCATTCCCGGCCGCCATGGCCTGACTTACGCGATCACGGGCAGAGATATCCGCCTTGGTCGGGCAGGCAGCGCGCGCCTGTCGGCAGGATGAGTGCGCCGCCGGGATCGCGCTTGACGTAATCACCGTTGGGCAGTTCGAAACCGCCGGTCGAGTCTGGGTTCACGCGCGTGCCGTCCGGCAGGATCAGCTGGAAGCTGTCTCGAACGATCCGCTTGGACGAGGCAGCCGGCGCGCCCGAGACCGGTCGCGGCGGGGACGAGACGCAGCCTGCCACGAGGATGGCAACGGCGCTTGCAGCTATCGATATCCTGATCATCCGCCATTGTTGCCGCGCCCGGCGCGGCGGCGCAAGCCCGCGGCGGAAATGCCGCGCCCATGGCGAGGATAGCAGAATCGGTATCCCTCAAGGCTTTGTACTTGAACGCCCCGGGCCGCCCTGCATCGCCTGCAGTCTCATCGACCGTTCTTGCATGGCGATTTGGCTCGCGTGCGATCCTTGATTTGTCGGCCTGACGTCTTCTCAACAGGTGTTTTCAAAGTGCGGGCGCCCGGAAGCGACCACTTTATCAATCCATGCGGCTGGTCGGCGGGCCGTCATCATCGGACGAAAGCGCCTCTCCGCACCGCCTGGACGCCATGGCATCGCGCCCTGGACGCTCCGTCCGGCAAAGATCCAAGGTTGGAATAATCTCGCGAATCATCTGTATTACGGTCGGGGGTTCGAGCCTGACGGTCGTATTGCGGTCACACGGTCGAAGGTAACGGCGCGTTAACCTGTATTAACCAATGGTCAAGACATGACGATGCCGAGCAGACATCGACCGGCTCGCCGATGAGTGTTTCGAGGCCGCCTCAGCCCAGGCGATGCCCGGCGCCTAGGCGCATGGCGATATACACAGCAGCAGCCTGCCTGGGTCTGGCTGGAGCCGGCTGCGGCGAGCAGAAGCTCTCCACTTCCGAGCTGATGAGCGCATCGCGAGCCGTCACCGTCGATGTCGGCAGGGCGCTGGCCCTGCCTCCGCCCGGCAGCCTCCCCGTGACCGGGGTGACGCAGCGCAGCTACGACAACGCCGTCTCGCAGGTGGTTTCCCTGGCGACGCGTGGCCGCACGCCTGGCGAGAACGCGATCCACGTCGCCTTCCTGACGGCCGCCGATCTCCCGGACAGCATGGGCGTCGAGGGCAATCTGCTGAGGGAACCGAGCATCGACGATTTCGCCATCGCACAGGAGATGGAAGAGCGCCTGCCCGGCGTCGCCATGGCCCCGGCAGCCGTCTTCGTCCAGAACAAGTTCGGCCCCTTCGGCTACGCCTTCGGGCGTGGAGCGGGCGGCGAGGCCTGCCTCTATGCCTGGCAGCGCATGGCGAACGGAGACAGCATATTCCTCCCGAGATCGGGCGTGATCTCGGTCCGCATCCGCGTCTGCGACCCCGTCGCCACGGAAGCGAGCCTGCTGCGCCTCGCCTACAGCTATTCGATCAACGCCTCGCTGCGGCGGCCGGGCTGGAACCCGATCGGTGACGCGCCGTCGCCCGCGCCGGAGCTCGGAAGGGCCGGAGCACCGATCTATCCGGTGCCGCAGGCCTCCGCCGCGGATGCCTTCGAGCAGCAGCCCGTCGCACGGCCGCGCCCCGCACGGGCGCCGCGCGCCGAGCGCCGCATGCAGGAAGCCCCCGAGCCCATCCCGGACAAGCCTCTCGAAGGATATCCGACCGTTCCACCGCCGCCCGCGCCCTGAGCGTAACCCCAGATTGCCGGACGCCTGATGCGAACAGCCAGCTACGTCATCTTCTGGGCCATCACCGCGATCGTGGTCGTGGTGCTCATCACGCTGCCGATCAGCCTGCAGGCGCATCTGATCGCCGGCGCGATCGTCGTCGCCGCGATGATCATCCTCAAATTCCTGAGGCCTTACGGCGTCTGGCGGCTGATCGCGCTGGGCCTCGGGACCGCCATCGTGCTGCGCTACATCTATTGGCGCACCACCAGCACCCTGCCGCCGGTCAACCAGCTCGAGGATTTCATCCCCGGCCTGATCGTCTATCTCGCCGAGCTCTACAATATCGGCATGCTCTTCCTCAGCCTGTTCGTCGTCGCGATGCCGCTGCCCAAGCGCAAGACGCCGCCGATCGATCCGGAGAACGCGCCGACGGTCGATGTCTTCGTTCCCTCCTACAATGAGGACGCGGAGCTTCTGGCGACGACGCTCTCGGCCGCACTGGCGATGGACTACCCGGCAGGCCGCCTGAAGGTGTTTCTGCTCGACGACGGCGGCACCGACGAGAAATGCAATGCCGACAACTTCGTCGGGGCCAGCGCCGCGCGGGAGAGGCGCGCGACGTTGCAGACGCTGTGCGAGGGGCTCGGCGTCACCTATCTGACGCGCGAGCGCAACATCAGCGCCAAGGCCGGCAATCTCAACAACGGCATCGCCAACTCGCAAGGCGAGCTGATCGTCGTCTTCGACGCCGACCATGCCCCGGCGCGCAGCTTCCTGACCGAGACGGTCGGCTATTTCGGGCAGGACCCGAAGCTCTTCCTCGTCCAGACACCGCACTTCTTCATCAATCCCGACCCGCTCGAGCGCAATCTCAAGACCTTCAAGATGATGCCCTCCGAGAACGAGATGTTCTACGGCATCATCCAGCGCGGCCTCGACAAATGGGATGCCTCGTTCTTCTGCGGCTCGGCCGCGGTCCTGCGCCGCACCGCGCTGGAGACGACGAACGGCTTCTCCGGGCGCAGCATCACGGAAGATGCCGAGACGGCGATCACCCTGCACGCCACGGGCTGGCACAGCGTCTATGTCGACAAGCCGCTCATCGCGGGGCTTCAGCCGGCGACCTTCACCAGCTTCATCGGCCAGCGCTCGCGCTGGGCCCAGGGCATGATGCAGATCCTGCTGTTCCACCGCCCGATGTTCAAGAGCGGCCTCTCCCTGCCGCAGCGCCTCTGCTACTCGTCTTCGGCCCTGTTCTGGCTCTTCCCCTTCGCGCGGCTGACCTTCCTGATCGCGCCGCTGTTCTATCTGTTCTTCGGCCTGGAGATCTTCACTGCCTCGGGCGCCGAGTTCATCGCCTATGTGCTCAGCTACATGGTGGTGAACCTGATGATGCAGAACTATCTCTACGGCCGCTATCGCTGGCCGTGGATCTCCGAGCTCTACGAGTTCATCCAGTCGGTCTACCTGCTGCCGGCGGTGATCTCGGTGCTGCTGAGGCCGACCAAGCCGACCTTCAAGGTCACGGCGAAGAACGAGTCGCTCGAAAGCAGGCGCGTTTCCGAGCTCGGCAAACCGTTCTTCATCATCTTCGCCGTGCTGTTTCTCGGCGTCATCGCGACCTACTGGCGCACGGTCGCGGAGCCGTACAACGCCGACACGACCCTGGTCGTGGGACTGTGGAACATCCTCAACCTGCTGATGGCGGGCTGTGCGCTCGGCGTCGTCTCCGAGCGGCCGGAAGGCCGCGCCGCGCGTCGCTTTGCCGTGAAGCGCCGCGGCGAGATCACCATCGACGGCCGGACCGCCCCGGTCGTCACGGAGAACGTATCGGTCGACGGCATCGCCATCCGCGTGATGTCGAAGGATTTCGACAAGGTGCCGGTCGGCACCGTCGGGCAGGTTTCGTTCGAGACGACGATCGACATGCCGCGCGGCTCGCTGCCCGTACGCGTCATGCGCCTTGCTCCCGACGACAAGGGGCTCATGCTGGGTTGCAGCTACGAGCCGAGCGAACCGCTGCACAGCCGGATCATCGCCGACCTCGCATTCTCCGACGCCGATAACTGGAGCCAGTTCCAGAAGGCGCGGCGCCAGAACATGGGCGTGATCTACGGCACGCTGCGCTTCCTGCGGATGGCGGTCTTCCAGACCAGCCGCGGCCTGTCCTATTTCTTCGGTCTCTACCGGTTTTCCCGTTCTCCCTCGCGGCCGGGAGCGGCGGAATGAAGCGGTTCGGATTGCCCTTTCTCGCGGCTGCGATCGCTCCGCTGGCGCTGGGGCTGATCCCGCATCTTGCCGCACAGGAGCCGCCGTCGCCTGCTCCCGCCCCGGCGCCCTTCATGATCGCCCCGCCGAGCCAGCAGCCGGCCGCGCCGCCGCCTGCGGCCCCTGCCCCCGCTCCATCGCGATCGCGAGAGGCGGGGCCGACCCCGGCTCCCGCTTTCGCGTTCAAGCCGCTGCTGCCTGCGTCGCGTGTCACGCTCGAAGGCGAGAGCGACACGCGCAGCTGGGCCTTCTACCTGTCGCAGGACGAAGCAGGAACCGATCTGAGCCTCGACGTCGCCTTCCAGAACGCGCTCGTGGTGATGCCGGAGGTGTCGCGGCTGGCCGTTCGCCTCAATGGCGAGCGGATCATCGAGGTGCCCATCGCCTCGTCCGATCGCCTCAAGCATAGCTCCACCGCGGTTCGCAAGGGCCTGCTCCGGCCGGGGCAGAATACGATCAGCTTCGAAGTCCTGCAGCGGCATCGGACGGACTGCACGGTCGCCTCGACCTATGAACTGTGGACCCGCATCGACGGCGCGGGTACCCGGCTGACGTTCAAGGGCCCGAACGCGCAGCAGTTCCGCCTGCGCGGCATCGACGATCTGCCGGCCATCGGCGCCGACGAGGGCGGCCAGACCACGATCGTCATCGTCGCGCCCGGCGCCTCGCGCGCCATTTCGGCGAACAGCATCTTCGCCGTCGCACAGGCACTCGCCTTGCGCGGTCGCTATGGCCAGGTGGCGGTGAAAGTCTCCGAACAAATGCCGGACCGTGTCCGCCCGGGGACGCTGACCGTCGCACTCGGCACGAACGAAGAGATACGCGCCCTGCTGGGAGCGCTGCCCGCCGAAGCCGGTGGCCGCAGCTTCCTCGGCTTCGTGCCGAGCCCGAAGAAGGGCGCCGACATGCTGCTCGTGACCGGCGAAAGCTGGCCGGATCTCGACGCGATCGTCGGCAAGATCCTGACCGCGCCGGTTTCCCGGCCCGCCAACATCAACCGCAAGACCATGGATACCGCAAGCTGGCACGTGCCCGATGCGCCCTTCATCTCCGACCGGCAGGTGGTGCGCTTCTCCGAGCTCGGCATCGCCACCCAGGAATCGTCCGGGCGCCGCATGCGCGTGCGTGCGGTCGTCGCGATGCCCGGCGACTTCTATGCCAATGCCTATGGCGAGGCGACGCTCTATCTGGATGGCGCCTACTCGAACGAGGTCCTTCCGGGCGACAGCCATATCGAGATCTTCGTCAACGGCAACGTCGCCGCGACCGTGCCGCTCAATGCCGCAACGGGCGGTCTCTTCCAGCAATTTCCGATCACCGTGCCGCTTCGGCATTTCCGCCCAGGCGTCAACGAAGTCTGGTTCGAGACCGTCACCGTGACGAAATCGGACCTGGCCTGCGGGCCGGGGGCGACGCTGCCCGGCAAGAGCCGCTTTGCGCTGTTCGACACAACCGCACTTGCCATCCCGGACTTCGCCAAGATCGGCGTGAGCCCCAATCTCGCAGCAGTCGCCGGCACCGGCTTCCCCTATTCGGTCGCATCGCGGGTCGCGCTGATCATGGGCCGGCAGGACCCCGCCAATCTCAGCGCCGCGACGACATTGCTGGCGCGCATCGCCCAGCGCGCCAGCCGGCCGCTCGCCGTCGATGTGCTGGCAGGCCCCGCGGCCGTCGGCGACCGGCCCGTCCTGATCGTCGGCGCGGCCGGACAGCTGCCGGCCGGGCTGCTCCCGCGTGTCGGCATCGCCGACAACGTCCGTGCGACCTGGCCGTTGCGCGCCGATGCCGTGGTGGTGACGCCGGATGCGGAAGGCGCCGCCGTCTTCGATGCGGTGATCAACCGGCTGCAGGGCCGGCAAGCGACGCCGGAAGCGTCCGGCGGCGCGGCACCGACCACGGAAGGCGTCCGCGAGCGCTGGCGCGGTTCGCTGGGCGGCCCGCTCGCACGCTATTTCATCGCCTTCGACCAATGGCTCCAGCGAACCTTCGACCTGTCCTTCGCGCAGCTGCGTACCCCCTCGCGCGCGCCCACGCTCTACGAGCCGGCTGAGGGCACCGATCTCATCGCCGTCCAGGCGGCCGACCCGGATACGAGGCAGGTCTGGACCGCCTTCATCGCCCGCCGCGAGGAGGCGCTGGAAAGCACGGTGGACAGGATCGTCTCGCCCGGCAACTGGGCGGGCATGGCCGGCAAGATCACTGCCTTTCGCGGTGCCCAGGAAGCCCACATCATCTCTGCGGACAGCACCTCCTTCGTCATGACCAGGCCTTTCAGCCTGGCGAATATGCGCCTGGTCTTCGCCAACTGGATGTCGAGCAATATCGGGATCTACGCATTGGCCCTCCTCACGGCCTGCATCGGGTTGGGCATCGGAACCTCGCTGATGCTCGGACGGTTGGGGCGTCGATCATGAAACGTTTCCTCGCCGTGCTGGCCGCGACCTTTCTCGGCTTCCTCTCAAACGCGCAGGCGACCGTGCCTGCCGATGCCTGGGCGCTGTACCGGCAGAAATTCGTCACGGCCGAGGGCCGCGTCATCGACGATGCGAATGGCGGGATCAGCCACAGCGAGAGCCAGGGCTACGGGCTCCTGCTGGCATGCCTCGCGGGAGACCGCAGCACCTTCGCCAGCATCTTCGCCTTCACCCGCACCGAGCTCCTCATCCGGGACGACGGGCTTGCGGCCTGGCGCTGGGATCCGAAGGCAACCCCACGCGTCAGCGACATCAACAACGCCAGCGACGGCGATCTGCTGATCGCACACGCCCTCGCCTGCGCCGGCAGCCGCTGGACCATGCCGGCCTATACCGCCGCCGCCCGCCAGATCGCCCGCTCGCTGGCGAAGGTGGCCCTGCTGAAGCGCGGCAGCGATGTCTGGCTGATGCCGGCCGCAGTCGGCTTTTCGGAGAAGGAGCGCGCCGACGGCCCCGTGATCAACCCGTCCTATTGGGTGTTCGAGGCCCTCCCGGTCATGGCCCAGCTGACCGGCGAGCCCGTCTGGATGCAGCTCCAGGCAAGCGGGCTCAAGCTGCTCGACGATCTGGCGAAGCGAAAGATGCTGGCGCCCGAATGGCTGTCGATCAGGGCCGAGCCAAAGCCGGCCGAAGGTTTCCCCGCACAGTTCGGCTACAACGCGATCCGCATCCCGCTTTATCTGCTGCGCGCGGGGCTGGGCGAGAAGGCACGCCTCGCGCCGTTCCGGCAGGCCTGGGCCGACGGCACCGCGGTCATCGATGTGCGCAGCGGCAAGCCGGTCGAGCCGCTGGCCGATGCCGGCTATCGCATTCTGGCCGCCGCCATGGCCTGCGCGCTGGACGGCACCCCGATTCCGGAGGAGCTGAAAACCTTCCAGCCGACGCTCTACTATCCGTCGACCCTGCACCTTCTCTCCCTCTCCATGCTGAGCGAGAGGTATCCGCAATGCATGTGAAATCGACCCTGATCCTCGTCGCGGCATCGAGCGTCGCGTTTTACGCCTTCGGTCGCTACGGCCAGGACGTAAAGCCGTCGCAATCCATGATTCGGTCCGCGCAGGCTGAGGGACAGGCGCAATCGGCCACGCCGGGCTCGGAAACAGCTATCGAACTGGCGCAGGCTCCCAGCGTGCCCGGCCGGCCAGCGGCTGCGCCGCCACAGTCCCAGCCGCAACCGCAGAAGGTCGACGAAACCGCGCTGCGCTATTTCGCGGCGCAGGGCGACACCCGCCGCTTCGAAGCCGAGCTCGCCAGGCTGCGCGCGCTCTATCCCGAGTGGAGGCCACCGACCGACCTGACATCGCAGGGCCAGGTCGGAGACCCCGAACTCGAACGGATGTGGAAGCTCTTCGCCGACGGCAAATACGGCGAGGTGCGCGCCGCGATAGCGCAGCGCAGCAGCGCCGATCCGAACTGGCGTGCGCCGGCCGATCTCGTCGCGCAGCTCGATCTGACCGAGGCCCGCCAGCGCCTCGTCAACGCATCGAACGCCCGGCAGTGGGAACAGGTCATCCGCCTCGGCACCGAGACGCCGGCCCTGCTGACCTGCGCCAATGTCGATGCGCTCTGGCGCGTCGGCGAGGCTTTCGTCCAGACCGGCAAGCCGGAACGCGCGCGCGACGCCTACGCCTATGTTCTCGCCAACTGCACCAACCCGGCCGAGCGGATCGGCACGATGCAGAAGGTGATCACCACGCTGCCGGAGAATTTCGTCGACCCGCTCCTCGCACAGGAGCGGCAGAACGAATTCGCGAGCATCCGCGACGAACTCGCGCGACGCCATATCGGCAAGGCGGCCGACGACCCGGCCCAGACCGCAACGCAAGAGGATATCCGCCGCATCGAGGCGCTCGCCAACGCTGCCGCCACGGCGGACGACCCGATACTGCTCGGCTTCTACGCCCTCCACCACAACGACCCGGCCAAGGCCGCGACATGGTTCCAGACCGCGCTCACGCGCAATGGCGGCGCCAAGGCCGCCGAAGGCGCGGTGCTCGCTCTGGGCGCGACGCGGAAATACCAGGAGGCCGAGACGCTCGGCGCGCAATGGCTGGAGGCCGGAGCCGCCAACCGCAAGGCCTATCTCGATGTCGTCACCGCGCTGCTCACTCAGGAGCCGCCGTTGCGGCTCGAGCGCAACGTGATCGAACGCATCGTCAAGACGGTCGGAACGGACCGCTACGCACCCGGAGCGGCGGCACTCGGCTGGTATGCCTACAACTCGGGACAAACCGTGCCGGCCGGCACCTGGTTTGAGACGGCTCTGTCATGGGACCGCGGCTACGAGCCGGCAGCCTATGGACTCGCGCTCGTGCGCCAGCGCCTGCGCGATCAAGGCGGGCTGCGGGCCCTCATGACCGAATGGGGCGGTCGTTCCCAGCGGATCGCCGACATTCTCAATCCCGCGCGCAGAAGGCCCTCGCCCCAGGCGGATCGACCCGTGGCTGCCGATACGCGTCCGGTTTCGCGGATAGAGCCCGCCGTCGAGCCCGTGGAACGCATATCTCGCCCCGTCAGTCCTGCGGAGCGCCCTCGTCGCGCGGTGGCACAAGACGACACGGCGGTCGTGGCGGCGTCCCCCCGACCGAGTGCGGCACGCCCGAGCAGCGGCAGTTGCGGTGCCGGCTCGTCTGGTGCGGCCGCCCTGCAGCGCGGCTGGTGCCTGCTTAACCTCAAGCGCCCGGTTGCGGCGGCGGAGGCCTTCGAGGCGGCGCGGCGCAGCGGCAGTGCCCAGGTCGCCGCCGATGCAGCCGCGGGCCTGGCTTATGCCAAGATCCAGCAGGGATTGACGACGGAGGCCAGCGCGGCGGCAAGCAGCGCAGCGCTGCCAGTCGCGCGACGCAACGAGCTCTCGGCCCTGCTCCTCTCGGAGCGCTTTTACGCGCAATACGATGCCAAGGATTTCAACGGAGCGTTGGTCACGCTTTCGGGCCGCGCGCGCTACGCCCCCGAGACCACCGACCTGATGCTGATGCGCGGGTGGTCCTATTTCAATCTCGGTCGGTTCGATGACGCCGACCAGGTCTTCCAGGCGCTCTACAAGGCGAACAAGTCACCCCAGGCGTTGTCGGGGTTGACCGCGATCCGCGATGTGACCCAGCGCAACAGATACTAGAAGAGCCCGCAGCGCCGTATGGGCATGGCGCTGCGGGCCTTCGCAGATCTTACTCGGCCGGAACCGCCAGCACCTCGCCATCCACCACCAGCGGAGAGTGCCCGCTCAGTGCCGCCTGCAGCTGGTCCTGATCGAGCTCGCCTTCCCAGCGCGCCACCACGATCGTCGCGACGGCGTTGCCGATGAAGTTGGTCACAGCCCGGCATTCCGACATGAAGCGGTCGATGCCGAGGATGAGCGCCATGCCCGCGACCGGGACGGCGGGAACCACCGAGAGCGTCGCCGCCAGCGTGATGAAGCCCGCACCGGTGATGCCGGCCGCGCCCTTCGAGCTGAGCATGGCGACGAGCAGCAGCAGAATCTGGTCGCCGAGCGGCAGATGGATGTCCATCGCCTGCGCGATGAACAGCGCAGCCAGCGTCATGTAGATGTTGGTGCCGTCGAGATTGAAGGAATAGCCGGTCGGGATGACCAGGCCGACGACGGAGCGCTTGCAGCCAGCCGCCTCCATCTTCTCCATCAGGCTCGGCAGAGCGGCTTCGGAGGAGCTGGTGCCGATGACGAGGAGGATCTCCTCCTTGATGTAGCGGATCAGCGCCAGGATCGAAAAGCCGTTGTAGCGGGCGACGGCGCCGAGCACGACAAGCACGAAGATCGCCGCCGTCAGGTAGAAGGTTGCAATCAGCATCGCGAGATTGGCGACGGAGCCGATACCGTAGCGGCCGATGGTGAAGGCCATCGCGCCGAAGGCGCCGAGCGGTGCCGCCTTCATCAGGATCGCGACCAGCTTGAAGATCGGGGTCGAGAGCGCCTGCAGGAAATCGAGCACCGGCTTGCCGCGCTCGCCGACCATCGACAGCGAGAGGCCAAATAGCACCGAGAAGAACAGCACCTGGAGGATATCGCCCGAGGCAAAGGCGCCGACGATGGTGTCGGGAATGATGTTCTGCAGGAAGCCGATGATGCTCGAGTCATGCGCCTTGGCCGCATAGCCCTGCACCGCCTTGGCATCCAGGCTGGCTGCGCCGATATGCAGCCCGGCGCCCGGCTGGACGATATTGCCGACGATGAGGCCGATGATCAGGGCGAGCGTCGAGAACGTCAGGAAATAGATCATCGCCTTACCGGCGACGCGCCCGACCTTCTGCATGTCGCTCATGCCCGCGATCCCGGTCGAGACCGTCAGGAAGATCACCGGTGCGATGATCATCTTCACCAGCTTGATGAAGGCATCGCCGAGCGGCTTCATGGCCGTGCCCTGTTCCGGCCAGAAATGGCCGAGCAGGATGCCCGCCGCGATCGCGAACAGGACCTGTACATAGAGCTGCTGGTAGAATTTCTTCGGTCGCGCCGCCGGCTGGGCGTGCGCGAGATCGAGCGTAGTCGCCATGATGTGCTCCTTGGGTCTGCGGTGTTTTGCTCTTGTTCGAAACCGCTGCGCCCCTTGGGCAACCGGCGTGCCAACTGCCGGAAAATGCAAAAAATTTGACAAAACAAGATGTTAGCGGACGAGCGGTCGTTCTTCTTGAAACCATCTGGCGAGAACCCGCACGCACCCCTCTTGATTTGTGCGGAAATCCGCACAACGACAATGCATGAGCCGCCCATTGCTCGATCTGGGGAAAGGCACTGCCAGGCTGTTTTGGCTGGTCTTCGGACTGGCTGCAGCGGCGGTCGCCATCGCGTCGCTGTTCGCCGCCGGCGAGATCGGCCGCAGCCGCGCCATCGCGGGCACGCAGGCCCGCGCCGAGGATGCGGGAACGCTGGCTCTCGCCATCCTGCGCGGCGAACTCGAAAAGCAGCGCGCCCTGCCGGTCATCCTCGCCCGCGATCCGGACGTTAGGCAGGCGCTGGCCGGCGGCAGCCGGCACGGGCTCGACCTCAAGCTGGAGATCATCGCGCGCGAGGCGCGGGCCGCGGTGATCTATCTGCTCGGTCCCGATGGCGTCGCGATCGCGGCCAGCAACTGGAACGAACCGACGAGCTTCGTCGGCAGCGACTACAGTTTCCGCGATTATTTCAGGGGGGCCGTCGCCACCGGAAGCGCAGAGCAGTTCGCGCTCGGCACGGTCAGCCAGCGGCCAGGCCTCTATATCACGCGGCGGATCGAGGAGGCCGGCCAGAGCCTCGGCGTGATCGTCGTCAAGGTCGAGTTCGACCGGGTCGAGGCGGATTGGCGGGCTCTCGGCGGTGAGACCTATGTCGTCGACCGGCGCGGCGTGGTGCTGCTCGCGACGATCGAGGATTGGCGCTTCCGGGTCGAGGCTCCGCTCGACCCAGCGACGGCAGCTGCGATCCGGGATTCGCTTCAGTTCGGCGCAGCGCCGCTGACGCTGCTGCCGCTGCGGCCGCAGGGAGAGCTGGTACAGGGGCTGAGCCCGCTCGCCGGTCGCTATGTCCAGATGCGCCAGCCCGTTCCGACGACGGACTGGGCACTGGAGGTGCTGCTGCCTGTCGATGCGGTGATTACCTCCGGCCGCTCGCAATCGCAGGCGCTGGTCGCGCTCGTGCTGATGCCGGGCGCCGCGCTCGCCTCCTTCGCCCTGCGCCGCCGCCAGCACAATCTGGCACGGCGCGAGGCGGACGCCCGGGCGAAGGCCGAGTTGGAGGAACGCGTCGCCGAACGGACGGCCGAGCTCGCCGGCGCCAATCAACGCCTCGTCGCCGAGATGGCGAAGCGGACCCGGGCGCAGGAGCGCCTGTCAAACGTCAGAGAGGAGTTAGCCAAGGCCAACCGCCTCGCGACACTCGGCCAGATTACCGCCGGCGTTGCCCATGAGGTCAACCAGCCGCTGGCAGCCTTGCGCACCTATGCCGAGAATGCCCGGGCCTTCCTGAAGCGCTCCGACGCCGCCGAGGCCGACGGCGCGCTGGTGCGGATCGTCTCGCTGACGGACCGGATCGGCGCGATCACCGAGGCCCTGCGCGGCTTCGCGCGGCGCGGCAAGGGGCCGCTTGTGCCCGTTCCCGTCGCCAGTGTCATTGAAGGCGCGCTGACCCTGCTGGAAGGCCCGCTGCGTCAGGCCGGCGTGACGCCGGTCGTCACGGCCCCGCCGGAATCGGTCCTCGTCACCGCCCGGCCGATCGAGCTCGAACAGGTGCTGGTCAACCTCCTGCGCAACGCGACCGAGGCCCTGCTCGAAGGCGGCGACCGGGGCGAGCCCGCGCTCGCCATCACCGTCACCCCGCGCGGCGACCGGGTCGAGGTCACGATCACGGATCGCGGCCCCGGCCTGTCGCAGGAAGCGCTGGCGCAGCTCTTCACTCCGTTCAGCACAACGAAGCCGAAGGGGCTCGGACTTGGGCTGGTGATCTCGCAGGACATGGTCACATCGTTTGGCGGCACGCTGACCGCCAGGAGCCGGCCGGGCGACGGCGCGAGCTTCGTCATCGATCTGAAGAGGGCTGCTGCATGACCGATCCCGGCGCTCCCATCGACGCGATCGAGGTCGCCTTCGTCGACGACGATCCCGATCTGCGGGACGCCAATGTGCAGGCGTTGCGCCTGGCCGGGTTCCGGGCGATGGCGCTGCCCTCCGGCCAGGCGGCGCTGCAGCGGATCGGACCCGATTATCCGGGTATCGTCGTCACCGATATCCGCATGCCCGGCATGGATGGGATCGAGCTGTTCCGGCGCTTGCAGGCACTCGACCGTGACATCCCGGTGATCATGATCTCGGGCCATGCCGACATCGAGACGGCGGTCGGCGCGATGAACGAAGGCGCCTACGACTTCATCGCGAAACCCTATGCCGGCGAGCGCCTCGTCGAGAGCCTGCGGCGCGCGGCCGAGAAGCGCGCGCTCATCCTCGAGAACCGCCGCCTGCGGGCACTGGCGGCGCAGGGCGAGGAGGACGGCGCCCTCATCGGCGAAACGGCCGGCATCACCCGCCTGCGCCAGACCATCCGCGAGCTCGCCGATGTCGATGTCGACGTGCTGATCCTCGGCGAGACGGGCACGGGCAAGGAGGTCGTCGCGAGTCTGCTTCATCGTCTCGGCCGGCGGCGCGACAAGCCCTTCGTCGCGCTGAACTGCGGCGCCCTGCCCGACAGCGTCATCGAGAGCGAGCTCTTCGGCTACGAGCCGGGCGCCTTCACCGGCGCGCAGAAACGACGCATCGGCCGCATCGAGCATTCCAGCGGCGGCACGCTTTTCCTCGACGAGCTGGAGAGCATGCCGATCACGGCCCAGGTCAAGCTGCTGCGCGTCCTGGAGATGCGCGAGATCGCGCCGCTCGGCTCCAACGATCTGCGCCGCGTCGATCTGAGGGTCGTGGCCGCGACCAAGGTCGATCTCGGCGACCCCGCGCAACGCGGCGATTTCCGCGAGGATCTGTACTACCGCCTCAACGTGGTGACCCTGCGCATACCGCCGCTGCGCGAGCGCCGCCGCGATATCCCGCTGCTCTTCACCCGCTTCCTGGCGCGGGCCGCGGAAAAATATCGTCGGGAGGTGCCGCCATTGGACCGTGCCGTGGAGCGCCACCTCGTCGAGAACGATTGGCCGGGCAATGTGCGCGAACTCGTCCACTTCGCCGAGCGCGTCGCACTCGGCCTGCCGGACAACCTGCTGCCGGTCCGAAAGCAGGACGAAACCGAAGCGCTGAGCTTGCCCGAACGACTCAACGCCTTTGAGGCGACGCTGATCCGGGAAGCCCTGCAGGAAAACCAGGGCGATGTCCGCGCCGCGCTGGAGAAGCTCCGCATTCCCCGCAAGACGTTCTACGACAAGCTCGCGCGCCACGGCATCGATCGTATCGCCTATGAGCCCGGAACGGTCGGGCGATGAAAGCTCCGCCAATGCCGAGCATTGCGGCGTTTTACAGGCTCTCCGTGACCCCTATCTGAGCTGGCTGTCCTTGCTGCCGCGCCGGTTATAGGCGGATGATGCCGCCGGCCGATCATGGCCCGCCTGGCAATGCACGCAGAGCCGGGCGCCGGGCATGGCGCGGCGGCGCGCTTCGGGGATTTCGTCGCCACATTCCTGGCAATGAATCTCCCCCGGACCGGACGGCAGTTGCGCCCGCGCCAGCCGAACCGCGTCGTTGACGGAATCATCGATCTGATCCTGAACGGCCCCGTCAGGGGTCCAGCCGCTGGCCATCATGCACCTCCTGAGCCAGAGGATATGGGGTCCGTGGCCGAGAATCCAACGCCTGCGCGCCGCCTCCGCCGAAGCTCGTCCCTGCCTAGGAGCCGCTGGCCGCCGCCGCCTTTTCGAGCGCGTTCACGACATCATCGAGGCTCTCCTTCACCCCGAGCAGAAAGTCCTTGCGGAAAGCGATGATCGTGTCCGGTGGCTGGCCCTTGAACGTGTAGACCGCGGCGACCTGATCGGGGTTGACGTAGACGGGCTGGCCGTCCTTCGGCGAGGTGAATTTGCAAAGCTTGGGCATCTGCAGTCTCCATTCGGACCCGCCCGCTGGCGGCATCGGCTTGCCCGGGCAGCGGCGGTTTGTCCGTGGAGATTTCGCTACAAGCTCACGGCGCCTCAGTCCACGGGTGGGCCTGCACAGCCGCAGAAGAAGCATCGTATGCGGTGCGGTATTCAGCGCGTCGAGGTGAGAAACCCCGTGACATCGTCCAGGATCGGCGCCCGCCACTGCAGAAGGCTCGAAATCGCTGCCACTGTTTCGGCGTGGCCGAGCCCGGGATAGATCTTGAGAGAGACCGATCTCGCGCCGGCCCGTTGCAGCGCGACCGCGAGCCGCTCGCTGTTGCGCGGCAGCACGGTGGTATCGTCGGAGCCGGTCACCAGAAGGATCGGCGGAGCGTCGCTGCGCGCAAAGTTGATCGGCTGCGTTTGCGCAAGGTCGCGGGCGTTTCCGAATGCAGCCTTCGTGACCTCGATGTCGAGCGGCAGGAAATCATAAGGGCCCGAAAGCCCGACGGCGGAGCGGATATAACGCGAAGGCAGCCCGGCGGCGGCAAGATAGCGCCTGTCCAGCGTCAGCATCATGGCGTTGTAGGCGCCGGCCGAGTGGCCGATGACGTGAACCTGGCGCGGAGCGCCGCCGTAACGAGCGATGTTGTCACGGACGAAGCGCAGAGCGAGGGCGCCATCCTCGATGAAGACCGGAAAGCGGGCCTCGGGAACGAGACGATAATCCGCGATCACGGTGACGAAGCCCCGCGCGGCGAACGCCTCTCCGACGAAGGCGTAAGTCTCCTTGCTGCCATTGGCCCAGGAACCGCCATAGATGAAGAAGACGACCGGCCTGTCGGTGCCCCCGCCTTGCGGGACATAGATGTCCATGCGCTGCCTGGGATGGCGGCCATAGGCGACATCGCGTGCGCCGTCGGTCAGGCCACCCGGTCGAAGCGTGGAGCAGCCTGGAAGCGCTCCGGCCGCCAGCACGGGAACGATCGCACGGCGGGAGATTTCGGTCGTCATGGTCGCCATCGTCTTGAGTGCATTCGGCTTATACGCCCGGTCGGGCCGTTTGGATCCGCGGGGCCGATCATGCGAAAGCGACGCCGCTACTGAACCGGGGCCGCATGCCCGACGTATCTCCATGCACAGCCCCGGAGGTCGTCATGCGCTTCGTCGCCGCCTACATCGCCTTCCTCGTCGCCTTCGGAATCTGCGATGCCATCTGGCTCGGCACGATGACGGCGAGGCTCTACCGGCCGGCCCTCGGCGACCTGATCGTCGAGCAGGTGCGCTACTGGCCCGCCGCACTGTTCTATTTTGGCTTTCCGCTCGGCGTCGTGCACTTCGCGCTCATGCCGGCCCTACGCGATGGAAGTGCGAGCGCCGCGCTGATGAACGGCGCCCTGATCGGCCTCCTCGCCTACGCGACCTATGACCTGACGAACTACGCCACGCTGCGCCCGTGGACGCTGACGATCACGCTGGCGGACCTCGCCTATGGCACGGTCGTGGTCGGTTTCTGCAGCTGGATCGCCTATGGAGCGGTCCGCCGCGCCATGGAATGGGGCTGGGTTTAGCCCCTGCCCGTCAGGCCGGGCGCAGGCGATAGTGATTGACGCCCCATGACGCCCCGGCCGCATGGCCGAACAGCCCGCTCGTCGCCAGAAAGAACAGGCGCCAGCGCCGACGCCAGAGCGGCGCTTCCGCACCGTAGACCTGGCGCAGAATCGGGTCGATCGTCGGCAGGTTGCGATCGAAATTCGCCAGCCAGTCCTCGGCGGTCGCCCGATAATGCTCGCCGCTCCAGCGCCACTCCGCCTCGACGGCGAAGAGATCGGGGAACTGATGGGCCAGCGCAGCGCTCGGCATCAGTCCGCCGGTGAAGAAATGCTGCGCGATCCAGTCACCGGTATCGGCGACATCGAACCGGTAGCAGCCCTGCGCATGGGCGAAGACGTGGAAGAACAGCCGCCCGTCCGGCTTCAGCCAGCCATGGATGCGCCCGAGAAGGACTTGCCAGTTCGCCATGTGCTCGAACATCTCCACGGAGACGACGCGGTCGAAGCGCTCCTCCGAGGCGAAATCGTTCATGTCGGCCGTGACAACCTGCAGGTTGACGAGCCGACGCCGAACGGCCTGCTCCTCGATGAAGGCGCGCTGCGAGGCCGAGTTGGAGACCGAGACGATCCGCGCCTTCGGATAGCGCTCGGCCATCCACAGCGAGAGCGAACCCCAGCCGCAGCCGAGCTCGAGGATATCCTGCCCATCGGCGAGGTCGGCATGCTCCGCCGTCAGCGTCAGCGCCGTCTCTTCCGCAGTCGCCAGGGTATCCCCGGGGTCGGCGTAGTAGCAGCAGGAATATTTCCGCCGCGCTCCGAGCACCTGGTCGAAGAAGGCGGCAGGCACCTCGTAATGCTGGGTATTGGCGGTGTCGGTATGAACAGCGATCGGGAACGCCGCCATCCCGCGCGCGAATGCCGCCGCATCGGCGGATTGCGTCGCGAGCGACCGATCCGTGCGCCCGACCAGCGAGGCGATCACCATGCGGCTGACGGCGTCGGGCACGGGCAGCCCCTCGCCCCAGTTCGAGAGCCTCTGCATGAAGGTCATGGCGTCGCTCCTTTCGGCGGCAGCGGGATCAGCGCGCTGGTTCGGTTCTGGTAGGCCCGATAGGCCGCGCCGTGCTTGGCGAGCATGTGCTCCTCCAATGGCGGGATGCCCGAGATGCGCGTGAGCAGCAGCGTGATGCAGGCCGGCGCCAGCAGAGCGAGCCAGCCCCACGGATAGGACATGGCGGGCGCGATCACCGCGTAGGAGCACCAGAGCAGGCATTCGAAGAAGTAGTTCGGGTGTCGCGACCAGCGCCACAGGCCACGATCGCAGACGCCGCCCCGTCCGGAACTGGCGAAGGCACGCAGCTGCCCGTCCGCAACCGCGCCGCCCGCCAGACCGGCGACGAAGACGATGATACCGGCGAGGTCCTGCCATCCCAGCACAGGCGCGGGGCTATGCGCCGCCAGGACGATCCCCAGCGCCAGCGGAATGCTGACCAGCGCCTGCATCTGGAGCAGCCGGACCATCTGCCTGGGCGCATCACTGCCCCAGTCGCGCTTGAGCTTCGCATAGCGCGGGTCCTCGCTGATCCCGCTTGTCCGGCGCGCGATGTGCAGCCCGAGCCGCAGCGACCAGGCAAGCGCGAGCCCTGCCACCAGCCAGCGCCGCGATATCGGCCCCGCCCCGAACGGCAGCAGCGCGCCGGCGATACCGGTTGCGCCGAGGCCGAAGGTCCAGACCACGTCGATCAGCCGGAATTGCCGCTGCGGCGTTCGATCAACGTCGCCAGCGCCATGAACCCCGCCATCGCCACGGCCGTGAAAACGACGGCCATGGCGAAGGAGGCGATGGTCACAGCCGCACCAGCGGCTGCAGCAGCCGGCCGAGCCAGCCCTGGAACAGCACGTTCCCGGTCATGGCGACGATGCAGGTGCAGCCCTCGACCGGGTCGACGCGCGGCGTGTGATCATGGTCGGAATCGGCTTCGTCGAAATCGCCGGCCGCATAGCGCCCATATTCGTGCTCGTAGGCGCCCGAGAGGATCGTGGTCCATTCGAGGCCGCTATGCTTGTGATGCGGCAATGCGATGCCCGGCCCGGCGCGCAGCATGAACACGCGCGCTTCCGCGCCGGGAACCTCGACGCGCCGCAGGGCGATCCGGATGCCGATCGGCCGCCACGGGCCGAGGCCATAGGGACGCAGCACTCCGGGCAGCCCCGGCTCGGCCGCCGGCGAAGCTTGGCCGAACCCTGCAGCATCGGGCCCGACCAGCCGCGAATACGGCGGCCCCATATCCATCGCGACGGGCTCGACCGCATCGAGGAGGGCGCCCTGCACAGCCTGCAGTTCCTGCACCCGCTTCCGGCTCTCGCGATCCGCCTCGACATGGGCGGCGACCACCAGCGCAAGGCCTTCGTCGAGTTGGCCCGCGGCGAACGTAGCCAGCATTTCATCGGATGGACGATGCGCGATGCTCATCGCAAATCCTCCAGTTTGCCGCGCAGATGCGACAGCGCCAGCCGCAGCCGCGACTTGACCGTGCCCAGCGGAATGGCGAGGCGTTGAGCGACGTCCTGGTGGCTGAAGCCTTCCAGGAAGGCCAGTTCGACGACGCGATACTGATCGGCAGAAAGCTGCGTCATCGCAGCCCGCACGCGCGCCTCGCGCTCGGCTCCGGCGAGCGTCGTGTCGGGTTGTTCGGGGGCTTCTTCATCCAGGATCTCGTAAACTTGGGACAGCCGCGACCGGGTTTCCCGACGGGCGATGTCGATGCGTTGATTGCGCGCGATGGTCGCGATCCAGGTCGATGCGCTCGCTTTCGCGGGGTCGAACAGCGCCGCCTTGCGCCAGACGGTCAGCAGCGTCTCCTGTGCGACCTCCTCGGCCAGCTCCGCCGGGGTGCCGCCGCGCATCAGCAGCCCCTTCACGCGCGGCGCGAAATGGTCGAACAGCGCGACGAAGGCTGCCCGGTCACCCGAGCATGCGATCGCGGCAATCAATGTGTTGGGGTCGAACAAGACGACGAAACGACCTCCTTGCGCTGCTCCCGCCTTGCGCATGCCATCGACAGTCAGGGCGAGTGCGGCAACCATATGTGAGATACGCCGGCGTCGCCGCCCCGGATCACCGGCCGATGGGCTCCGGCAGCGCGAGCCGATATCATTCGGCGGCCTTCCAGTTCACGTCGCGGCAGATCAGGCGCCCGACGATGCAGCCACGCGTGGTGAGCGCGCCGGCCGTCGCCGTGATCGTCATCGAATAGCTCCAGTCGCGCTTGGGATCGTAGGCGTTCCCGGAAAAGGTCCCGTCGGGCTGGCGCGATAAGGTCATGATGAGCTTGTCGCCGGCCGCCTCGCCCTTGCTGGTGTCGCCGATCCAGAGATTGGTGGCGCAGATCTTGTCGCCGCAGGGCGCGATGCGCACGCGCGCATTGCCGTCGTCGCGCAGCCATGTGCCGTCGAGATCGGTAGCGGCCGCGCTCGCGGCCGAAAGAGACGCGAAAGCGAGAGCGAGCGGAAAACGCCTCATGGCAATGTCCTTTCAGCGAATGCCCCTCGTCTACGCGCCACGAGCGTCAGCGGTTTCATCGGAGCGCGAAATCGTGTCGAGGCGGGCAGCGAAGAGCCAGCCGATCAGCGCGGTCAGCGAGGCCGCGCTCAGGAAGTTCAGGCGCTGCAGCGCCGCATATTCGCCCTGCTCGTAGAGATGCAGCGGCGCGCCGAGCATCTCCGCAGGCAGCAGATAGGCGAAGAATGCGAGCGCAGCGAAGCCCAGGGCAAACGCGCGTTCGGAGCGGCGAAACAGCAGCAGCGCGAGCACGAGGCAAGGAAACAGGAAGACTTCGACGCCTGAGCCCGGGCCGAACGCGACGCGGCACAGCAGCGTGTTGCCGATGCCAGCCATTAGCAAAAGCGAGCGCCCGAGAAGTGGGCTGCGGCGCATCGCGGCCGGCACCGCCGCGAAGAAGGGCGTCGACAGGAAGGTGACGTAGGACGGCGAGATCGCAGGCGACACCGCCCAGTAGAGATAAAGCGGATAGAAAGGCTGGTTCGAGACGATCACGAGCGCGATGGTATTGGCGATCGCCGCTCGCGGGTCGGGATGTGCGGCATAGGCGCCGATCGCCGCGATCCCTCGCTTCAGGCCATTCAACCTCATCGCCGAACCCTCGCGACTCTCCGATCCCTCTTCGCTTACGCCGCAGCCCGGCCTTCGGGTCACCCGGCCAACGCGCTTTTGACGATCCGCGGCAAATCCAGAACGGAGCCCCCCGCGTATACCCCTCATGAAAAGCGGGGATGCGGAGATGGAACGGGCGCTGGACAAGCCGATGAGGATCGCTGTGATCGGTGCCGGTATCTCCGGCCTCTCCGCCGCCTGGCTGCTGGGACAGGCGCACGACGTCGTGCTGTTCGAGGCCGCCGCTCGGCTCGGCGGGCACGCCAACACGGTTCGCGTCGCCGGGGATGGCGGCGAGACGGCGGTCGATACCGGCTTCATCGTCTACAACGAGGCGACCTATCCGAATTTCATCGCGCTGATGGAGCATCTTGGCGTCGCGACGCAGCCGACCGAGATGTCCTTTGCAGTATCGCTCGACGACGGCCGCCTGGAATATAGCGGCACCAGCATCACCGGGCTGTTCGCTCAACGCAGCAACCTGTTCCGCCCGCGCTTCTGGGCGATGCTGCAGGACATCCGTCGCTTCTACCGCGCCGCATCGCGTGATGCTCTGATCGGCGTTGCGGCGGAGATTTCGCTGGGCGACTACCTCGCAGCCGGCTGTTATGGCGCCGCCTTCCGGGACGACCACCTTCTGCCGATGGCCGCGGCGATCTGGTCGGCGCCCTGCGCGGAAATCCTGTCCTATCCTGCCGCGGCCTTCCTGCGTTTCCATCACAATCACGGGCTACTCCAGCTCACCGATCGGCCGGCCTGGCGCACCGTGACCGGCGGCAGCGCCGTCTATGTCGAGAGGCTGCGCAACGCCTTTTCGGGTGAGGTCAGGACCGGCTCGCCGGTGAGGCAAGTCAGGCGCGGGCCGAACGAGGTCGTGCTCGCGGGCGACGGCTGGAGCGAGCGCTTCGACCAGGTCGTCTTCGCTGTTCATGCCGACCAGACGCTGGCCCTGCTCGCCGACCCCGGCACGGCGGAGGCCGAGGCACTCGGTGCCTTCCGCTACAGCCGCAACCGTACCGTGCTGCATGGCGACACGGCCCTGATGCCTCGGCGCCGGCGAGCCTGGGCAAGCTGGAACCATATCGGCGACCGGAGCCGGCCAGAGGCCGCCTGCGCCGTCACCTATTGGATGAACCGGCTTCAAGGCCTGCCGCAGGAGCGGCCGCTCTTCGTCACCCTCAACCCGCCGGACACGCTCCGCAAGGAGACCATCCTCCATGAGGAGATCTACGAGCACCCGCTGTTCGATGCCGCCGCGCTCGACGCGCAGACGCGGCTCTGGTCGCTGCAGGGCAGTCGGCGCAGCTGGTTCTGCGGCGCCTATTTCGGATCCGGTTTTCATGAGGACGGGCTACAGGCCGGGCTCGCGGTCGCCGAGGCGCTCGGCGGCGTGCGGCGGCCCTGGCGCGTGCGCGACGAGTCCGGCCGCATCCCGTTGCCCGCTCAGCGCGAGCAGGCGGCATGAGCTGGAACTCCGCCCTTTACGTCGGGCAGGTGCGACACCGCCGGTTCCGGCCGAAACCGCATGCCCTGGCCTATCGCGTCTTCTGGATGCTGCTCGACCTCGATGAGATCGATGCGCTCGCCGCGAGCCTGAGAACCTTCTCGCGCAATCGCTTCAATCTCTACGCCTTTCGCGATGCCGATTACGGCGACCGTAGCGGGCGACCCTTGCGGGCGCAGATCGGCGAAGCTCTGGCGAGCGCCGATATCCCCTGGGACGATGGCCCGATCCGGCTGCTGACGATGCCGCGTATCCTCGGCTACGCCTTCAACCCGATCAGCACCTATTTCTGCCATCGCCGTGACGGCAGCCTCTGCGCCACCGTCTATGAGGTGCACAACACCTTCGGCGAGATCCACAGCTACGTCATGCCGGCCGATGCCTCGGGAGAGCCGCTCCGGCAGGAGGCCCGCAAGCTCTTCCATGTCTCGCCCTTCATGGGTCTGGCGATGCGCTATGCCTTCCAGGTCGTACCGCCCGCAGAGAATGTCTCAATCACCATCGACGGTCACGATGCCGACGGTCGGCTGATCGCCGCCACGATGAGCGGCAGACGCGCGGCATTGAGCGACGCGGCACTGCTGCGGCTGCTGGCGAGCCACCCGCTCCTCACCCTGAAGGTCACCGCCGCCATTCATTGGCATGCGCTGCGTCTACTGGCGAAGCGCATTCCCTGGCGGCCGCATCCGGCCCCGCCGGAACAGCCCTTCAGCCCGGGCAACGCCGTGACGCCTCATGCGAAAGGACCGATACAGCCATGAGCCGGCCCGAGACAGAGCAGAATCTCCCCATGGTCGAGCAATCGCTTGAGCTGCCGCGCGGCATCAGCCTGTCGCGCTGGTTCCTGCGCCGCGCGCTCGCGCGCATCGCCGTCGGCCGCCTGACCGTCGTCACGCCCGAGGGCGAGCGCCTCCAGAACGGACATGGCGCACCCGGCCCTCAGGCCACGCTGATCCTGAAGAAGTGGCGCGCGATGCGGCGGCTGCTGCTCGACGGCGATATCGGACTGGCCGAGGCCTATCGCGACGGCGATCTCGATACGCCCGATCTCACCGCATTGATCGAGCTCGGCGCGCGCAACGATGCGACGCTGCGCCGGCTGACCTCCGGCGCGTGGCCGGCACGCCTGCTCAATCGCTTCCGGCATGTGCGGAATGCCAATACCCGCGCGGGCAGCCGCCGCAACATCACGGCGCATTACGACCTCGGCAACGCGTTCTACGGCCATTGGCTCGACGCCAGCATGATGTACTCCTCGGCGCTCTACGAAACGCCGACGGAAACCCTCGAAGCCGCGCAGCAGCGCAGGCTCGACAGGATCGTCGCCATGCTCGACCTTTCCGGCGGCGAGCATATCCTCGAGATCGGCTGCGGCTGGGGCGCGCTGGCGGAGCGGCTGGCCCGCGAAGGCTGCCGCGTGACCGCGATCACCCTGTCGCCTTCGCAACTCGAGGCAGCGCAGCGGCGCATTGCCGAGGCCGGCCTGGGCGAACGCGTCAGCCTGCAACTGCAGGACTACCGCGACATCTCCGGCCAGTTCGACCGCATCGTCTCGATCGAGATGATCGAGGCGGTCGGGCGGGGATATTGGCCGTCCTACTTCGCCACCTTGCGCCGCTCGCTACGGCCCGGCGGCCGGGTCGTCCTGCAGGCGATCACGATCGACGAACATATGTTCGAGGACTATCAGCAGGGCACCGATTTCATCCAGCGCTACATCTTCCCCGGCGGCTGCCTGCCATCCGTCCCTGCGGTGAAGAGCAAGGCGGAAGCAGCCGGTCTCTCCGTCACCGAGCAACTCGACTTCGGCGAGAGCTACGCCTTGACGCTCAAGGAGTGGCGCCGGCGTTTTCTGGAGCGCTGGTCCGAGATCGCACCGCTCGGCTTCGACGAGCCTTTTCGCCGGTTGTGGGAGTTCTACCTCTGCTATTGCGAAGCCGGCTTCAGGGCACGAACCATCGACGTCAACCTGATCGCGTTGCGGGGCAGCTGATCCACGCGCAGCCCGCTTATCCCGAAGCGAGCGAGATGCTTCCCTGCAGGGTTGAACCGATTTCGGTAGCGGGCGATGCGCCCACTACCGAGCGGTTGACATGGCGATGACGACGAAGCTGCCATCGCCATCGCGCAACAGATCGTCAATCCAGGAAGCTGCGTATTTGCACCGACTAGGCGATACTGAGGAAAAGCTCTTCGGGCGCCGGTCGTGTGGGGATGAGCCCGTCTGCAAACGACCATTCGATCATCCGTGAGATAATCTCCCGGTTTTTCTCGAGGCCCGACGGCCAATAGTCGCGCCCCATGATCTCGGTGGTGCGTCGCAGTTCCTCCCCTACCCAGGGCAGGCTGATCTTGAGGGCCTGTTCCGTCCACAGATCCTGATTGGCGATCTCCTGGGCCGCCTCGAAGAGGGCGGCTCCTAAACTGGATCAGCACCGCGCCTAGGCTGACAATCGCTGCAAGGCCAGACCCCGCTCCAATCAAAAACTGCCTGGAGTACGGATTCGGGTATGGGGGGTTGCTGTAGGGATCCGAGCGCCATGCTCTGTTCCACCGGCCCAGAAATATTAACTGGGCGTCTGTTCTCGCAAATGCAGGTAGTCCGA
>NZ_JBXWCA010000012.1:0-207199 GCF_057321085.1 Allobosea sp. RIT-PG3_2 | reverse complement strand
GACGATCTCTTCAGGCTTGTGCTTCTTCTGCGGCATCGCGGGCATCCTCCAAAGGCTCAAAAAGCCTACTTCAGGGAGGGCCACTTTTCAGGGGGCAGGCCACTGCGCCACGGCCGGCCTTTCGACGCACACAGGGAGGCTATCGCCATTTAGCGACCTCTCCAGGAGTTCGCGACGGAGCAGGTATGGAACGGATTAATTTGCGCACCCTGAGCCTGGTGGCCCTGGTGGCCCATGAACGGCCGATCCGCTAATGAGGCCAAAAGTGCGCGCGTACTCCCATCAAGGCCACGGCCCGCGAGCCGATCAGTAGGCGGGATACATATGAGCGACTTCCGTTACCGCGCCAAACCCGTTGTGAAACGCAGCCGGTCCACAGATAACGGGCCAACTCCGGAAGCGATTGCGCCTGTTTTTCCAGCAAGTCGGGCAATCGCGCACCGCGCCGATTGCGCCCACATTCGACTGGACTTCATTCGCACGGCACGCATTGGTGTCGAAGGCGGCGCGGAGATACGCGTCGATCTTCTAAGCTAACCCTGCCGGCGTCGCGCCGAGGCGGGGTCGCGGTGGTGCGGGGATGGTCCCGCTGCAACCGCGAGGAGATCGCCATGACACGCCGAAGCCGCAAGGCCGACACCGCTCCTGCGATCGACACATCGTCCGCTTCTAAGAGCGAGGCCATCTCAGCGGTGGTCTCCGGATCGCCTTTGCCGCCCCGTCCCGGCAGCAAGCTCGGCATCGTCTTGGGCCTGCTGCAGGCCGCCGAGGGGGTGAGTCTCGCCAAGCTCGCAGCCGTGACGGACTGGCAGCCACACACGACGCGCGCCGCCCTGACCGGCCTGCGAAAGCGCGGCTACGTCATCTCGCATGAGAATGTCGGCGCTGCCGATGGAGCGAAGTGCTCGGTCTACCGCATTACCGCGGGCCAGGCACAATGAGCAGGGCCCCACGCGATAACATGGCCCAGCCCTCGGCGTCGGGCCTGGCCGACGAGGTGGCCGCTCTGGCGAGCCTCGGCTTCGATGAGCTGCGGGCCCGCTTTCGCCGGCTGTATCGCACGGCCGCTCCGGCCGGCCTGTCGCGCGATCTGATCGCGCGGCTGGTCGCCCATCGGCTGCAGGAGCAGCACCTCGGCAAGCTTGATGATGAACTGGCGCGACACCTGGCGAAGCTGGCGCGGGGCCAGGAAACCCGACGACGCATCAAGACCGGCTCAGTCCTGGTCCGCGAGCACGACGGCGTCAACCATGAGGTTGTGATCGTGCCCGGCGGCTTCCTCTGGAATGGCGAGACACATCGCAGTCTCTCGACACTGGCCAAGCGGATCACAGGGACCACCTGGAACGGACCGCGCTTCTTCGGATTGCGGCAGCGGCAGGCCGCGAGGGCCACCCCATGATCCGCGAGCCGGCAACAAGGCCGCAGCGCTGCGCGATCTACACGCGCAAGTCGACCGAGCATAATCTCGATCTCGCCTTTAACTCGCTCGATGCCCAGAGAGAGGCCTGCGAGGCCTATATCAAGAGCCAGGCCCATGAAGGCTGGAGCCTCATCGGTGATCGCTATGACGATGGCGGCTTGTCTGGCGCATCCTTGCAGCGCCCTGCCCTGCAGCAGCTGCTCGATGCGGTCCGCGCAAGGCGCATCGACATCATCGTCGTCTACAAGGTCGATCGCCTGACGCGCTCACTCGCTGACTTCGCCAAGCTGGTCGAGCTCTTCGATGAGCACGGCGTCTCCTTCGTCTCGGTCACCCAGTCCTTCAACACGACAACGAGCATGGGCAGGCTGACGCTCAACGTCCTGCTCTCCTTCGCCCAGTTCGAACGCGAGGTCATCGGCGAGCGCGTTCGCGACAAGATCGCGGCGTCCAAGACCAAAGGGCTTTGGGTCGGCGGCCCGGTCCCGCTGGGCTATCGCAGCGAGAAGAAGCAACTCGTCATCGTCGAGCAGGAGGCTGCGCTGGTGCGTCGCATCTTCCAGCTTTATCTCGATCTCGGCTCGGTCGGAGCGGTGGCCGAGACCCTGGGTCGTAAGGGCATCGTCACCAGACTGGGTCATCGCTTCCGTGTCGGCATGCTCGCCCATCTGCTCAAGAACCGCTTCTATCTCGGCGAGATCGTCTGGCACGGCGTCTCACATCGTGGTGCCCATGTACCGATTGTCACGGTCGAGATCTTCGACGCCGTTCAACGGCACCTCGCTGCGGCCGCCATCGAGCGCAAGGGACGATCGGCGAACTCAGCCTTTACGCTTGCGGGTCTGCTGCATGACGATGCGGGCAACCGGATGAGCCCGAGCCATGCCCGCAAGAACGGGGCGCGGTATCGCTACTATGTCTCGCAGGCGCTGATCCAGCATCGCAAGGCCGAGGTCGGATCGATTGCCCGGATCTCGGCTCCCGAGATCGAAGCCGCCGTGTTGGCCGCAACTCCCAATCCTGCTCAGATCGCGCGCGTCACCCTGCACCGGGATTGTCTGATCATCGCGCTCCAGTCTCCCGATGATGCTGGCGAGCCCAGCACCATCACGGTTCCCTTTACCTGGCAGCCTCAGGGTCGGCGCAAGGGCGTCGCGCATGAGCCCACGCAGAAGCCCCGGCTCGATCATGATTCCGCGGAGGCGATCCTCACCATGATTGCTCAGGCGAGACGCTGGATGGCGCAGCTGATCGATGGCTCGATGGCCTCGACCGATGCGATCGCGATCCGCGAAGGTGTAGGCGAACGCAATATCCGCAAGCTGCTGCCGCTGGCTTGTCTCTCGCCGAATATCGTCCGCGCCATTGCCGATGGCACGGCACCCGCCAATCTCACCATCAGCAGGCTGACCGCAGCCCTGCCTCACGACTGGGCGAGCCAGGAGCACCGCATCCTCGTTCACTGAGCACCGCGATCAGCTATCGATTCGAGCCCGCCTCCTCGGCGGGTTTTTTCTCGTCCAGCGAATCTGTCGAACCAGTCTCGCCAAAAGCTGCCGCGAACCGGTCTCAGCCAAAATCCCGCGGAACACAAAAACCGGCCTGCCCAGACCGCGCCTCAGAAACCGGCCCGATAGCATGGGTTCTGGAGCTTGGATGGCGCGGCGAGACCGCCTCGGCCTGCTAACCCCCCACACCGTCGCAGTAACTGCTCACCCGTCCAAATCTGGCGTTTGGACAATATGCGTGGCTGGGGCGGGAGGATTCGAACCTCCGAATGGCGGTACCAAAAACCGCTGCCTTACCACTTGGCGACGCCCCAATGTGTCGCGCGTTCTAGAACGCGTCGTCGTCATGTGCAACCGTCTCGCGGTGGCTCCCTGGAACCTCGGAAGAAATCATCCCCAGGCTGCAAACGAGCTGTTGCGCCGGGGCCGCGTGCTGGCTATAAGCCGGCCACCAGTTGATCGGAGTGTGGCTCAGCCTGGTAGAGCACCTCGTTCGGGACGAGGGGGTCGCAGGTTCAAATCCTGCCACTCCGACCAAAAATTTCCCGCGATAAATCAAGACGTCAAAAGATAACCCTTCGGGGTTTTTCTTTTTTGCGATCGAAATACCTGACAGTTTTGTCATCTCCACTCGTCTTCTGCGCTCGGCCGACGCGCACGTGGTTGGAGGTATCTGCAGCCTGCCGCGTCCAACCGATGCAGGCGGCTTGCATTGATCGCCGATCGCGGTCGCATCGCAGCCACTTTCCTGCTGTTTACGTCGCCCCCTCGAGGGCAGACATGAGATCCCAGATTCGCCGGTTGAGCGCGTGAAGCTCGCGGATGGTGCGGGAGATTTCCTCGAGCCTCGCATCGTCGACCGCCCGGCGGACACCGAAGCGCAGGTTCCCCCGGCTTTCCTCCACCTTCATGTGCTGCGTATGGGTGATCTCGCCCTCCGCATCGATGACGAAGGTGGCGTGGCTGAGATCGTTGCGCAGCCGCGTCGCCGCCGAGAAGCGCTCCACGATCTCGTTGAGCTCGCCCCGGACGACCTTGTCGGCCACCCCGATCTTGGCCAGCCGCTGCACCAGATCGAGACGCGCGCGCGTCGTGTTCAGCGTGGCGAAGACGATCGCCGCCGACTTGTCATCCGTGCCGAGCAAAACCATCAGCACATAGATGAACAGGCTCTCGTTATTGGACCAGGCGAGATTCAGATCGCCTACGAGGTTCATGAAGGCTACTCTGCGGCTGGAGGATCGGCGCGCGGCGACAACCTCCAGGACATCGAAATCCGGCCTGGGCGGCAAGGCCGTTCGTCCTCGGGAGGGCTTGGGCATCGGCGCTTCCTCGGAGGCTAGGCTTCGCTCAGCGCGGGGGCGCCATGTTCGAATGGCTCAAGATTCGCAAGGCGCGCCGCATGGCCCATGCCGCGATCGCCCCCTTCCTGCATCGCGATCCCAGCGGGACCGCGACATGCCAGGCCGGTGACTGGCTTCATCCCCAGATCATCGGCTTCCTCGCAACGCTTGTCACGCTGATTGCCCAGCGCCATTGCGGCCCGATGCGCACGCATGCCCTCGCAGCGGTTCAATCCGATGTCCTGAACGCCGTCACGGGAATTGGCCCGGAGCTCATCGGCGAGGAAATCTGCCTGCTCAGCAGCCGCGAGGATCCGGCCTTTGCAGCCGGCGCCCGCGGTGCCGTCGCCTTCCTCGAAGCGCTGCGCCCAGCCAGCCAGCTTGACGAGATCGAAGAGCCCGTACTGCAGGCCGATCCCTCGCTTCAGCGGCTTTGGGAAGAACATGTCGATCAATGCCTCCGCCGCAGTCCCCGACCCCAATAGATAACTGCGCCGGAGTGTGGGGCGTCTTCCCTCTGCCAGTGGAGGCCGCCCTCTTCCCATCAGCCGTCAGCGCAATCCATCGTCGTCAGCAGTCCTTTTTCGCTCCGCAGGCTGATCGAACAGGCCCAACTCGAGCTGTTGCTCGAACCTGCCCTCCTCCGGCTCGGTGTCCACGCCGGAACTCCGCAGCAACCGGTTCAAAGCCTGGAGGAAGACAGTGTCATCGAGACGGTGCGTCGCGCTCGCGGTAACCGCAAGGAAGCGCTCGTAGCGCGCCTTGCAGACGGCCTGCCCCGGCCGGGGCGGCGCGGAGCTACTCGGAAAGGGCTCTCGCACGACGCGGTCGACAACGCTTTCGCCAGGCCATGAATTCGGCAGATCCTTCGCGGTTTCGAGGCCGGCCGCGATCTTCGTCTTGAGATGCCAGGCGGTCCGGACGGACACGCCGAGGATCTGGCCCAGCCTCTGCGAACCGATACGCTCGCCGGTCGCGGTCAGCAGATAGAGCGCCTGCAGCCAGACATGCATGGGCACATGGCTGTTCTGAAAGATCGTGCCATGCCTCACGGTGAAGGGCTTGCGACAGGCATAGCACTTCCACATTCCGACAGGTGTGCTCAGCCCGCTCAGGCGGCCGAGCCGACAGCTTTCGCTGCAATGCGGACAGACAGGTCCGTCGCGCCAGACCAACGTCTCGAGCGAGAGGAAGGCGGCCTGTTCGTCGTGCATGCGGACGGCGTTGGGCATAGCCAATCTCCGGCGCACAAGGCACCAGCCTTTACCAAGCCACCTCCTGGGTCATGAAAAATCAATGAACCGGTTAACGCAGGGTAACGATTCAGCACATTGACCCAACAGCCCCTTCGTGGCTGTTTATAGACACCAAGCAGCATTCAGGAAAGAAAAAATACTGAACTCGAATTTGCCTGCTTAGATTCATAGAGCGATCGAATTCAGCAATCCGATGGAATCGGATTTCCATAATATCGGATAATTATAGAATTAATCCTTCAACGCGACATTTCTCGCGAACGATAACTATTGAATTCAACAAACTTTAATCGTCAAAATACATGAAATACTTCTTAACAGCCAAATTTATTACCGAAATAACAACTACATAGGAGGCATAAATGGATTAAATCAGATCGGATAACATCGAAAATTGGATGTATATCGTTACGCTAGACGGTATCTATCCTTGTAAACCGCATAAAACCAATCGACATCGCTGAAACCGGACCGCGCACCGCAGAAGAGAGGCGCACCGGACCGCATCGATGTCTCCTGAACGCACAGGAGCGTGTCATGGGTAGCCACAACAATCCGCAGCCTTCGCACCACGACGACGACAACGACCCGACACAGGGCCAGTTGCAGGGCCAGGCCGAGCTGCAGGGTCAGCTCCAGGGTCAGGCCGAGCTTCAGGGCCAGGGACAGGGTCAAGGCCAGGGACAGGGCCAAGGTCAAGGCCAGGGTCAGTCCCAGGGTCAGTCGCAGTATGCCGGCCAGGTCGCCGCGCAGGCCGTCGACACCGACGTCTGGAATTCCGCCAGCAACGCCAATGAAAACGGCAACCTGAACGGCAACGGAAATCTCAACGCCAACGGCAACCTGAACGGCAACGTCAACTATAACGAGCTGGACAATCAGGTTACCAACCAGGTCGACAACTGCGTGAATGTCTCCGTCAACGTCGACCTCAGCCTCGAAGGTGCAATCACCGGGCCGCAGGACAACGAAGCGATCGACATCGACTCGATCTACGGCATCACCGATTCCATCGTGATGCCCGACGTGGTCACCCAGAACGTCTATGAGGGCAACAACTTCAATATCGATCAGATCAACAACCTGACCGATAACGACACCCTCAGCGGCGCCTCGGTGAGCTACAGCTCCGGCGGTGTCTCCGATGCGTGCTGCTGGGATCCTTGCGGCTCCGACGCGAACTCGGTCGGCGACTTCACCATGACCGCGACCGCCACCGGCGGCAGCGCGAGCTCCAGCCTCGGCGCACTTACCAGCGACGATGGCGACTTCGGCGGCGCCGGCGCGGCTTCGGCTGCAGCCTCGCTCACGCAGGAAGCCTTCACCCAGTCGATCGTTCAGGGTGCGAACATCCAGTTCAACTCGATCGAGATGACTGTGGGCAGCGGGGACGCTCTCGACTCCCTGTAAGCACTGTCCGAAGCGAAGCGACCGCGCGGGGCCCTCCCCGCGCGGTTTCCGCTCCCGCCTTCCCCTTTCTGCGCGCCATGCGTTTGAAGTGTTCCCGTCCGGTGCGAGCTGGACGCCGCGGAGGATCGTGCCATGCAGCCCGGCGGCTTCACCGAAACGATCTGGCAATTCATCGGCTATCTGCATCTGTCCGACTCCGTCGCCCGGACGCCGGTGTTCTATGACGGTGAGGCGCCACCGCCGTTTATACCCGAGGACCTCGATCCGTTCCGGGAGCCGCTCCGCGGGCTTGCTTTCGACGAACTCGTTTCGGTTCCAACGACGGTTCGCGAATTGCCCGCACCGGACCCGCACAGCAGTTTTACACCTTTATCGACGCCGGCCAGATTCGGCGTGCCCAGCAAGATTCTGCCAGTCGTTCCACAGCCCCTGAAGCCGATCCCGCATAATGCCGAGGACATCGGATCTTCGGTGGGCTTCCGCTCCGCTCAGCGCGAAATCACCGTCGAGTATCGCGACGCCGACGGCGAGGGCCTGTATCAGATCAAGCAGATCAACGTCGCGAGCGACCAGGATCTCATAACGTCCGATGCGATCACCTATGCCGACGGCAGCGTCGTGATCCCGGCTGAACTGCATCTGGAGGGCGAATTCGCTTCGCTCATCGATCAGGCCGACGATATCGCTCCCGCGGGCATCCCCGACATGACCGCGGCGCTCCGGATCGGAACCGACGACGTCATCGCCATGGTGTCGGCTCGCGACGCGCTCTGGGCCGAGACGGGCAATCCGAACCCGGACGGCAGCCCCGCCGAGACCGCCCCGCAAGGCCGTATCATCGACGGCGTTGCCGGCGCGCCCGAACCTTATGCGCCGACCTTGCTGGACAGCGCACCCTGGCGCCCGGACGAACCGCCGGCCCAGACCAGCACAACGGCGGCGCTCGATGCCGCGAGCCCGACCGGCGGCGTGGCGACGCTCGCCGAGACAGGTCTCAACACACAGATCAACGCCGCGAAGATCGTCGACCTCAACGAGGGGGTCGGCTCCATGATGATCGGCGGCGACTACTTCTACAGCCGCGGCATCGTGCAGGCGAACATCTTGGTCGACAACGATCATGTCGACATCGCCGTCTCCGGCACTCTCGACCCCGTCGTGAAGACGCAGGGCAACGAGGTTCACAACATCGCGGAGTTCATCACGCATCAATCGACGATCGACGTGCGCGGTGCGGCCGGGACGTCTCACTGGGTCGTCGATGTCCTGTCGGGCGATTTCTACGACGTGAAAGCGATCGTCCAGTTCAACGGTCTCGACGACAACGATCGCACGGTTCAAAGCGAGTCCGGCGTCTATTACAATCTCGGGACCGGCGGAAACGAACAGATCAATCTGACGAAGATTTACGGCATAGCCGATTACGACATCATCATCATCGGCGGAAACTACCATCGGGCCGACTGGATCTACCAGTACAACATCATGCTGGATCCCGATTCAGCCAAGCTCTACAGCACCGGCGGCGAAGAAGACGGCACGACCGTCACGACCGGTTTCAACAGCCTGACCAACAAGGCCACGATCGCGAGCTACGATGCGCCGGCCTTCAAGCCGATGCTCGATGCCCATCACGAGCTGATCGATCAGCTTGCCGGCGGCGCAACCATCCTCGCCCCGGACGCCGACTGGCACCTCTACGGTGGCGCCTCGGGCACGCTGAAGATTCTCTACGTCGCGGGCGATTACTACGACGCCAACGTCATCACGCAGGTCAACTTCCTCATCGACGGCGATCAGAGCATTCAGGCCAGCGCGCATGCGGACACCGAACAAGCTGTGGCCGCAGGCGGCAACAGCGCGCTCAACGAAGCCTACATCGTCGACCCCGGGCTGCTGTCGACCTCCAACTATCTCGGCGGCGAGGCCTATGAAGAATCCGTGCTGATCCAGGTCAACATCGTCACCGACAGCGACACGGTGAAGATTCATGACACCAGCACGCTCGTGCCCGAGCTCGTCGCCTTCGCCGAACAGGCCACCAATGAGCCCGAGCCCGAATGCCGGCACGTCAATGTGCCGGACCCGGCGCAGCACGACCATCTGACGTCGAACATCATGGTTTGAAGCAAGAAGAACGAGACGGGGTAAGGGGCATGAGCGAGAAGAACGAAGCATCGCCATCCGCGGCGCCCCTGGCCGGCCCTGCCTCGGTGCGGATGGTCGGCTTGCCGCAGGCTGTCGGGCTGGCCGCCGTCAAGGTCGAGGGCACCGCCAATGCCAACAGCCGGATTTCCCTGGTCCCGACCGGCGTGCCCGCATCGCTCCCGCAGCCGCCCGCTCCCCACGACCCGGCTACTCCCCAGGAAACCGGACCCCAAAGCCGGGCAGAACGCAGCGAAGCCCGCATCGACGGACAGCCGGCACCCGATGTCGTCACGCTGCGTCCGAAGCTGGATTCACAGCCTCCGAAAACGGCCCTCGACGGCGGCCGCGGCAGCAAGGGGCCGGGCGGCGGAGGAGGCGGTGGCGGATCGGGCGGTGGAACGCCGATCGAGCAACGGCTTGGTGATCGCGACTTCAAGCAGGTTCTCGGCGCGGGCCTCGGCGGCGCGCGGCACAACCTGACGGTCGTCGCGCTGTTCTCGATCGTGGTGAACACGCTCGTCCTCGCCGTGCCGATCTATCTCTTCCAGATGTCGGACCGCGTGCTGACGAGCCGCAGCGTCGATACCCTGGTGATGCTCTCGGTCATCGTCATGGTGGCGATCGGAGCCCATGTGCTGCTCGACATGGTGCGCCGCTTCATGCTGATGCGCATCGCGGTCGATGTCGAAACCCGGCTTGGTGGACCAGTGCTCGCGGCCGCCGCCAAGGCCGCCCAGACGGGCTCCAGTCGCGAATTCCAGACGCTCGCCGATCTCCAGCAGATCCGCAGCTTCCTGACCGGTCCGGTCATCCTCACCATGCTCGATGCGCCGACCGCGCCGATCTATCTGCTGGCGGTCTACCTGATCCATCCGCATCTCGGCTACATCGTGACCGTCGCGTCGGTCGTGTTGTTCCTGGTCGCCTATCTCAACCAGCAGGTCACGGCCGCGCCCTTCGCACGAGCCAGTGCGTTTTCGACCCGCGCGAATCTGCAATCGGAAGCGATGTCCCGCAACGCGCAGGTCATCAACGCCATGGGCATGATCCCGGAGGGCGTGGTGATGTGGGGGCGCGAGACGGCGGAATCCCTCAAGGCGCAGGTCAGCGCGCAGGATCGCAACATCCTGATGACCGGCACCTCCAAGTTTTTCCGCCTGGGAACGCAGGTGGCGATGCTGGGCTGGGGCGCGATGCTCTCGCTCGAAGGCCAGTTGACGGGCGGCATGGTGGTCGCGTCCTCCGTCGTCGCCGGCCGTGCCCTTGCCCCGCTGGAAGGCACCATCGAAGGCTGGCGCAGCTTCATCCATGCGCGCGCCGCCTATCAGCGCGTCAAGGCGCTGCTGCAGGCTTCCCCGCTCAACCTCGACCGGCTGAAGCTGCCGAACCCCAAGGGCCGGCTCGATGTCGAGCGCGTCCTCTACGTTCCGCCACCGAACAAGAAAGTCATCCTCAACGGCATCAGCTTCAGCCTGGAGCCGGGGGACTCCCTCGCCATCGTCGGCGCTTCCGGCTGCGGCAAGTCGACCCTGGCGCGCATGCTGGTCGGCTCGATCAACCCGACCGCCGGCACCGTCCGGCTCGACCGGATGGAGCAGCGCAATTGGGACCCCCGCCAGTTCGGCGAAAGCGTCGGCTATCTGCCGCAGGACGTTCAGCTCTTTCCGGCCTCGATCAAGGCCAACATCGCCCGCATGCGCGACGATGTCGCCGATGCCGATGTCTTCGAAGCCGCCGAGATCGCCGACATCCACGAGATGATCGCCCAGTTCGCCCATGGCTACGAGACGCAGATCGGCATCGACGGCGCTCCCCTCTCGGGCGGGCAGAAGCAGAGGCTGGGCCTGGCGCGGGCCTTCTTCGGCAATCCGCGGCTCGTCGTGCTCGACGAGCCCAACTCCAATCTCGACGCGCTGGGCGAGGCCGCCCTCGCGCGCGCCTTCGAGCGGGCCAAGAGCCGCGGCATGACGGTGGTCGCCGTGACGCAGCGCCCTGCCCTGCTCCGCAGCGTGGACAAGATCATGATGATTAAGGACGGCGCGGTTCAGGCCATCGGGGCACGCGACGAGATCCTGCCGATGATCGTTGGACAGCGCAGCATCGATGGCGGTGCGCCCAAGCCACACTGACAAAACCGGCATTCGAAGCCGGGGGCGACGAGGGAACGGAGTGGGGAAATGGCAGGGCAGCTGATATCGCAAACCTGGTATGCCGACGTGCCGCGCAGTACCCGCACGGCGACGCTGAGCGGCGTCGTCATCGTCGTCGCGACGGTCATGGGCTTCGGCGTCTGGGGCAACACGGCCCCGATCGCCGGCGCGGTCATCGCGACGGGCGTGTTCGTCACCACCGGCCAGAACAAGACGATCCAGCATCTGGAAGGCGGGGTGATCCGCGAGATCCTGGTCCATGAGGGCGACGTGGTCCAGGTCGGCCAGCCCCTGGTCAAGCTCGAAGACACCTCCTCCCGCGCCGAATTGCGCCGCCACGAACTCAAGCTCTTCCGTCTGGAGGCGATCGAGGCGCGGCTCCGGGCGGAGGTCATCGGCCGAACCGACTTCTCCTTCCCCCCGCATCTGGTCGACAGAGCCAACGACCCCGACATCGCCGTGCTTATCGCGGCGCAGCGGATCGCCTTCCGCGCGCGGCAGAACAATATCGCAAGCGAAATCGCCGCCCATCAGAAGAGCATCGATGCGCTCGAGGAGAAAGTCACCGGCAGCAAGGTGCAGCTTGCGGGAGTCCATCAGCAATCGCTGTTGCTGAAGGAGGAACTCGAAGGCAAGCAGGCGCTGCTTCAGCGCGGTTACATCCGCAAGCCCGACGTGCTCTCGCTCCAGCGTCTTGCCGCAAACCTCACCGGCGAGGCCGGGCGCATCACCGGCGATATCGGCGATTCCCGCGAGCGGATCGCCCGCTCGCTTGAACAGATCGACGGCGTCCGCAAGAACGCCCAGAAGATCGCCTCCGACCAGTTGCAGGAGATCAGCGCCGAACTCAACGACGTGCGCGAGCGCATCCATACCGTGAAGGGTATCCTGGACCGCTCGAACATCGTCGCTCCGGTCAAGGGAACGGTCGTCAAGCTGCGCTATCACACGGCCGGCGGCGTCATCGAAGCCGGCAAGAACATCATGGAGATCGTTTCGCTGCAGGATGAGCTCATCATCGAGGCGCGCGTGCGTCCGCAGGACATCGACAAGATCAAGCACAGCCAGCTCGCCACGGTTCGGCTCACCGCCCTCAATCAGCGCACCACCCCGATGGTCAGCGGCCGCGTCATCTACATCTCCGCCGACGCGCTGCCGGACGAGAAGCAGCGCGCCTATCCCGGCGTTCCGGATCTCTATGTCGTGCGCGCTCGTCTCGACCCGAAGAGCTTGGCCGGCGTCCACGACTTCCAGCCGACCGCGGGCATGCCCGCCGACGTCTACATCCAGACGACCGAGAGGACCTTCTTCGAATATCTGCTGCAGCCGCTCAAGGACAGCATGGCGCGCGCCTTCCGCGAAACCTGATCTCGCAACGTCGATCGGCGGCATCGCCTCTGCCGGTCGCGACAGCGATTTCTCGGGGCTTCCCAGGCCTCGGGGAAACCGTCACCCGCCTGTCAAATGGCACGACTATTGCGACGGCTCCCGCAACGGAGACGAAGCATGCTGCGCCATTGGCCGAACGACGCGAAAGCCACGATCGCCCTGATCGCCGTCTCGGCGATCTGCATCCTGGGCTGGCTCGCGGATATCGGCCTCTGAGCGTCGGCCTTCGCTCTCGACACCCCTGTCGCGCGCCGCCGGCACGTTCTAGATTACGACCCGCATCGAATCGAACGGTTGGGCCATGAAGCGCATCATTCTCCTCGCCGGCCTGTTGGGGCTGGCTCTCTCGCTTTCGGGCTGCGACAAATGCGGGAATTTCGGCCCACTCTTCGGCCCCTATGACGGCAAAAGCTGCGGTGGCGGCCAGTCGACCAGCTAACGGGATTGCGCAAGCGCATACGGGAATCAAAAAAGGCCGGGGGCGACCCCGGCCTTTGTGCTTGAAGGCGCTGTTTAAGCGAAGGCTCAGCCGCGCCGGCCGATCAGCGACCAGCCCGCCCCGGCGATGCAAGCCGTGAGCGCGATCTTCAGCGCCTCGCCGAGAAGGAAGGGCTGCACGCCATAGGCGAAGGCCTTTGCTAGACCGACCCCGGTCGCGCCGCCCGTCATCTGGGCGCCGAAGGCGAGCCACAGGCAGCCGATGGCCAGGAGCGCGAGATCGGCGAGGACCAGCCCGCCGACCAGCCGCAGCAGCGACGCACCGCGCTGGGCCGCCCAGCCGGCGATCGCCGCCGCGACGATGAAGCCGACCAGGAAGCCGCCGGTCGGACCGACGAGATAGAGCGGGCCGGCAACGACCGGCGGCGTGTTGGTGAAGACCGGCAGCCCCACAAGTCCGTAGACGATGTAGAGCGCCATGGTCGCAGCACCGAGGCGGGCGCCATAGGCGGCCCCGAGGCCCAGCACCGCCAGCGTCTGCAGCGTCATCGGCACGGGCCAGAACGGAACCTTGATCTTGGCCGCCGCGATCAGGAGCAGGCTGCCGGCGAAGGCCAGCGCGACGTTGCGCAGCATGGCCGAGCGCGTGTCCGCTGCGGGAAGGAGCGTACCGGCGAGCGTCGGCGCTTGCATGGGGATGGTATCGGCCATGGGCTTGTCGTCCTTTCCCGAAAAGGCCGCGCGACGCGGCCGCTTTTGCGTCTATAGGAAATGCGGCAGGGCCTCACAAGCGGACAGGCTTTGCGCGGATAGGCAGCCGGTTTGACGGAATCGGCACAGGCTCGGACGAGGCGTGCAGAGATGGCGGACGAGATCGAATTCGACAGGAGCGCGACCACGCCGCCCGGCGAGGTCGCGACGCTTTCGCCGCTCGTGCGCCGGGTCATCGCCGGCAATAGCGGGCCGATGACCTTCACCGGCACCTGCACCTATATCGTCGGCCACGGCACTGTGGCGGTCATCGATCCCGGTCCCGATGATCCCTCCCATGTCGAACACCTGCTGGCCGCTCTCCGCGGCGAGACGGTCAGTCATATCGTCGTGACGCACACGCACCGCGACCACTCCCCGGCCGTTCCGGCGCTCAAGGCAGCCACCGGCGCGCGCGTGGTCGGCTGCGGGCCGCATCGCCTCTCCCGCGAGCTCGGCCCGGGCGAGGAGCGTGTCCTCGATGCCGCCGCCGACACCGCCTACGTGCCGGAATGGCTGATGCGGGACGGCGACGCCGTTTCCGGTCCCGGCTGGAGCCTCGCCGCGGTCGAGACGCCCGGTCACACCGCCAATCACCTGGCCTTCACCCTCGCCGAAGAGGAAACGCTGTTCTCGGGCGACCATGTCATGGCCTGGTCGACCTCGGTCGTCGCACCGCCCGACGGTTCGATGGCCGCCTATATGGCCTCGATCGAGAAACTGCGCGGTCTCGAGCATGCCCGCTATTGGCCGGGCCATGGCGGCCCTGTCACCGAACCGCAGCGTTTCCTGCGTGGCCTCGTCCAGCATCGCCGCCAGCGCGAGGCCGCGATTCTCAGCCGCCTGGGGCAAGGCGACGAGACGATCGCGGCCATGGTGACCGCGATCTATCAGGGCTTGGCGCCGGCGCTGCACGGAGCGGCGGCGCTCTCGGTACTGGCGCAGCTCGAGGATCTGGTGCTACGAGGCGCCGTCCAGGCCAGCGATGCCGTGCCTGCCCTGACGAGCCGCTACCGTCTCACCTGAACCGCCTGTTCAGCGATTCTCCATCAGCAGCTCGATCTCGTCGGAGAATGCGGCGATGCGCGTCGCGTTGACTCCGAGATCGTGGCTGCCCAGCCGTGAAGCCGAGCGAATGTCGATCCGGCTGCCGTCGACGCGCGGCCTGACCCGGATCGTGATGTCCTCCGAGAAATGCAGCATGCGGCCGCGCGCGACCGCCTCGATCCGCCCGGCCCCGCTGCGCCCGCCCGGCCGGGTCGTTTCCAGCACCTGCCAGCCGAGCCCGGTCGCGGCGCGGCGCGCGACGTCGAAGGCGATCTCGGCCGGAACCTCCAGGAGAATGGGCACCGCCTTGGGATAGGCTTGGCGCTGCAGGCGCCTGCGCTCGGCCGGCACATCCGGTGGCACGCGCCCGGCCCTTGCCGTCTGCGCTATCTGCGACCGACTGAAGGCAGGCGGGTCGTCGATATCGGTCGAGATATCAGCCAGGGCGGGCCTGGTCACGAGCTTCACCGCGACATAGCCCAACGGCACCAGCAGGACCAGCGACAGCAGCATCGCCCAGGCCGCCTTGCCGACGCCGCGATGGCCGGACTGCCAGATGCGGATGAAGGCGAGGATCGCCAGCCCGAGCGCCGCAAAGACGAAGACATAGGCACCGGCGACCGGCGCGAGCCCTTCGATGCTCGGCTCCCGCAGCCGGACGAGCAGCAGCGACAGCAGCAGCACCGCGAGCGAGAACCAGGCCAGCCGCCGGCTCCAGATGGCCGCGCGTGAAACCGGTTCCTCGAAGACGAGACGGCGATGCATCGTTCTTAGGTGACGCCGCTACGAGCGGAAGGCAAGCGGCAGAGGCAGCTAAGCGCAATCTTAATCAAATCGGCCGTAACTGGGCGGGAAAGAGGCATCGGTCGCGCCGGGTCGCCTCTTCCGCCTGCGCCACCGCCTTCCAGCCGCACGCCTCTTCGAGCCTCGCCGTGAAATTCTTCCCCTCTTCGATCCAGAACTACCTCGTGGCCACCATGGCCTGTCTTTGCGTGCCCGGCATCGGTGCGCTGGCCTACATGGCGGAGCAGTCCATCATGGAGGTGAGGACCAATATGCGGCTGGCCGAGCTGGTCGAGGCCGACAAGGCGCTGCTTCTCACCGGCAACATGATCCGCACCGCGCGCGGCCAGGCTCAGACCAGCATCCAGGTCGCGGATGATCCGGCCCCGATGCTGAAGCAGATCGAGCAGGCCAATCGCGCCCAGATCGCCGAAGCGGTCGCTCAGCTCCAGGAAACCGATCTGCCGAACCGCAAGGAGCTGATCGCCGGCATCCAGCAGGAGCAGAAGCTCACCGACGCCAGGATGGCCGACCTCTATGCCGAGGCCGGCAAACCGAAGGCGCAGCGCAGCCTGGCCGCGACCATGCCCTGGTACAACGGTATCGGCGCGATCGAGGGTGCGATCGTCAAGGCTTCCGACGAGACCTCCACTGCGGCCCGGCTGGCCGACCCCGTGCTCGCCGACCTGCAGGGCTTCAAGTCCGCCGGCTGGGACGTGCGCTCGAACTACGGAACGCAATGTTCGGTGCTGCGCCCGGCCTTCAGCTCGAACAAGGCGATGGATGCGGCACAGCTACGTCGCATCGGCGAGTTGCGCGGTGTTTCCAACGCTTCCAGGGACACCCTCAAGCAGCTCGCGTCCCGCCCCGGCGTCGGCAGCGAACTCGTCCGGAAGATCGGTGTCATGTCGGCCGAGGTCGATGCCTCCAATCGCAAGATGGACGAACTGATCGGCAAGCTCGGTCAGGGCTCTGGCCCGGTCATCGCAGCCGAGGAATGGACAAAGCAGTGCAACGCCCCCTTTGAGGCGATCATATCGGCCGTGACCCAGTCGCTCGACGACATGATCACGCGCACGAACCAGAAGCTCAATCAGGCCTGGGTCAAGTTTGGCATCGTCGGCTCCCTGCTTGCCGCTTTGCTTGTGATTTGCGTCCTGAGCTGGCGCGGCGTGCAGCGTCGCGTAGCCCGGCCGCTGATCTCGCTCAAGTCGGCGCTCGACGGCATGCAGCAGGGCGATTTCGCGCAGGCCATTCCGCCGGCCCCCTCGCCCGACGAGATCGGAGCGCTGAGCCGCGCGCTCGAAACCTATCGCGAGAACGCATTGGCGCTCGAGCAGAACCGGCGCGATCGCGATCTCGCCATGCTGGCCGACGCCGAACAGGCTGCTCATGTCCAGAAGCTGCTTGGGGAAGTCGCGACCATCGTCGCCGATGCCCGCGACGGCAATTTCTCCGGCCAGGCGCAGGTCGGCGGCATGGAAGGCCCGCTCAAGGAGCTCGTCGAGGGCATCAACGAGATCAACATAGTTGTTGATTCTGCGACGACGGAGTTTGCGCAGGCTTTGTCGGCGATTGCGGGCGGGGATCTGACCAACCGGGTCGAGACGGCCTATCGCGGCCGCTTCGCCGATCTCAAGGGCGCCATCAACGAGACGGTCGACCGGCTCTCGGCCACGGTCGCGACGATCCAGACCACCTCGGCCGATGTCGGGCTGGCCGCACGCGAGATCAACATGGGCGCCGACGACCTGTCGAAGCGCACCGAGGAGCAGGCCTCCTCGCTCGAGCAGACCGCCGCCACCACCGAGGAGCTCGCAGCCTCGGTCAAGGCCTCGGCCCAGGCCTCGAAGGATGCCGCCCGCATCGCCGACGAGGCCATGCAGGCCGCCCAGTCCGGCGGCGCCATCGCCGGCCAGGCTGTCGATGCCATGGCCCGCATCGAGAGCGCCTCGCAGAAGATCTCCGACATCATCCGGGTGATCGACGACATCGCCTTCCAGACCAACCTGCTGGCGCTCAACGCGGCGGTCGAGGCGGCCCGCGCCGGCGAGGCCGGCAAGGGCTTCGCCGTCGTCGCCTCCGAGGTGCGCACCCTGGCGCAGCGCTCGGGCGAGGCGGCCAAGGACATCTCCGGGCTGATCTCCTCCTCGAACACCGAGGTCGGCGAGGGCGTGAAGCTGGTGCGCCAGGCCGGCGACCAGCTCGCGCGCATCCTCGCCGCCTCGCAGAAGGTGGCGGCCACCATCGCAGACATCTCGGCAGCGTCGGGCGAGCAGGCCAACGGCATCGACGAGATGAGCCAGGCGGTGGCGCATCTCGACGAGATGACCCAGCAGAACGCGGCGCTGGCCGAGGAGAGCGCGGCCTCCGCCAATGCGCTGACCGGCCGGATCGGCCAGCTCAACGAGCTGGTCGCGGCCTTCCGCACCGGCCGCGAGGCGGTCGGCCAGAGCGGCTATCCGCAGCCGGTCATGGCCGCCTCCTCCGCGGCGCGCGCCCTGAAAACCGTGGCGCCGGCTCGCGCCCCGGCCCGACCGGTCGCGGTTGCGGCAGCGTCCGCGGCGGCATCCGCCCGGGCTCCGGCCGCGGCCGAGCCCGAGCGCCTGCGCCAGCTCGCCGAAGCCGCCTTCGCCCAGTCCAAGGCCACCCCCGCCCCGCGCAAGGTCGCCAACGGACGCGCCCAGGATGCCGGATGGGAAGAGTTCTGAGACGGACAGCCTCCGCACTCGCGCTCGACCAAGACACACGAACGGCGCCCCGAAAGGGCGCCGTTTGCGTTTTGGCGCCAGCTGGCAACGTCGAATCCCTTTGCCGTCATCCCGGGCTTGCCCCGGGATCCATCGAGAAGCACCGCGCTCTACGATGGATCCCGGATCTCCGCTTCGCTGCGTCCGGGATGACGTGGTTCTTCTGGAGACTTTGAGAACGGCCCCTGCCCGGATGTCACCCCGGCAGCCGATAATCCTTGAACATCTCGCGCAGCGCCGTCTTCTGGATCTTGCCGGTCGCTGTGTGCGGGATGGCCTCGACCAGCACGACATCATCAGGCAGCCACCATTTCGCGATCTTGCCGGCCATGAAGGCGAGCATCTCGTCCTTGCCGGGCGTGCGGCCGGGTTTCGGCACGATGACGAGCAATGGCCGCTCGTCCCATTTCGGATGGGCAACGCCGATCACTGCCGCTTCCGCCACGTCGGGATGGCCGACCGCGAGATTTTCCAGATCGATCGAGGAGATCCACTCCCCGCCGGACTTGATCACGTCCTTCGAACGGTCGGTGACCTGCATGTAGCCGGCGGGGTCGATGGTGGCCACGTCGCCGGTATCGAAGAAGCCGTGATCGTCGAGGATGTCCTCGTCCGCGCGCCGGTAATAGGCACCGGCCACCGCCGGCCCGCGCACCTTGAGGCGGCCGAAGGTCCGGCCATCCCAGGGCAGGTCCCGGCCCTCGTCATCCGTGAGCCGGAATTCCACCGTGAAGGGCGGGTGGCCTTGTTTGACCTTGAGGTCGTAGAGCGCCTCGCCTTCGAGGCCACCATAGACCGGCTTCATCGAGCAGAAGGAACCGAGCGGGCTCATCTCGGTCATGCCCCAGGCATGCGCGACGGTGACGCCGTATTTGCGCTCGAAGGCTTCGGTCATCGCGCGCGGGCAGGCCGAGCCGCCGATCACGACGCGTTGCAGCGTCGAGAGCCTGCCGCCGGTCGCCTCCAGCTGCTGCAGCAGGCCGAGCCAGACCGTCGGCACCGCCGCCGTCATGGTGACGCCCTCGCCTTCGAGCAATTCGTGCAGCGACGCGCCATCGAGCTTCGCGCCGGGCATCACCAGCTTGGCGCCCGTCATCGGCGCCGAATAGGCGAGCGACCAGCTATTGGCGTGGAACAGCGGCACGACCGGCATCACCGTGTCGCGCGAGGACAGCCCCATATAGTCCGGCGCAGCGCAGGCCAGCGCATGCAGCACGTTCGAGCGATGCGAGTAGAGCACGCCTTTCGGCCCTCCGGTCGTGCCGGAGGTGTAGCAAAGCCCCGCCGCCGTATTCTCGTCGAGACGGGCCCAGGCGAAATCGTCGTCGGCCTCGGCCAGCCAGTCCTCATAGGCGACGGCACCCTTGAGGCTCGTCTGCGGCATATGCGCGGCGTCGGTCAGCACGACATAGCGCTCGATGCTCGGGAGCTTCTCCTGCAGCTGCTCGATCAGCGGCACGAAGGTCAGGTCGAGGAACATCAGCCTGTCCTCGGCATGATCGACGATCCAGGCGATCTGTTCCGGGAACAGCCGCGGATTGACCGTGTGCGTGATCGCGCCGATGCCGCTGATGCCGTACCAGAGCTCGAGATGGCGGTCCGTGTTCCAGGCCAGCGTCGCCACCCGGTCGCCGAGCACGACACCCTCTCGCTTCAGTCGCTTGGCGACCTTGAGCGCCCGGCTCCTGATCTCGGCATAGCTGCGACGGCGCAGGCTGCTATCCTCGACCGCCCGGCTGACGACCTCGCGCGGGCCATGCTGGATGGCGGCATGATCGATGATCCGATGGAGCAGAAGTGGCCAGTCCTGCATCAGGCCGAGCATGCGCGTTTCTCCCGGAGTCTTGTCTTTCCCGGAGGATAGCGACGAGCTTCCGCGAAAGGAAAGCTGCACCATCGAAGGCTCGCCTGTGCGCGCGAGATGGTTTAGGTCTGATCGTTCAAGAGGGGGAACGCGCGATGACCGCACCGAAGACCGTGCCGCACGCGGCGACGGAGCCTGATCGCGTCTGGTTCCGCTTCATGCGATTGCACCAGCGCATGCTGATTCAGATGACGGCGCGCATCCGCACGCTCGGCCTCTCGATCCCGCAATTCGACCTGCTTTCGACGCTGACCGAGCAGGAAGGCATCAGTCAGAGCGAGCTGGCCGAGCGGCTCTATGTCACCAAGGGCAACGTCTCCGGGCTGGTCGACCGCCTCGTGCAGGCCGGGCTCGTCGAGCGCCGCGCCATTGCGGGCGACCGGCGCTCCTACGCCATGCACCTGACGCCGGAAGGCCGCCGGCTGGCCGAGGCCGGCATCGCCGCCCAGCGCGATTTCGTCGCCAGCACGCTCGGCAAGCTCGGATCGGACGACCTCGCCGAGCTCGATCGCCTCGTGCTGCTCTGGCGCGATCTTGCCCGCGCCGTCGATGCCGAGTGACGGCACGATGGCTGCCGGCATCGATCTCACCGCCTCCGCCACGGCCTTGCGCGCGGCGCTGCTCGCCCGCCGCTTCAGCGCCACCGAGCTCCTGGAAGCGACCTTCGCCCGCATCGACGCGCTGAACCCGCGCCTCAATGCCATCGTCGCGCAGGATCGCGAGGCCGCCCGCGCCATGGCCCTCGCCAGCGATGCGCGGATCGCCGCGGGCACGGCCCGCCCGCTCGAGGGCCTGACGATCACGATCAAGGATGCCTTCGACGTCGCCGGCCTGCCCTCCGCCGGCGGCCTGCCAGCCTATCGCGAGCGTGTGCCGTCCGAGGATGCGGCAGCGGTGGCGCGGCTGCGTGCCGCCGGCGCGGTCATCATCGGCAAGACCAACGTCCCCGTCTTCTCCGGCGACTTCCAGAGCTACAATCCGGCCCATGGCGTGACCAACAATCCCTGGGACGAGGCGCGCTCGCCGGGTGGCTCATCGGGCGGAGCGGCCGTCGCCGTCGCGACCGGCATGAGCGCCTTCGAACTCGGCTCCGACCTCGGCAGCTCGATCCGTTGGCCGGCCCATGCCTGCGGCGTCTTCGGCCTCAAGACGAGCTGGGGGCTGGTCTCGACCTGGGGGGCGATCCCGCCGCCGCCGGAACGGCGCACACCGCGCAATGCCGACCTGATGGTCGCCGGCCCGATCACCCGCGCCGCCGATGATCTCGACCTGATCCTGCCGGTCATCGCCGGTCCGCGCGATGTAGCGCACGCCTCTGCGCCTTTGCCGGAGCCGCGCTTCATCGACGCGAAGGGCCTGCGCGTCGCGCTCTGGGCCGACGATCCCTTCGCCCCCGTCGACAGCCAGGTGTCGGACGCCGTGCGCGAGGCTGCCCGTCGTCTCGCCGAGGCCGGCGCCATCGTCGACGAGACCGCCCGCCCTTCCGTCAGCTTCGCCGACGCCTTCGAGGTCTATGCTCTGCTGAACCATGCCGTCGTCGCCTATGGCCTGCCGCCAAAGGTGCGCGCCCGCATCCAGGCGCAGGCCTCGCGCTTCAGCCCGAACGACCTGTCGCACCAGGCGTTGCAGGCGCGCGGCGCGCGGATGACGCCCGGCCTCTATCAGCAGATCGCGCATCGCCGCCTGGCCCAGAAGCGGCAATGGGCACGCTTCTTCGCGCGCTACGACGTCGTGCTCTGCCCGCCGGCGCCGGTCGCCGCGATCCCGCATGATCACACGCCCGATATCCACGCCCGCCGGCTCCTCGTGAACGGCGAGCCACGCCCCTATCTCGATTTCCTGCACTGGGCCGCACTCGCGACCGGATCGGACCTGCCGGCCCTGTCGGCGCCGGTCATGCTGTCGCGCGAGGGCTTGCCGCTCGGCGTGCAGATCATCGCGCCTTTCGGGGAAGACCGGACGGCCATCGCGGTCGGCGCCATGCTGGAGCGCGCCGGCAGCGGCTTCGCCGTGCCGCCGCTCAGTTCGTCGCCCTGACCTTCTCGACGGTCTGGCGTCCGCCCGGCAGATCGCGCAGGACGATGCGCTCATCCGCCGCGAGCTGCCCCAGAACCGTCTCGCCACTCGCGGTCACAGCGGTCGCGGTCTTGCCGACGAAGACGATGACCGGCCGGCTGCCGGCAGCGGCCCAGCGCCTGAACTGCGAGAGATAGGGCTCCTTGCGCCAGGCCTGTGCCGCGCCGGGATCGACCTGCGCATAGAGCAGCCGGCTCGTGCCATCCATGGTCAGGACGAAGCGGCTGCGCTCCGGCTTCCATTCCGGGCCGAGGAAATCCTGGCTGATCCAGAGGCAATGGAAATCGCGGCACTGCTGCGGGCGGGTGTCGTAGATGCGGCAGCCGCGCCCGGGCTGGCAATTCCGGCACCAGGTGCCGGCCGTCATCGGCACGGCCGGGACATCGTAGACCTTGCAGCACAGCGCGCAGCTGCCGCAGCTGCGGCCGGGCGCCGGCCGGTTTGTCGAAAATGACGGGTCGAGCATCAGCCTTGGCCAGTCCGGAACGATTCCAGATTGGAAGATTGCCCACCTGTACCCGGCCTGACAAGCGCGCGGCTTTGCGCCATCGGCCGCCTTGCAGCAGAGTATGGCGTCCCCTGCGCCAAAATCGCTCAACATTTGCGGTCAGTTCGGCTTATGGTGGCAAGAATTTTTAACAGGCCGGGAGCCCATCATGCTGTCGAATGTCGCCGTCAGGGATATCGAGACGCTCGTCCATCCCTATACGAACCTTGCCACCCACCGGCAGAACGGGCCGCTGGTGCTGGAGAGCGGCAAGGGCATCTTCGTCTACGATTCGGCGGGCAAGGAATATATCGAGGGCATGGCGGGGCTCTGGTGCACCGCGCTCGGCTACTCCAACCAGGAGCTGATCGAGACCGCCTACGAGCAGATGAAGAAGCTGCCCTTCACCCACATCTTCGGCGGGCGCAGCCATGACCCGGCGATCGAGCTCGCCGAGAAGCTGAAGGAGATCGCGCCGGTTCCGATCTCGAAGGTGTTCTACGGCGCCTCCGGCTCGGACGCCAACGACACCCAGGTCAAGATCGTCTGGTACATGAACAATGCGCTCGGCCGGCCGCAGAAGAAGAAGATCATCTCCCGGCTGAAGGGCTATCACGGCGTCACCGTCGCCTCGGCGTCGCTGACTGGCCTGCCCAACAACCATATCGACTTCGACCTGCCGCTGCCCGGCATCCTCCACACCTCCTGCCCGCACCACTACCGCTTCGCCGAGCCCGGCGAGAGCGAGCAGGACTATTCGACGCGCCTTGCAGCCGAACTCGAGGAAATGATCCTGCACGAGGGGCCGGACACGGTCGCCGCCTTCATCGCCGAGCCAGTGATGGGCGCCGGTGGCGCGATCACCCCGCCGGCCGGTTATTTCGAGAAGGTCAACGCCGTCCTCGCCAAGTACGACATCCTCTTCATCTCGGACGAGGTCATCACCGGCTTCGGCCGCACCGGCAAGATGTTCGGCACCGAGACCTACGGCATGAACGCCGACACGATCTCGCTCGCCAAGCAGATCACCTCCGCCTATTTCCCGCTCAGCGCCGTCATGATGAACGAGAAGGTCTACGAGGTCCTGGTCGACCAGAGCCGCAAGATCGGCACCTTCGGCCATGGCAACACCTATGCCGGCCACCCCGTCGGCTGCGCCATCGCGGTGAAGACGCTGGAGATCTATCAGCGCGAGAAGATCGTCGATCACGTCAACAAGGTTTCGCCGGCCTTCATCCGGCGTCTCGACAAGCTTGCCGAGCATCCGCTCGTCGGCGAAGCCCGCGGTGTCGGCCTGATCGGCGGCGCCGAGCTGGTCAAGGACAAGCAGACCAAGGCCTCCTTCGAGACCAAGAAGGGCGTCGGCGCCAAGGCCGTGACCTACGCGCTGGAAGAGGGCCTCATCACCCGCGCCATGGGTGACCGTCTCGCCTTCTGCCCGCCGCTGGTCATCAGCGAGGCCGAGATCAACGAGATGTTCGACCGCTGCGAGCGCGCGCTCGACAAGACGCTGAACTGGGCCAAGGCGGAAGGCCTGTTCGCCGCCTGAGGGCCGGACGCACGAGGGATACGAAGGGCCGGGCGGCGATCGCCCGGCCCTTTTTCTTTTGTTCATCAATGTGGCCGAAGCTGCCGCGGGCCACAGATCGCCATGAACAAATCACAGACGCGCCCCGGCCCCGACCTGATCGGCGGTCAGGTTGCAGGGGTCGGGAGCGAGAGTTCCCGGCACGAGGTCATCAGAAAGTCAGGAGCCATGCTTCAACACGACGCCCGTCCCAAGATGCAGGATCGCAGGGGTTTTCACGATGCCAAGGCACGCGAGACCTACGCCTCCCAATTCCGCCCGATCGCGATTCAGGCGGTCGCTGCGGGAACCAGACAGATGTCGGGCGCGTTGAGGAAGCACGGCGAGACACGCAAGGCCGATTTGCCCGGTGTGCTTCGCCACGGTTTCGCCGACTGAAACCTCCCCTTCGAGACCCAAACGACTGGCCGGTGCGGAGTTTGCTCCCACCGGCCTTTTTTTTGTCCGTCGTCCGAACGAGCGGTACTCGCAAACGAAAACGGGCGGCCCGAGGCCGCCCGCTGAAACACTAAAACCGGCCTGAAACGTCAGACGACGACGACCTTCGCGCCCGCCGGCACGCGGTTGAAGAGATCGATCACGTCGATGTTGCGCATCCGGATGCAGCCGGACGAAGCCGAGCGGCCGATCGTCTCCGGCTCGTTGGTGCCGTGAATGCGATAGAGCGTGTCCTGTCCGTTCTGGTAGAGATAGAGCGCCCGTGCGCCGAGCGGGTTGTCGGGGCCGCCAGCCAGGCCGCCAGCGACCGGCTTCAGATGCGGCCAGCGCTTGATCATCTCGGCCGGGGGCGTCCAGCGCGGCCATTCGGCCTTGCGCTGCACCACGGCCTCGCCGGTCCAGCCATAGGCCTCTTCGCCGGTCGCGACGCCGTAGCGGATCGCCTTCTTGTTCGGCAGCACGAGGTAGAGGAACTTCTCCTTCGTATCGACATAGATCGTGCCGGGCGGCTGACCGGTGGGATCGGCGATCTCATACGGGAGATAGGGAAGGTAGGTGTCGAACTTGGGGACGAGCGCGATATATTCCGCGTCCCGGGCTGACAGCTCAGGGGCAGCTACGCTCTTGTACTGGCAGGCGCCAAGAAGGGCCGACAGCGCCAAGGCAATGAAAACGGTTTTCTTCATAGCTTCCACCAGAGCGACCCGCAGGCAGCCTTTATGATGAATCGAACGTTAACGCTTCGTATCGCCCGAGACTTGCCCGAGGGGCGACGGTCGGGCGAAGCACTAGGCCCCAAACCGGCATGGCGCAATCTAGTTCCCTTTGTGACTCCCGGATGGCGCCTCGGCGTGGCAAAGCAGCCACGCTTCCCGCTGCTCAAGCCCTGTTCTCTCGGATAATCGCGCTTGACCACGCTTCTTATCACGCACCCGGCGGGCCTCGACCATGTCATGCCGCCCGGCCACCCCGAAAGCGCTGCGCGCCTGAAAGCCGTCGACCAGGCGCTGGAGGCGGAACGCTTCGCCTCGCTGATTCGGATCGAGGCGCCGCTGGGCACGCTCGATCAGGTGGCGCTCTGCCACCCCGCCGACCACGCGCAGGCGCTGATCGATTCGAGCCCGGCCTCCGGCTTCGTCCAGGTCGATGGCGACACCTTCATGTCGCCCGGCACGATCGAGGCTGCGCTGCGCGCCGTCGGCGGCGCGGTCCTGGCCGTGGACGAGGTCATGGCTGGCAAGGCGCGCAATGCCTTCGTCGCGATGCGCCCGCCCGGCCACCATGCCGAGCGCGACCGCGCCATGGGCTTCTGCTTCTTCAATCATGCCGCCGTGGCTGCCCGCCACGCGCAGAAGGCGCACGGCGCCGAGCGTGTCGCCATCGTCGACTGGGACGTGCATCACGGCAACGGCACGCAGGACATCTTCTGGAACGATGCCAGCGTGCTCTACGCATCGTCGCACGAGATGCCGCTCTATCCCGGCACCGGCGCCGCCTCGGAGCGCGGCAGCCATGGCACAATCGTCAATGTGCCCCTGCGTCCCGGCGAGGGCTCGGATGAATTCCGCGAGGCTTTCGAGATCGCGATCCTGCCACGCCTCGATACCTTCCGCCCCGATCTCATCGTGATCTCCGCCGGCTTCGATGCGCATTGGCGCGATCCGCTCGCCAGCCTCAACCTGCGCGAGGCCGACTTCGCCTGGGCGACGCAGAAGCTGATGGAGCTGGCCGACAGGCACGCTGGCGGCCGCATCGTCTCGGTGCTGGAAGGCGGCTACGATCTCGATGCGCTGGCGACCTCCACCGCCGCCCATGTCGCGGCGCTGATGGGCAGCTGACGGCGACAGGCGCCTGCCAGGTGATAACGAACGCGGGTCATCCCGGACGGAGCGAAGCGAAGATCCGGGATCCATGCCTGAGCCTTACCGATAGAGGTTCAGGCATGGATCCCGGGTCTCCCTTCGGTCGCCCGGGACGACCCGCGTTTTCTGTTCCAGATATCTCCGGAAGCGCCGCCTACTCCAACGGCGAAGTCCCGGCGATCTCGATGCCGAAGCCGCTCAAGCCCACGAAGGAGCGCGGCGAGGATGCGAGGTTCACGATCGAGCTGACGCCGAGATCGCGCAGAATCTGCGCGCCGAGCCCGACCTCGCGCCATTGCTGGCTGCGCAGGGCGTCGGCGCCTTCATCCTCGACGCTCTTGATCGGCACGCCGGCGCTGCCGTCGCGCAGATAGACCAGGACGCCCTTCCCCTCCTGCTGGAAGCGCTTGAGCACGCACTGGATCGAGCTGGCACCGCCGAGCACGTCGGCGACGACATCGGCCCGGTGCAGACGCGCCGGCACCTTCTCGCCATCGCCGAGCTTGCCCATGACGAAGGCGAAGTGCTGCGTATCGTCGAAGGGCGTGATGTAGACATGGCCTGTCATCTCGCCGAACGCGGTCTTGACCGGGAAGGAATGCACCCGCTCGACCAGCTTCTCGCGCAGCTGGCGATAGGCGATGAGATCCGCGACGGTGATCTGCTTGAGCCCGTGCTTCTCGGCGAAGGCGGCAATCTGCGCGCCCTTCATCACGGTGCCGTCGTCATTGGCGAGTTCGCAGATCACGCCGACCGGCGGCAGGTCGGCGAGCTTGCACAGGTCGACGGCCGCCTCCGTATGGCCGGAGCGCATCAGCACGCCGCCGTCCTTGGCGATCAGCGGGAAGACATGGCCGGGCCGCACGAAATCCGCCGCGCCCATATTGCCGTTGGCGAGCGCGCGGACCGTGTTGTTGCGCTGCTCGGCCGAGATGCCGGTGGTCAAGCCGTGCTTGACGTCGACCGTGATGGTAAAGGCGGTGCCGAGCGGGGCATCGTTCGACGACACCATCGGGTCGAGCCGCAAACGGCGCGCCTCGGCCGAGGTCAGCGGCGCACAGACGATGCCGCAGGTGTTGCGGATGATGAAGGCCATCTTCTCCGGCGTGCAGAGCGAGGCGGCGACGATGAGATCGCCCTCGTTCTCGCGGTCGTCGTCATCGGTGACGATGACGATCTCGCCGCGGGCGAAGGCTTCGATGGTCTCTGCGACATTGTTGGACATGGCAGCCTCGCGCGGCCCGGACAGGCCGAGGAAATCATTGGGGGTGACGGAGCCGCTCGTGGCGGCGGCGATGCGCTCGGCGCTTTCGCGGGAGATCCAGGCGGTCTGGTCGTTGCACAGCGCCGTCACGCTGGCCGGCGACAGGCCGACCTGCTTGGCAAAGGCGCTGCGCGCGATCTTATGCTGTCGGAGCCAGGCGTCGAGCTTCATGCGACCAAGCTAATACGGCAGCGTTTCATCCGCAATGAAGAGATAATACATTTTCAGTATTGCTGAAATGCAAGGTGCAACCGAGCCGTCATGCTCGGGCTCGCCCCGAGCATCTCATGACGAGAAGGCTCCTTACCACAGCTTCTTCCGGCCGGAGATTCTCGGGTCCGCTGCGCGGCTCGAGAATGACGCGGCCTACTCCTGAAACGGCCAGCGCGCCTCCACCACGCCCACCTGCCCGCGATGGCGCAGATACTGGTCCGCCAGCACGCAGGCGACCATCGCCTCGCCAACCGGCACCGCGCGGATGCCGACGCAGGGGTCGTGCCGTCCCTTGGTGAACATCTCGGCCTCGCCGCCCGTGCGGGTCACGGTGGCGCGCGTCGCCAGGATCGAGGAGGTCGGCTTCACCGCGAAGCGCGCCACGATCGGCTGCCCCGTCGAGATGCCGCCGAGGATGCCGCCAGCATGGTTGGAGAGGAAGAGCGGGCGCCCGTCATTGCCGGCGCGCATCTCGTCGGCATTCTCCTCGCCGGAGAGTTCCGCCGCACCGAAGCCCTCGCCGATCTCGACGCCCTTCACCGCATTGATGCTCATCAGCGCCGCCGCGATCTCGGCATCGAGCTTGCCGTAGATCGGGGCGCCAAGCCCGGCCGGCACGCCCTCGGCGACGATCTCCAGCACCGCGCCGATCGACGAGCCCGACTTCCTGATACCGTCGAGATAGCCCTCGAAGAAGGCGGCAGCCTTGGCATCCGGGCAGAAGAAGGGATTGCGGCCGACCTCGTCCCAATCCCAGTTGCCGCGGTCGATCTTGTGCGGCCCCATCTGGACCAGCGCGCCGCGCACGACCATGCCGGGCACGACCTTGCGGGCGATGGCGCCCGCCGCGACCCGCATCGCCGTCTCGCGCGCCGAGGAGCGCCCGCCGCCGCGATAGTCGCGGATGCCGTATTTCACGTCATAGGTGAAATCGGCATGGCCCGGCCGGTACTTGTCCTTGATCTCGGAATAGTCCTTCGAGCGCTGGTCGACATTGTCGATCAGGAGCCCGATCGAGGTGCCCGTCGTCACCTGAACGCCGTCGCTCTCGCGGGCGAAGACGCCCGAGACGATGCGGACCTGGTCCGGCTCCTGGCGCTGCGTGGTGAAGCGCGACTGGCCCGGCCGGCGCCGGTCGAGATCGCCCTGGATGTCGGGCTCGGTCAGCGGGATCAGCGGCGGGCAGCCATCGACGACGCAGCCGATGGCCGGGCCATGGCTCTCGCCGAAGGTGGTGACGCGGAAGAGGTGGCCGAAGCTGTTATGCGACATGGGTGCCTGCGCGAAATCCTGCGCAGGCTCTTAGTCCCTGCCGTGACCGGTGGTCAAACCGCGTGCTCAATGCCCGGCCGGCGCCTTCGCCGGCACCGCGGGCGCCCCCTCCCAGCGCGTATGCGCCGGCAGGTTCTCGCCCTTCATGATGACCGTGAGCAAGCCGATCTGGGCGTAGTCGCCGACATGGGTGTCGTAGAGCACGGTCGCGCCTGCGCCGACGCAGACGCCCTTGCCCAGCTTCACCCTGCCGACCTTCATCACCCGGTCCTCGTAGAGATGCGTCTGCAGCGCCGAATGGGCGTTCACCGTGCAGAAATCGCCGACCCTGATGCAGTCGAATTCGGTGATATCCGTCGAGTCAAGCCAGACGCCCTTGCCGTATTTCGCGCCGAACAGCGTCAGGAACCAGGGCAGGAACGGCGTGCCGCGCAGATAATCGAACAGCACCTTGCCGCCGAGGCCCCAGTACATGACGGCGACGGCCTCGGTGCGCATCGCCCACCACGACCACATCGGCTTCATCACCGGCTTGTAGGCGCCCATCATCAGCCATTTCACGGCGGCGCAGATCAGCGCCTGCACCACGGCGATCGCGACCGCGACCCCCATGAATGACAGCACGAGGCCGAGCCAGTCGCCCTCGTTGATCTTCTGCTGCAGCACCATGTCGACGGCGATGGTGCCGAAGGTGATGAACAGCATCGACGGGAAGGAGGTGTGCAGCGCCTCGAAGACGCCGCGCCCGAACTGCTTGCCGAAGGAGGGCTTGTAGGTCCAGTCCGCGCCGAGATCGACCTTCTGCCGCGTCGGCAGCTTGATCGGCGGCGAGCCGAACCAGGTGTCGCCGGGCTGCATGCGGTCATTGGCGGGGGGTTTCGACTTGATGCCGATCAGCACGCGGTCGGGAATGACGGCGCCCGGCGGCACCACCGCATCGTTGCCGATGAAGACCTGCTCGCCGGTGCGCGTCGAATCGAGGCGCATATAGCCGCGGCGCATGTCTTCGTCGCCGAAGACCACCTCGTCGGCGATGAAGTTGCCGGCGCCGATGCCGGTGAGGTCGTAGCGGCCGGAGAGATTGGTCGAGATCTCCGCCCCCTTGCCGATGCTGGCGCCCATCAGCCGGTACCAGGCCCGCATGTAGATGGTCGCGAAGAGCGAGGAGAGCGTCTCCAGCGTTACTTCCGTCGCCAGCGCTACCGTCCATTTGCGCGCGTAGAAGCCGGAATGGATCGAATAGGAGCCGGAGGTGACGCGCGGCAGGATCGCCCAGCGCAGCCCGGCCATCAGCAGCACGGTGAAGGCGATGAGCCCGATCGCCGTCGGCCAGGTCAGGATCGGCAGGAACCAGAGATAGCTGATCTCGGTCCAGCCGGCGATCCAGTAGTCGATCTTGTCGAACAGCCAGAAGGCCGGGAAGATCGGCAGCAGGCTGACCGGCGGCAGCACGATCAGCATCAGGATGTGGAAGGCCGTCATCAGCGTGCGCCGTGCGGGCGAAGCTTCCGCCTGCGGCGGCAGGGCGGCGAGATCGACCGTGCCGATCTTGCGCGCCGGGGTGCCGTCCCAGATCTCGCCTACCCCGACCTGGGCTCCGGGCGGGATCGCGGTCAGGTCGCCGATCTCGGCATGGTCGCCGATCGCCGAGCCGTGGCCGAGCACAACGGAAGCCCCGGCCGAGACGTCCTTGCCGATCTTGATGCGGCCGATGACGAGCTTGTCGCCGATCGCCTCGCCATTGGCGAAGGTGGTCTTGGAGCCGAAGCTCGTGCCCTCGCCGATCTCGATCAGGTCGATTGCGCCGGCCTCGTAATCGGAGATGATGACGTCGCGCCCGACCTTGGCGCCGAGCAGCCGCCAATAGAAGCGCATCACCGGCGTGCCCTGCAGCCATTTGATATGGACGAGCCCGGCGACGCGCGCCGCGAACCACCAGCGGAAGTAGTAGACGCCCCAGAGCGGATAGATTCCGGGCTTGGTCCGGCCGAGCACGAGCCATTTCAGCGCGATGGCGATGAGTCCGGTGACCAGGATGATCGCGATGTAGACGCCGAGCAGCGCGCCGATCTGGCCGAGCAGCGGCAGGTCCTCGCCGGACAGGATCATGTAGGTGACGAAGACGCCAAGCCATTGCGCCGTCGCGAGACCGATGATGACCGGCAGCACCACGGCCTGGGCCAGCCCGCAGAAGAAGCGGCGCAGGAATGGCGGCGGCGTGAAGGACAGGTCCTCGGTCGCGGCGATACCGCGCTCGTCGAGCAGTTCGGCCATCGCGCGCAACGTGCGTGCGCCGTAGACGTCCTGCAGCGTGATGCCGGCATAGGCCGGCGTTTCCCGCACGATCGAGATGAAGCGCGCCGCCAGCAGCGAATGGCCGCCGAGATCGACGAAGAAGTCCGCCTCCAGCGGCAGGCAGGCAGCGCCGAGCACGCGCCGGGCGGCGTCGAGCAATGCGGCTTCGGTGGCGTTGCGCGGCGGCTCCTGCTCGCCATCGGCGCTGGGCGCCGTCAGCGGCGCCGCCTTGAGCATCTTGCGGTCGACCTTGCCCGAGACCATGCGCGGCAGCGATCCGACCGCCTCGAAATGCGCCGGCACCATATAGGGCGGCAGCTTTTCGCGCAGCGCCGCGCGGAGTGCGCCCCCGTCGACGGCCACGCCCGGCTCGGCCACGACGAAGGCGACGAGCCGCTCGATGCCGTCATCGGTGCGCAGCACGACGGCGGCCTGCGCCACGCCGGGCTCATCGGCGAGCTTGGATTCGATCTCGCCGAGCTCGACGCGGAAGCCGCGGATCTTGATCTGGTCGTCGATGCGGCCGTGGAAGACGATGTTGCCGTTGTCATCGAGGCTGACCGCATCGCCGGAGCGGTAGAGCACCGGGTCGCCCTCTCCCGCCAGGCCGACGAAGGGGTTGGCGATGAACTTTTCGGCCGTCAGCTCCGGCCGGCCGTGATAGCCCTTGGCGACGCCCGGCCCGCCGATCAGCAACTCGCCCTGCTCGCCCGGCTGGACGAGGCGCAGCTCCTCGCTGACGACATAGGCGGTGTAGTTCGGGATCGGCTTGCCGATGGTGACGGTCTCGCCGGGGACGACCTCTGCGGCGGTCGCAACGACGGTCGCCTCGGTCGGCCCATAGGTGTTGAGGATGCGCCGGCCCGGCTTCGACCATTTCTGCACGATCGCCGGCGGCAGCGCCTCGCCGCCGAGCAGGATCAGCTTCAGCGAGGGCACGTCGGCAGGCAGGATGCCGAGCAGCGTCGGCACGGTGTCGATCACGGTGACGCCGGCCTCCTCGAGGATGGCGGGCAGCTTCTCCGCATCGCCCATCATCTCCGGCGAGGCGACGAACAGCGTCGCGCCGACGAGATAGGGCGTCCAGATCTCCTCCATCGAAAGGTCGAAGGCGACCGATGCGCCCTGGAAGACGACGTCGTCCGGCCCGATGCCGTAGAGCGCGTTACCCGAGCGCAGGAAATGGCAGATGTTGCGATGGCTGATGACGATCGCCTTCGGCGTGCCCGTCGAGCCGGAGGTGTAGATCAGATAGGCCGGATGGTCCTTGGTCAGCCCGGTGGGCCGTGCCGCAGGCTCGGTCCCGTCGGCATGCGCGGCCAGCCCCTCGGGCGACCAGACGGTCCGCTCGATCGCCTCCGCCCGACCGGCCCAGCCGGCGCAGGTGACGATGCCCTTGGCCGCCGCATCGTTCAGGCAGGTCGCGATGCGCTCGACAGGGGCCTCCGCATCGAAGGGCACCCAGGCCGCGCCTGCGCGCGTGATCGCGATCTGCGCGACGAGCAGGTCGATGCCGCGCGGCATCCACAGCCCGACCATGTCGCCGGGCCCGACGCCAGCAAGTTGCAGCCCGCGCGCCTGCCGACCGGCTTCCGCCCAGATTTCGGCATAGCCCAGGCGCCGCTCACGATCAACGAGGGCGGGATGATCAGGGCGAACGGCGACTGTCGCCGCGAAGATTTCGGCCAGCACCTCGTCACGGATCAGATCGGGGCGCTTCTCGCCCGCCATCATGGCAAGGGGATTAGCGCCGGTCGCGTCCGACGCCGCCGACAGCTTCGTCATATCGTTCATCGCGCCCCGTTGCGCTGAAAGGCCCGTCGCTGTCGCCGCGGCAAACCAAGCCTGCGGCAGCACGGTGCCCTACCACGCACCCTATGAAGAAAACCGGAATCGTCGCAACGCGCCGCGACATCCGCGTGAGCCCCCCGGCCGGGCGGGCCGCCGCTTCACGACGTTTTTGCTAGCACATTCCTCCTGCGGAATCACGCGTGAACCGGTGATGAATGCCATGCGGTTGCGGAGGCCGATCAGGGCGGATCAAAGCCAATCGGCCTTGTTGCCGGTGACGACGAGCAGCTTGCCCTGCCAGATCTCGACCATGGACGCCTCGCGCGGCGCCACCGCGCCGACCAGCGCCAGGACAGCGCGCGCCACCCCGCCATGGCTGACGATCACCGTCTCGCGCTGCAAGCCTTCGAGCACCGGCCGCACCCGCTCGGCCAGCATGCGGTAGCTTTCGCCGCCGGGCGGCACGAAGCCCCATTTGTCGCGCTCGCGCAGATGCGCCTGCTCGCGCTCGGCCTTGCGGATGTCGCGCCAGGTGAAGCCTTCCCACTCGCCGAAGGTCAGTTCCCGCAGCCGGTCGTCGATCGTGTAGGCGCCTGCCGGCAGGGCGAGCTCGCGCCGCAGGATATCCATCGTCTCGCGCGCCCGCAGCATGGGCGAGCCGATATAGTCGAGCCCGGCATAGGCCGGCTCCAGCGCCTTGAGGCGCCCGGCAGCCTCGGCCGCCTGTCTGCGACCGAGTTCGTTGAGCGGGATGTCCTGTCCGCCCTGCAGCCGGCCCTCGCGATTCCAGTCGGTCTCGCCATGGCGGACGAGGATGAGCCGGTGCGGAAGCGATAGCGGAACCATGTGGCGCTTCTGCACGCTGGCACCCGCACCGTCAAAGCCCGGAGCGGTGCTTCCTGCCCATGGCGACAATTGGCCGCTTTCTGTGGCCCAATCCACACGGCGTGTGTATAGCGCCCTTGCCCTGTCACTGGCGGACCCGCATGCCCCTCGCCCTCACCTTGCCCGACGGCCGCAGCTTGGCGCTCGATGCGCTGCCGCTCGTCATGGGCATCGTCAACGTCACGCCCGATTCCTTCTCGGATGGCGGCCTGCTCGCGAGCACCGAGGCTGCCGTGGCCCATGGCGAGCGCCTGGCCGCCGAGGGCGCGGCGATCGTCGACATCGGCGGCGAGTCGACCCGCCCCGGCCATGCCACCGTCGATGCCGCGACGGAACTGGCCCGCGTGCTGCCGGTGATCGCCGGGCTGAAGGCACGGACCGACACGCCCATCTCGATCGACAGCTACAAGGCCGAGGTGGCCGAGGCCGCGCTCGCCGCCGGCGCCGCGATCGTCAACGATGTCTGGGGCGCCCAGCGCGATCCGCGCATCGCCGAGGTCGCCGCCCGCGCCGGCGCGCCGATCATCCTGATGCACAACCGGGAGACGATCGACGCCTCGCTCGACATCTTCGACGACGTCAGGCGCTTCCTCGATCGCTCGATCGCCATCGCGACGCAGGCCGGCGTGCCCCGCGGCCAGATCGTCGTCGACCCCGGCATCGGCTTCGGCAAGACCATCAGCCAGAACCTCGAGCTGATCCGCCATCTCGACCGGCTGAGCGAGCTCGGCTGCCCGATCCTGCTCGGCGCCTCGCGCAAATCGACGCTCGGCCGCATCACGGGCCGGGAGATTCCGGCCGAACGGCTCGCCGCCAGCATCGCCGCCCACCTCTATGGCGTGAGCCGCGGCGCCGCCATCATCCGCGCCCATGACGTCGCGCCCCATATCGATGCGCTCAAGACCTGGGCCGCGATCGAGGACAGCATGAAGGTAGTCCCGTGAGCGAAACCGGCTCCATCCTGATCGAAAAGCTCGATATCTACGCCTATCATGGCTTCTTCTCGGAGGAGGAGCGCCTGGGCCAGCGCTTCGTGCTCGACATCCTGCTGGCCGTCGACATCCGCGCCTCCGCGATCAGCGACAAACTCGCCGACACCGTCGACTACGGTAACGTCGTCGCCGTCGCGATCGAGGCTTTCACGGCGCGGCGCTACAATCTGCTCGAGGCGGCGGCGCGCGCCGTGGCCTTTGCCATCCTTGAGCGCTTCCCGCCGGTCGGCCGGGTCGAGGTCACGCTGCGCAAGCCCGGCCCGCCGATCCCGGCGACGCTCGGCTCGGTCGGAATCAAGCTGGATTTCCGGCGTGAGGACTGAGGCCGCCCTCGCCTTCGGCGGCAATCTCGGCGATCCCGTCACAGCCTTCGCCTCCGCCCTGCGGAGCCTGCGCGGCCATTCCGCCGTCACGCTCGGGCGACTCTCATCCGTGTATCGCACGGCGCCCTGGGGCAAGACGGACCAGCCCGAATTCCTCAACATGGCAGCGCTCGTCGAAACCTCGCTCGCGCCCGCTGAGCTGCTCGCACTCTGCCTGGAGCTGGAGCGGGCCGGCGGACGCGAACGCCGCGAGCGCTGGGGGCCGCGCACCCTCGACATCGACATCCTGACTTATGGCGACGAACTCATCGACCAGCCCGGCCTGCAGATCCCCCATCCGCGCATCGCCGAGCGCGCCTTCGTGCTGGCGCCGCTGGCGGAGGTTCTGCCGCGACGAGTGATCGGAAGCGAGACGGTCGCCGGCCTGCTTGGGGCTCTCGCCGACGAAACGATCCGCCGCGACGATGCCGCGACGGACCGGTTGAGAGCGCTGCTTGCAACACCCCTGCCCTGACTCGCCCAGCGACCTCGGCTACTCTTCGTAGAGTTCGCGCAGAACAGCCAAGGCCCGGCTGAGAGTGGATGGTGGAGCCGCGCCCAGGCGTCGGATCAGTCTTTTCTTGTCGAGCGCCCTGCTCTGTTCGAGCAGGACTAGCCCGTCGATGCCCTGGAACGAGATCGGTACGCGAAAGCCCGCCGCCCGGCTTTTCGAGGTCATCGGCGCAACGATGACCGTACGAAGATGGTCATGAATCTCGGCAGGCGAGATGATGAGGCACGGTCGCGTCTTCTGGATCTCGCTGCCGATCGTCGGGTCCAGCGCCGCGAGCCAGATCTCGCCGCGCTTCACCATGCCAACTCGGTATCGTCCGCATTGCCGAATTCGGGCCAGGCCAACGCGTCGTCGCCCACCGCCGCGAGGCTTTGGGCATCTTGCGCCCAACCTGCACGGGCCTGCTCCTGCACGCGCTGGATGACGATGCGGCCCTGCTCCACCGTGAGCTCGACACCATCGCCTGCCTTCGCCCCGATTTCAGCCAGAAGGGGTTTTGGGATGACGACGCCGGCGGAATTTCCGAACTTCTTGACGGCGCTGCGCATGGCCTCCTCCAACGAGGAAAACAACATACGCACAACCGAACGCCGTTACAACAATGTTATAACAAAAACTGGCGTCACTCGCCCTTTTCGAGGCTGATGTCCGGCGCGGTCGGCACCTTCATGCCGACGACATGGTAGCCGGCGTCGACATGCAGGATTTCGCCGGTGATGCCGCGCGACATGTCGGAAACGAGGAAGACCGCGGTCTCCCCGACCTCCTCGATCGTGACCGTGCGGCGCAGCGGCGAGTTGTACTCGTTCCAGCGCAGGATATAGCGGAAATCGCCGATGCCGGAGGCGGCGAGCGTCTTGATCGGCCCGGCCGAGATGGCGTTGACGCGGATCTTCGAGGGGCCGAGATCGGCTGCAAGGTACTGCACGCTCGATTCGAGCGCGGCCTTGGCGATGCCCATGACGTTGTAGTGCGGCATCCACTTCTCGGCGCCATAATAGGTCAGCGTCAGCAGCGAGCCGCCATCGGTCATCAGCTTCTCGGCGCGCTGGGTGATGGCTGTGAAGGAATAGCAGGAGATCAACAGGGACTTGGAGAAGTTCGCCTCGCTGGTGTCCACATAGCGGCCGGTCAGCTCGTCCTTGTCGGAAAAGGCGATGCAATGAACGACGAAATCGAGCTTGCCCCAGAGCTTCTCGACCTCGGCGAAGACCGCATCGATCGTCGCTCCGTCGGTGACGTCGCAATGGCCGACGACATGGCCGCCGAGCTGCGTCGCCAGCGGCTCGACCCGCTTCTTCAGCGCATCGCCCTGATAGGTGAAGGCGAGTTCCGCGCCGGCATCGGCAGCCGCCTTGGCGATGCCCCAGGCGATGGAGCGATTGTTCGCGACGCCCATCACGAGCCCGCGCTTGCCCTTGAGGAGATTGGCGGTCGGCGAAACGGCGTTGGAATCAGGCATGGGAAACCCGCGAACTGAACGATGAAGGACGGTCTCTTAGAACAGTCGCGGGGAAGTGGGAACCGCTTTTGATGCCGGCCTCCACGGATGATTCGCGCATCCGGGCCCGATTGGCGGCACTTGTCCGCCGTTTCGCGCCAAAACCCAAAACGCGCCGGCTTAGTCGCCGCGCGCCTTCATCAGGGCCGTCAGCTCCGCATCTTCGGCCGGCATCTCGATGTCGATCGCGACGAACAGATCGCCGACCGCGCCCTTCTCGCCCTTGAGCCCCTTGCCGCGCAGGCGGAACTGCTTGGCGCTGCCCGTCATCGGCGGGATGGTCATCTCCACCGCCCCCGTCAGCGTCGGCACATGCAGCGGCCCGCCGAGAACCGCCTTGGCGAGCGGCACCGCGACGCGGGTGCGCAGGTCCTTGCCGTCGATCGTGAAGCGCGGGTCCGGCTTGACCTTGATCGTCATCATCACGTCGCCGGCCTCGCCGGAGAACGGGTCGGTCTGGCCGAGCCCACGCAGGCGCATCACCTTGCCGTCGCTGACGCCTTCGGGAATCGTGATCTCGACCTCGCGCCCGCCGGGCAGCTTGACTCGGCGCGTCCCGCCAGTCGCGGCCTGGACCAGCGTGACCTCGAGCGTGAAGCTCTGCTCCGGTGGCTTCTGCGGCTCGGGCTTGCCGCGGGCGCGCCGGCTCGCCTCGCCAAACAGCGAGGAGAAGATGTCAGACGCGTCGAAGCCGGCATCGCCGCCGCTGCCGCCGGCACTGCCCCGGCCGAAGGGCGCGCCGCCCTGGCCGAAATTGAACTCGAAGCCGCCGCTGCGCCCGCCCCTGCCGGCGCCCATGCCCTCGAAACCCTGGAATTTCGGCTTGCCCTCGGCGTCGATCTCGCCGCGGTCGAACTGCTTGCGCTTGGTCTCGTCGCCGACGATCTCATAGGCGGTGTTGAGCTCGGAGAAGCGGTCCTGCGCCTTCGGATCCTCCCGATTGCGGTCCGGGTGCAGCTCCTTGGCGCGGCGGCGGAAGGCTTTCTTGATTTCCGCATCGCTCGCGCCGCGGGCGACGCCCAGAACCTGATAGGGATCGCGCATCCAAAACCTCGTTTCCACGCAAAGTCGGACAGCCGGCGTCAACCGCGCCAGCTACCCGCTTCGCTCTATCTGGGTATGGTGTGGCGCGAGCGCAACACCCTTCAAGCGCCCTTCTGCACCCGCCGTCAAGGCGAGGCAAGCGATAGCTGGGCGGTCAGCCCAGGTCCTTCCAGGGGCCGACATCCTTCACCGCCCATTCGCCGCCGGAGGGGCGGCAGGCCGTTCCCTGCAGCTTGACCGGCCGGGTCTGCGTCTGGACGCTGGCGATGAAGGCGCGGCAGATCTCATCCGAGCGCAGGAACGGCCCGCCGACCGGCACGAAGGAGCCCTTGATGCCGTTCTGGGGATTGTCCCAGGAGACGGCGGCGCCATTGCCCTGCGGATCGAGCGCAACGCCCATCGCGCCATCGGCGCGGCGCATGTCTTCCGGCCCGAGCTCTGACGAAAGGCTGGCCAATGCGGCAGGCCTGTTGCCGCCTCGCGCGGGCAGGATGGCGGACGTCGTCGCCACCTCGTCCTCGCTCTTGCTCGACAGGCCGAGGATCGGGAACGACACCGAGCAGCCGGCAGAGAGCAGCGCCAGCGCCATGGCGGCAACCAGCGGGCGCATGGGGGCTGCGCAATCAGGAAGGCTTTGGAACGCCTCGGCCCCTGCCCTATATAAACCAGCCGTCCGAAACCGGATCACTTCGCGCTCGCCCAAACGCCCACACTCCACTGACCGAGGATTAGAACGTGCAACCGTTAACGAGCGGTGACTTCACCGAGGAAAACGAGCCTTTCGCGTTGTTCCAGAAGTGGTTGGACGAGGCGGCGAAATCCGAGCCGAACGACCCGACCGGCATGGCGCTCTCCACCGTCGATGCCGAGGGCCTGCCCAACAGCCGCATGGTTCTGCTGAAGGGCCACGGACCCGACGGATTCGTCTTCTACACCAACACTGAGAGCCAGAAGGGCCAGGAACTGCTCGGCCAGCCCAAGGCCGCCGCGCTGTTCCACTGGAAGAGCCTGCGCCGGCAGGTCCGCATCCGTGGCACGGTCGCCCTCGTCACCGACGCCGAATCCGACGCCTATTTCCAGTCGCGCCCGCGCGACAGCCGCATCGGCGCCTGGGCTTCGCAGCAATCGCGCCCGCTCGAGAGCCGTTTCGCGCTGGAGAAGGCGGTGGCGAGCTACACGGTCAAGTTCGGCCTCGGCGAGATTCCGCGCCCACCCTATTGGCGTGGCTTTCGCATCACCCCGGTCTATATCGAGTTCTGGCGCGACGGCGCCTTCCGCCTGCACGATCGCGTCGTCTTCCGTCGCGACACGGCCGGCGAGCCGTGGACCAAGACGCGCTTCTACCCTTAAGGACTCCAGCTCCATGGCGATGCCGACGTTCGATTTTCCGAAGACCGAGGCTGGCAAGCGCCCGGTCATGCTGCTGACCGGGGCGAGCCGCGGCATCGGCCATGCCACGGTGATGCAGTTCGCCATGGCGGGCTGGCGCATCCTGTCCTGCTCGCGTCAGGCCTTTTCCGAGAAATGTCCTTGGCCCTCGGGCGCCGACGATCACATCCAGATCGATCTCGGCGACCCCGAGGACACGATGCGCGGCATCGCCGAGATCAAGAAGCGCTTGGCCGCCGAGGGCGGCAAGCTCAACGCCCTCGTCAACAATGCCGGCATCTCGCCGAAGGGGCCGAAAGGCGAGCGCCTGGGCGCCGCGACGACCTCTTTCAACGACTGGCACAAGGTCTTCCAAGTCAATTTCTTCGCGCCGATCATGCTCGCGCGCGGCCTGCTCGACGAGCTGACCACGGCGAAGGGCGCCATCGTCAACGTCACCTCGATCGCCGGCTCGCGCGTCCACCCCTTCGCCGGCGCGGCCTACGCCACCTCAAAGGCCGCTCTCGCCAGCTTGACCCGCGAGATGGCCGCCGATTTCGGGCCCCTCGGCATCCGCGTGAACTCGATCTCGCCGGGCGAGATCGACACCGCCATCCTCTCGCCGGGCACCGAGAAGATCGTCGCGACCCTGCCGATGAAGCGGCTCGGCAAGACCGACGAGGTCGCCAAGGCGATCTATTTCCTCTGCACGGACTCTTCGAGCTACGTCACCGGCTCGGAACTGCACATCAACGGCGGGCAGCACGTTTGACGCAGGGCGCAGCAGCATGACCGCCGAAGGCGGGCAGGTCATCCGCTTTCCGGCCGCCGGCCGCGCGGCGGCAAGACCGGTTCTGGCAGCCTCTGTCGCGGTCTTCCGCGACGGCAAGGTGCTGCTGGCGACCCGCACCAAACCGCCGGCCGACCAGCTCTGGTCCCTGCCCGGCGGCAAGGTCGAGGCCGGCGAGACGCTCGAGGAGGCCGCGCTGCGCGAGCTGGAGGAGGAGGTTGGCGTCACCGCCCGCATCCTCGGCTTCAACCGCCATGTCGAGATCTTCGGCCGCGATGCGAAAGGCGAGGTGACGCATCATTTCGTGGTCGCCTCCTTCGTCGGCGCATGGCTCTCCGGCGAGCCGCGGCCGGGACCCGAAGCCGGCGCCGTCATGTGGGCCGATCCGCTCAAGCTCGGCGGTCTCGCCACGACCCGCGAGCTCGGCGATGTGCTGCGCCGTGCGCACGACATCTTTGCGGCCAGTGGTGCGGCATGAGGCGCGCGGCGCCCGCCCTCGCCGTTCTGGCCGCCCTGCTGATGCTGGCGCCCGTGGCCACGGATGCCCAGCAACGCACGCAACCGGCGGCCAAGCCCCCGGCTTCCAAGCCCGCCGAGCAGCCCGCCCCCGAACCGACCGGCCCGCCCTACGAGCCGCAGCTGCTTCAGCTGGCCGAGATCATGGGGTCGCTCGCCTATCTGCGCACGCTCTGCGGCGGCAAGGAGGCGCAGGACTGGCGCGCCCGGATGACCGCGCTCGTCGAAGCCGAAGGCCGGACGCCGCAGCGGCGCGAGCGCCTGACCACCGCCTTCAACCGTGGCTTCCGGGCCTATTCGCTGACGCATCGTTCCTGTACCGAGGCGAGCCAGGAAGCCTCCGCGCGCCTGGCGAGCGAAGGCGAGGCGCTGTCGCGTGCGCTCGCCGGCCGCTATGGCGGATAGGCAACAGCTGTGGCCCGAATGCGATCTTCGGTGGAATTCTCCCGGTCGCATTAACCTTTCTTAAACGCCGCGGTAGCGTGCCGCTCTGGCACGGCCTATGACTTGAGCATCGCCCAACCGTCGCGATCCGGGGCACAACCGGCGCGTTTCGCATCAGATAAAGGCTGAAGAGTCCAATTTCGATGCCAATCCAGCCCGAAGACACGATGCTCGACCCGAATCTCGCCGACGATCACGGCGATGCCCGCCGCGTCGCCTATGGCTATGTCGAGGACGCCTTCGCCGAAGGGCAGCAGGACGGGCTCGATTCGGACGCCATGGCCCACGCCGCGCTTTTCGCCGCGCTGCGCACGCTGGTCGAGACCTATGGCGAGGAGGCGACCGCCGTCTTCACCGAGGCCCTGCCGGAAAAGGTGCGCTGCGGCGCCTTCACCAGCGGCACGCGCCACTAGAACTTGCCGGGTTTTGACGGAACCACGCCGTCATTCCGGGGCTTCGCGTCAGCGAAGAGCCCGGAACCCATGAACACGGAGTTAGACGAGAACACCCGTCGGATCGGCCCATTTTTGGGCCGTGGTGTTCATGGGTTCCGGGCTCGGGCCTGTGGCCCGCCCCGGAATGACGGCGTGGTTCCGTGTAAAATCAACGCACTCTAATCGGCGGCACTCCGCGCCGTCGCGGCGCGCTCTTCCAGCAGCACCCGCTCCTTGACGTTCCCGGTCAGCGCGACGGCCTGATCGAACGCCTCGGCCGCTTCCCGATGTCGTCCGAGCTTGGACAACAGGTCGCCGCGCACGCTCGGCAGGAGATGGTAGCGCTTCAGCGCCGGCTCGGCGTCGAGCGTCTCGACAATCTCCAGCCCCGCAGCAGGCCCCTCCGCCATGCTGACCGCCACGGCCCGGTTCAATTCGACGATCGGTGACGGCGCGACGCGCCCGAGCACCCCGTAGAGCGCCGCGATCCGGCCCCAGTCGGTCTCCTCGGGCGTCCGGGCCCGTGCGTGGCAGGCAGCCAGTGCAGCCTGCAGCAAGTAGGGCCCCGGTGCATTTCCGGCGAGCCGCTGCGCCCGTTCCAGCGCGGCGAGTCCGCGCCCGATCAGGAGCCGGTCCCAGCGCGCGCGGTTCTGGTCGAGCAGCAGGATCGGCTCGCCGCGCGGGCCGACGCGAGCGCGCAATCGCGACGCCTGCAGTTCCATCAGCGCGACGAGGCCATGCACCTCCGGCTCCTGCGGCGCCCGCGCCGCCAGGATGCGCCCGAGCCGGAGCGCCTCCTCGCACAGCGCCGGCCGGACCCAATCCTGACCGGCGGTCGCGGCATAGCCCTCGTTGAAGATCAGGTAGACCACCTCCAGCACCGAGGCGAGCCGCTCTCCGAGTTCGGCTCCGCCCGGCACTTCATAGGGAATCTTGGCATCGCTCAGTGTCTTCTTGGCGCGCACGATGCGCTGCGCCATCGTCGGCGCCGGGACCAGGAAGGCCCGCGCGATCTCCTCGGTCGTCAGCCCGCCGATAAGCCTCAGCGTCAGCGCCAGCCGCGCCTCCTTCGAGAGCACCGGATGGCAGGCGGTGAAGATCAGCCGGAGCAGATCGTCGCCGACCTCGTCGTCGAGTGCCGCATCGAGATCGGGCATCGCCGCGCCATCGCTTTCGATGTCGTGGCCCAACTCCTCCTGCTTGCGGCGGGCCATCATCTCGTGGCGGGCGGCGTCGAGCGCACGGTGCTTGGCGACCTGCATCAGCCAGGCCGCCGGATTGCGCGGCACGCCTTCTTCGGGCCACTGCTTCAGCGCGGCGACCAGCGCATCCTGCGCCAATTCCTCGGCGCGGCCGACATCGCGGGTCAGCCGCGCGAGCCCCGCGATCAGCTTCGGCGCCTCCATGCGCCAGACCGTCTCGACGGTTCGGTGTGCATCGCTTGCCGACATGGGGAGCGATACACACCATCAGCACCTCGGCTGGCAAGCGGCTCGGGCCCGATCGTTCAGCCCTGACCGACCTCGGCTTTGAGGCGATCCCAGGCCGCCGCGGCTTCAGGCGTGACCACCTCGCCGAAATCCGCCAGTTCGAAGAGCGGCCGGATCTCGATCTCGGACGGGCCAGGCATCGGATTGGGGCAGCGCTTGACCCAGGCGATCGCCTCGTCAAGCGAAGCGCATTCCCAGAGCCAGTAGCCCGCCACCAGCTCCTTGGTCTCGGTGAACGGCCCGTCGACGACGGAGCGCTTGCTGCCGTCGAACTGCACGCGCGCGCCCTTGGAACTCGGCTGCAGGCCATCGCCGCCCTTCATGATGCCGGCTTTCACCAGCTCCTCGTTATAGGCCATCATCGCCTCGAGCAGCTCCCGCGTCGGCGGCGCGCCGGCTTCGCTGTCCTTGGTCGCCTTGACCATCACCATGAAACGCATCTGTCTTCTCCTTTGGGCGGAGGCACGGGAGGCATGGTCCCGCAGCTTCCAGAGGTATGGATGTCGAGGGTTGTGCCGATCAGCCGGCGCGCTTCGCCGCCTCGGCACGGAGGCGATCTTCCTGCTCGCGCAGCTCCGGCGTCAGCGCCTCGCCGAAATCCTCCATCTCGAAGACGGGGCGCAGCTCGATCTCCGTGCCGCCGTCGAAGGGCGCGCGCTTCAACCACTCCACCGCCTCGGCGAAGGATTTGACCTGCCAGAGCCAGAAACCGCAGAGCAGTTCCTTGGTCTCGGCAAAAGGCCCGTCCGTGATCGTCCGCTCCGAACCGGAAAAGCGCATCCGCAACCCCTTCGAGGTCGGGTGCAGCCCCTCGCCCGCCAGCATGATGCCCGCCTTCACCAGTTCCTCGTTATAGGCCCCCATCTTGGTGAGGATGTCCTCGCTCGGCATGATGCCGGCTTCGCTGTCCTTGTCGGCCTTGACTAGAACCATCACGCGCATCGGTGTCTCCTTGGTTTTCAGCTTCGGGAGGCAGGCCGGCAACGTTCACCGCCACCGTCGAAACCCGCTCTCTGACATCACGTCGAACGGGCCGCGCCCGGATCGACAGGCCTGAGGAAATATTTTTGCTAGGCTTTGCTCGCCATGCGCTCGCGGCGCGCAAGCTCTGCCCGGCTCGGCTCCGCCTGTGCGAAGGAACCCGTCCTGATCGCGCCGGCGCGCCGGTAGCTCGCGATCACCACGCCTGTCGATGAGACCTTGCTGTCGACCAGCTCGAACGCCGCAGGCAGGGAACCCTCGTCGAACATCCGCTTGCCCCGGCCGAGTACGATCGGGAAGATCAGCAGGGTGATCTCGTCGATCAGGTCATGCTTGAGCAGCGAATGGATGAGCACGCTGCTGCCCTGGATCAACAGCATCGGCCCGTCCTGCTGCTTCAGCCGGGCTAGATCGGCGGGCACGTCGTGCAGGGCCACCGAATTCTGCCAGCTCAGCGGCTCCCTCGACGAGGTCACGACATATTTGGTGGTGCTGTTGAAAGCCTTGGCGATGGGATGGTCCTCCCCCGCATAAGGCCAGTAGGCGGCGAAGATGTCGTAGGTCGTGCGGCCGAGCAGGAGGTCGAAGGGCTGATCGAAGAGCTTGCCGATATGCTGACCCGTGACGTCGTCCGAATAAGGAAAGACCCAACCGCCGAACTCGAAACCGCCGGTCGGGTCCTCCTCGGGCCCACCCGGCGCCTGCATCACGCCGTCGAGCGACAGGAAGGTCGATGCAACGATCTTTCTCATCTCGGTTCTCCTATCCGGGGAGATCGGCAATCGCGGACCGCTCCGCCCTCACTGCCGCTTCCCTGCCGACGCGTCGAACGAGCATCGACCAGATCGACAAATGCGCGACGATTTCCATCATCCTGCGCCGCGCTTTCGCCTCATGGGTTCGAGCATGCGCGCCAGGCCGCCCGGATCGCAGCGACGGAGGCGCCGATGTCCTGCGCCGTGGTCGCCCAGCCGATGATCGAGATGCGCATGACCCACTGACCGCGCCAGCGCGCTCCCCCGGCAAAGCAGGTCCCATCGGCCTGCACGCGCGCAATCACCGCCCGGGTCAGCGCATCGGCCTCCTCGACAGGCCTGTCGGCGCCGAACCGGACTAGGACCTGATTCAGGAAGACCTCGTTCAGGATCGCGATGCCGGCCTCGTTCCGCAGGCCGTCCGCCATCTGGCGCGCCAGCCGGCAATGCCGCTCGACCATCTCCACGATGCCCTCGCGGCCGAGATGGCGGATCATCGCCCAGGTCGCGAAGCCGCGCGCGCGTCGCGACAGCTCCGGCACGAAATGACTCGGGTCGCGCTCGCCCTCTGCGGTCTCCGGCAGGTAGCTCGCGCTCGCCGTCATCGCCTTGCGATGGGCGCGGGCATCGCGAACGATCGCATAGCCGCTGTCATAGGGCGTCTGCAGCCATTTATGCCCATCGGTCGCCCAGGAATCGGCCTGCTCTGCGCCCTCTGCCAAGCCGGCCAGCGACGGGCAGGCGCGCGCCCACAATCCGAAGGCGCCATCGACATGCACCCAGGCCCCGCGCGCATGCGCAAGCGCGATCAGCTCCGCGAAAGGGTCGAAGGCGCCGGTGTTGAGCTGCCCGGCCTGTAGCACCACGATGGTCGGCCCTTCGCAGCCGGCGATGGCAGCAGTGAAGCCCTCGACCGTCACGCGTCCCATCTCGTCGGTCGGCACGCGGATGACGCGATCATGGCCGAGCCCCAGCACCTGCAGCGCGGCGAACACGGTCGTATGGGCATCGTCGCCGATCACGACATGGATCGGCGGCGCGCCGAACAGGCCGTCGGTCTCGACGTCCCAGCCGGCCCGCTGCAGCACCGCACTTCGCGCCGCGGCCAGGCAGACGAGATTGGCGACCGTCGCGCCAGTGACGAAACCGACCGAACAATCTGCGGGAAGCCCCAGGAGATCGAGCAGCCATGATGCAGCAACGCTTTCGGCCGCTGCGGCTGCCGGCGCTGCCTGGTGGTTGCCGGCATTCTGGCCCCAGGCGCTGGTCAGCCAGTCGGCGGCGACGCCGACGGGGTGCGATGCGCCGATGACCCAGCCGAAGAAGCGCGGCCCGGTCGTCGCGTGCAATCCGGCCGCGGCCTTGTCCACGAGATCGGCGATCACCGCATCGGCAGCAAGCCCGGTCTCGGGAGTCTCCTCCGCGAAGACCTCGACCATCTCGCGATAATCGCGCAGTGGCCGTTGCGGGCCGTCACCGATCGCGCCACGGAAAGCCGCCGCGCGCCCGGCGACTTCGTGGAACAGAGCCGCGAGATCCAGATCCCGTTCTGCCATGGTCGCCCCCTGAAAGAGGAGGGCCGACCTTAGGATATCGAGCTGGCGGTTGCGAGCCGCTCAGGCGCCGCGCGGCAGCGCCTCCAGGAAGCGCGCCGGCTCGCCCTGCGACGGGTTCGTCAGCTCGCCCTCCCACATCACCTTGAGGCCGCGCACGAAGGTGCCGACCGGCCAGCCGGTGACGGTGACGCCGTCATAGGGCGTCCAGCCGCATTTCGAGGCGCTCCAGTCGTTGGTGATCGTCTCTCGGCGCTTGAGATCGACGATGGTGAAGTCGGCATCGTAGCCGACCGCGATGCGCCCCTTGCCCTCCAGCCCGAAGATGCGCTGCGGGCCGGCGCTGCTGAGGTCGACGAAGCGCTCCAACGAGAGGCGCCCGGCATTCACATGGTCGAGCATGATCGGCACCAGCGTCTGCACGCCCGGCATGCCGGAATGGCTCGCCGGATAGGCATGGTGCTTCTCCTCATGCGTATGCGGCGCGTGATCGGAACCGAGCACGTCGACGATGCCCTGCTCCACGCCCCACCAGATGCGCTGGCGATGGCTGTCGTCGCGGATCGGCGGGTTCATCTGGGCGTAGGTGCCGAGCCGCTCGTAGCAATCCGGCGCGACCAGCGTCAGATGGTTCGGCAGCACCTCGACGGTCGCGACATCCTTGTGGTCCTTGAGGAAGATCATCTCGTCCCCGGTCGAGATGTGCAGGATATGCACGCGCGCCCCGGTCTCGCGCGCAATGCGCACCAGCCGCTTGGTGCAGGTCAGCGCCACCTCCAGCGAGCGCCAGACCGGATGGCTCGACGGGTCGCCCTCGACGCGCAAGCCCATGCGCTCGCGCAGCATCGTCTCGTCCTCGGAGTGGAAGGCCGCGCGCCGGCGCGTCCGCTTCAGGATCTCGGCGACGCCCTTGTCATCCTCAACCAGCAGGTCGCCGGTGGACGAGCCCATGAACACCTTGATGCCGGCCGCGCCCGGCAGCCGCTCCAGCTCCGGCACGTCGGCGGCATTCTCATGCGTGCCGCCGACCCAGAACGCGAAATCGCAGTGCATGCGGTGGCGGCCGCGCCTGATCTTGTCTGCCAGAGCCTCCGGCGTCGTCGTCTGCGGGATCGTGTTCGGCATCTCGAAGACGCAGGTCACGCCACCGAGCGCCGCGGCGCGCGAACCGGTCTCGAGATCCTCCTTGTGGTCGAGCCCTGGCTCGCGGAAATGCACCTGGCTGTCGATCACGCCGGGCAGGATGTGGAGGCCCGTGCAATCGACCGTCTCGCCGGCCGAAGCCCGCGAGAGATCGCCGAGCACCACGATCTTGCCACCGGTGATGCCGATGTCGCGGCTGGTGCGGCCATCCTGGTTCACCACGGTGCCGCCCTTGAGGATGACGTCGTAGGTCTGCGGCATGGCTTGTCTCCGGGGCAGTTGAGCAAAGGGCGGATGCGGCCTACCTATCCACAGACTCGCCGTCCCGGAAGCGGAAACAGCTTTCGGGTGGCGCAATGATCGCTCTCGGCTGACGAGCCTCGGCACGGAATTCAGAACTGGAACGGCTGCCCATGTCCGCAACCCGATTGATCGACCGTGGCGTCATCCGCGTCAGCGGCGAGGATGCCCGCGATTTCCTGCAGAACCTCGTGACCAACGATCTCGATCCGGTCACGCCGGGCCGGGCCGGCTATGGCGCGCTGCTGACACCGCAGGGCAAGATCATCTGCGATTTCTTCATCCTCGCGTTGTCGCCGGAAGACGGCGGCGGCTTCCTGCTCGACACCCCGCTGCTCCAGACCGCAGACCTGATGAAACGCCTGAAGCTCTATAAGCTGCGCGCCAAGGTTGTGCTGGAAGACCTGACCGAGAAGAGCGCGATCCTCGTCTCGGCTGACGGCGCCCCGCTGCCTGTGGAGGCCGGCTTCGTCTATGACGACCCGCGCCTGCCCGCCCTCGGCCAGCGTGCCATCGCCGATGCCGAAGGGATCGAGGCGCTCGTGATGGCCGAGCCGGATGCCTATCACACCCGCCGCATCACGCTCGGAATCCCCGCCGGCGGCCGTGATTTCCCCTATGGCGACACCTTCCCGCACGAGGCGCTGCTCGACCAACTCGGCGGCGTCTCCTTCAAGAAGGGCTGCTATATCGGCCAGGAAGTGGTCTCCCGCATGCAGCATCGCGGCACCGCCCGCACCCGCGTCGTGCCGGTCGTCTTCGACGAAGGCATCGCCACCGAGACTGGCGCCGAGGCGACCGCCGGCGGCAAGCCGCTCGGCACCATCGGCTCGGGCACCGATGGCCGGGCGCTCGCCATGCTCCGCCTCGACAGGCTGGCCGACGCGCTCGCCGCCGGCACGGCACCGCTCGGCGGCGGCCTCGCCTTCCATCTCGCGGAGAAGCCCACCTTCATCCGTTTCCCCTTCCCCGGCGAGCCGGGCTTCGGAGCCGCCGCAGGGGTCGCCCTATGAGCCAGGCCAATGCCTTGAGCGAGGCCAAGCCTTCGAGCGAGGAACGCATCGCGATCGAGGGGGCGGACGGCAAGTTCCGCTGCCGCTGGCCGGGCACGGACCCGCTCTACCTCGCCTATCACGACACCGAATGGGGCGTGCCGGAATATGATTCCCGCGCGCTCTGGGAGAAGCTGATCCTCGACGGCTTCCAGGCCGGCCTGTCCTGGATCACCATCCTGCGCAAGCGCGATGCCTTCCGCGCCGGCTTCGCCGGTTTCGAGCCCGAGACCGTCGCCCGCTTCACCGAGGCCGATGTACAGCGCCTGCTTGCCGATCCCGGCATCATCCGCCACCGCGGCAAGATCGAGGGCACGATCAAGAGCGCCCAGGCTTATCTAAAGCTCAGCGAACGCGAGCCCTTCGCCGATTTCCTCTGGAAGCACCTCGACGGGCGCGTGCTGCAGAACGGCTTCCGCGCCCAAGGAGAAGTCCCGACCCAGACAAAGCTGTCCGAGGCGATCTCGAAGGAGCTCAAGAAGGCCGGCTTCACCTTCTGCGGCCCGACCATCGTCTACGCCTTCATGGAGGCGTGCGGGCTGGTCAACGACCACCTGACCGGCTGCTTCCGCTATACCGAATGCGCGGCGCTCGCCCGCGAAAGCCGTGCGGCATGATGATGGGGGACGGCTCCCTCTCAGCCCTCATCCTGAGAAGCCGCGAAGCGGCGTCTCATGGAGCCCTCGCCAGGATAAAAGCTCGTGAGGCGGGCTCTGCGGTGGCAGGTTTCTGACATGGCCCGCAAGCCCGAACCGCCGCGCGCCTGGCAGCGCATGCTCTCGGGCCGACGGCTCGATCTGCTCGATCCCTCTCCGCTCGACATCGAGATCGAGGACATCGCCCATGGCCTTGCCCGCGTCGCGCGCTGGAACGGCCAGACGCATGGAGCGCATTCTTTTTCGGTCGCGCAGCATTGCCTCCTGGTCGAGGCGATCGCCGGCCACCTCAACCCGGATTGGAGCAATGCCTGGCGCCTGATGGCGCTGCTGCACGATGCGCCGGAATATGTGATCGGCGACATGATCTCGCCGTTCAAGGTGGTGATGGGCGATGCCTACAAAAGCGTGGAGCTGCGCCTGCTCGCGGCCATCCACCTGCGCTTCGGCCTGCCCGCGACGACGCCAGTGGTCCAGAAGCGCAAGACGAAGGAAGCCGACACGATCGCCGCCTTCTTCGAAGCCACGCGGCTCGCAGGCTTCGCCCGCGAGGAGGCGCTGAAATTCTTCGGCCGGCCGCAGGCGCTGCCTGCCGAAATCCTTGCCTGGCTCGATCCGCTCGACACCGAGACGGCGCAGGCGCGCTTCCTGGCGCGCTTCGCCGAACTCGGCAGCGGGCTCAATGCGTCAGACGCACCGCGCTGATCTCATTGGCGATCGTCCTGAAGACGGGATCGAGCTGCGAGGCGCTCGTCACCTCGTAGTACATCTCCGGCTTGCTGGCGCATTCCTTCAGTAGCGCGGCATCGCCGTCGATCACGCGGATCGTGTAGAGATTGATGCCCGCGGACTTGGCATTCGCGCAGGCCAACCTGGTGCGATCATCGATAGCGTTGCCGGACTTCGTGAAGCGGTTTTCCGTATTGTCGCCATCGGTCAGCAGGATCATGTACTTCTTGAGCCGCGGCTCGGTCGTGGGCTTCGCTTCGGTAAAGGGCGCGCTCTGCGACAAGGTCGCCCAACCCCATACAGCACCGATCGTGACGTTCGTGTTGCCGACGGGGGTCATGGTGTCGATGCGCGCTTCCAGAGCCGTCCAGTCGGAAGACAGGGGCATGATCTCGGCCAGCGAAGACTGGCTGCACCAATAGGCCGGGTACTGCTGGGCGATCGCCGAATACGACCCGCCATCGGTCGTGTCATAGTTCTGGTCGCGATCGGTAATGCAACCCTGGCTTGACTGCGACCAAGTCGATTTCGTCATCGTCTCGGTGTCACAAACCTGAACCCACTTGTTGTTCTTCCACTCATCGCGGCAATTGACCTGCCGCGTCAGGCCATAGCGCATCCACTGCTCGTCCTTGAAGGACCGCGCGATACGAACCTGTGTGTTGAACGGGACAATCGAGACACGAATCTGATCCGTCTCGATCGCGGCGTCCTTCATGATCTTGAGGAGACTCTTCGCGGCCGTCTTCAGGTTGGTCATCTTGCTCGAGTTGGACATGGAGCCGGTATTGTCCAGCGCCAGCGCGAGCTCGATCTTGTTGGTTCCCCAGGTCGACTGGCTGTCGCTGGCGACCGCGATGTATTGAGGGCCGAGCACACGGCCGATCGTCGTCGGCACATTGGAGTTCGCCGAGATCTTGATCGTCCGCGCGGTGCGGTCGATCACCACCGTCGCGCCTGCGAACTCGCTCTTCGCGCTTGCCGGGAGATTGTCGCGGATCCAGAGATCGACGCGCTCCTTGAGTTGCCCATCGGTCAGCTTCTGGGCATCGCGCGCCGCCATCAGCGAAGCGGAATCGATTGCCGAACTGAGGGCCTGGCGGGCGTTGCTGGCGCGCGAATAGTCGACGGTGATGCCGAGGATACCGACCAGCGGGAGCGTCAGGAATCCGGCCATGACCAGCACGTTGCCACGCTGGTCGCGGCGGAACCGCCGCATCATCTCGGAAAGGAAAGCGACCTTGAACATATCATCTCATCCTGGGCCGGATTGCCGCATTCAGCCGGATAAGCGTTGAGGCTCGGAACTTACGAATTGCTAAAACCGATTCATGGAACTCGCCCCTATCTGCACATTTTGAGAGGAAACAATGTGCCGTTGCGTCATCTGCCGATCTGAGTAAACCGCTCGGCAACCATTGGTTGCATTTATCGGTGTCTTTCACGCAACGATCATTTATTCCTGCATGGAACAAGTCATCGTCATTTTTTCTGCATTTCGAAAAGAAACGTTTCGCGGAACAATGCCCTGACGTGATCGGAGGAGCAGCCATGTCGGACACCCCCACCCTCTCCCTGCCGCAAGGTGTCGTCATCAAGGGCACCGTGCGGTCGCGCTTCGACGAGATTCTCACGCCCGAGGCGCTCGCCTTCGTCGCGGACCTGCATCGCCGTTTCAACGAAACGCGCAAACGCCTGCTCAGCCTGCGGGCCGAACGGCAGAAGCGCTTCGATGCCGGCGAGACGCCGGACTTCCTGGCTGAAACAAAGCATATCCGCGAGGGCGACTGGACCGTCGCGCCGATCCCGGCAGACCTGCTCGACCGCCGCGTCGAGATCACCGGCCCGGTCGATCGCAAGATGATCGTCAACGCGCTGAATTCCGGCGCCAAGGTTTTCATGGCCGATTTCGAGGATGCCTCCTCGCCGGTCTGGGCCAACATGGTCGAAGGCCAGCTCAACCTTCGGGATCGCTGGGCGGGCAAGATCGACTTCACCGATCCCACGAACGGCAAGGACTACAAGCTCGGCGCCAAGCCCGCCGTCCTCATCATCCGCCCGCGCGGCTGGCATCTGCCGGAGCGCCATATCGAGATCGACGACGAGGAGGCTTCCGGTTCCCTGGTCGATTTCGGGCTCTATGTCTTCCACAACGCCAAGGCCGCGTTGGCCGCCGGCTCCGGCCCGTATTTCTACCTGCCGAAGCTGGAAAGCCATCTCGAGGCCCGGCTCTGGAACGACGTCTTCGTCGCGGCACAGAGCGCGCTCGGACTGAAGAACGGCACGATCAAGGCGACCGTCCTGATCGAGACGCTGCCGGCGGCCTTCGAGATGGACGAGATCCTCTACGAACTGCGCGAGCATATGGCCGGCCTGAACTGCGGCCGCTGGGACTACATCTTCTCCTTCATCAAGAAGCTCGCCCGCAACAAGGCCTATGTCCTGCCCGACCGTTCCCAGGTCGTGATGTCCCAGGCCTTTCTGCGCGCCTATTCGCTGCTGCTGATCAAGACCTGCCACAGGCGCGGCGCCTTCGCGATGGGCGGCATGGCGGCGCAGATCCCGGTCAAGAACAACCCCGAGGCCAATGCCGCCGCCTTCGCCAAGGTCAAGGCCGACAAGGAGCGCGAGGCTGGCAACGGCCATGACGGCACCTGGGTCGCCCATCCCGACCTCGTCCCGGTCGCGATGGAGGTGTTCGACCGGCTGATGCCGCAGGCCAACCAGCTCGGCAACAAGCGCGACGACGTCGATATCGGCACGAAGGACCTGCTGGAGGTTCATCAGGGCACCCGCACCGACGAAGGCTTCCGCGAGAATATCCGCGTCGGCGTGCAGTATATCGAGGCTTGGCTGCGCGGCCGCGGCGCCGTGCCGATCTACAACATGATGGAGGACGCCGCGACCGCCGAGATCAGCCGCGCCCAGATCTGGCAGTTCGTCCAGTACGGGGTCGCGCTCGAAGGCGGAGTGACGGCCGACGCCGCCCTGTTCAAGCGCTGCCTGTCCGAGGAGATGGAGCGCGTGAAGGGCGAGCTCGGTGCCGAGAACTACGCCAAGGGCCGCTTCCCGGAGGCGATCGCGCTGTTCGAGACGCTATCGCTCGCACCGAACTTCGAGGACTTCCTCACCGTCCCGGCCTACGCCAAGCTGGGCTGAAGCCGGGTCCGGTCAGTCGATCGAGGGCGCCGCTGCCAAGCGGCGCCCTTTTTCTTTCGCACTGGTCAGCGCAGATGCCACCAGACCCGGCCGCCGATGATAACGGCGAGCAGGACGACCGACCCGAAGAGATGCAACAGATCGGTTTTCCACCCGCCGGCGGAAGAATGCCGGACACTGTTGTAGATCGCCTCGCGACGCCGGCGATAGGTTCCGATCATCACCATTGAAGCCTCCATCTGATCGCTTCGGCGCCTCGGCGCCTCGTCTTTGGTGGTTCAGGCCCGGCGGGGCCTTGCCGGCGCGCCGGCCTGCGCGGCCGCCATCGCGGTGCCGGCGAGCGGACGCGGCAGGTCCTCGATCGCCTCTCGAACGAGGGCAGCGAGTTCCGGGCGCGCGGGAGCGAGCGGAGCGCGGCAAGCCGCGCCCACCTCGGGATGCAGCATCGACAAGGCGAGCTTGACGAGGACCGGATCGGGCTCCCGGGCGAGCAGATCGAGCAGCGGGACTAGGCGTCGCTGCAGGATCTGCGCCTGCCCGTAGAACTCGGAGCGCGCGGCACTCTCCAGCCGCGCCAGCCAGTGCGGTGCGAGATTGCCGACGCTGGTGATGGCCCCGCACCCTCCCGCGAGCAGATAGGACGGGATGGTTTCGGCCGCGCCGGTCAGCCGCATGAAGCGGCGGTCGCGCAGGCGGGCGATCCGGTCGCAGCGGACGAGATCCCCACGCCGCTCGAGGATGCCGACGATGTTCGCGGCCCCTTCCAGCCCCTCCAGCGTCTCCGGCGCAATCTCGACGCCGCAGCGATCCGGGTCGTTGTCGAGGATGATTTCGAGCCCGGTCGCCTTCGCGGCGGCCAGAGCGTGGGCGGCGAGGCCTGCCTGCGTCGGCCGGTTGTAGTAGGGCATGCGCAGCAGCAGGGCCGAGGCGCCCGCCCGCTCGGCAGCAGCGATCTCCGCGACTGTCTCGGCCGTGGCATAGCTCCCGACAGCGGCGATCACCGGGAAATGCTTGCCGGCGATGTGGCGGGCGGCGGCGCAGAGCTCAAGGCGCTCGGTCGCGCTCAGCGTCGGGCTTTCGCCCGTCGCGGTTCCGATCACGACGCCATCGGCGCCCTGCGCGATCTGCCAGTGAATGAGGCGTTCCAGCGCGCCATGGTCGATCGCGTCCTCGTCGAACGGCGTGACCAGCGCGGTGAACATGCCATGAAGCCAGTGGTTCATGACACGGCTCAGAGCAGCCGCAGCGTCTTTGCCGTCATGCGGACGGCGCGCGGCCTGTGGCCAGTTTCGAACGCCGCATAGCGCAGCGCTGCACTGCGATCCGCGAAGATGCCGCCGCCTCGACCATGGGTCTCGACGGCAAGCCAATGACCCTCGACATCGCGCCCGATCAGAAATGCGAGCGGATGACGGAAGGATTTGGAGGGGATACTGAGCATTGTCCTGTTTCCCGAACGGTCTCCTAGACCGCACGGACAAGGTATTTTCGCCGCCATAGCCATTCGAGAAGGGGCGAGGGGCGACAACATCAAGGATGCATAAAGGTCGCGGCCTGGCTTTTGACTTCCGCGGACCACTCGCGCTCAATCCGCCCTTCTCTCCTGGATTCGCCGCATGCGCTCACGTTTTCTTCCCGCCTTTGCCGTTGCGCTGCTCGGCATCTCCCTTGCCCAGGCGGCGACACTCGTTCCCGAACAGCGCTTCAAGGCCTTGGCCGATTTCTCCGCCCGCAAGCCCGGCAAGCCGGCGCGGGATGTCAGCGGCCTCGCCTGCATGCCCGTCGCCAACGGTGCCCAGCGCTGTCTGCTGATCAATGACGAGGGCGCCTTCGCCCAGTTCGCCGGGATCGCCGAGAATCGCATCACGCCCGGCGCCACCCTGCCGATCATCGGCACGGAAGCCTCGCCCGATACGCTCGGACAGCCACCGCAAGGCATCTGCCGGACGGCCGGCCGCTTTGCGGAACTCGATGGCGAGGCCGTCGCCTATGCGGACCATGCATTCTATGTGGCGGGCTCGCATGGCTGCTCGCGCACCAAGGGCGAGTTCCGCCTCTCTGCTTTCCACCTGGCGCGGATCAAGGTCGATGCCGAAGGCGCACCCACCGGCCGGGTCGAATTGACCTATCGCCTTAGCGACATGCTGCGCCGCGCCGGCGAGACCGGCGCCTTCTTCGGCAAGAGCCTGATGGACGCCAACGGCCTCAACGTCGAAGGCATCGCGGTGGCCGGCGATACGCTCTGGGCAGGCCTGCGTGCGCCCTCTCTCGGCAATCGCAGCTTTCTCGTCGGCGCCTCGCTCGAAGCCCTGTTCGCGCCGGGTCGCGCCCCCGCGACCGAAGCCCCGAAGGTCGTCGCCTTGCCCGCCGGGCCTGACCGCGGCATTCGCGATCTCGCGCTGCTGCCCGACGGCCGGCTGCTCGTGCTGCTCGGCCCCGCGCAGGAGCAGTCGCTTCCCTATTCCTTGATGCTGGTCGATATCATCAGGCTCGAGAATACCCGGCTGCTTGGCGATCTACCTGCCCGCAGCGGCGGCAAGGCCGAATCGCTGACGCTGCTGGCGCAGGACCGCACCTCGCTCACGGTTCTGATCGGCTATGACGGCCCCAAGAACGGTCATTTCGAATCCTATCGCCTGCCACTGCCGGCCGGGACGCGCTGAACGCGATGGACTTCAACGCCCGCCTTGCCCATGCCGTCGAACGTTACCGTGCTGACATCGCCGGCCCTCGCGAACATCTCTCCCTGTTGCGCTGGCAGATGGCGCAGAGTCACGCCCTGGACAGGCGCGACACCTTTCCCGGCCACCTCACTACCAGCGCCTTCGTGCTATCCCCGGACCATGCACAGGTCCTGCTGATCGACCATGTCGTGATCGGCCGCTGGCTCCAGCCCGGCGGCCATTGGGAGGAGGCCGAGCACTTCCATCTTTCCGCGGCGCGCGAAGCCGAGGAGGAAACCGGCGTCCACGGCCTGACGCTCCACCCCTGGCACGGCGGCGGAGACTTGCCCTTCACGATCGACAGCCACGATGTGCCCGGCAAGCCCTCTCGCGGCGAGCCCGATCATGTCCATCACGATCTGCAGTATCTTTTCCTCGCCGACCCCGCCCGGCCGCTCGTCGCACAGATCGAGGAGGTCCATGCCGCCGCCTGGAAGCCGATCGAGGCGCTGGCCGGCATCGCGCCGCGGGCACTGGAACGGCTTTCAACCGTTCCGAAACGCTGACTGTTGCAGCGCAACAACATCTGGCGGGATTGCGAAAACGCCTATGGCTCTTTTATCGCGCCGATCTCGGGCTCGCGACATGGTTCATTCGAGGATGAATTAGATATTGCAACTGATTTGCAATAGCGTATTGATCCGTGACTTCTGCGGAGTTTCCCATGTCTTCGAAAACCCTAGCTTTCGCCCTGATTGCCGCCGCAACCGCGGCTCCCGCCTTCGCCGCCGACCTGACTTACCGCAAGGCCACCCTTGCGCCGGCACCGGTGGTCTCCGCCTGCGTGGATGAGGAAGGCATCCCGACCGATGCCTTCGGCTTCACCACCGGCTCCGATGTCGCCAGCGTCGGCTCCTTCGGCCCGAGCCTCACCTATAACGGTGCCTTCGGCACGCGGACCGGCAGCTCGAACGGACATGGGCTCACCCTGCAGGGCTCCTATGGCCTCTTCCCCTGCTTCGAGGTCGGCCCCTATGTGCTGGGTTCCTTCACCAACGCCTCGGCCGGCGGCATCAGCGCCGACGAGCGCGCATTCGGCGCCGGTGTCGAGATGAAGTACCGCCTCCTCGGGCGCGACATGCACGGGCTCGGCCTCACCCTTGTCCTGGATCCGAGCTTCAACCGTGCGGATCCCGACGGCGCCGGCCGCTTCACCACCTACAACACCGGCCTGCGCATCTTCGCCGACAAGGCGCTGATCCCGGGCAAGCTCTACGCCGCGCTCAACCTCTCGCAGGATCTGACCTGGACCGGCCCCTCGCCCTACCAGCGCTCCTCGACCTTCACGGTCGGCGGCTCGCTCGCCTGGCAGGTCCTGGACGGGCTCTATCTGAGCGGCGAAGTCCGCCACATGCGCGCCCATAACGATCTCGGCTTCGGCAACGAGTCGGGCTATGCCACTTTCGCCGGCCCCGGCGTGTTCTGGCAGGCGACCAAGCAGCTCGCCCTCTCCGCCGCCTACAACATCCAGGTCGCGGGCAAGGCCAAGGACCAGCCCGGCGATCTCGACCTGACCAATTTCAGCCAGCATCTCGTCAAGGTGAAGCTCGGCTACAGCTTCTGACCCCTGTCGGAATTAGACGCCTGCGCAGGGGCGGCAGCGGCAACGCTGCCGCCCTTTTCCGTTGCCGTCGCGCCGTCTGCGTTGACATACTCCCCCTGAGTACCTAGCGTCGCGGCGGATAGAAACCACGGCGCGCCCTCGCATGCCTCATACGCCTGAAGAGAAGAAGCGCGCCGTCACGCGGCTGCGCCGGATCAGGGGGCAGACCGACGCCCTGATCGCGGCCGTGGAGCGCGGCGAGGAATGCGGCGCCCTGCTGCAGCAGCTCGCGGCGCTGCGCGGTGCCGCGACGGGGCTGATGGCCGAGGTCCTCGAAAGCCATCTGCGCGAGACCATGGCCCGCCCGGCCGAGGCCGCGAAGGCGGAAGCCGGAGACGACGAGATCGCCGCGATCATGCGGGTCATCCGCCCCTATCTGAAATGAACGCTCGAAAAGAAGGAACCGCCCGATGAAGACCCGTGCAGCCGTTGCCTGGGAAGCCGGCAAGCCGCTCACCATCGAAACCATCGAGATCGGCGGGCCCAAGGCCGGCGAGGTCCTCGTCGAGGTGATGGCCACCGGCATCTGCCACACCGACGCCTACACGCTGTCGGGCCTCGATTCGGAGGGCAAATTCCCGGCGATCCTCGGCCATGAGGGCGCCGGCATCGTGCGCGAGGTCGGCGCCGGCGTCACCACGCTGAAACCCGGCGATCACGTCATCCCGCTCTACACGCCGGAATGCCGCAACTGTAAGTCCTGCCTGTCGCGCCGGACCAACCTCTGCACCTCGATCCGCGCCACCCAGGGCCAGGGCGTCATGCCCGATGGCACGAGCCGCTTCTCCTGCGACGGCGGCGAGGTGTTCCACTACATGGGTTGCTCGACCTTCGCGAACTTCACCGTGCTGCCCGAGATCGCGTTGGCGAAGGTCCGGGAGGACGCACCCTTCGACAAGATCTGCTACATCGGCTGCGGCGTCACCACCGGCATCGGTGCCGTCATCTACACGGCGAAGGTCTGGCCGGGTGCCAATGTCGTGGTCTTCGGCCTCGGCGGCATCGGCCTCAATGTGATCCAGGGCGCCCGCATGGTCGGCGCCGACAAGATCATCGGCGTCGACATCAATCCGGCCAAGCAGGAGATGGCGCGCAAGTTCGGCATGACCGACTTCATCAACCCGGCCGAGATCGGCAACGACAAGGTCGTGCAGGCGATCGTCGACCTCACCGGCGGCGGTGCCGACTTCTCCTTCGACGCCACCGGCAATACCAATGTGATGCGCCAGGCGCTCGAATGCTGCCATCGCGGCTGGGGTGAATCGATCGTCATCGGCGTCGCCGAAGCCGGCAAGGAGATCGCCACCCGGCCGTTCCAGCTCGTCACCGGCCGCGTCTGGAAGGGCACGGCTTTCGGCGGCGCGCGCGGGCGCACCGACGTGCCGAAGATCGTCGACTGGTACATGGAGGGGAAGATCAACATCGACGACCTGATCACGCACAAGCTGAGCCTGGACGAGATCAACCACGGCTTCGACCTCATGCATGAGGGCAAGTCGATCCGGAGCGTGGTGGTCTACTGAGGCGCCGCTTTCTGGCCTTATCCATAGGGCACGGAAACACGGCGTCATCCCGGACAAGCGGCACAGCCGCGCCGATCCGGGATCCATCATAGGGCTCGACCGCACTCTACGATGGATTCCGGATCTCCGCTTCGCTGCGTCAGGAATGACGGCGCGGGTGTAATTGCCCTGCCGCGGAAGCTCGATCGAAAGGACACCGCATGGAACTCCTCTCCTCCTCGAAGGCCTTCGGCGGCTCACAGCGCATCTACCGTCACGAAAGCACGGCCTGCGCCTGTCCGATGAACTTCGCGATCTACCTGCCGCACCAGATCGAGGACGGGCCGGTGCCGGTGCTCTGGTATCTGTCGGGGTTGACCTGCACGCATCAGAACGTCGTGGACAAGGGCGAGTACCGCGCCGCGGCAGCCGCCAATGGCATCGCGATCGTCTGCCCGGACACCAGCCCGCGCGGCGAGAACATTCCCGACGAGCCGGACAACTGGCAGTTCGGGTCCGGCGCCGGCTTCTATCTCGACGCCACGCAGGAGCCCTATGCCCGCAACTACCGGATGGAGAGCTATATCCGCGACGAGCTCCCGGCCCTCGTCGCCAAGAACTTTCCTCTCGACATGAGCCGGCAGGGCATCTTCGGCCATTCCATGGGTGGGCATGGCGCGATCACACTGGCGCTGAAGAATCCGGATCGCTACCGCTCGGTCTCCGCTTTCGCCCCTATCGCCCAGCCTTCGACCGCCGGCTGGTCGCGCCCGGCCTTTCAGAAATATCTCGGCCCGGACGAGACGACCTGGCGCGCCTACGACTCGACCTTGCTGATCGCGGACGGACATCGCATCCCCGATCTCCTGGTCGATCAGGGCACAGCCGACGGCTTCCTCGAAGAGGGCCTGCGCCCACAGTTGCTCGAGATCGCCTGCGCCACGGCCGGCATCCCGCTGCAGCTGACGATGCGGGACGGCTACGATCATTCCTACAGCTTCATCTCGACCTTCATGGCGCAGCATGTCGCCTGGCACGCCGAGCGTCTGGTCGCCTAGTCGGTTCGCATAGCGGGAACGGTCGCTTCTCGGCTGCGTTGGGGCTGTCAGGACAGCCTTGATCGGCACGGGGGAATCTCACCATGGCCAAGCGCCGTCTGCCGCAAAGCGACCGCTCGCTCTTCACCCGCCTTTCGCAATGGGTCGCTCATTGGGCCGGCAAGCCGCAGACCTTCTTCGGCGCCGGCGCCCTCATCGTGGTGTGGGCACTTTCCGGGCCGATCTTCAGCTTCAACGACACCTGGCAGCTCGTCATCAACACCTCGACCACCATCGTCACGTTCCTGATGGTCTTCATCATCCAGAACAGCCAGAACCGCGACACGGCGGCGATGCAGATCAAGCTCGATGAGCTGATCTGGAAGCTGGAGGGCGCGCGCGAAGAGCTGCTCGATCTCGAAGAGCTGGATGAAGAGAAGATCGAAAAGATCCGCCAGGAATTCGAGGACATGGCGGCCAAGGCCCGCAAGGCGGCCGGTAAGGCCGCGAGCTAAGCACCCGCGCGAACAGCCGGCTCTCGCCTGCTTAGCGACGGGGCCCGTGGCCAGCATCGCTACCGGCGCGGGAAGAACATGCCAGGGTGGAATTTCTCTTCCCCTTTGTCCCCCTGCGAAATAGTTCATCCAAATGAAGGATGTGACTTAAGGTAATTTAGGGCCACATCTCGCCGGGGGGCCAAATGGGGCGTGGCCTATCGATGGCGGATTTGCAGATCGCTCACGTCAATGAGTGCGGAAACTATTTCGTGATCGTTCCGGTCGAGAGTTCTTTCGGGACGCAGACGCGCGTCGCCCAGGAAGCGGCTATCGACAAAATGCGGCTTGCCGCGATGTCCGCGCGCCTTAGCGGCACCGTCGTTCCGGTCTGGGAGGACGGCGACAGGCTGGTTTTCCGCGCGCCGCAACGCTTTCACAGCTTCTTCAGGAGCATGTCGCTGTCGCTCATCCGCAGCAAGCTGAATGCGACCTTGACCTGCCAGGGGTAGGAGCGGCGCCTTTCCCGCGCCGCCGCATCGCCCTGACAGACCGGCGGTCACCGCTGGAGCCTGGCGCAAATTCGGCCGCCAGCGTTCGCACCTCCGCTTCTATCCCGACAGCAGACCAGAAATAGTGAAGTTCCGTTAACATTCGCGGCCATCTTCAGGCAAAAGTAAGGTTAGCCGTTAGGGTTAAGGGTCATTTAAGAAATCTCTGCCAAGGTCCTTCCTGTTGGTAACTCGCGCGGGCTGCGTTTTTGCGCCGCGCAAACGCGAAGGACACTGCCATGGGCAGCCTGAAAACTCTCGCGCTGGCGGGCGGCTTGGCCCTCGGCGCATCCGCCGCGGCCCATGCTGCCGATCTTGCTTACGCCCCGCCGCCCCCGCCGGAGCCGCTTGGCCTCAAGGGCACGATCTCCAGCGGCTTCTATCTGCGCGGCGATATCGGCGTCGGCGTCCAGACCATCGGCAGGTACCACCAGGACGACGTCGTCCAGTTCGGCGGCAGCTTCTTCGGCCAGACCGACAATTCGGCTTTCTTTGCCGGCCTCGGCGTCGGCTATCGCTTCAACAACTGGCTGCGCTTCGACATCACCGGCGAATATCGCGGCTCGTCGTCGATCGGGGTGAACGACATCGTTTTCAACCCCTTCATCAACGACAACCAGACCAACACCTACAAGGGCAACCTGTCTTCGCTGGTCACCCTGTTCAACGGCTATTTCGACCTCGGCACCTGGAACTGCCTGACGCCCTATATCGGCGCCGGCATCGGCTTTTCCCAGAACCGCATCAGCGGTCTGACCGATCAGGGCTCCGTCGCCGGCTTCCCGACGCTTGGCTATGCCAGCAACGGCACCAAGACCGATCTCGCCTGGGCACTCATGGCCGGCCTCGGATACGAGGTGAACAAGAACCTCACGCTCGAGCTGGGCTACCGCTATCTCAACCTCGGCGACGCCCAGTCGGGCCGGATCGTCAACGCCTTCAACGGCGATATCTACGCCCCGCTCAAGTCCAGGAACATCGACAGCCACGATTTCCGCATCGGCATGCGCTGGAACTTCGGCGACCCGAACTGCTGCGGCACGCCGGAGCCGGTCGCCTACGCGCCGCCGGTCGTGCGCAAGTACTGACACGGCCTCCACAACCTGAAACCAAAACGGCGCGGATCACTTCCGCGCCGTTTTGCGTTGCCGGTCCGCTCGCTTCAGCGCAGCAGCGACCGCCCTGTCATCTCGGCGGGTTGCTCCAGGCCCATCAGTGCCAGCAGCGTCGGCGAGATGTCGGCGAGGCGCCCGTCCGCCAGGGCTCCGGCCTGCCCGCCGATCAGCATCAGCGGCACCGGGTTGGTGGTGTGCGCCGTATGCGGCTTGCCGGTCAGCGGATCGACCATCAGCTCGGCATTTCCGTGGTCGGCGGTGACGAGCAGCGCGCCGCCCGCCCGCTGCACGGCATCCGCGATGGCGCCCAGCCCGGCATCGACCGTCTCGACCGCCTTGATCGCGGCCGCCAGCACGCCGGTATGACCGACCATGTCGGCATTGGCGAAATTCAGCACGACGAGGTCGTAGCGCCCGGAATCGATCGCCTCGACCGCCTTCGCGGTCAGCTCCGGCGCCGACATCTCCGGCTGCAAATCGTAGGTCGCGACCTTGGGCGAAGGCGCCATCACCCGATCCTCGCCGGGATAGGGCGTCTCCTCGCCGCCGTTGAAGAAATAGGTGACGTGCGGATATTTCTCGGTCTCCGCCATGCGGACCTGCTTGAGGCCTGCCTTGGCCACCGTCTCGCCCAGCCCCTCGGCGAGCGTCTGGGCTGCGAACAGCATCGGCATGACCTTGTCGAGCTCGGCGCTGTAGGAGGTCATGCTGACGGCCTTGACCAATTGCGGCCGGCGCGGGCGCATGAACCCGGCGAAGTCTGGCTCCAGCACCGCGCCGAGGATCTCGCGAATGCGGTCGGAGCGGAAATTGAAGCTGAGCAGGCCATCGCCACCCCGCATGCCGGCATAGCCGCCGATCGCGGCCGGGACGATGAACTCGTCGGTGACATCCTGCGCATAGGCGGCCGCGATCGCCGCGTCGGCCGTGGCGAATGCAGCGCCCTCCCCCAGCACCATGGCGCGCCAGGCCTTCTCGACGCGCTCCCAGCGGTTGTCGCGGTCCATGGCGTAATAGCGGCCGGAGACGCTGGCGATCACGGCCTCCGGCGGCAAGGCCGCCGCGAAGGCCCTGACGTAATCCGCTGCCGACTGCGGCGGCGTATCGCGCCCGTCGGTGAAGACGTGGACACGGACCCGAATGCCCTGGCTGACCAGGATGCCGGCCAATGCCACCGCATGGTCCTGATGGGCATGGACGCCGCCCGGTGACACCAGGCCGAGTAGATGGCAGGCGCCGCCGCTCGCCTTCAGTCCGTCGACGAGGCCGGTTGCCGCAAGCGCCGCCGCGATCGAACCATCGGTGATCGCTTGGTTGATCCGCGGCAGGTCCTGCATCACCACGCGGCCGGCGCCGAGATTGAGATGCCCGACCTCGGAATTGCCCATCTGCCCTTCCGGAAGGCCGACATCGAGCCCGGAGGTCCGCAGGAAGGCATGCGGACAGCTCGCCCAGAAGCGGTCGAAATTGGGGGTCGCAGCCAGCCGGACCGCGTTGTTCTCGCTCTCCTCGCGCCAGCCCCAGCCATCGAGGATCATCAGCATCACGGGGCGAGGCGGCATCGGCTGAACCTGTCGGCGTCTGTGAAGGATGGTTGTGCGGATATCACGCACCGCGCCGTCAATGCGAGTGCTAAGAAAGCGGCAGGACCGCGGCGAAGCCCCGACGGAGGACAGCGATGACGATCAAGGCGCTGGTTTTCGATGCCTACGGCACGCTCTTCGACGTGCAATCCGTGGCTGGCATCACCGACGCGGCCTTTCCCGGACATGGCGCGACGATCACCCAGATCTGGCGGCTGAAACAGCTCGAATACACCTGGCTGCGCGCCCTGATGGGCCGCTATGAGGATTTCTGGACGGTCACGCGCGACTCGCTCGATTTCAGCCTGAGGACGCTCGGCCTCTCCGCACCGCCGGACCTCGTCACCCGGATCGCCGAAGCCTATGACGCGCTCGCGCTTTACCCGGAGGCGCGCACGGCGCTGGAGGGGCTCGCCTCGCACCGCCTTGCCATCTTCTCGAACGGCAGCCCAGCCATGCTGAAGCGGCTCGTCGCGCATGCCGGCATCGGCGAACTGCTGGAAACCGTGATCAGCGTCGACGAGATCGGCGTCTACAAGCCCGATCCGCGCGGCTACGCCCATGTCGAGAAGCGGCTCGGCCTCGCCCGCGAGGAGATCCTCTTCGTCTCCTCCAACGGCTTCGACATCGCCGGCGCCAAGGCGCACGGCTTCCATGTCGCCCGCATCGAGCGTGTGTCGGCAGGCAGGCTGCGCAGCGAGCTCGAAGCCGCCGCCACGATCGACCCCGCGCTGATGTTCAAGGCGCTCAGGATGCAGCCGGAGCAGCTCGGCTTCCAGGCCGATGCGACCATTGCCGCGCTGACCGATCTCGTCTCCTATGTCGCCGGATTGAGACAGGCCTGAACGCCGCCGAGGAGCCAACATGATCAAGCTCTACTACCACCCCTCGCCCAACCCCGCGAAGGTGGCGCTGTTTCTGGAGGAGGCCGGCCTGCCCTACGAGATGGTGCCGGTCGACACCCGCAAGGGCGAGCAGTTCAAGCCGGAATTCCTCGCGATCAACCCCAACGCCAAGACGCCGGCCCTGACCGACGGCGACGTCACCGTCTTCGACTCGAACGCGATCCTGCTCTACCTCGCCGAGAAGACCGGGCAGTTCCTGCCCGAGGATACGCCGAAGGCGCGCGGCGATATGCTGTCCTGGCTGATGTTCGTCGCCACAGGCATCGGCCCCTATTGCGGCCAGGCCGTGCATTTCAGCCGTTTCGCGCCGGAGAAGATCCCCTACGCCATCAACCGCTACGCCCGCGAGGCGGAGCGCCACTGGGGCATCATCGACGAACTGCTCGGCAAGCGCCGCTATATGCTCGGGGACCGCTACACGCTCGTCGACATGTCCGTCTGGGGCTGGGCGACGCGGCTGTCCTTCGCGATCGGCGACGTGTGGCCCGAGATGTTCCCGCATGTGAAGCGCCATCTCGACGAAATCTCGGCCCGGCCCGCGGCCCAGCGCGCCGTGGCACTGAAGGATCAGTTCGCTTTCAAGACGGAGTTCGACGACGAGGCGCGGAAGTTCCTGTTCCCGCAGAATGCCCGCCTCGCCGGCTGATCGGGCTTTGCCGGCGCCTGCACCTCAGGCGCCGGCCTCGTTCTCGCCGCCGCTGAAGGCCTCGAAGGGCGCGTCGAGCGTGAAGACCAACCCTTCCCGGAGATAGGCCGTGGTGGTGCCGGCGCGTACGGCCGGGAAGGAGCGCTCGATCAGGCGAGTGCCGAAGCCCTTGCGCGAAGGCGGCGACACAGGCGGTCCGCCACTCTCCTGCCAGCGCAGGCGGAACTGCTTGACGCCCTCGATCTCGTCCACGCCCCAGCTCAGCGTCACGATGCCGGCCTCGTTGGAGAGAGCGCCGTATTTGACAGCATTGGTCGTCAGTTCGTGGAGGATGAGGGTGAGCGCGAGCGCCGGCTTCGGGCCCAGCACCACCGTGGTGCCGTGGATGCGGAAGCGCTGCGCATCGCCCTGGAGGGCGATGATGCTCTGAGCGATGTCGGCCACGCTCGCGTCCGCACGCCGGCCGCCGACCAGCAGGTCATGGGCTCGCGAAAGCGCCGCCAGGCGTGCGCCGAAGGTTTCGCGCGCCCCCTCGAGCGTGCTCGCACTGCGCAGGGTCTGCGAGGCCAGCGCCTGGATCATCGCCATGGTGTTCTTCACACGGTGCGCCAGCTCCTGCATCAGCAGCCGCTGCTCGGCCTCGGCCTCCTTGCGCTCGGTCACATCCAGATGCGCCCCGACGAGACGCACCGCCTGCCCGTTCTCGTCCCGCTCGATCTGCGCGATCGCCGAGATCCAGCGCAGCTGTCCGTCCGAAGGCCTGACGATACGATATTCCGCCTGATACTCGGTCGCCGTTCCCTGCACCGCTTCGCGAAAATGGGCCTCGACCGCCAGGCGCTCGTCGGGGTGGATGCGCCGGACCCAATCCTCATGCGTTTCCTCGGCCGCTTCCGGCGGCAGCCCGTGGATCAGCAGGTATTCCGGCGATCGGCGATTGTGGAAGCCGGAGCGCAGATTGACTTCGAGCCCGCCGACGCGGCCGATCTTCTGGACCCGGGCCAATTCCTGCTCGCGTCGCCGCAGTGTCTGCTCGGCACGCACGCGCTCCGTCGTCTCGGTGACGATCGCCAGCACGCCGTCGACAGCGCCGGCCTCGCCGAGGATCGGGCTGTAGTCGACGTTCAGCCAGACCTCCTCCGCCAAACCGGTGCGGTAGAAGACGAACGGCACGTCGCGGTACGATGGCGACTCTCCGGCGAAGACGCTTGCCATCACCTGGCGATTGAACGCTTCGACCTCGGGCCACGCCTCGAAGACGCCGACACCGAGAATGGCCGGATGCCGCGCGCCGGCAATGACCGCATAGGCATCGTTGTAGAACATCAGGCCCTGCTCGCCCCAGAGCAGCGTCATGGCCGAGGGCGAAAGCAGGATGAGCTGCAGAGCGTTGCGGAGATGCGGCGGCCAGTCGGCGGGCGCGCCGAGCGTGGTTTCGCTGCCGGTCCAGCCGCGCAGCAATGCTGCGATCTCGCCCTTCCCAGCAGGCCAGGCTGGCTGCTTCATGGTCGTATCCCCCAGCCGACCAGAATGCGAAGTCGCAAACCATCTGCGCCAGCATTGGTAACTGCCTGTTCCGGGCCTCTGCAAGCCGCCATATGCGCTGCCGACGCCGACTCGAAGCCAGTAGCAGTCGCGGCCGGCACCTCTTGTGTCAAAAGACATTTCGGCCTGTGCATCATGGCTGCCATCGCGGCAAAAGCGCTGGCGGCGCCGGGCGTTTCGCGCCAGTGTCGCCGCCGCCGCGCCGGGAGGCGCGGAGCCAGCACAATCTCCGCGAGGACGGATGCCGACCGATATCGAGATCGCGCGCGCCGCGACGCTTCAGCCCATCGCCGCCATCGCCGGAAAGGCGGGCATCCCCACCGAAGCGCTCAACCCGTACGGCAAGCATATCGCCAAGATCGACACCCACGCCATTCCGGGCTTTCAGGCGCGGCCGGACGGCAAGCTCATCCTGGTCACGGCGATCAGCCCGACGCCGGCCGGCGAGGGCAAGACCACGACGACCGTGGGCCTCGGCGACGGCCTCTCGCGCATCGGCAAGCGCACCCTGATCGCCCTGCGCGAGCCCTCGCTCGGCCCCTGCTTCGGGGTCAAGGGCGGCGCCGCCGGCGGCGGCTACGCCCAGGTCGTGCCGATGGAGCAGATCAACCTGCACTTCACCGGCGATTTCCACGCCATCACCAGCGCTCACAACCTGCTCGCCGCCATGGTCGACAACCATGTCTATTGGGGCAACGCCCTCGGGCTCGACACGCGCTATATCGCCTGGCGCCGCGTGCTCGACATGAACGACCGGGCGCTACGCGCGACCGTCTCCTCGCTCGGCGGGCCCGGCAACGGCTTCCCGCGCGAGGACGGCTTCGACATCACCGTCGCCTCGGAGGTGATGGCGATCTTCTGCCTGGCACAGGATTCCGCCGATCTCGAAGCCCGACTCGGCCGCATCGTCGTCGGCCGCACCCGTGACAAGCGCCTGGTCACCGCCGCCGACATCAAGGCGACCGGCGCGATGAGCGTGCTGCTCAAGGACGCGCTGATGCCGAACCTCGTGCAGACGCTGGAAGGCACGCCCGCCTTCGTCCATGGCGGCCCCTTCGCCAACATCGCCCATGGCTGCAATTCGGTGATCGCCACCCGCGCGGCGCTGAAGCTCGCCGATTACGTCGTCACCGAGGCCGGCTTCGGTGCCGATCTCGGCGCCGAGAAGTTCTTCGACATCAAATGCCGCAAGGCCGGGCTGAAGCCCGCCGCCGCCGTCGTCGTCGCGACGGTCCGCGCCCTCAAGATGCATGGCGGCGTTGCCAAGGACGCTCTCGGGCAGGAAAATCTCAAGGCACTGGAAGCGGGTCTCTCAAACCTCACCCGCCATGTCGGCAACGTCCGCAAGTTCGGCGTGCCGCCGATCGTCGCGATCAACCACTTCACCACCGACACCGCTGCCGAACACGAGCTGATCCGCAACTACTGCCGCAACCATCTCGGCGTCGAGGCGGTGATCTGCCGGCACTGGGCCGAGGGCGGCGCCGGCGCCGAAGAGCTGGCGCGCAAGGTCGCCGCGCTCGCCGATGAGGGCGAAGCCGATTTCGCGCCGCTTTACCCCGACGCCATGCCGCTCCGGCAGAAGCTGGAGACGGTCGCGCGCGAGATCTACGGCGCCGAAAGCGTGAGCGTCGATGCGAAACTGCAGGCGCGCTTCGCGGAACTTGAGGCGGCCGGCTTCGGCGACCTGCCGATCTGCGTCGCCAAGACCCAGTATTCCTTCTCGGCCGACCCGACGCTGCGCGGCGCGCCCTCCGGCCATATCGTGCCGTTGCGCGAACTCAGGCTCTCGGCCGGCGCCGGCTTCGTCGTCGCGATCTGCGGGGACATCATGACGATGCCCGGCCTGCCCCGCGAGCCGGCGGCCGAGCGCATCCATATCGACGCTCAGGGACGGATCGAAGGACTGTTCTAGGTCGTCGCTATGCCGCCGTCATGCTCGGGCTTGACCCGAGCATCTCTTCCAGAACGAGGCTCCGGTACCTCATTCTGCGTGAGAGTCTCGGGCCTCGCTGCGCTTCGCCCGCGAATGACCCTCGGCGTCCCTCAGGCGAAGTCGAGCTGCACCTTGATCGCCTTCGACTTGTCGGCGGCAAGGTCGAAGGCCTCGACCGCGCGGTCGACGGGAATCGTCGCGGTCAGCAGCGGCGAGAGGTCGATATTGCCCGAGCCGATCATCGCCACCGCCCAGTCGAATTCCTCGTGGAAGCGGAAGGAGCCGCGCAGGTCGAACTCCTTGGCGACGACGACATTCATCGGCAGGGTGAACTGGCCGCCGACGCCGATCTGGACGATGACGCCGCCCGGCCTGATCACGTCGAAGGCGCCGCTCAATGCATGCTGATTGCCGGATGCCTCGAACATGACGTCGAAGGCACCCTTCTCCGCTCCATACTCCGCTTTCAGCCGTTCAGGTTCGGCCGCGACATTGATCGTCGCGGTCGCGCCCATCTTGCGCGCGATCGGCAGGGGACCGTCGACCACGTCCGTCGCCACGATCTCGGCGGCGCCCGCCGCCTTCGCCGCGACGATGGTGAGCGCCCCGATCGGCCCGGAGCCCGTTACCAGCACGCGCTTGCCGAGCAGCGGGCCGGCGCGCTTGGCGGCATGCAGGCAGACCGAAAGCGGCTCGGCGAAGGCCGCCTCGGCTGCCGTGACATGCGGCGCCACCTTCACAGCCTGCCGCTCCTCGACGACCAGCACATCGCGGAAACCGCCCTGCACATGCGGGAAGCGCATCGCCGAGCCGTAGAACTGCATGTCGGTGCAGTGCTGCTGCAGGCCCATCTGGCAATAGCGGCAATGGCCGCAGGCCCGGCTCGGATTGACCGCCACACGGTCGCCCGGCTGCACACGCGAGACCTCGCCGCCGACCGCCTCGACCCGGCCTGCGATCTCATGGCCCAGGATCATCGGCTCGCGCACGCGGATCGTGCCGAAACCGCCATGAAGATAATAATGCAGATCCGAGCCGCAGATGCCGCCGGCCTCGATCCGCACCCTGACGTCGTGGGGCCCGAGCTCGGGCGCTGTCGTAGCCTCGACGCGCAGGTCCTTCTCGCCATGAATGAAGACGGCACGCATGTCTCGCTCCCGCTCTGTTGCCGAACCGCGTCCGCAACCATTGTCTAATCGTTTGAAACCTGCTTACCGAAGGATGCAGGTTGTGCGCAAACCGAAACTGCTCCCCGCCGGAGCACTCTGCGAGGATACGCCATGTCGCTGTCGCTGTTCAGTCTCGAAGGCAAGATCGCGCTCGTCACCGGCTCGGGCCAGGGCATCGGCCTTGCGCTTGCGGAAGGCCTGTCGGAGGCCGGCGCCCATGTGGTGCTGAACGGCCGCGACAAGGGCAAGCTCGAACGGGCACAGCAGGCGCTTAGCCAGGCCGGCCGCAAGGCCTCCATCGCCGCCTTCGACGTCACCGATCACCGGGCGGTCGAGGCCGGCATCGCCGCGATCGAGGCCGATATCGGCCCCATCGACATCCTCATCAACAATGCCGGCATGCAGAAGCGCGCGCCGATCACCGAATTCCCGGTCGAGGGCTGGCATGAGGTGATGAACACCAACCTGCATTCGGTCTTCTACGTCACCCAGGCCGTGACGAAGCGGATGGTGCCACGCAAGCGCGGCAAGATCATCAATATCGGCTCGGTGATGAGCGAACTCGGCCGCGCCACCATCATCCCCTACACCGCCTCGAAGGGCGCGGTGAAGATGATGACGCGGGGTCTCGCAGCCGAGCTCGGCAAGCACAACATCCAGGCCAATGCCATCGGCCCCGGCTACTTCGCCACCGAGATCAACACGGCGCTGATCGCGGACGAGGCCTTCACGAACTGGGTCTGCAGTCGCACGCCGGCCGGGCGCTGGGGCGAGACCAGGGAATTGGTCGGCGCCGCCATCTTCCTCTCCGCTCCCGCCTCCGACTACGTCAACGGCCATCTGCTCATGGTCGATGGCGGGTTGACTGCGGTGGTGTGAGCGAGCTGCAAGAACGCCAGCGTCATTCCGGGGCAGGCCAAAGGCCTGAGCCCGGAACCCAGAACCGTTGCCATTCGCCGAAAATGGGCTTTGGCCGATCGTGCCGTGCGATCAGGCGCATCGGTTCTGGGTTCCGGGCTCTTCGCTGCGCGAAGCCCGGAATGACGCCCGAACCGTTACCCCTCAATCTGCTTCAGGCCGCCGCCTTCGTCACGGCATCGACGACATCGTCCACCGCGCGCTCGACGAGGTCGCGATCGTCGCCCTCGGCCATCACGCGGATCACCGGCTCGGTGCCCGACGGGCGGATGACGAGCCGGCCGCTCTCGCCGAGCAACTGCCTCGCCGCCTCGATCGCGCTGACCACCGGCTGCTGCTCCAGCGGCTTGCCCGCCTTGTAGCGGACATTCTTGAGGATCTGCGGCAGCGGCTCGAAGCAATGGCAGACTTCCGAGACCGGCTTGTCCATCCGCTTGACCACTGCGAGCAATTGCAGCGCCGCCACCAGCCCATCGCCGGTCGTGCCGAAATCCGAGAGGATGATGTGGCCGGATTGCTCGCCGCCAAGATTGAAGCCGTGAGTGCGCATGTGCTCCAGCACATAGCGGTCGCCGACCGCGGTGCGCGCCAGCGACAGGCCTAGCCCCGCAAGGTAGCGTTCCAGCCCGAGATTGGACATCACGGTCGCGACGATGCCGGGCGCCGACAGGCGTCCGTCCTCCAGCCATGAGCGCGCGATCACTGCCATCAGCTGGTCGCCATCGACGATGTGCCCCTGCTCGTCGATGATCAGCACGCGATCCGCGTCGCCATCCAGCGCGATGCCGATATCGGCGCGCAGCTCGCGGACCTTGGCAACGAGCGCTTCCGGATGGGTCGAGCCAACCTCGCGATTGATGTTGAAGCCATCAGGCTCGTCGCCGATGACGATGACTTCGGCGCCCAGCTCCCAGAGCGCTTCCGGCGCGACCTTGTAGCCGGCGCCGTTGGCGCAATCGAGCACGATGCGCAGGCCCTCGAGGCTCATATTGCGCGGCATGGTGCGCTTGGCGAACTCGACATAGCGCGCCGCGGCGCTGTCGATGCGCTTGGCCCGGCCCAGCCCCGCCGACGCAGCCAATCGCGGCCCGAGATCGGCATCGATCAATGCCTCGATCTCCCGCTCGACCTCGTCGTTGAGCTTGTAGCCGTCGGGGCCGAACAGCTTGATGCCGTTGTCCTCATAGGCGTTGTGCGAGGCCGAGATCATCACGCCGAGATCGGCGCGCATCGAGCGCGTCAACATGGCGACGGCCGGTGTTGGCATCGGGCCGAGCAGCATCACGTCCATGCCGACCGCGGTAAAGCCGGCGACCATGGCATATTCGATCATGTAGCCGGAAAGCCGCGTATCCTTGCCGATCACGACCCGGTGGCGATGCTCGCCGCGGCGGAAGGCGAGGCCCGTGGCCTGTCCGACCTTCAGGGCGAGGTCCGGCGTGATGACGCCGTTCGCCCGTCCGCGAATGCCGTCCGTCCCGAAATATTTGCGCGTCATTGCGATTCGTTTCCGAGGGGCTGTCGCGCCCGATTTTGCGCGTTCTATAGCCAAAAAACCTTTCCGCCTTGTCACATATTATGACGGAACATGACAGCGGCCGAAGAAGGCCTGCACGACGGAGGGCTCGTCGTTCCCGGGCGGAGCGCAGCGCAGACCCGAAAATCTCGGGAAAGATGAGGAGCAGGAGCCTTCTCGTCACGAGATGCTCGGGTCGAGCCCGAGCATGACGGAGCTGGATAAACGAAAAAGGGCGGCCTCTCGGCCGCCCTTTTTCGTTTATCCGAGTCTGCCTCAGGCCTGGGGCTGCGGCTCCATCCCGGCATCCGGCTCGCCGCGCTTGCGGCCCTTGCCGGCGCTCGGCACGGCCGAGCCGCGCGGAGCGTGCGGCGTGTCGTCGGCATCGCGCACCGGGCGCTTGCCGGCGATCAGATCGCGGATCTCCTCGCCCGTCAGCGTCTCGAACTCGAGCAGCGCCTCGGCCACCGAGACGAACTCCTCATGGTGCTCGGTCAGGATGGTCTTGGCGTCCTGATAGCCCTGATCGACCAGACGCTTGACCTCGGCATCGATCTTCTGGGCCGTCGACTCGGAGATCGACTGGCTGCGGCCCATCGACATACCCAGGAAGACCTCTTCCTGGTTGTCGCCATAGGCGACCATGCCGAGCTCGTCCGAATAGCCCATCTGCGTGACCATGGCCTTGGCCATCTTGGTCGCCTGCTGGATGTCGCCGGTGGCGCCCGAGGTCACGTTCTCGCGTCCGAAGGTCATCTCCTCCGCCACGCGCCCGCCCATGGCGACCGCAAGCTGCGAGGTGAACTCCTTGAACTTCATCGAGTAGCGGTCGCCCTCCGGCAGGAACTTGACCATGCCGAGCGCACGTCCGCGCGGAATGATCGTCGCCTTGTGGACGGGGATGCCGGCGGGAACGTAGAGGCCGACGATAGCGTGGCCCGCCTCGTGATAGGCGGTCAGCTTCTTCTCTTCCTCGGACATCGCCATGGATTTGCGCTCGGCGCCCATCATGACCTTGTCCTTGGCGTCCTCGAACTCGGCATGGGTGACCATGCGCTTGCCGCGACGCGCCGCCAGCAGGGCCGCCTCGTTGACAAGGTTCATCAGGTCCGCGCCGGAGAAGCCGGGCGTGCCGCGGGCGAGGATCTTCAGGTCGACGTCCGGCGCCATCGGCACCTTGCGGACATGGACCTTCAGGATCTTCTCGCGGCCGGCGACATCAGGGTTCGGCACGACGATCTGGCGGTCGAAACGGCCGGGGCGCAGCAGCGCCGGGTCGAGCACGTCCGGACGGTTGGTCGCGGCGATGATGATCACGCCCTCGTTCGGCTCGAAGCCGTCCATCTCGACGAGGAGCTGGTTCAGCGTCTGCTCGCGCTCGTCATTGCCGCCGCCGAGGCCGGCGCCGCGATGACGGCCGACCGCGTCGATCTCGTCGATGAAGATGATGCAGGGCGCGTTCTTCTTGGCCTGCTCGAACATGTCGCGGACGCGGCTGGCGCCGACGCCAACGAACATCTCGACGAAGTCGGAGCCCGAGATCGTGAAGAACGGCACATTGGCTTCGCCGGCGACGGCGCGGGCCGTCAGCGTCTTGCCGGTACCGGGAGGGCCGACGAGCAGCACGCCGCGCGGAATGCGCCCGCCGAGCCGCTGGAACTTCTGCGGATCGCGCAGGAACTCGACGATCTCCTGCAGGTCTTCCTTGGCCTCGTCGATGCCCGCGACATCATCGAAGGTGACGCGGCCATGCGCCTCGGTCAGCAGCTTGGCCTTCGACTTGCCGAAGCCCATCGCCCGGCCGGCGCCGTTCTGCATCTGGCGGGACATGAATATCCACAGGCCGATGAAGATCACGAAGGGCAGCGAGTTGACGAGCAGCGCCATGAACCAGGGCGTGCCCTCTGACGGAGCCCGCGCCGAAACCTGAACGCCCTTCTGGGCCATGGTCTTCAGCAGGTTCGGGTCGCCATAAGGCGCATAGGTCACGAAGCTGCGGCCATCGGAGAAGCTGCCGGAAATCTCCTGCCCGGCCACGACGACGTTCGAAACGCGCCCGGCCTCCGCCTCGTTGATCAGCTGGCTATAGGGGATTTCGTTCGTGCTCGCCCGCTGGCTTGGGCTCTGGAACAGCGTCACCAGAGCCAGCACGAGCAGGAAGATCACCACCCAGAGTGCGAAATTACGAAAATTCGGATTCATCACCAGTCCGATCGGGCCTGCCGGTCCAACCGGATAAGGCCAAGGGTTTGCTCAGGTAATCTAGGTGCGGCACACGCCCTTGCCAAGGGAAACAGATGGGGAGGCGGCACTAAGATGTCGCAGGGTGAACACCGCGTCGCCGTGGCCCTTCTCGCCGAAGGGCCAACACGCCGTCTCGGCCAAGCGCGATAATGCAGCCGGACAATGTCCGTCTGATGGCGAAACCCGCCTTCGCAGCGTCGCGCAGGGCTTGCACGCATTCTTCGAGCCGCTCGAGCCGGCCGTAGCCGTCACCACCGGCCGTGACGCCCTCTAGCGCCAGCGCCAGCACACGCAGAACGATCTCCTCCGGCTCCGTCAACAGAGCCCGGAAGTCGAGTCGCAGGCGCTGCTCGTCGGGTTCCGAATGGGGTTCCGATGGCATGCGGACCACCGCGAAGACATCCCGCGCACGTTGCGCCGCCCCCGCGTCCAGCCGCGCCATTCGCTCGGCGAGGCGCCCGAAGCGCTCGGCCGTCAGCCCGTGTTCCGCCAGCACCGGCATCGCGCCCCGCCAGCGGACGCGCTCGAAACGCGGATCGGCATTGCTCGGGTCCCGAAAGAAGGGCAGCCCCCTCGCCTCTGCAGTGGCCACCAGCCGCGCCTTTGGGACACCGAGCAGCGGGCGGGCGAGCACGATACCTTCCTTCTCGACACGGTCCCGCATCCCGACCAGACCGGATGGGCCGGAGCCATGAGCGAGCCGCATCAGCATCGTCTCGGCCTGGTCGTCGAGCGTATGGGCCGTGACCAGCACCGCCCCGCCAAGCCGCCGCGCCTCGCCCGCCAGCAATGCGTAGCGGGCGCGTCTGGCTTCGGCTTGGAGGCCACTGGCAGGCTTCGGCCCGTCCCAATGCAAAATCCTGTGCTCGATGCCGAGCCGGTCACAGAGCGATCCGACGGCAACCGCCTCCTCTGCCGATTCCGGCCGCAAGCCGTGGTCGACGGTTGCGGCATGGAGCTTTGGCCGGCCGGAGGCCCGCCTCCATTCGGCGAGCAGAGCCAGCAGCGCGACCGAATCCGGGCCGCCCGACACGGCGACGAGCAGCGCTGCCTCGCACGCCAGCCCCATAAAGAGTTCGCCGGCCTCGACAGGCGAGACCGGCGACATCGTCGTTTCGTTCTGAGATGCCGCGCTCAAGCGCAGCCGGAGCGGCGCCGTTCGCGCGCAATGCCCTGACGCACGGAATTGGACGCCGCAGGATAGTCGACACCGACCTTGGCATAGGTCGCGCAGGCCTGGTCCTTGGCTCCGAGCCCGTTCAGCGCCATGCCGAGTTTCAGCAGGCTGTCCGGCGCTTTGGTCGCCTTCGGCGATTCCCGCGAAATCTTCAGGAACTGCTCGGCAGCTTCGCGATAGCGCTGCCGCTGGAGATAGCTCTCGCCCAGCCAGTAGGTGGCATCGACCGCCAGCCGGTCGCGCGGATAGCTCTGCAGGAACTGCCGGAAACCCATCTCCGCCTGCTCGAATTCCTTGCGCTGCAAGGAGGCAAAGGCGAGATCATAGGCTTCCTTCGCGCTCTGCGGCCCGCTGGCGGCGGCGACGCTCGGTCCGCGCGGCATGGCCTGCGACAGGCCGCCTTGCGGAACGGGCCTCCCGACGCCCTGCAGGTCGAGCGGCTGACCGGTGGCCGGGCCTCCGCCGTACTCATCCTCGATGATGCCGGCGATGCCGCCGCCGAGCTGCTGCGGCGCGCCAGCCGCGCCCTGCTGCATCGTCGGATCGAAAGCATCGCCACGCCGCTGGCGCTGGGGCGCAGGCGCGCCGCCGGCGGGCGGCGGCGCCATGGGGGCCGGCGCAGCCCCGCCGGAGCGCCCGCCGCCCTTCTCGCTCAGGCGGAAATCGACGTCCTCCTGGAACTTGCGCACCTGCTCGCTGAGGCGGCGATTCTCGAACTGGAGCTGCTCGATCTGGCCAGACATCTGGCGCAGCTGGTTTTCCAGCCGCGTGGTGCGGACCAGCAGATCGGCGGCATCCTGCGCCGAACCCGGCACGGCGCCGCCGAAAAGCGCCGCAGCGAGGGCGAGCGCCGTCAGCCCGGGACGGGAAAGATGACGGGCAAGGATCGAACGAAGCATCGATGAAACCGGTTTTCCGAATATGTCGCGCCTGTCTATATCACCTGCGCACCACGGCCAAAATATGAACACTTTCATGGCTCGCCCTGCCGGGAGGCGCAAGGCATCCCGGTGCATGGATGCAAATCGCCTCTGGCGCTTTGCCGGCAGCTTACTTACATTGGCTGAGCGGGGCTGCCTGGTGCGTGCGAGACAGCATTCCCCGGGCCCATACGACTCCCTAGGGAGCTGTCCCTGACCGGGTCCCTGGATCCGGACACACGGCGCCCACCTACTTCTGTAGGTGTCCCGGGATTCAAAACTCCACGGCCGAGGTGGCTCCGCAACCTTCATGACGACGATGCCCGCCGATGCGCCTGTAACGCCCTCCCCCCGGAAAGCCGCCCTTCGCGCGGCCTCGCTCGACCGGCGGGACGCGCTCGAGATCGACGACCGACTCGAATGGGATTCCGAAATCGCCGCGCGCGTCCTCGCGCTGCCCGTATGGGAGGGCCCCGGCCCGGTTTCCGCCTATTGGCCAATGCGGTCCGAGGCCGATCCGCGCCCGATCCTCGAAGCGTTGCATGAGCGCGGCCTGCCACTCTGCCTGCCGTCCATCGTCGACAAGCACATGATCTTTCGCCGTTGGGCGCCCTATGAGCCGATCGTGCCCGGCGGTTTCGGCACGCTCGTTCCGGCTCCGGCCGAGCCCGAGGCGAAGCCCGCCATCCTGATCGTGCCGCTCGCCGCCTTCGACCGGCGCGGCTACCGCATAGGCTACGGCAAGGGCTATTACGATCGCGCCCTTGCGGAGCTCGGCCCCACCGTCAGCATCGGCATCGGCTATGGCGCACAGGAGATCGAGGCCGTCCCCGACGAGCCTCACGACCGGCGCCTCGACTGGATCGTGACCGAACGCGAAACCATTCGCTGCGGTTGATTCCGCCGGGCTTTCGGGCCACGGAGTGGGACGGAACTGCCAATCCACAGCCCTCATCCTGAGGAGCCGTTCGCAGGAACGGCGTCTCGAAGGATGTTCCAGGAGTCTCCGGTGCCTTCTGGAGCATCCTTCGAGACGCGGCCTGCGGCCGCTCCTCAGGATGAGGGCTTGTGCGGTGGGCGATCTCACGCGTTCGGAGCCCTCTATGCGTCTGCTTTTCCTCGGTGACATCGTCGGCCGCCCCGGCCGGATCGCAGTGCAGGAGCGCCTGCCCGCCCTGCGCGAGGCCTGGAAGCTCGACTGCGTCATCATCAACGGCGAGAATTCCGCCGGCGGCTTCGGCATCACCGAGGCGATCTGCGACGAGATCCTGGCGGCGGGCGCCGATGTCGTCACCCTCGGCAACCATTCCTGGGATCAGCGCGAGGCCCTGGTCTTCATCACCAGACAGGACAGGCTGATCCGCCCGGCGAACTATCCGCCCGGCACGCCCGGCCGCGGCGCGACCGTCATCGAGGCTCGCAACGGCGCCCGCGTCCTCGTCGTCAACGTCATGGGCCGCCTCTTCATGGACCCGCTCGACGATCCCTTCGCCGCGGTCGAGCGCGAGCTCGCCGCCTGCCCGCTCGGCGAAGTCGCGGATGCCGTCATCGTCGACGTGCATGCAGAGGCGACCAGCGAGAAGCAGGCCATGGCCTATTTCCTCGACGGCCGCGCCAGCCTCGTGGTCGGCACGCATACCCATGCCCCGACATCCGACACCCGCATCCTGCCGGCCGGCACCGCCTACCAGTCGGATGCCGGCATGTGCGGGGATTATGATTCCGTGCTCGGCATGCAGAAGGACGAGCCGGTGCGCCGCTTCCTGCAGAAGGTACCTGGCGCAAGGCTGGAGCCGGCAACCGGCGAAGGCACGCTGTCGGGCGTCGCCGTCGAGATCGACGATGCGACGGGGCTGGCCAAGGCGGTCTGGGCGGTGCGGGTCGGCCCGCATCTCAGCGAGGCCCTGCCGGGCTGGGCGCAAGCCTGACGAGGTCGGCCGACGGCTCTGAAGCACGCCGGTTTGACACGGAACCACGCCGTCATTCCGGGGCGGGCTGAAGGCCCGAGCCCGGAACTCATGAACACCAGCCCATCGAAAGACGCGATCCAACGAGGCTTCTCGTCCAATCCAGTGTTCATGGGTTCCGGGCTCTTCGCTGACGCGAAGCCCCGGAATGACGTTGTGGTCCCATTCAAGCCCGGCAGGCTCTAAACCGCGCGGTTCTGCCGGATCAGATCGTCGAAGGCGTGATTCAGGCTCTCCGCCTGACGGGACAGCGTTCCGGCCACGTCGAGCACGTCATGCACCGCCTTTCCGGCCTGCTGCGCGCTGTCGCTCAACTGCACGATGGTTTCGGCATTCTCCTGCGTGCCCATCGCCGCCTGATCGGCGCTGCGGGCGATCTCCTGGGTCGCGGCGCGCTGCTCGTCGATGCTGGCCGCGACCGCACCCGCGATCCCGTTCACCTGGCTGGCGAAGGCGACGATACTCTCGATCGCGGCGACCGCCTCGCGCGTCGCCGCCTGCATGGCCGGGACCTGGGCCGCGATCTCGTCGGTGGCCTTGGCCGTGCGCGCCGAAAGTTGCTTCACCTCGGTTGCGACGACGGCGAAGCCGCGGCCCGTCTCGCCGGCACGCGCAGCCTCGATCGTGGCGTTGAGCGCCAGCAGGTTGGTCTGGCTGGCGATCGTCTGGATCATCTCCACGACAGAACCGATCGTCTCCGCCGAATGTGCCAGGCTCTTGACGATGGCGTCGGTCTTCTGGGCCGCGGCATGGGCCTCATGCGCAATCGTCGATGCCCGCACGACCTCAGCCGCGACATGGTCGAGCGAAATCGACAATTCGTTCGTTGCCGTCGCGACATTGCTGACGTTGTCGGAGGCGCTCTCCGCCGCCCCAACGGCACGCTCGGCCTGGGCGCTGGTTTCCCCCACAACGTTCTCGACCGATGCCGCGAGCCGCCCGACCTTGCCGGCGCTGGCGTTCACCGCGCTCACCACTTCCCGGACGGTGATCTCGAACGTCTCGATCTGTTGGCGCGTGCGGTCGCGGCTTTCCTGCTGAACGACGGCGTAGGTTTCCAGCAGCAATTCGAGATCGAGCTGCGTCGCCTTGGACAACGCTGTACGCATCGCGATGCGCCGATCGAGCTTGCGCCTCTGCCAAAAGCTCGACAGCCCCATCATGCTCCGGCGGTCAAGCCCGAGTTCCACGATGATGGCGTTCGAGACGATCGCGTGGCAGATCACCACGGCATAGATCGGCACGCCGCGATCGTGAAACACGGTCGCCAGGCCGCGTGCCGACTCGGTGTAGCCCTCGCCCAGATTCCCCGACGCAAGCTTTATCCAATGCGCGAGCCGCCGCTCATGCACGTCGGGCCTGCGCAGGGCCTGCGCGATCTCGGGCCAGGGCGCGAATTGCGCGTGCAGTTCCTCCAGCAGCTTCGGCAGCCGATCGCGCGCAAAGCCGGCCAGCGAACCGAGAAGTTCGATATCTTCGTTGAAGATCCGGAACGCCTGGAAGCGGTGCTCCTGCGCGGCGATGGAGTTGGATGTCACGACGTCACGGGGGCTGGAGAAGGTAGCGGCAGGAAGTCACCGCGGGGCGCCGGCATAATGCTCATCTATGGCAAAGAATGGCTTAACGGCGGCTTCGCCGCCGTTTCTCGGCCGGAAGCCCAGCGGACGCTTGCCTGCCACGGAAGCCCGCGCCTATAAGGCCGTTCCATTCGCCTCCGGCCCGCGCCGGCGGGCGATGTTCCCATGGTTCCATCTTCTCAGAGGGCAAAGAGTCCCCATGGCCGGCCATTCACAGTTCAAGAACATCATGCACCGCAAGGGCAAGCAGGACGCGGTGCGCTCCAAGCTGTTCTCGAAACTGGCCCGCGAAATCACCGTGGCCGCCAAGATGGGCATGCCCGACATCAACATGAATCCGCGCCTGCGCATGGCCGTTCTCGCCGCCCGCGCCGAGAACATGCCGAAGGACAACATCCAGCGCGCCATCAACAAGGCGGCCGGCGGCGAAGGCGACAATTACGATGAGGTCCGCTACGAGGGCTATGGTCCCGGCGGCGCCGCCGTCATCGTCGAGGCGCTCACCGACAACCGCAACCGCACCGCCTCGGCCGTCCGCTCCTACTTCACCAAGGCGGGCGGTGCGCTCGGTGAGAGCAACTCCGTCTCCTTCATGTTCAACCGCGTCGGCGAGATCACCTATCCGCCGGAGGCCGGCGATGCCGACAAGATCATGGACGCCGCGATCGAGGCCGGCGCCGACGATGTGATCTCGGACGAGAACGGCCACACCATCCTCTGCGCCTTCGACAGCCTGAACGAGGTCTCCAAGGCCCTCGAAGCCGCGCTCGGCGCCCCGGCCTCGGCCAAGCCCGTCTGGCGGCCGACCACGACGGCCCCGCTCGACGAGGACAAGGCCGCCTCGATGATGCGGCTGATGGAAGCGCTCGACAATGACGACGACGTCCAGAACGTCTTCGCCAATTTCGAGATCGCCGACGACATCATGGCCAAGCTCAGCGCCTGAACTTCTTTCCTTCAACCCGTCGACGTCATTCCGGACAAGCCGCAAAGCGGCGCTGATCCGGAATCCATCGACAGGCACTTGCGCTCTACGATGGATTCCGGGTCTGCGCTTCGCTTGCCCGGAATGACGCGAACAGGCACCGCGGCTCCTGTCACCGCCCGATCACCACATCCCAGAGCGGCAGGCTGATCAGCGCGCTCAAGAAGATCACCAGATAGGCGCCGCGCCGGAAGTTCTGCTCAGAAGCGAGCCGGAAGCCATGCGTGCCGGCCCAGAGCCCGACGCCGTAGACCGCGAAGAGCGGCACCGCCATCAGCAACGCGCCGCCGGTCAGGATGCCCTTCCACCACAGAACGGTGCCGCTGATCAGCGTCGAGACGCCGAAGAAGGTCTGCATGTTGGCCCGCGTCTTGTGCCGGTCGTTGCGCTGCGCACCGAGCCAGAACACCGCGAGCGGCATGCCGCCAATCGAGGCCATGCCGTTGAACAGTCCCGACAGCGCGCCGACACCGAGCGATAGCGGGATCGTCGGGCGCCCGTGATAGCGCCAGCCCGAGGCCATCAGGCCGACGGCGAGAAGCACCAGCAGGGCGAGGAGCCAGCGCATCGTCTCGCGGTCGAGCCAGATCAGCAGCCAGATCCCGGCCGGCAGCGCCAATGTCGCCGTCAGCAGCAGCGGCAGGATCTCGCTCCACTCGGCATTCTTGGAACTGCGCGCCGCGATCGGCAAGGCGAAGGGCAGGTCGATGAACCAGATCAGCCCGAGCGCCGCCACCGGCCCGAGCACCATCGAGGCCAGCGGCATGAACACCATCGCGAAGCCGAAACCGGTGAAGCCGCGCACCAGCCCGCCGAGCAGGGTAGCGGCCAGCAGGACGGCGATGCCGTCGGCCGTCAGGCCGGGCATGAAGGAGGCAAGGCTGAAAGGCATGGCATCGGCGCGAGAGGATAATTCTCTGGCGAACATGCCTGCCGGCCTCCTGCAAGAACAGCTTTCCTTTTTGATGGGATCGATGAGGAGAATTCATCTCCACTCAAGTTCCGCATGGGACAAGTCCGAAACACCCGCTAGTTTGGGCGTGTCATGGCACCCGCGATTCGCATCCTCGGTCTCGATCCCGGCCTCCGGAAGACCGGCTGGGGCATCGTCGTCTCCGAAGGCAGCAAGCTCTCCTTCGTCGCCTGCGGCTGCATCGAGAGCGACGGCAATCTGTCCCTCGGCGAGCGCCTGCGGCAGCTGCATGAGGGCCTGCACCATGTCATCGCCGCGCACAGCCCGCACGAGGCCGCGGTCGAGGAGACCTTCATCAATCGCGATCCGCAATCGGCGCTGAAACTCGGCCAGGCCCGCGGCATCGCGCTGGTCGTGCCCGCGCTCGCGGGCCTCAGCGTCGCCGAATACGCCGCCAACCTCGTCAAGAAGACCGTGGTCGGCGTCGGCCACGCCGACAAGAAGCAGGTGCAGGCGATGATCCGCGTGCTGCTGCCCAAGGCCGAGACCAGATCCGCCGACGCGGCGGACGCGCTCGCGGTCGCGATCTGCCATGCCCAGCATCGCGGCATCAAGGCGCTCGTTGCGCAGATGCGCGCGGCGGGTTGAACGTGACCGTTGGGGGACGGCAACCATGATCGGCAAGCTCAAGGGCCTGATCGATTCCTACGGCGAGGACCACGTCATCATCGACGTGCAGGGCGTCGGCTATGTCGTGCAGTGCTCGGCGCGCACGCTGCAGCGCCTGCCCAAGCCCGGCGAGGCGGCAGCGCTCTCGATCGAGACCCATGTCCGCGAGGATGCGATCCGCCTCTACGGCTTCATGTCCGATGTCGAGCGGGACTGGTTCCGGCTGATGCAGGTGGTACAGGGCGTCGGCGCCAAGGTCGCGCTCGCGATCCTCTCGACGCTCGATCCCGGTGCGCTCGCCACCGCCATCGCGACCAACGACAAGGCCGCGATCGCGCGCGCCCCCGGCGTCGGCCCCAAGCTGGCCCAGCGCCTCTGCGCCGAGCTCAAGGACAAGGCACCGGCCTTCGGCCATATCGACCCCGGCATCGTCCAGCTCTCCGGCGCGCTTGAAGACAGGAAGCTGCCGCAGCCGATCGCCGACGCGGTCTCGGCGCTCGCCAATCTCGGCTATCCTCAGGCACAGGCCATCGCGGCGGTCGCGGCTGCCGCCAAGGCGGCCGGAGACGGCGCGGGCACCGCCCAGCTCATCAAGCTGGGCCTGAAGGAACTGGCGAAGTGAGCGCGCCCGAAGAGCTGGACCTGCGCATCGTCACCGACAAGAGCGAGCTCCTGCGGATCATGCTGGCGAGCTGGGGCTCGCACAGCATGATGATCGGCCTGCACGTCTACGACGTCGCCGAGATCGACGCGCTCGGCCTGTTCGAGCCTGACGGCACGACGGCCGCGCTGGCGAGCTGGACGGTCAGGGGCGACACCGCCTATCTCTGCGCGCTCCACTCGCTGAAGCCCGGAGAAGGCGTGGCGATCCGCATGCTCGACGCCGTCATCTTCTCGGCGCGCAAGGCCGGCGCCAAGAGGCTCAAGGCGATGCTGACCAACGACAACATGCCCGGCATGACCTTCTACCAGCGCCGCGGCTTTCGCCTCTCGGGGCTTTATCTCGAAGCCATCGACGCCTATCGCTCGGTCGTGCCGACCATCATCAAGACGGGATACAAGGACATTCCGATCCACGACGCCCTCGAACTGGAGATCGCGCTGTGAGCGAGCCGAAACGCTCCGGGCTGATGACGGCCGAACGCCGCGAGGACGACAGCGAAACATCGCTGCGCCCGCTTTCGCTCGCCGATTTCACCGGCCAGGCCGCGGCGCGCGCGAATCTCCAGGTCTTCATCAACGCCGCCAAAAGCCGTGGCGACGCGCTCGACCATGTCCTATTCGTCGGCCCGCCTGGTCTCGGCAAGACGACGCTGGCGCAGATCGTGGCGCGCGAGCTCGGCGTCAATTTCCGCTCGACCTCGGGGCCGGTCATCGCCAAGGCCGGCGATCTCGCCGCCCAGCTCACCAATCTCGAGGAGCGCGACGTGCTCTTCATCGACGAGATCCACCGGCTCAACCCGGCGGTGGAGGAAATCCTCTATCCGGCGATGGAGGACTACCAGCTTGACCTCATCATCGGCGAAGGGCCAGCGGCGCGTTCGGTCAAGATCGACTTGCCGAAGTTCACTCTCGTCGGCGCCACCACCCGCGCGGGCCTGCTGACGACGCCGCTGCGCGACCGTTTCGGCATCCCTATCCGCCTGCAGTTCTACACGGTCGAGGAATTGCAGGGCATCGTCGCGCGCGGCGCCCGCGTATTGGGCGTGCCAATGTCGGATGACGGCGCCAACGAGATCGCCAAGCGCTCCCGGGGCACGCCGCGCATCGCCGGCCGGCTGCTCCGGCGCGTGCGCGACTTCGCCATCGTCGACGGCGACCCGATCGTCACCCGAAAGGTCGCCGACAAGGCGCTCTCCCTGCTCGACGTCGACGCTATCGGCCTCGACCAGATGGACCGGCGCTACCTCACCACCGTCGCGATCAATTTCGGCGGCGGCCCGGTCGGGATCGAGACCATCGCCGCCTCGCTCTCCGAGCCGCGCGACGCGATCGAGGAGATCATCGAGCCCTTCCTGCTCCAGCAGGGCTTCATCCAGCGCACCCCTCGCGGGCGCCTGCTGACGCCCCACGCCTTCCGCCATCTCGGCATGCCCGAGCCATCGCGCGAGACCGCGCAGTTCGGCCTGTTCGGGGACGAAGAGAGCGAGCCATGATCGCGGCCATCCGCCAGCTTGCTCTCGCGCTCGCTTTGACCGGGCTCACCGCCCTGCTGGCGATCGCGGCCCGCGCGGCCGAGGCAACTCCGGACCGGCCGGTGAAGGACGCCTATGCCATCACCATCAAGACGCTCGCGGCTTCCGGCCAGCCGCCCTGGCGCCCGCCGCATCGCGACAGACTCCTCAGCAAGAGCCTCGCCGCTCTCTTCGCCCGAGACGATCTCTATCAGGACGAAAGCGGCGAGATGGGCCAGATCGGTGCCGATCCCTTCATCAATGGCCAGGATGGCGAGGTGAAGAAGCTGCATGTCGCCGTCACCGAGAAGCCGGCGAACGGCAAGGCACAGGTCACCGCCACCTTCCGCAGCTTCAAGCCGGTCACCGTGCGGTTCCGCATGGTCGAGGAAGGCGGCGGATGGCGCATCGACGACATCGTCAACCGCTTCGAGGGCAAGGATTATTCGATCCGCGACGAGCTCTCGAAGCCCTATGACTGCGGCTCCTTCATGAACAAGCCCTGCAAGCGCTGAGCGCTCGCAGGGCCTGAGACAACCGCGTCCCCGGAACGCTCCGACGGATCAGCCGCTACGGCGAGCCATCTTCGCGCGCATCATCGCGGGGCGGGCGCCGGCATCCTTGAGGGCGCCCGACTTGACTGCCTTCGGATTCTCGACCGGCTGCATGCCCTTGCCGGCGGTCCGGCTGCTTGGCCGTTCCACGGCATTCTGACGCTGCTTCAGCGCCAGTGCCTTGCGCGCAATGCTGCGCTGGCTGGGTGCCCTTTCCTTCTCGGCGCGGCGCGTGCGCTCGGCGCCGACGCGCTTCAAGGCCGCCGTCAGCGCGTCGGCCTTGGCCTTGGTGCCACTGTTGTCGCTGGCCGGCTTCGCGCCTTTGGGCTCGGCCTTGCCGCGCATCTCGCGCTTCTGGCGGCGCGCGCCGTCGCGCGCCTTGTCGCGGCGCTCGCGCAACTGAGTGGCGAGCTCGCGCAAGTCATCTGCCGACAGCGAGCCGATCGCGCCCCGCTGGGTGCGGGCGACGAGATCGAGCTCGGTCTTGTCGAGCAGCCGCGCCGTCGCCTTTGTCGATTGGGCCATCATGTCCTCCCTTGCAGTTGGCTACGCAACGGCCAACGCCCGTCTTCACGGCTGGGTTCCGGGCGCGATCGTCGCAGGCCTCCCGTCCGGCCAGGCCGTTCCGCTTGCGCGCACGATGGTCTATGCCGTGGCCGACCGATGGATAACGGCCGGAGCGAGATGACCAGGACCCACCGCATCGACATTCGTGTCTACTACGAGGACACGGATTTTTCCGGCGTCGTCTACCACGCCTCCTATCTGCGCTTCATGGAGCGCGGGCGCACCGAGCTGATCCGCGCGCTCGGCATCGAGCAGCGCGAGCTTTTCGACGGCGAGACCGCGCTCGGCTTCGCGGTGCGCAAGATGACGATCGATTTCCTCCGCCCTGCCGTGATGGACGACCTGCTGACCGTCGAGACCCGCTCGGTCGAAGCGCGCGGGGCGACCATGGACCTGGAGCAGCGCGTGCTGCGCGGCGAGGAGGTTCTGATCGCGGCCGCGGTCAAGGTCGCCTGCGTCGGCGCCGGCCGGGCGCGGCGTATCCCCGATGAGCTACGCAAGCGGTTGATGCTCGACGAATGACGATATCGCGCATGCCCATCGACGCGCCGGCCGCCCGTATGTTAGCGCTCCTTACATGAGTTGGAAGCGCGACCGACCCGAAACGCCCCGCGGCTATCACCACGGCAACCTCAAGGAGGAACTCGTGCGGGCCGCGCTCGGGCTGATCGGCGAGAAGGGGCCGAACGGCTTCACCTTCGCCGAGGCTGCGCGCTTGGCCGGCGTCAGCCCCGCCGCGCCCTATCGCCATTTCCGGGACCGCGACGAATTGCTGGCTGATGTCGCGACACGCGGGTTCCAGGCCTTCGAGGCCGCCCTCGCCCGCGCCTGGGACCAGGGCAAGCCCGATCCCGAGACCGCGTTCCACCGGCTGGGCCGCGCCTATCTCGCCTTCGCCCATGACGAGCCGGCCTATTATTCGGCCATGTTCGAGGCCGGCGTGCCGCTCGATGCCAGCGCGGAGCTGCGCGCGGCGGCCGATCGCGCCTTCGCCGGGCTGCGGCAGGCGGCGGAGGCCCTGATCGCGCAATTGCCGCAGGGCAAGCGCCCGCCGGCCCTGATGATGGCGCTGCATGTCTGGGCGATGTCGCACGGCGTCGCAGCCCTGTTCGGCCGGGCCGATGGCGGCCGTCGCCCCCTGCCGATGTCGGCAGCCGAGCTGCTCGAGGCCGGCATGCTGATCTATCTCCAGGGCCTCGGCATCGGCCCCAAGGGCGCGGCGAAGCCCGACTGAAGCAATTCCGGGCGGCAGGCTTCTTGACAATCGGCGCAGCTGGATCCATTTATGTAAATGTGATTTACATTCACGATCATTAGAGTGAGGGAGCAATGCCGATCGTCGCCAAGCTTGACGAATATGGGAAGGGTGCCTGGATCGCCTTCGCGGTTCTCGGCTTCATCGTGTTCTGGCCCTTGGGTCTGGCGACCCTGGCCTTTCTGTTCTGGAGTGGACGCATGGGTTGTGGTTACGCAGGAGACCGGTACGAGCACCGGATGAGCCGTCTTCAGGGCAAGATGGACCGGCTGCGCGAGCGCATGGCCGGCCGCGAAGGCGGCTTCGGAAGCGGCTTCGGCGGCTGGGGCCGCGGCGGCCCCTCCAGCGGCAACCGCGCCTTCGACGAGTACCGTGCCGAGACGCTGCGCCGCCTCGAAGAGGAACAGCGCGAGTTCCACGACTTCCTGGACCGGCTGCGCATGGCTCGCGACAAGTCCGAGTTCGACCAGTTCATGGCCGACCGCCGCAATCAGCCGCCGGCGAATCCTCCGGCGCAGCCCGACGCCGCCTGACGCCTGCTACGGCAGATGCAGATGAGAGCCCGCTCCGGTCTGCCGGGGCGGGCTTTTTCGTCGCATGCAGGAGCTTACATCGCATCGCCAACGCGGAACGGGTCTGCCTGCCCGGAGCCCGGGCAGGCATTGCGCCTCGGCGAATGCTATCTGAGCACGATGTAGAATGCCTCGGCGAAGCTGAGATCCACCATGTCGCCCCGGCGGAGCTTCTGCAGATTCGCCTTCACGTCAGGGTCGGTGACGGTGAGCGAACGCGGGCCGAAGGGGCCGACATAGCTCACGACGCTGTTGGCCGCGTCGAATCGTTCGAACCGCGCCGTCAGCGTCACCGACCGTGCGACGAATTTTTCTGGCAGGTTCTGGAACGACGGCGCGCTCGCCGCCTCGGTGTAGGTGATCCCGGGCTTCGCACCACGCTTGTTGCGCCGGACGTCGACGACAACCCCCTCGACCCGGTTGATCTCGACCATGTCTCCCTCGCGGACATTCTCAAGATTGCCGAAGACCGGCGGAACGTCGACGAGCCATCGATAGCCGCGCTGCTCGACGACCACCGCGCGGTTGGGCGGATCGACCGACACGACGCGGACGGTAAGGCGCTCGATATCGACCGGGCCCACCCCCGCGACGATCACTGTTCGGCTGGTAACCTCAGGGGTGGTGGCGCAACCGGCCGCCCCCAATGCGATCGAAATCGCAACAATCAGACCAATATGCTTCGACATGGAAACCTCTCCGTTAAGAAAGCAACTCCGGGTCAATTCTAGCATCTTGTCGCGGATGATAGCCGCAGGAGCAGTAGTAGAGTCTTCCGCCGAGAGTTTCAGCCAAATTCTTGCGGGTGCTTATCCAGATAAATCCCGAGCCCTGAACCGGTAAATTTCGGACCTTCCAGCCCGGCCATTCGAGGCACGAGGCTGGTCGTGCGCCCCTCCGGCGGATCGAATCCGATCACCGGCTTTTCTCGAAAACCAGCCTTGACGACATCTCTGTCGTTCGTGAACTCGTCCCTCGAATCCACGCGGAATACCGGCCAGAACGGCGCCAGATCTGTAAAGCGCTCGTGCGTCACGCGATCCGAGAGGGGTCGTCGGAGGTTGCCTCTCAGCGCCCTTGAGGCATCGCGCCAGCCGTATACCCCACATTAACCTTGCTGGATGCTTAACTCATTGCGGAGCATGTGTTCCGTGGGAAACCCCGTTTCGGCCCATCTTTCGCCGGATTCGCGCGCGATTGACGGGGTACGGCATTTCCCCGGATCGCGAAACGGGCGGCGGCGTGGGTCTCCCGCGACGCGAGCGGCGGGGTTTGGATCGGGGCCATGGGCCTTGCAGGCTCGGCCGTCGGTCGTACCGCCTGGGTGAGAAGGATGACAGGATGAACCCCGCCGACGTTGCGCAGGCCGCGCCGCAGATCGACATGTCGTTCTGGACGCTGTTCTGGCATGCTCACATCGTGGTCAAGCTGGTGATGCTGGGCCTGATCGGCGCCTCGATCTGGTGCTGGTCGATCATCATCGACAAGACGCTGCTCTATCGGCGCACGCGCAAGGACATGGACGCCTTCGAGGAGGTGTTCTGGTCCGGCCGCTCGCTCGAGGAGCTCTATCGCGATCTCGCCGGCAAGCCGGTCAACGACATGGCCGCCGTCTTCGTCGCGGCGATGCGGGAGTGGAAGCGCTCCTTCGAGAATGGCGGGCGCTCGGTCGCCAGCCTCTCGCAGCGCATCGACAAGGTGCTGGACGTCACCATCCAGCGTGAGACCGAACGGCTGGAATCGAAGCTCCTCGTGCTCTCAACCATCGCCTCGGCCGCGCCCTTCATCGGCCTCTTCGGCACGGTCTGGGGCATCATGCATTCCTTCACCGCCATCGCGGTCTCCAAGAATTCCTCGCTCGCGGTCGTCGCCCCCGGCATTGCCGAGGCGCTCTTTGCCACCGCGATCGGCCTGTTCGCCGCGATTCCCGCGCTGATGGCCTACAACAAGCTCCAGGCCGAGGTCGCCAAGGCTCAAGGCCGGCTCGAGGCCTTCGCCGACGAGTTCTCCGCGATCCTGTCGCGGCAGATCGACGAGCGCATGGCGGCTTGAGGGGCTGAAAGCATGGGTATGTCCGCCGCCACAGGCGCAAAGGGCTCAGGCCGCCGGGGTCGACGCGGGCGCCGCCACGGCGCCATCGCTGAGATCAACATGACGCCGTTCATCGACGTCATGCTGGTGTTGCTCATCATCTTCATGGTCGCCGCGCCGCTGATCGCGACCGGCGTGCCGCTCGACCTGCCGCAGACCGGCGCCAAGCCGATCAACGTCGACCAGAAGCCGGTCACCATCGCCATCGACAGCAAGGGCCAGATCTTCCTGCAGGACCAGCCGACGCTGGAGCCGGATCTGGTCGCCAAGCTGCAGGGCCTGGCGAAGCAGGGCTTCGACGAACGCATCTATGTGCGCGGCGACAAGCTGGTCGACTACGGCCGGGTCGCCTCGGTGATGTCGACCATCACCTCGGCAGGCTTCAAGCGGGTTGCGCTGGTCACCGAACCGGCGAGCCGCTGAGAGCGAAGAAAGCAAGGGTGTTCAGGGCGTGAAGCTTACGACCTCCGAACCTGGCATGCTGGTGTCGGCGCTCGGCCACGCGACGGTCCTCGTCGCGGGGCTGCTGGCGTTCGCCTCGCCGGCGCCGCTGCCGGAGAACGAAGAGGCGATCGCCGTCGAGATCATCGATCCCAACGCGCTGAACCAGGTCACGCGCGGCGAGCGCAGCGCCGAGAAGGTGCAGGCCCAGCCGACGCCCCGCGCCGAGCGCCAATCCGAGACGGTCGAGCGCAAGGAGGCCGGCGAGGCCAAGACCGACACGCCCGCCCCGCCTTCACGTCCGCCCGAGTTGAAGACCGCCGACGACAACGCCTCCGCGCCGCTGCCGCCGACCCGCTCGGCCGAACTGCCCAAGCCCGAGACCAAGCCGCCCGAGCCCGCCAAGCAGCCGCCGCAGAAGAGCGAGGCGGCCGCGGCGCGCGAGGCCGAGCAGAAGCGCGAGGAACTGGCCAAGCTCGCCGAGGAGGCCGAGATCGCCTCCAAGGCGAAGCAGGCCGAGGAAGAGGCGAAGGCCGCCGCCAAGGCCAAGTCGGAAGCGGAAGCCCAGGCCGCCAAGCGCGCGGCTGACGCAAAGGCCAAGGCCGAGGCGCTCGCCAAGGCCGAAGCCGACAAGGCCGCGAAGGAGAAGGTCGAAGCCGCCGCCAAGGCGAAGGCAGAGGCCGAGCAGAAGGCGAAGCTCGCCGCCGAGGCCAAGGCCAAGCAGGAGGCGGAAGCCAAGGCGAAGCGCGAAGCCGAGATCGCCAAGAACTTCAACGCCAGCGATATCGCGAAGCTGCTCCAGTCGAAGGAGAAGGCGCAGTCTTCCGGCTCCTCGGCGCCACAGGTCAACCGCACGGCCTCGTTGGGCACCGAGCGCGGCGCCTCGCAGAAACTCAGCCCCTCGCTTCGGGCGCAGCTCATCGGCATCATCCAGGATCAGCTCCTGAAGTGCTGGAACGTGCCGATCGCGCTCGCCAATGCGCATGGCAACGGCAATATCGTGCCCTCGGTCCGGATGAAGCTGAACACCGACGGCTCGCTCGCCGGCCAGCCGGGCGTGATCAATTCCTCCGCGGACCCGCTTTTCCGCGTCGCCGCCGACTCGGCGCTGACCGCCACCCGCCGCTGCGCGCCATTGCGCATTCCGGCTCAATTCGCCTCTTATTATGACGATTGGCGCGATGTCGTCGTCAATTTCGACGCAAGGGACGTCATGTGACCCCGATGATCGACCGTACCCCCCTCCCCTTCCTCACCGCCGCTCCGACCCGCCGCCGCCTTCTGGCGACGGCCGGTGCCGCGCTGCTGGTGCCCACGGCTGCCCGCGCCGAACTCGTCATCGACCTGCGCGGCGGCGCCTTCCAGCCGATGCCGATCGCCATCGCCGACTTCGCCGGCGAAGGCGGCGTCCTCGTCTCCGGTGTCATCACCAACAACCTGAAGCGCTGCGGCTACTTCACGCCGATCGACAAGAGCCGCTTCCCGGAGGCGAACCCGCCCTTCGACGCGGCGCCGCGCTTCGACGCCTGGAAGGCCAGCGGCGTGCAGGCGCTGGTGACCGGCCGCGTCGCGCGCGAGGCCGGCCGCATCCGCGCCGAGTTCCGGCTCTGGGACGTCGCGACCGGCACGCAGACCGACGGCCAGCAATATTTCACCGACCCGAGCAATGCCCGCCGCGTCGGCCACATCATCTCGGACGCCATCTTCAGCAAGGTCACCGGGCTCGGCGGCTTCTTCGACACCCGCGTCGTCTTCGTCGACGAATCCGGTCCGAAGGAAAACCGCCGCAAGCGCCTCGCCATCATGGACCAGGACGGCGCCAATGTGCGCTTTCTCACCAATGGCGACACCTCTGTGGTGACGCCGCGCTACTCGCCGGTCTCGCAGGACGTCACCTTCATGACCCAGCGCCAGGGCGAGCAGCCGCGCGTGCAGGTGCTCAACATCGAGACCGGCCAGCGCCAGGTCGTCGGCAACTTCCCCGACATGAGCTCGAGCCCGCGCTTCGCGCCCAATGGCCAGCGCGTCGTTCTCTCGCTGCAGCAGGGCGGCAACGCCAATCTCTATGCCATCGACATCGGCTCGCGTTCGACGACGCGGCTGACCTCGACGGCGGCGATCGACACCTCGCCCTCCTATGCGCCCGACGGCTCGAAGATCGTCTTCGAGAGTGACCGCGGCGGCCAGCAGCAGCTCTATGTGATGTCGTCCGCCGGCGGCGACGGCCAGCGCATCTCCTTCGGCCAGGGCCGCTACTCGCAGCCCTCCTGGTCGCCGCGCGGCGACCTGATCGCCTTCACCCGCCAGGGCGGCGGCGGCTTCGCCATCGGCGTGATGCGCCCCGACGGCTCGGGCGAGCGCATCCTGACCGAGGGCTTCCACAACGAGGCGCCGAACTGGGCCCCGAACGGCCAGTACCTGATGTTCTTCCGCGATCCCGGCGGCCAGTCCGGCGGCAAATTGTACATGGTCGATATCACCGGCCGCGTCGAAGTGCCCGTGCCGACCCCGGCCTTCGCCTCCGACCCGACCTGGTCGCCCCTGCTGACCGCGGCGCGCTGAGGCGAACTGGTTTTCCTCGGAAACACGCCGTCATCCGGGCTTGACCCGGGATGACGCAAAAAGCCGCTCGATGATCTCGGGCGGCTTTTGCTTTTGCGATGCTGCCGGCTCAATCGCGATAGGCCGGCTCCTCGGCGTCGAGCTGCCGGCGGATCGAGGCCAGATGCAGGCGCGCCGATTCCGGGTCACCCTCGCGCATCTGCCGATAGGCCGCCTCGGCGATCTCCGGCTTGACCGGCAGCACCTGGCGCCCCGTCGAGAGCGCGAGAGCCTGAACTTCGCAGGCGCGCTCCAGATAATAGAGATCGTCCCAGGCCTCGGCGATGTTCGGCCCGAGCACCATGACGCCGTGATGCTTCATGAAGACGATGTCGGCCCCGCCGACCGCAGCCGCGATGCGGTCGCCCTCGCGCTCGTCGAGAGCCAGCCCGTTATAGTCCCGGTCGACGGCCGTGCGGCCGTAGAACTTCAGCGCCGTCTGCCCGGCGAAGATCAGCGGATCGCCCTCGGTCATCGAGAGTGCCGTCGCGTAGGGCATGTGGGTATGGAAGGCGACCTTGGCGCGCGGGATGTTCTTGTGGATCCGGGCATGGATGTAGAAGGCGGTGGCCTCGGGCTCGCCCTCGCCGGACACGACATTGCCGTGGAAGTCGCAGATCAGCAGCTTCGACGCCGTCAGCTCCCGGAAGGCCCAGCCATAGGGATTGACCATGAACAGGTCGTCATAGCCCGGCACGAGCGCGGAGAAGTGATTGCAGATCCCCTCCTCGAAGCCATAGCGCGCCGCCATCCGGAACGTCGCGGCAAGGTCCCGGCGCGCCTCCCATACCACCTCGGAGTCGAGGTCGGGCTGGTTCGGACCGCGGATGGGCGCCGTGCTCGCAGCGCCGGACTTCAGGGAATGGGCCATCGCGATCTCCGGTCGACGGGAAAGGCGGAAAAGAAGCAAGCATCGAGCCGACGCTTGCGGAACGATAGGGCCGGCCCGGCGAAACAGGCGCTGCAATTGCTCGGCCGATTTGCAAGCTTCTTTCGTGGCTACGATGAAGGCGTCGGCATGCTCCGCGATCGACGTGCAGCCGGCGGCTCGGCATCCGATGTGTCCGCCGCATCACAGCCGCTGGCGGAAACGCCTTTCGCCATAATTGGTTAACCATACGCCCTAATGCCGCCACTTCGCCTTGTTCTGGCAAGGTCTCGTTTAGGTTGACGCTTCATTGATGGAGCCATGCGAAGCCCTCTTCGAAGCGCGCCGCCAAAAGATTTGATCGCCCGGAGTTCAGCCATGATGACCACTCTCTTCACCGGCGGCCGTGCCGTCCGTTTCGCCGCCGCCATTGCCGCAACGCTCGCACTCGGCGCCTGCGCCAAGGACCAGAACGCGGATGCCTCGGGCTTCGGCGCCGGCGGCGCCGCGACGCCCGGCAGCGCGCAGGACTTCGTCGTGAATGTCGGCGACCGCGTCTTCTTCGAGACCGACTCCACCGACCTGACCTCCACCGCCACCACCACGCTCGACAAGCAGGCCGGCTGGCTGCAGCGCTATCCGCGCTACACCTTCACGGTCGAGGGCCACGCCGACGAGCGCGGCACGCGCGAGTACAACTATTCGCTCGGCGCCCGCCGCGCCCAGACGGTGCGCGACTACCTCGCTTCGCGCGGCATCCAGGCCAACCGCATGCGCACCATCTCCTACGGCAAGGAGCGCCCGGTCGCGGTCTGCAACGACATCTCCTGCTGGTCGCAGAACCGCCGCTCCGTCACGGTGCTGGACGGCGCCGGCGGCGCGCCGGGCGTCTGATCGCAGCGAAAACGCACAATAAAAAAGACCCCGGACGGCGACGTCCGGGGTCTTTTCGCTTATGGGCGAATTGCCGTCATTCTCGGGCGAAGCGAAGCGCAGACCCGAGAATCTCAAGCAGAAAGAGGCGCCTTTTTCCTCCAGAGATGCTCGGGTCAAGCCCGAGCATGACGACGCGTGGTCCTTCTCAACCCGCCGGCGTCGGGATCAGGCTCTTGGCGACGCCCTCGATCCGCTCGGCCGCCGCGACGAGCGCTTCCGCCGCACGGTCCTCGACATCGCTCAAGCGCTGGTCGGCGGCACCGGCATCGCCCCGTATCGCAGCGTGATCGGCCTCGAGACGGGCCAGCCTCTGCCTGAGTTCATGCACCTCGTCGGCCACCATCAGCGCCGCCATGACATGCAGCCGCATGTCGCCGATCTCGCCGAAGGCCTGCCGCATCTCGCCGATCTTGTCGTCATAGAACTTAGCCAGCCCCTCCAGATGCGGTTCCTCGCCCTCCCCGCAGGCCATGCGGTACGCCTTGCCGGCGATCATGACGTTGACTTGCGGCATCCGCTGTCCTGCCTCTCTGTCTAGCTCGCTTCGGGCTCGGCCGGCTGCTGCGCCTGCACACGGTCGATCACGGCGCCGATGACGTTCATCGCCCGCTCCAGCCGCTGATCGACATCGGCCGCCGCGGTCTCGACATGGCCGAGCCGCGCCATCGCGCCGTCGAGATCGGCCGCGAGCCGCGCCCGATCATCCTGCATCAGCGCCAGTTCCGTTTCGAGATTGCCCCGGCCGCGTTCGGATTCGATCCGCCGCCGCGCCGCCGCCTCGAGCTGCGCAAGCGCGCCGTCGAGACGCGCCAGCGCATTGTCCAACATCAGGCTCGCCACCATCGCTCTCCTTTCAGACCGAAGCCGGCTCACACGATTCGTGACTGAATTTACAGCAGAACGCCGGAAAACAGGAATCGCTCCGAAGACCCGGAAGCACCGCCTCGCAGGCACTTGCCCGCCATGCTTCAGACGCCGTCTGCGGAAAACCGGCAAAAGCCAGCCCCTGCGACCTCGAAAGCCGGATTCCGCGAATTGACTCGACCCGAGGGCAAGGCCTAATCCACCCGTCCTTTTCGAAGCTTGCCAAGCCAGCCAGCAACACTTCCAGCAAGCCCTCCCGCCTGCCCCATGCCGGCTCGGAGCGGCCCTCCCGCCCGCCAGACGGAGCCTGTGATCACCATGACCACCATCGAGCGTGCCCAGCACGACAAGCTCGCCAACGCCATCCGCGGCCTGGCGATGGACGGCGTCGAGAAGGCCAAGTCCGGCCATCCCGGCCTGCCGATGGGCGCCGCCGACGTCGCCACCGTGCTGTTCACCCGCGTGATGAAGTACGACGCCGCCGATCCGCGCTGGCCCGATCGCGACCGCTTCGTGCTCTCCGCCGGCCATGGCTCGATGCTGCTCTACGCCTTGCTCTATCTCACCGGCGCGCCGGGCATGGCGCTCGACGACCTCAAGGCCTTCCGCCAGGTCGGCTCGAAGACCCCCGGCCATCCCGAGAACTTCGAGACCGCCGGCGTCGAGACCACCACCGGCCCGCTCGGCCAGGGTCTGGCGACCTCTGTCGGCATGGCGATGGCCGAGCGCATGCTCGCCGCGGAGTTCGGCAGGAAGGTCGTCGACCACCACACCTACGTCCTCGCCTCGGACGGCGACCTGATGGAGGGCATCAGCCAGGAGGCCATCGCGCTGGCCGGCCACCAGAAGCTCAACAAGCTGATCGTGCTCTGGGACGACAACGGCATCTCGATCGACGGCCCGCTCTCGATCTCCGACAATGTCGATCAGGTCGCCCGCTTCAAGGCCTGCGGCTGGCGCTCGGAGCGCGTCGACGGCCATGATCCCGACGCGATCGAGGCGGCCATCCGCCGCGCCCAGAAGTCCAACAAGCCGACCATGATCGCCTGCAAGACCGTGATCGGCTTCGGCGCGCCGAAGAAAGCCGGCACCTCCAAGGCCCATGGCGAGCCGCTCGGGGCCGAGGAGCTCGCTGCCGCCAAGCAGGCGCTCGGCATCACCGGCGGCGCCTTCGAGGTCGCGGCCGACCTGCTCAAGGCCTGGCGCGGCTTCGGTGCGGCCGGCACTGCCGCCCACAAGGAATGGAAGGAGCGCTTCGCGACCCTGTCCGAGCGCAAGCGCGGCGATTTCGAGCGCCGCATCGCCCATACCGTCCCGGCCAAGCTCGACAAGACGATCCTCGCCCACAAGAAGGCGCTGATCGCGGCGCCGCAGGCCGTCGCGACGCGCAAGGCCTCGGAGCTGGCGCTGGAAGCGATCATCCCGGTCATGCCGGAGCTGGTGATGGGCTCGGCCGACCTGACGCCGTCCAACAACACCCGCACCAAGGCCGCCGAGGACTTCACGCCCAAGACTCCCAAGGGCCGCTATGTCCGCTACGGCATCCGCGAGCACGGCATGGCCGCGGCGATGAACGGCATCACCCTGCATGGCGGCTTCCGCACCGCGGGCGGCACCTTCCTGGTCTTCGCCGACTATGCCCGCCCCGCCATGCGCCTCGCCGCGCTGATGGGGCTGCCGGTCGTCTATGTCATGACGCACGACTCGATCGGCCTTGGCGAGGACGGCCCGACTCACCAGCCGGTCGAGCACCTCGCCTCGCTGCGCTCGATGCCGAACATGCGCGTCTTCCGCCCGGCCGATACGATCGAGACCGCGGAAGCCTGGCAGGCCGCGCTGGAGCGCACCGACGGGCCGACGGTCCTCGCGCTCTCGCGCCAGAACCTGCCGCAGCTGCGCACCGACGCCACCGCGAAGAACCGCTCGGCGGCCGGCGCCTACGAGCTGCTGGCGGCCGAGGGCGGCAAGGCCCAGGTCTCGCTCTTCGCCTCGGGTTCCGAGGTCGAGCTCGCCGTCGCCGCCCGCAAGCTGCTCGCCGAGAAGGGCGTGCGCGCCCGCGTCGTCTCGGTGCCCTCGCTGGAGCTCTTCCTGGCGCAGGACGAGGCGACCCAGGCAGAGGTCGTAGGCAGCGCGCCCATCAAGATCGCAGTCGAGGCCGGCGTGCGCTTCGGCTGGGATGCGGTGATCGGCCATGACGGCACGTTCGTCGGCATGCACTCCTTCGGGGCCAGCGGCCCCTACAAGGAGGTCTACAAGCACTTCGGCATCACGGCGGAAGCGGTCGCCGAGGCGGCGATGAAGAAGCACAACGCCTGATTTTCGATAGAACGGGCTGAGATTCCCAGATCGGGTCTTGCGTTCGGCCATGCTTTGGCCGAATTGCCCGCGTGGATAGCGACGGCTGCGCCGGTTCGCTCGGCGAAGGAGAGGAAGACATGACGGTCAAGGTGGCGATCAACGGCTTCGGCCGCATCGGGCGCAACGTTCTGCGCGCGATCATCGAGTCGAAGCGCAAGGACATCGAGGTCGTGGCGATCAACGATCTCGGCCCGGTCGAGACCAACGCCCATCTCTTCCGCTTCGACTCCGTCCATGGCCGCTTCCCCGGCACGGTGACCGTCTCCGGCGACACGATCGATGTCGGCCGTGGCCCGATCAAGGTCACCGCGATCCGCGATCCCAAGGACCTGCCGCACAAGGCCCTCGGCGTCGACATCGCCCTGGAATGCACCGGCATCTTCACCACCCGCGACAAGGCGGCGGCCCATCTCGCCGCCGGCGCCAAGCGCGTGCTGGTCTCGGCGCCCTGCGATGGCGCCGACCTGACCGTCGTCTTCGGCGTCAACCAGGGAGAGCTGACCAAGGATCACCTCGTGGTCTCGAACGCCTCCTGCACGACCAACTGCCTCGCGCCGGTCGTGCGCGTGCTGCATGACGCAGTCGGCATCGACAAGGGCTTCATGACCACGATCCATGCCTATACCGGCGACCAGCCGACGCTGGACACCATGCACAAGGATCTCTACCGCGGCCGCGCCGCGGCAATGTCGATGATCCCGACCTCGACCGGCGCCGCCAAGGCGATCGGCCTCGTCATCCCCGAGCTCAAGGGCCGTCTCGACGGCACCTCGATCCGCGTGCCCACCCCGAACGTCTCGGTCGTCGACTTCAAGTTCATCTCGAAGCGCAAGACCTCGGTCGAGAAGATCAACGACGCCATCGTCAAGGCCTCGAAGCGCGGCCCGCTCCGGGGCATCCTCGCCGTCACCGACCAGCCGAACGTCTCGATCGACTTCAACCACGATCCGGCGTCCTCGACCTTCGCCCTCGACCAGACCAAGGTCATGGACGACAAGTTCGTGCGCGTGCTGTCCTGGTACGACAACGAATGGGGCTTCTCGAACCGCATGAGCGACACGGCCGTCGCCATGGGCGCCCTGCTCTGATCCATCGCCGCCATACCTCCGAAAGGGGGTATGGTGCATGAAAGCGGGGCCGCAAGCCGCTCGCGGCGCGGCCCCGTCATTTCCGCCAAGCTACGGAGAGCCTATGGCCAAGATCGAGCCGACCGTCATGTCCCCGGCGCCCACCGACGCGCCAGCCGTGACGCCGCCCCCCGCGTTCAGCCCCGCTCCCGCAGCCGCGACGCCGCCGCCGGCCGCTCCGGCCGTCATTGTCGGCTCTGCCGTGCCGGCCTCTGCCGAAACCACGGCGAAGTCCGATCCGCGCCAGCTCGACCAGCTCTCGCGCATCGAGGAGAAGGCGGCCCGCATCGAGGAGAAGTTCGCCCGCTACGAAGCCGTGCTGACCCGCGCCGAGGCCTCGCTGGAGCGCAGCGCCCATAAGGTCGACGCCGCCGCCGGCACCATGGATTTCGCCGCGATCCGCAACGAGATCGCCACCCTGCGCAATCGCATCGACGCGACGCCGCGCGCCGGCACGCTGTTCATGACCGCGATCGTCACGTCGGTGCTCACCGTCATCCTCACCATTCTGGTGCTGAAGTTCGGCGTGCCCGGCCTGTTCGGGGGTCTGCTGGCGCGATGAGCTTCCGGGACGTCGCCCTTCTCGCCGAGCCGCGCAGCCTGCGCTGGCGGCCGGTCGAGGGCGTCGGACTGGAGCATTTCACGCTACGCGGCACGCCCGCGGGCATTCGCGCCGAATCCGTGGTGATCGGCGAGCGCGGCGGCGGCGAGCCCTACGGCGTTTCCTACGCCATCGATTGCGATCCGGGCTTCGCCGTGACGGCCTTGACGATCGCGACCACCAACGGGCGCCGAGTCTTCCTGGAACGACGCGACGGCGCCTGGCGCGATGTCTTCGGCGAGCACCTGCCCGCTTTCGACGACTGCGTCGACATAGACCTCGCCGGCACGCCCTTCACCAACACGCTGCCGATCCGCCGCGAAAGCTGGCAGCCCGGCCAGAGCCGCGAATTCGCGATGCTCTACATCCCTTTCGACAGCTTCGTGCCGCGGCTCGACCGGCAGGTCTACACCTGCCTGGAGCCGCGCCTGTTCCGCTATCAGGCGGCCGACCGCAGCTTCGAGGCCGAATTGTCTGTCGACGATGACGGCCTCGTCGTCGATTATCCCAGCCTGTTCGAACGCATCTGAAGAGACGCCGATGACCGCCTTCCGCACCCTCGACGACGCCGATCTCGCCGGCAAGCGCGTGCTTGTCCGCGTCGACCTCAACGTTCCCATGGAGGACGGCAAGGTCAGCGACACCACCCGCATCGACCGCGTGCTGCCAACCATCCGCGAAATCGCCGACAAGGGCGGCAAGGTCATCCTCCTCGCCCATTTCGGCCGCCCCAAGGGCCGCGACGACAAGAACAGCCTGAAGCAGATCGTGCCGGCGCTCACCGCGGCGCTCGGCCGCCCCGTGGCCTTCGTCGACGACTGCATCGGCGACGATGTCGCCAAGGCCGTCGCGGCGGCTGATAACGGCGACGTGCTCCTACTGGAGAACACCCGCTTTCACGCCGGCGACGAGAAGAACGACCCGGACTTCGTGAGGGCGATCGCCGCCAATGGCGACATCTACGTCAACGACGCCTTCTCGGCCGCACACCGCGCCCATGCCTCGACGGAAGGCCTCGCCCATGTCCTGCCGGCCTATGCCGGCCGCACCATGCAGGCGGAGCTTGAGGCGCTGTCCGCCGGCCTCGACAATCCGGCCCGGCCGGTGATGGCGATCGTCGGCGGCGCCAAGGTCTCGACCAAGCTCGAGCTGCTCGGCAACCTCGTCAGGAAAGTCGACGTGCTCGCCATCGGCGGCGGCATGGCCAACACCTTCCTCGCCGCGCGCGGCGTCAATGTCGGCAAATCGCTCTGCGAGCATGATCTCGTCGGCACCGCCCGCGAGATCGAGGAGAAGGCCAAGGCCGCTGGCTGCGAGATTCTGCTGCCGGTCGATGCGCTGGTCGCACGCGAGTTCAAGGCCCATCCCAGCTACCGGGTCGTGCCGGTCGACGGTGTCGAGACCGACGAGATGATTCTCGATGCCGGCCCGCTCAGCATCGCCGAAGTCGTGCTGCGCCTGGAGAAGGTGAAGACGCTGGTCTGGAACGGCCCCTTCGGCGCCTTCGAATTGCCGCCCTTCGACACCGCGACCGTCGCCGTCGCCAAGGCAGCGGCCAGGCGCGTCAAGGCCGGCGAACTCGTCGCGGTCGCGGGCGGCGGCGACACCGTCTCCGCGATGAACCATGCCGGAGTCGCGGGCGACCTCACCTATGTCTCGACGGCGGGCGGCGCCTTCCTCGAATGGATGGAAGGCAAGGCCCTCCCGGGCGTCGAGGCGCTGCGGAAGGCGTGAGGCACGGAAACGGCATTGAATCGGCCGCTCCGGCGACGGGGCGGCCGTTCGCATTTTAAGGTTTTTACCGCTTTCGCTTTGCGCGGGCGGCGCTTCCGCACTACATCCTCCGACATACCGATTAGCCAAAGGGGAGTGCCATCGTGGCCCGTATCACGCTTCGCCAGTTGCTCGACCACGCCGCCGAGAACGACTACGGCGTGCCCGCTTTCAACATCAACAACATGGAGCAGGCGCTGGCGATCATGGCGGCGGCGGATGCGACCGACGCGCCCGTCATCATCCAGGCCTCGCGCGGCGCCCGCAGCTACGCCAACGACATCATGCTCAAGCACATGATGGACGCCGTCACCGAGATCTACCCGCATATCCCGGTCTGCGTGCATCTCGACCACGGCAACGAGCCGTCGACCTGCATGACCGCGATCCAGGCCGGCTTCACCTCCGTCATGATGGACGGCTCGCTCAAGGCCGACGGCAAGACCCCCGGCGACTGGGACTACAATGTCGGCGTGACCAAGACCGTCACCGACATGGCCCATCTCGGCGGCATCTCCGTCGAAGGAGAGCTTGGCGTCCTGGGTTCGCTTGAAAGCGGCGAGGGCGAGAAGGAGGACGGTCACGGCTTCGAGGGCAAACTCAGCCATGACCAGCTCCTGACCAACCCGGACGAAGCCGTGAAGTTCGTCGCCGAGACCAAGGTCGATGCGCTCGCCATCGCCATGGGCACCTCGCACGGCGCCTACAAGTTCACCCGCAAGCCCGACGGCGCGATCCTCGCGATGAACGTCATCGAGGAGATCCACAAGAAGCTGCCGAACATGCATCTCGTCATGCACGGCTCCTCCTCGGTTCCGCAGGACCTCCAGGACATCATCAACCAGTATGGCGGCAAGATGCCCCAGACCTGGGGCGTGCCGGTCGAGGAGATCCAGCGCGGCATCAAGCACGGCGTGCGCAAGATCAACATCGACACCGACAACCGGATGGCGATGACCGGCCAGATCCGCAAGATCCTGTCCGAGAACCCCGGCGAGTTCGACCCGCGCAAATATCTGAAGCCCGCCATGGAGGCGATGACGAAGCTCTGCACGCTGCGCCTGCAGGAGTTCAACACCGCCGGCCAGGCCTCGAAGATCAAGCGTGTCATCACGCTGGCCGAAATGGCCAAGCGCTACGCCAAGGGCGAGCTCGACCCGACCTTCGGCGCCAAGAAGGCGGCGTGACGCTCTGATCTACCCCCTCTCCCCCTAATCCCGGGCTTGCCCGAGATCAGCTTCGCGAAGTGCCGAACTCGGCAACAGCCGAGTTCGGTCGGGAGAGGTTGGGGTGAGGGGTCGCGCAACGTTTCCGGGAGCCTGCTTTTTCAGGCAAATTCCGGGAACGTTGCGCGACCCCTCGTCCGTCTCGGCTTCGCCGAGCCACCATCTCCCGCAAGGGGAGAAGGGAAAGCGGCGTGATACGGCCATGCGGGAGAGTCTCTTTCCGGCTGGGTGCATTTCTGATTCAAGAGGTCGAACCCCGCCGCCGAGCCCGCAATCCATGTCGATCGTCTTTTCCGCCCTGGTCGCGGTCTTCGTCGGCTTCGCGGCATCCGTCGCCGTCATTCTCTCGGCGGCGCACGCGCTCGGCGCCACGGCCGATCAGACCGTCTCCTGGGTCGCCGCGCTCGCCATCGGCACGGCCCTGCCGAGCATCTGGCTGTCCTGGCGTTACCGCATGCCGATGATCTGCGCCTGGTCGACGCCGGGCGCGGCCCTGATCGCCGCCGCCAGCGGCTTCGACATGGCCTCCGCCGTCGGCGCCTTCCTCGTCGCCGCCGTGCTGATGATGCTGACCGCGGCCTTGCGCCCGCTCGGCGGATTGATCGAGCGCATCCCCATGCCGATCGCCTCGGCGATGCTGGCGGGCGTGATCTTCCGTTTCGTCGTCGCCGTCTTCGACGAGATGAGAATATCGCCGCTGCTGGTGCTGCCGCTGCTCGCGGTCTTCCTCGTCGCGCGGCTTCTCAACCCCTTCCTCGGCGTCATCGCGGCGCTGGTCGCCGGCATCGCCATCAGCTTTGCGGGCGGACTCGCCCATTGGCCGGCGGGAGAGATCGCGCTCACCGGCCTCGAATTCGTCACGCCGCGCTTCGATATTGCCGCCATGCTCGGAATCGGCGTCCCGCTCTATCTCGTCACCATGGCTGCCCAGAACCTGCCCGGCTTCGCCGTGCTCCGCGCGGCCGGCTATAACCCGCCGACGGCGCCGGCCCTGTTCGCCACCGGGCTCGTCTCGCTGCTGACCGCCCCCTTCGGCGCGCATATGACCAACATGGCCGCGATATCGGCCTCGATCTGCACCGGCGGCGACACCCATCCCGATCCGGCCCAGCGCTGGAAGGCGGGCGTTATCTACGGCTTCGCCTATCTCGTCGTCGCCGGCTGCACCGGCCTGCTGATCGCGCTGCTGCTGGCCCTGCCCAAGGCGTTGATCGTCGCCGTGGCTGGGCTGGGCCTCGTTGGCTCGTTCACCGGCGCGCTCGCGCAGGCGATGTCGTCCGACAAGGAGCGCTTCGCCGCGGTCGTCGCCTTCGCCGTCGCGGCCTCCAGCCTCTCGCTTTTCGGCATCGGTTCTGCCTTCTGGAGTCTCGTTGCCGGGCTTAGCGTCTTGACATTGGACTTCGCTGCGGGCCGTTTGCGCAGCCGATCATGACTACACACGCTTCCCCCACCCGCCTGATGCTCGTCACCCCGCCCGTCGAAGACGCGGAGGCGATGGCCTTTCGCCTGATGCAGGCCATGGCCGGCGGCGATGTCGCCGCCGTCGTGCTGCGTCTGTCCCCTGGCGACGACCGCAGCCGGATCGAGCGCGTCAAGCGCCTCGCCGGCCCCGTCCAGGCCAATAATGTCGCCCTCGTCGTCGAGGACAGCGCCCTCGTCGCCACGCGTGGCGGCGCCGATGGCGTCCACCTCACCGGCGGCCCCGAGGCCATCGCGGAGGCCCGCTCCAGCCTGCGCAACGAGCGCATCGTCGGGGCCGGCAACCTGCGCGCCCGCCACGATGCGATGGATGTCGGCGAGGCCGGCGTCGATTACGTCATGTTCGGCGAGCCGCGTGCCGATGGCAGCGTGCCGCCGCTCGCAGCCGTGATCGAGCGCGCCGGCTGGTGGGCCGAAATCTTCGAGACGCCCTGCGTCGCCTACGCGCCCGATGCCGAATCCATCGCCGCCCTGGTCGAGACCGGCGCCGAATTCCTCGCGCTCGGCGCCTGGGCCTTCGAGGAAGGGCAGGACATTCGCGCGCTGGTCGAGGCCGCCAATGCTGCGATCGCGGCCTGCTCGGCGCGGAAGACCGCGCGATGAAGCGGCTTGCCCGCCTCGCCTGTCTTGCCGGCCTCGTGCTGGCGGCGCCGGCCGAGGCTGCGCCCTACGCCGACAATGCCTACGGTGCCTACCAGGCCGGCCATTACCGGCGCGCCCTCTCCGAAGCCCTGAAGCGCATAGAGGCGGACAGCAGCGACGCCGCGGCGATGACGCTGGTCGGCGAGCTCTACCGCCAGGGCCTCGGCATCCCGCCCGACCAGAAGGTCGCGACCGAATGGTATGAGCGGGCCGAGGCGCGCGGCGACGTCAATGCCGCCTTCGCATTGGCGACGCAGCTTCTCGACGAGAAGAGCGGCAAGCGTGACCCGGCCCGCGCCGGCGCCCTGCTCGAAAAAGCCGCCGCTGCCGGCCACCCGGCAGCGAACTACAATCTCGCGCTGACGCTGCTCGCCACCGGCCGCGAGGCTGACGACAAGCCGGCGGTCGCCCATCTCGAGGTCGCGGCCAAGGGCGGGGTCAGCGATGCCATGCATGCGCTCGGCGTGCTGGCGAAGCAGGGCCGCGGCATGCCCGCGAACGAGCAGGTCGCGGCGCGCTGGATGCAGCAATCCGCCGCCGCCGGCAACATTCCCGCCATCGTCGAGTATGCGATCATGCTGTTCAACGGCACCGGAGTGCCGAAGGACGAGGCGGCAGCGGCAAAGTTGTTCCAGCGTGCGGCCGCGCAAGGCAACCCCATCGCCCAAAACCGCCTGGCCAAGCTGTATCAGTTCGGCCTGGGCATTCCGCCGGACACGATCGAGGCCGCCGCCTGGCATCTCGCAGCCCGTTCACAGGGCCTCGACGACCCGGCGCTGGAAGCCATGTTCGACCGCCTGAAGCCGGAGCAGCAGGGCCGCGCCGCGCGCATTGCGGCCAGCCGCATCAGCAGCGCAGTCTTGACGGCGCCCTAAGAGCCGCGCAAGTGACGGCTCGCTATTCTCGCCGGGCGCACAGGCCGCGCCGCAGGCTCATCGCGCCATCGCCGCGCGCAAGAGGTTCCAGATGATCCGTTCCCCCCTGATGACCGTGATGACCGACGCCGTGATCAAGGCGTCCCGCTCGCTCAAGCGCGACTTCGGCGAGGTCGAGAACCTGCAGGTTCTGGCCAAGGGCCCCGGAGACTTCGTCTCCAAGGCCGACCACAAGGCCGAGCAGATCCTGCGCGAGGCGCTGGAGAAGGCCCGCCCCGGCTACGGCTTCGTGATGGAGGAGAGCGGCGTCGTCCACGGCACGGACGAGAGCAATCGCTGGCACATCGACCCGCTCGACGGCACCCACAACTTCCTGCGCGGCATCCCGCACTGGAACATCTCTGTCGCCCTGGAGCGCGACAACCAGTTCATCGCCGGCGTGATCTACGACGCCGCCAAGGACGAGATGTTCGTGGCCGAGAAGGGCAAGGGTGCCTTCGTCAACAACCGCCGCCTGCGCGTGTCCGGCCGCAGCGAGCCGGCGGACATGCTGATCGGCACCGGCATCCCGCATATCGGCAAGGGCGGCCATGGCCAGTTCCTGCGTGAACTCGCCGCCGTGATGCCGCGCTTCGCCAATGTCCGCCGCATGGGCTCCGCCGCGCTCGACATCGCCTATGTCGCCGCCGGCCGCATGGACGCCTATTGGGAGCGTGGCCTCAACACCTGGGATTTCGCGGCGGGCGCCGTGCTGATCCGCGAGGCGGGCGGCACCTTCGGCACGCTCGACGGCAAGCAGGTCACCAGCGCGAAGGACATCCTCTGCGGCAACGAGGCCGGCGAGCAGGCGTTGCGCGCCGCGCTGAAGACCGCGGGCTGAGGAACCTTCCCCGCTCTTTCGTGCTTGATCCCGGAGACGCGGGAGGCGACAGTCCTCCCGCACTCCGAGGCGAACGGAAGACGACGCATGGCGAATGAGGATTTCGCGGCCGAGCCGGTGGCGGCCGCACCAACGCGGGCGGAAACCCGTTTCTCAAGGCCGCTTCGCTACGTCGTCCGCGCGGTTCTGTTCCTGGCCCTGATCGGCTTTCTCGGCTTCATCCTGCAGGGCGGGCTGGTCCAGGCCTTCATGACCAATCCGGGGCTGAACGGCCTCATCCTCGGCGCGCTCCTCGTCGGCGTGCTGATCGCGCTGCGCGAACTCTGGCGCATCCACAGCGAGGCCCGGGCCGCGACCCGCCTCGCCGCCGCCCCCGCCTCGGCGGAAGTGCGGCGCGGACAGGTCATCGCGCCGCTCGGCCCGGTCCTGCCGGCGCTGGACAACGGCTCGCTCGCCCCGGCCCAGGCCGTCTCCGCGCTCGAATCGATAGCGGTCAGGCTCGACGACGGGCGCGAGGTGCTGCGCTATCTCGGGGGCCTGCTCGTCTTCCTCGGCCTGCTCGGCACCTTCTGGGGCCTGCTCGACACGGTCGGCTCGGTCGGCGGCGTCATCAAATCCCTGCGCACCGGGGCCGAGGCCGGCGTGCTCTTCGACGAGCTGAAGGCCGGCCTCTCCGCCCCGCTCGCGGGCATGGGCCTGTCCTTTTCGTCCTCGCTCTTCGGCATCGCCGGCTCGCTGATCCTGGGCTTCCTCGATCTCCAGGTCGCGCAGGCGCAGCGCCGTTTCCGCAACGAGATCGAAAGCTGGCTGGGCACACGCACCGCCATTCCCGGCACCATCGCCCCGTTGCTTGGGGCGGGCGATCCGCTGGCCGATCGCTTCGAGAAGCTGAGCGCGGCGATGGCGGACGGGGCGTCCAACAACCGGGCCGCCACACAGGCGCTCGCCAATCTCGCCGAAGGCATCCAGGGCCTTGTCCAGCACATGCGGGCCGAGCAGCAGATGATCCGTGACTGGGTCGAGGCGCAGGCTTCGCGCGAGAAGGACCTGAAGCGCCTGATCGAGCGCCTTACTGCCGACCAGATCGCTGAGCCATGATCAGCCTCTCCAGCGCAGGACTCTGAAGGATGGCCCTCTCCCGCGCCCATCGCCGCGAGGAAACAAACTTCTGGCCCGGCTTCGTCGATGCACTGTCGACGATGCTGATCGGCATCGTCTTCCTGCTCACCGTCTTCGTGCTTGGCCAGTTCTTCCTCTCGCAGGAGCTCACCGGCAAGGACACGGCGCTGGAGCGGCTCAACCGGCAGATCTCCGAGCTGACGGACCTGCTCGCGCTGGAACGTTCTTCCAACCGGCAGGCCCAGGAGAGCCTGCAGCTCATGCAATCGACCTTGACCCAGTCGCTGGGCGAGCGCGGCCGCCTGCAGGGTCTGATCGATACCCAGAACGGCAACGCCCCGGCTCAGCTCGCCGACGCGCAGAAGGCGCTGGAGACCGAGAAGCAGCTCTCCGCCCGCGCCCAGGCCAGCGTCGATCTCGTCAACCAGCAGATCATGGCCATGCGCCGCCAGCTCGCCGCGCTGGAGGAGGCGCTAGGCGCCTCGGAAGCCAAGGACAAGGAATCGCAGGCCCGCATCTCCGAGCTCGGCTCGCGGCTCAACGTCGCGCTCGCCCAGCGCGTCCAGGAGCTGGCGCGCTATCGTTCGGACTTCTTCGGCCGGCTGCGGCAGGTGCTCGGCACGCGGCCGGACATTCGCGTCGTCGGTGACCGCTTCGTCTTCCAGTCCGAGGTCTTCTTCGATGCCGGCCAGGCCGTGCTGAAGCCCGAGGGCAAGGGCGAGCTCGACAAGCTCGCCACCATCCTGCTCGATCTCGGCAACGAAATGCCGCCGGACCTGCCCTGGATCCTGCGCGTCGACGGCCATACCGACAATCGCCCGATCAGATCGGCACAGTTTCCCTCGAACTGGTATCTCTCCTCGGCGCGCGCCATCGCGGTCGTCGAGTACCTGATCTCGCGCGGCCTCCCGACCGACCGCGTCGCCGCGACCGGCTTCGGCGAATACCAGCCGCTCGACGTCGCCAACAGCGACGAGGCCCACCGCCGCAACCGCCGCATCGAGTTCAAGATCACGGAGCGCTGAGCGTTCTGCGTCTTCTGGAACCTCATCGTCATTCTGGGGCATGCCGTAGGCATGAGCCCGGAACCCAGAACCGATGCCCGATATTGCGATAGACGAGCGCTACCCGCACTTTCCCGTCGAACCGCCTCGGTTCTGGGTTCCGGGTTCTTCGCTACGCGCCCCCCGGAATGACGGAGAGGTTCCCGCGCGCCTCTTACGCCGCCTCGAGCCCGAACTGCAGCGCCGCGAGACGCGCATAAAGCCCACCGCGTGCCTTCAGCTCGGCATGGCTGCCCTCCTCGACGACGCGGCCGTCTTCCAGGACCAGGATGCGGTCGGCCGAGAGGATGGTCGCGAGGCGATGCGCTACCACCAGCGTCGTGCGCCCCTGCATCAGCCTGTCGAGCGCGTCCTGCACCACGCGCTCGCTTTCGGAATCGAGCGCGCTCGTGGCCTCGTCGAGCAGCAGGATCGGCGCGTCCTTCAGGATTGCGCGGGCGATGGCGAGGCGTTGGCGCTGCCCGCCCGACAAGGTAACGCCACGCTCGCCGACCACCGTGTCATAGCCCTCGGGCAAGGCGCGGATGAACTCGTCCGCGGCCGCAAGCCGCGCCGCCGCCTCGACCTCCGCCAGCGAGGCGCCGGGCTGGCCATAGGCGATGTTGTCGCGCACCGAGACGCCGAACACGGTCGGCTCCTGCGGCACCAGCGCGAAGCGCTCGCGCCAGGCCTCGGGATCGGCCTCCGGTCCGGCGACGCCGTCGACGACCACGCGCCCATTCTGCGGATCGTAGAAGCGCAGAGCCAATTGCAGCACGGTGCTCTTGCCCGCGCCCGATGGCCCGACCAGCGCCACGCGCTCGCCCGGCCTGATCGAGAAATTCAGGTTCGACAGCGCCGGGCCGACGCGCCCGGGATAGCTGAAGGAGACGTTCTCGAAGGCGAGTTCGCCGAGCGAGGGATGCGGCATAGGCTTGGGATGCGGCGGCGCGGCGATGGCCGGCTTCATCGCCAGGATCTCGCCGAGCCGGCTCGAGGCGCCGGCAGCCGCGCTGATATCGCCATAGACCTCGGAGAGCTGGCCGAGCGAGCTCGCCGCCAGCACCGCATAGAGAATGAACTGCGAGAGCCGCCCGCCGGTCATCCGCCCCTCGAAGACCTCGGTCGCCCCGGTCCAGAGCACGCAGACGACGCTCGCGCTGACCAGGAAGATCGCGACGCCCGAAAGCAGCGCGCGCGATGCCGTCGCCTGGCGCGAAGCCGAATAGGCCCCGTCCGAAGCCGCCTCGAACCGCGCCGAGGTCTGGCTGGCAGCGCCGAAGGATTGCATCGTGCGGATCGCACCGACCGCCTCGGCGGCGAAGGCCGAGGCGTCGGCCAGCCGGTCCTGCGCCGCCCGCGCCCGCCTGCGCACCGTGCGCCCGGACAGCACGAGCGGGATGACGATCAGCGGGATGACGCCGATGACGATGGCCGAGAGCCGCGGGCTCGTCGCCACCATCAGCCCGAGCGCGCCCAACGCCATGATGGCGTTGCGCAACGCGATCGAGGCCGTCGAGGCGAAGGTCGACTTGATCTGCGTGGTGTCGGCGGTGAGCCGCGAGACGAGGTCGCCCGCCCGGCTCGAATCGAAGAAGGCCGGCTCCAGCCGCGTGAGGTGCCGGAAGACGTCGGCGCGCAGGGAGGCGACGATGCGCTCGCCCACCGTCATGACGAGGTAGAAGCGCGCCGAGCTCGCCAGCGCCAATACGGCGACGACGCCGATCAGCAGGATGAAATAGCTGTTGGCGAGTTGCTGTTCGCCCCCGGTGAAACCGACATCGATGACGCGCCGGACCGCCATGGGCAGCACCAGCGTCGCCAGCGACGCGATGACGAGCGCAACCAGCGCCAGGGCGATCCGCCCCTTCTGCGCCTGCGCATAGGGCCAGAAGGTCGCCAGAGAGCGGAAGTCGGGCCGCGCTTTCTTGTCGTTCTTGTCAGCCTCGGCCACGCGCCGGACCTCCTTCGTCTCTCGCATGCGCCACGCACGCTCTTTCAACCAATATCAATCTCGCTTCGTGAAGCCGATAGCGGCGCCCTTGGCAAACGACTCAACGCCGCAGGGGCCGCCTCGAATGCCGGTTAAGCTTGCGCTGTGGTCCCGGCTGCGATATGTGCACGCGACTTCACGACAGGCTCATCCGAATTCTTTTCGACGGGCCGGGCAGGCCCGCCTGCTTGTCGATGCGCCCGTTTTTGTAAGCTTCGAGGATTTCGTCATGGCCAAGTCCGGCATCCACCCCGACTATCACAACATCAAGGTCGTCATGACCGATGGCACCGAATATGCCACCCGTTCGACCTACGGCAAGGAAGGGGACACCCTCAACCTTGACATCGACCCCAAGACCCACCCGGCCTGGACCGGCGGCACCCAGCATATGCTGGACCGTGGCGGGCGTGTGTCGCGCTTCAACACGCGCTTCGCCGGCCTGGGCACGATCGGCAAGAAGTGATGCTGCGGCGCTCTGGCGCCGTCGTTGACCTGAAACAAAAAACCCGGCCTCGCGGCCGGGTTTTTTGTTGGAAATCCTGAACGCGCAGGCATCAGTTCGATCGAGCGGAACTGCGCCGTCATTCCGGGGCGGCCCGCAGGGGCGAGCCGGGAACCCAGAACCGGTGCGTTTCACGCAGGAGGCGCGAGCGTCGAGCCCGCATTCGAACGGCACCGGTTCTGATTTCCCGGCTCAAGCGCTCCGCGCCTGCCCCGGAATGAAGGCGGTGTCCTGCGACGAAAGCCGGTCAGCGACGCCCGATGATCCTCAATGCGTCAGGCCGAGCCGGGCCTGAAGGCTCGCCAGCTGGTCCTGGACGGGGTTGCGAGCTTCGCTGCGGGTCTCGGCTCCCGACATCTGGCTTTCGAGATGGCGCAGGCGCGCCTGCAGCCGCTGCGAATGCGCCATCAGATCGCGCAGGCGTTCCGGCAGTTGCGCGACGATATGTTCGGCCGGCGCGATCATCGGATCACCGATCTTGACCTTGTTGTGCTCTGTCCTGGCCTGCTCGGCCGTCAGTTCGCCCTCGGCCACGGCACGTTGCACCAGGAGCCAGGAGGCGATCTGCATCAGCCGGGTGGTCAGGCGCATGCTCTCGGTAGCGTAGGTCAGCGCGACCTCGCGCGGCAGCGCCGCCGCTTCCTTGCGGCCGTCCCCGTCGAGATAGGCGGCCGTCTGCTCCACCAGCCCCATGCCCTCGCGGAACAGCAGCATGAAGGCGTCGGATCGCACGAAGCGACGCGCGAAGGAAAGGGCGCCCTCTTTCGTCTGCGGATCGAGCAGCTGGGCATCGTTCATGCGGTGTCTCCCATCGGCACAAGCCCGTGCGCCTTTGAAACGCGTCACGGATCATGCCGCCGATGTCGCAAGGATAGCGCCGATCACGTTTCCCGACGCCGGTAAGATGTCGTTAAGGTTAACGCGGCTAAACAGCTCTGGCGAGATACGACCGTCAGCTCGCCCGGACACGGGAATAAACGCGCTTATGGGCACGGTGCGCGAGAGACGCCAAAGACAAAAAAAGAGCCGCCAAAGGCGGCTCGAAGGTCAACAGGGAGGCGTCAAACAGAGTGGGCAGGAGCCACTCGACATCCAGACAAACTGGATGATGCGATTCATACTTTGGAATCTTTAACGCACCCTTAACGGGCGTGCCTTTTTGACCCTTTTTCAGGCCAGCTTTCGGAAAAACGCGTCCGCCGCGGAGCGCGACGCATCCTTTTTCGCGCGCGCCTCGGCCAGGCGTTCGATCTCGGCCTTCAGCACCGAGATGCGCTCATCGATCTCGGCGAGCGAGAGCATCGACAGATCCTGCCCGATCTCATGCACGCTCTTCGGCTTGGGGCGATCATCCTCCGGGAATATCGACATGGCGGCCTCGCATCTGCTCAAACTGCGCGCGGCAGGCTAGCCAACTCACGGCCGCAGTCACGCTGCGCCGCACCATGACGAAGGACGACAGGCCATGAAGCCCCTACCCGAGACGATGACGGCGATCGGCATCGCGCAGCCCGGCGGACCGGAAGTCCTGCGGCCGGAGAGCCGTCCTGTGCCGAAGCCCGGCCCGGGCCAGATCCTCGTCGCCCTCGCCGCAGCCGGCGTGAACCGCCCCGATGTCCTGCAGCGCCAGGGCGGCTACAGCCCGCCGCCCGGCGCCTCCGATATCCCCGGCCTCGAAATCGCCGGCACCGTCGTCGCGCGCGGAGAAGGAACGGAGCGCTTCGCGATCGGCCAGCAGGTCTGCGGCCTCGTCGCCGGGGGCGGCTATGCACAATATGCCGTGGTCCACGAGAGCAACGCGCTGCCCGTACCCGACGGCCTCTCGCTGATCGAGGCCGGCGCAATCCCCGAGACCTTCTTCACCGTCTGGACCAACGTCTTCCAGCGCGGGCGGCTGCAGGCCGGCGAGAGCTTTCTGGTCCATGGCGGCTCGTCAGGGATCGGCACCACGGCGATCCAGCTCGCCAAGGCCTTCGGCGCGACCGTGCTGGCGACCGCCGGTTCCGAGGACAAATGCCGGGCCTGCCGCGAGCTCGGCGCCGACCATGCCATCAACTACCGCACGGAAGATTTCGTCGTGGCGGTGAAGGCGGCGACCGAGGGACGCGGCGTCGACCTCATCCTCGACATGGTCGGCGGCGACTATATCGACCGCAACTACGAAGCCGCCGCCGATCAGGGCCGCATCGTCCAGATCGCCTTCCTCAACGGCCCGAAGGCCACAGTCAATTTCAGCCGGCTGATGCTGAAGCGCCTGACCCATACAGGCTCGACGCTGCGCCCCCGCACCATCGCCGAGAAGGCGGCCATCGCAGCCGAGTTGCAGGAGAAGGTCTGGCCGCTGCTGGAAGCCGGGCGCTGCAAGCCCCTGATCAACGCGACCTTCCCGCTCGCAGAGGCCGCGCAGGCGCACCGGCTGATGGAATCCAGCGCCCATATCGGCAAGATCGTGCTGACGGTGTGACTCCCCTCGCCGTCATTCCGGGGCTTTGCGCAGCGAAGAGCCCGGAACCCAGAACCAATGTCCTTCTGGCGAGCCTTGCAACGAGGTCCGCCCCGTCATGGAAAGCGCATCGTTTCTAGGTTCCGGGCTCAGGCCTTCGGCCTGCCCCGGAATGACGATTCGGTTGCGCCAACTGCCAGCAGCCTCTGCTACTACAGCGCACGCTTTCCATGGACACCTGCCCCGCCCTCGCCTATAAGGCGCGCCATCCTGCTCATCGTCGATGATTTGGATGGCCGGCCGGGGAGGCCGGTCGGCGCATGAGAGCTTTTGTCCGCGACCTTGCCTTGACGAGCCCCAGCCAAGCGAGCTGACGGCGCGAAGGCATTTCAGGAGACGCAACCGTGTCACAAACCCCGCTGATGCCCAAGGCCACCGCGGTCTGGCTGGTCGAGAACACCTCGCTGACCTTCGAGCAGATCGCCGAGTTCTGCAAACTGCACCCGCTCGAGGTGCGCGGCATCGCCGATGGCGAAGTTGCGGCCGGCATCAAGGGCCTCGACCCCATCACCTCCGGCCAGCTCACCCGCGAGGAGCTGGAGCGCGCCGCCAAGAACCCGAGCCATCATCTGCGTCTCGCCGAACGCAAGGTGAAGGTGCCGGAGATCAAGCGGACCAAGGGCCCGCGCTACACCCCGGTCTCGAAGCGCCAGGATCGCCCGAACGCGATCCTCTGGCTGTTGCGCAACCATCCCGAGCTCAAGGATGCCCAGATCATCCGCCTGATCGGCACGACCAAGTCGACGATCGCGCAGATCCGCGACCGCACGCACTGGAACGCCCAGCAGCTCACCCCGATCGACCCTGTCAGCCTCGGCCTGTGCTCGCAGATCGACCTGGATTTCGAGGTCGGCCGCGCCGCCAAGGATCGCCCCGCCGCGCTGGTGGAAGCCGGCTCGACCCTGCTCCCGGCCGAGGAGACGACCGCTCGCGAGCCCAAGCCTTCCGAGAGCCAGCCCTTCGCCGACATGAGCCGGCCGAAGCGCGAGGAGGAGGCCGCGATCGACGTCGATTCCGTCTTCGCCAAGCTGAAGCAGCTCAAGCGCCCGGCCGATGAGGACGACGAGGGCTGAAGCTTTCTAGCCAGCCGTCATGTTCGGGCTTGACCCGAGCATCTCGGAAATCAGTGCTCTCTTGTCCTGAGATTCTCGGGTCGAAGCGTCGCTTCGCCCGAGAATGACGTCAGGATCGGGATTTACCCGATCCCCCTGCCCTTCAGCGCCGTACCGATCTCGCCCAGCACCGCGGGGTCCTCGATCGTCGCCGGCACGGCATAATCCTCGCCATCCGCGATCTTCTTCATCGTCGCCCGCAGGATTTTGCCGGAGCGCGTCTTCGGCAGCCGGTTGACCGTCAGCGCCAGCTTGAACGCCGCGACCGGACCAATCCGCTCGCGCACCAGTGCGACAAGCTCGCGCTCGACCTGCTCGGGCGTCTCGGTCGCGCCTGCCTTGAGCACGACGAAGCCGCAGGGCTGCTCGCCCTTGAGCGCGTCGCGGATGCCGACGACCGCGCATTCCGCCACCGCCGGATGCGCCGCCAGCACCTCCTCCATCCCGCCGGTCGAGAGGCGATGGCCGGCGACATTGATGATGTCGTCGGTGCGGCCCATGATGAAGACATAGCCGTCCGCGTCGATGAAGCCGGCATCCGAGGTATTGTAGTAACCCGGATAGGTCGTGAGATAAGCCTCCCTGAAGCGCTCGTCGTCGTTCCAGAGCGTCGGCAGCGCACCGGGCGGCAACGGCAGCTTGAGCACGATCGCGCCCATCTTGCTCGCTTCGACCTGCCGCCCGCCCTCATCGAGGCACTGCACGTCCCAGCCCGGCAGCGGCACGGTCGGCGAGCCGTGCTTGATCGGCAGCAGGCCGAGCCCCATGGGATCGCCGACGATCGGAGAGCCGCTCTCCGTCTGCCACCAATGGTCGATCACCGGCACCTTCAACAGTGCCTCGGCCCATTTCAGCGTCTCGGGATCGGCCCGCTCGCCGGCCAGGAACAGCGCCCTGAAGCGCGACAGGTCGTGCCCGGCGAGATGCCTGCCCTCCGGGTCCTCCTTGCGGATGGCGCGGAAGGCGGTCGGCGCCGTGAACAGCACCTTGACGCCATGCTCGGCGATCACCCGCCAGAAGGCGCCGGGATCGGGCGTGCCGACCGGCTTGCCCTCGTAGAGCACGCTCGTCGCCCCCTGGATCAGCGGCGCATAGACGATGTAGCCGTGGCCGACGACCCAACCGACATCGGAGGCGCAGAACATCACTTCGCCCGGCCCGACATCGAAAAGCTGGTCCATCGTCGCCTTGAGCACGACCATGTGCCCGCCATTGTCGCGCACCACGCCCTTCGGACGGCCGGTCGTGCCGGAGGTGTAGAGGATGTAGAGCGGGTCGGTGGCGGCGACCTCGACGCAGTCGGCCCTGCGCCCTGCCGCCTTGGCGGCTGCGACCAGCGTGCGCCAGTTCCTGTCGCGCGTGGCATGCATCGAGGCGTCCGCCTGCGGCCGCTGCAGCACGACGCAGGTCTCGGGCTTGTGCGTGGCCATCGCGATCGCGCCGTCGAGCAGCGGCTTGTATTCGACCACGCGCGTCGGCTCGACACCGCAGGTCGCGGTCAGGATCACCTTGGGCTCGGCATCGTCGATGCGCGTGGCCAGCTCCTTGGCGGCGAAGCCGCCGAACACCACCGAATGCACCGCGCCGATGCGCGCGCAGGCCAGCATGGCGAAGGCGGCTTCCGGCACCATCGGCATGTAGATGATGACGCGGTCGCCCTTGCCGACACCGAGATCCTGCAGCACGGCCGCGAGCGTCGCGACCTCGTCGAGCATCTGGGCGTAGGTGTAGCTCGCCTTCGTCCCTGTGACCGGGCTGTCATGGATCAGCGCGACCTGCTCGCCGCGCCCGTCGCGGACGTGGCGGTCGAGCGCGTTGAAGCAGGTGTTGCAGGTCGCATCCGGGAACCAGCGGCCATAGATGCCCGCAGCCGCATCGAAAGCCCTGGCGGGCGGCTTGATCCAGTCGATGCCCTCGGCGATATCAAGCCAATACGCGTCCGGATCGGCCCGCCAGCGGGCATAGGTTTCGTAATAGCCTTCGGCGGGCCGGGCGGGCGCCGCATGGGAGCCATTCATCGGAAGCGTTCCTCTGCGCCGGATTTCATCCTAAAGCCCCGCAGCGAGCCGGCGTTGGCGGGGCCGATTTGCGCGGAAGACTGCGCACTCCCCTTGGCCAGCGCAAGCTTCGTGTGCTTACGACTTTCGCCCATCCCGTTCCGCATCTCTCGGCCCTGCGCCCCGGCGTCGCTCCATGCCCTTCGACCTCGTCTTCTTCGCCGCCATGGTGCCGGCCGTCATCCTGACGGGATTGGCGAAGGGTGGATTCTCCGGGATCGGCCTGCTCTCCCTGCCACTGATGGCCCTGGTCGTCTCGCCGGTGACGGCGGCGGCGATCATGCTGCCGCTGCTGATCGCGCAGGATGTCGTCTCAGTCTGGTCGTACCGGCGCGAATTCGACCGGCGCAACCTGGCGACGCTGGCGCCCGGCGCGCTGCTGGGCGTGCTCGCCGGCTACCTGTTGGCGGCGAAGGTCTCGGATGCGGCCGTCGTCCTCGCCGTCGGGCTGATTTCGATCGGCTTCGCGCTGCGCCGCATGCTGGGCGACGGCAAGAGGCCGCCCGCGGTCCAGCGCGCCAGCTGGGGGCCGGGCAGCCTCTGGGGCTTTCTCTGCGGCTTCACCAGCATGGTCGCCCATGCCGGCGGACCGCCCTTCCAGATCTACGTGATGCCGCAGCGCCTGCCGCCCGCGATCTTCGTCGGCACCGGCGCGATCTTCTTCGCCGCGATGAATCTGGTGAAGATCATCCCCTATCTCGCGCTCGGCCAGTTCAGCAGCCAAAACCTCATGGCGTCTGCCGCCCTGCTGCCGTTCGCCGTGGCCGCGACCTTCGCCGGCGTCTGGCTGGTCCGGCGTGTGCCGGCCGAGCGCTTCTACGGGATCATCTACTGGCTGCTGCTGCTCGTCGGCGCGAAGCTCGTCTTCGACGGCGTGCGCGGCCTGCATCTGCTCGGCTGAGGCGCAGCCGCGCGATTGCGCCGCATCGGAAAAAGGGATGGATTACGCGGAGGCGCACCAGCCGCTAAGGCTGTCCGCGCCTGCGTGGAAGGTTTTGCGATGACCCCTTCGGCCTACGACACCGATCTTGACCGCAACCCGGCGAATTTCCAGCCGCTGACGCCGCTGACCTTCCTCGAACGCGCCGCCGCCGTCTTCCCGGATCGCACGGCGATCATCCACGGGCCGCTGCGCCGCTCCTATGCCGAGTTCTATGCGCGTTCCCGCCGCCTCGCCTCGGCCCTGGCCAAGGCTGGCATCGGCAAGAACGACACCGTGGCGGCGATGCTGCCGAACACGCCGGCCATGCTCGAATGCCATTACGGCGCGCCGATGGCCGGCGCGGTGCTGAACACGCTGAACACCCGGCTCGATGCCGCGATCATCGCCTTCTCGCTCGACCATGGCGGCGCCAAGGTGCTGATCACCGACCGCGAGTTCTCGAAGACGATCAAGGAGGCCCTCGCCCTCTGCAAGGCGAAGCCGCTCGTCATCGACTACGATGACCCGGTCTATGACGGCCCGGGCGAGCGGCTGGGCAGCACCGAATACGAGGATTTCATCGCCGGCGGCGATCCCGATTTCGACTGGCAGATGCCATCGGACGAATGGGACGCCATCGCGCTGAACTACACCTCCGGCACGACCGGCGATCCCAAGGGCGTGGTCTATCACCATCGCGGCGCCAATCTGCTGGCGACCTCCAACGTCATCACCGGCAATATGGGCCGGCATCCCGTCTATCTCTGGACGCTGCCGATGTTCCACTGCAATGGCTGGTGCTTCCCCTGGACGATCTCGATCGTTGCCGGCACCCATGTCTGCCTGCGGCAGGTCCGGGCCAAGGCGATGTACGACGCGCTCGCCGACCATGGCGTGACGCATCTCTGCGGCGCGCCGATCGTGATGTCCGCACTGCTCAACGCCTCAGCCGAGGAGCGCCGCGACTTCCCCCAGACGGTCGCCTTCTTCACCGCCGCCGCCCCGCCGCCCGAGGCCGTGCTCGCCGGCATGAAGCAGGCAGGTTTCGAGGTGACGCATCTCTACGGCCTCACCGAGTGCTACGGCCCCTCCGTCGTCAACGACTGGAACGATGACTGGAACGCGCTTTCCCCTGCCGAGCAGGCGACCAAGAAGGCCCGCCAGGGCGTGCGCTACCCGGCGCTGGAAGGGCTCGACGTGCTCGATCCCGAGACGATGGAGCCGGTGCCGCGCGACGGGCAGACGCTCGGCGAAGTCATGATGCGCGGCAATGTCGTGATGAAGGGCTATCTCGGCAACCCTAAGTCCACGCAGGCCGCGTTCGCTGGGGGCTGGTTCCACACCGGCGATCTCGGCGTGCGCTATCCCGACGGCTACATTCAGCTCAAGGACCGCTCCAAGGACATCATCATCTCCGGAGGCGAGAACATCTCGTCGATCGAGGTCGAGGATGCGCTCTACAAGCATCCCGCCGTTCAGGTTGCCGCGGTGGTGGCGCGGCCCGACGAGAAATGGGGCGAGACGCCCTGTGCCTTCATCGAGCTGAAGCCGGGCAAGGCGGCGACCGAGGCGGAGATCATCGCCTGGTGCAAGCAGCACCTCGCCTCGTTCAAATGCCCGAGGACGGTCGTCTTCGCCGAGGTGCCGAAGACCTCGACCGGCAAAATCCAGAAATTCCGGCTGCGGGAGATGGCGCGGGCGCTGTGAGAGCCCGCGCCGTTCGCCGTCAGGCGCGGTTCAGGCGTCCGTCCGGCGTGTAGTTGTCCACCGCCTCGGGCAGCACCTTCGACAGCCGCGCCAGCAGATCCTCGCGCGACAACCCGGTCTGACGGGCGATCGCATCGATGACCTGCGGCCCGAGCGCCTGCTCCAGATCGGTCGGCGCGACCTCCTCGTTCGGGCCCTGCCGCACCCAGGAATCGGCCTTCTCGCCCTGCCCCGACTGGTTGAAGCGGTCGACGAGCTCGCCGAGGCCGTTGTTCAGCACGGCGCCGACGCCGCCCGCCCCCAGCAATCCGCCGAGGCTGCCGAGCAGGCCGCCACCCTCCTGAGGCACAGACTGCGCCTGTCCCGGCTGGGGCGCAGGAATCTGTCCCGGCTCCGGCTGGCCCCGGCTGCCGAGCCACTCGGAGATCTTGTCGCGGTTCTGGTAACCCGCGACGGCGAGAAGCCCGAGCAGGGCTGTCAGCGACGGAAAACCGCTGCTGCTGTTGTCGTCACTCACGGCGATCACTCCTTCTCTCGTGCAAAGGATACCTGGATCAGACAGTGCGATTGCGGCCGGAAATGGCCGCCCAGACGACCAGGACGACAATGGCACCGACGACGGCGCCGATCAGCCCCGCCCCCTGACCGGGAGCGTACCAACCGAGTGACTGGCCGAGATAGGTCGCGACGAAGGCCCCGATGATGCCCAGGATCGTCGTCAGGATGAAGCCGGACGGCTCGTTCGAGCCCGGCATGATGAACTTCGCGACGACACCGGCGACGAAGCCGATGATGATGGTCCAGATAATGCCCATGCTATCCCTCCCTTGCTGAAGCGCGGCACATCAACCCACGGCCATGCGACAAAGTTCCGTTCGGCCCCGACGGCATCTGCCCATCGGCGCGGACAATAAAAAAACCGGCCCCTTTCGGGGCCGGCTCGTCCGCATCTCGAATCAGTGACGGGTTGAGCGCCCGCTTCGCTTCAATGCAAGGTTCGCGATGGCATCGTCTGCCTTACGCGTTCGATCTCATCCTTCAGTTGCAATTTCTTCCGCTTCAACTCGGCCACGCTGAGATCGCTCGAGGACGGGCTCGCCATAGCCTGGGCGATCGTATCTTCGAGCTGGCGATGCTTGCGCTCGAGTTCCGCAAGACGGGTTTGCAACGACATCTGGATCCTCCTGATCAGCGGTTGACGTCTCAATCTGGCATAGAGCCGGCTTCGCGTCTGCCCTGTGATGTCACACGGCATTCATGAGTTTCTTTGATCCTCTCCGGCTCATTCCCGGAAAGTCGTGAATAGGACGACCTTCAGGCCCTTGCGCGACGGCGGATGCCCTTGCGGGGCGCGCAGCGGCAAAGGCATAGTCACGCCCAATAACGGCGATGATGAGATGGCCATGGGATTCGAGCTCAGCCCTGAAGAGGTCGAGACCTTCACCGCGGAGCTGGCGCGGCTGCGGGAGGAACATCGCGATCTCGACAGTGCCATCGATGCGCTGGAGCGGGTCGGCTCGATCAACCAGATCCAGGTGCAGCGGCTGAAGAAGCGCAAGCTCTACCTGAAGGACCGCATCGCCCAGATCGAGGATGCGCTGACTCCCGACATCATCGCGTGACGCTGCGCCTTTCCGGCGGCGCTGTGCCCGATTCGCCCTTGCTTCACGGGCCCTGGACGGTCTAGATCGCGCGCTTCCGTAAGCGGAGCCCGAGCGCATCTCATGGCCGAGACCAGCACACCCGTCGCCATCATCATGGGCAGCCAGTCCGACTGGGCGACGATGCGCCACGCCGCCGAGACGCTCGACGCGCTCGCCATCCCCTATGACGCCCGCATCGTCTCGGCCCATCGCACGCCGGAGCGCCTGTTCGCCTTCGCCAAGGGCGCCAGGGCCGAGGGCTTCAAGGTGGTGATCGCCGGCGCCGGCGGCGCCGCGCATCTGCCGGGCATGGCGGCATCGCTGACGCCGCTGCCGGTCTTCGGCGTGCCCGTCGAATCCAAGGCCCTGTCGGGGCAGGACAGCCTGCTCTCCATCGTGCAGATGCCGGCCGGCATCCCGGTCGGCACGCTCGCCATCGGCCGGGCCGGCGCCGTCAACGCGGCCCTGCTCGCCGCAGCCGTGCTCGCCCTTTCGGATGCGGGCCTGGCGGAGCGGCTGGACGCCTATCGCGCCCGCCAGAGCGCAGGCATCGCCGAGCGGCCCAACCGGGACGAGGCATGAGCCCGCCCGTCCCCACCGGCCTTGCGCCGGGCGCCGTGCTCGGCATCCTCGGCGGCGGCCAGCTCGCCCGCATGATCGCGCTGGCGTCGGCCGATCTCGGCATCCGCTGCCATGTCTTCGCGCCCGAAGCCGACAGCCCGGCCTTCGACGTCGCCGCCCGTCACACCATCGCCGACTACGAGGACGAGGCCGCGCTCGCCGCCTTCGCGGGTGCCGTCGATGTCGTGACCTATGAATTCGAGAACGTCCCGGCCGCGACCGCGGCCTTCCTCGCCGGGCGTGCCCCGCTGCATCCCGGCGCACGCGCTCTCGCGGTGACGCAGGACCGTTTCAGCGAGAAGAGCTTCGTCGCCGGGCTCGGCCTGCCCGTGGCACCCTTCCGCGCGGTCGATTCGCTCGCCGACCTCGAAGTCGCCGTCGCCGAGCTCGGCCGCCCTTCGGTGCTGAAGACCCGGCGCTTCGGCTATGACGGCAAGGGACAGGTCAAGATCGCGCCCGGCAGCGATCTCGCCGAGGCGCATGAGGCGATCGGCCGCTTCCCCGCGATCCTCGAAGGCTTCGTGCCCTTCGTCCGCGAGGTTTCGGTCGTCGCCGCCCGCGGCATCGACGGCGCCTTCGCCGCCTTCGACGTCTGCGAGAACGAGCATCGCGACCACATCCTCGCCTTCACCCATGTGCCCGCGAATCTCTCCGCCCCGGCCTCCGATGCGGCGATCGAGGCCGCACGCCGCATCGGCGAGGCGCTGGGCTATGTCGGCGTCTTCACCGTCGAGCTGTTCGTGCTGGAAGCGCAGGTCGGCAAGGGCGAGCGCATCGTCGTCAACGAGATCGCCCCGCGCGTCCACAATTCCGGGCATTGGACCAGCGAGGGCGCGCTGACCTCGCAGTTCCACCAGCATGTCCGCGCCGTCTGCGGCTTCCCGCTCGGTGCCACCACCCGGCGCGGCCGGATCGAGATGGAAAACCTGATCGGCGACGCCGCGCTGCGGTGGCGCGAGATCCTGGCCGAGTCCGGCGCCCATCTCCACCTCTACGGCAAGCGCGACGCCCGCCCCGGCCGCAAGATGGGCCATGTCACGCGGGTCATGCCGGAATAAGCATCGCCGTCATGCTCGGGCTTGCCCCGTGCATCTGGTGCCGGAAGAGGCTCCCAGGCCTTGTCCTGCCGGAGATTCTCGGGTCTGCACTTCGCTCCGCCCCAGAATGACGCCACGGTTCTATCGGAACCACGGAAAGCCCTAGTAAAAACCGCCATTTTCACCGCTCCATGCCGTGGACAGGCGAAATGAATTCTGGTATCCGCACGAACCTTCGAGCGATGTGCCCTGCGCCATCGTCGGCGCTGATTATTGACTCAACCCGCTAAGGACGGACGTTTCACGTGCAGGTTCTCGTTCGCGACAACAATGTCGACCAGGCTCTCCGCGCTCTCAAGAAAAAGATGCAGCGCGAAGGTATCTTCCGCGAGATGAAGCTCCGCGGCCACTACGAGAAGCCGTCCGAGAAGAAGGCGCGCGAGAAGGCCGAGGCCGTCCGCCGCGCCCGCAAGCTGGTTCGCAAGAAGCTGCAGCGCGAAGGCCTCCTGCCTGCGCCGGTCAAGCCGAAGCGCCCCTGATCCGTTCCGGACGGCCTTCGGGCCGCCTTGGAAAGGGCCGATAGCGATCTGCGCCTGGAGCCCGCTCCGGGCGCTCTTGCTTTTCGGCGGCGTTAACCAAGTTTTGGCGGGTTTGAGTCGTTCTTTCCCGTGAGGCGCTGTCGGTTGGGGAGCGCAGAGACGCCGCGGCCGGCCCTCGGGCCGGATCAGCCTCCCGCAAGGGGGCAAGCGGCAGGCGAAGCACTGAACCAAAAGAGGCAGAGCATGATCCGAGGCAGGTATTGGCTGGCAGCAGCCGGCATGGCGGTCGCGCTCGCAGGGTGCGACACCGTCTCGAATTTATCCTCGCAGCCCGCCGTCGCCGAGCTCGACACACGCGACACCGCCGATGCCAACGTCAACATCGGCTCGTTGACCGAGGTCATCAACCGTAACCAGAACGACCCCGGCGCCTATAACACCCGCGGGGCGGCCTATGCCCGGGTCGGCCGCTTCTCGGACGCGATTTCGGACTTCACCAAGGCGGTCCAGATCGACCCGAACCTGGCTTCGGCCTACACGAATCGCGGTCTCGCGCTGCGCCAGAGCGGCCGCACCGACGCCGCGCTGGCCGATTTCAACCGCGCCACCACGGCCAATGCCAATTATGCGCCGGCCTATGTCGCCCGCGCCAACCTGCTGCGCCAGCAGGGCAACAGCCAGCAGGCCATCGCCGACCTCAACACCGCGATTCGCCTCAACCCGGAAGCGGCCGAGGCCTTCCATGCCCGCGGGCTGGTCTACCAGAAGGAAGGCCAGCATCAGCATGCCGTCACCGATTTCGATTCGGTGATCGACCGCAATCCCTACACCGCCCCGCCCTATATCGCGCGCGGCCAGAGCCTGAACGCGCTCGGCAAGTACGACGCCGCGCTCGAGGATTTCACGGCCGCGCTCAATGTCGACAACCGCAACGCCGACGCCTGGGCCGGCCGCGGCTTCGCCTTCGAGAAGCTCGGCAAGAAGACCGAGGCCTCCGAAGCCTATCAGCGCGCGCTGGGCCTCGACGGCAACAACGCCCAGGCGCGGGCCGGCGCCTCCCGGATGGGTGGCGGCGGCGGCTTCTTCCGGAGCTGAGGAGCCACTCTTCGGGCTTCTTCAGGGTGACGCGCCGGCCTTGGCCGCCTGCGCGCCCACCGTGCGGGTTTCGGCTCCGGCCGGGCCGCCCGCGGCGACATCCGCGAGGAAACGCCGCACCTCGGCGACCGAGCCGTAGCGCGGCAAATCCTCGTGCCGGCCGGCCGGAAAGCGCAGGAAGCGCTTGGGCGTGTTGGCCAGCTCATAAAGCGCCTGCCCCTGGGCGAAGGGGATGACCTGGTCGCGCTCGCCATGCATCACGAGCAGCGGCACCTTGACCCGCCCGATGATCTCGTCCGAGCGGAACTTGTCCTTCATCAGCAGCCCCACCGGCACGTAAGGGTAGATGGCCTGCGCGACGGAGACGGTCGAGAGATAGGGTGCTTCCAGCACCACCGCTCGCAGCGGCACCTCCGCCGCCAGCTTCAGCACCACGCCGGTCCCGAGCGATTCTCCGTAGCCGACCAGCCGCCCGGTGCCGAAACGCTCGGCAGCGGCGCCATAGGCGGCGCGGGCATCCTGCAGCAGCCCCTCCTCGCTCGGGCTGCCGGTCGAGCCGCCATAGCCGCGATAGCTCACCGCGAAGAGCCCCGTCCCGTCTTCCGTCAGCGCGCGGAACCGCCCCGCCCGGCCTGCCCGCCCGAGATTGCCGGCATTGCCATGGAAATAGAGCAGGACGGGCTTGTCGGCGCGCGGCGGCACGACCCAGGCGACGAGCCGTTCACCATCGGCGGTCGCGATGCTCGCCTCCTCAGCCGCGACGAGGCCCGCGGTCGCGATATCGGCCCTGGCCGGATCACGCGGATACATCAGCTCGCGCTGGCGCAGATAGAGCATGCCTAGCATGGCCAGATAGCCGGCGACGCCAAAGACGAGCAGCAGCTTCAGAAGGCGCAGAATCATGCGGGGGCATGCCCGGAAAGCGAAAGGGCCGGCGATCAAGCCGGCCCTTTGCAGCAATCCGATGACGGCTGGCGTGTTTAATGCGCCATCGCCTTGACGATGTCGTCGGTGACCTTCTTGGCGTCGCCGAACAGCATCATCGTGTTGGGCCGGAAGAACAGCTCGTTCTCGACGCCGGCATAGCCGGCCGCCATGCCGCGCTTGATGAAGAGCACGGTCTTGGCCTTCTCGACGTCGAGGATCGGCATGCCGTAGATCGGCGATGCCTTGTCGGTCTTGGCCGCCGGGTTGGTGACGTCGTTGGCGCCGATGACGAAGGCGACGTCGGCCTGGCCGAATTCCGAGTTGATGTCCTCGAGCTCGAAGACCTCGTCATAGGGCACGTTGGCCTCGGCCAGCAGCACGTTCATGTGGCCGGGCATGCGGCCCGCCACCGGATGGATGGCGTATTTGACCTCGACGCCTTCCTTCTTGAGCAGGTCGGCCATCTCGCGCAGCGTATGCTGCGCCTGGGCCACCGCCATGCCGTAGCCCGGCACGATGATGACCTTGCCGGCGTTCTTCATGATGTAGGCGGCATCATCCGCCGAGCCCTGCTTGACGGGCCGAGCCTCGACCGCACCGCCAGCGCCCGCCGCGGCATCGTCGCCGCCGAAGCCGCCGAGGATGACGGAGATGAAGCTCCGGTTCATCGCCTTGCACATGATGTAGGACAGGATCGCGCCCGACGAGCCGACCAGCGCGCCGGTGATGATCAGCGCCATGTTCCCGAGCGTGAAGCCGATGCCGGCGGCGGCCCAACCCGAATAGGAGTTGAGCATCGAGACGACGACGGGCATGTCTGCGCCGCCGATCGGGATGATCAGCAGGATGCCGAGCGCCAGCGAGACCGCGACGATCAGCCAGAAGACCGCATGGCTCTCCGACTTGATGAAGATCGCCAGCAGCACGATGAGCGCGATGCCGAGCCCGATATTGATGCCGTGGCGCTGCGGCAGCATGATCGGCTTGCCGCTCATGCGCCCGTCGAGCTTGAGGAAGGCGATGATCGAGCCGGTGAAGGTGATCGCGCCGATGGCGACGCCGAGCGCCATCTCGAACAGGCTCGCGCCCTTGATCGAGCCGGTATGGCCGATGCCGAAGGCTTCCGGCGCATAGAGCGCCGCCGCCGCCACCAGCACGGCGGCAAGGCCGACGAGCGAGTGGAAGAAGGCGACGAGCTGCGGCATCTGCGTCATCTGCACGCGCTTGGCCATATAGGCGCCGATGCCGCCGCCGATGGCGATGCCGAGGATGACCAGCAGCCAGCCGGAGAAGCCGGAGGGCGGGAAGAACAGCACGGTCGTGACGATGGCGATCGCCATGCCGATCATGCCGTAGCGGTTGCCCTGCCGCGAGGTCGTCGGATGCGACAGGCCCCGCAGGGCCATGATGAACAGGACGCCCGAAACGACGTAGAGCAGGGCTGAGAGGTTCGCGGCCATGCGTCAGCCCTTCTTCTTGTACATCGCGAGCATGCGCTCGGTGACGAGGAAGCCGCCGAAGATGTTCACCGAGGCGAGGATCAGCGCCAGGAAGCCGAAGACCTTGGCCCAGATCGGCCCGTCGCCGAGCGCCGGCAGGGTCTCGACGCCGACGGCGAGCAGCGCGCCGACGACGATGACCGAGGAGATCGCATTGGTGACCGACATCAGCGGCGTGTGAAGGGCCGGCGTCACCGACCAGACGACGTAGTAGCCGACGAAGACGGCGAGCACGAAGATCGCGAGGCGATAGACCGTCGGGTCGACGCCGCCGGTGGCGATGCTGGCGGCGGCGGCGGCCTGGTCGGCATAGCGCTCGGCGAGCTCGGCCGCTTGCCTGGCGAGCGCGGCCGCGTTGCGGGCCTGTTCGAGAGCCTGTTCGGTGGTCGGATTTGCCATGTTCGGAATTCCTTCGCTCAGGCCTTCGGCGCGAAATTCGGATGGATGACGGCGCCGTCCTTCGTCAGGGCGGTGGCCTTCACCAGCTCGTCGTCCCAGTTCACCGCGAGCTTCTTCTCGGCCTTGTCGATCAGCGTCTCGACGAAGGCATAGAGGTTCTTGGCGTAGAGCGAGGACGAGGTCGCCGGCAGGCGGCCGGGCACGTTGAGATGGCCGACGATCTTGACGCCGTTCGGGGTCGTGACGACCTCGCCGGGCTTCGCCAGCTCGCAATTGCCGCCGCGCTCGACCGCGAGGTCGACGATCACCGAGCCCGGCTTCATGCTCTCGACCATCGCGGTCGAAATCAGCTTCGGCGCGGGCCGGCCGGGGATCAGCGCGGTGGTGATGACGATGTCCTGCTTGGCGATGTGGCTGGCGGTCAATTCCGCCTGCTTCGCCTGATACTCCTTGGACATCTCCTTGGCGTAGCCGCCGGCCGTCTGCGCCTGCTTGAACTCCTCGTCCTCGACGGCGAGGAACTTGGCGCCGAGCGATTCGACCTGTTCCTTGGTGGCGGGGCGCACATCGGTCGCGGTCACGATGGCGCCAAGGCGGCGCGCGGTGGCGATCGCCTGCAGGCCGGCAACGCCGACGCCCATGATGAAGATGCGCGCGGCCGGCACCGTGCCCGCCGCCGTCATCATCATCGGCAGCGCCCGGCCGTATTCGGCGGCGCCGTCGATCACGGCGCGGTAGCCGGCGAGATTGGCCTGCGAGGACAGCACGTCCATCACCTGCGCGCGGGTGATGCGCGGCATGAATTCCATGGCGAAGGCGGCGACATTGGCCTTGGCCAGCGCCTCGACCTGCGCCTCGCTGCCATAGGGGTCCATCACGGCGATGACGAGCGCGCCCGCAGGCAGGCCGGCGATCTCGCCCTCGCCCGGACGGCGCACCTTCAGCACGATGTCGGCACCGGCGAGCGCCTTGGCCGCGGTCTTCGCGATCGTCGCACCGGCCGCCTCGTATTCCGCGTCGACGATGCCGGAAGCAATGCCGGCCCCCGTCTGGATCACGACCTCGGCGCCGAGGCCCTTGAACTTGCGGACGGTCTCCGGCGTCGCGGCGACGCGGGTTTCCGCCCCTTGCGTTTCGGCTGGGACAGCAATGCGCATGGTGGGGCAGGCCTTTCCGGCGTTATGGGAAGACGGTCAGAGCAGCAGGAGCGCGAGCAGCATCAGCACCAGCGCGACGAGCGGTGCACGCCAGGAAATCGAGGGAGCGGCGATGCCGACGCCCGTGCCGACCACGGCGAGCAGCGTGCCGATCAGTGCCGTGCCCCAGGCATGCTTGGTGCCGCCAACCGCGAGCGCCGCGACGATCGCGAGGCAGGCGACGGTGCCGACCTCGGCGAAGTGCACGAAGCCCGTATAGGTCCGTTCATGCTCGTTATAGTCCATCGCGGGGATGTCGGCATGTTGGGCGTGGTCGGCCATGGTCTCGATCCTGAAAAAGACACAGTCTCTTTACGCCTGTAGCGCACCCGCGACGCACGGGCAACGCGGCAGCGACGCGTGCCGGCGAGATGCATCGCTCGCCAGCCTGGCACCTATCCAATACCGGCGGCCATTCGCCATTTCAATCGATTTAATCGGACGTAACCCGACAGTATCTCATCGCCGCCCTTGGCGGCCATTAACGGCATTTCGGCAAAGGCCGGGACGATCCTCCCGGATTCGGTTAAATTCTTGCAATCGAGTGGAGGCGCTTTCCGTGGACGATCCGCGCAAGAATACCGATGGCGATGATCGCTTCGCGCTCGATCCCGCCCTGCAGGTGAAAGCCAGGCGCTGGTTTGCCGAAGCACGAGAGCAGACCAAGCGCGACGACGAGGAGATCGCCGCCTGGCGCAGCGACGCCCGTCCAACCGGAGGCGATGGCGGAAGCGGCGGTTTCGGCGGCGACGGCGGAGGGGATTGCGGCGGGGGCGACTGAGCCGCTCAGGCCTGCGCCTTCAGCCCGGCGCCCGCCAGCGCCGTGCTTTGCCGCTCGGCCACTCGCTCCAATGAGAAGCCGTCGATCTCCGCCTCGAACAGCCGGTGGAAATTCAGCTCCGCGTCGAGATGAAGGAAGACGCCGCCGAGCCCGATCGCGGCGCGGTCCATGAAGACGAACTCCCGCGGCACGGTCACCGGCCCGCGCTGCTTCAGGGCCTGATGCACCTGGAAGGCCTGCTTGCGGCCGTATTCGGCCGGGCTGACGCCTTCGGCGATACGCCGTGTCCGGTCCTCCAGCAGCGGCCCGTAGATGAAGCGCGCCCAGATGTTCAGCGTGTCGACGAGATCCTTGGTCAGCCCCTTGAAGCCCCAGGTCTCGTAGGCATGGACGACGCGGGCATCCTCGCCGTCGCGCAGGCCGCGATAGAGATCGACCACCCCGCCGACGAAGGAGGGCGGGAAGATGCGGATGCAGCCATAGTCGAGCAGGTTGATGCCATCAGGCTCGCCGGCCTCCGAAAACACCGTGTAGTTGCCGAGATGCGGGTCGCCATGGATGACGCCGTGATGGCTGAAGGGCCGCCACCAGGCCTTGAACATCGCGGTCGAGATCCGGTCGCGCGCCTCCTGCCCGTCCTGCTTGTGCGAGAGGATGGGGCTGCCGTCGAGCCAGTGCATGGTGAGCAGCCGCCCGGTCGAGAGCCCCGCCTCGACAGCCGGCACGCGCACCTGCGCCGTGTCGGCGAGGATGGTCTGGTAGAGCGCGATATGCTTCGCCTCGCGGCGGTAGTCGAGCTCCTCGCGGACGCGGGCGCCGATCTCCTTGGCGATCTCGGTCGTATCGATCACCGCGCCCATGCGCCGATGCAATGCGAACAGTATCTCGAGCTGGGCGATATCGGCTTCCACGGCCGATTCCATGTCGGGATATTGCAGCTTGCAGGCGAGGGGGGCGCCTTCGGTCGTCGTGGCGCGGTGCACCTGCCCGAGCGAGGCCGCCGCCGCCGGCTTGAGGTCGAACTCGCCGAAGTGCTCGCGCCAGCCCGCGCCGAGCTCCGCCATCATCCGGCGCTTGACGAAGGCCGCGCCCATCGGCGGCGCCTGCGACTGCAGCTTCTGCAATTCGGCGGCATATTCGGGCGGCACGACGTCGGGAATGGTGGCGACGAGCTGGGCCACCTTCATGATGGGCCCCTTCAGCCCGCCGAGCGCCTTCGCCAAGGCCTCGGCATTGGAGGCATCGCGTCCCTCGACGCCGAAGAGCCGGGCGCCGGCGATCCGCGCCGCCACCCCGCCGACATTGGCCCCGACGCGGGCATAGCGCGCGGCACGGGCAGAAAAGCGGTTGGCTTCGGTATCGCGGTCGGACATCGGCTCGCTTTCGCGGGATCGGGCTTCACCTGATGTAAGCCGTCGCGCGGGGGATGCCAGTGCGGCCCGTCGCCTCGCCGGTCATGCCGCGGGCCGAGTGCGCCCCGGCGCATGGGGCCGCGTCACGGCCGCCCCAACCGTTCGAGCGCCGTCCTGAAAGGGGCGTCGGAGACACGGATGAAGCCGAGATAGGGATGATCCATGTCGATGATGAGGACCAGGGCGACACTGACGGACAGGGCGCAGACGAGCAGCGTGAACACGACCGTCCCGTTGCTCGGCGCGAGGATACCGAAGGAGGCGAAGAGCAAGGTGAACCACAGGATCAGCACCGCGAGGAACGGCGTGGGAAACCCGCCCACCTCCGTTTCGGTGCGCACCCATCTCGCTTCGGCGATGTCGCCGCTGACCTGCAGCGCGCGGGACTGAAGCAGGCGCTGCGCTTCGGTCGTCGGCGTCAGGCCCCGCAGCCCATCCTGAATGGCTTCGACGTCGAAGCCCTCGGCCAGCGGGACATCGTGGACGCCGTCATCCCGTTCGGCGCTCAGCCTCGCTTCGAGCGCCTTGCGAAGCGCCAGGCGCATCGGCTGCGTTTCCGGCCCGTAATGCGCCATGACGCGATCGAGCAGGAGCACGCGCGCCGCCGACGTCCGCCTCTCCAGGCCGGCATCGTCGAAGGATCGCTTCGCCGAAGCGATGAGGAGCCCGAGCGCCAGCGCGGAAAGCGTCCCGATGATCGCCGTCGCCAGCTTGATCGCATCCCTGGATTCGGGAGCCAGATGGTGGTCGGGCAGGCGCGAGCGCAGCACCATCCCTGCGAGCGCCGCGCCGAACACGCAGAGAAAGGCGATGCAGCCGATGGCGATGGGGCTCATTGCGCGCCTGATGCCTCTCGCCCTGTCGGGCAAGCCGGCAAGATATCGTCAGCTTGACGTTGCGTCCACCGCCGGCCGGCGTCCCGCGAGATCCGCCCGCACCTCGGCCACGCTGGCGGCCCGCCCTCCGGCAGCCTCGACCTTGCGGACCGTCTCGGCGATCAAGGCTGCATTGGTCTTGGTGCAGCCGAAGGGCGCATCCTCCAGCCCGCCGCGAACATGGACCCCGCGCGCGACGGCGGGCGCGATCAGCTCGGATAGATCGACGCCAAGCCCGGCGATCATCACCGGGGCTTCGGGAGCATCCTCGGCCAGCAGCTTGAGATGCGCCTCCAGCGCCCATTCGCGCGGCGGAAAGCCCCAGGCGAAGGTGTCGGAGAACATCAGCCGGTAGATCGGCGTGGGCATGCCTGGATAGGCCCTGGCCAATGCGGCCCCCAGCCGCGTGAAGCCGGGCTCGTAGATCGCATAGCTCGGATGGACCTTGTGACGCTCGGCCACCTCCATGCCCTCGCGGATATGCTCGCCGGGGTTCTGATAGATGAAGCCCGGCTCTCCCTGCGGGATGCCGGCGAAGGTCGTCCAGTTGCACGAGCCGGGATCGAGCACGCCCCATTCGACGAGGCCGCGCTTCGCGAGTTCCTCGAGATGGGTGTACCGGCCCGAGCCGATCATGTCGCCGGCATAGCCGGAACCGAGGATCGGGATCGTCGGATAGACGATCGCGTCGACCTTGGCGCGAATGCCCTCGATCGCCTGCGCATAGAGCTCCCAGTCGTCGCGCTGGCGGCCCGTCGCGACATCGTAGACGTGCAGATGCACGATCGCAGCACCGGCCTCGACCGCCGCGATGCCGTCGGCGACGATATCGGGAATGCTGATTGGAATACCAGGCTGGCGCTCTTTGCCCCAGGGCCCGTTGATCGCGGCTTCGATCCAGATCGGCTTGGTCACAGGCATTTCCTCGATCGGCTTATGCGGCTTTCCGCAGACCGTAAGCCGCGTCCGCCGGGCTTGTCAGCCTGCCCGCAGGCTGGGCAGGATCGGCAGGAATGCATGAGAGCGACCGGAGCGGACCTGTGTTGGAGCGCGGCACGACTTATGAAGATTCGCTGCGCCGCTTCGCCTGGCGCATCCCGGAGCGCTTCAACATCGGCACCGCCTGCTCGGACGCCCATGCCGACGGCACCGGCCGTCCGGCCCTGATCTTCGAGGAGGCTGACGGCAAGGTCGCGACGCTCTCGTTCGACGACCTCGCCCGTGCATCGAACCGCTTCGCCAATCTGCTCAGCGCTCACGGCATCGGCCCGGGCGAGCGCGTCGGCATTCTGCTGCCGCAATCGCCGCAGACCGCGATCGCCCATCTCGGCACCTACAAGCGCGGCGCCATCGCCCTGCCGCTCTTCATCCAGTTCGGCCCGGAGGCGCTGGAGCACCGGCTCGGCCATAGCGGCGCCAGCGTCCTCGTCACCGATGCCGAGAACATCGGCAAGGTCGAGGCAATCCGCGATGCGCTGCCGAACCTGCGCAAGATCTTCGTCGTCGGCGGCGCCGGCCATCTCGATTTCGAGGCGGAGATGGCGAAGGCTTCCGACAGCTTCACCGCCGCCGACACCCGCGCCGACGACCCGGCCGTGATCATCTATACCTCCGGGACCACCGGTAAGCCGAAGGGCGCGCTCCATGCCCATCGCGTCCTGCTCGGCCATCTGCCGGGCGTGCAGATGCCGCAGGAGTTCTTCCCGCAGGCCGGCGACCTGTTCTGGACACCCGCCGACTGGGCCTGGATCGGCGGACTGCTCGATGTGCTGCTGCCGAGCCTCTATTGCGGCGTGCCGGTGCTCGCCTCCCGCGCCCGCAAATTCGATCCCGAGGCTGCCTTCGCGCTGATGGCGCGCCACAAGGTCCGCAACGCCTTCCTGCCGCCGACAGCCCTCAAACTGATGCGGCAGGTCGGCAATCCCCAGCGCTTCGGCTATTCCATGCGCTCGATCGGCACCGGCGGCGAGACGCTCGGCGCCGACATGCTCGACTGGAGCCGCGAGACCTTCGGTTTCCCGGTCAACGAATTCTACGGCCAGACCGAGGCGAACCTCCTCGTCGCCAATTGCGCCAGCCTGTTTCCGGTAAAGCCGGGCTCGATGGGCCACGCCGTGCCCGGCCACCGCGTGGCGGTGATCTCGCCCGAGGGGCGTGAGTTGCCGCCCGGCGAGCCGGGGCTGATCGCGGTCAACAGGCCGGACCCGGTAATGATGCTGGAATACTGGAACCAGCCCGACGCCACCGCGGCGAAATTCATCGGCGACTGGCTGGTCACCGGCGATACCGGGTCGCGCGACGATGAGGGCTATTTCTGGTTCCAGGGCCGCGACGACGACATCATCTCCTCGGGCTCCTACCGCATCGGCCCGGGCGATATCGAGGATTGCATCATCCGCCACCCGGCCGTGCTGATGGTGGCGGTCGTCGGCGTGCCAGACCCCGTCCGCACCGAGATCGTCAAGGCGTTCGTGTTGCCGAAGCCGGGCATCGATCCTTCCGCGGCGCTGGCAGCCGAGATCCAGGCCTTCGTGCGCGACCGGCTGGCGGCCTACCAGTATCCGCGCGAGGTCGAGTTCGTGACGGAGCTACCGCTGACCGCCACAGGCAAGATCATGCGCAAGGATCTGCGGAATCGGGAGATCGAGAAGCAGCGGGGCGGCTGAAACCTCTCGTCATGCTCGGGCTTGACCCGAGCATCTCTGGCAAAGAGGCTCCGACGCACCTTGTTCGGCAGGAGATTCTCGGGTCTGCGCTACGTTCCGCCCGAGAATGACGACGCTGCTATCGCGCCTCCAGCACCAGCTCGAAGGTCATCAGCACCGGATTGTCGCCGCGCTTCAGCCGCCCGCTCGCCAGCGTGCCCTTGTAGTCGACCAGCGCGACATCGATCGCAGCCTCGAACCCGCCCTCGCCCGCCGCGATCCGTCCATGAGTGATCGCGACCTCCGTGGCGAAATTCTCGACCACCCCGCCATCCGCGAAGCGCGCGCCGATCGTCGAGCCGACACCGCCATGGATCACCGCCTCCCGGATGCCATGCTCGGCGCAGAACCGCTCCAGCGCTTCGCAGAAATCGACGTTTGGCTTCACCCGCAGCGCAAAGAAACGCCCGTTGCGCGTCGCGTCGAGCAGCGCCGCCGGTTTCGGCCCGAACAGTTTGAAATTCGTCTCCCCGTCCGGCTCGGCGACGAAAGCCGTCCCGTCGAGCCCCACCGCCGGCAGCGTGATCGTCTCGGCGACCACCGTCTCGTCGGGCAGGATATGACCGCCGCTGCGCTTGGCCGGCCCCTCAGCCCAGAGTGCATGGGCGTGGAAGAACGGCGTGCCGTCGCGCTGGCCGAAGGTCATCGCGCCGAGCTCGACCTGCGTCACCCCCGCTGGCCGGAAGGTCTCGCTGTAGAAAGCGGCGTGCTCCGGCGTCTTCGACAACGCCGGCATCACATAGGCGAAGGGCGAGAGCTTGAGCCCGTCAAGCTTGGCCACGCCGGAGACGAAGCCCGCCGCCGCGAAGCTGCGCCTGACGGCCTCCAGCAGCGGCAAGCCCGCCTGCAGCGTCATCGGGAAGGAAAGCCCATGGCATTCCGCCCACTGGATGCGCTCGGGCGTGCCGATGCCGGGCTGCTCGATCCGCCTCACTTTGCCCTCCCCTTCAGGAAATCGAGCTCGCCACGCTTTTCCAGCTCGTCCTTGACGAGGCGTTTCGGCACCTTGCCATAGCCGGATTTCGGCAGGGCCTCCCAGAACAGGAAACGCTTCGGCATCTTGTAGCGCGCGATCTTGGGGCTAAGGAAATCGGCGATCTCGGCCTCCGTCGCGCGCTGTCCTGGCCTGTTGACGCAGACCGCGATGCCGATCTCGCCCCAGACCGGGTCGGGCACGCCGAGCACCGCGACCTCGGCGATAGCCGGATGGGTCAGGATCTTCTCCTCGATCTCGCGCGGATAAATGTTCGAGCCGCCGGAGATGTACATGTCCGAGGCGCGGCCGGTGATGTAGACGAAGCCCTGCTCGTCCATATGGCCGAGATCGCCGGTCCGGAACCACCCGCCGCGGAAGGATTTCGCATTGGCCTCGGCGTTGTCGTAGTAGCCGGCAAAGACGGCCGGGCCGATCACGCAGATCTCGCCCTGCACGTTCGCGCCGACCTCCTTCCCGTCCTCGTCCTGAATCTGCACCTGCATGCCCGTGCGCTCGAAGCCGCAGGTGCCGATGCGCGCATGCGGCCCGTCTTCGGGCTCATGCAGCGCCGGCGGCAGCACGGTGATGTTGCCGGTCACCTCGCCCAGCCCGAAATACTGCACGATCACCTTGCCGAGCTTGGCGAGCGCCGCCTTCTGGTCCTCGCGATACATCGGCGCCCCCGCATAGATGATGTGGCGCAGGCTGGAATGGTCGTGCTGGTCGGCGGCGGGATGCTCGACCAGCATCTTCAGGATCGTCGGCACCGTGAAGATATTGGTGATGCGGTGCTTGGCGATCAGCCGATAGGCCTCGTCGATATCGAATCGTTCGGTCGGCAACAGGATCGAGGCCGCGCCGCGCGCCGAGATCACTAATTGGTGCACGCCCGCGCCATGCGAGAGCGGCGCCACCACCAGCGAGGCGTCGGCCTCGGTCGAGCCCGGCACCAGGTCGCAGAGATGGTTGGTGATCACGAAGCCCATCTGGCCATGGGTCAGCACGGCGGCCTTGGAGCGCCCGGTCGTGCCCGAGGTGAAGAAGAACCAGCAGGGATCGTCATGCTCGACCGCGGCGTTCTCGACCTTTTGGCCGCGATGGCGCGCGATCACCGCCCCGACCTCGTCCTCGCCGAAGGCTCCATCGCCAATCCGCCAGGTGAACTCCGGCGCCGAGCTCGTGGCGGCAACCGCCGCGGCATGCTCCGGGAAGTCGCCATGGCAGAGGAAGCCCTTGGCGCCGGAGGCCGTGGCGAGATAGGCCACCTCGTGCGGCAGCAGGCGGAAATTCGTGGGTACCCAGACCGCGCCAAGCCGGAAGGTCGCGAACATCGAGACGAACATCGCGTCGCAGTTCTTGGAATGGACGAGCAGACGGTCGCCCTTGCCGATGCCGCGCGCCTTCAGGCCCGCCGCCAGCGCCGAGACCTGCGCATCGATCTCGGCCCAGTCGAGCGTCTTCTCGCCCCAGATGAAGGCGGGGTGCTCGGCCAGGCGCCGCGCGTTCTGCGTCGCGATATGGGCGAGGTTCATCACGCGCCGCGTCATCGGCACGACGCCTCCGGCGGGGGCTGCGGTTACGGAGCTCATCGTGCGGCTCTCCCTGTCTCGATCGATCGCGGCGCGGCCGCCGTCATGGGCCTGGCGCCCTGTTTGGAAACGAACATCTGCGCCAGCAGCGCTTCCATCCGCACGCCCTCGCGTACCAGCAGCCCCGAAAGCTCGGTCTGCCGCGCCGGCGCCATGCGGCTGTCGATCGCGGCGATCGACAAAGCCCCGGCGACGCGCCCGTCCGGATAGCGGAAGGCGCGGCCTACTCCCCATGAGCTGGCGACGAGCCGGCCGGGATTGAGCGAGAAGCCGCGCTCGCGCGTCTCGACGATATCGGCGCGCATCGCTTCGGGCGCGAAGCCCGGATAGCGCGCCAGCAGCACGGCCGCGTTGGCGGCGATGATGCGGTCCACATCGTCGTCCGGCAGCGCGGCGAGGATCGCGAGTGAACCCGCCCCGACGCCCAGCGGATGCTGGTCGCCACCCTGCAGCGCATGGGTCCGCACCGGATAGGTGCCCTCCTCCCGATGCAGGCAGATCGCATAATTCTCGCGCCGCACGGTCAGGAAGCTCGTATCCTTCGTGTCCGTCGAAAGACGGCGAAGGCTGTCCATCGCCATATCGAGCACGCCATGGCGGCGCCCCGCCAGCACGCCGAGCACGAAGGCCTCCTCGCCCAGGCAATAGCGGCGCGTCTGCGGCTCCTGCTCGACGAGCCCGGCCCGCATCAGCGCCAGCAGCAGCCGCCGCGTCGTCGGCTTGTTGAGCCCGCTGCCGGAGACGATCTCGCCGAGCGGCAAGCCTTCGGCCGGCTCGCGCCCGATCAGCGAGAGCAGCCCCAGAGCGCGGTCGACGCTCTGCGAGCCGGACAGACCGGCTTCCGGCGCGGAACTCTGCGGCAAGCGCTCCTCCAGATAGTCCATGATATGGACCTTGTTCTTATCCTCAGAGCCTAGATTGGTGCATTGCCGATTGCAACGCCGCCTTCATCGTGTAAATCTGCCACGCGTCCACTGCTCACAGTGTGGACCACAATCGACGCCGACAGTTCACAAGATCGGCGCGAAGGGAGGATGAGCGATGGCCCTAGAGGCACACTGCGTGGCGGGGACAAGCCCGTGCCGCCCAAGCCGTAGCTGAGGTCGCGGCATGGTCGATGTCGTCGATACGCTGGCGCTGCCCGAGAACCTGAGCGAGAACGCGGATGCGCGCCCCGGCTCCCCGATCATGCGCCCGGTCGAGTTCGTCGCCGGCGCGCTCGTCGCCTTCATCATCTGCGTGCTGCTGCTCGGCGTCACCTCGCGCTATGTCTTCTCGCTGCCCTTCGTCTGGGTCGACGAGGTCGCCTCGATCTCGTTCATATGGCTGGCCATGCTCGGCTCGGCCATCGCCATCGACCGCAACGAGCATCTGCGCCTGTCGCTCTTCGTCAACATGATGCCGGAGCGGCTGCGCCAGTTCGTCGAGACCTTCGCGCTGCTCGCCATCGCGGCCTTCCTGGCGGCCATGGTCTATCCCGCGATCGACTACACGATCGAGGAAAGCTACGTCACCTCGGCCGCGCTCAACATTCCCAATAGCTGGCGCGTCTCCGCCATCGCCATCGGCATCGTGCTGATGCTGCTGCTCGCACTGCGCTATGCGATCAAGACCTCCCGCCCGCAGGATCTGGCCCTGGCCGCCGCCACGATCGTGGGCCTGGGCCTGCTGTTCTGGCTGGGCACGCCGGTCTTCAAGGGACTTGGCTACCTCAACATCCTGATCTTCCTGATCGGCGTCGTCGCGCTCTGCCTTGTTGCCGGCGTTCCCATCGCCTTCTGCTTCGGGCTGGGCACGCTCTGTTTCCTGATGTTCTCGACCAGCGTGCCGACCGTCGTGATGGTCGGGCGCATGGATGAGGGCATGTCGAGCATCATCCTGCTCTCGGTGCCGATCTTCGTGCTGCTCGGCTGCATCCTCGACGCCACCGGCATGGGCAAGGCGATCGTCGACTTCCTCGCCTCGATGCTCGGCCATGTCCGCGCCGGCATGTCCTATGTCCTGCTCGGCTCGCTCTTCCTGGTTTCCGGCATCTCGGGCTCCAAGGTCTCGGACATGGCGACGGTCGCGCCCGCTCTCTTCCCCGAGATGAAGCGGCGCGGCTACAAGCCCAAGGACCTGATCGCGCTGCTCTCCACCGGCGCGGCGATGGCCGACACCGTGCCGCCCTCGATCGTGCTGATCGTGCTCGGCTCCGTCGCCGGCGTCTCGATCGCCGGGCTGTTCAATGCCGGCTTCGTCATCGCCGGCGTGCTGCTGCTGGCGCTCGCCGGCCTCGCCCGCTGGAAGGCGATGGCCGAGGATATGAAGGGCGTGCGTCGCGCGCCCTTCTCGATCATCGGCAAGGCGGCTCTGATCGCCGCGCCCGCGCTCGTCCTGCCCTTCATCATCCGGGCCGCGGTCGGCGGCGGCGTCGCCACCGCCACGGAAGTCTCGACCATCGCCGTGCTCTACGCGCTGATCATCGGCATGGTGCTCTATGGCGGCATCGGCCGGGCCAAGTTCTACGCCATGCTGGTCGAGACCGCCGCGCTCTCGGGCGCAATCCTGATGATTCTCGGCACCGCGCTCGCCATGGCCTGGGCCCTGACCCAGACCGGCTTCGCCCGCGACCTCGCCACCTTCATGGCGGGCCTGCCCGGCGGCTGGCTCACCTTCATGGCGGTCACGATCGTCGTCTTCATGATCCTCGGCTGCGTGCTGGAAGGCCTGCCGGCGATCGTGCTGATGGCGCCGCTGATGTTCCCGATCGCCAAGAACCTCGGCATCAACGACATCCATTATTCGATGGTCGTCGTCACGGCGATGAACATCGGCCTGATGACGCCGCCGATCGGCATCGGCTTCTATATCGCCTGCAAGATCGGCAACGTCTCGCCGGACGAAGCGATGGGCGCGATCTGGCCCTATCTCATCGCGCTGCTGATCGGCCTCGTCGTCATCGCCCTCGTCCCCGGCCTATCGACCTGGGTGCTGTGAAGCTCATGTTGAAACGAACAGGCTCGACGTCATCCCGGACAAGCGGCGCTAGCCGCGCAGATCCGGGATCCATCGTAGAGCACAGAGCCCTACGATGGATCCCGGCGCTCCGCTACGCTGCGGCCGGGATGACCCGCCCCTGAAATCAGCCGCAGCAACAAGTAAAAGCAATCCAAGGAGAAAACGCCCATGACCATCTCACGCCGCAGCCTGCTCCAGGCGACAGCCGCCGCCTCCGCCATCGGCACCTTCCATATCGGCCGCGCCAATGCGCAGGCCGCCGAGTTCACCTACAAATACGCCAACAACCTGCCCGTCGCGCACCCGATGAACACGCGCGCCAACGAGGCGGTGGCGAAGATCAAGCAGGAGACGAACGGGCGCGTCGATATCCAGATCTTCCCGAACAACCAGCTCGGCTCCGACACCGACATGCTGAGCCAGGTCCGCTCGGGCGGCGTCGAGTTCTTCACGCTCTCGCCGCTGATCCTGTCGACGCTGGTCGCCAACGCCTCGCTGTCGGGCATCGGCTTCGCCTTCCCGAACTACGATGCGGTCTGGAAAGCGATGGACGGCGAGCTCGGCGCTTACGTCCGCGGCCAGATCAACAAGGCCAACCTCGTCGTCATGGACAAGATCTGGGACAACGGCTTCCGCCAGATCACCTCCTCCAGGGGCCCGGTCAACACGCCCGAGGACCTCAAGGGCTTCAAGATCCGCGTGCCGGTCTCCCCGCTCTGGACCTCGATGTTCACCGCCTTCCAGTCGGCCCCGGCCAGCATCAACTTCGCCGAGGTCTACACGGCCCTGCAGACCAAGATCGTCGACGGCCAGGAGAACCCCCTCGCCATCATCTCGACGGCCAAGCTCTTCGAAGTGCAGAAGTATCTCTCGCTGACCAACCACATGTGGGATGGCTTCTGGTTCCTGGCCAATCGCCGCGCCTGGGAGAAGCTGCCGGAGGACCTGCGCGCCATCGTCGCCAAGAACATCAACGCCGCCGCCCTTCTGGAGCGAGACGACGTCTTCAAGCTCAACGCCGGCCTGCAGGGCGAGCTGGTCTCGAAGGGCATGGTTGCCAACGAGACCAAGGCCGACGCCTTCCGCGAAGCGCTGCGCAAGGCCGGCTTCTATGCCGAGTGGAAGAAGAAGTACGGCGACGAGGCCTGGACGATCCTGGAGAAGGCGGTCGGCAGCTCGCTGAGCTGATCGCTCCGTAACCGTCATTCTCGGGCGAAGCGAAGCTTCGACCCGAGAATCTCATGACCAGCTAGCTCTGGTTTCCGTCATGCTCGGGTCAAGCCCGAGCATGACGCGCTTCCTCGACGCGTCCGCGCTACGCCACAGAAAGACTGACCACCATGGCCGACCGGCTGAAGGGCAAGATCGCCATCGTCTTCGGCGCCGGCTCGTCGGGGCCCGGCTGGGGCAATGGCAAGGCCGCCGCTGTCGCCTACGCCCGCGAGGGCGCCGGCGTCGCCTGCGTCGACCTGAACCGCGAAGCCGCCGAAGAGACGGCAAGCATCATCGCCGGTGAAGGCGGCAAGGCGCTGGCGCTCGCCGCCGACGTCACGAAGCTCGCCTCGGTCGAGGCCTGCGTCGCCGACGCGGCGCGCCATTTCGGCCGCATCGACATCCTGCACAACAATGTCGGCGTTACCCACATGGGCGGGCCGGTCGAGCTGTCGGAGGAGCAGTTCAACGCCTCGCTGCAGCTCAATCTCGGCTCGGTCTATCGCTGCGCCAAGGCCGTGATCCCGCAGATGCTGAAGGGCGGCGGCGGCGCCATCGTCAACATCTCCTCGCTCGCCGCCATCCGCTGGACCGGCTATCCCTACTTCGCCTACTACGCCACCAAGGCGGCGGTGAACCAGGCGACCGTCGCGCTGGCGATGCAGTACGCCCGGCAGAACATCCGCGCCAACTGCATCATGCCCGGCCTGATCGACACCCCGCTGATCTACAAGCAGATCTCCTCGCAATACGCCTCGGTCGAGGAGATGGTCGCCGCACGCGATGCGCAGGTGCCGATGGGCAAGATGGGCACGGCCTGGGACATCGCCAACGCCGCCGTCTTCCTCGCCTCCGACGAGGCGAAGTTCATCACCGGTGTCTGCCTGCCGGTCGATGGCGGCCAGAGCTGCACCGCCGGCCTGCCGGGCTGACTCGCGGCGTCATTCTCAGGCGAAGCGAAGCGGAAACCCGAGAATCTCATGCCGAAGAAGCGGCCGGAGCCTCTTTCGGCAGGAGATGCTCGGGTCAAGCCCGAGCATGACAGCCTCTCCCCCGTCGATTGTTCATTCCCCCATTGGAACGCTTGCTCCATTTCCGCTTCGCTGCCAGAACTGTCGCAACAGGGACGGCAACGGAAACCCAAGAATGAGCGAAACCGCCGTTGCGGAACTGCCGCGCGATTTCGACGGCCTGCGCACGCTGATTCTCGCCCAGCGCGAGAGCCTGCCCAAGCGCATCGCCCAGATCGCGGCCTATTCGCTCGACAATCCCGACGAGATCGCCTTCGGCACCGCCGCCAGCATCGCCGTCTCGGCCGGCGTCCAGCCCTCGACGCTGATCCGCTTCGCCCAGCATCTCGGCTTCGATGGCTTCACCAGCCTGCAGGGCGTCTTCCGCGAGCGGCTGCGCGAGCGCAATTCGAGCTATGAGGAGCGCCTCAGCACGCTGCGGACCGGCGAAGGCGCCGCCGGTAACCACCACATTCTCGACGGCTTTCTCACCGCCTCGCGCAAGTCGCTCGACGTGATGAGCCGCAGCCTCGACGACGCGACGCTCGACCGCGCGATCACGATGCTGGCGGGGGCAGAGACCATCTATATCCTCGCCCGCCGCCGCTCATACCCCATCGCGAGCTATCTCGCCTATGCGCTCGGCAAGCTCGGCGTCCGCTACCAGCTCGTCGAATCGGCGGCCGGGCTCGACCCGGAGATGATCGCCTTCGCCTCGCCGAAGGACGCCGTGCTCGTCGTCAGCTTCTCGCCCTACGCGCAGGCCACCGTCGAGGACGCACGCGGCCTCGCCGAACGCGGCGTCCCGCTGGTCGCCATCACCGATAGCGCCTTTTCCCCGCTCGCGAGCTTCGCCAGCCTCTGGTTCGAGGTCGCCGAGGCCGATTTCGGCGGCTTCCGCACGCTCTCCTCGACCATGGCGCTGGCGATGGCGCTCTCCGTCGGCATCGGCGAGGCCCGCCGCATCGGCCGCAAGGGTCGCCGGCGCGGGCAAGCTTGACGTCTGAGGAACATCTATTCCGCATTGACGAAATAATGGAATTATTATTTCATGACGGCAGCAAGGGTCGTTCGGCCCCAACGAGCATCGCAGCCGGGAGGATGATATGACGGGACCGCTCGGCGGATCGGCGCAGGCGCTCGACGTCATCACCATCGGCCGCGCTTCGGTCGACCTCTACGGCCAGCAGATCGGCTCGCGGCTCGAGGATGTCACCAGCTTCGCCAAGTCGGTCGGGGGCTGCCCGGCGAACATCGCCATCGGCACGGCGCGGCTCGGGCTACGTTCGGCCTTGCTCACCCGCGTCGGCAACGAGCAGTTCGGCCGCTTCCTGCGCGAGCAGCTCGGCCGCGAAGGCGTCAATCTCGACGGGCTCAAGACCGACCCCGAGCGGCTGACCGCGCTCGCCATCCTCTCGGTCGAGAGCGACACATCCTTCCCGCTGCTGTTCTATCGCGAGAACTGCGCCGACATGGCGCTGGAGGAGGGCGACATCGACCCCGCCTTCATCGCGAAGGCCCGCGCCGTCGTCGTCACCGGTACGCATTTCGCGCGCCCGAAGCCGGAGGCCGCCCAGCGCAAGGCGATGAAGCTGATGCACGGGAACGGCGGCAAGGTCGTGCTCGACATCGACTATCGCCCCAATCTCTGGGGCCTCGCCGGCCATGACGCCGGCGACAACCGCTACATCGCCTCGCAGGCCGTCTCCGAGCGGATGAAGACGGTCCTGCCCGGCTGCGACCTCATCATCGGCACGGAAGAAGAGGTGCTGATCGCGTCCGGCGAAAGCGAGTTGCTGCCGGCGCTGAAGACCATTCGCGCGCTGACGCCTGCGACCATCGTGCTCAAGCGCGGCCCGATGGGCTGCATCGTCTATGACGGCGCGATCCCGGACGATCTGGAAGACGGTATCGTCGGCAAGGGTTTCCCGATCGAGGTCTACAATGTGCTCGGCGCGGGCGACGCCTTCATGTCCGGCTTCCTGCGCGGCTGGCTCGGCGGCGAAACCCTGCAGACCGCGGCGACCTGGGCCAATGCCTGCGGCGCCTTCGCGGTCTCGCGCCTGCTCTGCTCGCCGGAAAGCCCGACCTTCGAGGAACTGCAGTATTTCCTGAAGAACGGCAGCCCGCACCGCGCCCTGCGCAAGGATGAGGACATAAACCACATCCATTGGGCGACGACGCGCCGCCGCGACATCCCCTCGCTGATGGCGCTGGCCTGCGACCATCGCTCGCAGCTCGAGGAGCTGGCGGCGAAGGCCGGGACCGATCCCGCCCGCATCCGCGACTTCAAGGTGCTCGCAGTCAAGGCCGCCGCCCGCGTCGCCAATGGCCGGCCCGGCTACGGCATGCTGCTCGACGAGAAGCATGGCCGCGAGGCGATGTTCGAATTCGCCCGCCATCCCTTCGCCTGGCTCGGCCGCCCGGTCGAACTGCCGGGCTCGCGCCCGCTGCGGTTCGAGATGAGCCAGGATATCGGCTCGGCCCTGCCGGAATGGCCGGTCGAGCACTGCATCAAGTGCCTGTGCTTCTATCATCCGGACGATGCTCCTGAACTGAAGCAGGCCCAGCAGGACAAGCTGCGCGGCCTGTTCGAGGCGGCGCGCAAGGTCGGCCGCGAGCTCCTGATCGAGATCATCGCCGGCAAGAACGGCCCGCTCGGCCCCGACACCATCGCCCGCGCGCTGGAGGAGATCTACGCGCTCGGCATCAAGCCGGACTGGTGGAAGCTCGAGCCGCAATCCTCACCTGCCGCCTGGGCGGCCATCGAGCAGACCATCGCGAAGCACGATCCCTGGTGCCGCGGCGTCCTCCTGCTCGGCCTCGACGCGCCGGTCGAGGAGTTGGAAGCCGGCTTTGCCGCCACGGCCAATGCGCCGGTCGTCAAGGGTTTCGCAGTCGGCCGCACCATCTTCATGTCGGCAGCCGAGGGCTGGCTTTCGGGCCAGCTGGATGACGAGGCTGCCATCGCCGACATGGCCAGGCGCTTCGGCGCGTTGACCGACCTCTGGCTTGCCACGCGCGGCCGCAAGGCGGCATAGCTTTCATGCGATCGGCCCACCCACGCGGGTCATCCCGGCCAAGCCGCGCGAGCGGCGCCGAGCCGGGATCCATGCCTGAACGGTTCCGGCATGGATCCGGGGTCTCGCTTCCCTCGCCCGGGATGACTTCATCATTCGTTGCGGAAAGTCGGAATCCGAAATGACTGGCACCATCCGCCTCACCATGGCACAGGCGCTGACGCGCTTCCTCAGCCGCCAGATGACCGAGATCGACGGAGAGCGTCTCCCGATCTTCGGCGGCGTCTGGGCGATCTTCGGCCATGGCAACGTCGCGGGCCTCGGCGAGGCGCTCTGGCACGAGCGCGAGCGCCTGCCGACCTTCCGCGCCCATAACGAGCAGGCCATGGCCCATGCCGCCATCGCCTACGCCAAGGCGAACATGCGCCGCCGCTTCATGGCCGCGACCACCTCGATCGGCCCCGGCGCGACCAACCTCGTCACCGCTGCGGCGCTGGCCCATGTCAACCGCCTGCCGGTGCTGCTGCTGCCGGGCGACGTCTTCGCCAACCGCATTCCCGATCCCGTCCTCCAGCAGGTCGAGGCTTTCGGCGACGGCACCGTCTCGGCGAATGACTGCTTTAAGCCCGTCTCGCGCTATTTCGACCGCATCACCCGGCCCGGGCAGATCATCCCGGCGCTCGCCCGCGCCATGCAGGTGCTGACCGACCCCGCCGAATGCGGCCCTGTGACGCTCGCGCTCTGCCAGGACGTTCAGGCCGAGGCCTATGATTACCCCGAGAGCTTCTTCACTGAACGCCTCTGGACGCCGCGTCGTCCGCGCGCCGACCGCGCCGAGCTGAAGGCCGCCGCCGAGGCCCTGAAGGCCGCAAGGAAGCCATTGATCGTCGCTGGCGGCGGCGTGCTCTATTCCGGCGCCTCCGACGATCTCGCCCGCTTCTCGGCCGCGACGGGCATTCCCGTCTGCGAGACGCAAGGGGGCAAGTCCTCCCTGCCGGACGACAACCCGCTGAACATGGCGGCCGTCGGCGTCACCGGCACCGCGGCCGCCAACCGTCTCGCCGCCGAGGCCGACCTCATCCTCGCGGTCGGCTCACGCCTGCAGGATTTCACCACCGGCTCTTGGGCACTGTTCGGCGCCCCGCAGAAGACGATCATCGGCCTCAACGTTCAGGCTTTCGATGCCGGCAAGCACCGGGCCCTGCCGCTCGTCGCCGACGCGCGCGAAGGTCTTGCCGAACTGGCTGAGGCCATCGCCGGCTGGAAGGCCCCGGAAAGCTGGACCGCCGACGCCAAGGCCGGCAAGGCCGACTGGCGCAGGGAAGCGGATCAGGTCACGGCCGCCACCAACGCCGCCCTGCCCTCGGACGCGCAGGTCATCGGCGCGGTTCAACGCAGTCTCGGCTCGGATATCATTCTGCTGCATGCGGCAGGCGGTCTGCCGGGCGAGTTGCACAAGCTCTGGCAGGCCGGCCCGCCCGGTTCCTATCACGGCGAATACGGCTTCTCCTGCATGGGCTACGAGATCGCCGGCGGGCTCGGCGCCAAGATGGCGAAACCGGAGAAGGAAATCGTCGTCATGGTCGGCGACGGCTCCTATCTCATGCTCAATTCCGAGATCGCTACCTCGGTGATGCTGGGCCTGAAGCTCACCATCGTCCTGCTCGACAATCGCGGCTACGGCTGCATCAACCGCCTCCAGAACGCCACCGGCAGCGCCTCCTTCAACAACCTGCTGAAGGATGCCCGCCACGAGACGCTGCCCGAGATCGACTTCGTCGCCCATGCCGCCAGCCTCGGCGCCATCGCGACCAAGGCGGCGTCGATTGCCGAACTGGAGACCGCGCTGGCGCAGGCCAAGGCCAACACCCGCACCACGGTCGTCGTCATCGACACCGACCCGCTGATCTCGACCGGCGCCGGCGGCGCCTGGTGGGACGTGGCGGTGCCCGAGGTCAGCGCGCGCGCGGAAGTCCGGGCGGCGCGAGCCAACTATGAAACCCGCGTGAAGCGGCAGCACATCGGCGACTGAACCCGCCTATCGGAAAGACGAAAGACATGATCCGCATCGGCGCGAACCCCATCGGCTGGTCGAATGACGACATGCTGGAGATCGGCGGCGACATCCCGCTCGAAACCTGCCTGAACGAGGCGCGAGAAGCCGGCTTCACCGGCATGGAGCTCGGCAACAAGTTTCCGCGCGAGGCCGGCAAGCTGAAGCCGATCCTGGACGCTCACGGCCACGCCCTCGTCTCGGGCTGGTACTCGACCGAGCTGCTCGTCCGCGACGTCGCCGCCGAGATGGCGGCCGTCAAGGCTCACGCGACGCTGCTGCGCGACATGGGCTGCTCGGTCCTGATCGCGGCGGAGACGTCGAACGCGATCCATTCCGACATCACCAGGCCGCTTTCGGCGCGGCCGGTCCTGCCAAAAGCGAAATGGGACGATTTCGGCGCGCGCTACACCAACTTCGCCGAGGCGGTGAAGGCCGAGTACGGCCTGCAGCTCGTCTATCACCATCACATGGGTACGGTGGTGCAGACCGAGGCCGAGATCGATCGCTTCATGGGCGTCACCGGCCCGGCCGTCGGCCTGCTGCTCGACACCGGCCATGCCACCTGGGGCGGCGGCGACCCGGCCCGCATCGCCCGTCACTGGAAGGCGCGCATCCACCATGTCCACTGCAAGGACATCCGCGAAGCCGTGATGTGGCGCTCCAATCGCGAGGACTGGTCCTTCCTCGAATCCGTGCTCGCCGGCGTCTATACCGTGCCGGGCGACGGCCTCATCGACTATGTTCGCGTGCTCAGGGAGCTTCAGGGCTATTCCGGCTGGATCGTCGTCGAGGCGGAGCAGGATCCGAAGAAGGCCGAGCCGGCGACCTATGCCAAGCTCGGCCATGCCAATCTGGCGCGCTTCATCAAGGAAGCCGGATTGGCTTAACACCGCCGCCGTCATTCCGGGGCGCCCGCAGGGCGAGCCCGGAACCCATAACCGCAGTTGGTGAAGACGTTTCCGGAACGGCGCCGCCCTGTTCGGTATAGGCAGCGGTTATGGGTTCCGGGCTCTTCGCTGCGCGAAGCCCCGGAATGACGGCGTGGTCCTGCGGCCAACGCCTCAATCGCCAAGGAACCGACCCATGTCCCATCTCAAGATCCGCCCCTCCGGCTCCCTTGGCCGCGTCACCCATGTCACGCCGGAAAGCGCCGGCTGGACCTATGTCGGCTTCGATCTGCACCGGCTGAAGCCGGGCGAAACCGTCTCGGCCAGGACCGGCGACCGCGAGACCTGCCTCGTCTTCGTCACCGGCAAGGGCGAGGTCACGGCCGGCGGGCAAGGGCTCGGCGAACTCGGCGAGCGCATGACGCCGTTCGAGGGCAAGCCGTGGTCGGTCTATATTCCGCAGGATTCCGATTGGTCGGTCACCGCCACCACCGATCTCGAACTCGCGATCTGCAGCGCGCCTGGGCTTAAAGGCGGTTTACCCGTACGCGTCATCAAGCCCGGCGATCTCGGCCAGGAAATCCGTGGCAAGGGCTCGAACACGCGCCACGTCACCAACATCCTGCCCGAAGGCGAGCCGGCGGATTCCCTGCTGGTGGTCGAGGTCATCACGCCCGCCGGCAACACGTCAAGCTATCCGCCCCACAAGCACGACCGGGACGAGCTGCCGCAAGAGTCATACCTCGAAGAAACCTACTACCACCGCCTCAACCCGCCGCAGGGCTTCGGCTTCCAGCGCGTCTATACCGACGACCGCAGCCTCGACGAAGCGATGGCGATCGAGGATGGCGACGTCGTGCTGGTGCCGAAGGGCTATCACCCCTGCGCCACCTGCCATGGCTACGATCTCTATTATCTCAACGTCATGGCCGGGCCGAAGCGGACATGGAAGTTCCACAACGCCGCCGAGCATGAGTGGATGCTGAAGAGCTGAACCACCTGCCCTTCGGGCGCCGAGGTCAGGCCTGGGCGCCCGTGAGCAGTTCAGTCGGCATCCGTCTCATGGATTGCACTTGTAGACCGTGCCGGAGGTCTCCGGCCCCTTCCACTTGATGTCGGCGACAGTGGAGAAGACATGGGTTCCACCCATCTCCGCGCCCTTGATCTTCAGGCGGGTGATGATCGAATCGCGCGCCGTATCCGTCAGCAGCACCGAATGCAGATCGGACCTGCCGTCGATCTCGCCAAGCTTGGTGCAGTTCTCCACAACCCCCTTCGCATCGGTCACCACGACGATGCTGCTGCGCGAGGTGTGATAGGCGCAGGCCCCCAGCAACAAAGCCGGCACAAGAATGAAGAAACGCGGCATTGCCATGGTTCGGGCTGTCCTGATCGATTTGTGCCCCATGTTCAGCCGCTCCGCCATAAATGCAAGTCCGGGGATATGGAAGCGGCGTCTTGCCGCCCGGCAGGTTCGCCGCTGCTTTCCTGAGGCACTGATTGCTGCGGGATTGAATGAATTCGACCGCACGAACTTTAACGCAAAGCCCGCGTCATTCTTGACCTGCGATGGCGGCTGCATTTAAGTCGCGACAGGCCAATGGGAGGCTGAAAAAGGATAAACGATGCGTAGCATTTTGATTGTTGGCGCCATGGCCGCGCTCCTTGCCGGTTGCCAGACCGCGCAGGAGTCCATGGCCGACGCTGAAGTCACCTGTGAGGCCCAGGGCTTCCGTCCGGGCACCCGTGCTTATCAGCAGTGCCGTTCGGCGAACTATGTCGAGAACCGCCGCGCCTCGAACGAAACCGGCAATGCCGTCGCAGCCGGCGTCGCGGCCGGTGTCATCGGGGGCGCCCTCGTTGCCGCCGACAACCGCTCTTATTACGGCCGCGGCTATTACGGACGCCGTGGCTACTGGTGGTGATAGGTGAGCGCATCCCATTAGGATGCGTCTCCCCATAGGATAATGAAAAGAAGGGCCCTGCGGCATGCCGCAGGGCCCTTCTTCTTAGGAGAGCTGGTTGCTTCAGCGCTTGGCAGTACGTCGCCGCGCCGGAGCCGGCTCCTTGGCCGCGCTCGAAGCCGACGTCAGAAGCGAGCCGATCACATAAACGGCAAGCCCCAGCCCGACCATGACGGCCATGGGCTCGCGCTCCGCGCGCTTCGCCAGCATGCGGCCGCCCATATCGGCATAGTCGCGCGCCCGCGCCGCGTAGTCGTTGGCGCGATCCGCATAATCGTCCGCGCTCTCGCGGCGGGCGCTCAGCCAGCTGCTGCCAGCCTTCAGGGCACGGTTGCCGGCGTCCGCAGCATCGGAGCCGTAGTCGTTGAGCCAGCTACGCATGCGGCCATAGTCCGGCTCGTAGCGCTCCCAGCGCGAGGAGGGCTGGCTGCGCAGCGTCGCCCAGGCAATCAGCCCGATGCTCACGGCACCCAGGCCGAGCGTCGCGAGCGGATGCCGCTCGACGGTGCGCACGACGGTGTCCCCGCCTTCTCGAACCGCCTCCATCGGATCGGCCTCGTCCCAGGCTTCCTTGGCTCGCTCATAGCCGTCCTTCACGGTCTCGCTCGCCTTGTCGGCCATATCGGCCGCCTTGCTGCGCAGCGACCGCACGGTCGTCTCGGCCTCGTCCTGGATCTCGTCGGCAGCGTTCTGAACATCGGGCGGGAATCTGTTGGTGATCGCCATGGCGGTTTCTCCGTTTCTGGAAGCGGGCATGTGCAATGAACGAGAGACTCCGGGCCTGTGTTCCCGCGACGGTCGAAAACGCTTGGGTCATCATTCTTCGCCTGTTCGGCCATAACCCGGTCATGTTTGGATGCGATCTATCGCGGAACAGGGGCATTCAACGAGAAGGAGACGCTTATGCACGTTCAGCACCTCCAGATCGCTCATCCTGCAGTTCTCTCGGATCCCGAATGGATCGCGCTGGAGAGCATCGAAGAACAGACCCAGCACTTCATCTTCGACGACACGATGCTGCTTGCCTTGCGGGATCGTGGGCTGGTCGAGTCGGACGGGATCGTCTGGCGCGTCACCCAGACCGGGCACAGGCGCCTCATCGAGCGCGATTGAGCCTCCGGCCGAAGGCCGGGTTCCGTTCCGTATCATCATCATTGTCGATCATCATGCCCGCCTCCCGGCGGGCTTTTCGACGGCGCTGGAAAAACTCCGGCGCCGTCGCCATGTCTGGGCCTCGTGCCATGTCCGGGCCTGGTTTCGCAGCTCGGCTCCGCTTTCCGATGAGGTTCCATGGGTAAACCCGTCTCCATCACCATCTCGCATGACCTCGGCCGCGTGGGCGCGCTCGATCGCCTGCGCAGCGGGCTAGATCGCATTCGCGACAAGCTCGGCATGGTCAGGATGCAGCTCGTCGAGGAGCGCTGGGACGGCGACAACCTGCATTTCGGCGTGGGCGCGCTCGGCCAGACCGTCCATGGCCGCATCGAGGTCGAGGACAGCCTGGTCCGCGTCGAGGTCACACTGCCCTGGATGCTGGCCGTCTTCGCCGAGAAGCTGAAGATCGGCGTCCAGAAGCAGGGCCAGATCCTCCTGGAAAAACCGAAGGCCTGAGCCGGTCGCCCTTGCGCCCGCCAGCAGGCGCGCACTCCGGAGATGGCTTCTGATAATTCGCGGCCGCGGCTCGCGGCCGCGGGCGGAAAACTCGGCAGCGCCGGCCTAAAAGACGTACGTCCTTAGGTTGAAATCGGCGGCTTCAAACCCCATGCTCCGAAGCGTTCCAGCATTTTCGATTACTTGACGTTTCGGACTCGGGAGACCCATGCATCACGGCCCGCTGATCGCCATCATCGTCGCGGGCCTCGGCCTTGCTTTCGTCTTCGGGGCTATCGCCCAAAAACTGCGGATTTCCCCCCTCGTCGGCTATCTCGTCGCCGGCGTCGCCGTCGGCCCCTTCACGCCGGGCTTCGTCGCCGACCAGAACCTCGCCAACGAGCTCGCCGAGATCGGCGTCATCCTGCTGATGTTCGGCGTCGGCCTGCATTTCTCCCTGAAGGACCTGCTCTCGGTGAAGGCGATTGCCGTGCCGGGCGCCGTCGTGCAGATCGGCATCGCGACGCTGCTCGGCCTCGGGCTCGGGACGCTGCTCGGCTGGAACTGGTTCTCCGGTGCGGTCTTCGGCCTGGCTCTTTCGACTGCATCGACCGTCGTTCTGCTCCGCGCCCTGCAGGAGCGGCGGCTGGTCCAGACCGAGCGTGGCCGCATCGCGGTCGGCTGGCTGATCGTCGAGGACATGGCGATGGTGCTCGCGCTGGTGCTGCTGCCGGTGCTGGCCGAGATCATCAACGGCGGCTCGCAGCCGGGCGCGAGCGCGCCGCTGGCGACCCGCTTCGACCTCGGCATCTGGGGCGTGCTCGGCCTGACCTTCGCCAAGCTGATCGGCTTCCTCGCCTTCATGCTCGTCGTCGGGCGGCGCGTCATTCCCTGGGTCCTGCACTGGGTCGCGCATACGGGCTCGCGCGAGCTCTTCCGCCTCGCCGTGCTCGCCGTGGCGCTCGGCGTCGCTTATCTGGCCGCGACCCTGTTCGGCGTCTCCTTCGCGCTCGGCGCCTTCTTCGCCGGCATGATCCTGTCGGAATCGCCGCTCTCGCAGCGCGCCGCCGAGGAGACCCTGCCGCTGCGGGACGCCTTCGCGGTGCTGTTCTTCGTCTCGGTCGGCATGCTCTTCGACCCCGGCATCATCCTGCGGGCGCCCGGCCCCCTAATCGCCACGCTCGCCATCATCCTGATCGGCAAATCCGTCGCCGCCTGGATGATCGTGCGTGCCTTCGGCCGCTCGAACGCGGTTGCGCTGACGATCTCGGCCTCGCTCGCCCAGATCGGCGAGTTCTCCTTCATCCTCGCCGGGCTCGGCAGCGCGCTCGGCATCCTGCCGGCACAGGGGCGCGATCTCATCCTGGCCGGCGCGATCCTGTCGATCCTGTTCAACCCGGTGATGTTCGCGATCGTTGAGCGCCTGGCCCCCGAGGCGCCGGTGGCGAAGCCGAAGCCAGCAGCCGCCCCCGCCGAAGCGGCGGAGCCCGAGCCAACTGCTTCCGAGGCCCAGCCGGAGGCGGCGCCCGAGCGGGACGTCACCCCGACCAGCCTCAAGGATCACATCGTCGTGGTCGGTTACGGCCGCGTCGGCAGCCTGCTCGGTGCCGGGCTGCTGGCCCAGGGCTCGAAGCTGCTGGTCATCGAGGACAATCCCGACGCAGTCGCGACGGCGAAGCGCGACGGCGCGGAGCTGCTCGTCGGCAATGCGGCCGATCCCGAGGTGCTGTCGGCCGCGGCGGTCGGGCGCGCCATCCGCCTCTTCGTCGCCATTCCCGGCAGCTTCGAGGCCGGCCAGGTCTGCGAGCAGGCCCGGGCGGAGAACCCGACGCTTCCGATCGTCGCCCGCGCCCATTCCGATGCCGAGGTCGCCCATCTCACCAAGTGCGGCGCGACGCTGACGATCATGGGCGAGGCCGAGATCGCCCGCGCCATGCTCGGACTCTGCCAGAACCTCGCGGGAGCGGCTCAGCCGGAAGCCTCACCGCCCGAGGCGAAGCCGGAAGACGCCAGGCCGGACGCAGCGGGTGGGCTCCACCTTGTGAAGCCCCGCGCCTCCGCGTCGGACGATTCGCCCGCCGACCCGTCGGCCGCGGCCTGAAAAAAGGGCGGGGCGCCATGCGCCCCGCCCTTTCGATGTCAGCGGATTTGCCGAACCCGGCTCAGTCGACGAGGTCGAAGCGGACGTCCTGCACGCCTTCGTAGAGCGTCTTGCGGCCGAGCGTGTAGAGGTTCTCCAGCCCCGAAGTCAGGGTGATGAAGTGGTTGCCGGAGAGCACGCCAGCCTTGCTGGCGAACTGCACGCCGCCATAGGCCAACAAGATTTCGGTCTCGCTGACGCCGCCCGGATACAGGATGATGTGTCCGGGCGCCGGATAGGCCGTGTTGTTCTCGTAGCCGACGCCGAAATCGAGATCGCCGAGCGGCATCCAGACGCCTTCGCCACTCCAGCGCACATGCACCATCTTGCTGATGAACGGCATCTGCTTTTTGAAAGCGGCGCAGGTCTTCGGGGCGGCCTCCAGCTCGAACTTGGCGTCGAACTTGAACGGCCCGGCAGTGACGATCAGCTTGCTCATGAAATCCCTGTCTTTCTGCAATGGGGTCCCGGATCCGGTGAATGCCATTCCGCTGCGCCCTCGCGCAAGAGTAGCTAGGGGAACAAGAGAGGCGCCGGAAAGCGAAGGATCGTGGCGCCCCTGCCTCAGGTGATCGCGTCCTTGAGATCGAGCGTGCCCGCCTTGCCGATCGCCTCGTAATTGCGCTTGAGCCAGCGCTTCGCCGCCGCGCGCCCCATGTCGCGCAGCCTGAGCAGGAAGGACCATTCGGCGTTCATCCGCGACGAGGAGCTCAGCTCCGCCAGCGGCGGGCCGCCGTCGATCCGGTGCATCAGCACGCGCTTGTATTCGTCGCGTGGCAGCTTGCCGGCATCGACCAGCCGGTTGACGAAATCGATCGCCCGCAGCTCGCGCAGTGTCGAGGCGTTGAAGGTGATCTCGTTCAGGCGATCCTGGATCTCGCGGGCCTTGGTCGGCAGTTCCTTGCGCTGGACCGGGTTGATCTGCACCAGCAGGATGTCGTCGCAATGCGCCTTGTAGAACAGCGGGAACAGGGCGGGATTGCCCATATAGCCGCCGTCCCAATAGGCCTCGCCATGGATCTCCACCGCCTGGAACACCATCGGCAGGCATGCCGAGGCCATCACATGGTCCGCGGTCAGGTCCCCGCCTTCGAACACGGCGATCTTGCCGGTCCGGACATTGGTGGCGGCGATGAAGAGCTTCACCGCATCGTGGGAGCGCACCTTCTCGAAATCGATCAGGTCGGAGATGACGCCGCGCAGCGGGTTGATGTTCAGCGGGTTGACGTCATAGGGGCTGGCGACCTTCGAGAACATCTCCAGGAAGAGCAGGCCGGGCGGCGTGCCGTTGCTGCCCCAGGCGCCGAGCATGGTGTCGAGCAGCGAGCGCTCGGAGCCGCCATACTTGCCGTCGACGCTGATCGCCCGCCAGAACGCCTCCAGCTTGGCCCGCGCGCCATCGGCGCCGCCGTCGACCCAGCCCTCGGCCAGCACGACGGCATTCATCGCGCCGGCGCTCGTGCCGGTCAGCGCCTCGATACCGAGCCGCCCATCCTCCAGGATGACGTCGAGCACGCCCCAGGTGAAGGCGCCATGCGCGCCCCCGCCCTGCAGCGCCAGCGAGATCGTCTTCTCCGCCTTCGGCCCGGCCAGCCCCTTGACCAGCTCGGGCTTGCGGGACGGGCGCCCGCTCATGCGGCGGTCCAGCCGCCATCCATCGGCAGCGTCGCCCCGGTGATCGACTTGGCAGAGTCGGTGCAGAGGAAGACGGCGAGCGCCGCGACCTGCTCGACCGTGACGAACTCCTTGGTCGGCTGGGCGTCGAGCAGCACGTCGTTGATGACCTGCTCCTTGGTCAGGCCGCGCGCCTTCATCGTGTCCGGAATCTGCTTCTCGACCAGCGGCGTCCAGACATAGCCCGGCGCGATGGCATTGACGGTGATGCCCTTGGTCGCGACCTCGAGCGCCACGGTCTTGGTCAGCCCGGCAATGCCGTGCTTGGCTGCCACATAGGCCGATTTGAACGGCGAGGCGACGAAGGCATGCGCCGAAGCCGTGTTGATGATCCGGCCCCAGCCCTTTTCCTTCATCTTCGGCAGGGCGGCGCGGATCGTGTGGAAGGCCGAGGACAGGTTGATCGCGATGATCTGGTCCCATTTCTCGATCGGGAACTCGTCGATCGGCGAAACGAACTGGATGCCGGCATTGTTGATCAGGATGTCGATGGCGCCGAAGGCCTTCTCGCCCTCGGCGATGAAACCGGCGATCTCGGCGGGCTTCGTCATATCGGCCGGCGAAAACACCACCTTGATGCCGAATTCCTGCTCCAGATCGGTGCGCAGCTTCTCGGCATCGGCGGCTGGCATAATTCCGTTGATGACGAGGTTGGCGCCCTCCTTGGCGAGTGCGCGGGCATAGGCGAGCCCGATGCCGGAAGTCGAGCCGGTGATGGCGGCAGTGCGATCTTTAAGGAACATGAGCGTCAAGGCTCCTGACAATCGGGGAGAAAATGCTTAGGTTCGTGTTCGAACAAGGCAATGCAACGATTGGATATCATCGCACGTTGCCCGAGGACTCTTCGCAGCGCAACATGACGAAAATGCAGCCAGAAGCCCATGACCACCACGATCATGTGCACCACGCGCATGACGGACCATGCCGCCACGCCGAGGACCATCGCCGCCATGCGGCTGAGGCCCTGGCGCGGGCGGAGCGCATCTGCCGCGAGCGCGGCCTGCGCCTGACTCCCATCCGGCGGCAGGCGCTGGAAGCCCTCCACGCCGACCATCGCCCGGTCGGAGCCTATGATCTCGCCGACCGGATTTCGCCGGCGGGCGGGCGGCGGCTTGCGCCGATCTCGATCTATCGCGCGCTCGATTTCCTGGTTGAGCAGGGCTTCGTCCACCGCCTGTCCTCGAAGAACGCCTACGTCGCCTGCCTGCACGGCCATGGCGCGCATGAGGTCGTCGCCTTCCTGATCTGCGAGGTCTGCGGCGGCGTCGACGAGGATTCTTCGCCCGCGATGAAGAAAGCGGTGGCGGCCATCGCCGAAACCCGGCAATTCTCCCCCTCGCACCAGATGGTCGAGATCGTCGGCCGCTGCGAACATTGCCGCAACGCCGGTTCGTGATAGAGCAGCCCTCATGAATGAGCGCGCCTTTTCCTATCTGACGCCGGAACGCGCCGGGCCGCTCGCCCGTCAGCTGACCGTGCCGGTCAAGGTCGGCAACGTCACCGTCGGCGGCGGCGCGCCGATCGTCGTGCAGTCGATGACCAATACGGACACCGCCGACATCAGCGCCACGGTGGCGCAGGTCGCGGCGCTAGCCCGGCAGGGCTCGGAGCTGGTGCGCATCACGGTCGATCGCGACGAGGCCGCAGCCGCCGTGCCGAAGATCCGCGAGCGGCTGGACCGTGTCGGCATCGACGTGCCGCTGGTCGGGGACTTCCACTATATCGGCCACAAGCTGTTGGCCGACCACCCGGCCTGCGCCGAGGCGCTGGCCAAGTACCGGATCAACCCCGGCAATGTCGGCTTCAAGGACAAGAAGGACAAGCAGTTCTCGCAGATCATCGAGATGGCGATCAGGCACCGCAAGCCTGTCCGCATCGGCGCCAACTGGGGCTCGCTCGACCAGGAACTGCTGACCGCGCTGATGGACGAGAATGCGGTGAGCGCGCGCCCGCTCGACGCCCGCGCCATCATGCGCGAGGCCATGGTGCAATCGGCCCTGCTCTCGGCCGAGCGCGCCGAGGAGCTCGGTCTCGCCCGCGAATACATCATCCTTTCGGCCAAGGTCTCGGGCGTGCAGGACCTGATCACGGTCTACCGCATGCTCGCCAGCCGGGCGAACTACGCCATCCATCTCGGGCTCACCGAGGCCGGCATGGGCTCGAAGGGCATCGTCGCCTCCTCCGCCGCGCTCGGCATCCTCCTGCAGGAAGGCATCGGCGACACCATCCGCTATTCGCTGACGCCGGAACCGGGCGGGGACCGCACGCTCGAGGTCAGGACGGCGCAGGAACTGCTCCAGACCATGGGCTTCCGCGCCTTCGTGCCGCTCGTCGCCGCCTGCCCCGGCTGCGGCCGCACGACCTCGACCGTGTTCCAAGAGCTGGCGCGCGACATCCAGGACTGGATCTCCACCTCGATGCCCGAATGGAAGACGCGCTATCCCGGCGTGGAGACCCTCAACGTCGCGGTGATGGGCTGCATCGTCAACGGACCCGGCGAGTCCAAGCATGCCGATATCGGCATCTCGCTGCCGGGCACAGGCGAGGCGCCGACTGCCCCTGTCTTCGTCGACGGCAAGAAGGTCACGACCCTGCGCGGCACTGGAATCGCGGACGAGTTCAAGACGATGGTTGCGAGCTATGTCGAGCGGCGCTTCGGTGCCGGTCTCGGCGCGGCTGGCTGACCCTGCCTTTGCGTGCCCCTCGCATTATGCTAGAGGCCCCGGCCTTTCGCTGCACCGCAGCACGCGCGGAGATCCCTTATGGGGCATGAGAAGCCGAATCCTGCGACCGTCCGGCCGGAGGATTCCCGTTTCGGGCTCGACGATGGCCACGGCCATGCCGGCGGGCACGGTCACGGCAAATCGGGCTATACCGCGCTCGCGCTCGGTGCGCTCGGCGTCGTCTATGGCGACATCGGCACCAGCCCGCTCTACGCCCTGCGCGAAACATTGCTCGCGGCGACCGGCGGCGCGGAGAACGTCGTCATTCCGCCGACTGTCGTCATCGGCGTCCTCTCGCTGATCCTGTGGTCGCTCGTCATCGTGGTGACGCTGAAATACGTCGTGCTGCTGATGCGGGCCGACAATAACGGCGAGGGCGGCATCCTGACACTCGTCGCGCTCGCCCAGCGCAGCCTCGGCCGGGCGCGCAGCCACATGGCCCTGCTGCTCGGCATGATCGGCGCGGGCCTGTTCTACGGCGACACCGTCATCACCCCGGCGATCTCGGTGCTCTCGGCGATCGAGGGCGTCAAGCTGATCACACCGGCGCTCAACGACTACATCCTCTGGATCGCGTCAGTGATCCTGATCGGCCTCTTCGTCGTCCAGAGCCACGGCACTCAGCGCGTCGCCACCTTCTTCGGCCCGATCATGCTGGTCTGGTTCCTGACGCTCGCCGGGCTCGGCATCTATCACATCGCCGACGATCTCAGCGTGTTCCGCTCGATCAACCCCTATTACGCGCTGCTCTTCTTCCGCGACCATGCCGGCGTGGCGCTGGCCGTCCTCGGCTCGGTCTGTCTGGCGGTGACGGGCGCCGAGGCGCTCTATGCCGATATGGGCCATTTCGGGCGCGGCCCGATCCGCGGCGCCTGGCTCTACGTCGTCTTCCCGGCATTGTGGCTGAACTATCTCGGCCAGGGCGCGCTCATCCTCTCCGACCCCAGCGCCATCGACAATCCGTTCTACCGCCTCGCTCCGGAGGGCCTGCTGCTGCCCTTCGTCGTGATGGCGACGGTGGCGACCATCATCGCCAGCCAGTCCGTCATCACCGGCGCCTTCTCGCTGACGCGACAGGCGATCCAGCTCGGCCTGCTGCCGCGCATGGAGATCCGCCACACCTCCGAGCAGACCTCGGGCCAGATCTATGTGCCCCGCGTCAACCTGCTGCTGCTCGTCGTCGTGCTGATCCTGGTCTGGTCGTTCCGGACATCGTCGAGCCTGTCGCACGCCTATGGCATCTCGGTCTTCGGCACGATGGTGGTCTCTTCCCTGCTCGCCGCCATCGTCATCCGCCGCCACTGGGGCTGGAGCCTGCCGGCCACCGCCGCGCTTATCCTGCCCTTCCTGCTGGTCGACGTGTCCTTCTTCTCGGCCAACATGCTGAAGCTCTTCCACGGCGGCTACGTGCCGGTGCTGCTCGCCATGGGGCTGACGCTGGTGATGTGGACCTGGATGCGCGGCACCAAGATCCTGTTCGACAAGACCCGCAAGACCGACGTGCCGCTGCTCGAGCTCGTCACCATGCTGTCGAAGAGCCCGCCGGCCCGGGTGAAGGGCATGGCCGTCTTCCTGACCAGCGACCCGGAGACGGCGCCGGCCTCGCTGCTGCACAACCTCAAGCACAACAAGGTGCTGCACGAGCGCAACGTCGTGCTGACCGTGCGATCGGCCGATACGCCGCGCGTCCTCGAGGAGGAGCGCGTGCGCCTCGCCCGCATCACCGACGACTTCTGGCGGGTCGACATGGTCTACGGCTACATGGAGAGCCCGAACGTGCCCAAGGGGCTGGCGATGCTGCGCAAGCAGGGCTTCAAGTTCGACATCATGTCGACCTCGTTCTTCCTGTCGCGCCGCTCGATCAAGCCCTCGCCGCAATCGGGCATGCCGATCTGGCAGGACAATCTCTTCATCGGCCTGACCAAGAGCGCGACCGACGCGACGAACTTCTTCCAGATCCCGACCGGCCGCGTCGTCGAGGTCGGCACGCAGGTCACGGTCTGAAAGTCACACACCCGTCATTCTCGGGCGAAGCGAAGCGCAGACCCGAGAATCTCGTGCAGGAAAGGGGCTGGAGCCTCCATGTCACGCGAGCCCGAGCATTGTCTGTTTGTGATGGGGTATTGAGGTTTTGTTCCGCGTGAGCGGGATGTCTGGTCCGGCTGGCCGGCCGGACCAGACGCGACTCGTCGACCGTCCCGAGCCAGGGCTTTCGCCCGTCGTCATCGAGGTTGCGGGTCGCTTCCCTTGTCACGCTTGGTGAGTTGCCAGGGCCTCTTCGCATGAGCCGAACGCCCGCAGACAATCACAAGCCCTTCGAGGATAGCTCCCGATGCCGGTTTGCACCACGGTCCCTGAACCCTCCCGTTTCCTCGGCTGTGATGTCGGCAAGGCCGGGATCGTCGTCTTCGACAGCCGCGGCGACACCCTCGGCAGTCTCCCTAACGAGGCTTCGGCCCTGGCAGCCTTCGCAGCCGGGCTCGGCCCGGACTGCCTCGTCGTCTGCGAGGCGACGGGCGGCTATGAGGACGCCCTGCTGGCGGCGCTCGTCTCAGCCGGCTGCCCGGCCCATCGCGCCGATGCCCGCAAGGTCAAGGCCTTCATCCGCTCCTATGGGACGCTCGGGAAGAGCGATGCGCTCGATGCCAGGGCGCTTGCCCGCTACGGCGCCGAGCGCCACGCTCGGCTGATCCGCTGGCAGGCGCCCGCCCCGGCACGCGAGCGCCTCCAGGTCCTGGTGCGGACCAGAGCCGATCTCGTCGCCCAGAGAACGGCCTGCACCAACCGGCTCAACGCTCCCGGCATCGAACCGGTCAAAGCCCCGCTCCAGGCCCTGCACGACTGCCTCAAAGCCCAGATCGCCGCCCTGGCGCAAACCATCGCCGAGACCCTGCGCACCATCGCCCGCACCGACAGAAGCGAGCAGGCCTTGTGCGCTCCATCCGCGGCATCGGAACGACCACCGCCGCCACCCTCATCGCACTCATGCCCGAGCTCGGACGCATCAGCCGGCGCCAGGCCGCCGCACTCGCAGGCCTGGCTCCTCATCCAAACCAGAGCGGCAGTCGAGACGCCTACCGCCCAACCAGAGGCGGCAGGGCCGAAATCAAGGCCGCCCTGTTCATGCCCGCAATGGCCGCCGCAAGGCACGACCCCGCCATGCGCGACGCCTACACACGCCTCATCGCAAACGGAAAAAAGCCAATCGTCGCTCTCACCGCAATCATGCGACGCATCATCGTCATCGCAAATGCCCGCGTCAGAGACCAAAACAAACTGAGTTGATGACGCGCCGTTTGCTCAATCCAGCCGCGCCGAGGCCGCCTCTTCCGGCACATGCCGCACCCGCTCGCGATAGAGCAGGTAGAGCCCGGAGGCGATGACGATGCCGGCGCCGGCGAAGGTCCAGCCGTCCGGCAGCTGGCCGAAGACGAACCAGCCGAGCAGCACCATCCAGACGATCTGCGAGTAGATGAAAGGCGCGAGCACGGTCGCCGGCGCCAGCCTGTGCGCGAGGATCAGGAGCCAGTGGCCGAAGCCGCCGAGCACGCCGACAAGGATCATCAGAAGCCAGGGCAGCAGGCCCTGCGGCGTCTCCCAGATCCAGGGCAGCAGCGGGATGGTGGCGAGCGTTCCGGCGGCGCCGGAATAGATCATCGTCGTTTCCGATGAATCATGGCCCGAGAGCATGCGCGTCGACAGCGCGTAGAAGGCGAAGCAGAAGCAGCCGAGCACGCTGAGCAGCGCCGCCGGATGCATGCCGCCGATGCCCGGCCGCGTCACCACCAGCACGCCGATGAAGCCGACGGCGATCGCCGCCAGCCGGCGCGGTCCCGGCCATTCCCCGAGCAGCGGCCCGGAGACCAGCGCCACCAGCAGCGGCGCCGCGAACATGATCGAGATCGTCTCGGCGAGCTGGAGATAGCGCAGCGCCACGAAATTGAGCGCCGTCGAGCCGAGCAGCAGCAGCGAGCGCCCCCATTGCAGCCAGGGACGCTTCGTCCGCAGCACGCCCGGATGCGACCACGGATTGATGAGCGCGAGCACCAGGATCATGCTGCCGGCATAGCGCGCGAACACCACCTGCAGCGGGTTCATCGACTGCCCCAGCCATTTCGCGCTCGCATCGAGCATCGAGAACAGCAGGACGGCGACGCCCATCAGGCCGATGGCCATGAGGCGCGCTCGCCCCGCGTCGGACGGAGCCTGGGATTGCAGGGGCACGTGGTTTCGCCATGCTCTGGAGGAATGACGAAGCCAGATTGAACCGATTTAGAGGCCTCCGCCAGCTCAGGAGCGCATGCGCTCCATGCGCAGATCAGGCGTCGCTATCGGCCTCGTCGAGATCGGTGTCGGGATCGTCATGATCGGCGCCGGCCCGGGAAAGGCCCTTGGCGGCCTTGCGCAGCAGCTTGCGCAACTGCTTGCGTTCCTTGCCGTCGAGCTTGTCGAGAAGCTCTTCCTCGACGTCGTTCCAGACCGCGTCGAGTTCCGCGGCGGTCTTCTGCCCGGTTTCCGTCAAGGCGACCTGGACCAGCCGGCCGTCGCGATTGCCGCCCTCGCGCGTCACGAGGCCCTGGAGCGAGAGGCGCCCGATCGTCTTCGACACCGTCGGCGGCTTCACGCGCAGCAGCGAGGCAAGCTCGCCCATCGTCATCGGCGCCGGCTGCAGGGCTTTCAGCGCCTGCTCCTGCCCGGGGAACAGTCCGAGCCCGTTCAGCCGCTCGCCCATCCGCGATCGATGCAGACGCGCGGTGACGAGCAGGGCACGGCCAACGCTTTTCTCGAGTGCCTTGGTCATGGGTCGATCCTTCGGGCCGATCCTTGGACGGATAAGGAGACGCTTCGCCGGCTGCGTATTCGCGCGCGAACATGACAGACGGATGACAATGCAATGTCAGAGCTAAAAGACTGTGAGTTTCGCGGCGACTTTTTGCAGGAAAGCGTCCCGGCTCTCGGGCGTCGAGAGATTCATGTCATAATGCGCCAGATAGGTCGTGCGGGCCAGCGGGTGACAGACCGCACGCAGCGCGCGGCAGACCGCCTTGCGCGGCGGATCGCCCATCAGCAAGGCGCGCCAGCGTGAGCCGCCATAGCTCGTGACGGCCGCAAGCCGGCGGATATTGTGTAGCGCCGGCTGCGCTTTCCCATCGGCCATCCTGAACGAGACTCCCGGCAGGAAGACCCTGTCGAGGAAACCCTTCAGGATCGCCGGATAGCCGAAGTTCCAGACGGGGAAGCACAGCACCAGCGCTTCGGCGGCCCGCACGCGTTCAACATAGCCGGCAACCGGCAATGTGTTGCTGGCGATGTCGTGATAGCCGCGCCGCTCCTCCCGGCTCAGCACCGGGTCGAAGCTCTCGGCATAGAGATCGCAATCATCGACCTCGTGCCCGGCCTGCCTCAGTGTTGCGACCACCGTCTCATGGACCGCGGCACCGAAGCTCTCGGGAACGGGATGGGCATAGAGGACGAGCACGCGCATTGCTGAGGCTCCGAGTGCGGGCTGTTTTTGACGGAACCACAACGTCAGCCCGGACAAGCCGCGTCAGCGGCGCCGATCCGGGATCCATCATAGAGTTCCGGTGTCCTTCGATGGATTCCGGGTCAAGCCCGGGATGACCGAGCGGCCCGTTCGCAAGCGTTCTAGCCGACTCCGGCCTCGGTGAGGCTGCGGAACAGGAAGGTCTTGCCCGAGCGATAACCGTAGCTCGGGTCCTCCCAGGCGATCATCTTGCCGGGGTTGAGCAGGCCCTGCGGATCGGCCTCGCGTTTGAAGGCGAGCTGCGTCTCGTCGGTCTGCTTCATGCCGCCCTCCTCCAGCGTGTAGCGATGCGGGTTGAAGATCGGCGCGCCCATCTCCTCATGAACGGCGATGATCTCCTCCAGCCGCTCTTCCGTGGTGAAGCGCACCAGCGGCAGGCCGAAGCAGGTGATCTTGCCGTCGAAGCGCACGAATTCGAGATGGGCGACCACCTCGTCGCCGAAGCGGGCATGGATCTTGTCGACGAGGTCGATCTGGTTCGGGAAGGGATAGAGCACCTGCAGATAGGTGATCGCGGGGTCGACACGCAGCGCCCGCAGCGTCGTGTGGTTCCAGCCGAGCTCGTAAGCCGGCGGCAGGCCCTTGGCATCTTCGGGCGACAGCTTGTCGGTGCGCAACAGCAGCTCCGCGCCCTTGAAGCGCCGAGCATAGGCGCAGAGCGCATCCACCGCGAAATCGGCGGCCATGACGATGACGAGATGGCTGTCGCGCGGCAGGAACTTGCGATGCCGCAGGAAATAGTCGTGCGGCGCGGGCGCGGCGACGACGCAGAGGTTCTTGAGTGCGAGCCCATCCTGCTCGCCCACCGCATTGGCGAATTCGGTGGCGGCGCGCAGGCTGTCGAAACCGACGATGACGTCGACCCAGTCATAGGCCGGGCCCAGCGGCATCTCGACCTCGGTGATGATGCCGTTGGTGCCATAGGCATGCGCGACCTTGTGCAGATCCTCGCCGGAGAATTCGAGGATGCGAGGGCTTGCCTCCATCGTCGCGACCTTGAGCCGGATGATGTTGCCCCAGTCGCGCAGGCCACCCCATTTGATCGAACCGACGCCGCCCGAGCCGCCGGCGATGAAGCCGCCGATCGAGGCGGTCTGGTAGGTCGAGGGATGCAGGCGCAGTTCCTGGCGCGAATGGGCACGCGTCTCGTCGTCGATCCGCGCCATGATCGCGCCGGGCTCGGCGACATAGCGGCCGGCGCCGATCTCCTTGACCTTGTTGAAGCCGGAGAGGTCGAGCAGCACGCCGCCCGACAGCGGCATCGCCTGGCCATAATTGCCGGTGCCCGTGCCACGCGGCGTGACGGGAATGCCGAGTTCGTGGCAGGCGGCAAGAACCTGCACGACCTCCGCCTCGCTCACCGGCGAGACCACGATATCGGCCACGACATGATCGAGCTGGCGCTTCAGCACCGGCGAGTACCAGAAGAAGTCGCGGCTCTTCTGCTTCACCAGCGCCGGGTTCTCCTCGGTGCGGATGCCACCGAGGCGGCTCTTCAGCGTGGCGATGTCGTAACGTCCGGTCATGATGCTCTGCCCATCAGATGGTCGAGTTCGCGGTAATCCGGCAAGGTCCGGTCGATCGCCTTGCCGGCGACCAGCACAGTGCGATCGGCCTGCGGCCGGGAGAAGATCTCCGTCCAGTCGCGCGCCCGCGTCAGGATGAGATCGGCCGGCGCCCCCACCGCGATGACGCCGGCGCCACGCAGGCCCATCGCTTCCGCCGGTGTGCGCGCCACGGCCGCAGCCCAGTCCGAGCCAGAATGATCGAGCTGGAGGATGCGCGTGCCCTCGCGCAGCACCTCGACGAGGTCGAGATCGCCATAGGCATAGAACGGGTCGCGCGTGTTGTCGGATGCGATCATCACCGGCACACCGGCCGCCTTCAGCTCGTGCAGTGCCGTAATGCCGCGCCAGCGCGGCGTCCGGCCCGCCTGCCTGTCCTGCAGATACATGTTGCACATTGGCAGCGAGACCACGCCGATGCCGGCCTCGCGAACCTTGGCGATGATCCGCGCCTCGTCCTCCGGCGCCTGCAAAGCGAGCGAGCAGCAATGCCCGCACAGGATCTTGCCTGAAAAGCGATGGCGCAGCGCCGCATCCGCGATGTGCTCCAGCGAGCGGGCCGCGGGATCGTTGGTCTCGTCGACATGAAAGTCGAGATCGAAGCCGTTCTCGATCGCCGCCTGAAAGAGGGTGTCGAGCGCCCGGTCGAGCTCCGGGATCATGTAGGTGACGCAGCCGAGGATGCCGTCGCCATGCGCCTTCACCGCCGCGATCACCGCCGCCATATGCGCCGGATCGAGCGCCGCATCGGCCCCGAACAGCGGCGAGGCCTGCAGCGCGATACGCCCGGCCCATTCCGCCCTGATCTCGGCATAGGCAGGCCAGGAGATGCCGATCTGCTTGCCGACGGAATCGATATGGGTTCGCATCGCCGCCGTGCCATGCGCGAAGGCGGTGCGCAGCGAGAAATCCATCCGCGCCCGCACATCCTCGGCGGACCAGTTCGCCTCGCGGTCGGCTGCGACCGTCGTCAGCGCGCCCGGAAAGGTGCCATCCGGATTGGCGCTGCGCGGCCAGATATGGCCCTTGTCGAGATGAACGTGACAATCCACCAGCCGGGGCAACGCGATCCCGCCGTCGAGATCGACGGCCGGCACCGACCCCGCGGCCACCATGCCGGCCGGCTCGATCCTTTCGATCCGGCCCTTGGCAATGACGAGATCGATGCGCGCCAGCCCGTTGCGGTCAGCCGCGACGTCGCCACCCTCGATCAGGCAGGCAGGAGCGCGGAGGTCGGCAAGGCGGAAGGCCGGGGCATCGGGCATGCGGGCGAAACCGGTCGTCACGTTGTCCCTGCCCCTTCCAGCCTCGCGTCTTGGTTCGTCGATACCGGGCGGCCCGTAAGCCCGCAAGCCGCGACGGACGCCCCTCCCCTGCCGCATGGCACCCGTGGCCATGCCGCCGTCGCATTCGGGCTTGTCCGGGCCGGCCGGATCGCGCATGAGGGCGGCGTCACCCATAAGGACGAGGTCGGACCATGACCGGTGAAGCCCGCATCATCGACGGCAAGGCCGCCGCCGCCGCGCTCAGGGCCGAGATCGCCCGCGAGGTCGCCGCGATCAAGGCCACCAGCGGGCTCGTGCCGGGGCTGCATGTCGTGCTCGTCGGCGAGGACCCTGCGAGCAAGGTCTATGTCGCTTCCAAGGAGAAGCTGGCGGTCGAGATCGGCATGAACTCGGTGGCGCATCGTCTGCCGGCGGAAACGACCGAAGCCGAGCTTCTCGCCAAGCTCGCCGAACTGAATGCCGACGACAATGTCGACGGCATCCTGGTCCAGCTCCCCCTGCCGAGGCATATCGACACCGGCCGCATCATCGACGCGATCGATCCGGCCAAGGATGTCGACGGGCTGCACCCGATCAATGCCGGTCTGCTTGCCGGCGGCAAGAACGGGCTCGTGCCCTGCACGCCGCTCGGCAGCATGCTGCTGCTGAAGCAGGCGCTGCCCTCGCTGTCCGGACTGGATGCGGTCGTCATCGGGCGCTCGGAACTGGTCGGCCGGCCGGTTGCGCAATTGCTGCTTCAGGCCGACTGCACCGTCACTATCGCCCATTCACGCACGCGCGACTTAGCCGCCGTGGTCCGGCGAGCCGATATCGTCATCGCCGCCGTCGGCCGCCCGCGCATGGTCAAGGGAGACTGGATCAAGGCCGGCGCCACCGTCATCGATGTCGGCATCAACCGCCTGCCCGACGGCAAGCTCACCGGCGATGTGGATTTTGCCGAGGCCGTGAAAGTGGCCGGCGCAATTACGCCCGTGCCGGGCGGCGTCGGCCCGATGACCATCGCCTGCCTGCTCCGCAATACGCTGACGGCGTTCAAGGCGCGGCGGGGTTAAATATCGCCGCCGTCATTCCGGGGCATCGCGAAGCGATGATCCCGGAACCCATGAACACCGCTTGAAAAGAAAATGAGCCGCGATGGACGCGGCTCATTTGAAATATCGTGTTCATGGATTCCGGGATCGCGCGTGATGGCGCGCCCGGAATGGCTGAAAAGCGCCTGCCGATCACATATGGATCTGGCGCTTCTCCACCGCCATCGCCGCTTCCTTGACTGCCTCGGCCAGCGTCGGATGTGCGTGGCAGGTGCGGGCGAGGTCTTCGGCCGAGCCACCGAACTCCATCAGCACGGTCACCTCGGCGATCAGGTCGCCGGCATGCGGGCCGATGATGTGGCAGCCGAGCACGCGGTCGGTCTTGGCATCGGCCAGCACCTTCACGAAGCCGTCGGTATGGCGGATGGCGCGGGCGCGGCCATTGGCCGTGAAGGGGAACTTGCCGATCTTGTATTCGACGCCGGCCGCCTTGAGCTCTTCCTCGGTCTTGCCGATCGCGGCGACTTCCGGCGCGGTGTAGACGATGCCGGGAATGGCGTCGTAGTTCACGTGGCCCGCCTTGCCGGCGATGATCTCGGCCACCGCGACGCCCTCGTCCTCGGCCTTGTGCGCCAGCATAGGCCCGCGCACCACGTCGCCGATGGCATAGATGCCGGCGACATTGGTCTTGAAGTGATCGTCGATGACGACGCGGCCCTTCTCGGTGGCGACGCCGGCCTTGTCGAGGCCGAGGCCCTCCGTATTCGGGCGGCGGCCGATCGCAACCAGCACGATATCGGCATTGAGCGTCTTGGCCTCCCCCCCGGCGGCGGGCTCGACGGTGACGGTCGCGCCGCCCTTCTTGGCCGGCTCGACCTTGGTGACCTTGGATCCCAGCTGGAAGGTGAAGCCCTGCTTCTCCAGGATGCGCTGGAACTGCTTGGCGATCTCGCCATCCATGCCGGGCAGGATGCGGTCGAGATATTCGACGACGGTGACCTTCGCGCCGAGACGGGCCCAGACCGAGCCGATCTCGAGGCCGATCACGCCGGCGCCGACGACGACGAGCTCCTTCGGGACAATGCCGATCTCGAGCGCGCCGGTCGAGGTCACCACGGTCTTCTCGTCGATCTCGACGCCCGGCAGCGGCGCGGATTCGGAGCCCGTCGCGATGACGATGTTCTTGGTCTCGAGTTCCTGCGTCTTGCCGTCCTCGGCGGTGACGACGACCTTGCCGGCGGCCGGGATCGCGGCCGTGCCGTGGAAGGCGTCGATCTTGTTCTTCTTGAGCAGGAAGCCGACGCCGTTGACGTTGGCGTCGATCGTCTCCTGCTTGTGCGCCATCATCGCCTTGAGATCGAGCTTCGGCTTGCCGACGACGATGCCCAGCTTCTCGAAGGTGTGGCCGGCTTCCTCGAACATCTCGGAGGCATGCAGCAGCGCCTTGGAGGGAATGCAGCCGACGTTCAGGCAGGTGCCGCCATGCGTCTTGCGCTTCTCGACGACGGCGACCTTCAGCCCGAGCTGGGCGGCCCGGATGGCGCAGACATAGCCCCCGGGGCCGGTTCCGATGACGACGAGATCGTAGGCCATGACGCCCTTCCGCTGATGGTTTCAAGGCCGCGGGCGACGCCGCGGCGGATGGCGGTCGGCATACATCGGTTCTGCGGCAAGCGCTACGTCATTCATGCGTTGACGGCATGCCGCGGCGCTTGCCGCGACTCAGACAGCGGCGCTTACTGCCGGATCACAAGAAAAGGATGAAACGCCATTCGCTGAACATTGCAGATCAGCCCGCTGGAGGGGCACGCCGTCATGTGGAATCAGGTCTACGATCCATTCGGCAACAGCGTCCTGTCGACGCTCGCAGCCGCGCTACCCGTCGTCGTTCTGCTCGGTCTCATCGCATCCAACGCCATCAAGGCGCACATAGCCGCCGTCATCGCGCTCATCGTCGCCAATCTGGTCGCGATCTTCATCTTCACCATGCCGGCCGGGATGTCGCTGCGCGCGACGCTGCTCGGCGCCGTCACTGGTTTCTTCCCGATCGGCTGGATCGTCCTCAACGTCATCTTCCTCTACCGGCTGACGGTCGAGAAAGGTGCCTTCAAGACCTTGCAGACCACGATCGGCGGCGTCACCGACGACCGCCGCATCCAGCTCCTGCTGATCGCCTTCGCCTTCGGGGCCTTCTTCGAGGGCGCGTCCGGCTTCGGCACGCCGGTCGCCGTCACCGGCGCCATCCTGATCGGGCTCGGCTTCTCGCCGCTGGCGGCATCGGGCCTTTCGCTCATCGCCAACACCGCCCCCGTCGCCTATGGGGCGCTCGGCACGCCGATCCAGGGCCTCAGCCAGGTCACCGGCATCGACCCCTTCCTGCTCGGCGCCATGGTCGGGCGTCAGCTGCCCTTCTTCTCGGTGCTGGTTCCCTTCTGGCTGATCTGCGTCTTCGCCGGCTGGCGCGGGATGCTGCAGATCTGGCCGGCGATCCTCGTCACCGGCGTGTCCTTCGCCGTGCCGCAATTCCTGATCTCGAACTTCATCAATCCCTGGATCGTCGATATCGGCGCCTCGCTGATCTCGATGGCTTGCCTGATCGGCTTCCTGCAGGTCTGGAAGCCGAAGGAGATCTGGACCTCGCCTAAGCTGCGCGGCCACGACATCTCCGACGACGGCAGCCTCGTCCAGCCCACCGCCGGGGCCAAGCCGAGCTCATCGCAGGTCTGGATGGCGCTGACGCCCTGGATCATCGTCTGCATCATCCTGCTGGTCTGGGGCACGGGCTGGTTCAAGAGCGCGGTCAATCCCTGGGCGACCTGGAACTATGCGGTTCCCGACCTCCACAACCAGATCAACAAGGTCGCGCCCGTCGCCGCCAGGCCGACCCCGGAGGGCGCCATCTTCTCCTTCACATGGCTGTCCTATACCGGCAGCGGCATGCTGATCGCGGCGGTCATCTCCGGTTTTGCGCTGGGTTTCGGCCCGGGCAAGATGCTCTCGATCTACGGCAGGACGATCAGGCTCTGCGCCTATTCGCTGATCACCATCGCCGCGATGCTGGCGATCGGCACGCTGACGCGGCTTTCGGGCATCGACGCCACGCTCGGCCTCGCTTTCGCAGGCACCGGCGTGCTGTATCCCTTCTTCGGCACGCTGCTCGGCTGGCTTGGCGTCGCACTCACGGGCTCGGACACGGCGTCGAACGTGCTCTTCGGCAATCTGCAGAAGGTCACCTCCGAACAGCTCGGCCTCTCGCCGATCCTGATGGGCGCGGCGAACTCCTCGGGTGGCGTCATGGGCAAGATGATCGACGCCCAGTCGATCGTCGTCGCCTCCACCGCGACGGGCTGGTTCGGCCATGAAGGCACGATCCTGCGCTTCGTGTTCTGGCACTCGATCGTGCTGGCGAGTCTGGTCGGCGGCTTCGTGATGCTGCAGGCCTATGTCCATCCCTTCTCGGCGATGGTGGTGGTGCAGCCCTGATCTCGAGCATCTTCGAGCGAAGTGAATACCGTTTCGCGTGAGGGCAATCGATAAAACAAGAAGCTGGGGCATGTCCGCGATGCAGAGAACGCGAACATGCTCCAGGATGAGTCCGCCGGGGCGGATCGGACCGGCGCGCCGATGCGTCACATCAGCAGTCGCCAGAGCATCATCGCGAGGCCGACGACCGAGGCCAGCCAGACGACGGTGCGGACCACCGGGATGCCGGTGGCATAGAGGATGACATAGACGAACCGCGCGGCGAGGTAGAGCCACGCCCCGGTCGCCGCGATGCCGCCGGCCTTGCCCGTGACGGTGAGCGCAAGCGCGAGTGCCACAAAGGCCGGATAGGTTTCGAGCAGGTTGTCGAGCGCGCGCTTCAGCCGCTGCGCGACGATGCTCTGCGGTTCGCGCCGCTCGTCGCGCGGGCTGAACAGATAGGTCGGCCCGAGATCGGCGGACGTTCCCGCCTGCAGGACGACCTGCACGAGCAGGAGCAGCACGCTCCAGCCGAGAACGGTGATTTCGGTCGTCATGGGAAGTGCGGTCATGGTCCCCTCCAGCCCGGATAGGCGGGGAGCATGACAGCTTGTCGAGTTCAGGCCAATCCGATCAGGGGCGCGTCGGCGCAGGCGCGATCACAGCGGCGCGTTGAACGCCCAGACATGGCCGAAGGGGTCGCGCAGCCTGCCATAGCGGGCGCCCCAGAACACGTCGCTCGCCGGCATGAAGATTTCGGCGCCGGCGGCCTCGGCCCTGGCCAGCGCGGCATCGACATCGGCCGGCGCCGGCAGGTTGATGCTGATCGCGACGCCGGTGCCCTTGAGGCTCGTCGGCGCCATGACATGCCCGCCGAATTCGGGGAACTCATCATGCAGCATGATCTCGCTGCCGAACAAGGCGAGGTTGGCGTGCATCACGCGCTCGCCATCCTCGGCCGCCTGCATCAAGGTGCACTGCGCGCCGAAGGCCTTCTCATAGAAGGCGATCGCCGCCTTGCCGCCCCTGACGCAGAGATGTGGCTGCAGCGGCGGAACATTCGGTGGAAAAGCCATAGCTCATCTCCTCCTGCCCCGCCGTCGCGGGTCTGGCTGTCCTCAGAGATCGAGGACGAGGCGCGCCGGGTCCTCCAGGCCTTCCTTGACGCGGACGAGGAAGGTCACGGCCTCCTTGCCGTCGATGATGCGGTGGTCGTAGCTGACCGCGAGATACATCATCGGCCGGATCTCGATCTTGCCACCGACCACGACCGGGCGCTCCTGGATCTTGTGCATGCCCAGGATCGCCGATTGCGGCGCGTTCAGGATCGGGGTCGACATCAGCGAGCCGTAGACGCCGCCATTCGAGATCGTGAAGGTGCCGCCCTGCATCTCCTCGATCGAGAGCTTGCCGTCACGGGCCTTCTTGCCGAACTCGCCGATCTTCTTCTCGACACCGGCGATGGAGAGATCGTCGGCATCGCGCACCACCGGGACGACGAGGCCCTTCTCGGTGCCGACGGCGACGCCGATATGGTAGTAGTTCTTGTAGATGATATCGGTGCCGTCGATCTCGGCATTGACCGCCGGGATCTCCTTCAGCGCTTGCACGCAGGCCTTCACGAAGAAGCCCATGAAGCCGAGCTTCACGCCGTGCTTCTTCTCGAAGACGTCCTTGTACTGGTTGCGCAGCGCCATGACGTTGGTCATGTCGACCTCGTTGAAGGTCGTCAGCATGGCGGCGTTGGACTGCGCCTCCTTCAGGCGGCGCGCGATGGTCTGGCGCAGCTTCGTCATCTTGACGCGCTCTTCGCGCGAGGCGTCGTCCGGCGCCGAGGGAGCGCGGACCTGCACCGGAGCGGGCGCGGCGGCCGGAGCGGCAGCGCCGCCGGTCGCGATCGCGGCCAGCATGTCGCCCTTGGTGACGCGGCCGTCCTTGCCCGAGGCCGGGACGGAAGCCGGGTTGACGCCGCTCTCGGCGGCGAGACGCGACACGGCCGGGCCGGAATCGGCAGCCTTGGTCGCCGGCTTCACCTGCGGCTCGCCGGCGATGGCGGCCGTCTTCTTCTCGGCATCGGCGACCGTGCTGGAGCCGGCCTTGCCGGAAGCCTGGGCGACGGCGGCGTCGTCCTTCTTCGGCGCGGCGGCAGCAGCAGCACCGCCTTCGGCGATCGTGCCGAGCAGGGCGCTGACGCCGACCGTCTCGCCTTCCTTGGCGACGATCTCGCCGAGCACGCCGGCGGCCGGGGCGTTGACCTCCAGCGTCACCTTGTCGGTTTCCAGCTCGACGAGAGGCTCGTCGGCCTTCACCGCCTCGCCCGGCTTCTTGAACCACTTGCCGATCGTGGCCTCGGAAACGGATTCGCCGAGGGTGGGTACGCGGATTTCGGTCGCCATGTCAGGCCTCTGTTGTCTCGTTCTCTGGCGGTCGGCTCGGCATCGGCTCGGGAACCCGGATCGGTCCCCGGAAACACCGGTGCGGCATGAAAGCCCGGCGGCGCCATAAGAGCGCTGCCGGGAGAATAATCAGCCCGCGAAGGCCTCGTCGAGGAAGGCGTTGAGCTGCGCGACGTGCTTCGACATCAGGCCGGTCGCGGTCGCGGCCGAGGCCGGACGGCCGACATAGCGCGGCCGCTTCGACTTCGAGCCGGCATGGCCCAGCACCCATTCGAGATAGGGCTCGACGAAGGTCCAGGAGCCCATGTTCTTGGGTTCCTCCTGGCACCAGACCACGTCGGCGCCCTTGAAGCGCGCCAGCTCCTGCGCCAGCGTCTTCAGCGGGAACGGATAGAGCTGTTCCACGCGCATCAGATAGACGTCGTCGAGGCCGCGCTTCTCGCGCTCCTCCAGCAGGTCGAAATAGACCTTGCCCGAGCAGAGCACGACCCGGCGGATCTTCGAGTCCTTGACCAGCTTGGTCGACGAACGGCCGCGCTCGGCATCATCAGCCAGCACGCGGTGGAAGGTCGAACCCTCGGCCAGCTCGCTGAGCTCGGAGACGCAGCGCTTGTGGCGCAGCAGCGACTTCGGCGTCATCAGGATGAGCGGCTTGCGGAAGTCGCGCTTCAGCTGCCGGCGCAGGATGTGGAAGTAGCTCGCCGGAGTCGAGCAGTTCGCGACCTGCATGTTGTCCTCGGCGCACATCTGCAGGAAGCGCTCGAGGCGCGCGGAGGAGTGCTCCGGACCCTGGCCCTCATAGCCATGCGGCAGCAGGCAGACGAGGCCGGACATGCGCAGCCACTTGCGCTCGCCCGAGGAGATGAACTGGTCGAACACGACCTGCGCGCCATTGGCGAAGTCGCCGAACTGCGCCTCCCACATCGTCAGCGCGTTCGGCTCCGACAGCGTATAGCCGTACTCGAAGCCGAGCACCGCCTCTTCCGAGAGCATCGAGTTGATGACCTCGTAGCGCGCCTGGTCCTCGCGGATATGGTTCAGCGAGGTGTGGCGCGCCTCGGTCTCCTGGTCGATCAGCACCGAATGGCGCTGCGAGAAGGTGCCGCGCTCGCAATCCTGGCCGGAAAGGCGGACCGGGTTGCCGTCGAGCAGCAGCGAGCCGAAGGCCAGCGCCTCGGCGGTCGCCCAGTCGATGCCCTCGCCCGCCTCGACCGCCTTCTTGCGGTTGTCGAGGAAGCGCTGGATCGTGCGGTGCGCGTTGAAGCCGGCAGGCACCGCGGTGATCTTCTCGGTGATCTCCTTGAGCACCGCTGCCTCGACGCCGGTGGCGCCGCGGCGCGGATCGTCCTCGTCCGCGCGGATCGCCTTCATGCCGGCCCAGCGGCCGTCGAGCCAGTCGGCCTTGTTCGGCTTGAAGGACTGGCCAGCGTCGAACTCGACCTCGAGCTTGCTCTTCCAGGCGGCGCGGATCTCATCGATCTCGCCGGCGTTGAGCACGCCCTCGGCCTCGAGCTTGGCGGCGTAGAGCTCCAGCGTCGTCTTGTGGCCGCGGATCTTGCGGTACATCAGCGGCTGGGTGAAGCCCGGCTCGTCGCCCTCGTTATGGCCGAAGCGGCGATAGCAGAACATGTCGATCACGACCGGCTTGTGGAACTTCTGCCGGAACTCGATCGCGACCTTGGCGGCGAAGACGACCGCTTCCGGATCGTCGCCGTTCACATGGAAGACGGGAGCCTCGACCATCTTCGCCACGTCGGACGGATAGGGCGAGGAGCGCGAATAGCGCGGATAGGTGGTGAAGCCGATCTGGTTGTTGATGATGAAGTGCAGCGAGCCGCCGGTGCGGTGGCCCTTGAGGCCCGACAGGCCCAGGCACTCCGCCACGACGCCCTGGCCGGCGAAGGCCGCGTCGCCATGGATCAGCAGCGGCAGCACATTGGAGCGCTCGACGATGTCGCCGAACTGGTCCTGCTTGGCGCGCACCTTGCCGAGCACGACGGGGTCGACGATCTCGAGATGCGACGGGTTGGCGGTCAGCGAGACGTGCACGTTGTTGCCGTCGAACTCGCGGTCGCTGGAGGCACCGAGATGGTACTTCACGTCGCCCGAGCCCTCGACGTCATCAGGCGCGAAGGAGCCGCCCTTGAACTCGTGGAACAGCGCGCGGTGCGGCTTGCCGAGCACCTGCGTCAGCACGTTGAGGCGGCCGCGATGGGCCATGCCGAAGACGATGTCGCGCACGCCGAGCGCGCCGCCGCGCTTGATGATCTGCTCCAGCGCCGGAACCAGCGACTCGCCGCCGTCGAGGCCGAAGCGCTTGGTGCCGGTGAACTTCAGGTCGAGGAACTTCTCGAAGCCTTCGGTTTCGACCAGCTTGTTGAGGATCGCGCGCTTGCCCTCGCGGGTGAAGGCGATCTCCTTGTCCGGCCCCTCGATGCGCTCCTGCAGCCAGGCCTTCTGCTCGGGGTCGGAGATGTGCATGAACTCGATGCCGACCGTGCCGCAATAGGTCCGCTGCAGGATCGCGACCATCTCGCGGACGGTCGCGAACTCCATGCCGAGGACGTTGTCGATGAAGATCTTGCGGTCGAGATCGGCCTCGCCGAAGCCGAAGGCGGCCGGCGACAGCTCTTCCGTATCGTCGCGGCTCTCGATGCCCAGCGGGTCGAGCTTGGCATGCAGGTGGCCGCGCATGCGGAAGGCGCGGATCAGCATGATCGCGCGCACCGAGTCGCGCGTCGCCTGCTGCACGTCGGCGGCCGAGATCGTGGTGCCCGCGGCCTTGGCCTTGGCGCCCAGCTTGTCGGAAATCACCTTCTCGACCACGGCCCAGTTGCCGTCGAGCGCCGAGATCAGCTCGCTATTGGCGGTGACCGGCCAGTTCGGCTTCTTCCAGGACGCACCCTTGGCGTTCTCCAGCACGACCTGCTTGTCGTCCTGCAGCGCGCCGAAGAAGCTCTGCCACTGCTCGTCGACCGACTTCGGGTCGGCCTCGTAGCGGGCATAGAGATCCTCGATATAGGCCGCGTTGCCGCCATAGAGGAAACCGGTCTGCGCGAGAGCCTCGTTGATGTCCTGGCGAGCCATGATGCTCCTGCCTTCCTTCGCCGCTTGCGTCACGTCCGAGCCCTTGCCCGGACATCCTTCAGGTTCCGTCATGCCCGGGCTCGGCCCGGGCATCCTGGCGTCATGCTCGGGCTTGACCCGAGCATGACCTGCCATTTTGCCGTCGCATCCGCCGGGACGAGATGGTCGGGTCAAGCCCGGCCATGACGTGCTCCGGCGAGCCGACGCACATCAGCCCTTCAACACTTCGACCAAGGTCTTTCCAAGGCGCGCCGGCGAGGGCGAGACCTTGATGCCGGCCGCTTCCATCGCCGCGATCTTGTCCTCGGCGCCGCCCTTGCCGCCCGAGATGATCGCGCCCGCATGGCCCATGCGGCGGCCCGGAGGCGCCGTGCGGCCGGCGATGAAGCCGACCATCGGCTTCTTGCGGCCGCGCTTGGCCTCGTCCTTGATGAACTGCGCCGCGTCCTCTTCGGCCGAGCCGCCGATCTCGCCGATCATGACGATCGAGGTGGTCTTGTCGTCGGCCAGGAACATCTCGAGCATGTCGATGAACTCGGTGCCCTTGACCGGGTCGCCGCCGATGCCGACGGCCGTGGTCTGGCCGAGGCCCTCGCGCGTGGTCTGGAACACCGCCTCATAGGTGAGCGTGCCCGAGCGCGAGACGATGCCGACCGAGCCGGGCTTGAAGATGTTGGCCGGCATGATGCCGATCTTCGACTCGCCGGCGGTGACGACGCCGGGGCAGTTCGGCCCGATCAGGCGGGTCTTCGAGCCGACCAGCGAGCGCTTGACCTTGACCATGTCGAGCACCGGGATGCCCTCGGTGATGCAGATCACCAGCGGGATCTCGGCGTCGATCGCCTCGCAGATCGCATCGGCCGCGCCCGGAGGCGGCACATAGACGACGGACGCCGTGGCGCCGGTCTTGTCCCTGGCCTCGACGACGCTGTCGAAGACCGGCAGGCCGAGATGCAGAGAGCCGCCCTTGCCCGGCGAGGTGCCGCCGACCATCTGCGTGCCATAGGCGATCGCCTGCTCGGAGTGGAAGGTGCCGTTCTTGCCGGTGAAGCCCTGGCAGATGACCTTGGTGTTCTTGTCGATCAGGATGGACATGTCTGCTCCTCAGGCCTTCTTGACCGCAGCGACGATCTTCTGTGCCGCGTCGTCGAGGTCGTCGGCGGGGATGACGTTGAGGCCGGAGGACGAGATGATGTCCTTGCCTTCCTGGACGTTGGTGCCTTCCAGGCGCACCACCAGCGGGACCTGAAGGCCGACCGCCTTCACCGCGGCGATGACGCCGCGTGCGATGACGTCGCACTTCATGATGCCGCCGAAGATGTTGACGAGGATGCCCTTCACCTTCGGGTCGGCGGTGATGATCTTGAACGCCGCCGTCACCTTCTCTTCGGAGGCGCCGCCGCCGACGTCGAGGAAGTTCGCGGGCGATTCCCCGTAGAGCTGGATGATGTCGAGCGTCGCCATGGCGAGGCCGGCACCGTTGACCATGCAGCCGATCGTGCCATCGAGCGCGATATAGGCGAGGTCGTACTTGGACGCCTCGATCTCCTTCTCGTCCTCTTCCGTGGTGTCGCGGAGCGCAACGACCTCGGGGTGACGATAGAGCGCGTTGGAGTCGAACGAGATCTTGGCGTCCAGGCACTTGATCTGGCCCTGGGTCGTCACGATCAGCGGGTTGATCTCCAGCATGTCCATGTCCTTGGCCACGAACGCGGTGTAGATCTGGCTGAGCACGGTGCCGGCCTGCTTGGCGAGGTCGCCCGAGAGCCCGAGGATGCGCGCCATGGCGCGGCCGTGATGCGGCATGATGCCGGTGGCCGGATCGACCGAGAAGGTCTCGATCTTCTCGGGCGTGTCATGGGCAACGGCCTCGATGTCCATGCCGCCTTCCGTCGAGACGACGAAGGCGATGCGCGAGGTCTCGCGGTCGACCAGCGCCGAGAGGTAGAACTCCTTCTCGATGTCCGAGCCGTCCTCGATATAGAGGCGGTTGACCTGCTTGCCGGTTTCGCCGGTCTGCACGGTGACCAGCGTGTTGCCGAGCATCTCCTTGGCGTGGGCCTCGACTTCCTCGACCGACTTGGCCAGGCGCACGCCGCCCTTCGCGTCGGGGCCGAGTTCCTTGAACTTGCCCTTGCCGCGTCCGCCGGCATGGATCTGCGACTTCACGACATAGAGCGGCCCCGGCAGCTTCCTGGCGGCCTCGACCGCCTCCGCCACCGTCAGTGCCGGGAAACCGGCCGAAACGGGCGCGCCGAATTCCTTGAGGATGGCTTTGCCCTGGTATTCGTGGATGTTCATGTGCTCGGTTTCCCTGACAGCGACCGAAAATTGACGAGAGGGCGACGGCGCGAATCCGCGCCGTCGCCCTCACTTAAGCTCACGCGAGTGACGGATCGACGTTCTTGCAGGCGTCGATGAGGCCCTGCACCGAAGCCACCGACTTCACCAGCATTTCCTTCTCGGCGCCGTTGAGGCGGATCTTGACGACGCGCTCGACGCCCTTGGCGCCGATCACGACGGGAACGCCGACGAACATGTCCTTGACGCCGTACTGGCCCTTGAGCGCGGCGGCTGCCGGCAGCACGCGCTTCTGGTCCTTGAGATAGCTCTCGGCCATCGCGATGGCGGAGGCGGCCGGAGCGTAGAAGGCCGAGCCGGTCTTGAGCAGGTTGACGATCTCGCCGCCGCCCTTGCGGGTGCGCTCGACGATGGCGTCCAGCTTCTCCTGCGTGGTCCACTTCATCTTGACGAGGTCCGGCAGCGGGATGCCGGCGACGCCCGAATAGCGGACGAGCGGCACCATGTCGTCGCCATGGCCGCCGAGCACGAAGGCCGAGACGTCCTTGACCGAGACCTGGAACTCCTCGGCGAGGAAGTGGCGGAAGCGGGCGGAGTCGAGCACGCCGGCCATGCCGCAGATCATGTTCGGCTTGATGCCGGAGAACTTCTGCAGCGCCCAGACCATCGCGTCGAGCGGGTTGGTGATGCAGATCACGAAGGCCTTCGGAGCATACTGCTTGATACCCTCGCCGACCGCCTTCATCACCTTGAGGTTGATGCCGATCAGGTCGTCGCGGCTCATGCCGGGCTTGCGCGGCACGCCGGCGGTGACGATCACGACGTCGGCGCCCTTGATGTCCTCGTAGGAGCTCGTGCCCTTGTAGCCGGCGTCGAAGCCGTCGACCGGCGCGGACTCGGCGATGTCCAGACCCTTGCCCTGCGGGATGCCGTCGGCGATGTCGAACAGGACGATGTCGCCCAGTTCCTTGAGGCCGGCGAGGTGGGCGAGCGTGCCGCCGATCTGGCCGGAGCCGATGAGGGCGATCTTCTTACGGGCCATTGCCTAGTCCTTTTTGTCCTGGCGCTGCAAAATGCCGGCGAGCCGGCCAAACCGTGCGTTCCTTTGGCCCAAACCGGGCTTTTGCCGCAACCCTTGCCCGAAAAGCGGCTTTTCCGGGGCGCCCGCCCTGCCTCGCGCGAGCGAACAGGGCAGTCCTAGATTTTTCAATGACTTGCGGGAGCACAATTCAACGACCCGGCCCGGCATGGTCGGAATTCGAGCAGTTACAATTTACGAATTCTGTAATTCGTCACCAGATTTTTCACACGATGCCGCTACCGAGCACCCGCAGGATCACGCGGATCAGGGTGGAGAGTCGCGTATCGACCGAAGCCAGCGGCACATCCGCTTCCAGCGCCAGCGAGGCGGGATGGATGAAGCGGTGCGTGGCGTCGATGACGAAGGCGATGGCGCGGTCGCGGTCGCGCGGCTCGAAGACGCCCGTCGCGATGCCCTCGTCGACGACGCGCTCGAAGAGGGCGCGCACGCGCGTGCGGTTGCGCCGGCTGATGGCATGGCGCTTGGCGACGGCGAGCGACAGCGCCGCGAAGAGATGCGGGTCCTCGCTGAGCAAATCGCGATTGGCCTTGGCCAGCGCCAGGATCAACCGTTCGAGCTTGTCGTCGGCCGGATCAGGCCCGTCGGCGACATCGGCGAGCCTGCGCTCCGTCGCCTTCAGCCAGACATCGACGACAGCATCGATGAGCGCCACCCGCGAGGGGAAGTAGCGGTAGACATTGGCATGCGTCATGCCCGCCTCTTCCGCCACGGCGACGACGGTGAAGCGCTTCAGCCCGAACTTGCGCAGATGCTCGCTGGCGACCGTGAGGATGCGGGTCTCGCTCGGCTCGCGCTGCGGCATGGGTCAGCGATCCATCGGCTCAGATAGCACCGCCGTCATTCCGGGGCATCGCGCAGCGATGAGCCCGGAACCCAGAACCGATGCCCCTCGCGCGGTCGCTGTGCCATCCGATGCCTCTCTCTGGATCGGCGGCGTCGGCTCTGGATTCCGGGCTCGCCCCTGCGGGGCGCCCCGGAATGACGGTGAGGGATTCGCGCCGCCGGCCGTCATCACGTCTCCACCAGTCCCGTGGTATCCCCGCTCGCCGTCGAGTCGGGGCGGCCATGCGGCATGGCGAGATATTCCTCGGAACGCATCTCGATCAGCCGCGAGACGGTGCGGTCGAACTCGAAGGCCTCGCGCCCCTGCCTGGCATGGTAGAGCTCGTGCGGGTCGGCCGCCGCCGAGGCGACGAGCTTCACATGGTGCTCGTAGAGGGTGTCGATCAGGATGATGAAGCGCTTGGCCTCGTTGCGCCGGTCGAAATCGAGGATCGGGATGCCATCGAGCACCAGCGTATGGAAACGCTGCGCCAGCGCGATGTAGTCCGAGGCGCCATAGGCCTGGGCGCAGAGATCGGCGAAGCCCGCTCGCGCCACGCCGCCCGCCGCCTGCGGCAGGACAAGGTCGTGCCCCTGCACATTGAGCACCGTGCGCGGCCCCTGCGCCGTGCCGGACAGTGCCTTGAAGGCCGTGTCGAGCGCGGCCTTCGCCTTGTCGTCGGCCGGCACATGGTAGACCGGCGCGCCGCCGAGCTTCTCCAGCCGGAAATCGGTGCGGGCATCGAGCTTGAGCACCTCGACCTTGGTCTGCAGCAGCTCGATGAAGGGCAGGAACAGCGCCCGGTTGAGCCCGCCCTCATAGAGCCGCGACGGCTCGACATTCGAGGTCGCGACCACCACGACGCCGGCGGCGAAAAGCGCCGTGAACAGCCGCCCGAGGATCATAGCATCGGCGATGTCGGTGACGGTGAACTCGTCGAAGCAGAGCAGGTAGGCCTCGTCCGCGAGTTCGGCGGCGACGGGCGCGATCGGGTCGGCGTCCTTGACCTCGCCGCTCTTGATCTTCTGGCGGTAGATGTTGATGCGTCCGTGCACATCGGCCAGGAACTCGTGGAAATGCACGCGGCGCTTGCGCTTCACCGGCGCGGCCTCGAAGAACATGTCCATCAGCATGGTCTTGCCGCGGCCGACCGAGCCCCAGATGTACAGCCCTTTCGGCGCCTCGGCCGTGTCCGGCTTCTTGCCGAAGAGCCAGCCCAGCGCGCTGCCCTTGCGGGCGAGGCGGCGGGCTGCGAGGGCGGCGGTCAGGACTTCCAGCCGCTTCACCACCGCGACCTGCGCGGGATCGCGCTCGATAGCGTCCGCCTCGACCAGGGCGGCATAACGGTCGGTGATCGAGGCTGTCATGGTGGCGGGCGATGGCGATCCGGATGAGACCAGACCGGGTTACGGCAGCCCTGCCATCATCGCAAGTCCGACGGACCGTTTCGGGAAAAGAGCGTGATTCTCGGGTCGACGCATCGCGTCGACCCGAGAATCTCATGACGAGCGCGCGCCGGTTTCCGAGATGCTCGGGTCAAGCCCGAGCATGACGCGCAGATGCTCCGCAGGACTTACTTGCCCTGGTTGACGGTGATCGGCTTGATCGCGTTGTCGGGCAGGCCGTACTTCTGGATCAGCGCGTCATAGGTGCCGTTCGCCTGGAGCCGGTCGAGCGCGCCCTTGACGGCGTCGCGCAGCTGCGTGCCTTCCGCCGTCTTGGCGAAGGGGATGCCGGCCAGCGAATGGGTGAAGGGCTTGCCAAGCGGGATATAGGTGTTCGGCTCGAGCTTCTGGAAATGGCTCATCGTCTCGCTGCCCTGGACGCCGCCCTGCAGGCGCTGCGTCTTGAGCTGGGTGCGGGCATCGACCGAGCCCTCGGTCTCGACCACGTTGACCGCGGGCTTGCCCTTGGCGACGCAGTTCGCTGCGCTCCACTCGCCGATCTGGCGCGGCCAGTTGGTCGCGCGGCTGGCGCCGACGCTCTTGCCGCAGAGGTCTTCGGGAGTCTTGATCGTGTCCTTGAACGCCGTGACCGTGTAGAATTGCGCGCCGGAATCCAGGTAGTTGATGAAATCGGCGGCCTCGCGCCGCGCCGGCAGGTCGCTCATCCCCGCCATCACCGCGTCGACGCGGCCCGTCTGCAGCGAGGACAGCATCTGGGCGAAGGCGGTCTCCTGCCACTCGACCTTGATGCCGAGCTCCTTGGCGATGGCCTCGCCGAGCTCGATGTCGAAGCCCGAGAGCTGGTTGGTCGCCACGTCCTTGAAGGTGATCGGCGGATAGTTCGGCTGGGTGGCGATGATGATCTTGCCGGCGGTCTTGACGCGGTCCGGCAGGGCTTGGGCCTGTGCGGCGAGCGCGGTGCCGGCAAGCAGCGCGGCGGCGATGGTCAAACGAAGCATGTGGTCTCTCCCTCTAGTGAACTGATGCCGTTGCCGTCACTTCAGGACGGCGGCGATGAAGTCGCGCGTGCGCGCCTGTTTCGGCGCGACGAGAACGGTCTGCGGCGGACCCTGCTCGACGATCTCGCCCTTGTCCATGAAGACGACGTCGCCCGCCACCTCGCGCGCGAAGCCGAGCTCATGCGTGACCACGATCATCGTCATGCCGGAGGCCGCGAGGTCGCGCATCACGTTCAGAACCTCGCCGACGAGTTCGGGGTCGAGCGCGGAGGTCGGCTCGTCGAACAGCATCAGCTTCGGCTTCATCGCCAGCGCCCGGGCGATGGCGATGCGCTGCTGCTGCCCGCCCGAAAGCTCGCTCGGATAGGCGTCGCGCTTCTCGGCGAGGCCGACACGCTCGAGCAGTGCCGTCGCCTCGGCGACGATCTGCTTGCGCGGCCGCTTCAGCACGGTGAGCGGCCCCTCGATGATGTTCTGCAGCGCCGTCATGTGGTTGAACAGGTTGAAGCGCTGGAAGACCATGCCGGTGGCGAGGCGCTGGCGCGCGATCTCCGGGTCGGTCAGCTCGTGCAGCTCGTCGCCGACGCGGCGATAGCCGATCAGTTCGCCATCGACGCGGATAGCGCCCTGGTCGATCTTCTCGAGCTGGTTGATGCAGCGCAGCAGCGTCGACTTGCCCGAGCCCGACGGCCCGATGATGCACTGGACCGTGCCGGGCTCGATCGAGAGCGAGACGTTGTTCAGCGCCTTCAGGTCCCCGAAGAACTTGCTGACATTGGCGATCGTGACGATCGCGCTATCGGCCTCTGCCGTGTTCGCCACCGCGCTCATGCGGGCTCCTCCTGAACCGCGGCGCGTTTGATGCGCCGTCCCACGCGCCCCTTAGAGAAGTGGCGTTCGAGGAAATACTGGCCGATCTGCAGCAGCGTCACGACCAGCAGGTACCAGCCCGCAGCGACGATCAGCAGTTCGATGACCCGGGCATTGGCATAGTAGATCGTCTGCGCGTTGCGCAGGATCTCGGCGTACTGGATCACGCTCGCCACCGAGGTGAGCTTGACCATGCTGATCACCTCGTTGCCCACCGGCGGGATGATGACGCGCATCGCCTGTGGCAGCACGATCCGGCGCAATGTCGTCAGCCGCGTCATGCCGATCGCCTTGGCGGCCTCGGTCTGGCCGGTGTCGACGGAGAGGATGCCGCCGCGCACCACCTCGGCCGTATAGGCGCCCTGGTTCATGCCGAGCCCGAGCAGCGTCGCCATGAACGGCCCGATGATATCGATCGTCCGCCAGGAGAACACACCCGGGATGCCGATGGTCGGGAAGACCAGCGCCAGGTTGAACCAGATCAGGAGCTGCAGCAGCAGCGGCGTGCCGCGGAAGAACCAGATGTAGAACAGCGCCACGCTGCGCAGCACCGGGTTCGGCGACATGTACATGATCGCGAAGACGACGCCGAGCACGACGCCGAGCGTCATCGCGCAGACGGTCATGATCAGCGTGTTGCCGAGGCCAGCGATGATGGCGGGCGCCGTGAAGAACTGCCGGACCACTGGCCAGGCGATGTCGCCCTCGACGAAGGCCATCACAATCCAGGCCAGGATGGCGAGGATCACGGCCGAGGCGAACCAGCGGCCGTAGAAGCGCCGCGGCACGATCCTGAGATGGGCGATCGCAGAGAGATCGCGGCTGCTGATCGGTGAAGTGGCGTCGGTCATCGCCGCGTCTCCCGGCTCCAGGCTTCAAGAGCCGTCAGGTTGTCACGGAAGCGCGCGATCTGCTCGCGCACGCGCTCGGGTGCCGTGCCGCCATGGCCGCTGCGGGCCGCGACGGCGGCATCGAGCGTCAGATGGTCGATCACGCCGGCGTCGAGCCGCGGATCGACGGCCCGGAGGTCGACGGCGTCGAGCGTCTCGAGCTCACGTCCCATTTCCTCGCAATAGCGCACAAGCGTCCCCGTGATCTCATGCGCCTCGGCGAAGGGCACGCCCCTGCGGGCGAGATAGTCGGCCACTTCGGTCGCCAGCGCGAAGCCGGAGCCGGCCTGGGCGCGCATCACCTTGGCGTCGGCGCTCATGCTGGCGATCAGCCCGGCAAAGGCGGGCAGCACCTCCTCCAGCACGTCGACGGCGTCGAAGGCGGCGCGCTTGTCCTCGGCGAGGTCGCGGTTGTAGGAAAGCGGCAACCCCTTCAACGCTCCGAGCATGGCGACGAGATCGCCGGTCAGCCGCGCCGCCCGCCCGCGCGAGATCTCGGCGATGTCCGGGTTCTTCTTCTGCGGCATGATCGAGGAGCCGGTGGCGAAGGCATCGTCCAGCGTCACCCAGGCGAATTGCCGGGAAGCCCACAGCGTCACCTCCTCGGCCAGCCGCGACAGGTTCGTCGTCAGCATCGCCGCGACGAACAGGAACTCCGCGACATGGTCGCGCGCGCCGACCGCATCGACCGAATTCTCGAACGGCCGATCATAGCCGAGCGCCCGCGCGCTGAGCTCGGGATTGAGCGTGATCGCGGAGCCGGCAAGCGCCGCCGCCCCGAGCGGCGACTGGCCGGAGCGCGCTTCCCAATCCTTCAGGCGCGAGGCATCGCGCATCAGCACCTGGCCATGCGCCATCAGCCAGTGGCCGAAGGTGACGGGCTGGGCGCTCTGCAGATGGGTGAAGCCGGGGCTGACCGAGGCCGCGTGCAATTCCGCCTGGTCGGCGATCGCGGTCAGCAATTCGGACAGCATCGCCGCCAGCGAACGCGACTTCTCGCGCAGATAGAGCTTGAGGTTGTTCGCCGCCTGGTCGTTGCGCGAGCGCCCGGCCCTGAGCTTGGCGCCGGTCGAGCCGATCCGCTCGGTCAGGATGCGCTCGATGAAGGTATGGACGTCCTCGTCCTGCGGTCCAGGCGCGATGCGTCCTTCGACCGTGTCCCGCGCGATCGCGTCGAGGGCGGTCAGGATGGTGTCGAGTTCCGAGGCCGTCAGCAGCCCGGCGCGCCCGAGTTCGGCCGCATGCGCCTTGCCGCCGGCGACATCCTGAGGCACCAGCCTGGCGTGCTCGCCGGCTGCGCTGGAGAGCTTCATCAACCGCGCATCCGGCGGCTTGCGGAAACGTCCGCCCCACAGGCGGGTCGTCTGGTTCATGATGCTCGTTCCTCCCCTAGCGGAAGAATGGCCTCTTGACCGAGAGGCCGGCAAACGAAACGATCTCCGCAGAGATAGTCCGAAAAGGAATACCCCATGGCCGCCGGTCGGCCTCCCCCGTCATCGACCGCCCTGCGGGCCTTCACCACCGTCGCACGACTGGGCTCGACGGCCCGCGCCGCGCAGGCGGTCAACCTCACCCAGAGCGCCGTCTCCAAGCAGATCCTCTCGCTGGAGCATCATCTCGGCGCCGTGCTGTTCGATCGCAGCCCGCTCGGCCTGAAGCTGACCGAGGCCGGCGCGATCTATCTGCCCTATGCCGAAGCGGCGCTGGAGCAGATGGATCGCGGCGCGCGGCGCCTGGCCGAGCGCTCCGCGGTCGCCCGGCCGATCCGGCTGCACATGGTCGCCATCGTCGGCGAGCGCTGGCTGATGGGGCGCTTTCCCGCCTTCGCCGAGGCTCATCCCGGCGTCGACGTGCAGTTCACCAACTATGTCAGCGAGAGCGAGACCGAAGAGCCCGATCTCGATATCGCCCACGGCGTCCCGCCCTGGACCGGCAGGGAGGCGCACTACCTGTTCGGCCGCGACGTCGCCCTCGTCGCCGCGCCGAGCCTGATCGAACGCATGGGCGGTTTCCGCCGCGCCGCCGACATCCAGAAGATGACGCTGCTCCAGCACTATCAGATGCCGACCTTCTGGGCCGAGTTCACCGAGGCCCACGACCTGCGCGGAGCCGTGCCCGAGCACACCGTGCGCTACGGCTACTATTCCGTGATTACCAGCGCCGCCGTCGCCGGGCTCGGCGTCGCCTTGACGCCGCGCTGCTATGTGGCGGATGAATTGGCCTCCGGCGCGCTCGTCAACCCGCTCTGTCTCGGCTTCACAAGCGCGACCGGCTGCTGGCTCACCCGCCCGCTCGGCCAGCCGGATCGCCCCGGCCTCGACGAATTCGTCACCTGGTTGCTCAGCGAGGCCGGGCAGTTCGACGCCGCGACACGGGCGCCTTCCGCCGCAGACTGATTTCCCGCGAAACTTCCCTCCGGGCGGGGCGTTGTCTTCGCCGAGGAGGAGACATGCTCACCATTCTGCCCGCCCCCGACCATGTCGGCGCCTACCGCCTGTCGCGGACGCTGACGGCCGATGATCTCGATCAGATCATGGCCGATATCGATGCGAAGCTTGGCCGCCACGAGAAGATCGGCATCCTCGCCGACTTCACCGATTTCACCGACATGACATTGGCCGCCGCCTGGAAGGATGCGCGCTACAGCCTTGGCAAGCTCTGGGAACTCCAGCGTTTTCCCCGCGAGGCCGTGGTCACCGACAAGAGCTGGCTCGCCGCCTTCGTCGACCTGCTCAACCCCGCGATCCCCTTCGTCACGGTGCGCACGTTCAAGCCGGAGGAGTACGACACCGCGCTGGCCTGGGCCGGCGATATCGAGGGCGGTCCCAACGCCTGACGATCGCGCGCGTCAGCTGCGCGCGAAGGTCTCGTCGAAGGCGTAGCCGGCGCCGCGCACCGTGCGCAGCGGGTCCTTGGTGTTGGCAGGCGTGATTGCCTTGCGCAGCCGCCCGACATGGACGTCGACCGTGCGCTCGTCGATATAGACGTCGCGGCCCCAGACGGCATCGAGAAGCTGGGCGCGCGAATAGACCCGCCCCGGTGCCTGCATCAGGAATTCGAGCAGCCGGAACTCGGTCGGCCCGAGATGCAGCTCGCTGCCGGCGCGGCGGACGCGCCGGGTCGTGCGGTCGAGTTCGAGATCGCCCGCGGCCAGCAGCCCCGCGACGTGACCTGGCTTCGCCCTGCGAAGAAGCGCCTGGATGCGCGCGATCAGTTCCGGCAGCGAGAACGGCTTGACGACGTAGTCGTCGGCGCCGGTCGCAAGGCCGCGTACCCGCTCGGTCTCCTCGCCGCGCGCCGTCAGCATGATGATCGGCACGCGCTCGGTGTCGCGCCGCGAGCGCAGCCGCCGGCAGAGCTCGATGCCGGAGAGGCCGGGCAGCATCCAGTCGAGCAGCACGAGATCGGGCGTGTGGTCGCGCAGATGCAGCTCCGCATCGTCCCCGCGCGCGACGCTGTCGACCTCGAAGCCCTCGGCCTCGAGGTTGTAGCGCAGCAGCAGGGTGAGCGGCTCCTCGTCCTCGACGATCAGGATGCGTGCGGCCATGATGTCTTGCCTCAGCTGCCCGTGATCGCCTCGACCTCGATATTGGTCGTGTCGAGCTTCGGCCGGTTCACGTCGAGCGAGTCGCCGGTGATGAGATAATGGATTGTCTCGGCGATGTTGGTGGTGTGGTCGCCGATGCGCTCGATGTTCTTCGCGCAGAACAGCAGATGCGTGCAGAACGTGATGTTGCGCGGATCTTCCATCATATAGGTCAGGAGCTCGCGGAACAGCGAGGTGTAGAGCGCGTCGATCTCGTCGTCGCGGCGCCAGACCTCGAGCGCCTTCTGCTCGTTGCCGGCGGCATAGGCGTCGAGCACGTCCTTTAGCTGCGCCTGGACAAGGCGGCTGATGTGCTCGAGGCCGACGACCGCGCGATGCGGCGGCTGGAACTGCCCGGCGATGGCGACGGCCCGCTTGGCGATGTTCTTGGCGAGATCGCCAACGCGCTCGACATCCGCCGCGATGCGGATCGCCGAGATCAGCTCGCGCAGATCGTTGGCGAGCGGCTGGCGCCGGGCGATGGTCAGCACCGCCTTCTCCTCGACCTCGCGCTGGAGATTGTCGAGGCGCTGGTCGGCCGAGATGATCTTCTGGGCGAGCGCGGTGTCGCGGCGCACCAGGGCGACGGTGGAATCGCCCAGCATGCGCTCGGCCATGCCGCCCATTTCGGCGAGGCTGCGGCGGATGCCCTCGAGATCGGTGTCGTAGGAACGGACGATGTGATCGGTCATGGCGTTATCCTCGAAGCATTTTCAAGCGAAGTGGGCACCGGTTCGCGCGATGAAAATGCGATAAAACAAAGAAGTCCGTCGCCGCTCAGCCGAAGCGGCCGGTGACGTAGTCCTGCGTCTGCTTTTTGCCGGGGTTCATGAAGATCGTGTTGGTCGGCGCGAACTCGATGACCTCGCCCAGATACATGAAGGCGGTGTACTGCGAGATGCGGGCCGCCTGCTGCATGTTGTGGGTGACGATGGCGATGGTGAAGTCGCTCTTCAGCTGCTCCAGCAGGTCCTCGATCTTGCCGGTCGAGATCGGATCGAGCGCCGAGGTCGGCTCGTCGAACAGGATCACCTCCGGCTTCTGCGCGATGGTGCGCGCGATGCACAGGCGCTGCTGCTGGCCGCCGGAGAGGCCCATGCCGGAGCTCTTCAGCTTGTCCTTGACTTCGTCCCAGAGCGCGGCGCGGCGCAGCGCGCCCTCGACGCGGTCGTCGAGCTCGGACTTCGGCGGCCTCTCATAGAGCCGGATGCCGAAGGCCACGTTGTCGTAGATCGACATCGGGAACGGCGTCGGCTTCTGGAACACCATGCCGACGCGCGAGCGCAGCTCGTTCACGTCGACATCGTTGGAGATGATGTTGCGCCCGTCCAGCAGGATCTCGCCGGTCGCCCTCTGCTCGGGATAGAGCGAGTAGATCCGGTTGAAGATGCGCAGCAGGGTCGACTTGCCGCAGCCGGAAGGGCCGATCAGCGCCGTGACGTGCCGGTCGCGGAAGTCGAGATTGATGTTCTTCAGCGCCTTGTGCTCGCCGTAGTAGAAATCGAGGTTTTTCACCGCGATCCGGACGGGCGCCTCGGCATCGAGCGATTGCGGGGAGAGTTCAAGGGTCGAAAGCATCGACATGGTCCTTCAGGATCAGACGCGACCGGGTTGGATTCAAGCTCTACTTGCCGCCGCTGACGATGCGGCGGGCAACGATCGAGAGCAGCAGGATCGACATGGTGATGATGAGCGAGCCGGCCCAGGCCAGCTGCTGCCAGTTTTCGTAAGGGGCCGAGGCGAACTGGTAGATCGTCACGGGCAGGTTCGAGACGCCGCCGACGAGGCTCGCCGAGAACCAGAAATTGTTGTTGAGCGCTGTGAAGATCAGCGGCGCGGTCTCGCCGGCGATGCGGGCAAGAGCCAGCAGGATCCCGGTGACCATGCCGGCCTTGGCCGCCCGCCAGGTCACGCTGGTGATGACGACCGAGGGCGGCGCGCCGAGAGCGGCTCCGGCCTCGCGCAGCGGGCCGGGCACGAGGCTCAGCATGTCCTCGGTGGTGCGCACGATGACGGGGATCGCGATGATGCCGAGCGCGACGCCGCCGGCCCAGCCGGAATAGCCGCGGAACGGCTCGACCAGCAGGACGTAGACGAACAGGCCGATCAGGATCGACGGCGCCGAGAGCAGGATGTCGTTGATGAAGCGGATCAGGTTCGCGAGCTTCGAGCGCCTGCCGTACTCGGCGAGCCAGGTCCCCGCCAGCACGCCGATCGGCGTGGCGATGGCGATGCCCAGGAAGGTCAGCACCACCGAACCGGCGATGGCGTTGGCGAGGCCGCCGCCCTGCGAGCCGGGGCCGGGCGTGACCTCGGTGAAGGTCGCGAGCGAGAGCCCGCCGATGCCCTTCACCACCAGCATTCCGAGGATCCAGAACAGCACGAAGATGGCGCAGAAGGTGAAGCCGGTGGCGATGATCTTCATCAGCCGGTCGGCGGTGCGGCGGGACTGGCGGACGCGCCCCCAGGGGGTATGGGGCAGTTCGCGCGGCGTGGAAGCAGTGGTCATGCTCATCTCCCGGGACCTCAGTAGCGCTTCACCCGCGAGACAAGCAGTCGCGCGATGACGAGGACGACGAAGGTGACGAAGAACAGGATGCAGCCCAGCGCGATCAGCGAGTTGAGCTGGAGGCCCATCGCCTCGTTGAACTCGTTGGCGATGCGCGAGGCGATGGTCGAGCCCGGATCGAGGATCGAGCTCGACAGGCGGTTGGCGTTGCCGACGACGAAGGTCACCGCCATCGTCTCGCCGAGCGCACGGCCCAGGCCCAGCATGACCGCGCCGATGATCGAGACGCCGGCCTGCGGCACCAGCACATGGCGCACGACCTCCCAGGTCGTCGCGCCGATGCCGTAGGCGCTCTCGCGCAGCACCGAGGGGATCTGCTCCAGCATGTCGCGGGTGATCGAGGCGATGAAGGGCACGATCATGAAGGCCAGGATGATCCCGGCCGTGAAGATGCCGAGGCCCGAGGGCGAGCGCGAGTAGAGCACGGTGCCGACGATCGGGATGCCCTCGACGATGTTCGAGAGCGGGATCTGCACATAGGCCGCGAAGAGCGGCGCGAAGACGAACAGGCCCCACATGCCGTAGATGATCGAGGGCACGGCGGCGAGCAGCTCGATCGCGGTGGCGACCGGCCGCTTGAACCAGGGCGGCGCGAGCTGGGTGAGATAGACGGCTATGCCGAGCGAGAGCGGCACGCCGATCAGCAGCGCGATCAGCGCCGTCGAGAGCGTGCCGACGATCGCCGGCCAGGCGCCGTACTGGTCGTTCTGGGTGTCCCAGACGCTGGAGGTGATGAAGCCGAGCCCGAACTCGCGGAAGGCCGGCCAGCCGCCGACGACCATCGAGAGCATGATGCCGGCGAGCAGCACCAGGACGAACAGCGCCGCCGCGAAGCTGGCATTGCGGAAGAACAGGTCGAAGCCTGCCTTCGGCGTCCTGCGGACGATCGGCGCGGCGCCGGGAATGCTCGTCATGTCGGTTGCTGCGGTCATCCGCGGAAGCTCCGGTGTCGTAGCCGAGGTCGTCTGCGGCCGGTCGCCCGGCGCCGATCAACCTCAGCCCTCATCCTGAGGAGCGCTCTGCAGGAGCGCGTCCCGAAGGAGGCTCCCGTGCACTCTGGATCCTTCCTTCGAGACGCCGCGCACCGCGGCTCCTCAGGATGAGGGCTGAATGTATGGGCAAGGCGGGAATATCCCGCCTCGCCTTGTCGGCGGCAGCGATCAGAAGATCGGCTTGCCGGCGGTATCGGTCACGCCCTTCCAGGCGGCGCGGACCTGGTCCTTCACATTCGCCGGCAGCGCGACGTAGTCGAGCTCGCTCGCCAGCTTGTCGCCGCTCTTGTAGGTCCAGTCGAAGAACTTCAGCGCGGACTGGACATCTTCCGGCTTCTCCGGCTTGGCATGGACGAGGATGAAGGTCGCCGAGGTGATCGGCCAGGCTTCCGCGCCCTTCTGGTTGTTGAGCGAGATGCCGAAGCCGGGCTGCTCCTGCCAGTTGGCATTGGCCGCAGCGGCCTGGAACGCCTTCTCTTCCGGAGCCGGGAAGTTGCCGTCGGCATTCTTCACCAGGGCGTGGGCGAGCTTGTTCTGCTTGGCATAGGCGTACTCGACATAGCCGATCGAGTTCGCAACCTGCTTGACGGAAGCCGAGACGCCTTCATTGCCCTTGCCGCCGATGCCGACCGGCCACTGGACCGACTGGTTGGTGCCGATCTTGGACTTCCAGTCGGCCGAGACCTTGGAGAGGTAGTCGGTGAAGACGAAGGTCGTGCCCGAGCCGTCCGAGCGGTAGACCGGGTTGATGTTGGCGTCCGGCAGGGTCACGCCGGCGTTGAGCGCCACGATCTTCGGGTCGTTCCACTTCTTGATGTCGCCCAGATAGATCTGCGCGATGATCTCGCCCGAGAGCTTGAGCTTGCCCGGCTCGATGCCGGCGATGTTGACGGCCGGAACGACGCCGCCCATCACGGTCGGGAACTGGATCAGGCCGTCCTTGGTGAGGTCCTCGCCCTTGAGCGGGGCGTCGGTCGCGCCGAAGGCGACGGTCTTCGCCTTGATCTGGCGGATGCCGCCGCCCGAGCCGATCGACTGGTAGTTCAGGCCGATGCCCGTGTCCTTCTTGTAGGCCTCGGCCCACTTGGAATAGATCGGGAAGGGGAAGGTCGCGCCGGCGCCGGTAATGTCGGCGGCCTGGGCGGAACCGGCGATCCCGGCGGCGACGGCCGCGAGAACGAGAATCTTGCGCATTGAGATGTCCTCTCTGGGTCGCTGTATGCAGCGGCCCTGTCAGAACACCCTCTATATGACAGCCAAATGACATTTCGTCATGAAAGCTGTCATGAAAGGCTGACAGCCGGTCTCTAGCCGGCCTGCTGAGCGCCGAAGCGGGGCAGGATCGCCTTGAAGGTCGCGCCCTCGCCGGGCTTGCTCTCGATCGTCAGCCGGCCGCGATGGCGCAGCACGATATGCTTGACGATGGCGAGGCCCAGGCCCGTGCCGCCCGCCTCGCGGCTCGCCGCGGTATCGACCCGGTAGAAGCGCTCCGTCAGGCGCGGCAGATGCTCCGGCGCGATGCCGGGGCCATCGTCACGCACATGGAAGCCGGCCTCGCCCTCCCCGGCCTCGACGGTGATCAGCACCTCGCCGCCCCGCTTGCCATATTTGATCGCGTTCTCGACGAGGTTCTCCATCAGCCGCAGCAGTTCGTCGCGATCGCCGGGAACCTGGAGCGGCTCGCGCGGCGTGCGCAATGTCAGCGTCACCTCGCGCTCGCGCGCCATCAAGGTGAGCGAGTCGACGATCTCGCGCGCGATGCCGGCGAGATCGACGGGCGTGTCGGGCGCAACATGGGCACGCTGCTCGATGCGTGAGAGCGAGAGCAAGTCATCGACGAGACGCGCCATGCGTAGCCCCTGCTCGCGCATGATCCCGAGGAAGCGCTCGCGGGCGCGCTCGTCGTTGCGCGCCGGCCCCTGCAAGGTCTCGACGAAGCCGAGCAGCGAGGCCAGCGGCGTGCGCAGCTCGTGGCTGGCATTGGCGACGAAATCGACGCGCATGCGCTCGATCACCCGCTGCTCGCTGAGGTCCTGGAAGGTCAGCAGCGTCGCGCGCCGGCGCCCGGCGCCCAGCGCCGCGATATGGATGCGAAAGGCTCGCTCGAACGGCACCCGCTCGACGAGCTCGACGGTCTTGCGATCTCCCCCGAGCGCGACATGCTCGATCGCGTCGTTGAGATCGGGGTCGCGCAGCACCAAGGCCAGCAGCTTGCCGATCTCGAGCCCCGGAATGAGCGCGTGCATCGCCGGGCTCAACGCCTGCGCGAAACCCTGCTCGTCGAGCAGTACGACCGGAGCGCCGAGCGCCTCGATCATGTGCCGCGTCGTCGCGGAGTGGGAAACGGCAATGTCGACCATGGAGCGCCCGAAGCCTGCCGGCGGCGGCCGGCGCGCCCTTCCTGAGCGGAAGAAGCGGAAGCGTCAATTCCCTTCCGCGCGGCAGCCGGCTAGGCTTTGCGCGAAACAAGGAGCCGACGATGGCGAAGAAATTCTCCGGTTCAAATGCGAAGAACGCGATCGAATTGCCGTCGGGGAACCAACCGAAGCCGGCGAAGGCCCGCTCGAAGCCCGCCAAGCTCAAGGACTTCGACATCGAGGCCGATACGCTGCCGGAAGCCATCGTCGATGCCGCCTATCACAGCGGCGACTATCCCTATGGCAAGCGGATGAAGCGCAAGCGCTACAACCGCGAGCTCGAGCCGCTCCAGATCGAATTGCAGAAGCTGACGCGCTGGGCCGCAAAGCAGGGCGAGCGCATCGTCATCGTCTTCGAGGGCCGCGACGGCGCCGGCAAGGGCGGCACCATCGCCCGCTTCACCCAGCATCTCAACCCGCGCCAGGCCCGCATCGTCGCGCTGCCGAAACCCTCCGATACCGAGAAGGGCCAGTGGTACCTGCAGCGCTACGCTGCCGAGATGCCGACGGCGGGCGAGATCGTGTTCTTCGATCGCTCCTGGTACAACCGCGCCGGCGTCGAGCGCGTCATGGGCTTCTGCACGCCGGAGGAAACCGAGCATTTCCTGCGCGAGGCGCCGGTCTTCGAGGGCATGCTGGCGCGGGACGGCGTCCGCCTGATCAAGCTCTTCCTGACCATCGGGCGCGAGATGCAGATCACGCGGCTGCATGCCCGCTGGCACGATCCGCTGAAGCGCTGGAAGCTATCGCCGATCGACTTCGAGGCCCTGCCGCGCTTCGACGATTATTCCCGCGCCTTCGACGAGATGCTCGGCCGGACCTCGACCGAAAGCGCGCCCTGGCACGTCGTGCGCAGCAACGACAAGCTGCGCGCCCGCCTCAACGCCATCCGCCACGTGCTGAAGACGATCCCCTACAAGGACAAGGACGAGGCGGCGATCGGCATACTCGACGAGGAGATCGTCATCCCCGTCGACCGCTATCTCGACCATGGCGGCGAGCCGGAGGGCCGATAGCACCCCGGCCGCCGCCTCACGGCCCCATCACGTGGTTCGGCAGCCAGGTCGTCAGCGGCGGCCAGAGCGTGATCATGGCCAGCACCACCAGCAGCGGCACGAGCCAAGGCAGGATCGCCTTCGACATCGTCTCGAAGGAGACGTTCGCGATCCGCGTCACCACGAAGAGCACGACGCCGATCGGCGGATGGATCGTCCCCAGGATCAGGTTCAGGATCATGATGATGCCGAACTGCACCGGGTCGATGCCGAAGCTGTGGGCGGCTGGCACTAGGATCGGGATCAGGATCAGGAGCGCCGCCAACGCCTCCATGAAGCAGCCGACGACGAGCAGGATGAGGTTGCAGACCAGCAGGAAGACCAGCGGGTCCTTGATCGTGTCGACGATCAGCGGGGTCAGCGTCTGCGGCACGCGCGAGATCGACATGCACCAGCCGAGCGCGCCCGCCGCCATGACCAGCACCGTGACGAGGCCGGTGGTCTCGACGGTCTCGATCAGGATCGGCCAGATCTGCTTCACCTCCAGCGTGCGGTAGACGAAGAAGCCGAGGAAGAGCGCGTAGAGGCAGGCGACGGCCGCGGCTTCCGTCGGCGTGAAGATGCCGGTGAACATGCCGCCGAGGATCAGCGGGGGCGTCATCAGCGCGAAGAAGCCGCTGAGGAAGGTCCGGCCGATCTCGCGGAAGCCCTTGAACTTCTCCTTCCGGAAGCCCTGGCGCTTGGCGATGATCGCGACCATCACCATCAGCGACAGCCCCATCAGGATGCCGGGAATGACGCCGCCGATGAACAGCCGCCCGATCGAGACATCGGCCGTGACGCCGTAGATCACCATCGGCAAGGAGGGCGGGATGATCGGGCCGATCGTCGCGGCCGCCGCGGTGATCGAGGCCGCGGTTTCCGGCCGGTAGCCGGCCTTGCGCATGGCGCGGATCTCGATCGCGCCCGAGCCCGCCGCATCCGCCACCGCCGAGCCGACCATGCCGGCGAAGATCATGCTGGTCAGGATCGAGGCATGGGCATAGCCGCCGCGCAGCCAGCCGAGCACGGCCGTGGCGAAGGCGACGATGCGGTCGGTGATGCGCGCCGCGCCCAGGATGTTGCCCATCAGGATGAAGAGCGGCGCGGCGACGATCGGGAAGGAGTTCATCGCCTGCGCCATCTTCTGCGGCACGATCGAGGCGGAGAAATCGCCGATCAGCACGAAGGCGAAGGCGGCCAGCCCCATCGAGGCGAAGAGCGGGAAGCCCGCCAGGATCGAGAGCAGCCAGACCCCGGAGATCTGGAAGATCAGCGTGCTCACTCGGCCGCCTCCTGCATCGTCGGCACGACCGGCGCGATGGGCGGCGCGTTCCAGTTGCGCAGATTGTCGACGAGATCGGCCACGCCCTGCAGCGCGGTGACGACGCCGGCCAGCAGCATGGGCACATAGAGCACTCCCATCGAGAGCGGCACCGTCGTCGCCTCGAGGTCGTAATTCGCATGGACCAGATGGACGCTGTACCAGGTCACCAGCAGGCCGAAGACGATCATCGCCAGCTGCATCACGGTCTCGGCCGCCCGCCAGCCATGCTGCGGCAGGAGATTGTGGAAGAAGCGGATGCGGATATGGGCGCGCCGCCGGCTCGCCAGGACCCAGCCCGCGACGGCGACCCACAGCATCAGGAAGCGCGAGACCTCGTCGGTCCAGATCAGCGGGTCACCCAGCGCCCGCGTCACGATGCCCAGCGTCACGGTGACGAGGAGCGCGACGAGAAGGATCGCCGCGATCACCTCCATCAGGCGGTCGAATATTGCGCGTACCAATACGGCCATCGGGATATCTCTCAGCCTCGGCTCGGAACCACGCGGTCATTCCGGGGCAGGCCAGCGGCCTGAGCCCGGAACCCAGAACCGCGACGACGACCGCAAAAGACGAAGCGAACGTCCCGCTCTTCCCGGGTGAAATCGGCGGCTATGGATTCCGGGCTCGCTGCTGCGCAGCGCCCCGGAATGACGGCGGAACGATCTTTACGGACGACCGACTCAAAGCGCCTGGATGCGGTCCCAGAGCCCCTTGCCCCATTTGCTCTCGAACTTGGCCGGCACGCTCGCCAGAACCGGCTTGCGGAAGGCCTCGTTGTCGGGCTTGATCACCGTCATGCCGCCCTTCGCCAGCGTGTCGGCGAGGCCCTTTTCCTGCTCCAGGATCTCGTTGTCCTGCCAGGTGGCGGCCTTGTCGACGGCCGCGACGATGACGTCGCGATCGGCCTGGGGTATCTTCTGCCAGGCGCTTTCGTTCACGATCACCAGCCGCGGCGTGATGATGTGCGCGGTCAGCACGAGGTATTTCTGGACCTCGCCGAGCTTGGCGGAAGCGATGGTCGGCAGCGGGTTCTCCTGGCCGTCGACCGCCCCTTGCGACAGGGCGAGATAGAGCTCGGAGAAGTTCAGCGGCGTCGGCCGCGCCCCCCAGGCCTCGGCCATGGCGCGGAAGGTGTCGACCTCCGGCACGCGCAGCTTGAAGCCCTTCATGTCCTCGACCGAGTTGATCGCCTTCTTGCCGCTGGTGAGGTGGCGCACGCCGTAATAGTTGACGCCGATCATGCGCATGCCGCGCTTCTCGACCAGCGCCTTGTTGAGCTCGTCGATCAGCGGGGATTTCAGCGCCCGCGTCATATGCGCCGAATCCTTCCAGATATAGGGCGCCTCGATGATCGAAAGCTGCGGCACGAACTGGCCGAGCTGCGCCGCGCCCTCCGTGACCATGGTCAGCGCGCCCGATGCCACCGACTCGACCATGTCGCGCGAGGAGCCGAGCTGCCCGTTCGGGAAGGACTGGATCTCGACGCGCCCGCCGGTCTTCTCCTTGATTTCGGCGCCGGCCTTCACCGCGCTCTGCGGCGAGGGATGGCTCGCCGGCTGGCCGTCGGCCCAGCGCAGCACCAGCTGCTGCGCCCGCAGGATGTTGGGCGCGGCGATCGTTGCCGCCCCTGCCGCCGTGGCAGCCAGAAAATCGCGCCTCGTCTGCCTCTTCATCGCTGTTCCCTCCGGGAGCGGCCGGTTCTCCGGCTCGTGGTGGTTGCGGATGTCAGTACTGCATCGCCCGTGTCCTGGCGTTGCCGATATGGGCGGCCATCGCCTCGGCCGCGCGCTCGGGGTCGCGCGTCTCGACCGCCGCGATGATCGCGAGATGGTCCTGCATCACCGGCACGATGATGCTGTTGTGGATGCGTGTCTCGTATTGCCGGATCAGGCGGATCTTGAGCCAGGTCACGCGGAAGGCCTGGCTGACGATGTCGTTGTCGAGGTGATCGATGATCGCCTCGTGCATCAGCCGGTCGATGTCCTCGGCGTCTTCGATCAGGCGCTCGTCGCCGCCCGCTTCGGCGCGGGCGACGATCGCCTCGTGCCGCGCCCGCTGCTCGGCGATCTCCTCATCCGTGGCGTTGCGCGCATAGAGCGCCGTCGCCTCCTTCTCGAGGAAGAGCCGGAACTGGAAGGCGTTGCGGATCAGGTTGAGGTCGACATGGGCGACCTGCATGCCGCGCTGCGGCACGGTCTTGATCAGCCCCTCTGCTTCCAGTCGCGGGATCAGCTCGCGGATCGCGCCGAGCGGAAAGCCGGTCATCGCGACGAGCTCGCGCTGGGTCACGAACTGGCCGGGCTTGATCTCGCGCGCCAGCAGCCGCTCGGTGAAGGAGGCATAGGCGCGCTCCCTCAGCTTCAGCGGTTCGCCTTCGCGCGGTTCCTGCTCCGGCTGGTTCACGTCGCCCTCCCTCAGGCCGCCTCCTTCAGGCGGCTTTCGCCTGCGAGATCGAATCGAAGGCGGCGAAGAGCCGCTTGCGGGTCGCCTCGTCCAGCGCCTCCAGCGGCGGGCGCATCGCGCCATAGCCGGGATCGCCATGGATATGGCCGGTCAGAGCCTTCACCGCCGCCAGCACCGGGTGCGAGCAGATCTCGTCGACCAGCGCGTTCACCACCGGGCTGTCCTTGCCCTCGTAGACCATCGGGCGCAGCAGGCCGGGCACCAGATTGGCGAGGCCGCAGATCGTGCCCTCAGCCCCGTTGCGCACCGCCTTGGCAAGCTGGCGCTCGTCGCCGACCAGGATGGCGAGCTCGCCATGCGCCTTCAGCAGCGCCTCGGTATTGGCATAGCTGCCCGAGGAATCCTTGACGCCGATGACGAGCCCGGGGAACGCCGTCTTCAGCCGCTGCACCAGCCCGACGCTGATGTCGACCGCCGTCACCGAAGGGATGTGGTAGAGGATGACGTTGCGGGCCGAGCCGCCCAGTTTCTCGAAGAACTGCGAGAACCAGACATAGAGCCCCTCGTCGCTGACGCCCTTGAAGTAGAAGGGCGGCGCGACCAGCAGGCCCTTCGCCCCGGCATCCAGCGCCAGCCCGGCCTGCTCGACCGCCTCATGCATGGAGGCCGCCGCGATGCCGGCATAGATCTGACGGGCCGGATCGATACCCGCCCCGATCAGCGCGCCCATCATCGCGGTGCGCGCCGGCAAGCCGAGCGCCGCGCCCTCGCCCGTCGTGCCGAACAGCGTGACCGAGTCGCAGCCTTGGGAAAGCACATGTCGCGCATGCTTGACGAGACGCGGCAGGTCGACGCCGCCGCCCTCCCGCATCGGGGTCGTGATCGCGCAGGAAAGGCCGAAGCGGTTCTTGTCGGTGGCCATTTGAGGGAGCTTTCAGGTCTGAACGGTGACTGACATGTTAGTATGAAGACAGAGGTGCCCGCAAGCGCTCGCCAGCGGTTTCGCTAGCCGTCCTTGAGACCTCCGGAGGAGAGCCCGGCGACGATCTGGCGTTGCGCGATCACCGTCACCAGCAGCACCGGCAGCGTCACCAGCAGCGCCGCCGCCGCCAGTGGACCCCAAGAGATCTGCTCGAAGGTCAGCGAGTTGTAGACGGCCGATGGCAGCGTGCGGCTCGCCTTGCCGCCTAGCACCACCGAGAAGATGAAGTTGTTCCAGGAGAAGATGAAGGCGAGGATGCCGCCGACGACGATGCCGGGCTTGGCCAGCGGCAGCGCGACATGGCGGAAGGCCTGCCAGCTCGTGGCGCCGTCGATGCGCGAGGCATCCTCCAGCTCCATCGGCACGTTCTCGAAATACCCGATCATGATCCAGACGATGATCGGGATGGTGATGACGAGATGGGTGATGACGAGCGCCGTGATCGTGCCGACGAGGCCGGTGATCTGGAACAGCAGGAAGAGCGGGATGAGATAGGACAAGGCCGGCGTCATCCGCGCCACCAGGATCAGCACCGCGAACTTGTGCGCCTTGCCGCGCGCGATGCCGTAGCCGGCGGGCACGCCGACCAGAAGCCCGATCAGCACCGCCCCGCCGGTGACGAGGATCGAGTTCCAGAGATAGAGCCCGAAATTGTTCTGCGCGAAGACATCGACATAGTTCTTCAGCGTCGGCGGATCGGGGATGAACACCGGCGGAAAGGCGGTGTTGTCGAGCTCGTTCTTCAGCGACAGCGAGATCATCCAGAGGAAGACCAGCACCGCCGGCGACACCAGCACGAAGACCGAGGCCCAGAAACCGAGCTTTTTGAGCGTGCGGGTCATGACGACCACCCCTCGTCCCGACAGGAAAGGACACCGTCATCCCGGACGCAGCGAAGCGGAGTTCCGGGATCCATCGTAAAGCGCCGAGCCCTCCGATGGATCCCGGGACAAACCCGGGATGACGTCGCGTTCGCAATGACGCGGAGAGACGAGGCAAGGAAGCCGGAAGAGGAGCCCATCACGCGTTCCACTTCGACTTCTGCCGCGCATAGAGCAGCAGCAGCGAGAGCATGATGATGATGACGAAGAAGATCACCACGACGGCCGAGGCGTAGCCGATCTTGTAGAACTGGAAGGCCTGCAGATAGAGGAAGATGTTGAGCGTCTCCGACGCCGTTCCCGGCCCGCCCTGCGTGATCACGAAGATCGTGTCGAAGGCCTTCAGCGCATCGATGGTGCGGATCACGATCGCCACCATGATGAAGGGCCAGACCAGCGGCAGCGTGATGTGCCGGAACATGTGCCAGTCATTGGCGCCGTCGATCAGCGCGGATTCATAAGGCTCGCGCGGCAGGCCGGCTAGGCCACCGAGCACGATCAGCATGACGAGCGGTGTCCAGTGCCAGACCTCGACCATGACGAGGGTCGGGATCACCGTCGCCGGATCGTAGACCCAGCCCTGCGGCCCGATCCCGATCAGCGACAGCAGGTAGTTGAGCACGCCGAGCTGCGGGTGGAACATCATCGTCCAGACCAGCGCGACCGCGACCGGCGTCGCCATCATCGGCATCACGAAGATGGTGCGCAGCAGGCCCCGGAACGGGAATTCGCGATGGAAGACCAGCGCCGCCGCCGTGCCGAACACGATGGGCAGCACCACCGCGAGGACCGTGAAATAGACCGTATGCCCCATCGACTCGAGGAAGCGCTGGTCCTTCGCCAGCTCGGCGAAATTGCCGAGGCCGACGAATTCCACGCCGCCGCCGATCTTCCAATCCTGGCCGGACATGTAGAGCGTGAACAGCCACGGAAAGACGATCACCGCCGTGATCACCAGCACCGCCGGCAGCGAGAACAGCCAGTAGCGCGGCGTGAAATCATGCGACGCGGCAGCGGCCGGAGGCGCTGCACTGGCGAGACTTGCTGGCAGGGACGTGCTGGTCATGCGTTCGAACCGTCATGCCCGGGCCTGACCGGGCATCTCTTTGAAAAAGGCCCAATGGTCGCGAGATGGCCGGGTCGAGCCCGGCCATGACGCCTATGATCCTCACCCCTGCTCGCTCTTGGCGAGCACCGGCGCGAAGGTCTCGGTCGCCTTCTTGAGCTCGGCCGCGACATCCGCGCCACCGATCGCATTGGTCAGCGCCACGCCGAACACGTCGCGGAACTCGGTCACCGGCACGATCTGCGGCAGGCCGGCCCGCGCGATCTTGGCGGAGGACAGCAGGCAGTCGAAATACTGCTTGCCGAACTTCGACTGCTGGATCGTCTCGGTGTCGAGATAGGCCGAGGAACGGCCCGGCGCGCCGGCGCCGGCCTTGAGCATCGCGATCTGGTTCTTCTTGTTGGTCATGAACTGCAGGTAGAGCCAGGCCGCCTCCTTCTTCGAGGAGCCGCGCGAGATGCCCATGCCGTCGGCGAACATGCCGGCGTAATGCGCCTTCGGCCCCGGCGGCGTCACGCCATAGCCGACCTTGCCGACGATGCGCGACTTGGTCGGGTCCTCCAGCGGCGTGGCGAAGCCGATGCCGTCGAGCCACATCGCGGCGCGACCCTGCATGAAGGTGGTCTGGCACTCGTTCCAGTTGAAGCCGACCTGCCCGGCCGGGCCGGTCTCCTTGTTGAGCTTGCGATAGAGATCGGCCGCCCAGATCGCCTCCGGCGTATCGGTGAGCAGCTTGCCCTCCGGCGAGGTCGTCTCCATGCCCTGTCCGAGCATCAGCGAGGTCCACACCGGGACATTGGCGTTCTTCAGGCCGCGCGAGACGAAGCCGGCGATGCCCTTGGCAGGGTCATGCAGCTTCTGGGCGACGGTGAACATCTCCTCCATCGTCTTCGGGTAGGCCACGCCCTTCGCGTCGAAGAGCTCCTTGTTGTAGTAGACCATCCAGTAATCGACGAAGAACGGGATCGTATCGAGCGCCCCGTCGGCCTGCCGCGCATAGGCGACCGGGCCGGCGCCGAAATCGGCGAAGTCGAAATCGGGCGCCGTCAGCGCAGGGTTCTTGATGTAGGGATCGAGGTTCTCGAACCACTTGCCCTTTGCCGCCATGCGCTTCTGGACGTGCAGCGAGATGCCGCTGACGTCGAAGCTCGGCTTGCCCGAGGCGAACTCGATCACCGCCTTCTGGCGCTGCTGCTGCTCCGGCACCTGCTCGGCCGAGACCTTGATGCCGGTGAGCTCGGTGAACTCCTTCTCCGCCGCCTGCATCAGGTCGGAGCGCGGGTTCTTGACCAGCAGCACGTCGATCGACTGGCCGGAGAACTTCTTCCAGTCGAACGCGCCTTGCGCCTGTGCCTTCCGCAGCACCAGCGGCGAGGCGATCGCGGCGGCCGCGCCGCCCAGAAGAACGCGGCGGGTCGGTTTCAGAATGCTGTCGGTCATCGGCGTCCTCCCCAGGACAAAAGGCTGCCCTTTGCGGGCTTTCAGGTCGCGCGGAACTGGAAGGAAGCACCGCTTCCGTCTCCCGCGATCGGGGTGGACGCTAATCCGCTTTCGAGGCGGTTGCAAGCTAACATGTTGGCGTGCACATAGTGGCGCCGCGCCGGCCTTGCCCGGCCTTGAGCCCATCCGCGAGAGCCGCCCGTGAAGAGCCCGCCCCGCATCGATTCGCACCAGCATTTCTGGCGGCTCGCCCGCGGCGATTATGGCTGGCTGACGCCCGCGCTCAAGCCCATCCATCGCGACTTCGAGCCCGCCGACCTCGCCCCGCATCTCGCCGAACACGGCATCGCCGCGACCATCCTCGTCCAGGCCGCCCCGACCGAGGCGGAGACGCGATTCCTGCTCGAAACCGCCGCCGCGACGCCCTTCGTCGCCGGGGTGGTGGGCTGGGCCGATTTCGAGGCACCCGACGCCCCCGCCCGCATCGCCGCGCTAGCCGCCGACCCGCTGCTGGTGGGCCTGCGGCCGATGGTGCAGGACATTCCCGATCCGAACTGGCTCGCGCGGCCGGACCTCGCCCCCGCCTTCGCCGCGCTCAAGGCGCACGGCCTCGTCTTCGACGCGCTGGTGAAGCCGGCGCAGATACCCGCCCTCCTCACGCTGCTGGAGCGCGAGACCGAGCTCCCCGTCGTCATCGACCACGGCGCCAAGCCGGACCTCACCGGCGCCGATCTCTCTGCCTGGCGCGCCGGCATCGCGGCGCTGGCCGCCCGGCCCAACACCGTCTGCAAGCTCTCCGGCCTCGTCACCGAGGCGCCGCCCGGCTGGCGCGAGGCGACGCTGACGCCAGCCGTCGCCCAGCTCCTCGCCTGCTTCGGGCCGCAGCGCCTGCTCTGGGGCAGCGACTGGCCGGTCGCGACGCTTCGCGCCTCCTACGACCAGTGGCTCGCCACGGCCGAGCGACTCACCGCCACGCTCTCCGAAACCGAGCGCGCCGCGATCTTCGGCGGCAACGCCGCCCGCATCTATCTGACGAAGAGGGGGCGCCGCCCGGCAGCCTCGCCATTGCCAACTTCACCTCTCAGCCCTCATCCTGAGGAGCGGCCGTGAGGCCGCGTCTCGAAGGATGATCCAGCTCGCTTAGGAGCCTCCTGGAGCATCCTTCGAGACGGCGCTGACGCGCCTCCTCAGGATGAGGGCTCGCCAAGGAACCCCGCCATGCTGAAGAACCTCGATCCCGTGCTCTCCGCCGATCTGCTCTGGGTGCTTGCCGCCATGGGCCATGGCGATGACCTCGCGCTGGTCGATGCCAACCACCCGGCCGAGACGATCGCCAGTTCGACCACAAGCGGCAGGCTGATCCGCCTGCCCGGCCTGACGATGCAGCGCGCCGCGCGCGCCATCCTCTCTGTGCTGCCGATCGACGATTTCGAGCCGGAGCCGCTGAGGCGCATGGAGGTGGTGGGGGATGCTGCGGCGCTGCCGGACGTGCAGCGCGCTGTGCAAGGCGAGATCGATGCGGCGCTCGGCCGCCCCGCCCCGCTCGCGGGGATCGAGCGTTTCGCCTTCTACGCGGCGGCGCGGGGCGCCTTCGCGGTGGTGCAGGTCGGCGATCCCCGGCCCTATGGTTGCTTCCTGCTGCGCAAGGGCGTCATCGCCGGGGAGCCGGGCTGAGCCCCCGCCCCGGCCGCGACAGGGCGCCGCCCTCGCGCTCGGCGGCCTGCGCCTGCCGCACCCGCGCGGCGCGCGCGGCCTCGCTCTCGGGCGGCTGTGGTGGTCGCGCGGCACGCTTCGCCCTGACCGCCGGCGGCGGCACGGGTTCGGGCGGCGGTGCTGGCGGCATGGGCTCCGTCGTGGCCTGCCGGTGCTCGTCGAGACGCCGCCGCGCCTCGCGATCGGCCTCCTCGGGGCTGAGCCCGGCGCTGCGCGCCTTCACCACGAGACGGAGATATTGCTTCTCGGACTCGGGCATGGCGTCGAAGAAGTCGCGCATGCAGGCACCCGGATCGGGATTTTGGCAGGCGCTGCCGCGGCGGCAGGCCTTGTGCGGGCAGAAGGACCAGACCTTGAACGCGTCGACGATCATGCGGTGCCGGCGATCCATCTCCCGCTTGTAGTCCGCGCTCCATTGCGCCTGCTCGGGCGTCTGCCAGGGTTCCCGCTGCATGTTCCTGCTCCCGCTCGTTGCCCTTGCGATCCGCGTCACGCCCGGCCTCGCATCACGCGTCATGTCCGGGCCTCCCTCTCGCGCCCTGACGGCTTGCGTCCCGCGTCATGCCCGGGCTTGACCCGGGCATCTCTTGACGAGGAGGCTTTGGAGCCTTGTCCGGCCCGAGATTCTCGGGTCTCCCTGCGGTCGCCCGAGAATGACGCGCGTGTTTTCGCCCGCCCGCACTTGCGCGCGAGCGTTTTGAAAT
>NZ_JBXWCA010000011.1:0-207894 GCF_057321085.1 Allobosea sp. RIT-PG3_2 | reverse complement strand
CACGGCCGGATCCGATGTCAACACGCTCGATGAAGTTTTTTTGACGGAGCGCATTTCAGTCGTCCAGGCGTCTGGAATGACGACTTTCCGCCTGCTTTTGCAGCTTCCCTTCCACGCAGGGCTCGGCTCCCGCTTCGGCCCCGCGTCGGGACATCGCCCCTCGCGACTGCCCACAGAGAGAATTGAGCAATCGCCTCTTTAGACAGCGCCGTAGTTCGAGCTGGATGTCGCTTGGATTTCGAGCTGGATGTCGCTTGGATATGGAAAAGCGCGCGCTCGCGTACGTGTACCGCGAGGGGGCGCTCGCGCAGCGGTTCCCAAAACAGCCGCAATCTGCCCGCACAGGAGATCGTCCACGGCTGAACGGATTGATTCCCGCTGCCGGCACGGGCATGGTCCTGGCGCGCTTTCGTCAGGACGCGTTCAAGGCATCTTCGCTGCGGCGGAGTTCGCTATCGAGGTTTCAAGACACCCCGCACGCAGCATAGCCCGCTCCGAGACATGAACGCCCATCCCGAGTTCGCACAGCCGCTCGAGCCGCTCTCCCCCGAGTCAGCGGCCCTGCTCGTCGATCTCGGCATCGAGCCGCCGATCCAGCCGGTCGATTCGCGCCAGCAGCCGCTCGACCGGCGCGGCGTCTCGCTGCGCTGGCTCTTCGCCTGCGCCCTGGTCGGGTCCTGCGGCGCGGCCTTGCTGGGTGCGGCGATCCTCGTCGCCATGCGGGGCGACACCAGTTATCCCGAGCAGCCCGAGACCGTCGCCGTGCGCTCATCCTCCGCGGCCGGGGAAGGCGGCGGCGCGCGCAAGGCCGACAAGCTGGTCGCCGACCAGCCGATCATGTCGGCCCGCCATACGCTGCGTGCACCGATGTCCCAGAAGGTCGGGAACCGCGAAGTCATCCGCGTGCGCCCCTTCGTCCGGCTTGCATCGGACCTGTCGCTGACCACCGGCGTGTATGCGAGCAACATCCCGCCCTTCAATCCACTTCGCCTTTTCGCCGAAGGCGGACAGCCGGAAGAGCGGTATGCCGAGCCGGCCCAGGATATGCCCGACGCCGACGTCACCATCGTCAAGCGCGATCTCGGCGATATCGTCATCCCCGCGGGCAAGCCGCAGCTGAGCGATACCGACGTCATCTCCCAGATCGAGGAAGAGCGCGCGAACCTGGCGAATTCGGGCCGCCAGCGCGCCCTGCCGATCCCGCCGCAGCTGATGCTCAGCCGCACCCTGACCGGCGGGGCCGTCGGTGGCGGCGATATCCTCGCCTATGCGCCGGCAACCGATACGCGCTTTTCCGGCATCGAAGTCCGCGTCGTTCCCGAGAACGTCACCAACGCACCGAAGACGCCGATTCCGGCCTCCCGCGAGCCGCTCGTCGAGGACAAGCTGGTGATGGCCAAGCGCGGCGAGAACTTCGAGCAGGTCATGCGCGGCACCGGCGCCACGCCCGAGCAGATCCGCACCATGATCACGGCCTTCGGCGGCAAGGTCCGGACCACCGCCCTGCCCGACGGCCAGGTCCTTCAAGTCCTCTACGCACCCGGTCCGCGCCCCGGCGATGCGCGCCAGATCATGCGTGTCTCGCTGCTGAGCAACGGCCAGCCGGATGGCATGATCGCCATGAACGACAAGGGCGCCTTCGTCGCCGTCGACCTGCCGCGTCAGAATCTGGCCATCCCGCGGCCGCAACGGCAGGAGACCGAGGAAGAGGACGAGAATGAGGGCGCCGGTGGCGCACGACTCTATGAGAGCCTCTACGAGACCGGCGCGCGCCACGATCTCCCGCGGCCGCTCATCGACGAGCTCGTCCGCATCTTCTCCTACGATCTCGATTTCCAGCAGCGCGTCCATGGCGGCGACAATCTGGAGGTGATCTTCACCGACGAGGACGAGGGTGAGCGGGCCGAGATCCTTTCCGCGTCGCTGACGGTGAATGGCGAGACGCGCCGGGTCTTCCGCTACCAGGCGCCGGATGACGGGCTGATCGAGTATTTCGACGACGAGGGCAAATCGCTGAAGAAGTTCCTGCTGCGCAAGCCGATCGCCGATGGCGAGCTGCGCTCGGGCTTCGGCATGCGCTACCACCCGATCATGCGCTATTCGAAGATGCATACCGGCATCGACTGGGCCAACCGGATCGGTACCCCGATCCTCGCCGCCGGCAACGGCGTCGTCACCAAGGCGGGCTGGTCCTCAGGCTACGGCAAGCACACCGAGATCCAGCACGCCAACGGCTACGTCACCACCTATTCGCACCAGTCGAACTTCGCCTCCGGCATCGTGCCCGGCGCCAAGGTCCGCCAGGGCCAGATCATCGGCTATCTCGGCTCCACCGGCCTGTCGACCGGCCCGCATCTGCATTACGAGGTGCTGGTCAACGGCAACTTCGTCAATCCGATGAAGATTCGCGTGCCCCGCGGGCGTGAGCTGCAGGGTCCGACCCTCGGCGAATTCAAGCGCCAGCGCGACGAGATTCGCGGCCTCATCGAGAAGGCGGGCGGAGCTGTCGCACAGTTGCGCTGAGCGCATGCCCGCCTGGCAATCGGGCGCTCGCCACGCTTCTACCGCTTGACACCATCGCCTTGAGACGACACCGCCTGATCAGGCGCCTTTCTCTCGTGATGCGGGTCCCCCGCCGATGCTCGCTTCCCTTCTCGTCGTCCTGCCCGTCTTCGGACTGATCGGCCTCGGCTATGTCGCCCGCTGGACGAAGCTCCTGCGCGAAACGACGGGCGAGGGCCTGTCCGATTTCGTCTTCGTGCTGGCCGTTCCCTGCCTGCTGTTCCGGACGCTGGCCAAGGCGGACATTCCGGTGACCCAGCCCTGGGGCTACTGGATCGCCTATTTCGCGGGGCTCGCGGTGGTCTGGGCGCTGGCGATGCTGATCGCCAGCAAGTTCTTCGCGCGGAAGGGACCGGAGCTGGTGGTCTCCGGCTTCGCGGCCGCGCAGTCGAACACGGTTTTCGTTGGCGTCCCGATGATCCTGAAGGCCTATGGCGATGCCGGCGCGGTGCCGCTCGGCCTTCTGCTCGCCATCCATCTTCCCGTGACGATGACGGTCGCGACGCTGTTGGCCGAAGGCCGCTCCGCCTCGGTGCCGCAGCTGATCAAGCGGCTCTTCACCCACCCGATCATCATCGGCATTCTCCTCGGCTCCGCCGTGCGCCCCTTCATCGGCCTAATTCCGGAGCCGGCCTGGACGCTGGTCGATCTGCTGGCGGGAGCAGCCGTTCCCTGCGCGCTGATCAGCCTCGGCATCGCCATGCGCCGCTACGGGCTGGAATCGGGCCTCGCCCTGCCGGCCGTGCTGAGCGGGCTGAAACTCGGCCTGCACCCGCTGCTGGTCTATTGGCTCGCGACGAAGGTCTTCGAGATGCCGGCCCATTGGTCCGGCGTCGCCGTGCTGTTCGCGGCCTGTCCCTGTGGCATCAACGCCTATCTCTTCGCCGAGCGCTACCGGCAGGGCGTCGCCGATGCGTCGAGCGCGATCACGCTTTCGACCCTGCTGTCGCTGTTCACGACCGCGGCTTGGCTGACCTATCTCGGCGTCGGCTGATTCGTTCAGGCGAAGCCGAGCCGCCGCCGGATTTCGGCCGGCCCGACGCCATCTGCTCTCAGCTCCGCGAGGCTTTCCGACCGCCGGCTCTTGGCGAGCTTGCGCCCGTCATCGTCGAGCAGCAGGCGATGAAAATGATAGAGCGGTGTCGGCAGCCCGAGCAGGCGCTGCAGCACGACATGGATATCGGTCGCGGCTTCGAGGTCGCGGCCGCGCACGACACGCGTCACGCCTTGCAAGCCGTCGTCGACGACGACCGCAAGGTGGTAGCTCGTCGGCACGTCCTTGCGCGCGAGCACGATATCGCCCCAGCGTCCGGGCCTGGCCGGTGCGACCTGGCTGGAACCTGCAGCGTCGAAAACCGTGTAGCTCAGCCCCTCCCCGGCCAACGCAATGGCGCTGGACATATCGAGACGCAGCACATGCGCATGGCCGGCCGCCACACGCATGGCCGCTTCGTTCGGATCCAGTACCTTGCAACGGCCGGGATAAAGGGGCGCGCCATCGGGATCGAGTGGCCAGGGCTGCCCGGATGCCGCTTCGCGCTCCGTCACTTCGGCACGAATCTCTTGCCGCGAGCAGAAGCAGGGATAGACCAGCCCACGCGCCTGCAGGACACCGAGAGCCTCCGCGTAATCGTCGAAATGCTGCGATTGCCTGCGGATATCCGGCTCGAAGGCGATCCCGAGCCAATCGAGGTCCGCGACGATCCCTTCGACGAATTCCGGCCTCGAGCGGGTGAGATCGATATCCTCGATCCGCAGCAGGAGATGCCCGCCCGCCTGCCGGGCAAGCGCCTCGTTGGTCAGCGCCGAAAGGGCATGGCCGAGATGCAGCCTCCCGTTCGGGCTCGGCGCGAAGCGGAAGACCGGTTTGCCGGAATCGGGTGGAATGGACGCCATCGGCCCTGTCTAGGGATTGCCATGCCGCGCGCCAAGCGGCCCCCTCGCTGCTGACGCAACCCGGCTCCTGCGCCATCAAGGCTCTCGTCATGACCGAACGAATCACCTGCGACAGCGATCTCGAAGAAGGCATGGCAGCTCTGGCCGCGATGCATCCGCATTGGAACGCCGTCGTCGCGCGCACCGGCCTGCCCCCGCTCAGGTTGCGCGAAGGCGGCTTCCCCGGCCTCGCCGCCATCATCGTCTCGCAGCAATTGTCGGTCGCGAGCGCCCGCGCCGTCTGGAACCGCTTCGAAAGCGTCTTCGTCCCGCTGACGCCGGAACGGGTGCTGGCTGCGACCGACGACGATATGCGCCTCTCCGGCCTGTCGCGGCCGAAACAGCGCACGCTGCTCGCCCTCGCCGCCGCGCTTGCCGAGAAGCGCTTCGCCTTCGAGGCGCTCGAGCAGGCAACCCCGGAAGAGGTCCACGCCCGGATGACGGCGATCTCCGGCATCGGCCCGTGGACGGCCGATGTCTATCTCTTGTTCTGCCTCGGCCATCGCGACGGCTTCGCTGCCGGCGATCTCGCCATTCAGGAAGCCGCCCGCCATGCCTTCGGCCTCGCGGAGCGGCCGAAGCCGGTGGAGCTCCAGGCCATGGCGGAGGCCTGGCGGCCCTGGCGCGGCGTCGCGGCGCGATTGCTCTGGGCCTATTACGCCGTCCTGAAGCGCCGCGAGGGTATCAACGCCTGATAGCGCGCTCTAGCTGCGCACGATCTTCAGGGCCGTCTGCGTCGCCGCGCGCAGCAGGGCCGAATCGCTCATCACCGTGACCATGCGCGCACCCATGGCGAGACCCTGCTTGGCCCGCTCGGCCGTCGCCGCATAGAGCGCGACCGGCTTGTTGACGGCGGAGGCCCGGGCGACGACGTGCTTCAGCGCCTCGTCCACTTCGGGCGCCGTCGCATCGACTTGCGCGCCGCCGGACAGCGCGATCGACAGATCGGACGGGCCCACGAACAGGGCGTCGATGCCGTCCAGAGCGAGGATGTCGTCGACGATCGCCATCGCCTCGCGCGTCTCGATCATCGCGAAGGTCATGGAGAAGCCGTTGGCCGCCTTGAGATAGGCGTTCTGGTCGAGGCCGGAGGCGATCAGGCCGCCATAGCTGCCCCAGCTGCGCTCGCCCATCGGCGGATATTTGGCATAGGCGGCGAAGCGGCGCGCATCCTCCATGGTGTTGATCATCGGCGCGATCACACCGGAAACGCCGGAATCGAACAGCTTCGAGACGTTCTGGAACTCGCCGACCGGAATGCGCGCAAGCGCCGGCTTGCCGGCCGCATTGATCAGCGGGATCGCGCGGATGACTTCGCCCAGCGTGATCGGCCCGTGCTGCATGTCGAGCGTGATCGCGTCGAAATCCTCCTGCGCCAGGATCGCCGAGATCGAGGGATCGGGCAGGCCGCACCAGGCCGAGACGACGCTGTCGCCCTTGGCGAAGCGGTCGGCGAGGGAAGAGAGGACGGTGGGTTTGGCCATGGTGCGTTCATCCGTTCAAAGCCCGCGCTTCAGACGGCGCGGCGGCTTTCGCACGTTGGACCGGCCCGGCCCGGAAATGCAAACGGGCGCCCATGCGCCCGTTTCAGAGACGTCCTGCGTCTGCCGGGATGCGCCCGGGAGCCTGATTGAGAATTCGCTGCGGAGAGTCAAATGGCGGCGTCTTCGAGAACGGAGCGGAGCGTACCGGAGTACTTGAGCACCGGAAGCGCAGAAAACGCCGTCAGTTGGCCGCCACAGTAGAATTCTCGATCAGTCTCTCAGCGACCGGCCTGGATATCCTCGGCCGCCTTGATCAGCAGCTCGGTCATCACCGTGCGGATCTCGCTGTCGGACGCATTGACGTTGGCCAGCACGAAGTCGTTCTTGACCTTGCGCACCACATCCTCGTCGCCGGCCTCCTCGAAATCGGCAACGACGACAGACTTGGCATAGGCATCCGCATCGGCACCGCTCTTGCCGAGCTTCTCGGCGGCCCAGAGCCCGAGCAGCTTGTTGCGCCGGGCGGTCGCCTTGAAGCGCAGCTCCTCGTCATGGGCGAACTTGTTCTCGAAGGCGTCCTTGCGCTGATCGAAGGTCGTCATGCGGCGTCCATATCCTCTCGCGGGCGGGAATTCCTGTATGTCCGACCATATAGGGTGTCGGCGCGGCGAGAGCCAGCCTCCCGCCGGATTCAGCCGCGCTTAAGCCTTCTGGAGCCTCCGAAAGGCGTTTTGTTGCGTTTGCGGCCGAGACACTCCATATAGCAGGCGCTGCAGGTGCCTTCGGGCACCCTATGCACAACCGGCGCCTGTGCCGGCCCGAAGATCGATCCCCATGGGATCGCCGGGTTGTGCTACAAGACCGACAGTTCAGGGGCCAAGATCCCGCCGCGACCTCATCGCGTCCAGAGAAGGGCCGACCTTTGGATTTCCTCAAGCCACGGTACATCCCCATGAATCGCCGCCGTCGCATCTACGAAGGCAAGGCGAAGGTCCTCTATGAAGGACCCGAGCCCGGTACGCTGATCCAGCATTTCAAGGATGACGCGACCGCCTTCAATGCCAAGAAGCATGAAGTGATCGATGGCAAGGGCGTGCTCAACAACCGCATCTCCGAGCACATCTTCTCGAATCTGAACGATATCGGCGTGCCCACGCATTTCATCCGCCGGCTGAACATGCGCGAGCAGCTCATCCGCGAGGTCGAGATCATCCCGCTCGAAGTCGTGGTGCGCAACATCGCCGCCGGCTCGCTGGCGACCCGCCTCGGCCTCGAGGAGGGCACGCAGCTGCCGCGCTCGATCATCGAGTTCTACTACAAGAACGATGCGCTCAACGACCCGATGGTCTCGGAAGAGCACATCACCGCCTTCGGCTGGGCCACGCCGCAGGAGATCGACGACATCATGGCGCTGGCGATCCGCGTCAACGACTTCCTCTCCGGCCTCTTCCTCGGCGCCGGCATCCGCCTCGTCGATTTCAAGATGGAGACCGGCCGGCTCTGGGAAGGCGAGATGATGCGCATCGTCGTCGCCGACGAGATCAGCCCGGATTCGTGCCGGCTCTGGGACATCAAGTCGAAGGACAAGATGGACAAGGACCGCTTCCGCCGCGACATGGGCGGCCTGATCGAGGCTTACTCGGAAGTCGCCCGCCGTCTCGGCATCCTCGGCGAGAACGAGAACCCCGGCCCGACCGGACCGCGCCTGGTGCAGTGAGCGTCGTCACCCGGCCACAATCGCAGATGAAGCGGGAGCGCATGCGCTCCCGTTTTCATGTCGCGACCCTGATTCTCGCTGCCGGCCTGCTGCTCGCCGGCTGCACGAACCAGTTCGGCGCCGGGATCGCCGACCTGCCGGCCTCGGAGGGCTGGAACCGGCTGCCGATCGGCTCCTGGGTGCTGAATGACGGGCTGGAAGCCCGCGCGATGGTTTTCTGCCCGCGCGAAGCTTGTGTCCAGCAGGGCTTCGCCGCGGTGATCGCCCTTGAAGGTGAACAGGCCAGGCAGATGGAGCAGGCCCTGTCCGAAAGCCCGGCGCGCCTTGGACAGGCCTTCGCCCAGATGGCGGCAGCGAAGGCGGCCGAACGCCGCAAGGCCCAGCGGAACCAGAAGAGGAAGGCCGAGCCGAAGGCGGCCCGCAGCGCGACGGATGTCGCCCGGTTCGATTCGGCGGAAGCGCGCGGCATCCTCGTCACCATCCGCTCGCTCGATACGCCCGGCCGAGAGGCCGTCACCGCCATCCTCTATGCCCGCGAGGCCGACAAGCTGGTCGTCGCGCTCGCCATAAGCGACAGGGCGGACGCCGCCCGCCGCGACGCGGAAGCCGCCTGGCGCAGCCGCTGATTCACGTGAAACGGCGGGAAACGGTTGAGCCCGCCCCGATTCATCGTTAAGGCACGCCCCAACAGCGCTCGTCCGGAGATCCCCATGAAAGCCCGCGTCACCGTCACCCTGAAGAACGGCGTGCTCGATCCGCAGGGCAAGGCGATCGAAGGTGCGCTGAAGTCGCTCGGCATCGACGGCGTCGATTCGGTTCGCCAGGGCAAGGTCTTCGACATCGAGCTCTCGGGCTCGGACAAGGCCGCCGCCGAGGCCGCGCTCAAGGCAGCCTGCGACAAGCTCCTCGCCAACACCGTGATCGAGAACTATCGCGTCGAGATCGGAGCCTGAGCGATGAAGGCCGCCGTCATCACCTTTCCCGGCTCCAACCGTGACGGCGACGTCGCCAAGGCGCTGAAGCAGGCCGGCGCCGAAGTCGCCCATGTCTGGCACGGCGATACCGAGCTGCCGGCCGGGACCGATCTGGTCGTGCTGCCGGGAGGCTTCTCCTATGGCGACTATCTGCGCACCGGCGCCATCGCCGGCCGCGCCCACATCATGGACGCAACCCGCGCCCACGCCGCCCGCGGCGGCTATGTGCTCGGCATCTGCAACGGCTTCCAGATTGCCTGCGAGGCGGGCCTTCTGCCCGGCATCCTCGTGCGCAACGCGCATCTGAAATTCGTCTGCAAGCGCCAGCACCTCACGGTCGAGCGCAACGACACGCCCTATACCCGCGCCTATGCCAAGGGGCAGGCGATCGATGTCTGCATCGCACATGGCGAGGGTAACTACATCGCCGATGCGCAGACGCTGGCACGCCTTGAGGGCGAGGGCCTCGTCGCCTTCCGCTACGCCGATGCCGACGGCAAGGTCACGGCCGAAGCGAACCCGAACGGCTCGCTGAACAACATCGCCGGCATCTATTCGCCCAGCTTCAACGTGCTCGGCCTGATGCCGCATCCGGAGAATCTGATCGATTCGCTGGTCGGCGGCACCGATGGGCGCGGCCTGTTCGAGAGCCTTGTCTCCAGCCGCAAGGCAGCGTGATCAGCGCGCCTTCAGCGCCCGCGCGAGCAGCTTCGCCGCAGACGCCTGGTCGAGCGGGCCCACATGCTTGTCGAGAATGCGCCCGTCCGGCCCGATGACGAAGGTTTCGGGCACGCCGTAGACGCCCCATTCGATCGCCGAGCGCCCGCTGCGATCGACGCCGACGGCCGAGAACGGGTTGCCGAGCGCGCCGAGGAAGCGGCGGGCATTCTCCGCCTCGTCCTTGTAGTTCATCCCGACCAGCGCGACCTTGCCCTGCTTCACGGCGTCCGTTTCGGCGAGGCCAACGAGCACGGGATGCTCGACCCGGCAGGGCGCGCACCAGCTCGCAAAGACGTTGACCAACGTCGCCCGCCCCTTGGCCAAGTCGGCATTGCCGAAGGCCGGCACCGGCTGCCCGTCGCGCTGCAGGCCTTCCAATGGCGTGAGCGTGATCGCGGGGGCGACGCGCCCGACCAGCGCGGACGGAACCTTGCTGGCATCGCCCGAGAACAGGCCGATGCCGAAGACGATCGCCAGCGCGCCGAAGATGATCAGCGGCACGAGGAAGACGAGCGGCGAACGGCGCGGAGGCAGGGCCTCGATCTGGCTCATGATGCCTCCCGGCCCGAACGGCGGCGGCCAGCTCCGCGCTGCTCCAGCGCGTCGAGCGCGCGCTTCTGGGCGCGGTGATCGCGCAGGATCGCCAGCGCCAGCCCGGCGAGGATGATCACGGCCGCGCCATAGGATGCGAGGATGAAGCCGGCATGCGGCCCGAGGCTGTCCGTGAGTGCGGTCATGCCGGCACGCCCTGCGACGCGAGCCGGTCGAGCCGCTCCGCTTCGAGGATCGTCAGCGTCCGCACGCGCCGGCGCATGATCTCGGCGCGCATCGCGACCATATGCAGCGCCAGCGCGAACAGCGTGAAGCCGATGGCGAGGATCAGCAGCGGCCACAGCATGGAGGGATGGATCGTCGGCCCGCCCAGGCGCAGTACCGAGGCCGGCTGGTGCAGCGTGTTCCACCAGTCGACCGAGAACTTGATGATCGGCACATTGACGAAGCCGACCAGCGTCAGGATGGCGACGGCGCGCGCCGCGCGCGACGGCTCGTCCAGTACGCGCCAGAGCGCGATAATGCCGAGATAGACCAGCAGCAGCACGAGGACGGAGGTCAGCCGCGCGTCCCATACCCAGTATGTGCCCCACATCGGCTTGCCCCAGAGCGCGCCAGTGATCAGGCAGACCAGCGCGAAGCACGCACCGATCGGCGCCGCCGCCTTCTGCGCGACATCCGCCAGGGGGTGGCGCCAGACCAGTGTGCCGAGCGCCGAGAGCGCCATCAGCGAATAGAACATCATCGCCAGCCAGGCGGCGGGCACATGGATGAACATGATCCGGATCGTCTCGCCCTGCTGGTAATCGGCCGGCGCCACGAACCAGGCGAGATAGAGACCGACGGCGATAAGCAGCAGCGACGCCCCTGCCACCCAAGGCAGGATCGTTGCGGAAAAGCGCATGAAGCGCGTCGGATTGGCCAGATCGATAAGGCGTTGCATGGCGTCGCGGAGCGTCGTTATCGCAGGAAACCGCGTCGAGCGGACGCGGCCCTGATCTAGCAATCGCCTCGGTCCCGCGCAATCGGCCGCATCGGCGCTGCGACAATCGGGCTGAATCAAGCCTCTTCGTCGGACGAAGCTTCAGCTCCCCGGCGGTCGACAATGCCGAATTCCTGAGAACGGACACCTTCGCCCGCGAGGTCGAAGCCCTCGGCCGCGAGGCCGCGTCGCAACAACTCACGCACCGCCGCGGCTCTGCTCGGCATGCGCTTTTCGAAGCGCCAGTTTTCCAGCGCTCGCAGCTCTTCCTGGCTCAGCATCACTTGCAGGCGCTCGGCGCGTTCGTCTTCCATCATCTTACTGCGACCACGTCGAATGAGTAAGTGATGTTAACAACGCAAACGGCGTGGATGCAAGCGCTGACGCTTGCGGTGCCCCCGCCTCAGTCGGCGCCGATTCGGCCAGCTTCTAATTTTGCTAAGTTATTGAATATAATGATTTTTGTCAGTTATTGGCTTGCTTGGCGGACCTGTCTGGGCTAAACCTCGCTCGTTAGGAGAGCGATGATGTTGATCAAATTGTCGGATGATATGCAGCGCGCCGTGGAGCTGAAGGTGCGTAGCCGTATCGACGAGACACCCGTGCTCGACGTGAACGCCACCGCCGAGGAAATCCGCATGATTTTCGCAGAGCGCAACGTGGCGCGTGAGGACATAGCGGCCTCCGTCGCTCAGTTCGCAACGCAATGCGGCTTCCCGATCGCGTTCGTGGCGCTGGCGCCGCCCCGCGACTGAGCCTACTCGCTCGATCTCAGCGCCGCAGCCGCGGCGACTGTGCCAATCACGACAGCCGCGAGCGAAATCGCGCACAGGATAAGGAAGGGCGTCAGGAATGGCACCGTGCCGCCCTGCGCCGCGTTTGCCGCCGAAACCCCGAAGATCAGCACCGGCACGGTCAGCGGTGCCACCAGCACCGGCACGATCAGCCCCCCGCGCCTGAGGCTTGCGGCGAGCGCGGCACCGGCAGCGCCGATGAAGCTGAGCGCCGGCGTGCCGACCAGCAAGGTCGCGATCAACGGCAGCACGCCCTCGCCCGGTAACGCCACGAGCAGGCCAAGCAGCGGCGAGACCAGCGCCAGTGGCAGCCCTGTCGTCAGCCAGTGCGCCAGCCCCTTGGCCAGCACCGCCAGTTCGAGCGGCAGCGCCGAGGCACGGATCAGGTCGAGCGAGCCGTCTTCCTCGTCGCTCTGAAACAGCCGGTCGAGCCCGATCAGCACCGAGAGCAGCGCGCCTAGCCAGAGAATCGCCGGCCCGATCCGTGACAGCAGATTGAGATCGGGCCCGAGCGCGAAGGGGACGAGCACCACCAGAGTCAGGAAGAAGACGAGCGCCAGCTCGCCCCCGCCGCCGGCCCGCGACGCCAGCGCAAGATCGCGCCTGAGGATGGCAAGGAAGGCGCGGTTCATGCGCCGATCCTGAGTTCGCGCGCGCCGTCGAGGCCGAGCGGACCGTGCGTCGCCGCGAGGATAGCGCCGCCCGCGAGCAGATGATCGCGCATCAACCGGGCAAGCATGGTCTGGGAGGCCGCATCGAGCGCCGACATCGGCTCGTCGAGCAGCCAGTAGGGCCGGCGCGAGATTAGAAGCCGCGCCAGCGCCACGCGCCGCCTTTGCCCCGCCGACAGGTAACCGACGGGCAACTCGGCCGCGTGAGCGAGGCCGACCGTCGCCAGCGCCTCCCTGGGCGTCAGGGCATCGTCGCCGAGCACCGCCTGGGCGAATACGAGGTTCTCCTGCGCCGTCAGCGCAGTCTTGAGTCCGTCGCGATGGCCGACGAGATGCGATATCTCGGCCAGATCGGCCTCCTCATCGCCACCCTCGAGCCGGATGCTCCCGCCATCGGGCCGCAGCCGGCCGCACAACATCGCGATAAGGCTGGATTTGCCGGCGCCGTTGCGGCCGGTCAGCGCGATCGCCTCTCCGGGACCGAGATCGAAGCTCAAGCTCTCGAAGATCAGCCGGCCGCCACGGCGGCAAACGAGATTCTCGGCGCGAAGGCGTGTCGGAGGGAACGAATCTTGCGTCAAGGCAGCTCTGCCGCCCATGCATGCGACCACATTTCGTTCATCTAGCGCGCTTCTTGGAATTGCTCTATAGAACCCGCGGCTACGCCGCACGCCGATCCGGCGCGGGGCTCGGGCACTCCCGAGGCGGCGCGCGCGTCATGCGCATTAGGCCTTCGAACGGCGCTGTCCGCAAGGGCATGCCGGTCGCGACCGCAACCCCTTGATCAGGATCAAGCCCGAATGGCCTCGCTCGACTCATTCAAAGCCCGCAAGACGCTCACCGCCGGCGGCAAGACCTACACCTATTATTCCCTCCCCGATGCCGAGAAGAACGGCCTGCCGGGCATCTCGAAGCTGCCCTTCTCGATGAAGGTGCTGCTCGAGAACCTGCTGCGCTTCGAGGACGGCCGCTCGGTCACGAAGTCCGACATCGAGAACTTCGTCGGCTGGCTCGACGACAAGGGCAAGGCCGGCAAGGAGATCGGCTTCCGCCCCGCCCGCGTGCTGATGCAGGACTTCACCGGCGTGCCGGCGGTGGTCGACCTCGCCGCGATGCGCGACGGCGTCAAAGCGCTCGGCGGCGACCCGCAGAAGATCAACCCGCTCGTCCCGGTCGACCTCGTGATCGACCACTCGGTCATCGTCGACGAGTTCGGCTCGCCCAAGGCCTTCGCCCGGAACGTCGAGCTCGAATACGAGCGCAACGAGGAGCGCTACAAGTTCCTCAAATGGGGCCAGGGCGCCTTCGACAATTTCCGCGTCGTGCCGCCCGGCACCGGCATCTGCCACCAGGTCAATCTCGAATATCTCTCGCAGACGGTCTGGACCCGTAGCGAGACGATCGACGGTCAGGAGGTCGAGGTCGCCTATCCCGACACCCTCGTCGGTACCGATTCGCACACCACCATGGTCAACGGCCTCGCCGTTCTCGGCTGGGGCGTCGGCGGCATCGAGGCCGAGGCCGCGATGCTCGGCCAGCCGCAGTCGATGCTGCTGCCCGAGGTGATCGGCTTCAAGCTGACCGGCTCGCTCAGGGAAGGCATCACCGCCACCGACCTCGTGCTGACCGTCACCCAGATGCTGCGCAAGAAGGGCGTCGTCGGCAAGTTCGTCGAGTTCTTCGGCCCCGGCCTCTACAACCTGACGCTGGCCGACCGCGCCACCATCGCCAACATGGGCCCGGAATACGGCGCGACCTGCGGCTTTTTCCCGGTCGACACCGAGACGCTGGACTACCTGACGACGACCGGCCGCAAGTCCGACCGCATCGCGCTGGTCGAGGCCTACAGCAAGGCGCAAGGGCTGTTCGCCACGCCCGAGACGCCCGACCCGGTGTTCACCGACACGCTCGAGCTCGATCTCTCGACAGTGCAGCCCTCGATGGCCGGCCCGAAGCGTCCGGAAGGCCGCGTCGATCTCGGCGCCGTCGCCAAGGGCTTCGCCGCCGCGATGGAGACCGACTACAAGAAGGGCGCCGAGCTTTCGCGCCGCGTGCCGGTCGAGGGCGAGGACTTCGACCTAGGCCATGGCGACGTCGTCATCGCCGCGATCACCTCCTGCACCAACACCTCGAATCCCTCGGTGCTGATGGCGGCGGGGCTGCTCGCCCGCAAGGCAGTCGCCAAGGGCCTGACGGTGAAGCCCTGGGTCAAGACCTCGCTGGCCCCCGGCTCGCAGGTCGTCGCGGAGTATCTGGCCAAGGCCGGCCTCCAGGAGGACCTCGACAAGCTCGGCTTCAACCTGGTCGGCTTCGGCTGCACCACCTGCATCGGCAATTCCGGCCCGCTGCCGGCGCCGATCTCGAAGACGATCAACGAGAAGGGCCTGATCGCGGGCGCCGTCATCTCCGGCAACCGCAACTTCGAAGGCCGTGTCTCGCCGGACGTGCAGGCGAACTACCTGGCGTCGCCGCCGCTGGTCGTCGCCTATGCGCTCGCCGGCTCCGTCCAGATGGACCTGACGACTCAAGCCATCGGCCGCGGCTCAGACGGCAAGGACGTGTTCCTCAAGGATATCTGGCCCTCCAACAAGGAGATCCAGGACTTCATCCAGCAGAACGTCACCCGCGCGATCTTCGAGGCCAAATATGCCGACGTCTTCAAGGGCGACGAGCATTGGCAGGCCGTGAACGCGCCGACCTCCGAGACCTATGTCTGGGACGACGACTCGACCTATGTGCAGAACCCGCCCTATTTCCGCGGCATGGGCAAGCAGCCGGCGCCGATCACGGACATCAAGGGCGCCCGCATCCTCGGGCTGTTCGGCGACAAGATCACCACCGACCACATCTCTCCGGCCGGTTCGATCAAGGCGGCCTCTCCGGCCGGCGCCTATCTCACCGAGCATGGCGTCGCGGTTGCCGACTTCAACCAGTACGGCACGCGCCGCGGCAACCATGAGGTTATGATGCGGGGCACCTTCGCCAATATCCGCATCCGCAACCACATGCTTGGCCCGAACGGCCGCGAGGGCGGCTACACCATCCACTACCCGTCGAAGGAAGAGCTGCCGATCTACGACGCCTCGATGCGCTATCAGGAGGAGAAGGTCCCGTTGGTGATCTTCGCCGGCGTCGAATACGGCAACGGCTCCTCGCGCGACTGGGCGGCCAAGGGCACCAATCTGCTCGGCGTCAAGGCGGTGATCGCCCAGAGCTTCGAGCGCATCCACCGCTCGAACCTGGTCGGCATGGGCGTGGTCCCCTTCACGCTGGTCGAAGGCACGAGCTGGGCCTCGCTCGATCTCAAGGGCGACGAGTTCGTCACCATCCACGGTTTGGCGAACGTCAAGCCGCGCCAGATGATGGAAGCCGAGATCACCTATGCCGACGGCACGGTGAAGAAGGTCCCGATCCTCTGCCGCATCGATACGCTGGACGAGATCGATTACTACAAGAATGCCGGCATCCTGCATTACGTGCTGCGCGGCCTCGCCGCCTGAGCACGATCACACGGCACTGAAACGGATCATGGCCGGCGCAAGCCGGCCATGACGCATGGGGCCTTGGCCCCGGTTGTCCTCGCGCCCGCTGCAGTGTAAGGGGGCGGTCCAGTCATCCACGGCGGAGGCTTGGGGCAGGCGCTGGCGATATAGCCGCGCTCGGATGTCGTCCGCCATCATCGACAAGAGACGGGAGCACCCGCAGCATGTCCGCCACGTTCGAGACGGTCGCCGGCATCATTTCCGAAACCTGCGATATTCCGCGCGAGAAGATCACGCCGCAGAGCCACGCGATCGACGATCTCGGCATCGATTCCCTCGCCTTCCTCGACATCGCCTTCGCGATCGACAAGGCTTTCGGCATCAAGCTTCCGCTCGAGCAGTGGACGCAGGAGGTCAACGAGGGCAAGGCGCCGGCCGAGCAGTATTTCGTGCTCGAGAACCTCTGCAAGCGCATCGACGATCTGGTCGCCGCCAAGAAGGCGTAAGGCCGAGGTCGAGGCTGCCGGACTTGAGCCGGCGCCCCGCTCCCGATAGAGCATAGGGCCGCTGTGCGGATCGTTCCGATCCGTGCCGCGGCCGCGTGCCGTTCTGGCGCGCCCAGCTGGTCAAGGATCGCATGCGCCTCGAATATTTCGACATGATCGACAGGGTCGTGACCTTCGATCCGTCGCAGAAGCGCATCGTCACGCGCTCCACCGTGCCCACGCAAAGCCCGGTCTTCGAAGGACACTTCCCGGGCCACCCGCTGGTGCCGGGGGTGCTGCTGACCGAAACCATGGCGCAGGCCTCGGGCTATCTCCTGCTCGGCCTCAACGGCCTCACGCAGATGCCGTTCCTCATGACCGTCGACAAGGCCCGCTTCCGGACGTTCGTCGAACCGGAGACCGAGCTGGAAGCCAGCGCCGAACTCGTCATCGAGGGTTCGGGCTATGCGGCGACCAAGGCGAAGCTGACGAGCGGCGGCAAGCCGATCTGCGATGCCGAATTGCGCTTCCGCCTGATGCCCTTCCCCGCCGATATGCGCGCGCTCATGCAAAGCCGCATCGACGCCATCGGCCTGACGCCGGAGCCTGCGCGATGACCAGCGCCCTACCCCGCCGCGATGTGGTCATCACCGGCATCGGCATCGCCTCCAGCCTCGGCGAAGGCGTCGAGGCCCATGCCGCCGCGCTCGCTGCCGGCGGCCCGCCGATCGTCGAGACTGAGGCGTTCAAGCCCTATCCGGTCCATTCGCTGAAGGCGCTGGAGCTGGACAAGCAGATCCCGAAGAAATCCGACCAGCGCCAGATGGAGCCCTGGCAGCGCCTCGGTGTCTATACCGCCGGGCTCGCGCTCGATTCCGCCGGGCTAAAGGACGATCCCGCGGCCAAGAGCGAGCTGCAGGTCATCGTTGCCGCCGGTGGCGGCGAACGCGACCATGCCGTCGATTCCGCCATCCTGAGCGGCCTGCGCGGTGCCAACGAGCCGGGCGCCTTTCTCAACGAGCGGCTGATGGGCGATCTCAGGCCCACGCTCTTCCTGGCCCAACTCTCGAACCTGCTGGCCGGCAACATCGCCATCGTCCATGGCGTCACCGGCGCCTCACGCACCTTCATGGGCGAGGAACAGGCCGGCGTCGACGCGATCCGCACCGCCCATGCCCGCATCGCGTCGGGCCAGTCGGACCTGATGCTCGTTGGCGGCGCCTACAACGCCGAGCGCCGCGACATGCTGCTGCTCTTAGAGCTAGGCGGCTATCTGCGCCATGACAGCTTTGCCCCCGTCTTTGAACGCGAGGACGCTCCCGGCCTCATCACCGGCAGTGCCGGCGCCTTCCTCGTGCTTGAAGCAGCCGAGCGGGCCGCGGCGCGCGGCGCCAAGGCCTATGCCAGGCTGAGTCACGCCGGCGCCGCCCGCAGCCGTCGCACACCGGGCACGGTCGAATCCGCTTTGACGAAGCTCGTCGGCGGGTTCGGCGCCGTTGGCCCCGACAGCCTTGCCATCTCCGCCGCCACCGGCTGCGCGGGCATCACGGGCGAAGAGGCGGCGGCGCTCGCCAAGGCGGCTCCCTCCGCCAGGCGCATCGCCGCCGGCGACCTCGTCGGCCATGGCATCGAGGCGGCCTTCCCCGTCTCGATCGCGCTGGCGGCAATCGCCCTGTCAGCCGGACAGGCGAAGGAAGCCGTCGTGACCGGGGCCGGTCACTGGCGCGGCGAAGGCGCCGCGCGCCTGGTTCAAGCGTAGAGGTCGAAGCCATGAGCACGCATCGTGACGCCAAGGGTCGCCCGCTCGTCGCCGTCACCGGCCTGGGCATCGTCACCTCGCTCGGCCAGGGCAAGGACGCCAACTGGCAGGCGCTGACGGCCGGCAAGTCCGGCATCCACCGCATCGAACGCTTCCCGACCGAGGGCCTGCGCACCACGATCGGCGGCACCGTCGATTTCCTGTTCGATGGCTCCTTTACTGCCCCCCAGCTCTCCGAGAAGCTCGCCACCTTGGCGGCCGAGGAGGCGGTCGGCCAGAGCGGCATCGCCAAGGCCGGCGATTTCCCGGGCGAGCTCTTCATGGCAGTCCCGCCCGTCGAGATGGAATGGCCGCAGAAGCAGGAGCTCGCCCAGGCCATTGACGGCGAGGTCGACTATGACGGCCTGCTGCGCACCGCCGCCACCGGCAAATACGCCGCGATGCACGAACTCTTCGTGTTCGGCGGCGTCGCCGACCACATCGCCGACCGTTTCGGCACCAGGGGCTCGCCGATCTCGCTCTCGACCGCCTGCTCCTCCGGCGCGACAGCGATCCAAATGGGCGTCGAGGCGATCCGCCGCGGCGAAACTGAAGCCGCTCTCTGCATCGGAACCGACGGCTCGATCCACGCCGAGGCGCTGATCCGCTTCTCGCTGCTCTCGGCGCTCTCGACCCAGAACGACCCCGCCGAAGGCGCGGCCAAGCCCTTCTCGAAGAACCGCGACGGCTTCGTCATGGGCGAAGGAGCCGGCGCGCTGGTGCTGGAGGATTACGACCACGCGCTGGCGCGCGGCGCCACCATCCTCGGCATCGTCGCCGGCTGCGGCGAGCGTGGCGACGGCTTCCACCGCACGCGTTCGAGCCCGGACGGCAAGCCCGCCATCCTCGCCATGCAGGACGCGTTGGCGGATGCGGGACTGACGCCCGACGATGTCGACTACATCAACGCCCACGGCACATCGACGCCGGAGAACGACAAGATGGAGGCGATGAGCTGCGCCGCCGTCTTCGGCGAGCGCATGGCGAAGCTGCCGATCTCCTCCAACAAGTCGATGATCGGACACACGCTGACGGCGGCGGGCGCGGTCGAGGCGGTGATCTCCTTCCTGACCATCGCCAACGGCAAGATTCCGCCGACGATCAACTATGCCAATCCCGACCCGGCGATCACGCTCGACGTCGTGCCGAACACGGCCCGCGACGCCAAGGTGCGCACCATCATCTCCAACTCCTTCGGCTTCGGCGGCCAGAACACCTGCCTCGTGCTGACGGCGCCCCCGGAGGCGGCATGACCAAGATCCTCGTGACGGGCGGCGCCAAGGGTGTCGGCGCCGCGATCGTGCGCGCGCTGGCGGCGGCCGGCCACGATGTCGATTTCACCTTCCGCTCTTCCGCCGACCAGGCGAAGACGCTGGCGAAGGAGATCGCGACGGCCCATCCCGGCCGCACGGTGACCGCGCTGCCGCTCGATCTCTCCGACAAGGCAGCGCTCGACACCTTCTGCGAGGAGCGCGAAGGCGAGAGCTATTTCGGCCTGATTCACAATGCCGGCCAGCCCTATGATTCGCTGGCGGCGATGATGGCGCAGGACAAGGCCGAGGCCGCGATGCAGGTCAATTTCTGGGCCTTCACCCGCCTCGCCAAGAGCCTGATGCGCAACATGATCCGCGCCAGGGCCGGGCGCATCGTCGCCATAGGCTCGGTCGCGGCGCTGCGCGGCAACCCCGGCAACGCGGCCTATGCCGCCTCCAAGGGCGCGCTGATCTCCTATGCGAAGACTCTTGCCGTCGAGACCGGCAAGCGCGGCGTCACCGTCAACGTCATCGCGCCGGGCTTCGTCGACACCGACATGATGGCGCCCTATGCCGCGTATCGCGACAAGATGCAGGCGCAAATCCCGGCCGGCCGCTTCGCCAAGCCGGAGGAGGTCGCGGGCCTCGCCGCCTTCCTGATGAGCGAGCCCGCCGCCTATATCACCGGCACCGTGCTGCCGATCGACGGCGGCGTGACGGCGCATCTCGGCGTGCACCGCTAAGTTCGACTTGCACGGGCAGTTCTGCTAGGTTCATGATGAACCGGAGAGAACCATCCATGACGGCCGCTTTCACTATCCGCCTCGACGACGAAATGCTGGCCAAGCTCGATTCGCTTGCCGCCGATACGGATCGCTCGCGCAGCTGGATCGCGGCGAAGGCGATCGAGAGCTATGTCGAGCTGAATGCCTGGCAGATCGAGCAGATCAAGGCCGGCCTTGCGGAAGCCGATCGCGGTGAGTTCGTCAGCGAGGCCGATCTTGATGCGATCGAAGCCGAGATTCAGGCCAAGATCGACCAGCAATGAATATTGTCTGGACGCCGAGAGCGCAGCGTAACCTGCGCGATACGGCACGCTATCTGACGCAGTTCAACCCATTCGCAGCGTTGTCCGTGATCCGCACGATTCGTATCGCGCCGAAGCAACTTCTGCGTTACCCCGCCAGCGGGCGGCCAGGACGGATTGACGGAACCCGCGAACTCGTCGTCGGCGGAACTTCGTACATCTTGCCGTACCGTGTCCATCAGGACGCCATCGAAATCCTCGCGGTTCTCCATACCTCCCGGCAGTGGCCGGACAAGCTCTGAAAGACCGATTGCCCGATGCGCTCCCTCCAGCTTCATGGTGACCGCGATCTCCGCCTCGAGGAGATCGAGCCGCCGCCGCCACCCGCAGCCGGCGAGGTGCAGATCCGCATCAAGGCGGTGGGCTTGAACTATCTCGATCTCTGGGGCTTTCGCGGCATGGCCTTCGCCAAGCGCAAGATGCCACAGGCCGCTGGCGTCGAGGCAGCCGGCGAGATCGTCTGCGTCGGCGAGGGCGTGACCGGCTTCGCGCCCGGCGACGTCGTCACCGCCTATGGCGCCGACACCTGCGGCCAGTGTAAGGCCTGCCGCGAGGGCCGCGACAATCTCTGCGAGAACGTCGCCGGCATCATGGGCTTCCATATCGACGGTTTCGCCCGCGAATTGCTGAACCGCCCGGCGCGCCTCACCATCAAGGCGCCGAAGGGCGTCTCCTTCGAGGACGCCGCCTGCGCGCCGATCGGCTTCGGCACGGTCCAGCACATGCTGTTCGACAATGCGAGGCTGGAGCCCGGCGAATCAGTGCTCGTCCATGCCGGCGGCTCCGGCATCGGCACGGCCGCGATCCTGATGGCGAAGGCGATCGGCTGCACGGTCTACACCACCGTCGGAGACGATGAGAAAGGCGCCAAGGCCAAGGCGCTCGGCGCCGACCACGTCATCAACTATCGCGAGGACCGCTTCGAGGGCGTCGTCCGCAAGCTCACCGGCCGCAAGGGCGTCGATGTCGTGTTCGAGCATGTCGGCGCCGATACCTGGAACGGCTCCCTGCTCTGCCTGAAGCGCGGCGGCCGGCTCGTCACCTGCGGCGCCACCTCCGGCCCCTCGGCGACGATCAACCTGATGCAGCTCTTCCAGCAGCAATACCGCATCACCGGTTCCTTCGGCTGCCGCATCGAGAATATCGCCCAGTCACTGGCGAAGATGGCCGGCGGCATGAAGCCGGTGATCGACTCGGTCTTCCCGCTCGCCGAATTCGAGAAGGGCCTCGCCCGGATCGAGGGCCGCAAGGTCTTCGGCAAGGTCGTCATCGCCTTCTGAACGACGCCTCCGCCCAGCCAAAGACTTGACGGCAGCGCTTTCCTGCCCCAGATCGCCCCTCTCAAGCCCGGTCTAGCTCTCGGACGGGCGAGCTAGAGCATTTTCAAGCGAAGTCGATCCCGGTTCGCGTGAAGAAAATGCGACCAAACGAAGGGACACAGCAGGTGTGCGTTGCGCAGAAACGCGGACCTGCTCTGGAGCTGGACCGACCTTGAAACGATTGAAGGCAATCGCCGCGCGCGCCGGCGCGGCGGCGATGATCGGCGTGATCCGCGCGCTGTTCGCATTCCTGCGCCTGCTCGGCCCCGAACGCTCCAGCGATGTCGGCGGCTGGCTGCTGCGCACGGTGAGCCCGCTGATCCCGGTTAACGGCGTCGCGCTCGCCAATATCCGTGCAGCCTTCCCCGAGAAGGACGAGGCGGAGGTGAAGCGAATCGCGCGCGGCGCCTGGGAGAATCTCGGCCGCACGGCCGCCGAATACGCGCATCTCAAGACGCTGTTCGATTACGACCATGACAACCCCGACAGGCCCTCCCGCGTCGAGGTCGAGGGTATCGAGCACTTCATCACGCTCAAGGAAGACGACAGGCCCGGCCTGATCTTCTCGGCGCATCTCGCGAATTGGGAACTGCCGGCGATCTGCGCGGCGACCTATGATCTGGAGACGACGGCCGTCTTCCGTGCCCCCAACGATCCTGCGATTGCCGCGATCGTCCACGAAATCCGCTCCGGCGCCATGGGCGGCCTCGCCGCGGCCAAGCAAGGCGCCGCCTTCGCCATGCAGGGCGTGCTGGAAAAAGGCGGCCATCTCGGCATGCTCATCGACCAGCACTTCACGCGCGGCGTTGTGGTACCTTTCATGGGCCGCCCCGCGCTGACCAATCCGATCATGGGCAAGTTCGCCCGCCGCTTCGATTGCCCGGTCCATGGCGTGCGCGTCATCAGGCTGCCGAACCAGCGCTTCCGCATCGAGCTGACGCCACCGCTCGACCTGCCCCGCGATGCCGCCGGCGAGATCGACGTTCAGGGTGCCATGGCGATGATGACGGCGGTCGTGGAGGGCTGGGTACGCGAACACCCGGAGCAGTGGCTCTGGATGCATCGCCGCTGGCGACCCAATATGATTTCTGCCGCTGCCCTAGTCGGTTTCGATCACGCCCGCGCGACCATGCCCGTTTTCAAGGCAACGTGATTTCCCTCTGCGACCAATTGCTGGCTTTGGTAACCTCCGGAAAATAAATCGCCCTCAAAGTCGAGTTCATGTTCTCCGTCATCAGCCAATCCGCTGCGACTATCGCGTTTCTCGTCCTCGGCATGACGATTGCCCAGGCGCAGACGGCTACGAAATCGCCCAAGGCCGTGATCGAGCTGTTCACCAGCCAGGGTTGCTCATCCTGCCCGCCTGCGGATGCGCTGGTGGTCGAGCTGGCGAAGGACCCCGAGCTGATCGCTCTGACCTTGCCCGTCACCTATTGGGACTATCTCGGCTGGAAGGATACGCTCGGCAAGGATTCCTTCGCGAAACGCCAGAAGTTCTACGCCAAGGCGCGTGGCGACGGACAGGTCTATACGCCCCAGGTCGTCATCAACGGCGCCGCTCACGCGATCGGCTCCGAGAGGGCGGAAATCGAGAAGGTGGTGAACCAGCTGGCCGTGACCGGCTTCGCCGCGAAACTGGCCCTGAAGGAAGAGAACGGCAGCCTTCAGATCAGGATCGCGCCCACCGGGAGCACGAGCGAGGAAAAGGCCGGCGTCTGGATCATTCCGACGACGCGCCAGGCGACGGTTCCGGTCACGCGCGGCGAGAACCAGGGCAAGACCCTGGCCTACGCGAATGTCGTGCGCGGCATGGTGCGCGTCGGCGACTGGAACGGCCAGGAAGCGACCATCACCGCGCAGCTGACGGCGTTGCAGGCACCGGAGGCCGATGGCTACGTCGTCATCATCCAGGCCGAACGGCCCGGCAAATACGGCATGATGCCGGGCGCCATTCTCGGCGCCGCCCAGGGTCTGGCCTCGCGCTGACGCTTGCGCCCAAGCCTCCCGATCCGGCTGTCCTTCAGAGCAGGATGACCTTGTTCGACAGCTCGTCGACATCGCCCGGCAGCGGCGGAACATGCTGCGCCAGCACCGCGCCGACCCCGTCGACCGCCTTGATCAGCCCCTCGGCCAGCCTGTCCTCGCGCGCCGCGGCCAGCAGCGGCTCGATGATGCCGCGCCAGGTATCCGCAGCGACCAGGCCGTCGATTCCACTATCCGCCAGCACCTCGGCATAGCGCTCCTGCAAGGCGATGTAGAGCAGCACGCCGGTGCGCCCCTTGGTCCGAGTCAGGCCGCGCGCCGTGAACTCCCGCAGCGCCGCCTCATGCGCCCGCCGCCGCTTGACGAAGCCGGGAACGAAGCGGCCGCCACGCCCGTACCAGAGCAGGGCGCCGAGCAGCACCGCCGCACAAAAGAGCTGGACCATGAAGATGCGCTGGGCGCTCATCACCGTCATCGAGAGCAGCGGCCACGGCACGAACAAGGCCAGCGTCAGCGCCATCATCACCGGCACGTTGCGATAGCTCGACGCCGCCCGGTCGATCACGACGACGATCTCGCCGGCCGTCTGCAATTCGGCGCGGCGCACGGCCTCCGCGATGGCATCCCTGTCCGCATCGTCCATCACCAGTCTCCCGAAGCTCCGCCGCCGCCGGAGGAGCCGCCACCGCCCGAGAATCCACCGCCACCGGAACTCCAGCCACCCCCGCCGCCGCTCCAGCCCGAGCCGGAACCCGTGCCCCAGCTCGTGCTCTGCGGCAGCGTCACCCACTGCCCGTTGCGCAGCCGGTGCCGGCGCGCACCGCCCTGCTGGCTCAAGCCGCGCAGGAAGGCGACGATGAACAGGAAGATGAAGATCATCGCGATGATGACGGCGATATCCTCGCCCAGCGTGCTCTCGTCGGAGCGCACCTCCGCGCGGCGCTGCCATTCCTCGGCATCCCCGGCAAGGATGGTCAGGATGGCATCGACGCCCGCCTCGATGCCACCAGCGAAATCGCCGGTCTTGAATTTCGGCGCGATGGCGGTGGTGATGATGACCTTGGAAAGCGCGTCGGTGAGCGCGCCTTCAAGGCCGTAGCCGACCTCGATGCGGACCTTGCGCTCCTTCGGCGCGACGATCAGCAGCGCGCCGTTGTTCTTCGCCTTCTGGCCGAGCTGCCAGCGGCGGAACAGGCCGTTGGCGAAATCCTCGATCGTCACATCCTGCAGCGACGGCACGGTCGCGACCACGACCTGATCCGAAGTCTTGTCCTCATGCGCCTTGAGCTTGTCCTCGATCCGCTGCCGGACAGCGGGAGCGAGCAGGTTCGCGCCGTCGACGACGCGCCCCGTCAGCGCGGGATAGGTCGGCTCCGCAGCGTACGCGATGCCGCTGCACAAGATCAGGAACAGGGCTATGACCCCACGCAACGCCGTCATTCTCGGGCGAAGCGCAGCGCAGACCCGAGAATCTCCGGCAGGAGATGCCCGGGTCGCGCCCGGGCATGACGTGCGAAGCGATGTCACAGGCCTCTGCCGCTAACCTCAGAACTTCACCGCGGGCGGCCGCTCGGCGCCGGACGTGGCCGTGAAGGTCTCCATCGGCTTGGCGCCCCAGAACAGCTTGGCCCAGATCACGCCGGGAAAAGTGCGGATCTCGGTGTTGAAGGCCTGGACCGCCTGGATGTAGTCGCGCCGCGCCACCGCGACCCGGTTCTCGGTGCCTTCGAGCTGGGACTGCAGGGCGAGGAAGTTCTGGTTCGACTTCAGCTCGGGATAGCGCTCGACGGTGACGAGCAGCCGCCCCAGCGCGCCGGTGAGCTGGTTCTGCGCGTCCTGGAATTCCTTGAACTTCGCGGGGTCGTTGATGGTCGAGGCATCGACCTTGACCTGCGTCGCCTTGGCGCGGGCCTCGACGACGGCGGTCAGAACCTCACGCTCCTGCGCCGCATAGCCCTTCACGGTCTCGACGAGGTTCGGGATCAGGTCGGCGCGGCGCTGATACTGATTCTGCACCTCCGACCAGGCCGCTTTCGCCCTCTCCTCCAGCGTCGGCACGTTGTTGTAGCCGCAGCCGGCGAGCGCAAGGCCCACCAGCCCCAGCGCGAGCCAGGCAAAAGGACGGCGAAAATGGGCGGAAAACGACATGCCGAAAACCCCTTTTGGCAGCGTCAGAACGGTCTCGATTCGGAACTCTACCTGCCGTGGCCCGCAGGTCCAAGCTGTCAGGCCGCGGCGAATGGCCTATCCTGCCGCCGTACTCGGAGATGAGCCATGCGCCTGCCCGCCCTTCTGCCGCTGACAGTGGCCGTGCTGACCGCCCAGATCGCAACCGCCCAGACGTTCGCACCGGCCCCGGAAGCCGCGACCGGGCGCGCCACCAAGACGCTCGGCACGGCCCAGCGCTTCATGGCGGCAGCCGCCAACCCGCTCGCCGCCACGGCCGGCCGCGATATCCTGCGCGCCGGCGGCAGCGCGACCGACGCCGCCATCGCGATCCAGCTCGTGCTCAATCTGGTCGAGCCGCAGAGCTCCGGCATCGGCGGCGGCGCCTTCTTCGTCCATTGGGACGAGGCCGCCCGCAAGGTCACGACGTTGGACGGACGCGAGACGGCGCCCGCCGCGGCGACGCCGGAGCGCTTCATGAAGGACGGCAAGCCGATGCCGTTCCGGGAGGCAGTGGTGGGGGGCCGCTCGGTCGGCGTTCCCGGCACGCTGAAGCTGCTGGAAGAAGCGCATCGCCGCTGGGGTAGATTGCCCTGGCCCGATGTCGTCGCGCCCGCGCTGAAGCTGGCTGAGGAGGGCTTCGCCATTTCGCCGCGTCTCAACGGGCTGCTCGCCGGTGAACGAGACCTGCCGAAGAACCCGATCGCCGCTGCCTATTTCTACGAGCCGGACGGCAAGCCGAAAGCCGTCGGCACGATCCTGAAGAACCCCGCCTTCGCGGCGACGCTGCACGCGATCGCGGCCAGTGGCGCGAAAGCCTTCTACGAAGGAGCCGTCGCCGAAGACATCGTCGCGACCGTCACCGGGCACCCAAGCAATCCCGGCGACATGACGCTGGCCGACCTCGCCGGCTACAAGGTCGAGGAACGCGAGCCGGTCTGCGGCGTCTACCGCATCTGGCGGCTCTGCGGCATGGGCCCGCCGAGTTCGGGCGCCGTCGCCATCCAGCAGATGCTCGGGATGCTGGAGACTCAGGACCTGCGCCGGCTCGGCCCTGGCGCCGAAGCCGCGCACTGGTTCAGCGAGGCCGGCCGCCTCGCCTTCGCAGACCGCGCGCTCTATCTCGCCGATCCCGCCTTCATCAGCGTCCCCGTGCGCGGCCTGATAGACCGCGACTATATCCGGTCACGCGCCGGCCTGATCGGGCCTGAGCGCTCCATGGGCCGCGCCAAGGCCGGCGACCCACCCCATAGGCGCGCGCAGCTTCTCGCCCCTTCAGACGGCATCGAGAATGGCACGAGCCATATCTCGGTGGTGGACGCCGACGGCAACGCCGTCGCGATGACCACCACGATCGAGGACGGCTTCGGCTCGCGTCTGATGACCAAGGGCGGCTTCCTGCTCAACAACGAGCTGACAGACTTCAACTTCGCCCCGGAAGAAGACGGCAAGCCCGTCGCCAACCGCGTCGAGCCCGGCAAGCGGCCGCGCTCGTCGATGGCGCCGACGCTCGTCTTCGATGCCTTCGGGCGGCTCTATGCCGTGGTCGGCTCGCCCGGCGGCAGCCAGATCATCGGCTATGTCGCCAAGACCCTCGTTGCACTGCTCGACTGGAAGATGGACCCGCAGCAAGCCGTCGATTTCGGCAACTTCGGCAGCCGCAACGGCCCGACCGAGCTGGAGAAGGGCACCGAGGCAGAAGCCTGGAAGGCCGTGCTCGAAGCGAAAGGCCACGAGGTCCGCTTGCTGGAGATGACCTCGGGCACCCAGGCCATCGTCAAGACGCCCGAGGGCTTCCTCGGCGGCGCCGACGGAAGGCGCGAAGGCGTCGCGATCGGCGATTGAGCGTCCTGACACGCCGTCATGCTCGGACCTGACCCGAGCATCTCATGCCGAAAGAGGCGCTTTGATGAGCCTTGTCCGGAGAGAGATTCTCGGGTCTGCGCTTCGCTTCGCCCGAGAATGACGCGCGAGCTTCGGGCGATGCCCTTTGGACCTCAGGGCTGCGCCGTGCGCTCGCCACCGGCTCCGCGCCCTGCGATCAGCCAGTAGACGAAGCCCGTCGCCGCGCCGACCAGGAAGAGCCCGGAGATGATCTGGAGTTCGGCCGGGCTCGGCGTGCGCGACAGCCTGAGCATGGCGAGCGGCAGCAACGCCGCGAGCAGCCCGGTGAAGCCGGCCTGGAGCAGCCCGCTGCGCAAACGGAACAGCTCCGAGCCGATCGCGACCAGCACGACGGGCGCGACGATGATCGCAAGCCCCAGCCGTCCGATCAGCCCGAAGGCCGCCTGCGCGGCCGGCGCCGGATCGATGCCGCTCTCGGCCAAGCCGAACAGGATGTCCAATAGCCGCTCGATGCCGCCGCCGATCAGCAGAGCCACGGCCGGCGAGGCGACGCTCGCCATCGCCAGGAAGAACAGGCCCGCACCCATCGCGACGAGACAGGCGAAGGGCATCAGCAGAATCCAGCGCAGCAAGCGGCTCACTCCGCCGCGACGGCCGGCACGGCTTCCGCCTGATCCTGATCCAGCATCAGCCGGGCGCGGGCGGAGAGCTTCTCCGTCTCGCTCTTTAGCTGACCGCAGGCGGCAAGGATGTCGCGCCCGCGCGGGGTGCGCACCGGTGAGGCATAGCCGGCGCGGAACACGATATCGGAGAAGCGCTCGATCCGGTCCCAATCCGAGCACTCGTATTTCGTGCCGGGCCAGGGATTGAACGGGATCAGGTTGATCTTGGCCGGAATGCCCTTGAGCAGCCGGACCAGCTCGCGCGCCTCGGCGTCGGAATCGTTCACGCCCTTGAGCATGACGTATTCGAAGGTGATCCGCTTCGCGTTGGAGAGACCCGGATAGTTCCGGCAGGCCTCAAGCAGATCCTTGATCGGGTACTTCTTGTTGAGCGGCACCAGCTCGTTGCGCAGCTCGTCGCGCACCGCATGCAGCGAGATCGCCAGCATCGTGCCCATCTCGCCGCCGAGCGGGCCGATCTGCGGCACCACGCCCGAGGTCGAGACGGTGATGCGCCGGCGCCCGATCGAGAGCCCCTGGTCGTCGGACATGATGGCGATCGCATCGCGCACGCCGTCGAAATTATAGAGAGGCTCGCCCATGCCCATGAAGACGATGTTCGTGACCAGGCGCCCGCCATCGTTCGGCACGAAGGCGCCTTCCGGCGGCTTGCGGTTGGGGAAATCGCCGAGACGCTCGCGCGCCACCATCAGCTGCGCCACGATCTCCTCGGCCTTGAGGTTGCGGACGAGACGCTGCGTGCCGGTGTGGCAGAAGGTGCAGGTCAGCGTGCAGCCGACCTGGCTGGAAACGCAGAGCGTGCCGCGGTCAACCTCGGGGATGTAGACGCATTCGATCTCGGCGCCGCGGTCATGCGGCCCGGTCGAGGGCATGCGCATCAGCCATTTGCGCGTGCCGTCGGTCGAGACCTGCTCTGCCGTCACCTCCGGCAGGTCGAGCGAGAAATGCGCGGCGAGTTGGCCACGCAGCCCCTTGCCGATCGTCGTCATCGCGTCGAATTCGCGCACGCCGTAATGGTAGATCCAGTTCCAGAGCTGGCCGACGCGCATGCGCCGTTCCTTCTCGGGAACGCCGATCACGGCCAGGGCCTCGGCGAGGCCCGCGCGGGTGCGCCCGGCCAGCGACGGGCGCCGCAAAACGGTTTCAGCCGCCGGAGCGGCAGGTGCGGAAACGGACACGGTCATCGGAGCTCTGTCGTCGCCCATACGGGAAGGCGCGGGATTTCCCGCTCCCTAGCACAATTGCCGGAAAACCGGAACCCCGCCGTCATTCTCGGGCCGAGCGAAGCGCAGACCCGAGAATCTCTAGACGAGAAGGCGCCGGGAGTTTTTCCGGCATGAGATGCTCAGGTCAGGCCGGAGCATGACGCGCCCCGGTCTCACGGCGGCGCCATGCGCCTTACTTGCAGGCGTCTTCGGCCCGCTTCACGATCTGGCTGATGCCGGCGAGCGAGTATTTGTCGCTGGTCGGGTTGCCGCGCTTCGAGGTGCCCTTGATCTCCAGCCCGGCGCCGCGCCGCATCGAGTCGAGCATGCGCGTCTCCTCGGCCGGGTTCTTCAGCCACATGTTCTGGCCCTTGGCGACCAGCGCGAAGCGGTCCGTGCCGATGAGCGCCTGATGCTCGACGCCTTCCTTGAGGTCGAAGTTCATCACGAAGCTGATCTCGTTGCGCACGCCCTCGCCCGGCCGGCTGGAGACGAAGAGCAACCCTTCGACCTCCTTGAGATTCGCAGGTATGCGGGTTTCGGCCTTGGATAGGGCGTAGCAGACCTTGGAGCGGCCTTGCTGCGACGAGAAGGCCTGCCATTTGCCGGCCGTTTCCAGCAGCATCGCCTGCCCCTGCCCGGAGCTGGCGGCAGCCGGCGTGGCGGCCGGCTTCGGCTTGGCCGGAGCGGCCTGGGCCGACAGCGCGGGCAGACCGAGCAATCCGGTCATCAGGCCGAGCGCGGCGAGGCGGAAAAGAGCGGCGTCGCGGGTACGGAGGAACGAGCTGATCATGGACCGCCATCAGTCACTAAAAATCTTAACACCGCGTTTACCACGAGTGGATCGCGCGGGACGGCGGCATAGAGTGTCACGATCCTGGCGAAAATACGAATGGCGCAGCCGCTGCCGGTTCCGCGCCATGCGACGCCGTGGCACAGTCCGGCAGCGCGGCGGTGAATGGCGGATCGACGATGAAGGCCTTGCTCTGCGAACATCACGGCCCGGCGGAAGATCTCGTCATCCGCGATCTGCCGGAACCGAGCCCGGGGCCCGGCGAGGTCGTCGTTGCCGTAAAGGCGGCCGCCCTCAATTTCTTTGACACGCTGATCATCAAGGGCCGCTATCAGACCAGGCCCGCCTTCCCCTTCTCGCCCTCAGCCGAATGTGCCGGCACCATCGCGGCAATCGGCGAGGGCGTCACCGGCTGGCAGCTCGGCGAGCGCGTCGCAGCCTGGCTCGGCTATGGCGCAGCGCGTGAAAAGGTCGTGGTGCCCGCCGAGGCGCTGATCCGCGTGCCGGAGCGGCTCGACGACGCGCAGGCTGCAAGCCTTTTCGTCACCTACGGCACGGCCATGCACGGGTTGATTCAGCGCGCCCATCTGAGGGCCGGCGAGACGCTCGCGATCCTCGGTGCCTCCGGGGGCGCCGGGCTGGCGGCGGTCGAGATCGGTGCGCTGCTCGGCGCCCATGTCATCGCCTGCGCCTCCTCGCCCGACAAGCTGGCATTGGCTCGCGAGCATGGCGCGCAGGAGGAGGTCGACTATAGCCAGGCCGATATCCGCGCCGCGCTGAAGAAGCTCACCGAAGGGCGCGGCGTCGACGTGCTCTACGACACCGTGGGCGGCGAGCTCGCGGAACCGGCGCTGCGCTCCATGGCCTGGGAAGGGCGCTACCTCGTCGTCGGCTTCGCCGGCGGCGAGATTCCGAAGATCCCGCTCAACCTGCTGCTGCTGAAGGGCTGCGACCTGCGCGGCGTCTTCTGGGGCGAGTTCGTCGCGCGCGAACCGGCAGCGCATCGCCGCAACATGGAACGCCTGCTCGAATGGGCGTCGGGAGACCATATCCGCGCCCATGTCCACGCGACCTTCCCGCTGGAGCGCTGGACCGAAGCCTATGCGCTGATCGGCGATCGCAAGGCCAAGGGCAAGATCGTGCTGACGCTGTGACGAAGCCTAAAGCTCCGCCAGCGCCTTCCGCGCCCGCTCGCGATGCTCCACCTTGATCGAACCGGCCACTGCCGCGATGGCGGCGGCGATCACCGCCGCATCGTCGGTGAAGCCGAGAAGCGGCATGATGTCGGGAATGGCGTCGATCGGCAGCACGAAATAACCAAGCGCAGCGAGCAGCGTCATCCGCACGCGCCGCGGCGTTGCCGGGTCCCGCGCGCAGAACCAGGCCGTCAGCAAATCCTCGGCAAACGGCATACGCTTTGCGACGCGCTTGAGCCGGGCCATGAAATCGGCCCCGAACTTCGCCTCGTCGCGCAGGCTCTTGCGGATCGCCTCCATCTCCTCGCGGCTGAAGCTTGCGCTGAACCCTTCGCTCATTCCTGTCTCTCTCCTTCGCGTCCGATGACGCCAATGATCGCGCACCCGGAATCGACGCGCCATGTCGAAAGATGGCCCCGTCGCAATCCTGCACAAGAGGCCTGCCGGAAAACCCGCTTGGAGCGGCACGAAACGCCCTCTAAACCGGCTCCAGAACCAGGACGCACGGGAAACGCACCATGAAGCTCGATTCTTCCCTCGCCGCCATCGTCACCGGCGGCGCCTCCGGCCTCGGCGAGGCGACGGCCCGGATGCTCGCGAGCCAGGGCGTCAAGGTCGCGCTGCTAGACCTCAACGCCGAGCGCGGCGAGGTGATCGCGCAGGAGATCGGCGGTGTCTTCTGTTCCTGCGACGTCACCAACGAGGACTCGGTCGACGAGGCGCTGGCCAAGTCTCGCGCCGCCCATGGCATCGCCCGCATCGTCGTCAACTGCGCCGGCATCGCACCGGGCCGCCGCGTCGTCTCGAAGAAGCGCGAAACCGGCGAGCTCATCGCCCATGACCTCGCCACCTTCGAGAAGGCCGTCGCGATCAACCTCGTCGGCACCTTCCGCGTCATCGCCAAATCGGCGGTCGCGCTCGCCGGGCTGGAGCCGGTCACCGCCGATGGCGGCCGCGGCGTCATCGTCTGCACGGCTTCGGTCGCCGCCGAGGACGGCCAGATCGGCCAGGCCGCCTATGCCGCCTCCAAGGCCGGCGTCGCCGGCATGACGCTGCCGATCGCGCGCGATCTGGCTGGTGTCGGCATCCGCATCGTCACGATCATGCCAGGCCTGTTCGAGACGCCGATGTTCGCCGGCCTGCCCGACGACGCCAAGGCCTCGCTCGCCGTCTCGGTGCCGCATCCCTCGCGCCTTGGGCGCCCGGTGGAATATGCCGCGCTCGCCCGCAGCATCATCGAGAACGACATGCTGAACGGCACGTCGATCCGCTTGGACGGCGCGATCCGCCTCGCACCGAAATAGGCTTCAGACGATGCGGTAGACCTCACCGGCGCTGCGGTCCCGGTAGAGGTCCACCCGCTCGCCGTTCCAGTGATAGTCGAGATGCCGCCCCTGCACCGGCTGGCTAGCCCCATCCGGGTAGAACAGTCCGGCGCATTCGCCACCAGGGCAGCGCACGCTGGGATAGGCGATGCCGGCCGAGCCGAGCGCCCGCAAGCCGATGCCGAGTGCCTGGCTCGCGGCATAGTCCGTGGGGTCGAGCACCGGGGCGGCTTCCGCCCCGAACGCCCGCACATCATGAAGGTCGGCGTCGACCTCCAGCACGATCTCGCGAAATTGCGAGGTCCATCCGGGCGGCTGGGCCGTCGCCAGCGTGAAGCGGGCGTGGTGATGGATCGTCTCCAGCAACGCCACCTCGAAGCGGTCGCCGACATAGAGCACGCCGAAGCTGCCGTCGCTGAAGCGGCTCGGCCGGTCGGGGCTGACATGGGTGAAGGGCGCCATCAGCCAGCTCGCGCCCGGTCCCGAGACGCGCCGCTTCGCCGGCACGAGATCGAGATTGCCGATCGTCTCCATCAGGCGCGGATTGGTCTTCTGCTCGGCCGCGATCAGCAGCGGCCAGTCGGCAGGGTCGGCGATGTCCTCGAACAAATCGATCGGCGGGAAGATGCTGCGGATGATCCGGACCGCCCCGCGCCATCTGATTTCTGTGACCGGCAGGCTCGCCGGATCGATCACCAGGCGCCCCGCTCGGCGTCGAGCAGCCGGCGTACCCGCATCAGGTCGGTGAGTTCGCCGCCGAGCATGACATCGACAGCCGATTTGCCACCGAAGTCGCTGTTCGGCCGCTTGATCCAGTCATAGCCACGCTGCGGCTCGGTGAAGATCAGCCTCAGCGCCTTGTGGATGCCCATCAAATTCGACAGCCGCGCCTTGCCGTCGCGCGAGATGCGGCCGATCTCGCCGGCTTTCCAGCGGCGGTAGGTCCTGACCGGCAGATCGATCAGCACCGCCGCCTCCTCGTCGGTGACGCGCCAGAGCCGGAACAAGTTGACCGCCGCGCGGAACATCGCCGCCGCCTCGTCATCGCCGATGGGATCGGGGGCGAAATTGCGTTGAGCGGTCTCGATGCGCAGCAGGGCCGTCACAGCATCATTCTCCATTTGGCATAAAATGGAGACAATCTTGCCAAATGGCAAGAGACATCCAAAACACCGCGTCATCCCGGACAACCCGCGTCAGCGGCGCCGATCCGGAATCCATGCCTGAACCTCTATCGGACATGCTCCGGAATGGATTCCGGGTCTTCCTTCGGTCGCCCGGGATCACGACGTGGAGGTGCTTGACCTTACTCTTCCGCCTTCGCCGGCTTGATCTCATGCTTCAGGATCAGCGGCGTCTGCGCCAGCGCAAAGGCCATGGTCAGCGGCATCACACCCCAGACCTTGAAGGCGACCCAGAAATCCTGGGTCTGCGTCCGCCAGACCACCTCGTTGATCGCCGCCAGCACGAAGAAGAACAGCCCCCAGCGGAAGGTGAGCTTGCGCCAGCCTTCCGCGTCGAGCTGCAGCACCGTCTCCAGAACCAGCGACAGCAGCGACCGGCCGAACAGAAGCCCGCCGAGCAGCACGCTGCCGAACAGCGCGTTGACGATGGTCGGCTTGACCTTGATGAAGAAGGCATCGTCCAGCGCCAGCGTCAGCCCGCCGAAGACGCTGACGACGATGGCGTTCACGATCGCCATGCGCGGCAGATAGCCCATCAGCACTCGCGACAGCGCCAGCGCCACCAGCGAAGCGACGATGAAGATGCCGGTGGCGACGAAGATGCGCCGGTCCTCGGCGACGCCGAGCAGCCTGTCGCCATAGGAATTGGCGAAGAAGAAGATCGCCAGCGGCCCGAACTCGAGCGCCAGCTTCAGCAGCGGGCTTATCGCCTTGCCCTTGGCCGCCCCGACGGGGATTTGTCGTGTGGTGCCGCTCACGCCGCTTCTCCCAACCCCGCCACGGCGCGGGCGAAATCGCGCGCCGAGAACGGTTCCAGATCGTCGACGCTCTCGCCGACGCCGATGAAATGCACGGGCAGGCCAAACTGCGCAGCCAGCGCCACGAGAATGCCGCCGCGCGCCGTGCCGTCGAGCTTGGTCATCACGAGCCCCGTCACGCCCGCCGTCTCGCGGAAGGCCTCGACCTGGCTGATCGCGTTCTGGCCGACGGTGGCGTCGAGCACCAGCAATGCCGCGTGCGGCGCGCTCGGATCCTGCTTGCGGATGACGCGAACGACTTTGGCGAGCTCGTCCATCAGGCCCTGCTTGTTCTGAAGCCGCCCGGCCGTGTCGACCAGCAGCACGTCGGTGCCATCAGCCTTGGCTTTCTCAAGCGCCTCGAAGGCGAGGCCGGCCGCATCCGCGCCCTGCTGGCCGAATACGACCTTGGCGCCGGTGCGCTCACCCCAGACGCGCAATTGCTCGATCGCGGCAGCGCGGAAGGTGTCGCCGGCGGCTAGCATCACGGATTTGCCCTCGGCGCGGAATTTCGCAGCGAGCTTGCCGATCGTCGTGGTCTTGCCGGAGCCATTGACCCCGACCATCAGGAGCACGAACGGCTTTTTCGTGGCGTCGATCGCAAGCGGCAGCGCCACCGGGGTCAGGATCGTCTCGACCTCGCGCGCCAGGATCGCCTTCACCTCGCTCGGTTCGATCTGTTTGTCGTAGCGGCCATCGCCGACCGCCTTGGCGATACGCGCCGAGGTGGCGAGCCCGAGATCGGCCTGGATCAGGATGTCCTCGAGATCCTCGAGCGTGCCGGCATCGAGCTTGCGCTTGGTGAAGAGGTCGGTGATCCCCGTCGTCAGCGCCGAAGAGGTCCGCGACAGCCCCTCGGTCAGCCGCCGCCACCAGCTCCGCTTCGGCTGAGGCGCGGGCGCCGCAAGCGACGCCGAAGCAACCACAGGCTCGGGCAGCGGAGCCGCGATAGCTTCCAGTTCTGGTTCGGATTCTGCGACAGGCAGGGCGCCGTCGACCGGAACGGGCGGCAAAACCGCATCGGGTGCCGGCTCGGGGACCTCGACGACGGGCGCTTCGGTCTCGGCAACTGGTGACGTGGCCGCTTCCGCTGCTTCCGGTTTGGGCTCTTCGATCGGCTCTGCAAGCTGTTCATTCACCGGCTCGACAGCCGGCGCCGGCTGCGCCGTTTCGTCCTCGCGTCCGAACAGCCTCGAAAAGAAGCCGCGTTTCTTCGGTTCGGTCTCGCTCATCGCCATCCTGTCTTCGGTTCGGCGGCTGTCTCGGGTTGCGCCGCCGGGCCGGCTTCGCTAGCGCAATGCCATGGCAGCGCCGGACCGACCAGAAAATTCGCAATCCCCCGGGCAGATCGAGGCCGAACTGCCGGTACCGGTGCTCTATCGCGACGCCATGATGCTGGTCATCGACAAGCCCGCCGGGCTGCCCTCGCATCGCGGCCCGCAGGCGAAACGCCGCGTCATTCCGGTCCTGACCGATCATCTCGACCGGCTCCGCTTCGGCCTGCCGCGCCGGCCCGAAGCCGCGCACCGGCTCGACAAGGACACTTCCGGCTGCCTCATCCTCGGCCGTCATCCGCGTGCGATGGCCGAGCTCAACCAGATGTTTCGCGACGGGCGCATCGACAAGACCTACTGGGCGATCGTGCGGGGCAAACCGGCTGATGACGAAGGGCTGATCGACCTCCCCCTCGCCAAGCGCTCGCCCGAGCGTGGCTGGTGGATGAAAGTCGATCCCGCCGGCCTGCCCTCGCAGACGCGTTACAAGGTGCTGGGACGCGGCCGCGACGAAACCGGCCCGCTTGCCTGGCTCGCGCTGGAACCGCTGACCGGCCGGACGCATCAATTGCGCGTTCATTGCGAGGCCAGCGGCTGGCCAATGCTGGGCGACGAAATCTACGGCGACGCTCCGCGCGAAGGCGGGCCGGGCCTCCAGCTCCATGCCCGCGCCGTCACCGTGCCGCTCTACCGCAAGCGCGAACCCATCCGTGTCGAGGCGCCACCCCCGCCGCATATGCTGGCGGCACTGAGGGCGTGCGGTTGGGTTGCATAGCCCTGCTCATCTGAAGATATGCGGGTCATCCCGGACGACCGAAGGGAGATCCGGGATCCATGCCTGAATCCAATCGGAAACGCTCCGACATGGATCCCGGATCGGCGCGGCTGAAGCCGCTTGTCCGGGATGACGGCGTGTTTCCCGAGGATGTCGAAAATCAGTTCCCTAGAGCGTCGACCGCCCGGGCAAGCTTGACGTCGAGCTCCGTCAGCCCACCCGCATCGTGGGTGGCGAGCGTCACTTCCACCGTCCGGTAGACGTTCGACCATTCGGGGTGATGGTTCATCGCCTCGGCCAGCAGCGCCACCCGCGTCATCCAGCCGAAGGCCTCACTGAAATCGCGGAAGACGAAGCGCTTGGTGATCGCCTCCCGCCCCTGCGCCAGCTTCCAGCCGGTCAGCGTCGCCAGAGCCTCGGCCTGCGCCTCAGGGGAAAGCCGCTTCGGCCGCGTCATCGGCGCATCTCCCGCGACAGGCGATTCGGATAGGACGGGCCGAGCGGATAGGCGGCCTCCAGCACATAAGGCCCGCCGCCGGTCGAATCGCGCGACGACATCAGCGCAACGCGACGCGCCGTGAACGTGATCGGCCTGATGATCGGATGCAGGCCGAGATGATGCGCCACCTCGACCGGCGAGGTGTCGCGCAGCCGCGCCAACGTGACATGCGGCACGAATTTGCGGCCCTCCGCCGGCAGGCCGAGGCGGCGCATCTGCCGCTCGATATCGGCCTGAAGCTCGACCAGCGCCCGACTCGGCTGCGCGTGCGCAAAGACGGCGCGCGGCTTGTCGCCGCCGAAGCTGCCGAGCGCATCGAGCGTCACCTCGAAGGGATAGGCTTGCAGGTCGGACAGCATGTGGTCGACATCGTTCGCCATGCGCCGGTCGACATCGCCGAGAAAGCGCAAGGTGATGTGGTAGTCGGCAGGCTCGATCCAGCGCGCGCCCGACAATCCGCCACGATGCAGCGTCAGCTCGGTCGCGACCTCGGCGGGGATTTCCAGAGCGATGAACAGCCTCGGCATGAGCGATTCCTGCCAAGTGATTGTGACTCTGGCGAGACGGTAGAGCAGGAAGCCGGCTCAAGGGAACCGGTTTTCCGCCGCGCGATGCCCGACATCCACCGTCATTCTCAGGCTTGACCCGAGCATCTCAGGAAGGAAGGGCGCTCATTTCTGGACGAGGTTCTCGGGTCGAAGCATTGCTTCGCACGAGAATGACGAGCATCTGCTCAGGGGCAGGGATTGCCGACGAGCTGATGGATCGCGTCGATCTTGGCCTCGACGTCCGCCGTCAGCTTGACGTCGGTCGAGGCGATGTCGGTCTTCAGCTGCTCCATCGATGTCGCGCCGATGATGTTGGACGTGACGAAGGAGCGGCTGTTGACGAAGGCCAGCGCCATCTGGGCAGGATCGAGCCCCGCTTCGCGAGCGAGCGCGATGTAGCGCCGGATCGCGTCCTCGGCACCCGCGCCCTCATAGCGTTGGCCCCGATCGAACAGCGTCGTGCGGGCGCCTGCCGGGCGTGCGCCGTCGAGATACTTGCCGGTGAGATAGCCCTGCGCGAGAGGCGAATAGGCGAGCAGCCCGACATCCTCGCGGATCGCCACCTCGGCGAGCGCCGTCTCGAAGGTGCGGTTGAGCAGGTTGTAGGCGTTCTGGATCGACTGCACCCGCGGCGTGCCCCGCGTTTCGGAGTCGGTGACGAAGCGCACCGTGCCCCAGGCGCTCTCGTTGGAGAGGCCGAGATGGCGGATCTTGCCGGCTTTCACGATCTCGGCGAAGGCGTCGAGCTGCTCGGGGATCGAGGTCTCGTCGGCGGGCTTCTCATAGGCGGCTTTCGAGAAGCGCGTCGGATTCGAGCCCCAGGGCATCGGCCGCTCGGGGAAATGCAGCTGGTAGAGATCGATATAGTCGGTCTGCAGCCGCTGCAGGCTCTTGTCGACCGCCTCCAGGATCTGCTTGCGCGTCAGCCGCGTCGGGCTGCCATCGTCGCGGAACCAGGTGTTGCCGCCGCGCCCGCAGACCTTCGACGCCAGGATGATCTTGTCGCGGTTGCCGCGCGCCTTGAACCAGCTGCCGATGATCCGCTCGGTCGAGCCTTGCGTCTCCGGCTTCGGCGGGATGGAGTAGAGCTCGGCCGTGTCGAAGAAGTTGATGCCCTGCTCGACGGCATAGTCCATCTGGGCATGGCCTTCGGCCTCGGTGTTCTGCTCTCCCCAGGTCATGGTTCCCAGGCAGATCACCGAGACCTTGAGATCGGTGCGTCCGAGGTGGCGATAGTCCATGGCGAAGCAACTCCGGGAGCGGGGCCGGCGGGCGGCGATGCAAGAATCGGGGATTCGTCGCGCGGAGAACCCGTGGACGGATCAGGACCTGGGCGGCAAGCTGGCGATGAAGCGCTCGACCGTCGGCAGGATGGTCCGGACGATGACGTTGACGCCCTCGGCCGTGGGGTGGAGCCCATCCGCCTGGTTCAGCGCGCGGTCGCCCGCGATGCCCTCCAGGAAGAATGGGTAAAGCACCAGCGCGTGCTTTTCCGCAAGCTCGCGATAGATCGCATCGAAGCGTTTCGCATAATCCTCGCCGAGATTGCGCGGCGCATACATGCCGGCGAGCAGGACCGGGATCCTGCGCTCCTTCAGCCGCGTGATCATCGTCTCCAGCGATTGCCGCGTCTGCGCCGGGTCGACGCCGCGCAGCGCGTCGTTGGCGCCGAGTTCGAGGATGACGCCGTCCGTCCCGTCCGGCACCGACCAGTCGAGCCGCTCTAGCCCGCCTTGCGTCGTATCGCCGGAGACGCCGGCGTTCACGATCTCGACAGCGATGCCCTTCCGGCGCAGCGCTTGCTCCAGAACGGCGGGAAAGGCGGCGCTGGCCGGCAGGTTGTAGCCCGCCGACAGCGAATCGCCGAAGGCCACGAGCTTCAGCGGCCTCGCGGCGGCCGGATTCGGGCTGGACGTCTGGGCATGGGCCATATCGTGCGAACCGGCGAGAAGCAGCATGAAGGCGACGCAAAACGCCGCAACCGATTGGACAAGCGCGAATCCGCGCCCATATGGCCGCAGACCGCCTTGCGACGCGACGCCGCCCCAATCCGGGCGCGATCCGCTGTCAGCGAGGAAGGTGATGGATAGCGAAGTCAGGATCATGGCGTGATGAGCGAGAAGGCCGCTTCGGCGATCGAGTTGCAGGATGTCCACCTGAGTTTGGGGCGTGGCGCCGCCCGCGTCCATATCCTCAAGGGCGTCTCGGTGTCGCTGGCCGACGGCGAGGCGACCGGCCTCGTCGGCCCCTCCGGCTCCGGAAAGTCGACGCTGCTGATGACCATGGCCGGGCTGGAGCGCCCGGATTCAGGCCTTGTCAGGGTGGCCGGGCAGGATCTCGGCGCCCTCGACGAGGACGGGCTCGCCGTCTTCCGCGGCCGGCATATCGGCATCGTCTTCCAGTCCTTCCATCTCGTCCCAACCATGACGGCGCGCGAGAACGTGGCCCTGCCCCTCGAGCTCGCCGGTAGCCCAGACGCTTTCGCCCGCGCCGAGGCCGAGCTGCGCAATGTCGGCCTCGGACACCGCATGGACCACTACCCCGCCCAGCTTTCCGGCGGCGAGCAGCAGCGCGTCGCCATCGCGCGGGCCGTCGCGCCCGATCCGGCGATCCTCGTCGCCGACGAGCCTACCGGCAATCTCGACGAATCGACCGGCCGCTCCATCGTCGACCTGATCTTCGCGCTGAAGCGCGAGCGCGGCGCGACTCTGGTGCTGGTCACCCACGATCTCTCCCTCGCCGCGCTCTGCGACAGCACGGTCCGGCTGCGCTCCGGCGTGATCGAGGCCGACAGCGAGATGGCGGTCATCTGACGATGCACGCTCCCGTCAAGCCGACCTCGACCCCGCCCACGCGCTCCCCCGGCATCGGGCTTGTCCTCCGGCTGGCGCTCCGGGACCTGCGCGCAGGCCTGCGCGGCTTCGGCGTCTTCATCGCCTGCCTGGCGCTCGGCGTCATGACCATCGCCGCCGTCGCCTCCGCCTCGCGTGGCCTGACCGAAGGCCTCGCCCGCGAGGGACGGCGCATCCTCGGCGGCGATGCCGCCTTCAGCCTGATCCATCGCGAGGCCTCGCCATCGGAGCTGGCCTTCCTGACGGCACGCGGCAAGGTCTCCAGCATCGCCACGATGCGCGGCATGGCCAATGCCGGCGAGAAGGGCGCGGCGCTGGTCGAGATCAAGGCAGTCGATTCCGCCTATCCCGGCATCGGTACTGTCGAGACCGACCCGCAGCAGCCTTTGACCGGCCTGCTGGAAGCACGCGATGGCGTCTTCGGCGCGGTCGCCGATCCCGTCCTGTTCGGCCGGCTCGACCTGAAGCCCGGCGACACCGTGACGGTCGGCGGAGCCAAATTGCAGCTGCGCGCCAATCTGGTCTCGGAACCCGACAAGATCGCCGCAGGCGTCGGCTTCGGCCCGCGCCTCCTGATGTCGCAGGAGGCGCTGCGCGCCACCGGCCTGATCCAGCCGGGCAGCCTGATCCGCTGGACCTATCGCCTGCAGCTCCCGCAAGCCGCCGCTGGCGATGCCGATCTCGAAAAGGTGATCGCGACGGTCGGCAGCGAGCAACGCGATGCCGGCTGGGAGATCCGCTCCCGCGCCAACGCGGCGCCGAGCTTCCAGCGCAATCTCGAACGCTTCACCCAGTTCCTGACGCTCGTCGGCCTCACCGCCCTGCTGGTCGGCGGTGTCGGCGTCGCCAATGCGGTGCGCCGCTTCGTCGAGGCCAAGAAGCTCGACTTCGCCACGATGAAGGCGGTCGGCGCCACCGGTGGGCGCGTCGTCGCCATCCACCTGACCGAGGTGATGCTCGTCGCTGCCATCGGCACCGCGATCGGCCTCGTGCTCGGCGCCCTCGCTCCCTTCGGGCTCGGCGCCATCGTCCAGAGCATCCTGCCCGTTCCCTTCGAGCCGACATTGGCGCCGGGCGAGCTCGCCATCGCCGCGCTCTACGGCCTGCTGACGGCGCTCCTCTTCGCGATCATCCCGCTCGGCCGCGCCCACGATATCCCGGTTTCCGCCCTGTTCCGGGACCGCATCGAGCCCGATCCGCGCCGTCCCCGCGCGATCTACCTTGCCTTCTGCGCGCTGGCGCTGGCCGGGCTCGCCGGCGTCGCCATCGGCTTCGCCTATGATCGCCGCATCGCGCTGATCTATATCGGCGTCATGTTCGGCGTCTTCGTGCTGCTGCGCGCCGTCTCTCTCGGCCTGATGGCGCTCGCGCGCCGCATCCCGCGCCCGCGGCGGCCGGCCCTGCGGATGGCGCTCGCCAACAGCCACCGGCCGGGCGCGCTGACGCCCTCGCTCGTGCTCTCGCTGGGCCTGGGTGTCGCGCTGCTCTCCACGCTGTCCTTCATCGATGTCAGCCTGACGCGCCAGCTCACAGGCGCGCTGCCCGACAAGGCGCCGAGCTTCTTCTTCCTCGACGTTCCCAGCCGCGACTCCGACCGCTTCGACGCCTTCCTCGCGGCGGAGCGCCCGGGCGCCCGGACCGAGCGCGTTCCGATGATGCGCGGCCGCATCGTCTCCGTGAACGAGACCCGCGCCGAGGACATCAAGGCGAGCGAGCAGTCCGCCTGGGTGCTCGATGGCGATCGCGGCATCACCTACGCCGCCAGCCTGCCCGAGGGTTCCAGGGTCGCGGCCGGCGAGTGGTGGCCGGCGGATTATCGCGGCGAGCCGCTGGTCTCCTTCGACGCCCAGAATGCCGCCGGCATCGGCCTCAAGATCGGTGACCGGCTCACCGTCAACGTGCTCGGCCGCAACATAACCGCCCGCGTCGCCAATCTGCGCGCGGTCGACTGGCGCTCCTTCGGCATCAACTTCGTGATGGTGTTCTCGCCCAACACCTTCGCGGGCGCGCCGCACACCAACCTCGCCACCATCGCCGCGAGCCCGGACGGCAAGGGTGCCACCGACGCCGTGCTGATCCGCCGCCTCGCGCTCGATTTCCCGGCGGTCACGGCGGTGCGGGTCAAGGACGCGCTCGAAGCGGTCAACACCATCGTCGCCCAGCTCGCCATGGCGATCCGTGGTGCATCGGGTCTCGCCATCGCCGCGAGCCTGCTGGTGCTGGGCGGCGCGCTGGCCGCCGGGCAGAGGGCGCGGCTCTATGACGCGATGATCCTGAAGACCCTCGGCGCGACACGCCGCTTCATACTTTCGTCGTACGCCCTTGAATACGCCGTCATCGGCCTCGTCGCGGCGCTGTTCGGCGTTGTCGCGGGTACTGCGGCGGGGTGGGGCATCGTCACGCAAGTGATGCGGATCGAATTCGTCAGTGATCCCATGGGGGCGATACTGGCTGCGACTGCCGCAGTCGTGGTTACCGTCCTGTTCGGGCTCGTCGGTACGATAAAAATACTGGCGAAGGCGCCGGCTTCTCATCTCAGGAATTTATGATGACTATCTGAGAACGACTCTCGATAGACATTAAAATCCTGTAATTCTGCATGAGCGCGACGCCGAACTTCTATCGCCCGGCCCGCCTTAACCATGGCGGGCTCTTGTAAGAACCGCAAAAGCCCCTCATATTCCGGTCATCGCGACGATCGTGCGCGAGGACGGCTGGCGCGAGGGCGCTCTCCGTCGTCCGAAACAACGTCAGGGGAAACTCTCTTAATGAGCAACTTCGACCGCAATGCTCCAGTCTGGGGTGCCGGCCGCGCACAGCAGACCAGCGCCGTCGAGATGGATCAGGGCCTGCGCTCGTTCATGCTCGGCGTCTACAACAACATGGCGATCGGCCTCGGCATCACCGGCCTCGCCGCGCTCGGCATCTCGATGCTGGCCATCGCCGGCTTCACGCCCGACGGCAAGATCGCCGGGCTGACGGCACTCGGCCAGGCGATCTATCTCAGCCCGCTGAAATGGGTCGTGATGCTCGCGCCGCTCGCCTTCATCATGCTCTTCTCGTTCAAGGCCGAAAGCATGAGCGCCGCCTCGGCGCGGACCATGTTCTTCGCCTTCGCAGCGGTGATGGGCGTCTCGATGTCGTCGATCCTGGTCGTCTTCACCGGCGCTTCGGTGACGCGGGTGTTCTTCATCACGGCCGCCGCCTTCGGCGCGCTGAGCCTCTTCGGCTACACCACGAAGAAGTCGCTCTCGGGCATGGGCTCGTTCCTGATCATGGGCCTGATCGGCCTCGTGATCGCCTCGGTGGTCAACCTGTTCCTGGCCTCGAGCGCACTGGCCTTCGGCATCTCGGTGATCGGCGTTCTGGTCTTCGCCGGCCTGACCGCCTGGGATACCCAGCGCCTGAAGGAGATGTATCTCTCTTCGGATCTGGATCCGGAATCGGCTGCGAAGCTCTCGGTGAACGGCGCGCTGTCGCTCTACCTGAACTTCATCAACATGTTCCAGATGTTGATCAGCCTGATCGGCGACCGCCGCTAAGTCCTTCGCTTCCGGGCACCGCGCCTGGACAGAGCCCCGGCCGCAAGGCCGGGGCTTTTCTTTTGGCAGGCCTTTTCTTTTGGCATGTCCGTTGCTCATCATCCGGGCATGACGACGCCTTCGATCCGCCCGGCCACTCCCGCCGATATCCCCGCCATCACCGCGATCTATGCCCATGCGGTCCTGCATGGCACGGCGTCGTGGGAGCTGGAGCCGCCCGGCGAAGCGGAAATGCTGCGGCGCTTCGAGGCCGTGCTGGCGGGCGGCTATCCCTATGTCGTCGCCCATCGCGATGGCGAGCCGCTGGGCTATGCCTATGCTGGCGCCTACCGCCCCCGCCCGGCCTACCGCGCAACGGTAGAGAACTCGATCTACATCGCCCCGGCCGCCCAAGGCCTGGGTATCGGCGGCCTGCTGCTCGATGCGCTGATGACCGCCTGCACGCAGCGCGGTTTCCGCCAGATGATCGCGGTGATCGGGGATGGCACCGGCGCCTCGGTCGGCTCTCGCCGCCTGCATGAGAAGGCCGGCTTCCGCCTGATCGGCGTAGCCGAGAAGGTCGGGTTCAAGCATGGCCGCTGGCTCGACCAGATGCTGATGCAGAAGGAACTGGGTGAAGGCGACCGCACGCCGCCCAGCCCTGAGCCGAGCGGATCCTGAGTTTTAAGGCTCAGCTCACGACGCTCAGCTTGCGGTCGAGCACCTGGAGCACGCGGGACAGTTCGGAGCCGCGCTTGAGGATGAGGCCGGTCGCGGCCACGACGGAATAGGCGCCCTGCCGGCGCGCCAGGGCCGGATCCTTGACGATTCGGTAGAGCGGCATCTCCGAAGAGCGCCGGAACACCGAGAACTGCGCCGTGTCCTTCAGGAAATCGATGGCGTAGTCGCGCCACTCACCCGCCGCGACCATGCGGCCGTAGAGGTTGAGCAGTTCGCTGAGCTCGCGCCGATCGAAGGTGACGGTTGCGGGCCGGGCCGGCGACGGGAAATGGACGACCGCGCCGGCCGATTGCGATTGCGGCGTTTCGCTTTCGCTCATGGCGCCTCCCTGGCCGCCACTCAAGCGGACGACGGTGCGATGATGCGCCCGCACTGCTGCGCTGGCAAGGTATCGCGTTCGTTTGATCGCGTGCGCCCGCATTCGCTTTGGGTCAGCATTATCCGCAAATGCCGCATTTTCGCCGCGAACGCGCCAAGCGACCGCCAAGTTGCGCCGCTCAACTCCCCTCGTTGCCTCGACGGTCCGGTTTCGCTGAACGCCGGTTTGTCAGCCCCCCAGCCCCCCGGAGTTCGGGCGGAGCCGGGCCATCGAGTCGAGGCCAACTAGCGGCTGGCATTGCGCCGGCCGTTTTCTTTTGCGCGGTGCTCTCGCTCGAATCACGGCAGCTGCTCGAGATTTCTACCGCGCCTGCCGATGATACTCGGCGTTCGGCCGCATATCGACGGCCGAGGCCATCCGGTTCGACATGTTGTAGAAGGCCGCGACGGCGCCGATGTCCCAGATGTCGCGCTCGGAGAAACCGGCCTTGCGCAGCGCCCACCGGTCGTCCTCGCCGATCAGATGCGGGGTTTCGGTCAGCTTCACCGAGAAATCGAGCATGGCGCGATGCCGCGCCGACAGGTCCGCGGCCCGATAGTTCATCGCGATCAACTCACCGAGCACCGGATCGCCCGAGAGCTGGCGCACCGCCGCACCATGGGCGGCCAGGCAGTAATAGCAGCGGTTCACGCTCGAGACCGCGACGGCGATCATCTCGCGCTCGAGCTTCGACAGGCCGGACGGCGCCAGCATCAGGTCGTTGTAGAAGGCGGCGAAGGCCGAGAGCTTGGCGTCGTCATGGGCATAGGATGTCAGCACATTCGGCACGAAACCGAGCTTCTCCCGGCACTTCTCGAAATAGGCTTCGTTCTCCGCCGAGAGCTGTCCCGATTTCAGATCAAGCGCCATCACCTGCGGCGGCGCGTCCTGCCGCGCCGGCTCCTCGCCCAGCTTTGGTTTGTCATGCTTTGTAGCCATGGTGCATCCTGTCGGACCGAGGCGGCAATTTGCCGCTTTTTCGGGCAAGTCAAAGTTGAAAGGTTGCGCAGCCTATGCCATCGCTGCGGCAAAACAACTGGGGTGAGACATGGGCAAACGGGTGACGAACGCGACTGCCGAGGCGATCGCAGCCATCGAAGCCGCGGCCACCGGCCTCAAGAGCACGATGCCCGCCGAGTTTCCTCGCCTGCTTTATGGGCGCTCCGTCGCCGAAGATCTCGAAGCGCTGCCGCCGGAGATGCTCGCTCACGCCGCTGCGGCGGCCTACGAGCACCTGACCCAGCCCCGCAAGCCCGACACCATCAATCTCGGCTTCCGCGACGCGGAATTCGGCGAAGGCGATCGCAAGCGCCAGGTCACCATCCTGGAGGTCGTCAACGACAACAAGCCGTTCCTGCTCGACTCGACGCTCGCCGAATTGCAGGAACAGGGCCTCGAGCCGCGTCTCGTCGCCCATCCGATCCTCGCGGTGGCGCGCGATGACAAGGGCAAGTTCCTTTCGCTCGCCGGCGAGGCCACTGGCCGCGCCCCGGAAGGCACGCGGCGCGAGAGCCTCCTGCACATCCATATCCCGCGCATCGATACCCAGGACGCCCGCGAGAAGCTGCGCGCAGGGCTCGAGCAGGTCTATGCCGACGTCGCCATGGCCGTCGACGACTGGGCCGCGATGCGCGGGCGCATCACCGAGGTGATCCAGGCCTATCGCGCCAATCCGCCGCCTTTGCCGGAGGACGAGATCGCCGAGGCGCTGCAGTTCCTCGAATGGATCGCCGGCGACAACTTCACCCTGCTCGGCATCCGCGCCTATCGCTTCCCCGGCGGCGACGTCGCGGCCGATCCGATCGAGGGCTCCGGCCTCGGCATCCTGCGCGACCCCTCCGTCAAGGTGCTGCGCAAGGGCCGCGAGTTGGTGACGACCACGCCGGAGATCCGCTCCTTCCTGGCCAAGCCCCATGCGCTCATCATCACCAAGGCCAACGTCAAGAGCCGGGTGCACCGCCGCGTCCATCTCGACTATGTCGGCGTCAAGCTGTTCACGCCGGACGGGCGGCTCGATGGCGAATTGCGCATCGTCGGCCTGCTGACCTCGAACGCCTATACCGGCTCGGCCCGCGCCATCCCTTATCTGCGGCTCAAGGTCGCCCGCGTTGCCAAGAACATCGGCTTCGACCCGGCGAGCTATTCCGGCCGCTCGCTGATGAATGTGCTCGACGCCTATCCGCGCGACGAGCTCTTCCAGATCGACGTGGCCACGCTCGAGCAGTTCGCGCTCGACATCCTGCAGCTCACCGAGCGGCCGCGCATCCGCGCCCTCGCCCGGGTCGACGAGTTCGACCGCTTCGTCTCGATCCTCGTCTTCATCCCGAAGGATCGCTACGACACCACGGTGCGTCTGCGCGTCGGCGAATTCCTGGCGCGCATCTATGGCGGGCGCCTGTCGGCCGCCTATCCGGCCTATCCGGAGGGGCCGCTCTCGCGCACCCACTACATCATCGGGCGCGACGACGGCAAAACCCCGCGCATCGACCGCGCCACGCTCGAATCCGGCATCAGCGCCATCGTCCGGACCTGGGGCGACGGCCTCAAGGACGTCCTCGATCAGGAGAAGGCCGGCCCCGCCGCCCGCGCGCTCGCCGAGCGTTATGCCGAGGCCTTCGGCGCCGCCTATCGCGAGCGCTTCTCGGCCGCCGACGCCCTCATCGACATCGAGATGCTCCAGCAGCTGACGCCGGAGCGGGCACGCTCCGTCAACCTCTACCGGCGCGAGGGCGACGAACCGACGCGCGCCAACCTCAAGGTCTTCTCGCGCGGCGCGCCGATCTCGCTCTCGGCGCGCGTGCCGGTGCTGGAGAACATGGGCTTCCGCGTCATCAACGAGCGGACCTACAACATCATGCCGCAAGGCAACGGCGCCAAGGGCGGCGAGAACGTCCGCGTCTGGTTGCACGACATGACGCTGGAGCGGGCCGACGACGGCACCATCGACATCGAACACCTCGATCCGACGATCGAGGCGGCGCTGATGGCGCAGTTCCGCGGCCTCGCGGAATCCGACCGCTTCGACCAGCTCGTGCTGGCCGCGGGCATGGCATGGCGCGAGGCCGCGCTGCTGCGCGCCTTCGGGCGCTATCTGCGCCAGACCGGCGCGCCCTATGCGCAGAGCTACATCGCCGACGCTCTGACGCGCCACCCCGATATCGCCGCTGGGCTCATCGCCTATTTCAACGCCAAGTTCGATCCGCGCAATCCGGCGGCTGAGCGCGAGCAGCGCATGGCGCAGAAGCGCGCCGAGATCGAGGAGGCGCTCGACGCCGTCACCAGCCTCGACGAAGACCGCATCCTGCGCCGCCTCATCAACCTGGTCGACGCTGCGCTGCGCACCAATTTCTTCCAGACCGGCCCGGACGGCCATCCGCGCCAGACCATCACCTTCAAGTTCGACTGCGCCAAGGTCGACGGCCTGCCGCTGCCGCGCCCGCTCTACGAGATCTTCGTCTATTCTCCGCGCGTCGAGGGCATCCACATGCGCTTCGGCAAGGTCGCGCGCGGCGGCCTGCGCTGGTCCGACCGGCCGCAGGACTTCCGCACCGAGGTGCTCGGCCTCGTCAAGGCGCAGCAGGTCAAGAATGCCGTCATCGTCCCGGTCGGCGCCAAGGGCGGCTTCGTGCCGAAGCAGCTGCCGCCGGCCTCCGACCGTGCGGCCTGGCTGACCGAGGGCACCGAGAGCTATCGCCTCTTCATCCGCAACCTGCTCGAGCTCACCGACAATCTCGACGGCGAGAAGATCCTGCCGCCGCCGGACACGGTGCGTCATGATGGCGACGATCCCTATCTCGTCGTCGCCGCCGACAAGGGCACGGCGACCTTCTCCGACACCGCCAACGCGATCTCGCTGGAGAAGCACCACTGGCTCGGCGATGCCTTCGCCTCCGGCGGCTCGCAGGGCTACGACCACAAGGGCATGGGCATCACGGCGCGCGGCGCCTGGGAGGCGGTGAAGCGCCACTTCCGCGAGGTCGATATCGACATCCAGACGGCGCCCTTCACCGTCGCAGGCGTCGGCGACATGTCGGGCGACGTCTTCGGCAACGGCATGCTGCTGTCGCCGGCGATCAAGCTCGTCGCGGCCTTCGACCATCGCGACATCTTCCTCGATCCCGATCCGGACCAGGCTACGTCGCTGGCCGAGCGTCAGCGCCTCTTCGCCCTGCCGCGCTCGTCCTGGCAGGACTACGACAAGAAGCTGATCTCCAAGGGTGGCGGCATCTTCTCGCGCCAGGCCAAGAGCATCCCGCTCTCGGCCGAGGTTCGCGCCCTGCTCGACATCGACAAGGCGGAGGTATCCCCGCCCGAGCTGATGACCGCGATCCTGAAGGCGCGCGTCGACCTGCTCTGGTTCGGCGGCATCGGCACCTATATCCGCGCGACCGACGAGAGCGATGCCCAGGTCGGCGACCGCGCCAACGATGCCATCCGCGTCACCGGCAGCGATCTCCGCGCCCGGGTGATCGGCGAGGGCGCCAATCTCGGCGTGACCCAGCGCGGCCGCATCGAGGCCGCCCGCAAGGGCGTGAAGCTCAACACCGACGCGATCGACAACTCGGCCGGCGTCAACACCTCCGACGTCGAGGTCAACATCAAGATCGCGCTGGCCGGCCCGGTGAAGGACGGACGTCTCAAGGAAGACAAGCGTAACGAACTGCTCGCGGCGATGACCGACGAGGTCGGCGATCTCGTCCTGCGCAACAACTACCTGCAGACGCTCTCGCTCTCGCTGACCGAAGCGCAGGGCATCGCGGCGACGCCAGGCCTGCGCTTCCTGATGCAGACGCTCGAGCAGGACGGCCGGCTCGATCGCTCGGTGGAGTTCCTGCCGAGCGACGCGCAGATCGCCGAACGCGAGAAGCGCAGTGAGGGGCTGACCCGGCCCGAGCTCGCCGTGCTGCTGGCCTATGCCAAGCTCGCGCTGCACGATGCGCTGCTCGAATCCACTGTGCCGGATGATCCCTACCTCGCCAGCGAGCTCGTCCGCTATTTCCCGAAGGCCCTGCGCGAGGCCTATCCGGACGCCATCGCCAGCCACAAGCTGCGGCGTGAGATCGTGGCGACGCAGCTCGCCAACGCGATCGTCAACCGCGGCGGCCCGGCGCTGGTGCCGGTGCTGGCTGCGCTGACCCGTTCGGACGCGCCGGCCATTGCCGCCGCCTATGCCGTCGCCCGCGACTCCTTCGATCTGATCGCCCTCAATGGCGAAATCGACGCGCTCGACGCCAAAATCCCCGGCAAGACCCAAATGGGGCTCTATGGCGCGGCCCAGGAGCTCGTCACCAATCGTATGAGCTGGTTCCTGCGCCGCGGCGTCGCGAAGCCCGGCACGATCGAGCAGACCATCGCCCACTACGCAAGGGGCGTGAAGGAGCTGTCCGAGGAACTCGGCAGCCTGCTGCCCGAGGCCGCGTCGCAGGCGCGCCTTGCCCGCATCGCCGTGCTGACCTCGGAAGGCGTGCCGGAGGCGCTCGCCGCCCGCATCGCCAGCCTGCCGGCTTTGGCGGAGGCGACAGACATCGTCGACATCGCCGAGCGCAGCCAGCGCCGGATCGGCGACGTCGCCCGCATCCATTTCAGCATCGACGCGCTGTTCGGCCTGTCGAACCTGAAAACGGCGGCTGCGGCAGTGCCTGCGACCGACGACTACGAGCGCCTGGCCCGTGAGCGAGCGCTCGAGACCCTCGACGATGCACATTCCAACCTGACCCAGGAAGTCTCCGCCTCCGGCAAGGGGCAGGGCACGCTGGAGAGCTGGCTGGCGGAGCGCGGCCAGGAGGCGGACCGGACCCGCACCACCGTCAACGCCATCGTCGGCTCGGGCCTCACCTTGCCCAAGCTGATGGTCGCCGCCGGCATGCTGGCCGATTTGCCGCGCAAGAAGAGCTGAACAGGACGAAACGAATGACCGAAACCAATGTCGGCACGCGCATAGACCCCAAGCTGCTCGAGATCCTGGTCTGCCCGCTGACCAAGGCGACGCTTGAGTACGATGCCGCAAAGCAAGAGCTGATCAGCCGGGCTGCGAAGCTGGCCTATCCGATCCGCGACGGCATCCCGATCATGCTGCCGGAGGAAGCCCGGCAGCTGGAAGACTGACCTCCGTCATTCCGGGGCAAGCGCACAGCGCTTGAGCCCGGAACCCATGAACACTATTCAAGCCGAAGAAACCGCAACCGGCGCAGTTTTTTCGGCATATCCGGTGTTCATGGGTTCCGGGCTCATTGCTTCGCAATGCCCCGGAATGACGGCGGCGCACGGCTGTCGCGCCGCGCTCAAAGCGTCTCGCCCCTGAGAAGCCGCGGCGGCTCGCCTGCCACGCCGGCGGCTTCGCGGATGAAGAAGCGCTTCAGCCGCGGCAGCCGGTCGACCAGCCCGAGGCCTAGATCGCGTGCCAGCCTGAGCGGCGTCGCGTCGTTCGAGAACAGCCGGTTCAGCCCGTCCGTCACGGCGCCCATCGCGACCGTGTCGAAGCGGCGCGCCTTCTCGTAATCCTCCAGCACATCGAGCGAGCCGGGATCGAGCCCGAGCCGGGCCGCATCGACGACGACCTCAGCCAGCGCCGCGACATCCTTGAGTCCGAGATTGAGGCCCTGCCCGGCGATGGGGTGAATCAGATGAGCGGCATCGCCGAGCAGCGCGAATCGCGAATCGACGAAGCGGCGGGCGACGCCGAAGCCGAGCGGATGGGCGCTCACCGGGCTTTCGAGCGCGATCTCGCCGAGTTCCAACCCAAAACGCGTCTCGATCTCGGCCAGCAGATCGTCGGCATCGAGCGAGAGCAGGGCCGGCACATTCTCCGCCGTCTCGGTCCAGACGATCGAGGAGCGGTGACCGAGCTTGCCGCCATCGGCGAGCGGCAGGATGGCAAACGGCCCCGAGGGCAGGAAATGCTCGACGGCGCGGCCGTGATGCGATCGCTCATGGCCGATCGTGGCGACGATGCCCGATTGGTCATAGTTCCAGCCGACCCAGCCGATGCCGGCCTGCTCGCGCAGCCTGGAGCGCGCACCGTCGGCCGCGACCAGCAGCGCGGCCTCGCACTGTGAGCCATCGGCGAAGGTGACATCCACCTTGGCGTCCTCGGCCGCGAAGCGCCGCACGCCGATCCCGCGCAATTCCACGCCGGCCCGCTCGCAGGCCGCCTTGAGTTCGACCACCAGAGCCGCATTCTCGACCATATGGGCGAAGGGCTGGCCCGGCTCGACCTCGCCGTCGAAGGTCAGGAAAACCGGGCGCACGGCATCGCTGGTGCGGCTGTCGGAGACTATCATCTCCATCATCGGCTGGGCCGAGCCGGAAACCGCCTGCCAGATTCCGAGCGTCTCCAGCATCGCACGCGCCCCTGCCGCCACCGCATAGGCGCGGTTGTCGGCTCGCGGCGGCGCAATCACGGCCGGATCGGCCAATGTGACCGCAAAGGCGCTGCCGAGCGCCTGCTTCAGCGCCAGCGCCAGGGTCAGCCCCGCGATCCCGCCGCCCGCGATGACGATGCGTGCGCCCGAACCCTGCTCGGTGGCCATGCTGCTGCTCCCTCTGGCGTCTTGACGGCACGGGATGCCTCGGTGCTGATGCGAGACGAACCGGCTGTTCCTTGCGGGCCGCCGGCCGCTCCGTCAACCTGACAGCGATAGCCGCCGCCATGTCCCAGATCAGCGCCTCCCTGACGGCGATTCTCGACCTCGAGCCGCTCGAGCGCAACCTGTTCCGCGGTCGCAGCCCGAAATCGACCTGGCCGCGCGTCTTCGGCGGGCAGGTGATCGCGCAATCACTTTATGCCGCCTGCAAGACCGTCGAGGGCCGGCAGCCGCATTCGCTGCATGCCTATTTCCTGCTGCCGGGCGATCCCGAAATCCCGATCATCTATGAGGTCGATCGCCTGCGCGACGGCCGCTCCTTCACCACGCGGCGCGTGCTCGCCATCCAGAAGGGCGAGGCGATCTTCGCCATGTCCGCCTCCTTCCAGGTCGATGAGCCCGGTTTGGAGCATCAGATGCCGATGCCGAAGGTCCCGATGCCCGAGGAGCTGCCGGATCGGGAGGAGATGGCGAAAAGCGTGCTGCCGCACATGCCGGATGCCGTTCAGGCCTATTACCAACGCAAGCGGCCGATCGAAATCCGCCCCGTCGAGCTGGAGCGCTATCGCACCGGCGGCAAGATGGAGCCGAAGTTCAACGTCTGGATCCGGGCGATGGAGGCCCTGCCCGACGAGCCCGCTTTCCACCAGAGCGTACTGGCCTACGCCTCCGATCTGATGCTGCTCGATTCCAGCCTGATCGCACATGGCACCACGGTCTTCGACCAGAAGATCCAGGGCGCCAGCCTCGACCATGCGCTGTGGTTCCACCGCCCTTTTCGTGCCGATGACTGGCTGCTGTACTCGCAGGACAGCCCTTCGACCTCTGGCGCGCGTGGCTTCTCGCGCGGCCTCGTCTTCGACCGCCAGGGCCGGCTCGTCGCCTCCGTCGCGCAGGAAGGGCTCATTCGGCCGAGGCCCGATCTCGGCTGACGATATTTTGAGCGGCTGCTTATCCGTTAATCTGATGCCTATTTTCTAGGCAATCCTCACTTGCCTCACCTGTGATTCCCGCCCTCTGACCTCCGGATGCCCCCTTTCGGGCTCCCGAAGCGGGTTGGCACGCGCCTTGAATTGAGCGCTCCGGTGCACTGCGATCCGCAGGGCGCGCGAGCTTCAACGAGATCGCCGGGGCTGACGACCGGGCGGCGCAGACGGGGAAACCCAGCACATGAAAATCGTGATGGCGATCATCAAGCCGTTCAAGCTGGAGGAGGTGCGCGACGGGCTCACCGCCATCGGCGTCCACGGCCTGACGGTGACCGAGGTGAAGGGCTACGGCCGCCAGAAGGGTCATACGGAAATCTACCGCGGCGCCGAATATGCCGTGAGCTTCCTGCCGAAGATCAAGATCGAGGTCGCCGTCTCCGACGAGCTCGTCCCGCAGGTGATCGAGGCGATCACCGCCGCAGCCCGCACCGGCCAGATCGGTGACGGCAAGATCTTCGTTTCGTCGCTTGAGAAGGCCGTGCGCATCCGCACCGGCGAGACCGACGCCGACGCCCTCTGAGCCCCGACCCCTTCAGGAGTTTTAGACGATGAATTTAAGGACTTCCTTGCGGGCCGGATTGGCGGGCCTCGCGCTGGTCGCGCTCTCGGCCGGCGCAGCGCTCGCCCAGGCCCCTGCCGCGCCGCCGGTCCCCAACAAGGGCGACGTCGCCTTCATGATGAGCTCGACGGTCCTCGTCCTGCTGATGACCGTTCCCGGCCTCGCGCTCTTCTATGGCGGCCTCGTCCGCTCCAAGAACATGCTCTCGGTGCTGACGCAGGTCTTCGCGATCGTCAGCGTCGTCTGCATCCTCTGGGTCACCTATGGCTACTCGCTCGCCTTCACCAATGGCGGCGGCCTGAACGACTTCGTCGGCGGCTTCTCGAAGGCGTTCCTGAGGGGCGTCGACGCGACGACGGTCGCAGGCACGTTCTCGAACGGCGTCTACATCCCCGAATTCGTCTACATCTGCTTCCAGATGACCTTCGCCTGCATCACGCCGGCGCTCATCGTCGGCGCCTTCGCCGAGCGCATGAAGTTCTCGGCGCTGCTGCTGTTCAGCGTGCTCTGGGTCACCTTCATCTATTTCCCGATGGCCCACATGGTCTGGTACTGGGGCGGGCCTGACGCGGTCGGCAACGCCGCCAAGGCGCTCGCCGAAGCCGGCGCGGACGGCAAGACTGCCGCCCAATCCGCGCTCGATGCGGTCAATGCCGATGCCGGCATGCTCTTCAAATGGGGCGCGCTCGACTTCGCCGGCGGCACGGTCGTCCACATCAACGCAGGCATCGCCGGCCTCGTCGGCTGCGTGCTGATCGGCAAGCGCATCGGCTACGGCAAGGAGCTGATGGCTCCGCATTCGCTGACCATGACGCTGATCGGCGCCTCGCTGCTGTGGGTCGGCTGGTTCGGCTTCAACGCCGGCTCCAACCTCGAAGCGAACGGCACTGCCGCGCTGGCGATGATCAACACCTTCGTCGCGACCGCCGGCGCCGCCGTCGGCTGGCTGTTCATCGAATGGGCGGTCAAGGGCAAGCCCTCGATGCTCGGCATGGTCTCGGGCGCTGTCGCCGGCCTCGTCGCCGTCACCCCGGCCGCCGGCTTCGCCGGCCCGATGGGCTCGATCCTCCTAGGCATCGTCGCGGGCGTCGTCTGCTTCGTCTTCTGCTCGACGGTGAAGAACGCGCTCGGCTACGACGACTCGCTCGATGTCTTCGGCATCCACTGCGTCGGCGGCATCATCGGCGCGATCGCGACCGGCATCCTGGTCAACACCACGCTCGGCGGCGCCGGCATCCCGGACTACTCGACCAAGCCCGGCGAGCTCGTCGTCGGAGCCTATGAGTTCGGGCCGGCGGTGATGGCGCAGGTCAAGGCCGTGCTGTTCACGCTGGTGTTCAGCGGCGTTGGCTCGGCGATCCTCTACAAGATCGTCGATGTCGTCGTCGGCCTGCGCGTCACCTCCGATCAGGAGCGCGAAGGTCTCGACATCGCCGAGCATGGCGAGCGCGCCTATCACGACTGATCGCCGCGCGATTCACGTGAAATCATCACCCCGGCGGGCGACCGCCGGGGTTTTCTTTTACGCCGGGGACGGCTTTCAGCCCGGCTCGTTCAGCACGATCTCCAGCACCTGCACGCCTTCGGGCAGCTCGATCAGGAATTCGGCATCGCGCGGCAGGTGGTGGATCCGGCGCGGATCGGGCCCGGCAAAGCGCGACATCGCCTCGACGCTCTCCCAATAGGAGGATCGTGACGAACTCGCTCTCGGTCTGCCGGTCTTCCCGAAACATCTGCGCGCCCAGCGCCTTCTCCTGCAAAGGCGTCACGCCTTCCTTGCGGAGATAGGCCGCATAATCCTCCGCCTTTTCGCGCGTCGTGCGCCCTCGCCAGATTCGGGCGATGCGGGCCTGCTTTGTCCTGCTCTCGTCGGACATCGGTCGTTCCTCACGGTTTCCGCCATCCCCGGAGCAAGCGCGGGGCGCCGTCCGGGGTTCCCAGGCTCCCGACAAGACGCGTCAGCAATCCGCGATACGTCTCAAGGTTAAGCGGGTCTTAACCTCGCCTTCCTAACCTCTCGCTGATGGCCGGATGATGCGGCCCCGACAGTCCGGATAACCCGAAGCCGCATGCGCACCATCCGCCGCTCCCAATCGCTCATGGACCGCCTGCCCGATCCGGTGCGGGAGTTCCTGTCGCGCCGCGCCTCGGAAATGACCGGGCTCGGCGTGTTGGCCTTCATGGTCGCGATCGCCGTCGCACTGGCGAGCTGGTCGGTCGACGATCCCAGCCTCAACAACGCCACCAGCGGCGCGGTCCGCAACTGGCTCGGGCGCCCCGGCGCCATGGTCGCCGACCTACTGATGCAGCTCATCGGCCTCGGCGTCATCGCCCTGCTGTTCCCGCCGATGATCTGGGCGCTCAGGCTCATGCGCTTCCATCTCTTCGATCGTGGCGCGCTCAAGCTCGGCCTTTGGGTCGTCGGCGTCGCCGCGACCGCCGCCGTCGCCAGCGCTCTCCCGGCAACGCCGCGCTGGCCGCTGCCGACAGGCATGGGCGGCGTCATCGGCGATGGCCTGCTCTTCGGCACGCGCAACATCGCGGGAATCGCCGGCAGCGCCGTCGGCAGCCTCGTCGGCTTCCTCTATGCCGGCATCGCCATCCTGGCCGTCACGGCCGCTGCCGGCTTCGGCTTCGTCACCGACGAGGATCCGGCGCTCGACAGCGACGAGGCGGAGGACAGCTGGTCGGACGGCGAGGAGCGCCGCGACGACGAGCCCGGCATCACCGTCATCCTGATCGGCTGGCTCGCCCATGGCGCCATGGCCATGCGCGCGGCGATCCTGCGCCGTCTGCCGCAGCCGCCCGAGCCGGTGGTCGACACGGGCGTCGCCCCGCGTGATGAAAATGGCCGCGTACGCCGCGAGCCGCAGTTCGGCGAGGCTCCCGCGGCCCGCCGCACCAGCCCCGCTTTCGATCCCGAGCCGCTTCCGGGCGCCCGCCCCGCCGTCGCCAGCCGCCCGGCCGATGATTTCGATGCGCCCTTCGATCTCGATGACGAGCCGCAGGACCTGCGCGATCTCAACGCCCCGCGCGTGGCCATGCCGCGCGGCGCGCCGAAGCCCGGCAAGCGCATCCAGCGCGAGGCCCAGCCCTCCCTGCTCGACCGCGAGAGCTTCGAACTGCCGCCGCTGACCTATCTGGCCGAGCCGAAGAAGGTCGCGGCCAATGCGGTCTCGACCGATGCGCTGGAGCAGAATGCGACGCTGCTCGAAGGCGTGCTCGAGGATTTCGGCGTGCGCGGCGAGATCACTCAGGTCCGACCTGGCCCGGTCGTCACCCTCTATGAGCTTGAGCCAGCCCCGGGCACGAAGTCGTCCCGCGTGATTTCGCTAGCCGACGACATCGCGCGTTCGATGAGCGCGGTGTCGGCGCGTGTCGCGGTGGTGCAGGGCAAGAACGCCATCGGCATCGAGCTGCCCAATGCCAGGCGCGAGACGGTGTTCCTGCGCGAATTGCTCGCCAGCCAGGATTTCGAGGCGACCAAGCACAAGCTCGCGCTCTGCCTCGGCAAGACCATCGGCGGCGAGCCGGTGATCGCGGATCTGGCACGCATGCCGCACCTGCTCGTCGCCGGCACCACCGGCTCGGGCAAGTCGGTCGCGATCAACACCATGATCCTGTCGATCCTCTACCGGCTGAAACCGGAGGAGTGCCGCCTGATCATGGTCGATCCCAAGATGCTCGAGCTCTCCGTTTATGACGGCATCCCGCATCTGCTCACTCCCGTCGTCACCGACCCCAAGAAGGCGGTCGTGGCGCTGAAATGGGCGGTGCGCGAGATGGAGGAGCGCTACAAGAAGATGTCGAAGCTCGCCGTGCGCAACATCGACGGCTTCAACGCCCGCGTCGGCGAGGCCAAGGCCGCCGGCGAGGTCATCACCCGCACGGTCCAGACCGGCTTCGACAAGCATTCGGGCGAGGCGATCTACGAGGAGGAGGTCATGGACCTCGAGCCTCTGCCCTATATCGTCGTCATCGTCGACGAGATGGCCGACCTGATGATGGTCGCCGGCAAGGAGATCGAGGGCACGATCCAGCGGCTCGCCCAGATGGCGCGCGCCGCCGGCATCCATGTCGTGCTGGCGACGCAGCGCCCCTCGGTCGACGTCATCACCGGCACGATCAAGGCGAACTTCCCGACCCGGATCTCCTTCCAGGTCACCTCCAAGATCGACAGTCGCACCATCCTCGGCGAGATGGGCGCCGAGCAGCTGCTCGGCCAGGGCGACATGCTCTACATGGCCGGCGGCGGGCGCATCACCCGCGTGCACGGCCCCTTCGTCTCGGACAACGAGGTCGAGAAGGTCGTCGCCCATCTCAAGACGCAAGGCCGGCCGCAATATCTCGACGCCGTCACCTCCGAGGAGGAAGAAGCCGGCGAGGACGAGGACGGCGCCGTCTTCGACAAGACCGGCATGGGTTCGGTCGAGAGCGACGACCCCTACGAGCAGGCGGTTGCGGTCGTGCTGCGCGACAAGAAGGCCTCGACCTCCTACATCCAGCGCCGCCTCCAGATCGGCTACAATCGCGCCGCCTCCATCATGGAGCGCATGGAGAACGAGGGCATCGTCGGACCCGCCAACCACGCAGGGAAACGCGAGATCCTGGTCGAGACCCAGAACCAGCATGACGAATGAGGCGGGCGAAGCGAGGCAAGCTCTTGCAGCCGCCGAGGCCAGTCCTCAAATTGCCATGACGATGCTGCAACCTCGGCAGCTGACCACGCGTTGAACCTTCGGCAGGCCGGCATCCGTCGATCCTCTCGCCGTAACGCGTTTGCAAGCTGCGGCATGGGGATGGCCGGGGCACAGGGAGTGGAGCAGCCTTGCTCGATAGATTGACCCCGGCGGTCCGGACTGCGTTTCTGGCGACGACGGTTTTCGGTTGCGCGATCGCAGCCGCTCCGTTGGCTGCCCAGCCCCTCCAGCTTCTGCCGCCCAAGCCGGTCGCAGCCAAGCCCGCTGCCCCGCGCCTCGTCCTGCCGCCGCCACGCCCTGCCAATCTCGGAGTGCCGCGAACCGCCGCCGCGGATGCACCCGCCGTGCAGCCCGCCTCGTCCAGCGCAGCCGCATCCACGGCAGCATCGGCGCCGGAGTCGGCACAGCCTGCGGCTACCCCCGCAAAAGCCAAGGGCACGGCGCCTGCGACCCAGGAAGAGGCGATCGAGCGGCTCAACACCTATCTCAACAGCTTCGCCACGCTGCAGGGCAATTTCATCCAGTTCGCCGCCAATGGCCGGCGTCTCGAAGGGCGCATCTACATCCAGCGCCCCGGCAAGATGCGCTTCGAATACGAACCGCCCACGACCACCGAGGTCATCTCCGACGGCACCTCGGTCGCCGTCCGCGACAAGCGCCTGGCGACGCAGGACATCTACTCGATCGGCCAGACGCCGCTGAAATTCCTGGTGCGCGAGCGCATGGACCTCGCCCGCGAGGGCACGCTGAAGGGCGCGAGCATCGACGGCGACATCCTGTCGGTCAGGCTGGAGGACCGTTCGACGCTCGGCGGCACCTCGAAGATCACGCTGAAATTCGATCTCGTCGCCAACGAGCTCCGGCAATGGATCGTCATCGATCCACAGGGCTACGAGACCTCGGTCTCGCTCTACAATCTCGACACCCGCCGCCGGCCCGATCCGAAGAATTTCGTGATCGACTACCAGCGCACGCTCTGACGCGGATCGGCAAGCCGAAAACGGCTTGCCTTTTTTTGCTTGCCGAACGAGTTTCCGCCCTCCTCTCGGCCGGAATCCTCGCGTGCAACTCACCGTCACCAGCTGGAACATCAACTCGGTCCGCCTGCGCATCGGCATGGTCGGCGAGTTCCTCGCTCGCTACGCCCCCGACGTCCTCTGCCTGCAGGAGACCAAGACGCCGGACGAGCAGTTCCCGGCCAAGGCCTTCCACCAGTTCGGCTACGTCCATCAGGCCTTCATCGGCCAGAAGGGCTATAACGGTGTCGCCATCGTCTCGAAGCTGCCCTTCAGCGAGAAGGACGCGATGTCCATGTGCGGCCGCAACGATGCCCGGCACATGACGGTGACGCTCGACACCGCGGCCGGGCCCGCTGCCGGCATCGCCATCCATAACTTCTACATCCCGGCCGGCGGCGACATCCCCGACCCCGCGAAGAACGACAAGTTCGCGCACAAGCTCGCCTTCCTCGACGAGATCGGCGCCTGGGGCGTGACGAAGAAGCCGACCGACCGACCCGCGATCCTGCTCGGTGACCTCAACATCGCCCCCTATGAACATGACGTCTGGAGCCACAAGCAGCTGCTCGACGTCGTCAGCCATACGCCGATCGAGACAACGACGCTGGAGCGGCTGCGCAGCGAGCTCGGCTGGACCGACGCGGCCCGCACGCTGCGGCCCGAGCCGGAGAAGCTCTATTCCTGGTGGAGCTACCGTGCGCAGGATTGGGAAGCATCGAACAGGGGCCGCAGGCTCGACCATATCTGGCTGTCAGACGCGCTGAAGCCGACGCTGCGCGACCTCACCTTCCTGCGCGAGGCCCGGGGTTGGGAGCGTCCGTCCGACCATGTTCCGGTCACGGTGACGCTGGACCTCTGAAGAGGCCCTCTGACCCACCCATGTGCCGGAGGCGCCACGGACATGCCGCGCCGGGCCATCCTGCCCCGGATTTCCATGATATAGCCGCGGCACGTTTCCTTGCAGCGGCCAGAGCCAGTGCAGCCCGCACCCTCCACATCGCTATCCCTGCGCGACGCGCTTCTCACCCTCGCGGTGATGGTGGTCTGGGGCACCAACTTCGTCGTCATCCATATCGGCGTGGAGCATTTTCCACCGCTGCTCTTCGCCTGCCTGCGCTTCGTGTTCGCGCTTCTGCCGGCGGTCTTCTTCCTGAAGCGGCCGGCCGTGCCCTGGAGCAAGCTCGCGGCCTACGGGATCCTGATCGGCGCCGGCCAGTTCGGACTGCTGTTCATCGCCATCAAGGGCTTCATCGCGCCGGGCCTCGCCTCGCTGGTGGTGCAGGCCCAGTCCTTCTTCACGATCCTGCTCGCCGCGGCGATCACACGCGAGCGCGTCCAGCCCTTCCAGATCGTCGGTCTGCTCCTCGCGGCCAGCGGCATTGCCGTGATCCTCTGGCACGCCGACGGCACGACCACGCCGCTCGGGGTCATCCTCGTGCTCGGCGCCGCGCTCTGCTGGGCGTCCGGCAACACCGTGGCGCGCAGCACCCCGCAGGTCGACATGCTCGCCTATGTCGTCTGGACCAGCCTGTTCGCCGTGCCGCCCCTGTTCGCGCTGTCATGGCTTTTCGAGGGTTGGCCTGCGATCCGCGACGGATTGACCGGCGCGCCTCTCGCCGCCTGGGCGGCCGCGATCTGGCAGGCTGTCGGCAACGTCATGTTCGGCTATGCCGTCTGGGGCTGGCTGCTGTCGCGCTACGCCGCCGCCACCGTCGCGCCGACATCCCTGCTGGTTCCCGTCTTCGGCATGGGCGCCGCCGCGCTCTGGCTCGGCGAACCCCTGCCGGGCTGGAAATTCCTGGCGGCCGGCCTCGTGCTGTCCGGCCTGTGCATCAATATCCTCTGGCCGCGATTCGCGGCGATCCGCGCCGCCAGGCACCCGCCATCGTCGTGAGGGGCCGCGCCTCCCGGCGCTTACTTGCGGTCGATGGCGCCGAGCGCCCTCTGCACGGCCGACAGCTCGCCCACGAAGCCGCGCAGCCTGTCGCCGATCGCGGCCATGATCGCCTCGGCCGAATCGGGCGATTCGCCGAGCACGCGCCGCATCACGCTGCGCGGCAGCCGCATGACCTGCGACGGCTCGCGCGCGATGGCCGTGACCTGGCGGGGCACCGAGGTGAAGAGCGCGAGCTCGCCGATCATGGCACCGGGTCCGATGATCTCGCTCGCCGGCTGGCCATCATCCTGGGCCGTCAGCGCGATGGCGCCGGACACGACCAGAACCGCGCCGTCCGAAGGTTCGCCAGCACGGAACAGCACGTCGCCGGCGCGCAGGATGCGGCTTTCCGCCGCGAAGGCGAGCAACCGCAGCGCGTCGCGTTCCATCAGGCTCAGCAGCGGCTGCCGGGCCAGCAGTGCCATGTCGTCGTCGAGGGCCATCCGTCAGGGATTCAGCCGGTAGCCGCCGGCATCGGTGACCAGCAGCCGGGCATTGCCCGGATCAGGTTCGATCTTCTGGCGCAGCCGGTAGATATGCGTCTCCAGCGTATGGGTCGTGACCTGGCTGTTATAGCCCCAGACCTCCTGTAGCAGCACCTCGCGGGCGATCGGCTTCCTGCCCGCGCGATAGAGAAAGCGCAGGATCGCGGTCTCCTTCTCGGTGAGCTTGGTTTTCGAGCCCTTCTCGCTGACGAGCAGCTTCGATCCTGGGTGGAAGGTGTAGGGACCGACTTGAAAGATCGCATCCTCGCTCGCCTCGTATTGGCGCAGATGGGCGCGGATGCGCGCCAGCAGCACGGCGAACTTGAACGGCTTCACCACATAATCGTTCGCGCCGGCTTCCAGCCCCAGCACCGTGTCGGCGTCCGAGCCTTGGCCGGTCAGCATCACCACGGGGCTCTTGAAGCCGTTCTTGCGCATCACCTTGACCGCCTCGCGCCCGTCCATGTCGGGCAGGCCGACATCCATGACCACGAGATCGACGCGCTCGCCCTGCACGGCCTTGACCGCCGCCGCAGCCGTGCCGGCCGTCGTCAGCCTGAACTCCTCATAGAGTGCAAGCTGCTCGGCCAGCGCATCGCGCAGGGTCTGGTCGTCATCGACCAGGAGAATATGATGGACGACGGACATGAGGCGGTTCGCTCGGAAGCAATCGTTAGGGCAACATGAGCCCGCTGAGTCGTCATCGCAAGTCAGGCAGCCTGGAATCCCCGTGAGAAACCGTCCGCATCCCCCCTTTGGCCCGCGCAATCTCTCCTCGCTGCGGGTCTTCGCGTCCGTTCGCGACCGCCGCAAGGGCTTCCTCGTTGCCGGCTCGGCGGTGTTTCCCTGCGCGCTCGGCCGCGGCGGCATCCGCACCGACAAGCGCGAAGGCGACGGCGGCACGCCGCGTACCAGCCTGCCGCTGCGCAGCGTCTTCTACCGCGCCGACCGTCTCGCCCGCCCCCGCACGCTGCTGCCGCTGAAGCGGATCGGACCGCGCGACGCCTGGTGCGACGACCAGAAAGACCGGCGCTACAACCGCCTGATCGATCGCCCGCCCGGCAAAGCCGAGGAGCGGCTCCAGCGCGAGGATCATCTCTACGACGTCATCGTCGAGCTCGGCTGGAACGACAGGCCGGTGATTCGCGGGCGCGGCAGTGCGATTTTCTGGCACCTTGCCCGCCCGGGCTTCACACCCACGGCCGGCTGCGTCGCGGTCGAGGGGCATGTCTTCGCCAAGGTGCTGCCGCGCCTGGCGCGGCATTGCCGGATTCTGGTCAGATAGGCCCCATTGCGCTAGAAGCGCTCCCGAGCACCGTCTCGAACATCCTCTCCGGACTCGGCCGACGCCTCGGGCACCGCCCCGCATCGTCGCGCCGCTCCCAGCTAGAGAACCTGCGATGACTGATTCGGTCTCCACCGGCCTCCGCTTCGGGCGGATCGCCGCCATGCTGCCCGTCGCCGACATGGCGCGCGCCTGCGATTTTTACATCGGCGCCCTCGGCTTCCGGAAAACCTTCGAGAACGGCAATCCCGTCGGCTTCATGATTCTGAAGCGGGATGCGGCCGAGCTGCACCTGACGCTCCAGCCCGGCCACGAGCCGGCCGCTTTCAACGTCGCCCATATGATGGTCGAGGATATCGACGCCATGCACGCCATCGTCCGCGAGCGCGGCCTGCGCATCGTCAAGGGCCTGCGCGACAAGGATTACGGCCTGCGCGCCTTCGTCTTCGAGGACCCGGACGGCAACCGCATCGATGTCGGCCAGCCGCTGAGTTAGACCATCATTCTCGGGCGGAGCGAAGCGCAGACCCGAGAATCTCCGGCCAAAGAAGGCTCTTGAGCCCGCCTGCCGCAGAGAGGTTCGGGTCAAGCGCGAGCATGACGCCGCGCTATCCCCGCGCGCCGAAAATCGCACTGCCGACGCGCACATAGGTCGCGCCGAGCTGGATCGCCGCTTCGTAATCGGCGCTCATGCCCATCGACAGGCCCTTGAGCCCGTTGCGGGCAGCGATCTTGGCGAGCAGGCCGAAATGCGGCGAGGGCGGCTCGTCGGCGGGCGGGATGCACATCAGCCCCTCGATCACCAGACCGTGAACATCGCGGCAGCGCGCGAGGAACGCATCGGCATCGGCCGGCATGACGCCGCCCTTCTGGGCTTCCTCGCCCGTGTTGACCTGCACCAGCAACCGCGGCGCCTTTCCGATCCGCGCGATCTCGCGCGCCAGCTCCTTCGCCAGGCTCTCGCGGTCGAGCGAATGGATCGCATCGAAGAGCTCGACCGCTTCGCGCGCCTTGTTGGATTGCAGCGGGCCGATCATGTGCAATTCGGCATCGGGAAAGCGTTCTTTCAGCGCCGGCCACTTCGCCTTGGCCTCCTGCACATAGTTCTCGCCGAAGATGCGCTGGCCGGCTTCGAGCGCAGGCAGGATCGCCTCGGCCGGCATCGTCTTCGACACGGCGATCAGCGTGACGCTCTCGGGCTTGCGCCCGAAATCGCGCGCGACTCGCGCGATCGCCCCCCGGGTCGCCTCCAAACGCGTAACCGTATCGCTCATCTGCCAGCCTCTCATGCCCTGCGCGCCGTTGACCGCGTGCGCGCAATGGTGTCCTAGAGCAGATTGCGAGAATCCGGCATCCGGTTTTTGCATTCAGCCCCTGCGCCGGCCTGCCTCCGGGAGCCGGCAAACCCGCAAGAATTGCCCGCTGACATGGCCGTCGAACGTTACAACCCGAAAGAGTCCGAGCCGAAATGGCGCGCCGTCTGGGAGGAGCGCAAGCTTTTCGAGACGAGGAACGACGATACGCGGCCGAGCTACTACGTCCTCGAGATGTTCCCCTACCCGTCCGGCCGCATCCATATGGGCCATGTCCGCAACTATGCGATGGGCGACGTCGTCGCGCGCTACAAGCGCGCCAAGGGCTTCTCGGTGCTGCATCCAATGGGCTGGGATGCTTTCGGCCTGCCGGCCGAGAACGCCGCCAAGCAGAAGAAGGTCCATCCGCGCGAGTGGACCTACGAGAACATCGCGACGATGCGCAAGCAGCTCAAGTCGATGGGCCTGTCGCTCGACTGGAGCCGCGAGCTGGCGACCTGCGACCCCAGCTATTATCGCCACCAGCAGAAGATGTTCCTGGACTTCCTGAAGGCCGGGCTGGTCGACCGCAAGACCGCCAAGGTCAACTGGGACCCGGTCGACGAGACCGTGCTCGCCAACGAGCAGGTCATCGACGGACGCGGCTGGCGCTCCGGCGCGCCGGTCGAGATCCGCGAGCTGACCCAGTGGTTCTTCAAGATCACCGAGTATGGCCAGGAGTTGCACGACGCGCTGGACGGCCTGACCCGCTGGCCGGACAAGGTCCGGTTGATGCAGAGGAACTGGATCGGCCGTTCCGAAGGCCTGCTGGTTCGTTTCGCCCTCGAATCGAATGCCGTTGGGCAGGATGAGGTCGAGGTCTACACGACCCGCCCGGATACGCTGTTCGGCGCCAGGTTCGTCGCGGTCGCTTCCGACCATCCGATCGCCAAGGCGATGGCCACGAACAATCCCGCGCTGCAGGCCTTCATCGAGGAATGCAAGCGCACCGGCACGGCGCAGGAGAACATCGACAAGGCCGAGAAGCTCGGTTTCGACACCGGCCTGCGCGCCGTCCATCCCTTCGATCCGAACTGGACGCTGCCGGTCTACGTCGCCAACTTCATCCTGATGGAATACGGCACCGGCGCCATCTTCGGTTGCCCGGCGCATGACCAGCGCGACCTCGACTTCGTCAACAAGTATGACCTGGGTAATACCCCGGTCGTGGCGCCCGAAGGCACCGATCCCGCCGGTTTCGTCATCACCGACACCGCCTATGACGGTGACGGCCGCATGATCAACTCACGCTTCCTCGACGGTATGACCATCGCGGAAGCCAAGGAGGAGGTCGCGCGCCGCCTCGAAAGCGAAACCCGGGGCAACCGTCCCGTCGGCCAGCGCAAGGTCAATTTCCGCCTGCGCGACTGGGGCATCTCGCGCCAGCGCTACTGGGGCTGCCCGATCCCGGTCATCCATTGTTCCGACTGCGGAACGATCCCGGTTCCGGATGCCGATCTGCCGGTGAAATTGCCGGACGACGTCTCCTTCGAGAAACCCGGCAACCCGCTCGACCATCATCCGACCTGGAAGCATGTCGCCTGCCCGCAATGCGGCAAGCCGGCGCGCCGCGAGACGGACACGATGGACACGTTCGTCGATTCGTCCTGGTACTTCGCGCGCTTCACCGATCCCTGGCGGACCGAAAGCCCGACCGACCGCAAGGCGGTCGATCGCTTCCTGCCGGTCGACCAGTATATCGGCGGCGTCGAGCACGCGATCCTCCACCTGCTCTATTCGCGCTTCTTCACCCGCGCGATGAAGAAGACCGGTCATGCCGGGCTGGACGAGCCTTTCGCCGGCATGTTCACCCAGGGCATGGTCGTGCACGAGACCTATCGCGCCGCCGATGGCAGCTGGGTCGAGCCCGGCAACGTCCGCATCGATGTCTCCGGCAACGAACGCAAGGGTTTCGATGTCGAGACCGGCGCTCCGATCGAGATCGGCGCGATCGAGAAGATGTCGAAGTCCAAGAAGAACGTCGTTGACCCCGACGACATCATCGCCTCCTACGGTGCCGACACGGCGCGCTGGTTCATGCTCTCCGATTCGCCGCCCGATCGCGACGTGATCTGGACCGATGAGGGCGTGCAGGGCGCCGCCCGCTTCGTCCAGCGTCTGTGGCGCCTGGTCGCGGAGATTGCCGAGCGCACCGGCGGCAAGGCCGCAAAGCCCGCCGCGATCGGCGAGGCGGCGCTGACGCTGCGCAAGGCGAGCCAGCGCGCCCTCGACGCGGTCGCCGCCGATATCGAGCGTCTCGCCTTCAATCGCTGCATCGCGCATGTCTATACGCTGACCAACGCCATCGGTAAGGCGCTCGATGCCGCGGCCGAGAAGGCTGAGCTCGACGCCGATATCGCCTTCGCCCTCCTTGAGGCCGCCACGATCGTGACCCAGCTTGTGGCGCCGATGATGCCGCATCTGGCCGAGGAGTGCTGGCAGGCGCTGGGCCTGCCGGGTCTCGCCGGAGAGGCATCGTGGCCGGAGGTCGAAACCGCGCTGCTGAAGGACGACAGCATCACGCTGCCCGTCCAGCTCAACGGCAAGAAGCGCGCGGAGGTGACGGTTCCGGCCGATGCCGATACGATGGCGGTCGAAACCGTCGTTCGCGGCAACGAAGCGGTGCAGCGGGCCCTCGAAGGGCGCGCCATCCGCAAGATCATCGTGGTTCCCGGGAGAATCGTGAATGTCGTCGTCTGAAGCCGTTCTCCCCCGTCGCACGCTGCTGGCAGCCATCCTTGCTGCAGCGACGCTCGCCGGCGGCTGCTTCCAGCCGCTGTACTCCGAGTACACCTCGAGCACGGTGGGCGGCAGCGTCAAATCGGCGATGCGCAGCATCGAGATTCCCGAGATCAAGGGCCTGATGGGCCATTATTTCCGCAACGAACTGGTCTTCGAGCTCGATGGCGGCGGCGAGCCCGACGCCCAGAGGAAGCTGAGGCTCGACGCGGCGATCTCGGAGTCGGTCGAGGTCGTCACCGTCGACTACGCCAATGGCCGGGCCGATTCGGCGGTTCTGGTCGCAACGGCGACCTGGAAGGTCACACGCATCGGAACGGGCGAGGTCGTCTCATCCGGCACCAACTCCGTCCGCGCCCCCTATGAGCGTTCCTCCCAGCGCTTCGCCACGGTGCGCGCGGCACGCGACGCCCAGGTCCGCGCGGCGAAGAACCTCGCCACCATCGTCCGGGGACTGGTCGCCGCCGACCTTACCTCCTGATCGGTCATGGTCGCGATCAAGGCCCATGAGGCGGAACGCACGCTGGCGCGCCTCGATCCAGCCTGGCGCCTTGTCCTGATCTACGGCCCCGATGCGGGGCTCGTCTCCGAGCGGGCAAGCGCGCTGGCCCGATCCAGCGTCGACGATCCGAACGACGCTTTCCAGCTCATCCGCATGGACGGCGATGTCGTTGCCGCCGATCCCCTGAGACTGGTCGACGAAGCCAACACCATCGGCCTCTTTGGCGGCCGGCGCGCCATTCGCGTCTCCCCGACATCCAAGCCCTTGCAGGCCGCCGTCGAGCCGCTGCTGGCGACGCCCTCGCAGGACGCGCTCGTCATCGTCGAAGCCGGCGATCTCCAGCGTACGAACCCGCTGCGCACGGCCTGCGAGAGGGCCAGGACCGCCCTCGCAGTGCCCTGCTATGGCGATGCCGCCCGTGATCTCGGCACGATCATCGACGAGATGGTCCGGGGCGCCGCGAAGTCGATCGACAGGAACACCCGCGACCATCTCGCCGGCTTGCTGGGGGGCGACAGGCAGACTTCGCGCCGGGAGATCGAGAAGCTTCTGCTCTATGTCGGCTCGGAGCCCGCCATCCTCGCCGAGCATGTCGAAGCGGTCGTCGGCGACACGGCCCAGCGCGAGCAGGCCATGCTCGTCGATGCCGTCTTTGCCGGGAAGCTGCCCGTGCTCGATCTCGCCCAGGCCAAGCTCAGCAGCGAGGGGCTCGACCCCGGCGTGATGCTCGGCGCCGTACTGCGCCAGGCCTTGGCCTTGCTCAAGGCCCGTCAGGCGATCGATGCCGGGCGAGGTGTCAGGGACGTCGTGGGAACCATGCGCCTGCCCTATCCACGTATCGCGACCACGGAAGCCGCCCTCAACACTTGGTCCAGCGCCAAGCTGAACGATGCAGTGGGCCTGCTTGGCAACGCCATCCTGGCCACGCGCCAGAGCTCCGATATGGGCCGCGCCATCGCGACCCGCGCCTTGTGGACGCTTGCCCGTGTCGGGCGATCCAATCGAGCGGACTGATCAGGCCTTCAGGCCGCGGCAGAGCGCGTCAAGCTGTTCGAGCGTCTTGTAGCCGATCTTGACCTCGCCCGACCCGTTGGACCGATGGCCAATGGAAACGGAAAGGCCGAGAGCTTCCTCGAGAGCTTTCTCGAGAGCTCTTGTGTCCGGATCCTTCTCCACCCTCGGCTTCGCCGGGACGGCACTTTTCGTTTCGCCCCGGGATTCTTCCTGCACGACCCGCTCGATGTCGCGAACGCTCAGACCTTCGTCGACGATCTTGCGCGCCATGAATTCCGGGTCCGAAACGGAAAGCAATGCGCGCGCATGCCCAGCCGAAACGACGCCTTCGCTCACCATCTTGCGCACCGACTCCGGCAGCTTCGACAGGCGCAGCGTATTGGCGACATGGCTGCGGCTCTTGCCGATCACGCGGGCCAGATCGTTCTGCGTGTAGCTGAACTCGGCAATCAGCCGCTCATAGCCGGCGGCTTCCTCGATCGCATTGAGGTCCGTGCGCTGGACGTTCTCGACGATGGCGATCTCGAGCGCTTCTCGATCATCAGCCTCGACGAGGATGACCGGCACATCGTGCAACTCGGCGCGCTGGGCCGCGCGCCAGCGGCGTTCGCCGGCAATGATCTCATAGGCGTCGATCATTCCGGGGATCGAGCGAACGATGATGGGCTGCAGGATGCCACGCTCGCGGACGGAGGTCGTCAGCTCCTCCAGATCATCCTCGGCGAAGCTGCGACGTGGATTGCGGGCGCTCGGCCGCAGGAACTCGACCGGCACCCGGCGCTGTCCACGCGCCCGCTCGATCGCGCCGATTTCCTCGCCGACATCGCCGATCAGTGCCGCCAGACCGCGGCCAAGGCGGGAACGCCCCTGTTCTTCGGCCATTGCCATTCCTCGTAACCTCGTTGCTTGCTTCAGGCGGCCGCGCGTAGGGCGCGCTCGCGCTTGATCACTTCCGACGCCAGCCGCAGATAGGCCTGCGACCCCGAACAGCGCAGATCATAGAGCAGTGCAGGCTTGCCATAGGACGGGGCCTCGGAGATCCGCACATTACGTGGGATCACAGTCTCATAAACCTTGTCTCCAAGGAAACTTTTCACATCTGCCATGACCTGACCCGACAGATTGTTGCGCGGATCAAACATGGTGAGCACCACGCCCTGGATGATCAGACGCGGATTGAGGCCGGCGCGGACCTGCTCCACCGTCTTGAGCAGCTGGCTGAGACCTTCCAGTGCAAAGAATTCGCATTGCAGCGGCACCAGCACGGCATCGGCGGCCGTCATCGCGTTGATGGTGATCAGGCTGAGCGAAGGCGGGCAATCGATCAGGACATAGGTCAGGTCCTGGCAGCGCTGGTCGTAGCACAGCTCGTCGATTGCGATCTTCAGACGGTGCGCCCGGTTCTTGGCGGAAGCAATCTCCAGCTCCACGCCAAGCAGATCGAGCGTTGAAGGTGCCAGCGACAAACCTGGAACGGCCGTCGGCTGGAGCGCCTGACCCAAGCCGACATCGCCGCAAAGCACGTCATAGGTCGAGGATTTCCGGTTGCGGCGATCGACGCCCAGCCCGGTCGAAGCGTTACCCTGCGGATCGAGATCGACGATCAGCACCTTCTCGCCGATCGCCGCCAGGGCCGTCCCCAGATTGATCGCCGTCGTCGTTTTGCCGACGCCGCCCTTCTGGTTGGCGAGCGCGATCACGCGCGGGCGGCGCGATGGTGTCGCAGATGGGACCTCAGTCATGAATCGGCTCGTCTCTCGGCCGAGCGAACCTTCAGGATTCGCGCAGCGGCATCTGTCACGGAGGAAACCGTCGTCGCTTGAATCTTCCAATATCTTGCTGAGTCGGTCAATTCCGCATCTAGATGTTGTCCCTTGGGAAAGAGGCCGAGAGTGCCGTTTCTCAACAAATCTTCGCACCAATCGAGAAGCTGGGTCAGTGGCGCCAACGCACGCGCGGTGACGACATCGACCTTGCCGGTGAAATCGCCGATCGCATCCTCGATCCGTGCGGCGTGAACCCGGACAGGTGCGCCGGTAATCCTCGCTGCATGACGCAGAAACGCGCATTTGCGGGCATTGCTCTCGACGAGATCGATCTGGCCCCGGCCCTGCTCTGCCAAGCAAATGCCGATCACCAGCCCGGGAAAACCGCCTCCTGAGCCAAGATCGAGCCAGCGCTCGCACCCGGCTGCGAGATTGAAGATCTGCAGCGAATCCGCGATGTGACGGGTCCAGACCTCGGACAGAGTTGCCGAGGAGACGAGGTTTTTCGCCGCCTGCCAACGTTCCAGCTCCGCGACGAGCAGGGCCAGTCGTTCCTCTGTTTCACGTGAAACAGGCGTCAAGCGCAAAGCGTGCTGACGGTCTTCCTTATCAACAGTCACGTCGATCCTGTGGATAAAACCGTCGCCGCCCGGCTCTTCCGCGCATGCGCCGCCAGCAGTGTCAGAGCCGCTGGAGTCATGCCTTCGATCTTCCCAGCCTGCGCCAGATCAGCCGGTCGCTGCACCGCAAGCTTCGCCTTGAGCTCGTTTGACAGCCCGGAAATGGCGTCGAGATCGAGATCGACGGGGACCTTCAGCGCCTGATCGCGACGATAGGCCTGGATCTCCGCGGCCTGCCGGTCGAGATAAACCGCATAGACGGCATCCGCCGTGACGCGCGCCGTCACTGAGGCCGGCCAGCGGTGCAACTCGGGCCAAACCGCCGCTAGCCGCTCGAAATCGACATCCGGGTAGGAGAGGATCTGGTACGCGCTACGTCGCACCCCGTCGCGATTGAGCTGCAGGCCAACGCCTTCTGCCTGCTGAGGCGTCAGCCACAGGTTTTGCAGCGTCTCGCGCAACATCCCGATCTCTCCGTGCCGGTCGTCGAACGCCGCCCGTCGGATCGAGCCGACTATTCCGAGCCGGGCACCCAGCGCCGTCAGCCGCTCGTCGGCATTGTCGACGCGGAGCGACAAGCGGAATTCGGCTCGCGACGTGAACATTCGGTACGGTTCCGTAACGCCATGCGTGACGAGATCGTCGACGAGAACGCCGATATAGGATTGGGTCCGATCGAAGACCACCGGCTCAGCGCCGCCAGCAAGTCGCGCGGCATTGAGCCCTGCGAGCAGGCCCTGCGCGCCCGCCTCTTCATAACCCGTCGTGCCGTTGATCTGTCCCGCCAGGAACAGTCCACCGATGGCGCGCGTCTCCAGCGTATTCTTCAGCGCGCGCGGATCGACGAAGTCATACTCGATCGCATAGCCGGGCCGCAGCATCGCCGCGCGCTCTAGACCGGGGATCGTCTTCAACAGGCCAAGCTGAACATCCTCGGGCAGCGAGGTCGAGATGCCGTTCGGATAGACGGTGTCGTCGTCCAGGCCCTCGGGCTCCAGGAAGATCTGGTGGCCGTCGCGGTCGCCGAAACGCCCGACCTTGTCCTCAATCGACGGACAATAGCGTGGGCCGCGTCCCTCGATCTGCCCAGAAAACATCGGCGCACGATGCAGATTGGCCCGGATCAGCTCGTGGCTCGCCAGCGTCGTGCGCGTGATGCCGCAGGCGATCTGTGGGTTGGTAATGGCCGGCGTAAGCGCTGAGAACGGTTCCGGCGGCTCGTCGCCGGCCTGCATTTCGAGCGCCGCCCAATCGATGCTGCGGCCGTCGAGCCGGGGCGGGGTTCCAGTCTTGAGCCGTCCCAAGGGAAAACCGTGACGCTCCAGCGTGGCCGAGAGGCCGAGGGACGGCGCTTCGCCGACGCGCCCGGCCGGGATGCGGGTCTCGCCGACATGGATCAGGCCACGCAGGAAGGTGCCGGTTGTCAGCACGACCGTTCCGGTAACGAATCGACGTCCATCCGCCAGCACGACGCCGACGACGCGCTCCGCGTCGACCAAGAGGTCGAAGACCTCGCCGGCAACGATGTCGAGGTTCTCTTGCCGCGCAAGCAACTCCTGCACGGCAAGGCGATAGAGTTTCCGATCGGCCTGGGCGCGCGGGCCGCGCACGGCCGGACCCTTGCGCCGATTGAGCATGCGGAACTGGATGCCGCCCAAATCGGCGGCATGCGCCATGATCCCGTCGAGCGCATCGATCTCCCGGACCAGATGACCCTTGCCGAGCCCGCCGATGGCCGGGTTGCACGACATCACGCCGATCGTCTCGGGCTTATGCGTCACCAGCGCGGTGCGCGCGCCATAGCGCGCCGCGGCGGCAGCCGCTTCGGTTCCGGCATGGCCGCCACCGACGACGACGACGTCGTAATGCTGCGGATGAATGGACATGGTGTTTCGCTAGCGAAGCGAGACAGGTGGGTCAACGGCAATCGCGGAAAAGCGATGAAATGGGACGCCGGCTGTCACTTTCCGATGCAGAATCCAGAAAACAGCTGGTCGAGCACATCCTCGACATCGATGCGGCCGACCAGCCGTTCCAAGGCGACGACGGCCAGGCGCATGTCTTCCGCCAGCAGTTCGCTTTGCCCGTGACCAGCCGTCACGGCTCGCTCCAATGCGGTGATCGCGTCCGCCACCGCGGCGCGGTGGCGCTCGCGTGTCAGGAGCGCCGGTTCGGCCTGACCCAGCGCTTGCAAACGCGTAACGATCTCATTCAGAAGCTCGGAAACCCCGTCGCCGCTTTTGACCGAAATGGCCCGCTCGCCGGGCAGGGCAGTTCCGCCCAAATCCGACTTCGTCGCAATTGGCAGCGTGGGAGCAGCTTCATGGATTCGATACGGCTCCGAATCGATGCTTCGCAGAGCGAGGACGAGGTCCGCTCGATCCACAAGCGCCCGGGCGCGCCTGACGCCTTCGGCCTCGATTGGATCGGTGCTGTCTCGCAGGCCGGCCGTGTCGATCAGAATGACGGGCAAGCCAGCGAGATCGAGGCGTACTTCGAGTGCGTCGCGCGTCGTACCGGCGATCGGTGAAACGATCGCGACCTCCCGCCGCGCCAATGCATTCAGCAGTGTCGACTTGCCGGCATTGGGCGGCCCGGCCAGCACGACCACAAAACCTTCCCGCACACGCTCGCCCATGGCGAAGCTGCCGAGGGCATCGCGCAGCGACACCAGAACGTCCACCGCGAACCCCAGCGCCTGTTCCTGCAGCGGCCCCGACACGTCACCTTCGTCGGAGAAATCAAGCTCTGCGGCCAGAAGGCTCATCGCCTTGATGAGCTTGCCCCGCCATGCCTGCGCGACAACGCCGAGAGCGCCGTCCATCTGGCGCAGCGCCTGCTTGCGCTGCCATTCCGTTTCCGAATCGATCAGATCGGCCAAACCCTCGACCGCGGCGAGATCGAGCTTGCCGGCCTCGAAGGCACGGCGGGTGAATTCCCCCGCTTCTGCCAGCCTGACTCCCGGTAGTGCCGCAAGTATGACCAGAATTCGCGCGAGCACTGCGCGGGAACCGTGGATGTGGAACTCGGCGACATCCTCCCCGGTAAAACTCGCCGGTGCCGCGAAGAATAACACTAGCGCAGTATCCACGGTCATACCATTTCCATCCGACAGCCGACGCAGCGTCGCCACACGCGGCTCGGGTATGACTCCTGCAACCGTTTCGAGGACGAATCGGACGCGCGGGCCCGACACCCGCACAACCGCCACGCCAGCGCGGCCAGGCGCCGACGACAAAGCGACGATGGTGGGATGGGCTTCGGATGTGTCGGTATCTGCTGCGGCCATGGTGGCTGATCGATGCTCGGTGAGGCTTTGGGAGGGTGTGCTTTACCAGCGAGGGCCAGTCAAACCCTGCCGTGCCTCCAGCCCGTGCTGCCGGCAATGCCCGCCGGATGAGGAGGCCCTGCGTTTCGCACCGGCCGCGCTGATGCTTCAGGCGTGCTCGGCTGCAAACCAGCAGCAACCGGCTATCTTCCGCCGTTTGGCAATCATTACGCTACCGAATCGGCGATCAGGGACTGCCTCTCGTTGGCCTCAGCGCGAGCTCGCGCGTCCGACTGCCGTTTGGAACAGCGGTATGACTCTGCGGAAGATGGCAAAGCGCGAAGAAACGCGGGGGTCATACCTAGTCGGCCTGCGGACACCAACCGACTCCAGACAAAGATGACCGGCTCCGAATCGATCAACGCGCCACGGTTGGTCAAAAGGCCCACAAAACGACTTCGCCGCCGCACCGACTGCCGGCTTGGGCAATCAATACGGCGGCGAATCAAATCGGTGTTCTGGAGGCAGGTGCCTCAGGTGTTCATCGAATCGAAGAACTCGGAGTTCTGCTTGGTCTGGCGAAGCTTGTCGATCAGGAACTCGATCGCGTCCTGCGGACCCATCGGGTTGAGGATGCGGCGCAGCACATAGGTCTTCTGCAGATCGGAGCGCGGCGTGATGAGCTCCTCCTTGCGGGTTCCGGATTTGAGGATGTCGATCGCCGGGAAGATGCGCTTGTCGGCCACCTTGCGGTCGAGCACGATTTCCGAGTTACCCGTGCCCTTGAACTCCTCGAAGATCACCTCGTCCATCCGCGAGCCCGTATCGATCAGCGCGGTGGCGACGATGGTGAGCGAGCCGCCCTCTTCGATATTTCGGGCCGCGCCGAAGAAGCGCTTCGGCCGCTGCAGGGCGTTGGCGTCGACACCGCCGGTCAGCACCTTGCCGGAGGACGGCACGACGGTGTTGTAGGCGCGCCCGAGGCGCGTGATCGAGTCGAGCAGGATGACGACGTCACGGCCGTGCTCGACCAGGCGTTTGGCCTTTTCGATGACCATCTCGGCAACCTGGACGTGGCGCGAGGCGGGCTCGTCGAAGGTCGAGGACACGACCTCGCCCTTCACCGAGCGCTGCATGTCCGTGACTTCTTCCGGCCGCTCGTCGATCAGCAGAACGATCAGATAGCATTCCGGATGATTGGTGGTGATCGACTGCGCGATGTTCTGCAGCAGCACGGTCTTGCCGGTCCGCGGCGGCGCGACGATCAGGGCGCGCTGGCCCTTGCCGATCGGCGCGACGATATCGATCACGCGCGGCGAGAAGTCCTTCTTGGTCGGATCCTGCACCTCGAGCTTCAGCCGCTGGTCCGGATAGAGCGGCGTCAGGTTGTCGAAGTGGATCTTGTGCTTGATCTTCTCCGGGTCCTCGAAATTGACCGTGTTGACCTTGAGCAGGGCGAAATAGCGCTCGCCATCCTTCGGGCCACGAATCGGGCCTTCGACGGTGTCGCCCGTGCGCAGGCCGAACTTCCGGATCTGCGACGGCGAGACGTAGATGTCGTCGGGCCCCGGCAGGTAGTTCGAATCGGGCGAACGCAGGAAGCCGAACCCGTCCTGCAGAACCTCGACCACGCCCTCGCCCAGGATCTCGGTCTCGCGGGCGGCGAGCTGCTTGAGGATGGCGAACATCAGCTCCTGCTTGCGCATCGTGCTGGCGTTCTCGACCTCGACCCCCTCGGCGAAAGCCAGCAGTTCGGTCGGCGATTTGCTCTTGAGCTCTTGAAGCTTGATTTCCCGCATGGGGCACCCGGATCGTGAACGCCCTGCGAACCAGCAGGGGCGGGGGACGGTACTGGATTGATCGACTTCGGTCCTGGCCGGACCTGCGCGGAGGTTGCGCGACATGAGCTGCTGCAGCGGCAGATCGCTCACGAATAGTCGACAACAGGGAGGACGCTGGAGAAGCGCAGTGTCCTGATAGCGGGAAATGCGCCGGGACTCAAGCCGGAAGCATGATCGGCCGTCAGAACGGCTTGACGATGACGAGAATGACGATTGCGAGCATCAGAACGGCCGGCACCTCGTTGATGATGCGGAAGTAGCGGGCCGGCTTCTGGTTGCGATCCTCCGCAAAGGCCCGCACGTGTTTGGCCAGCATCCCGTGAATGCCGGAGAGGATGACGACCAGCAGCAGCTTGGCGTGCAGCCACCCACCTTTGAAGCCGAACGCATACCAGGCGAGGTAGAGGCCGAGCACCCAGGTCAGCATCATCGCCGGGTTGATGATGCCCTTCAGCAGCCGCCGCTCCATGATCTTGAAGGTCTCGGACTGGATCGAGCCGGTCTGGGCTTCGGCATGGTAGACCATCAGCCTCGGCAGATAGAGCATGCCGGCCATCCACGAGATGACGGCGACGACGTGGAAAGCCTTGATCCACTCATACATGTCCTGATCCTCAGCCCCGAACCGCCTTCAGCAGCCGCTCGACATGAGCGATCGGCGTGTCCGGCAGAATGCCGTGTCCGAGATTGAAGATGAATGGCCGGTCGCCAAAGGCGGTCAGGATCATCTCGATCTCCTTTTCCAGTTCCGCTCCGCCGGCCCTGAGCAGGAGCGGATCGAGATGGCCCTGAACCGGCACGATCGACTGGATCGCCTCGCGGGCAAAGCTCCGGTCGATATCGGTTTCGAGCCCTACGGCATCGACGCCCGTGCCGGCAACGTATTCCGGGATCAGCCTGCCGGCTCCACGCGGGAAGCCGATGATGCGGGCCTGAGGATGAACGGCCCGGACGCCGTCGACGATTCGCCGCGTCGGCGCGATGCACCAACGCCTGAAATCATCGGGGCCGAGCGCTCCCGCCCAACTGTCGAAGATCTGCACCGCATCGACACCGGCAGCGATCTGCGCATTCAGATAGCTGATCGAGGCATCGACGATGCGATCGACGATCGCCTGGAACAGATCTGGATCTTTGGCGAAGAGCGCCTTGGCAGGCCCCTGATCCGGCGTGCCGCGCCCGGCGACCATATAGGTCGCAACGGTCCAGGGCGCCCCACAGAAGCCGATGAAGCCTGTCGCTGCGGGCAGGGTACGGCGCACCCGCTGCACGGTCTCCAGGATAGGGTCGAGCTGGCTCACGGCAGCAACGCGATCGATCTGGGCCAGCCTGCCTGCATCAGCGACGGGATCGAGCCGCGGTCCTTCGCCCTCGACGAACCAGAGCTTCTGGCCGAGCGCTTGCGGCACGACCAGGATATCGGAGAACAGGATCGCCGCATCGAAGCCGAAGCGTCTGATCGGCTGAAGCGTCACCTCGGCGGCAAGTTCGGGATTGTAGCAGAGCGCGAGGAAGCTCCCAGCTTTCGCCCTGACCTCGCGATACTCCGGCAGATAGCGACCGGCCTGACGCATCAGCCAGACGGGAGGGACGGGCAGAGTCTCGCCAGCGAGAGCCCGAAGAAAGATGGGCATCTCACTGATCGTTCCGAGTGCTCGCCGATCCATCTCGCTTCCTCTCTAAAAAGAGATTCTATGAAAGACTCTCTTTCTTTGACTCTTGGACAGGGGAGATAGCCCGGCCCAATCCTGTCCACAACCGTTCCACAGGCAGTGGGACAGCGGGTCGCGGGCCGGCAGGAGCCGCCACCGGCTATTAAGGCTTTATTAACGAATTGGAATCCGCCGCTCCGGCGAGACCGCCAAAATGATTCACGTGAAACACTTCCTTAACCATGCACAGCCGTCCGGCTGTTGATGGTTGGGGCGAGTTATACAAGGCCTCCGGCGGCGGCCCTCTGGATGCGAAGTTGTCCACACCGCTCCCCATGCCCCGGGAAAACTCGGTCCGGCTGCCATGCCGGCGCTTTCCGCCCGAATGTCCGATTCCGGTCCGGCTGAAAGCGCGCTAAATGAAGTGAGTGCTTCGAGCCGGGGAACGACGTGGTCCGTAACTATTTTCACCTGCATCTGGTGTCGGACGCGACGGGCGAGACCCTGATCGCGGTCAGCCGTGCCGCGGCGGCGCAGTATGAAAGCGTGTCCGCGATCGAGCATGTCTACCCTCTGGTTCGCTCGGAGGCGCAGCTCGCCCGTGTGCTGGCGGAGATCGAATCCTCGCCGGGCGTCGTGCTCTACACGCTGGTCGAGCCGGAATGGCAGGAGAAGCTGGAGAATTTCTGCCGCGAGCTCGGCTGCCCCTGCCTCTCGGTGCTGCAGCCGGTGCTGTCGCTGTTCCAGTCCTATCTCGGCCAGGCCTCGGCGACGAAGCCCGGCGCGCAGCACGTGCTCAACACCGAATATTTCCGCCGCATCGACGCGATGAACTACACGCTCTTGCACGATGACGGGCAGATGGGCGGCGATCTCGACAATGCCGACGTGATTCTCGTCGGTATCAGCCGGACCTCGAAAACACCGACGAGCATCTATCTCGCCAATCGCGGCATCAAGACCGCCAACATCCCGCTGGTGCCAAACATCCCGCTGCCGCCGGAGCTTGAAGGTGCGAAGAAGCCGCTGATCGTCGGCCTGATCGCGAGCCCCGATCGCATCGTCCAGATCCGCCAGAACCGCCTGCTCTCGCTGCGTGCAGACGACGAAACCTCCTATGTCGATCCCGCCGCGGTCGCCGATGAGGTCACCCAATCGCGCCGGCTTTGTGCCCGCAAGGGCTGGCCCGTCATCGACGTCACCCGCCGTTCGATCGAGGAGACGGCGGCATCGATCGTCGACCTGCTGCGCGACCACCGCATGAAGTTCATCGCGACATGACCGTACCGACCGGCCTCTGGCTCGAAGCAGAGCCCTTGATCCTCGCCTCGGGGAGTTCGACCCGCCGCGACATGCTGGCCGCCGCGGGTATCCCGGTCGAGGTCCTGAAACCCGGGATCGATGAACGCGCGGTTGAGCACCCGCTCGTCGAGAAGAAGGTGCCGGCGGATCAGGTCGCGGCAGCGCTCGCTTGCGCCAAGGCACTCGCCGTCTCGCATGATCGACCGGGCCGCCTCGTCCTGGCCGCCGACCAGACTCTGACCTGCGACGGAATCGCCTTTCACAAGCCTGTCGACAGCTTTGCCGCAGCCGAGCAGATCGCGGCGCTGGCCGGCAGGACCCATGAACTCCATTCCGCGTTCGTGCTGGCCAGGAATGGTGCGCCGATCGCCGAAGGGCGCGAGACGGCCCGGCTGACGATGCGCTCCCTCGATAGCGATTTTATCGGGCTCTACGTCGAGACGGTCGGTCCCGAGGTCCTGTCCAGCGTCGGCGGCTATCAGCTCGAGGGATTGGGATCGCATCTCTTCGACCGTGTCGAAGGCAATCACTTCACCATATTGGGCCTCCCCCTGCTCGCCGTTCTCGACGCCCTGCGCGATCTCGGCTGCCTGGCTCGTTAATCGGACCGCCTCATGTCGCCTCGCTGCTTCGTCGTCGGACACCCCATTGCCCATTCGCGCTCGCCGCTGATCCATGGCGAATGGCTGCGCCAGCATCAGATCGGCGGTTCCTACGAACGCCTGGACGTCGCGCCGCCCGATCTGCCGGCCTTCGTTGCTCGCCTGCGCGATGGCGAATTCAGCGGCGGCAATGTCACAGTTCCGCATAAGGAAGCGATGATGGCGCTGGTCGATGAGGTCAGCGAAGCCGGGAGGGCCGTCGGCGCGGTCAACACGCTCTGGCGCGATGGCGGGCGCATCCTGGCTGATAACAGCGACGTGTCGGGTTTCCTCGCCCATCTCGATGCGAGTGTGCCGGACTGGCAGAAACGGGTCGGAACCGCGCTGATCCTCGGAGCCGGCGGTGCGGCGCGTGGTGTCTGCTACGGCCTGAAGGCACGCGGAGTCGCTCGCATCATCGTCGCCAATCGCAGCCCCGAGCGGTCGCAGGAGCTGGCGGCGGCGTTGGGACGTCCGCTCGAAGCCGGCGAGTGGAGCGAACGCGATCGGCTCGTCGGGCAGGCGGATCTCATCGTCAACACCACCGCGCTTGGCATGCAGGGCAAGCCGCCGCTGGAAATCGATCTCTCCGGCCTCCGGCCTGGGACCATCGTCGACGACATCGTCTACGTGCCGCTAAAGACCACCCTGCTGGCCGAGACCGAACGGCGCGGCGGCATTCCGGTCGATGGCCTGGGCATGCTGCTCCATCAGGCGGTGCCGGGCTTCGCCCGCTGGTTCGGTGTGACGCCGCAGGTGACGCCGGCACTGCGCGCATTGATCGAAGCCGATATCCTGAAGGCCTGATTCGTTCGGAGAGATCATGACCTTCGTACTGGGCCTGACGGGCTCCATCGGCATGGGGAAGTCGACGACGGCCGGGCTGTTCGTCGAGCGTGGCGTGCCGCTGCATGATGCGGACGCGGCCGTGCATCGCCTGCATCGTGGGCGCGCCGCGTCCCCGATCGAAGCAGCCTTCCGCGGTACGGTGATCGACGGCGTGGTCGATCGGGCGAGGCTCGGCGCTGCCGTGCTCGGCAATCCGGAGGCGCTGCGCCGGCTGGAAGCGATCATCCACCCGCTGGTGCGGGAGGAGGAGGAAGCCTTTGTCGCGCGCTGTCGCCGCGAGGGAGCGGGGCTCGCCATCATCGACGTGCCGCTGCTGCTCGAGACCGGCGGTGAAGAGCGTTGCGACGCGGTCCTCGTCGTGACCGCGCCGGCCGAGGTTCAGCGCGAGCGCGTCCTGGCCCGGCCGGGCATGAGCGCCGAGAAGCTCGCCGCGATCCTCTCCCGCCAGATGCCCGACGCCGAAAAGCGGCGCCATGCCCATTTCCTTGTGGACACCTCGCACGGGCTCGTGGCCGCCGGCCGGGAGGTCGGCTCTATCCTGAAGGCGCTCGCTGGCCGGCCTGGACGTGGCGCGGCCAAGAGATTCCAAGCGAGGTCCTGAACCGATGCGCGAGATCGTTCTCGATACCGAAACCACCGGCGTCGAAGCCAATAACGGCGACCGCATCGTCGAGATCGGTTGCGTCGAGCTGCTCAACCATTGCCCGAGCGGCCGCAACTATCACGTCTACATCAACCCCGAGCGCGGGATGCCGGTCGAGGCGTTCAACGTCCACGGCCTCTCTGAGGCTTTCCTCTCCGACAAGCCGGTCTTCGCCGCCGTCGCCCAGGAGTTCGCGGAGTTCATCGCCGGCGCGCGGCTGGTGATCCACAACGCCGCCTTCGACGTCGGCTTCATCAATATGGAGTTCAAGCGCCTCGGCCTGCCGCCGATCGAGCAGGCTCGCGTGGTCGACACCCTGTCGATGGCGAGGCGCAAGCATCCCGGCGCCTCGAACAGCCTCGATGCGCTCTGCTCGCGCTATGGCATCGACAACAGCCGCCGCACCAAGCACGGCGCGCTGCTCGATTCCGAGATTCTGGCCGAGGTCTATATCGAGCTGATCGGCGGAAAGCAGGCCTCGCTCGGCCTCGGCGTCGAGGCTGCGGCGGGCCGCGCGGGCCTATCCGTCGTGACCGTCGAGAAGCCGCAGCGCCAGCGCCCGCTCGCGCCACGCCTCGACGAAGCCGCGCTCAAGGCGCATGAGGCCTTCGTGCTCGGCTCCCTGAAGGCGCCGCTCTGGAAGGGCTATCTCGGCATCACCGACGACGCGGCCCAGTAGGACCGCGCCGCCCGGTCCGGCGGGCTCAGGCGCCGGTATCGGTCCGCGCCGGCCGGCGCGACAACATGTTGAGCGCTTCGACCAGGGCCGAGAACGCCATCGCGGCGTAGATATAGCCCTTCGGCACATGCACACCGAAGCCTTCCGCGATCAGCGTGCCGCCGATCATCAGCAGGAAGCCGAGCGCCAGCATCACGATCGTCGGGTTCTTGTCGATGAAGCGCGCCAGCGGATCGGCGGCGAGCAGCATCGTCAGCACCGCGACGATGACGGCGATCACCATCACCGGGACGTGCTCGGTCATGCCGACGGCGGTGATGATCGAGTCGATCGAGAAGACGATGTCGAGCAGCAGGATCTGGAAGATCGCGGCCCCGAAGGTCAGCGTCGCCGCGCGGCCGCCACCTGCGGCGAGGGCGGAATCGGGATCGGGATCGACCTTGTGATGGATCTCCTTCGTCGCCTTCCAGACCAGGAAGAGGCCGCCGGCGATCAGGATCAGGTCGCGCCAGGAGAAGGATTGGCCCAGGACCGAGAAGATCGGCGCGGTCAGCTTGACGATGAAGGCGACGGTGCTGAGCAGGGCGAGGCGCAGGACGAGCGCCAGGCCGATGCCGATCTTGCGGCCCTTCGAGCGCTGGTGCTCCGGCAGCTTGTTGGTCAGGATCGAGATGAAGATCAGGTTGTCGATGCCGAGCACGACCTCCATGGCGATCAATGCCCCGAGCGCGGCCCAGACAGCGGGGTCGGCGGCAAGTGTCAGAAGGGCGTCCATCAGGTCTCCATCGGATACGGAAAAGGCGGGCGTCCCTGCCGGGGCGTCCGCCATCGATCAGCGCGAAATGGAGAGGCAGTGGAGGCTTCGCAAGGACAACAATAATCCGCAACAAATGAAAAAGGGCCCGCAAGGGGCCCTTCCTCTGATCGTTTCCGCGCCTGAAGGCGTCAGTTGGCGGTGGCGCCGGGCTGGCCCTGCAGCTCCTGCATGCGCTGCTGGTAGAGCGAGGCGAAGTCGATCGGCGGAATGTAGAAGGGCGGGAAGCCGCCGTTCTGCACCGCTTCCGCGACGATCTGGCGCGCGAACGGGAAGAGCAGGCGGGCGCAGTCGATCACCAGCACGGGGTGGATGTGCTCCTGCGGGATGTTCTGCAGGCGGAACACGCCGGCATAGCTGAGGTCGAAGGCGAAGAGCGTCTCGCCCTTCAGCTCGGCCTTGCCTTCCAGCCGCAGCACGGTCTCGTAGTCGGCGTCACCGAGCGCGGTGCTGCCGACATTGACCTGCAGCGACATCTGCGGGCCCTGCTGGGCCTCCTGCTGGGCGAGCGAGCGCGGCGCCTTGGGGTTCTCGAAGGAGAAGTCCTTCGTGTACTGGACTAGGGCGTTCAAGCTCGGAGCCGCTTCCGCAGCGCCCGTGCCATTGCCGTTGGGGAGTTCGTTGGCCATCGGTCCCATCTTGTTCTGGCAGGCTGTCTCGGGAAATCCCGCGCCATTGCCGGCGTTCGGGACTGCGCCCACTTTCAGCGGGCGGCGCGCGCGTCGGCTATCATGGACGCCGGGTCGGCACAAGAAGTCGCCTTCACAAGGTGGGGGGTGGATGTTACGAGCCTGTCTTACCATATGACGGCTAAGGCGTTCCGCAGCTGCGCGGGAAGGCCATAAGCCATGACGGGGAGCGCGGGTCCGCCTAAATGCAAAATTCCTTCGACATGACGACTCTGGTCTTCTTGGCTCTGGCCGTTTTCGTCGCCTGGAAGCTGCGCTCCGTCCTTGGCCAGAAGACCGGCCACGAGCAGCCCAAGGACCCCTTCGCGCGCCGCGAGACGCCGCCGATGCGGCCCGACCAGGCGCAAGGCGCGGACAAGCGGGACAATGTGATCCGCTTGCCGGGAGCGGCCAATGATCCGGTCGCCGCCGAGCCGCCGGCCGCCGAGCGCTGGAAGGATCTGGCCCCGCCGGATTCGCCGATCAGCGCCGGCATCGAGGCGATCATCCGCCAGGAACCCGGCTTCGATCCGCATGAGTTCGTCTCCGGCGCCAAGTCCGCCTATGAGGCGATCGTCACCGCCTTCGCCCGCGGCGACCGCAAGATGCTGAAAGGTCTGCTCGCGAAGGACGTCTATGACGGCTTCGAGCAGGCCATCACCGAGCGCGAGAAGCGCGGCGAGAAGGCGGAATCCAACTTCGTGTCGATCGACAAGGCCGATCTCGCCGCCGTCGACGTCAAGGGCAAGACCGCCCAGGTGACCATCGCCTTCATCTCCCAGCTGATCAGCGTCACCCGTGACGCGCAGGGCGCCGTCGTCGACGGCAGCGCCGAGCAGGTCTCCGAGGTCAACGACATCTGGACCTTCTCACGCCAGCTCGGCAGCCGTGATCCGAACTGGCTGCTCGTCGCCACCGAATCGGCTGCGTGACCCGTGCCAAGGGGATCGCGCTGTCGCTTTCGGCGGCGATCCTCCTTGCATCCATGACCGCCATGGCAGCTCCCTTTCCCTTGCCGGATGGTGCCCGGGCCGAGCAGCTCTCGCCCGGAGAGATCGACGGTTGGGCAAGGGACGACCATGCCAGGGCCTTCGCGATCTTCGCGCGCGGTTGCATGGCCGATCCGCCACTGCGCCAGGCCGTGCCGCTTCCAGACGCTCTCACCGCCGCCTGCGACAAGGCCAGGGCGTTGGCCGCGAAGGGTGAGGTCGGCCGCGATCTGGCCCGCGATTTCTTCGAACGGCATTTCAGCTTCTGGCGCATCCGCCCCACCGGGGCCGAGAACGGCTTCACCACCGGCTATTTCGAGCCGGAATTCGAAGGCTCCCTGACCCGCTCCGATGCTTTCCCGACGCCGCTCTACGATCGGCCGAAGGACCTCGTGACGCGTTTCCCGGACGATGACTGGCCGGGTCTCGACAAGGCGCTTTCCGCCGCCCGCCGCACCGACAAGGGTCTTGAGCCCTTTCCGGACCGCACCGCGATCGAAACCGGCGCGCTCGACGGACAGGGGCTCGAAATCCTCTGGCTGCGCGATCCCGTCGATCGCTTCGTGTTGCAGGTCCAGGGCTCCGGCCGGGTGCGCCTGCCTGACGGGTCGGTCACGCGGCTGACCTATTCCGGCCGCAACGGCCATCCCTACACCTCGCTCGGCCGTGTCCTCAGCCAGCGCGAGGCCATTCCGCCCGAGCAGATGACGATGGATCGGCTCGTCGCCCGGCTGAAGGCCGATGCCGGCTTCGCGCGCGACCTCATCCGCCAGAACAGATCCTTCGTCTTCTTCGCCCGCCGCGACGACCTGCCGCCCGCGAGCGGGCCGATCGGCGGCGCCGGTCTGCCGCTGACGCCTTTGCGCAGCATCGCCATCGACCGCACGGCCTGGCCCTATGGCCTGCCGGTCTGGATCGATGCGACGATTCCCGATGGCAGCGGCGGCGACAAACGGCTGGCGCGGCTGATGATCGCGCAGGACACCGGCTCCGCCATTCTCGGCCCGGCCCGGATGGACATCTTCGTCGGCTCGGGCCCGGCTGCCGGCCATCGCGCCGGGCTGATCCGGCATCCCGTCGCCTTCACCGTGCTCTGGCCGCGCTGAAATGCGCTCGCGCCGGGGCAAGACGCTGACAGAGACCGATATCGCGCTCTGGCGACAGGTGGCGCGGTCGGTCAAGCCGCTGCCCGGCCGTGCGCCGATCGAGCCGGAACCGGCCCCCCAGGCGCCTCCGGCGCCGGCGACCGAGACGGCTGCACTGATCGCCGCGGCCTCTGTCACAGTGCCCAAGACCCTGCCCGCGGCACCACCGCTGGCGCCGATCGAGCGCCGTTTGCGGACGCAGCTGCGTCGCGGCCAGCAGGGCGTCGAAGCGGTCATCGACCTGCACGGCATGCGCCAGGACGAGGCCCATATGGCGCTGCGCGGCTTCCTGCGCCGCGAGCAGTCCCGCGGCACCCGCCTGACCCTCGTCGTCACCGGGAAGGGCGGAGCGGGGCCAAGCCTGTTCGGCGAGGAGCGCGGGGTGCTGCGCCGCATGGTTCCGCATTGGCTCAGGCTTTCCGAACTGCGCTCGCTCGTGCTCGGCTTCGAGGAGGCCGAGCAGCGCCATGGCGGCTCCGGCGCGCTTTATGTCCGTCTGCGGCGGCTCAAGGAATACGGGCCGTGACGCCCTTCGGCCGGCGCGTGCGCGAACTCAGGCAGCGCCGCGGCCTCACCCTCGCCGAGATGGCGGAGGGCCTCGGCGTCACGCCGGCCTATCTCTCGGCGCTCGAGCACGGCAAGCGCGGCCGCCCCACCTTCACCCTGATCCAGGGCACCATCCATCTCCTCGGCGTGATCTGGGACGAGGCCGACGAACTCGTCCGCCTCGCCGACCTCTCGCACCCACGCGTCACGGTCGATACTGCCGGCCTCGATGCCGAAGCGACGCTGCTCGCCAACCGCCTCGCCCGCGAGATCGGCGAGCTCGACGTCGAGGATCTGCGGCGGCTTGCCGCTATTCTCGACGAGGCCATCGCGCGGCGCGATATAGGTTGAACAGCTCCGCTTGACCCCGCGCCGTGCGGATGCGACACGCCCGCACCTTCCTTTCCGGCACTTCCGCCGCGCAATCCCGGACACCAGCCCATGACCAAGCCCCGCACGGATGTCCTCGCCCTCGGCAACGCCATCGTCGATGTCCTGGCCGCAGCCGAGGAGGATTTCCTCGTCGCTCAGAAGCTGACCAAGGGCGCGATGATGCTGATCGACGAGGCCCGTGCGGAATCGATCTATGCGGCGATGGGGCCGGCGCGCGTCATCTCTGGTGGCTCGGCCGCCAACACCATCGCCGGCCTCGCCTCCTTCGGCGGCAACGGCGCCTTCATCGGCAAGGTCAAGGCCGACGAGCTCGGCAAGCTCTACCGCCACGATCTGACCTCGCTCGGCGTCTCCTTCGGCACGGCCGATGCGGCGGACGGCCCGGCGACCGCGCGCTCCTTCATCATCGTCACGCCCGATGGCGAGCGCACGATGAACACCTATCTCGGCGCCTGCCAGGGCCTGTCGGTCGCCGATGTCGATGCGGCGGCGGTCGAGAACGCCGACATCATCTATCTCGAAGGCTATCTCTGGGACCCGCCGGCGGCAAAGGAAGCGTTCCGCAAGGCTTCCGAGATCGCGCACAAGGCTGGTGGCCGCGTCGCCATCACCCTGTCGGATTCCTTCTGCGTCGACCGCTATCGCGACGAGTTCATCGGCCTGATCCGCAACCGCATGGTCGATCTCGTCTTCGCCAATGAGCACGAGCTCAAGAGCCTCTACCAGAGCAGCGATTTCGATACCGCGCTGGCGGCGCTGCGGGCCGAGAACATCCTTGCGGTCGTCACCCGCTCCGAGAAGGGCGCGCTGGCGGTGACGCCGGATGGCATCGTCGAGGAGCCGGTCTTCCCGATCGAGCGCGTCGTCGATGCGACCGGCGCTGGCGATCTCTTCGCCGCCGGCTTCCTCTTCGGCCTGACCTCGGGCCGCGAGGTCCGCGACTCCCTGCGCCTCGGCGCTCTGGCCGCGGCCGAGATCATCTCGCATGTCGGCGCCCGGCCGGATGTCAGCCTGAAGACGCTGGCGGGGAACGAAGGGCTGCTGTGATTCTTCCTTCTCCCCTCGGGGGAGAAGGTGTCTGCGCAGCAGACGGATGAGGGAAGGGTCGCGCAAGCGGCCCTTTCTTGTTTTCAGTGGGGGCTCGGCCCTCATCCGTCACGGCTTCGCCGTGCCACCTTCTCCCCCGAGGGGAGAAGGGCGGCGCCCTCCTCAATACAACGTCGCCTTGACCCGGGCCGGCAGCGCTTCGTCATAGGCCTTGCCGTCGAAGGTCTCAACGGCTGCGTTGCGCGCCGTGATGTCGCGCAGGATCGTGCCGGGCGAGGGCAGCTTGCGCTTGTCGACCTGCCGCTCCGGGTTCCAGAGCTCGGCCCGCACCACCGCCCGCGAGCACTGGAAGTAGACGGCGTCGACATGGACGATCATGACGCTCGCCGGCAGCTTCCCGGCCATCTCGAAGCATGCGCACAACCCAGGATCGCAGGATAGCTCGGCACGTCCGTTCACGCGCAGCGTCTCGCCGTAGCCGGGGATCAGGAAGAGCATTCCGATTCGATCGTCGAACAGGATATTCCCTAGCGAATCCAGTCGGTTATTGCCTTTTCGGTCGGGAATGAGCAGCGTTTTCGCGTCCCGGACCGTGACGAAGCCTGGCAAATCCCCACGCGGTGAACAATCCAGCCCCTCCGGACCGACCGTCGCGAGCACGAAAAACGGCGAGGCGGCGATCAGCGCTGCATAATTCTCGTCGACATGATCGATCTCCTTGAAGACCGATGCCGGGGCAGATGGGTTGGGATAAGCGCGGGCGAGGTCGTCGAGCGAGGCGATGCGGTGGTCGGACATGCCGGTCTCCATGGATCGGCATATGTCTAGACTATTGATCGCAGCGCGTCACCCTGCTGCCGGCGCCCCGTTCTTCACGACAGCGCCGCGGCAATCGCCCGGCTGAGGCCGCCCGGATTCTCCCAGGCCATCGAGTGCCCGGCATCCGGTACGACGATACTGGCCACCCCGGATTCCCGCAGGCCTTCCGCATCGTCATAGGGCAACGACCTTTCGCCGATGATGATCGTTCTCGGCCGGGTGAGGCTCGTCACCATGCTCCGCCATGTCGGATCGCTGCCCGCGATCAGAGAACGCGCCGTCCGATGAACGGCATGGGGCGCGCTCCTTGCGAGCGACACGGCCCAGATATCATTGCCTTCGTCCCGGCTGGCACGGACCAGCGACGCCTGGCCATGGTCGACATAATCCTCCTCGCTCATCGCGGCGATCCTGCGGCTGAAGAAGCCGCCGCCGGGATCGAGATTGGGCTCCCCGACGACGAGCCGGCCGATACGCTCCTTCAGCATCGTGGCCGCGGCGATGGCGACCGCGCCGCCCATGCTATGGCCGAAAAGGTCGAGCTCTCTCAGATCCAGCGCCTCGGCGAGTGCAACGATACTACGCGCATGGTCGTCGATCGTGTAGCCGAAGGCCTGCGGCCGATCGCTGAAGCCGGAGCCGAGCAGATCGACCAGCAGCATGCGGCGACCTTGTAGGGCGCCATTGGCGGCGACCGCGGGATAGTCGCAGGACGACGCGCAGCCGAGGCCATGGATGAACAGCAGCGCCGGTCCATCGCCCGTGATGTCATGGAACCGCAGCCGCGCGTCGATTCCGGGAAGAGGACAGGATTTCATCGGCACGCCTTCCGCTCGTCTCCGGCATGGCAAGCCGATGCGCCGGAGCATGTCAGTAGCGGCACAAACGAAAACGCCCCGCATCCTGCGATGCGGGGCGTCTCGTTTCACGTGAATCGCGGCGGGTGAATTACTCGGCCGCGCCCTGCTTCTCGCGGCTCTTCTCGGCGTCGCGCTGCGCCTTGAGCTTCTCGGTCAGGTCCTCGCCGGTCTCCTGGTCGACGACCTTCATCGAGAGGCGGATCTTGCCGCGCTCGTCCTGGCCGAGGAACTTGACCTTGACCTTGTCGCCTTCCTTGACGACGTCCGAGACCTTCTGGACGCGCTGCGGGGCGAGTTCGGAGATGTGGACGAGGCCGTCCTTGGCGCCGAAGAAGTTCACGAAGGCGCCGAACTCCATGATCTTTACGACCGTGCCGTCATAGATCACGCCCGGCTCGGCTTCCGAGACGATCGACTTGATCCACTTGATTGCGGCTTCGATCGACTTGCCGTCGGCCGAGGCGATCTTGATGGTGCCGTCGTCCTCGATGTTGACCTTGGCGCCGGTCTTCTCGACGATCTCGCGGATCACCTTGCCGCCCGAACCGATGACTTCGCGGATCTTGTCGACCGGGATCTTCATCGTCTCGATGCGCGGCGCGAACTCGCCGAGCTGGCTGCGCGAGGCCGAGAGCGCCTTGTTCATCTCGCCGAGGATGTGATCGCGCCCGCCCTTGGCCTGGTCGAGGGCGACCTTCATGATCTCCTCGGTGATGCCGGCGATCTTGATGTCCATCTGCAGCGAGGTGATGCCCTCGGCGGTACCGGCGACCTTGAAGTCCATGTCGCCGAGATGGTCCTCGTCGCCGAGGATGTCGGAGAGCACGGCGAAGCGCTCACCCTCGAGGATGAGGCCCATCGCGATGCCCGCGACCGGCGCCTTCAGCGGCACGCCGGCATCCATCAGCGCCAGCGAGGTGCCGCAGACGGTGGCCATCGAGGAGGAGCCGTTCGACTCGGTGATCTCCGAGACGACGCGGATCGTGTAGGGGAATTCCGCCTTCGCCGGCAGCATCGGGCGGATGGCGCGCCAGGCGAGCTTGCCATGGCCGATTTCGCGGCGGCCGGGCGAACCCATCCGGCCGGTCTCGCCGACGGAGTAGGGAGGGAAGTTGTAGTGCAGCAGGAAGGTTTCCTTGTAGGTGCCTTCCAGCGAGTCGATGAACTGCTCGTCGTCGCCGGTGCCGAGCGTGGTCACGACCAGCGCCTGCGTCTCGCCGCGGGTGAACAGGGCCGAGCCGTGGGTGCGCGGCAGCATGCCGGCTTCGGCGACGATCTTGCGCACGGTCTTGAGGTCGCGGCCGTCGATGCGGGTGCCGTCGTCGAGGATGGTCCAGCGCACGACCTTGGCCTGGGCTTCCTTGAACTGGCCGCCGACCTGCTCCTTGGTGAAGGTGGTCTTGCCGTCGGGCTCGGCCGAGATCAGCGAGGCGACCTTGGCCTTGGCGGCGTCCAGCGCCTTGTAGCGCTCGGCCTTGGTGGTGATCTTGTAGGCGGCGCGCAGATCGGCGTCGACGAGCTTGAGGACGGCGTCCAGAACCACCGAGTTGTCGGCCGGGGTGTAGTCGCGCGGCTCCTTGGCGGCCTTCTCGGCCAGACGGATGATCGCATCGATCACCGGCTGGAAATGCTTGTGGCCGAACATCACGGCGCCGAGCATCACGTCCTCGGGAAGCTCCCTGGCCTCCGATTCGACCATCAGCACCGCGTCCTGCGTGCCGGCGACGACGAGGTCGAGAACCGACTCCTTGGCCTCCTCGACCGTCGGGTTCAGCTTGTAGGCGCCGTCGATATAGCCGACGCGGGCGCCGCCGATCGGGCCCATAAAGGGCACGCCGGAGAGCGTCAGAGCGGCTGAGGTGGCGACCATCGCCAGAATGTCGGGATCGTTCTCCAGGTCATGCTGGAGCACGGTGACGACGACCTGCGTATCGTTCTTGTAGCCTTCGACGAAGAGCGGGCGGATCGGACGGTCGATCAGGCGGGAGACCAGCGTCTCCTTCTCGCTCGGGCGCCCTTCGCGCTTGAAGTAGCCGCCGGGGATGCGGCCGGCTGCGAAGGTCTTCTCCTGATAGTTCACCGTCAGGGGGAAGAAGTCGAAGCCCGGCTTCGGCTCCTTGGCCGAGACGACGGTGGCGAGCACGACGGTCTCGCCATAGGTGGCGAGCACGGCGCCGTCGGCCTGACGGGCGATCTTGCCGGTTTCGAGGACGAGCTTGCGGCCGCCCCAGATCAGTTCTTCGGTTTGGATGTCGAACATGAGATTCGTCTTTCGGTCGGGTTCGACCCGTCCGGTGCCTTCAGGCCCATGGGCAAGACGGCGGAACGCTCGGTGAGGAGGATGGAGCCCGAGCGCTCGGCGATCCTGCCATGGACGTCTTCGGCGCCCGGCGGGTCACGCGGGAGGACCGCCCCATGCGGTCGCCGCGGAAGTCAGGTGGTCCGCCCCATGGCGGCATCGCCTGAAAAGGAGCCGCCCGGAGCGTGTCGCACCGGGCGGAAACGGTTCAGCCTACGATCAGCGGCGGATGCCGAGCTTCTCGATCAGCGTCTTGTAGCGGCCTTCGTCCTTGCCCTTGAGGTAGTCGAGCAGCGAACGGCGCTGCGAAACCAGCTTGAGCAGGCCGCGGCGGGAGTGGTTGTCCTTCGCGTGCGACTTGAAGTGGCCGGTCAGGTTGTTGATGCGCTCGGTCAGAATCGCGACCTGCACTTCCGGTGAGCCGGTGTCGTTCGGCTTGGTGGCGTGTTCGTTGATGAGCGCGGTCTTGCGCTCGGCAGTGATCGACATCGGGATGTCCTCTTGTTTCGGGTTGATCTGGCGGGCCAGGCCGGGATGTCGTCCAGCAAGGTCCGAAGCCCGCGAGCCGCCTCATCGCGGAGGGGTCGCGCAGCCGGCTCATTCGGGCCGGTTGCGGCGCGTATACACGAAATCGGCGGAAATGCCAGCGTCCTGCGGAACATGGCTGGCCGCGGCCCGTTTGACTCGATCACTCAGTTCCGGCTGCGGGAGTCTTGTCATGGCCGTTCCGTCGAAGAGCACGGTTTCACCGAAGGACCGGCTCATCATCGCGCTTGCCGCCCAGCTCCGGGCCGAGCGCGAGACACGCGCCGCCCTGGCGGAAATCGTCGCCAATGGCCAGCTCGACCGGGAGGTGCTGGAGGCGGTCCTGACCGATCCCGTCCCTGTCATCACGCAGGAGGATGTCGCCCATGCCGAGCGCCTCGCCATGGAGCCGGGCCGGCTGGCCCGCCATCGGGAGACGCACTGATGGCGCCGCGTCCGGCCTGGAAAGGCTATCTCAAGCTTTCGCTCGTCTCCTGTGCGGTGGAACTCACCGGCGCGACCAGCCAGAGCGAGAAGGTTTCCTTCCGCATCATCAACCGCAAGACCGGTAACACCGTCCGCCGCCAGTATATCGACAGCGTCTCGGGGAAGCCGGTCGCCGACGATGACGAGGTCAAGGGTTACGAGATCGGCGACGATGAGTACCTCCTGATCGAGGAGGACGAGATCGAGGCCGTCCAGATCGAATCCTCGCACACTCTGGCGATCGAGAGCTTCGTCGACCGCGCCGACATTCCGCAGATCTATTTCGACACGCCCTATTACGTCACGCCCGCCGACGAGGTCTCCGAGGAGGCCTTCGCCGTGATCCGCGAAGCCATGGCGAAGCAGAAGAAGGCCGGCATCGCCCGCATCGTGCTCTATCGCCGGGAGCGCCCGGTGATGATCGAGCCCTTCGACAAGGGCCTGCTGCTGACGACGCTGCGCTACGACAAGACAGTCCGAAAGCCCGAGGAGATCTTCGACGGGCTCGGCAAGGAGAAGACCGATCCCGAGCTGATCGACCTCGCCACCCATATCATCGAGAAGAAGCAGGCGACGTTCGACCCGTCGAGCTTCGAAGACCATTACGAAGACGCGCTGCTGGAGCTGATCCAGGCCAAGCAGAAAGGCAAAAAGCCTCCCGTCGTTCAGGCGGCGGAGCGGCCGGCCAATGTGGTCAACCTGTTCGAGGCGCTGAAGAAAAGCCTTGCAGGCGACGATGGCGGCAAGCCGGCTTCGAAGTCCGATTCGACGCCTGCCAAATCGAAATCGACGCCGAAAAAACCCGCGGGCAAGGCGCGCAAAAGCGCTTGAAGCGCGGTCGCGACGTTGAGGAGGGCCGATGTCCACGCTCGATCTCTACCGCTCCAAACGCGATTTCACGCGCACGCGCGAGCCCAAAGGCACCGGCAAGGGAAAGAAGGGGGCAGCTGCGCAGGGCGGTGCCTTCGTCGTCCAGAAGCACGCAGCCCGGCGCCTCCATTACGATTTCAGGCTCGAATACGCCGGCGTGCTCTGGTCCTGGGCGGTGACGCGGGGCCCGAGTCTCGACCCGGACGAGAAGCGGCTTGCCGTCCATGTCGAGGACCACCCACTGGAGTACGGCAGCTTCGAAGGCACGATTCCGGCCGGCCAATATGGCGGCGGATCGGTGATCGTGTGGGACGAGGGCCGCTGGTTGCCGGAGGGTGACCCGGCGGCGGGCATGAAGAAGGGGCACCTCGTCTTCACGCTGGAAGGCCATAAGCTCCATGGCCGCTGGCATCTCGTGCGGCTGAAGCCCCGGCGTGGAGAGAAGCGGGACAACTGGCTGCTGATCAAATCCGAGGACGAGTTTGCCAGGACCGACGAGGATATTCTCGAAACGCAGCCGGATTCAGTGAAGTCCGGCGTTTCGGTCGAAGCCATCGGCAGCGATGCGGAAAAGGGCGGCGTCTGGGATACGACGAAGCCTGCGAAACGTGTCGCAGCAGCAGCGAAACCGGCCAGCAAGGCGCGTCGGAAAAGCGATGACGGCGAACTGCCGCCCTTCATCGATCCCTGTCTCGCAACGCTGCAGGAAAAGCCGCCCGCCGGCGAGAATTGGCTGCATGAGGTCAAGTTCGACGGCTATCGCTTGCAGGCGCGTATCGACCATGGCGCCGTCAAGCTGCTGACCCGCTCAGGCCTCGACTGGACCCCGCGTTTCGGCAAGGGGCTCGTCGCGGCGCTGGCGGCCCTGCCCTGCGACGAGGCGCTGATCGATGGCGAATTGGTAGCGCTCGCCGAAAGCGGCATTTCTTCTTTCTCGGCCCTGCAGGAGGCGTTGTCCGAAGGCCGCAGCGCCGGCCTCGTTTATTTCGCCTTCGATCTGCTCCATCTCGACGGTGAAGATCTGCGCAGCGAGCCGCTTCTGGCCCGCAAGGAGCGGCTGAAGCATCTGCTGCAGGGTGCGCCCGCCGAAAGTCTGGTGCGCTACAGCGAGCATTTCGTCGAACCGGGACAGACCATGCTGAACCATGCCTGCCGCATGGGGCTCGAGGGTGTCATATCGAAGCGTGCGGACGCACCCTATCGCAGCGGGCGCGGTCGCGACTGGATCAAGTCGAAATGCACCCAGCGCCAGGAATTCGTGATAGCCGGCTATGTCCCGTCCCGGGCCTCGCCACGCAAGCTCGGCTCGATCGTCACGGGCTACCACGAGGATGGCGAACTGAAGCCCGCTGGCCGCGTCGGCACCGGCTTTACCGTAAAATCGGCCGCAGTGCTGAAGGCGAAGCTCGATGCGATCGCGAGCGATGCGTCGTCCTTCTCGGGCGCCGCCGCGCGGGAGCGAGGTGTCGTCTGGGTGAAGCCGGAATTGGTTGCGGAAGTCGAATTTCGGGCCTGGACCGCCTCGAAGACCCTGCGGCACGCTTCATTCATGGGGTTGCGCGAGGACAAGCCGGCTGGCGAGATCGTCGCCGAAGTGCCGGTTAAACCGGCCGCGGAGACGAAAGCGAAAAAGGCGGGATCGGCTGCCGAAAAGGCGCCGCCTGTGAAGACGACGGTGAAGCTGTCGAGCCCCGACAAGCCGCTCTGGCCGGATATCGGCTTCACCAAGCAGGATCTGCTCGCCTATTACGCCAAGGTCTGGCCGCTGATGCAGCGCTTCGTCGTCGGCCGGCCCTTGAGCCTGGTGCGGGCGCCGAATGGCATCGAGGGCCACCGCTTCTTCCAGAAGCATGCCGGCCCGGGGATGCACGAGGCCGTCAAGCGCCGGAAGGACAAGGATGGCGAGGAGCTGATCTATATCGAGGATTTCGACGGGCTCGCTGCGCTCGTCCAGCTGGGGACGGTCGAAATCCATGTCTGGGGCGCGGCGATGGAGGCCGTCGAAACGCCCGATCAGGTCATCTTCGATCTCGATCCCGATACGGGCGTGCCGCTCGAACGGGTGCGCGACGCGGCGATGACGATCAGACGTCATCTCGAGGAGTTCGGCTTCGAGAGCTTCCTGAAGGTTTCCGGCGGCAAGGGCTTCCATGTCGTGCTGCCGCTGAAGCCGAAGGCCGGCTGGGATCGCGTCAAGGATTTCGCCCGCGACTTCGCCAAGGCGATGGAGCACGCCGAACCGAAGCTCTACACCGCGACGCTCTCGAAGAAGGCGCGGCGTGGCCGCATCTTCATCGATTATCTGCGCAATGGGCGCGGCGCGACCGCGATCGCCCCTTATTCCACTCGCGCAAGGCCGGGCGCAACGGTTGCGATGCCCGTGCCCTGGGAGGAGATCGGCGCCCTGAAGCCCGACGCCTTCACGGCGCCGGAAACCATCCGCGGTGATATGCCGGAGGATCTCTGGAACGGGTTCTTCGCCGCTGCCAAGCCGCTCACCGGCGACTGAGCGCCGGCGTTGCTGCAGGCGGCGTCAGGCCGCGGTCGTAAAGCTGCTGCGCGGCTTCGACCTCGCCGATATGGCTCTCGGCCCAGAGCGTGAGCTGGTTTACCGTCTGCGCCAGGGTGCGGCCGAGCTCGGTGAGCGAGTATTCGACGGTGACGGGCACGGTCGCGAATACTTCGCGCCGGACCAGCCCGTCGCGCTCCAGGCTTTTCAATGTCTGCGACAGCATCTTCTGCGAGATGTTCTCGATGCGCCGCCGCAATGCGTTGAAGCGCAGCGTGCCGCCATCGAGCGATATCAGGATTAGTACCGCCCAGGTATCGCCGATGCGGTCGAGCACGCGCCGTGTCGGGCAGAGCGCCTGGAAAGGGTCGGGGCGTTTCAGCATGGCGGTTTCCGGCAGGTGACCATGTCGCGTGAAAGTGCCTTCTTTACGGGGCCACACAGCGTGATCAGATAGGTTCCATTGGGATGCAGGTATCTTCTGGATACTAACATAAGGAACCCCTGTCATGAAAGTTGCCTTGATCGGAGCCAGCGGCTTCATCGGCTCGCGCCTGCTGGCCGAGCTCGCATTTCGCGGTCACGCCGTCACCGCGATCGTCCGCAATCCCGAAAAGGTTTCGGCCCTCCAAGGCGTCACGGCGGTGAAGGGCGATGTCTTCGACAAGGAGGGGCTGACAAAGCTCCTCGCCGGCCACGACGCGGTGATCAGCGCCGTGCATTTCACCGCCAGCGATCCGCAGGCCCTGCTCGCAGCAGTCAGGCAGTCGGGCGTGAAGCGTTATCTCGTCGTCGGTGGCGCCGGCAGCCTCGAGGTCGCGCCGGGCGTCAAGCTGTTCGACACGCCCGAATTCCCGGCGATCTACCTCGACGAAGCGAAGAAGGGTGGTGCCTTCCTCGACCTGCTGAAACAGGAACAGGCGCTCGACTGGACCTTCCTCTCGCCTTCGGCCCTGATCCAGCCGGGCGAGCGAACCGGCAAGTTCCGGCTCGGAGCCGACCGGCTCCTCGTCGACGACAAGGGCAATAGCGCGATCTCGGCGGAGGATTACGCGATCGCCCTCGTCGACGAGCTGGAAAAGCCGGCTCATAGCCGCCGGCGTTTCACCGTCGGTTACTGACTGGCTCTCTGATCTGCGCCGGAAACAATAAGGGCCATGCCACCGATTGGAGGCATGGCCCTTCTGCATTCAATGACGGGTCACGCCCTGCGGAAGCGCTTCTCGCCGATGCTGAGCGTGCCGCGCTTCAATTTGCCGAGCGCGACCCAGCCGGTTTCGCCCTCGAAATAGAGCTTCGAGCGGTCGACGGCATAGCGGCCGCGATGCTGGCCACCCGCGGCCGGCTTCTCTTTTTGGAACTGCCCGTCGGGCCGGAGGTCGATGAGGATCGCCCCGTCCTCCGTCGTCCAGGTGCCGATGGCGGCCTGTTCGAAGGGGCTGGGGCCATTCGTCTCGATGAAATCGATTTCGAGCGGGCGTACGGAACGGCTGCTCGGCGTGAAGCCCGAGGCGAGCTGGCCGAGAGCCTGAAGAACCTGGCTGAATGGCATGGTTCGTCTCCCTGTTGTGGTGACGGCTGAAACCGCTTGTCGCAGACATCCCCGTCGGGATCTGTCAGCAAGCGGTTTGGCATCCGCCGCTTCCGGGGAAGCGGCATGACGATCGTCACGGATCTGTTTGCGATGGCGGCGTCGTGAGGGGGCATGAAGCCCCGGCGCCTCTCGCACAGATAGGTCGATATCGGCCCGGCACAAGGCGCGGTCATGCAAAAATCTGATCGCCTGAAAGAAAACGGCGCCCTTTCAGGGCGCCGCATGGTGTCGGGATGGATCGGCCGCGTGGTCTGCGGCCGGGCTCTGCCGTCTCAGAACTCTTCCCATCCGGCATCCTGGGCGCGTCCGTTGGCGACCTTGCGCGGGGCGGGGGTGGCCTTGGACTGGGCGAAGGCGGCCTCGGCGAGCTGGCGCAGGCGCTCGGGCTCGGCTGCGGCCGGAGCCCGGGCGGATGCCGCCGGGGACGCTGCCGCAACCGCGACCGGTCGGGCCGGGGCCCGAGCCGGCGCCACGGTTTTCAGGGCGCGCGCCGCGGAGGAGGCGGCCATGACCGGCTGCGGATAGCCGCTCTGGCCGACCGCCTCGCGGCCGGTGCGGAAGGCCGCGACCAGCTCGTTGAGCTGGCCGATCCGGCCGGTCAGCGCATTGGCGGAGGCCGCGCTCTCCTCGGCCAGCGCCGCGTTCTGCTGGGTCATCTCGTCGAGATGCGCCACCGCCTGGCTCATCTCGTCGATGCCGTTGGCCTGCTCGCCCGAAGCGGCCGAGATGTCGGCGATCGTCGCCGCCACCTTCTGCGAGGCGGCGAGGATGCGCGCGAGCTGGTCGCCGGCCTGGCGCACCAGCTTCACGCCCTCGCCGACCTCGGTGTTCGAGGAGGAGATCAGCCCGGAGATGTCCTTGGCCGCCTCGCCCGAGCGCTGCGCCAGGGTGCGCACCTCGGAGGCGACGACGGCGAAGCCCTTGCCGGCCTCGCCGGCGCGGGCCGCCTCGACCGCCGCGTTGAGCGCCAGCAGGTTGGTCTGGAAGGCGATGTCGTCGATCACCCGGATGATGTCGGAGATCTTCTGCGAGGCGCTCTCGATGCGGGCCATGGCATCGACAGCCTGGCCGGCGATGGCGCCGCCGGACTGGGCGGCCTGCATGGCCTCGTCGGCGATGCGGGCGGCATCCTTCGAGGCCTGGGCCGAGGCCTTGACCGAGGCTGCGAGCTCCTCGGTGGTGGCGGCGGTCTGCTCGAGCGAGGAGGCCTGCTCCTCGGTGCGCTTCGACAGGTCGTCGGCGCCCATGTTGATCTCGCGTGCGGCCAGCCCGACATCGGCCGAGGTGGTCTGGATCGTCGCGACCGTGGCCGAGAGCCGGTCGACCGTCTCGTTGATGGCGCCCTTGAGATCGGCGAAGCGGCCGCGATAGGCGGTCTCGACCCGGTTGGTCAGATCCCCGCCCGCAATCGCCGACAAAGCCTGCGCAAACTCCGTCGTCGCAGAATCAACAACTATGTTGATCTCGTTGATGCCGGCCACCAGCCGCTTCATCTGCTCGTCGGCATCCTCGATCTGCAGCCGGGCCGAGAAGTCGCCTGCCGCCGCGGCGGCCACGACCTCGCCGACATCCGACACCACGGCCTCCATCGACTGGGCACGCGCCAGACGCGCCGCGGCTGCGGCGCGCTCCTGTTCCTGCAGCAGGGCGACCTGTTCGGTGCTCTGGCGCAGCACCGAGACGGCGCGCGCCATCGCGCCGATCTCGTCGGGACGATTGGCATGAGGGACGTCGACGCGGGTATCGCCGGCGGTCAGCTTCTCCATGACCTTGCTGAGGTCGAGGATCGGCCGCGTGATCGAGCGCTGGGCGAAGATGAGGGCGACGCCGACGGAGACCAGCAGGGTCGCCAGCAGCACGATGGGCAGGACCCACTGGACCTGGCGGGTAAAGGCGGTCGCCTCGTCGCCGACGAGGATGCCGGCTTTCTCGGTGGCCTGGCTGAAGGTGATGAGCACGTCGTTCAGCGCCTTGCGATTGGCGCGGTTCTGATCGTTGTTGCCCTGGGCGTTGGCGGCCTCGGGCGAGACGGCGCGTGCGAGGCGAACGGTTTCGCTGCGGAAGGTGACGAAGTCCTCGACCGCCTTGCCGATCTGCCCGACGGTTTCGCGCTGCTCGGTCGGCGCGATCTTCTGGAGATCGGCGACGAGCTTGCGCAGTGTCGGGAAGCGATCCTCGACGCCCTTGGCGAAAGGCTCGGCCTCCTGGGGGGTCTTCGACATGTAGATGCCGCGCGCATCCATGACCACGGCCGTGACCACGCCGTTGATCCGCTGCGTCAGGAGCGCGACATTGGCCTGGATCTCGGAGCGCGTGTTCAGATCATCGGCCCTGTGCAGGCCGTAGAGACTAATGATCGCAGACAGAATGGCCCCGCCGGCGACGATGGCGAGCATGGCGAGAATCTTCAGGCGAATGGATTTCATGATAACGGTCCCAGGACAGCCTCCTGACCGGGGAAGCCGTTTCAACAAACCGACCATTCGTCATTAAGGCTAAAAACTGCTTAAAAATTCTGTCGCCGGGTGACGTAGAATTCTGGGATGACCCTTCGGCAACAGCCAAGAGAATCGTTCACAGCTAAACATTGAATAACGCAGTCGCCGGTGCAGCTTCCATGGAAGTATTCTGTTCGTCTTGAAGAGCACAGAATAAAGCCCGACGATCGAGGCCATGTCCGCATCGCCATCGGTCGCTCGATCGTGATCGAGGGCGATGTCGCGCGGCTTCCCTCTTGATAGAGCGGCCTCGCCTGAACATGTTGGCGTCTTCCGCAGTCCAGCTTTCCGGTTCCTGATCCTCATGTCCGAACACAGCAATGCCCCGGTGATGCACGCCACCACCATCCTGATGGTGCGCAAGGGCGGGCGTGTCGTCATCGGTGGCGACGGGCAGGTCTCGCTCGGCCAGACGATCATGAAGGGCAATGCCAGGAAGGTCCGCCGCCTCGCCAAGGGCGCCGTGATCGCGGGCTTTGCCGGCGCGACTGCCGATGCCTTCACCCTGTTCGAGCGTCTGGAAAGCAAGCTCGAGCAATACCCGACGCAACTGCTGCGGGCCTGCGTCGAGCTCGCCAAGGATTGGCGGACCGATCGCTATCTGCGCCGGCTGGAGGCGATGCTGCTCGTCGCCGATAAGGAGGTCTCGCTGCTGATCTCCGGGACGGGCGACGTTCTGGAGCCGGAGGCGAGCGAGCACGGCGCGGTGATGGCGATCGGCTCCGGCGGCAACTACGCGCTCTCCGCGGCGCGCGCCTTGATCGATATCGAGCCTGATGCGGAGGCGATCGTCCGCAAGGCGATGAAGATCGCGGGCGACATCTGCGTCTACACCAACCACAGCCTCGTCATAGAGACGTTGGAGTCCGCATGATCGCTCAGGAGGATATCCAGGAGGCTGTTACCCAAGGGATCATCGACCAGGCCCAGGCTGTGCGGATCGTGCATTTGGCGCGGTTGCGGCAGGTTGCGCAACCTGCCGTCGAGGCGGAGAGCGTCGATCCTGATGACGAGCATTTCCGGCTGATCGGCGGCTTCAACGACGTCTTCGTCGGCATCGGCGTAGCGCTGCTGGCCGGCGCGTTGATCGGTCTTTCGCGTGTGCTCGGCTTCGGCAATGCTTTCGCGTTGACAGCGGCGCTCGCAGCCTGGGGGCTGAGCGAGATTTTTGCACGGCGGATGAGGCTTGCGCTTCCATCGATCCTGCTTGCGGTGATGTTCGCCGGCTCTGCGGGAGTATTCGCCAGTATCCTCGGAGGACCGCAAAGCTTCAGTTCGGGGTCCTTTCGCGCCGAGAGCAGCTACTCGACTTTTGCCTTCGCAGGCTTCGGTCTGGCGGCCGCTCTGCATTACTGGCGCTTCCGGGTCTCGATCGATCCCGCCCTGGCTGCCATCGGCGCGCTTGGAGCCATAGTCGCCGCCCTGTTCATACTCGCGCCAGACTTCATGCACAGCTTTGCCAATGCTATTTTTGTTGCGGGCGGGCTGACGATCTTCGCGGTTGCGCTGAAGCTTGACATGGCCGATCCCAACCGGCGCACGCGGCATTCGGACGCCGCCCTCTGGCTTCATTTGTTGGCGGCCGGCCTGATCGTCCATCCGATTTTCCGGGCCATCGCCTTCACGGGGCGGTTAGGTTCTGCCGAAGCGGCCCTGATCCTTTGCCTGTTCGTCATTCTCGGCATCGTTGCGCTGGTAATCGACCGGCGTGCACTGCTGGTCTCGGGGCTGAGCTATGCCGGCATCGCGCTCGGTTATCTGATCACGCGCAATGTCTCTGACAGTCTGGGCCTGCCGCTCGCCTTGCTTGGACTTGCGGTCCTCGTGCTCGCGCTATCTGCGGGTTGGCGGCGCCTGCGCGGCACGATTTTGCCCCACCTACCGCTCGGCAGCCTGCGCGAGAGGTTGCCGCCGGTCGCGCTACCGCAATGATCATGCAGTTTCACCCGGATAGTCCAGCCCAATGACCAGCTTTTCTCCCCGCGAGATCGTCTCCGAGCTCGATCGCTTCATCGTCGGCCAGAGGGATGCCAAGCGCGCCGTCGCCATCGCGCTGCGCAATCGCTGGCGCCGCCAGCAGCTCGAAGGGCCGCTGCGTGAGGAGGTTTCGCCGAAGAACATCCTGATGATCGGGCCGACCGGCTGCGGCAAGACCGAGATCGCCCGCCGCCTCGCCAAGCTCGCCAACGCGCCCTTCCTCAAGGTCGAGGCCACCAAGTTCACCGAGGTCGGCTATGTCGGCCGCGACGTCGAGTCGATCGTGCGCGACCTCGTCGAGATCGCGATCGCGCTGGTGCGAGAGAGCCGGCGCAAGGACGTGCAGGCAAAAGCCCATGTCGCGGCCGAGGAACGCGTGCTCGATGCGCTGGTGGGGGCCAATTCCAGCCAGGCGACGCGCGATTCCTTCCGCCGCAAGCTGCGCGCCAACGAACTCGACGAAAAGGAGATCGAGGTCGAGGTGGCGGCAGGCAGTGGCTCTGCCACGCCGATGTTCGAATTGCCGGGGATGCCGGGCGCCTCGATCGGCGCGATCAATCTCGGCGACATGTTCGGCAAGGCCTTTGGCCAGAAGGGCAAGCCGAAGCGCATGCAGGTCAAGGACGCCTACCAGCCGCTGCTGGCCGAGGAGAGCGACAAGCTGATCGACCAGGAGGCGATCATCCAGGCGGCGATCCGCGAGGTTGAGAACAACGGCATCGTCTTCCTCGACGAGATCGACAAGATCTGCGCCCGCGAGGGCAAGGGCGGCGCCGATGTCTCCCGCGAAGGCGTGCAGCGCGACCTGCTGCCGCTGATCGAGGGCACCACCGTCGCGACCAAGCATGGCGCGGTGAAGAGCGACCACATCCTCTTCATCGCCTCGGGCGCCTTCCACGTCTCGCGTCCCTCCGACCTGCTGCCGGAATTGCAGGGCCGCCTGCCGATCCGCGTCGAGCTCAACCCGCTCGACATCGAGGATTTCAAGCGCATCCTGACCGAGACCGAGGCGAGCCTGATCAAGCAGTCGGTCGCGCTGATGGCGACCGAGGAGGTGACGGTCGAGTTCAAGCCCGACGCCATCGACGCCATCGCCCGCATCGCGGTGGAGGTGAACTCCACGGTCGAGAACATCGGCGCGCGGCGTCTCCAGACCGTGATCGAGCGCATTCTCGACGACGTCTCCTTCACCGCGCCGGACCGCTCGGGCGAGACCGTCGTCATCGATGCGGCCTATGTCGAGATGCGCATCGGCGATCTCGCGAAGAACGCCGATCTGAGCCGGTTCATCCTCTGAAGCAGCGGAAGCCGTCTCCGGCTGTCATAGCTTCTGTCTTCAGGATTGTGTATCTTGAAGACAGAAGGAGGAAGCCATGGCCCGCACGACGACAATGACGGTCCGAATCGGCAGCGCGCTTGGCGATTTCGTGGCCCGCAATGTCGGCGAGGACGGCGTTTATGAGAATGTCAGTGAATATGTCCGGGATCTGATTCGGCGTGACAAGGAGCGTGTCGAGCAGGAGGCGTTCGAGCGGCTCAAGGCCGAGTTGACTCATGCCTTCTCCGCTCCCGACGAATCCTATCGCGCGCTGACGGCGGTCGAGGTGATCGCACGCAACAAGGCCTCGGCGTGACGGCCATCCGCGTCCAGGAAGCGGCATCGCGGCGACTGGACGAGATCTATCTCCATACGCGGGATGCCTTCGGGGCCGGCCAGGCCGAACGCTACATCGAAGGCCTGTTCGAAGCTTTCGAGAGGATCGAATCGCACGCCGTTCTGTCGCGGCCCATTCCAGCGGAATTCGGCGTCGACGGCTTCTTCTTTCGTTACGAGCGCCATGTCGTTTACTGGCGCAGGCTGGCGAACGGCGATATCGGCATCGTGACCATCTTGCATGCGCGGATGCACCAAATCAGTCGCTTCCTTGAGGATTTGGGGCTGTGACCGGGGAATGTGGCTTTGACCGCCTCCGACGCTGAGCCCTCCCGTCTTGCCCGCGATTCGGCCGTCGTCGGTGCCGCCACGGTCGCGTCGCGTCTGCTCGGCTTCGCTCGCGATGTGCTGATCGCCCGCCTGCTCGGTGGCGGTCCTGTGGCGGACGCCTATCTGGCCGCGCTGCGCCTGCCCAATCTCGTCCGCCGCGTGTTGGGCGAGGGCGGGCTCAACGCACCTTTCGTGCCGCTCTATCTCGGCATCGCCCGCGAGCGCGGGCCGGAGGAGGCGCGCCGCTTCGCCGCCGAGGCGACCGGCAACCTCGCCTTCCTGCTTCTGCTGCTGGTCGCGGTGGGGGAACTCTTCGCGCCCTGGCTGGTGCTGGGCCTCGCCGGCGGCTTTGCCGAGGAGCCGGCGACGCTGGCCTTCGCCGCGTATTACACCCGGCTGATGCTGCCTTTCCTGCTGCTGACCACCTTGGCGTCGCTGCTGGCTGCGCTGCTCAATGCCGAGAAGCGCTTCGCCGTGGCGGCGCTGGCGCCGGCGCTGATGAATGCGATCCTGCTGGCCCTGCTGCTCGGGCTGCATCTCAACGGCACGCCGCCGGAGAGCGCGGCGCGATGGCTCGCCATCTGCGTCAGCCTGACCGGCCTCGCGCATCTCGGCATGATCCTGCTGGCGCTGCGCGGCCTCGGCCTGCCGCGCCCGGTGCTGCGCTGGTCGCCCGACATGACGCGCCTTCTGCGCACCGGCGGCGCGACTTTGCTCGCGGCCTCCGCCGCGCAGCTCGTGCTGCTGGTCGCGACGCAGATTGCCTCTACCGAGCCGGGCGCCGTCGCCGCGCTCTACTATGCCGATCGCGTCTTCCAGCTCCCGCTCGGCTTCGTCGGCGTGGCGATGGGAACGGTCGTGCTGTCGGACATGGCGAGCGCAGCCGGGCGGGACGGGCCGGACGTGATGCTGGGGCACTCGCTGGCGCTGGGCCTGGCGCTCGCCTTGCCGGCCGGTACCGCCCTCGTCGCGCTGGCCGATCCGATCGTCTCCGTGCTGTTCGAGCATGGCCGCTTCGGGGTTGCCGATCGCGAACGGACGGCCGCGGCGCTCGCTGCGTTCGGCTACGGTTTGCCCTTCGCCATTGCTGCCAAGGTCTTCGGCCAGGTCTATTTCGCCCGGCACCTGCCGCGCTTGCCGCTGCTTTCGGGCTGCCTCGCGGTGCTGGTGGCGGCGCTGGCCGGTTTCGGGCTGGCCGATGGCAGCAATGCCGCGCAGATGGCGGCTTTCGCCGCGACGCTGGCTTTCGCCGTGCAGGCCACGATGCTCGGTGTCATGCTGATTCGGGACGGCATCTGGCGGCCGAGCGCGAGCAATCTGCGGCCCATCGTCGCCAGCCTTCTTGCGAGCACGATCATGCTGGGCACGCTGCCGCTGTTGCTGAGGGCGCTGGCGCCGTCGCTCGCCCTCGATCAGCCGATCCTGCAGCGTGTCGGCGCGCTGGCGCTGCTCTGCCTCGGGGGACTCTTCGTCTATGGCGGCACCGGCTGGGTGCTCGGCGCCTTCGGCGCTCTCCCCTTGCGCAAGCGGCGGGCTTGAGCCAGAAGCGCCGCTTCCTTCCTCCATCGTGACGACGGAGTGCCCCCATGTTGGGTTTTCATCAGCGCGTTTTTTCAGGCATGCAGCCGACCTCGACGCTGCATCTCGGCAACTATCTCGGCGCGCTGACCAACTGGGTGGCGATGCAGAAGACGCATGAGTGCATCTATTGCGTCGTCGACATGCACGCGATCACGATGTGGCAGGATCCGGCCGATCTGAAGCGCGCGATCCGCGAGGTCACGGCCGCCTATATCGCGGCGGGTGTCGATCCCAAGTCGAGCATTATCTTCAACCAGAGCCAGGTGCCGGGCCACGCCGAGCTTGCCTGGGTGTTCAACTGCGTCGCGCGCCTCGGCTGGCTGAACCGCATGACCCAGTTCAAGGAGAAGGCCGGCAAGGACCGCGAGAACGCCTCGGTGGGCCTGTATGCCTATCCGAACCTGATGGCGGCCGACATCCTGCTCTACAAGGCGACGCATGTGCCGGTGGGCGAGGACCAGAAGCAGCATCTCGAGCTGACCCGCGACATCGCCCAGAAGTTCAACAACGACTTCGGCCCGCAGATTGCCGAGCTCGGCCTTGGCACCGGGGAGCTCGGTTTCTTCCCGCTGCCCGAGCCGATGATCCAGGGGCCGGCGCCGCGCGTGATGAGCCTGCGCGACGGCACCAAGAAGATGTCGAAATCCGACGCCTCGGACTATTCGCGCATCAATCTGACGGATGATGCCGAGACCATCGCCCAGAAGATCCGCAAGGCGAAGACCGATCCCGATGCGCTGCCTTCCGAGGAGAAGGGGCTGGAGGGGCGGCCCGAAGCGGAGAATCTCGTCGGCATCTATGCCGGGCTCTCGGGCGCGACGAAAAGCGCGGTGCTCAAGCAGTTCGGCGGCGGCCAGTTCTCGGGATTCAAGGCGGCGCTGGTCGATCTCGCGGTCGAGAAGCTCGCGCCGATCGCCGGCGAGATGCGCCGCCTTCTGGCCGAGCCCAAGCATATCGACGCCATCCTCGGCGAGGGCGCGGCCCGCGCCGACGTCATCGCCGCGCCGATCATGCGCGAGGTCAAGGACATCGTCGGCTTCGTGCGCGGCTGAAGGCAGGGCTTTAGGGGCGGGCTTGCGCCGGGGGGCCGGCGCGGGCCACCATGGCGCTCCCTCAGGCGGCGGCAGGGGATAGTTTCATGGTCAAGAGACGGCGGTCCTACGAGACGGGCCATCGCCCCAAATTCCTCGCGGTGGTCGACGACAGCGAGGAATGCGCCAAGGCGATTCGCTTCGCCGCGCGTCGCTGCGCCCGCGTCGGCGCTGCGATCGTTCTGCTCGCCGTCGCCCCGCCGCCCGAGCACGAGACCTGGCTCGGTGTCGGAGACGTGATGCGGGCGGAAGCCGAGGCCGAAGCCGAAAAGCGACTCGACACGGCCGCAGCCGCGGTGCGGACGCTCGCCGGCCTGGAGCCGGAGCGGATCGTGCGCACCGGCGACAAGGCCGGCGAGCTGGTCAAGCTGATCGAGGAGGACGAGGATATCTCGCTCCTGGTGCTGGCTGCAGGCACCGGGCGCGACGGTCCGGGGCCGCTGGTCAGCGCTCTTGCCGGAAAATCGTCGGCGAGCTTCCCGATTCCGGTGGCCATCGTGCCCGGTCATCTGGAGGATGAGGAGATCGACGCGCTCGCCTGAGGCGGGCGCGACGACGCTTCACGCGCTTGTCGCTGGAATGATTCCAGCCCTCGGCCTATATCGGAGCCAGGAACGGCGACCTTGAATCGCCGGTACCGGAGATTGAGCCATGTTCATCCAGACCGAAGCCACGCCGAACCCGGCGACCCTCAAATTTCTTCCCGGCCGTGCCGTCATGCCTGACGGCACGCTCGATCTGCGCGATTCCGCCGACGCCGAGCGCTCCCCGCTGGCCCAGCGCCTGTTTGGCGTTTCCGGCGTTTCCGGCGTCTTCCTCGGCTCCGATTTCATCACCGTGACGAAGTCGGATGGAGAATGGCCGCATCTGAAGCCGGCCATTCTCGGCGCGATCATGGAACACTTCATGTCCGGCGCGCCGGTGCTGGCCGACGGCTCGGCCGCCGACATCATCGAGGAGGGCGAGTTCTTCGCCCCCGAGGATGCCCAGACTGTCGAGACCATCAAGGACCTGCTGGAGACCCGCATCCGCCCGGCCGTGGCCGGAGATGGCGGCGACATCACCTTCCGCGGCTATCGCGACGGCACGGTCTATCTGGCCATGAAGGGCTCCTGCTCGGGTTGCCCGTCCTCGACGGCGACGCTGAAGCACGGCATCCAGAACCTGCTGCGCCACTTCCTGCCGGATGTGCGCGAGGTCGAGGCCGTTTGAGCGGGCGTGACCTCTATCAAGTGACGACAAGCCGGGCTTTCGCGGAATGAAGATCTGATGCGCATTCTCGCGATCGACACGGCGCTTGGGGCCTGCTCCGCCTGCGTGCTCGAAGCCGGTGTTGCCGAGCCGCTGGCGCAGGAACAGCTTCTCATGGACCGCGGCCATGCCGAGGCGCTGATGCCGCTGGTCGAGCGGGTGATGAAGGCGGTCGAGGGCGGCTTTTCCTCGCTCGGGCGCGTCGCCGTCACCGTTGGGCCCGGCAGCTATACCGGCCTGCGCGTCGGCGTCAGCGCGGCGCGGGCGATCGCCTTCGCCGCCGGCATACCGGCCGTCGGCGTCACGACCGTCGCTGCCTGCGCGGCCCCGCTGATCGGGCGTGAATCCGGCCGCGTCATCGCGGCCGCCCTCGATGCCAGGCATGGGCAGGTCTGGTTCCAGGCGCTGACCTCCGAAGGCAAGCCGCTCGTCTCGCTCCGGCAGGTCAGCTACCGCGACGCGGCGCGCGCCATCGGCGCCGGCCCGGTCAGCCTCGTCGGTTCTTCGGCGCTCGCCGTCGCCAACGAGGCCTGGGCGATCGGCCTCGATGCGGTCGTCATCGACGATGCGAAGGCGCCCGATATCGCCTGGGTGGCGCGGCTCGGCCTGATCGCCGACCCGGAGAGCGCGCCGCCGCGCCCGCTTTACCTGAAGGCGCCGGAGACGACGCCGCAGGACAAAGCCCGCCTGCCGCGCCGGTGAGCTCATCCTCCAAATGGTGGTTGACCCTGCGTCAGCCCATGCGAACAAGCGGCATGGATTGGCTGCGCAAACTCCTGCACCCTGATTCGGCGCCTGCGCGCACGATGCGGCTCGACGCCGGTCACGCACGGCAGGTCGCGATCCTGCATCATCAGGGCGGTTTCGCCCGCGGCTGGGAGCCGGCCGAATGCGCCGCGTTGATCGCTGATGCCGGCGTCGCCACCGACGGCGTCTTCGGCAAGGGGGCCGAGCCCACCGGCTTCGTCATGTCCCGCAAGGCGGCCGACGAGGCGGAGATCCTGAGCATCGTGGTCGCATCGGCGCGGCGCGGTGACGGTCTCGGCCGCGCCCTGCTCTCGGCGCATCTCGCCAGGCTGGCGGAGGACGGCGTCGCGCACGTCTTTCTCGAGGTCGAGGAAGGCAATCTGCCGGCCGAGCGGCTTTACCGGCATTTCGGTTTCCGCGAGGTCGGCCGCCGCAAGGGCTACTATCCCAAGGCCGATGGCAGCCGCGCGACGGCGATCGCGATGCGGCTCGATCTCGCGTGACATCGCCGCGCAATCGCGGCATTGACCGCGTTCCGAGCCCGCTTGAGACGCCAGCCTTGCCGATGACCGGACCCGCCTGCGCATGAAGGGACTACGCGTCGGCGCGCTCGCTCGCCTGGCCCTGCTGGTGAGTGCCACGATGGGGCTCGTTTTGCTCCAGCTCGTGGTCATGCGCGTCCTGCCGAGCAGGCGCGGCGTCCTGCCGCTGCGCTTTCACCGCCTGGTCTGCTGGTGTCTCGGAGTTCGCCGCCATGTCAGGGGCACGCCGCCTCCGGCCGGGACCGGCGCGCTCATCGTCGCCAATCACGTCTCCTGGCTCGATATCGGCGTCATCGGGGCCGAGCGGCAGCTCGCCTTCGTCGCCAAGAGCGAGGTCGCCGGCTGGCCGGTGGTCGGTTTCCTCGCCGACCTCCAGCGCACCCTCTACATCGACCGGCAGCGTCGCGGCGCCACGGCCGGCGTCGCCGCCACCATGGGCGCGCGCATCGCGGCCGGCGAGGAGGTGGTGCTCTTCGCCGAGGGCACGACGGGCGATGGCACGCGCGTCCTGCCTTTCCGCTCCTCGCTGCTTGGCGCCGCGCATCAGGCGATGGGCGATGCGGCTGAGGATGTCACGGTCTATCCGCTGGCCATCACCTATACCGGCTGGCAGGGCCTGCCGGGCGGGCGGATCGAGCGTGCCGCGCTCGCCTGGTATGGCGATACCGAGCTCTGGCCGCATCTGAAGCTGATTCTGGAATGCGGGGCCGTCGATGTCGAGCTGGTCTGGGGCCAGCCCATCGTGATGGGCCACGCCACATCCCGCAAGCAGGCGACGCGGCTGGCGCAAGAAGCGGTGCGCGCGGCGCGGCGCGCGGCGGTGACGGGACGGCCCGCTGCCTGAACCTGCTGGCGCGGGGCTTGCCTGTCATGCCGCCATGGGGCGAGGCCGTTCCCAACGCCTCCGATCCGCAGTAAGAAAATGCTTTGGAGTCCTGACTCGCGACGATGAAGAAAGTCCACATCAAGTCCTTCGGCTGCCAGATGAACGTCTATGACGGGCAGCGCATGGCCGACATCCTGAGCCATCAGGGCTATGAGGAAACGGCGACGCCGGAAGGCGCGGACCTGATCCTGCTCAACACCTGCCATATCCGCGACCGCGCCGTGCAGAAGGTCTACACCGAGCTCGGAAAGCTGCGCGACATCAAGAAGGCGCAGCAGGCGGACGGCCAGGAGACCAGGATCGTGGTCGCCGGCTGCGTCGCCCAGGCCGAGGGCGGCGAGATCCAGCGGCGCCAGCCCGCCGTCGATCTCGTGGTCGGGCCGCAGGCCTATCACCGCCTGCCGGAGCTGCTGGCCGAGGCCGGCAGGAAGCGGGTCGTCGATACCGAGCTGCCGATCGAGGACAAGTTCGGTTTCCTGCCGGCTCCCAAGCCGCAGGCCATCCGCTCGCGCGGCGTCTCCGCCTTCGTCACGGTCCAGGAAGGCTGCGACAAGTTCTGCGCCTTCTGTGTCGTGCCCTATACGCGCGGCGCCGAGTTCTCGCGCCCGGTCGGGCAGATCCTGGCCGAGGTCGAGCGTCTGGCGCAGGCCGGCGTGCGCGACGTCACCCTGATCGGCCAGAACGTCAACGCCTTCCATGGCGAGGGACCGGACGGAGCGGTCTGGGGCCTCGCCCGGCTGATGCGGCGCGTCGCCGAGGTGCCGGGCATCGCCCGCATCCGCTACGCCACCAGCCATCCGCGTGACATGGACGACGACCTCATCGCCACCCATCGCGATCTGGCCGAGGCGATGCCCTTCCTGCATCTGCCGGTGCAGGCGGGTTCGGATCGCATCCTGGCGGCGATGAACCGCAAGCATACCGGCGACGATTATCGCCGCCTGATCGAGCGCATCCGCAAGGCGCGGCCCGACATTGCCCTCTCGTCCGATTTCATCGTCGGCTTCCCGGGTGAGACCGATGCCGATTTCGAGGACACGATCCGGCTCGTCGACGAGATCGGCTTCGCCTCGAGCTATTCGTTCAAGTATTCCTCGCGCCCGGGCACGCCGGCGGGCGATCTGGAGCACCAGATTCCGCGCGCCGTGATGGACGAGCGCCTCTATCGGCTGCAGGCTCGCATCGAGCACCATCGCCAGGCCTTCAACGCCGCGATGGTCGGACGGACTGTGGATGTCCTGCTGGAGCGTGTGGGCCGCCACCCCGGACAGCTTGCCGGAAAGTCGCCCTATCTGCAGGCTGTGCAGATCGAGAGCGATGCGAATCAGATCGGCGACATCGTGCGGGTGACGATCGAACGGGCGGGTTCCAATTCGCTGTTCGGCCGTCTGGCGGAGGCGGAAGTTGCAGGCGGAAAGGACATGGCCGCTTGAGCCAGCCAAGGTCCATGCCCATCTGCTCTGGATTGGAGACGGCCTGTCATCAGGCTGAGATCGTTGCGTTCGGTTATGCTGCGAGACGACCCGGTCGGGCGCTCCTGCCCGGCTGGAACCGGCGCCAGGGAGGCGACGCATTTGGCACAGGCTGATTCGACGACGCAAAGACCGGACAGGACCCCACGGCGCGACGTGCCGCCAGCTCGCCCAGAGGGCGCGGGCAGGGACGGGCTGCCGGCGACCGAGGTGGTGCTGTCCTTCGACGACAACCGCCTCGCCAGCCTCGTCTTCGGCCAATACGATCAGAACCTCGCTCATCTCGAGCGGCGGCTCGGCGTCGTGGTCAATCCCAACGGCAACCATGTCACCGTGAAGGGTCCGCGCGAGACGGCCGAGCAGGCCGGGCGCGTCCTGAAGACGCTCTATGCCCGCGCAAAGGCGGGCGCTTCCGTGACCTTGGGAGAAGTCGACGGCGCGATCGAGGAGAGCAACACCCAGCGCTCGCTCTTCCCGGCCGCCGATGTCGGCAAGGCCTCCTTCGATGCCGTGATCACCCGCAAGCGCGGGCCGGTCAGGGCGCGCAATGCGGCGCAGGACGCCTATCTGCGCCAGCTCAAGCGCCATGAGCTCGTCCTCGCCGAAGGGCCGGCGGGCACCGGCAAGACCTGGCTTGCCGTGGGGCACGCGGTCTCGCTGATCGAGCAGGGCGTGGTCGAGCGCATGGTCCTGTCCCGACCGGCGGTGGAGGCGGGCGAGCGGCTCGGCTTCCTGCCCGGCGACATGCGCGAGAAGGTCGATCCGTATCTGCGGCCGATCTACGATGCGCTCAACGATTTCATGGAGGCGCGACATGTCGAGCGCGGCCTGCAGACCGGCATGATCGAGATCGCGCCGCTCGCCTTCATGCGCGGCCGCACGTTGAGCAACGCCGTCGTGCTGCTCGACGAGGCCCAGAACGCCACCTCGATGCAGATGAAGATGTTCCTCACCCGCCTGGGCGAGGGTTCGCGCATGATCATCACCGGCGATCCCTCGCAGATCGACCTGCCGCCGGGCCAGCGCTCCGGCCTCGTCGAGGCGGTGAAGCTGCTCAAGGATGTCGACGGCGTCGGCTATGCCCGTTTCGAGGAAGGCGATGTCGTCAGGCATGAGCTGGTGCGACGCATCGTGATGGCTTATGAGACCGCGTCGCGCCATGAGCGCGCGGAGCGGGAAGAGCGCTTGCGCAATCCCGATGCGCCCGCGGATCTCCACCGCGAAGGCGAGACTGAAGGGTTGAAGCGGATGTTGGCGCGGGAGCGGCCGCGATGAACGATCGACCTCGCGGGCGGCGCTCGGCGCCGCGACCCGCGAAGATATCTCTCGATCTCGATCTGAGAGCCCAGTCGCGCCGCTGGCAATCGCTGGGCAACCTTGCGAGCCTGCGCGAGATGGTCACCGAAGCGCTCGCGGCGGGCCTCGCCGTGGCGCCGCGCAAGCCGCTGACCGGTGCGGAACTCAGCCTCCTGCTCACCGACGACCGGCGCATCCGGATCGTCAACCGCGACTGGCGCGGCTTCGACAAGGCGACGAACGTGCTCTCCTTCCCCGCCGCCCCGCCGGAGCGGATCGCCGCGAGCCCCCTGCTCGGCGACATCGTCATCGCCTACGAGACGGTGGCGCATGAGGCGCAGGCCGAGGGCAAGGACATCGCCGACCATCTGCGCCATCTCGTCATCCATGGCCTGCTGCATCTGCTCGGCGAGGACCATGAGACGGAGGCCGAAGCGCTCCGCATGGAAGCGCTCGAGGTCGAGGCGCTCGCCAGCCTCGGTATCGCCGACCCCTATGCCGATGGCGAGCTTCTCGCCGCGCCGGCCCCTTCTTCCGCACAGTCCCCGCAGCCATGAGCGACGATAGTCGACAATTCCAGTCCGATACCAATGGCCGTGGCTTCGGCCATTGGCTCGGCCAGTTCCTCGAGCGTCTCGGCCTGCGCGCCGGCGGCACCGCCCGCGAGGAGATCGTCGAGGCCCTGGCCGAGGAGAACGGCGAGCTCGCCGATATTTCCGCCCAGGAGCGCGCGATGCTCAGCAACGTGCTGAGCCTGCGCGAGCGCCGCGTCAGCGACGTCATGATCCCGCGCGCCGATATCGTCGCCGTGCCGGGGGATGCGACGCTCGACGAGCTGCTCGCGCATTTCCGGACGGCCGGCCATTCACGCCTGCCGGTCTTCGACGATACGCTCGACGATCCCCGCGGCATGGTCCACATCCGCGATTTCCTCGAATACATCGCCGAGAAGGCCCGCCCCGGCGAGAACGGGCCGCAGGAAGAAACCGGCAAGCTCGCCGTGCCGCATGATCTCGCGGTGGTGAATCTCGCGACGCCTCTCTCGGCGACCGAGCTGCTGAGGCCGGTGCTCTATGTGCCGCCCTCGATGCCGGCGATCGATCTGCTCGTCCGGATGCAGGCGACGCGGACCCATATCGCGCTGGTCATCGACGAATATGGCGGAACCGATGGCCTCGTCTCCATCGAGGACCTGATCGAGATCGTCGTCGGCAATATCGAGGACGAGCATGATCTCGAGGAAACGCCGATCGCGCCGGCCGGCGAGGGCAGCTTCACCGCCGATGCCCGCGCGACGCTCGACGAGCTCAAGCGCGCGACCGGGGTCGATCTCTCGCAGAACGAGGTCGCCGACGACATCGATACGCTGGGCGGGCTGATCGTGACCTTGGCAGGCCGCGTGCCGGCGCAGGGCGAGATCGTCGAGGGACCAGAGGGGCTGACCTTCGAAATCCTGGATTCCGACCAGCGCCGGGTGAAGCGCCTGACGATCCATCGCCGCAACCAGACGGCTCCTGAAGAAACGGCGATGGAGCCAGGCTGATGCATATGGCGCGGCTTGCGGAGGCCGTCATTCTCGCTTGGGGATGGCGCAAGCGCCTCGTCGCGCTTCTCGCAGGCGCCAGCGGCGCACTGGCCTTGCCGCCGCTCGATCTCTGGCCCCTGATCGTCGTCCCGATGACGGTCGCGGTCTGGCTCGTCGACGGTGCTGTCGGCACCAGCGCATGGCGGCGTTTCCGGGCCGCCTTCGCCGCGGGCTGGTGGTGGGGCTTCGGCTTCTTCCTCGCGGGGCTGTGGTGGCTCGGCGCCGCCTTCCTCGTCGAGGCCGACAAGTTCGCCTGGGCGATGCCGCTCGGCGTCGTCGCGCTCCCTGCCTTCCTGGCTATCTTCCCGGCACTGGGCTTCGGCCTCGCCCGCCTGTTCTGGCCGGAAGGCGCCCGGCGTATCCTCGTGCTCGCGGCCGCGCTGGCGCTGACCGAGTGGTCGCGCGGGCATGTGCTCACCGGCTTCCCCTGGAACCTCTACGGCATGATGCTGGCGGGGGAGATTCATCTCGCCCAGTTCGCGTCGCTGACGGGGCTCTACGGGCTCACCCTGCTTGCCGTGGCGATCGGTGCCGCGCCGGCAGTGATCGGCACGGCCGGGACGCCGGCTGGTCGCTGGACGGCTCCACTCATGGCGCTGGCAACCCTCGGTGGCTTGTTCGCCTTCGGTCTGTGGCGCGTCCCGTCCAGCCCCTCGCCGGTCGTCGCCGGTGTGAAGCTCAGGCTGATGCAGCCGAACCTGCCGCAGGATGCCAAATTCAACGGCCACAACGGCGAGGCCATCCTCAACCAGTACCTGGCCCTGAGCGATCGCGCGACCAGCCCGACGACGCTAGGGCTGCAATCCGTCACGCATCTGATATGGCCGGAATCCGCCTTTCCTTTCCTGCTGGGCCGCTCGCCGGGAGCGCTCTCGCGGATCGCCGCCGTGCTCCCACCCGACGTGACCTTGATCACCGGCGCGGCGAGGGCGGGCGAGATGCTGCCGGGAGAAAGCAGTCCGCCGATCTACAACGCGATCCAGGTCGTCAATGACGAGGGCGTCATCGTCGCGAGCTACGACAAGGTCCATCTCGTGCCGTTCGGCGAATATCTGCCGCCGTTCCTAGACACGCTGATCCGCCGCGTCGGCCTTTCCGAATTCGTTTCCGTTCCCGGCGGGTTCGCGGCGGGTGCGAGCCGAGCGTCTCTCGCGGTCAAGGGATTGCCCATGGCAGCGCCGCTGATCTGCTATGAGGTCGTCTTTCCGGGTGAAGTCGCTTCGCGCGGTCCCCGCGCCGGCTTCTTCCTGAATCTCACCAATGATGGCTGGTTCGGCCAGACCAGCGGCCCCTACCAGCATTTCGCCCAGGCGCGGATGCGCAGCATCGAGGAGGGGTTGCCGCTCGTCCGGGTCGCGAATACCGGCATCTCCGGCGTCGTCGACGCCTATGGCCGCGTCATCGCGAGCCTGCCTCTGGGCATGGAGGGCGTGTTGGATTCCCAGCTTCCACGTAGCGGGCCGATCACGCCCTATGCGCGGGCCGGGGATGCGATTTTTGCGGGCATGTTGCTTATTTTTATAGCATTTTCCCGCTTCAAAAACGCCTGATCATCCCATTTGGAACAAATTTTGCGAGAAAGAGTAGACCGTCCGCGGAGCCTATAATACACCACGAGTTCCATGCCGACCAGGATGGCGGCTCCTGGTCATGACAACTGACGCAAGAGCAGGCTAATCATGATCAAGAAAGTCCCCAACCCGATCGACAGGCATGTCGGCAGCCGCGTCCGTATGCGCCGAATGCTCGCCGGCATCAGCCAGGAAAAGCTCGGCGATGCGCTGGGCCTGACGTTCCAGCAGGTTCAGAAATACGAAAAGGGCTCCAACCGCATCAGCGCGAGCCGCCTGCAGCAGATCGCCAAAGAGCTCGACGTACCCGTTGCCTTCTTCTTCGACGGAGCTCCTTCGGGCGATGCGCCTTCCGGCGGTTTCGCCGATTCCGCTGCCACCGCCTATATTTCCGACTTCCTGACGACCAGCGAAGGCGTGCAGCTCACCAAGGCCTTCACCCGCATCAAGAGCGGCCGCGTTCGGCGCCGGATTATCGATCTCGTCGAGGCGTTGGCTGAGGAAGACGGCGAAAAAGCCTGATTCTGCCTCGATTTTGTTCGTCTTGACGAACAATACTTTCGATTAACGGATTTGTTGGCTTGACGGCGAACGCGTCCGCTGCGATGACGGCGTGTTCTTCAAGCTGGTGCGAGGCGCCGGCCTTTTCGATGTGCCGCTTCAGGGGGTCCTGCGACCGTGTCACGCCAGAATTATCTTTTCACCAGCGAGTCCGTCTCCGAGGGACATCCCGACAAGGTCTGCGACCGGATCTCGGACGAAATCGTCGATCTGTTCTTCAAGGAGGCGGTCAAGGCCGGCTATGAGCCGTCCAAGGTTCGCGTCGCGGCCGAGACGCTGGCGACGACCAACCGCGTCGTTATCGCCGGCGAGGTCCGTACCCATCTCGACGAGAAGCAGATCAAGTCCAAGGTGAAGTCGGCCGCCCGCAAGGCGATCCGCAACATCGGCTACGAGCAGGACGGCTTCCACTGGAAGAAGTGCAAGATCGACGTGCTGCTGCATCCGCAGTCGGCTGATATCGCCCAGGGCGTCGACGAGACCGGCAACAAGGATGTCGGCGCCGGCGACCAGGGCATCATGTTCGGCTATGCCAGCCGCGAGACGCCCGAGCTGCTGCCCGCTCCGATCTACTACGCCCACAAGATCCTCGAGACACTGACGCTCGCCCGCAAGAAGGGCGAAGGCGATGCCGCCAAGCTCGGCCCCGACGCCAAGAGCCAGGTCACGGTCAAGTACGAGAACGGCAAGCCGGTCGGCGTCACGCAGATCGTGCTCTCGACCCAGCATCTCGACGAGTCGCTGAGCTCGGCCGATGTCCGCAAGATCGTCGAGCCCTATATCCGCCAGGCCCTGCCGGAAGGCTGGATCTCCAAGGACACCGTCTGGCACATCAATCCGACCGGCAAGTTCGTGATCGGTGGTCCCGACGGCGACGCCGGCCTCACCGGCCGCAAGATCATCGTCGACACCTATGGCGGCGCGGCTCCGCATGGCGGCGGCGCCTTCTCCGGCAAGGACCCGACCAAGGTCGACCGCTCTGCGGCTTATGCAGCCCGCTACCTCGCCAAGAACATCGTTGCGGCCAAGCTCGCCGACCGCGCCACGATCCAGCTCTCCTACGCCATCGGCGTCGCCAAGCCGCTGTCGATCTATGTCGATCTGCACGGGACCGGCAAGGTCGAGGAATCGAAGCTGGAGGACGTGCTGGGCAAGCTCGTCGATCTCTCGCCGAACGGCATTCGCAACCATCTCGGCCTCAACAAGCCGATCTATGCGAAGACCTCGGCCTACGGCCATTTCGGCCGCAAGGCCGGCCGCGACGGCAGCTTCTCCTGGGAGAAGACCGACCTCGTCGATGCGCTCAAGAAGGCTGTCGCCTGAAACGACCTCGTCGGGTCATGAGCAAGAAGGCCGGGGTCCACCCGGCCTTTTTCTTTTGACTTGCTGGATAAGGCCGTTGAAACACCGCGGTGATCCGGGGCTTGACCCGGAATTCATCGGAGGGCTCTGGAGCTCCATGATGGATTCCGGATCTCCGCTTCGCTGCGTCCGGAATGACGGCGCTTGATCGGACAATGCGGTACGAACACGGATCATGACCCACGACCCCGACCACGACGAAAGGGCCTTCTACGGCCGCCGCAAGGGCAAGGCGCTGCGCGACGGCCAGAGCCACCTGATCGAACACACCCTGCCGCGCCTGCGCCTGCCGGAAGGCGAGATCGCCGATCTGAAGGCGCTGTTCCCCGAGCCGGTGGAGGCCGTGCGACTGGAGATCGGGTTCGGCGGCGGGGAGCATCTGCTGATGCGCATGCGCGAGAGCCCGCAGATCGGCTTCATCGGCGTCGAGCCGTTCATCAACGGCATGGCCAAGTTTCTCGCCGTCGCCGAGCGCGAGGGGCTGACTAATATCCGGGTCTGGGACGGCGATGCGGCCCTGTTGCTGCCGCGGCTTCCGGCCGGCAGCCTCGATGCCATCGACCTGCTTTATCCCGATCCATGGCCGAAGCGCCGCCAGCGCAAGCGCCGCTTTGTCTCCGAACGGACTCTGGCCCTGTTCGCCCGGGCTCTGAAGGCTGGAGGGCGCTTCCGCTTCGCCAGCGATATCGACGATTATGTCGGCTGGACGCTGTCGCGGCTGCTCGCCTCGCCCGATTTCGACTGGGCCGACGAGCGGCCGGGCGACTGGCGCACCCCCTATCCCGGCTGGATCCGGACGCGCTACGAGGCGAAGGCGGTGCGCGAAGGCCGCATCTCCAGCTACCTCACGGCTTGGCGTCGCGCATCCTGAGGAAGCCGAGCACGCGCTGGGCCGTGCTCTGTGCGAGATTGCGGAAGCTGTCGCGGGCGCGATCGACGGCGGCCTGCGATTTTCCGAAATCCTTGCGCAGCGAGATCAGCGCCGCCGTCGTCTCCCACGACCAGCCGAGGCCGCGCGCGACGATCAGGATCGCCTCGCGATCGGTGCCGAGAATGACCTGTTCGCTCGCCGGCAGGCTGAGCTGCGCCAGCACGGCGACGGCGCAGGTGGCGTGCTCGGTCGCGGCCTGTTGCGCGAAGCTGCGAACCTTCTCCTCGTCGAGCAGGCCGGCTTCGTTCAGTTCCCGGATCTCCACGAGCGCCGCGCTGATGGCGCCGAGCTCGCCGGGCATCTGGCCGCCGGCCGCGATGGCATCGGCGCCGCGCTCGACCGCGCCGTCGACATCCCCGGCCAGCGTCGGTTCCAGGCTTTCGCTCAGGCGACGGCGGGCGGAGCTCTTGGCGGCGGCCATGAGCTGGCCGACCAGCTCGGCCGGAATATCGCGCCGCAGGCCGAGCGTGGCCTGGAGCGCATCGTCCTGTGCCGCCCGCATCACGAGCACGCCCATGCCGTGGCGGGAAAAGCGCGCGGTCTGGTTGGCAGCGACCGCATGGGTCACGACGCGCCCGCCGCGCAGGATGAGGAAGTCGGTGACCGGCTCGCCGAGGTCCGGCCGCTCGGTGATGGCGAGCATGTGGTCGCGGCCCTTGGTTGCGGAGACCGCGACGAGGTCCTGATCGGTCAGGCGCGGCGATTGCACCAGCACCGCGCGCGCCACGGCGATCTCGTCGAGGGCAAGCTGGCGCACCACGCCGCTCGGCGCATTGGGCACGGGCGCAATGCGTTCCGACAGTTCGACGCGGGCGCGCAACTCGATCGCCCGCGACAGCCGCCCGATGACCGCGTCGAAGACGCCGACCTGCTCCTCGTCCATGTCGATCGCGGTCGCGAGGAAGAGATCCGTCAGGCGCGAGAGAACGACGGCGCGCTCGTCGCTGGAGCCGCGCGCCATCGTCGTTTCGAGGTCTCGCAGCAGCGTTGCGACCGCACTCATACTCTGTCCTCAACCACTATCACGTTTCCCACATTGGCCGGGAAGGATGACCATCGGGTTATCGCCGATGCGCGGAGCTTGCATATCGGGGCGATGCGGACTAAATAGCGCCCAACAGCTCTGGTATCGGTTAACGCCGGTGATCAAGAGCGGGCCGGCCGGCCCGCTCTTTTTTATTGGCCGCAACCCGCCGGAGGCAGACGGGACGGCCCGGGGCATGACGACAAGCGAACCGACAGCATCATCCGCTCATGAAGCCCGACTTGTTGTCGAAGGCGGCGTGGCGGCGCGTGTCGCCACGATCATCGAGCCGGCGATCGTCGATCTCGGCTACCGGCTGGTGCGTGTGCGCGTGACCGCGCAGAACGGCTGCACCGTGCAGATCATGGCCGAGCGGCCCGATGGCTCGATGACGGTCGAGGGTTGCGAGGAGATCAGCCAGGCGGTTTCGCCGGTGCTCGACGTCGACGATCCCATTCAGGCGGCCTATTATCTCGAGGTGTCGTCGCCGGGCATCGACCGGCCGCTGGTACGTGCGAGCGACTTCGAGCGCTGGGCCGGCCATCTCGCCAAGATCGACACGAGCGAGCCGGTTTCCGGCCGCAAGCGCTTCCGCGGCATCCTGCGTGGCGTGGCCGGGAAGGATGCGCTGCTGACGCGGGACGACGCCAAGAGCGAGGAAGAGCGCGACGTCGCAATTCCGATGCGCTTGATCGCCGAGGCGCGGCTGGTTCTGACCGATGCGCTCGTCACGGAATCGCTGCGCCGCGGCAAGTCCGGCCTGCCGCCGGAGATGCCGGCGGCCGAAGAGATCGCCAGCCCGAAGAAGGGCCGAGGGAAATCGCTGGGACCGCGACCGGGCAAGACCGGCAATGCGGTTCCGCAAAGCAACGATACCGAAGAGGAGTGAGCGTCATGGTCGTCAGCGCCAACAGGCTCGAACTGCTGCAGATCGCCGACGCGGTGGCGCGCGAGAAGTCGATCGATCGCCAGATCGTCGTCGATGCCATGCAGGACGCCATCGCCAAGGCCGCCCGCTCGCGCTACGGCGCCGAGACCGACGTCCATGCCGAGATCAGCACCAAGACCGGCGAGCTGCGCCTCGCCCGCCATCTCCAGGTCGTCGAGACCGTCGAGAACCCGGCGATCGAGATCACGGTCGACGAGGCCAAGCGCCACAACCCGGCCGCCCAGGTCGGCGACGTCATCGCCGATCCGCTGCCGCCCTTCGATTTCGGCCGCATCGCCGCCCAGTCGGCCAAGCAGGTCATCGTCCAGAAGGTGCGCGAGGCCGAGCGTGACCGTCAGTACGACGAGTACAAGGATCGCATCGGCGAGATCGTCAACGGTGCGGTCAAGCGCGTCGAGTACGGCAACGTCTTCGTCGATCTCGGCCGTGGCGAAGCCATCATCCGCCGCGACGAGATGATCCCGCGCGAGACCTTCAAGGTCGGTGACCGCGCCCGCGCCTATGTCTACGACGTGCGCCGCGAGCCGCGCGGCCCGCAGATCTTCCTGTCGCGAACCCATCCGCAGTTCATGGCCAAGCTCTTCGGCCAGGAAGTGCCTGAGATCTATGACGGGATCGTCGAGGTGAAGGCCGTGGCCCGCGATCCGGGTTCGCGCGCCAAGATCGCCGTGATCTCCCGCGATTCCTCGATCGATCCGGTCGGCGCCTGCGTCGGCATGCGTGGTTCGCGCGTGCAGGCCGTCGTCGGCGAGCTGCAGGGCGAGAAGATCGACATCATTCCGTGGTCGCCGGATGTCGCGACCTTCGTCGTCAACGCGCTGCAGCCGGCGGAAGTCGCGAAGGTGGTGCTCGACGAGGAAGCCGACAAGATCGAGGTCGTGGTGCCCGACGAGCAGCTCTCGCTCGCCATCGGCCGCCGCGGCCAGAACGTGCGCCTCGCCTCGCAGCTCACCGGCTGGGATATCGACATCCTGACGGAAGCCGAGGAGTCGGAGCGCCGCCAGAAGGAATTCCTGCAGCGCACCGAGATCTTCATGAACGCGCTGAACGTCGATGAGACGGTCGGCCAGCTGCTGGCTTCGGAAGGCTTCCGCAACGTCGAGGAGCTCGCCTATGTCGACCTCGCCGAGCTCGCCTCGATCGAGGGCTTCGACGAGGACACCGCCGGCGAGATCCAGAGCCGTGCGCTCGAGCATCTGGCCACCATCGAGGCCGAGCTCGACGAGAAGCGCCGCGCTCTCGGCGTCGAGGACGCCTTGCGCGAGGTCGATGGCGTCACCACTTCCATGATGGTCGCTTTCGGCGAGAACGACGTGAAGAGCGTCGAGGATCTCGCGGGCTGCGCCACGGACGACCTGATCGGCTGGACCGAGCGCAAGGACGGCGAGTCGACCCGTCACGCCGGCTATCTCGACGGCTTCGATCTCTCCCGCCAGGATGCCGAGGCCATCATCATGGCTGCGCGCGTCCACGCCGGCTGGATCGAGGCGCCGACCGAGGAGCCCGAGACCGAAGCCGACGAGGCGGCAGAGGCCTGAGCGGAGCTGTCGCGGTGAAGGCGGCGCAGAAGGATGGTCAGGAGCGGAGCTGCGTCGTCACGCGCACCGTGAAGAAGCCTGACGATCTGATCCGCTTCGTCGCCGGACCGGATGGCGTGCTCGTGCCGGATCTGCGGCGCAAGCTGCCCGGCCGCGGTGTCTGGGCCAGCTTGAGCCGCAAGACCGTGGCCGAGGCGATCAAGCGAAAAGCCTTCGAGCGCTCGCTCAAGGCGAAGGTCGCGGTTCCGGCTGATTTGCCGGATATGATCGACCGGTTGATGCATCGGGACGCGCTGCAGGCGCTGTCGATGGCCAACAAGGCCGGCCTCGTCATCGCCGGCTTTGCCAAGGTCGAGGCGCTCGTTGAATCAGGCCGCTGCCTCGCAGTCGTCGCGGCGAGCGACGGAGCCGAGGACGGCAAGCGCAAGATCGGCCAGTCGGTCCGCAGGTTGGCGGCGGCCCGCGCGGCCGAAGGGCTCAAGGCCCGGGAATTGCCCGTCGTCGCGATTTTCACGGCGGCGGATTTGGAATTGGCGTTGGGGCGGGCACATGTGATACATGCCGCGCTTGCTCCGGGACCAGCGGCCGAGGGCGTGCTCTCGCGCTGGCGTCGGCTCGTCCGTTACCGGACGGACGATACCGCCGCACCCGACCAGAACGACACTGAAGACACGACCGAACCGGCAGGACCGAACGCGGAATGACCGATACCAAAAACCCGGGCGACAAGACTCTTTCCGTCAACCCGCCCAAGACCCTGTCGCTGAAGCGGCCTGTCGAGCAGAGCACTGTTCGCCAGAGCTTCTCGCATGGGCGCTCCAAGCAGGTCGTCGTCGAGGTCAAGCGCCGCGCCGGCGGGCCGGAGGTGAAGGAACCCGTCGCGCCGCGTCCTCCGCAGGCTCCGACGCAGCAGGCCGCTCCGCAGCCCCGCCCCGCGCCCGCTCCGCAGCGTCCGGCCGGCAGCATGCTGCTGCGGACTTTGTCCGACGAGGAGAAGGATGCGCGTCAGCGCGCCCTCGCCGAAGCGCGCAGCACCGAGGCCGAGGCGCGCCGCGCCGCCGAGGAGGATGCCCGCCAGCGTGCGGCCGCCGCCGACCGCGAGCGCCAGGAGCGCGAGGCCGCCCAGGCGCGCCAGCGCCAGGAAGAGGAACGCCGTCGCCACGAAGACGAGCAGAAGCGTCGCGCCGAGAGCGTCGTGCGCCAGCGCGAGGATCACGCGCCCCGCCCGGCCGCTCCGCCCGCCGCGCCGCGCGATGCCGCTCCCCAGGCAGCGGCCCCCGCGCCGCAGCCGACCCAGTATTTTGGCCGTCCGGCCCCGTCCGGCCCGCGCGAGTTCGCGCCGCGGCAGCCGATGCGCGACACCGGTGCGCGTCCGCCGCGCCTCGATAGCCGCCCGCCGCGCTCGGATGCGCCCAGGCCGCCCCGGGTGGATGCCTCGGCCCCCGCCGAGCCCGCCATCGCGCGTCCCGCCCGTCAGGTGCCGTCCAGCGGCGCCCCGCGCAATCGCTCGGATGACGTCGACGTCAAGGCCGCGTTCCGCCGTCCCGGCGTGGGCGCCGGCGCCGGCCGTGGTCCCGCTCCGGCGGCGCCGAAGACGCCGAAGACCACCAACGACAAGCCGCGCGGCCGTCTGACGCTCGCCACCGCCACGGGCGGCGACGACGAGCGGACGCGTTCGGTCGCCTCATTCCGCCGCCGCGTGCAGCGGATGACCGGGCACCGGGCCTCCGACGCGCAGAAGGAACGCGTGATGCGCGAGGTGATCATCCCCGAGACGATCACCATCCAGGAACTGGCCAACCGCATGACGGAGCGGGCTGTCGACGTCATCCGCCTGCTGATGAAGCAGGGCGCGATGCACAAGATCACCGATGTGATCGACGCCGACACCGCTCAGCTCATCGCCGAGGAGATGGGCCACACCGTCAAGCGCGTCGCCGAATCCGACGTCGAGGAAGGCCTGTTCGATACGCCTGATATCGACGAGACCCTCGCGTCCCGCCCGGCGGTCGTGACCATCATGGGCCATGTCGACCACGGCAAGACCTCGCTGCTCGATGCGATCCGCAAGACCAAGGTCGTCACCGGCGAGGCCGGCGGCATCACCCAGCATATCGGCGCCTATCAGGTGACGACCCCGCTGGGCAGCCAGGTGACCTTCATCGACACCCCCGGCCACGCCGCCTTTACGGCGATGCGCGCCCGCGGCGCCAAGGTGACGGACGTCGTCGTGCTCGTCGTGGCCGCCGATGACGGCGTCATGCCGCAGACCGCCGAGGCGATTCATCACGCCAAGGCTGCCGGCGTGCCGCTGATCGTCGCGATCAACAAGGTCGACAAGCCCGATGCCAACCCCGACCGGGTGCGTGCCGAGCTCTTGCAGTACGAGATCCAGGTCGAATCGCTCGGCGGTGAGACCCTCGAGGTCTCGGTGTCCGCCAAGACCGGGCAGAATCTCGACAAGCTGCTCGAGGCGATCGCGCTTCAGGCCGAACTGCTCGATCTCAAGGCCAATCCCGAGCGCCCCGCCGAAGGCACGGTCATCGAGGCCAAGCTCGACCGCGGTCGTGGTCCGGTCGCGACCGTGCTCGTCCAGCGCGGCACGCTGCGCACCGGTGACATCGTCGTCGCCGGCGCCGAATGGGGCCGCGTCCGCGCCTTGATCGCCGATACCGGCGCGCAGGTGAAGGAGGCTCCGCCCTCCATGCCGGTCGAGGTTCTCGGCTTCAACGGCACGCCCGAGGCCGGCGACCGCGTCGCGGTGGTCGAGTCGGAAGCGCGTGCCCGCGAGATCACCGATTATCGCGAGCGTCAGCGTCGTGATCGCCTCGCCGCGCGCGGTGCCGCCTCCGGCGCCGGCCGTTCGCTGGCCGAGATGATGCGCGAGCTCAAGGAAGGCGCGGGCCGCAAGGAGTTCCCGCTCGTCGTCAAGGGCGACGTGCAGGGCTCTGTCGAGGCCATCGTCGGAGCGCTCGAGAAGGTCGGCAACGAGGAGGTGCGGGCTCGCGTCCTGTCCTCGGGCGTCGGCGCCATCACCGAGTCGGACGTCACGCTCGCCCAGGCTTCGGGCGCTGTCGTGGTCGGCTTCAACGTGCGCGCCCACAAGGAAGCGCGCGAGGCGGCCGACAGGGCCGGCGTCGAGATCCGCTACTACAACATCATCTACAACCTGATGGATGACGTGAAGGACGCGATGTCGGGCCTGCTGGCGCCGACGCTGCGCGAAACCATGCTCGGCAACGCGTCGATCCTCGAGATCTTCAACGTCTCGAAGGTCGGCAAGATCGCCGGTTGCCGCGTCACCGACGGTACGATCGAGCGCGGCGCCAATGTCCGCCTGATCCGCGACAACGTCGTCGTCCACGAGGGCAAGCTGGGGCAGCTCAAGCGCTTCAAGGACGATGCAAAGGAAGTCGTCGCCGGCCAGGAATGCGGCATGTCCTTCGAGAACTACCAGGACATGCGCCCTGGCGACGTGATCGAGTGCTACCGCGTCGAAGAGATCAAGCGCAGCCTCTGAGCTGCCGCGCGATCGTTCCGACCAGGACAACGATGGCCGGGCCCGAGGCCCGGCCATGACGTTCAACCGTCCGTCCGGTCCGATCCCGGAGAACGAGAACCATGGCAAAACCCATCAAGACATCCGGTCCGTCCCAGCGGCAGCTGCGCGTCGGCGAACTGATCAGGCACGCGCTGGCCGACATGCTCTCGCGCGGCGATATTCACGACGATGTGCTGGCGAAATACGTCGTCACCGTGCCGGAGGTGCGCCTCTCGCCTGATCTCAAGCTCGCCACGGCCTATATCATGCCGCTCGGTGGGCAGGATGTTAAGCCGGTGCTCAAGGCGCTCGAAGGCCACAAGCGCTATATCCGCGGCGAGATCGCCCATCGCGTGAACCTGAAATATGCGCCGGATGTCCGCTTCCGCGCCGATGAGAGCTTCGCGGAAGCCGAGCGCATCGATGCGCTGCTCGACACCGAGGAGGTCCGCCGCGACACGCTGCGCCAGCGCCTGAAGATCGACCAGGACCAAGAAGACGACGACCGTGACCATGACAACTGAGAGTACCCCCGAAGCCACCGAGAGCCGGGAGGGCAGCCCGGCCCCGCGCCCCAAGAAGCGCGACATCCATGGCTGGGTGGTGCTCGACAAGCCGGTCGGCATGACCTCGACCCATGCGGTCGCGGTGGTCAAGCGCGCCTTTTCCGCCAAGAAGGCCGGCCATGCCGGCACGCTCGATCCGCTGGCGTCCGGCCTGCTGCCGATCGCGCTCGGCGAGGCGACCAAGACCGTTCCCTTCGTCATGGACGGGCGCAAGGCCTATCAGTTCACCGTCGCCTGGGGCACGCAGACCGACACCGACGACACCGAGGGCAAGGTCATCGCGACCTCCGAGCTGCGTCCTGACGAAGCCGCCATCGCGGCCCTACTGCCGCGCTTCACCGGCACGATCCTGCAGACGCCGCCGAAGTTCTCCGCGATCAAGATCGCCGGCGAGCGCGCCTACGACCTCGCCCGCGACGGCGAGGAGGTCCAGCTCGAAGCCCGTCCGGTCGAGATCGATGCACTCTCCATCGTCAGCCATGACGGTGCCACCACCACCTTCGAGGCCGAATGCGGCAAGGGCACCTATGTCCGCGCCATCGCCCGCGATCTCGGCCTCGCGCTTGGCTGCCTCGGCCATGTCGCGCATCTGCGCCGCACCCGCGTCGGCCCCTTCGCGATCGAGGATGCGGCCGGGGTGGAAACCCTGCGCGAAAGCCCGGAGCGTGCGCTCGAGGCGCTGCTGCCGGTCAAGGCCGCCCTGACGCTGATCCCGGAAATCGTGATGCATCGCGACGCGGCTGCCCGTATCAAGCGCGGCCAGAGCGCCTTGCTGCGGGGCGCCGGAGCGCCGGTGGAGGCGCAGGCTGCCTACGCCACCTGCGGCGGAACGCTGGTCGCGACCGGCTCGGTCGAGAACGGCGAATTCGTCCCCCACCGCGTCTTCAATCTCTGAAGGCGTGACGCGGCACGCTCGGGCTCGGCCCGAGCATCTCATGCCGGAGAAGGCTCCCGGCGCGTTCTTGTCCTGAGATTCTCGGGTCTGCGCTTCGCTGCGCCCGAGAATGACGCCTCGACAGCGTTACGCCGCTCGCTTCAGCCCATCCCGCAGCCAGATCGCGCCCAGCGCCGCCACCAGCCGGTCGATATCGGCGTCGGAGTGGAAGGGCGAGGGCGTGATCCGCAGGCGCTCGGTGCCGCGCGGCACGGTCGGGTAGTTGATCGGCTGGACATAGATGTCGAAGCGCGCCAGCAGCTCGTCGCTGATCGCCTTGCAGGCCTTCGCCTCGCCGACCATCACCGGCACGATATGGCTGGGATTGCCGAGATGCGGGATACCGGCGGCATCCAGCTTTCGGCGTAGCGCCACGACGCGGTCCTGCTGGCGTTCGCGCTCCACCGCGCTTTCCTTAAGATGCCGGATCGCCGCGATCGCGCCCGCCGCCACGGCCGGCGGCAGCGAGCTCGAGAAGATGAAGCCGGAGGCGAAGCTGCGGATGAAATCGCAGAGCGCGGCCGAGCCGGTGATATAGCCGCCGATCACACCGAAGGACTTCGCCAGCGTGCCCTGGATCAGCGTCAGCCGGTCGGTCAGGCCTTCGCGCTCGGAGATGCCGCCGCCGCGCGGGCCGTAGAGCCCCACGGCATGGACCTCGTCGATATAGGTCATCGCGCCGAATTCATCGGCGATGTCGCAGAATTCCCGGATCGGCGCGATGTCGCCATCCATCGAGTAGACCGACTCGAAGGCGATCAGCTTCGGCCTGTTCGGATCGAGCGCGGCCAGCTTGCGGCGCAGGTCTGCGGGGTCGTTATGGGCGAAGATCAGCTTCTCGACACGCGAATGGCGGATGCCTTCGATCATCGAGGCGTGATTGAGCGCATCGGTCAGGATGACGCAGCCGGGGATGCGCGCGGCGAGCGTCGACAGCGACGCCCAGTTCGACATGTAGCCGGAGTTGAATAGCAGCGCCGCTTCCTTGCCGTGCAGGTCGGCGAGCTCGCGCTCCAGCAGGACGTGGTAGTGATTGGTGCCGCCGATGTTGCGGGTGCCACCGGCGCCCGCGCCGCTGCCGTCGAGCGCCTCATGCATTGCCGCGAGCACTTTCGGGTGCTGACCCATGCCGAGATAGTCGTTCGAGCACCAGACGGTGACGTCGCGCGGGCCGCCCTCGCCATGATAGGTCGCGATGGGGAAGCGGCCGGCCTGACGCTCCAGATCGGCGAAGACGCGGTAGCGGCCCTCGCGGTGCAGCCCGTCCAGTTCGCGGCGGAAGAAATTCTCGAAATCCATTGCCAGCCTCCTGCGGCGCGCCTCTCCTAAGGCTTTCGGACGCGTCGCGGAATGGTGCGCGGTGTCGCGGCTGGAATTCTTCTACTTCGACCGTCCGGCAAGTTCCAGAATCGTTTCGAGCAGAACCTTGATCGCGATGCCGGCATCGGCCTCGCTCATGTTCTCCAATGGCGAATGGCTGATGCCCTTCTCGTTGCGCACGAAGAGCATCGCGGCTGGCGCGATCGCCGCCATGGTCATGGCGTCATGCCCGGCGCCGGACGGCAGACGGCGGCCGGCGATGTTGGTGCCGCTGCGGACGATGCCGGCGGTGAAGGCGTCCTGCAGGCGCGGATCCATCGGGACGGCAGCGGCCTTGGCATAGGGCACGATCTCGAGCCCGACGCCGCGACGCGTGGCGATCTCCGCGAAGCGGCTGCGGATCTCGGTCTCCATCGCGGCCAGCGTCTCGTTCTTCGGCGCACGGTAGTCGATGGTGAATTCGGCGGCGCCGGGTACGACATTGGTCGCGCCGGGCTCAGGCCTGAGCACACCGACCGTGCCGACCGCCAGCTCGTGCCCGGTCGCGATCTGCTCCAGCGCCAATGCCATCTCGGCGGCGGCGGTGAGGGCATCCTTGCGCAGCGCCATCGGCACGGTGCCGGCATGGCCAGCTTCGCCGGTGACGCGCACCCGCGCCCGGCTCTGGGCGTTGATGGCGGTGACGATGCCGACCGGCTCGTTCTCGGCCTCCAGCACGGGCCCCTGCTCGATATGGACTTCGAGATAGGCCTGGATCGAGCCGGGCTTGCGGGCGAGAGCCGCGATGCCGCCGGGGTCTCCCCCGAAGGCGAGCAGCGCATCGCCGAGCTTCACGCCCTCGCTGTCGCGTGCGTCGAGCCAGGCCGGATCATAGGCGCCCGCCAGCGCCTCGGAGGTCGACAGATGCGTCGGGAAGCGCACGTTCTCCTCGTCGCCGAAGGCCACGACCTCGATCGCGAAGGGCAGGCTGATCCCGGCATCGCGCAGGGCTTGGACCGCGAGGATGCCGGCGACGACGCCGAGATTGCCGTCGAAGCGCCCGCCGTCCTTCACCGTGTCGATATGCGAGCCGATCAGCACGATCGGAGCTCCCGGCACCGTGCCTTCGCGCCGCCCCTGCACCGAGCCGGCGGCGTCGATGAAGGCGCTCAGCCCCGCCACTTCCATCGCGCCCTTGACCCATTCCGCCGCCTGCCGGTGCGCCGGCGAGAGGTACAGCCTCGTCAGCTTGCCCGGCTCGTCGCTGAAGCGGTTGAGGCCGGCGAGCGCGGCAAAGGCGCGGGCGCCGAGGACGGCGGCGGAGGGAAGCATCTGCGTCATCAGCGAAAGGTTAGAGCAGGGCTGGCGAAACTGCGACCGGCATTTTCGCCAAGCTGCTTGTCTCAGGCGGCATTGGTGGCGGCGCTTCCCGCTGGTTTCAGTAGGTCGCGCGCCCGCCCGACAGGTCGAACACGCCCGCCGTGGTGAAGCTGTTCTCGGCCGACGCCAGGAAGGCGACCATCGAGGCGACCTCGTCCGGCAGCAGGAAGCGCCCGCGCGGGATCTTCGCCAGCATGTAGCCGATATGCTCCTCGCTCATCTGGTCGAAGATGCGGGTGCGGGCCGCGGCCGGCGTGATGCAGTTCACGGCGATGTCCTTGTCGGCCAGCTCCTTGCCGAGCGACTTGGTCAGCGCGATCACCGCGGCCTTCGAAGCCGAATAGGCCGAGGCGTTGGGATTGCCCTCCTTGCCGGCGATCGAGGCGACCAGGACGATACGGCCGTAATTGCGCTTGAGCATGCCGGGAATGACCGCCCGGCAGCAATGCAGCGTGCCGTCGAGATTGAGCCGCATCACGCGCGCCCAGTCTTCGAGCGGATAATCCCAGGTCTTGTGGTTGGGTCCGGCGATGCCGGCGCTGGTGACGAGGATGTCGACGCTGCCATGCCTGGCTTCAAGCGCATCGCTCGCCTTCTGGACGGCATCGGCATCGGTGACGTCGACCGCAAGGCCGATCGCGCCATGGCCGATCTCCGCGGCGGCCTTCTCGGCCAGCGTTCCGTCCAGGTCCCAGATCGCGACGGTCGCGCCGCTTGCGGCGAAACGCTCGGCAACGGCCCGGCCGATCCCTTGCGCCCCGCCCGTCACGACGGCGACGCGGTTCTTTAAATCGATTTGGTTCATGCCCCTCAGCCTCCCTGTGTCGTTCGGACAAGCCTAGCCGCGCCGATCGGTACCGGCCAGAGGGCGCGTTCGTTTCGGACATTTGTGCAGACCAGCCATGCGCGGCGTTAAGGACGACGGCAGAAAATCGGTGCCGAGCGCCACGTCGAATCCGTCCCGGATCGGGACGGTCGATGGCATCGCGTCCCGCAGTGGAACGGCCCGAGGGGCGGGAAGCAGGCATGGCCGAAGTCCGAGGGAGCAATTCGTGCCGCTTCGGAACAACGCATTGTTTCTGCAAGAGTTTTGCCGTTAACGCGAACCCGCGGATTTGGGGAAGGTGCCGTTCACCTTTCGCCGGACTTTGCCTTGACCCGTGCCTTGGAACGGCCATGACATTGATGTCATCAAGCGCCAACAAGTGCCAGGGGATCGACAGCTTCGTGCCCGCAACCGTCTCCATCACGATCGCCAGGGAAGCCGCCGACCGCAAACGCTCGGGCTACGCCAAGCGCGATATCGGTGGCGTTGGCATCGCCGTGATGGATCGCGAAGCGGCGATCGCCGAGCTTGCCGACGCAATCGCCACGGGGGGCCACATCAAGCTCGCCTTCTGCAACGCCAATCTGGTCAACGTCGCCGCGAATGACGTCGCCCTGCAGCGCAGCCTCTCGACCTTTCTCGTGCTGGCGGACGGCATCGGCGTCGATATCGGCAGCTGGATGCTTTACGGGGAGCCTTTCCCGGCCAATCTCAACGGCACCGATTTCTTCCCGGCCTTCTTTGCCGGACAGCAGCGCCCGATGCGGATCGCGCTGTTGGGGGGCAAGCCCGGTGTCGCAAACCGGGCCGTCGCGCAGCTCTCGCAACGCTATCCGAACCATCGCTTCAGCGCCCTCTCGCACGGCTTCTACGCGCCGGCTGAGGAAAAGCAGCTTCTCGACCGGCTGAAGGCCGAGCGGCCCGACATGTTGCTCGTCGCCATGGGCAATCCCCTGCAGGAGCGTTTCATCGCCGAGAAGCTCGGGCCGCAGCATTGCGCTGCAGCGGCGGGCGTCGGCGCGCTGTTCGACTTTTTCGCCGGCGAGGTGTCGCGGGCGCCCGATCTGGCGCGCAAGGCGCGCCTCGAATGGGCCTACCGTCTCTGGCTCGAGCCGCGCCGGCTCTGGCGCCGCTATGTGCTGGGCAATCCGGCCTTCCTGACGCGCATGCTGTGGCAATATGCGACCGGCGGCAGGCGCAGCGGGTGAGTTCGCCGGAGTGATCACTACATTCGCCTTGGCGACGCCGAGCTATCGGGGCGATCTCGACCGCTGCCGGCTGCTCTGCGCCAGCATCGATCGTTTCGTCAGCGGCCAGGCCGTCCACTACCTGCTGGTGGAAGATCGTGACGTCCCGCTTTTTCGCGATCTCGAAGGGCCGCGCCGGCGTATCCTGCCCGAATCCCAATTGCTGCCGCGCTGGCTGAAGCCCTTTCCCGATCCGCTGAGCTTCGGCAAGCGGCGGATCTGGACGGGGCTCGGCGCCGCGGCTCGCGGCCTGCCGCCGCTGCGCGGCTGGCACGCGCAGCAATTGCGCAAGTTCGCCGTCGCCAAGGCCTGCAGCGAGGACGTCATCCTCTTCGCCGATTCCGACATGCTCTTCGTCAGGCCCTTCGAGCTCGAGAGCCTTGAGAAAGACGGGGCCATCCGCCTCTACCGCAAGCCGGACGCCATCACCGCCGACATGGCGCGCCATCGGCCATGGTGCGAGAACGCCGCAACTCCGCTCGGTCTCGGCCGGCCCAGCTATCCGGGACCAGACTACATCAACAATCTCGTGAGCTGGCGCCGCGAGCATGTATTGTCGCTGCTGGCCAGGATCGAGCGCGAGAGCGGCCGCGACTGGGTCAGCGCCATCGCGCGTGACCGCCAGTTCTCCGAGTACCTGATCTACGGCTACTACGTCGAACGCGTGCTCGGGCTGGAAGCGGCCGGGCACTGGCCGGATGCCCGCGAGCTCTGCAAGGTCTACTGGTTGAACGAGGATATGGAAGGCTTCGACCGGCTCGGTTCCTTCGAGGAGGTGCTCGAGCCCTGGCAGGTCGCGATCGGCATACAGTCCTTCATCGGCCAGCCGCTCGACCGGATCCGCGCGCTGTTCGAGCTGCAGGCCTCAGCGTGACGCAGGCCGCCCGGCCCGAGCGAGCAGCCCGTAGGTGAAGCCGGCCGAGACGAGATAGACCAGCCCGAAGACGAGGTTCATCCAGCCGGCCCAGGCCTCGCCTTCGGCAAAGCGCGACATCACGGCCGAGATCAGCGCGGCCTTCAGCGCGGTCAGCAGGCACAAAAGCGCGGTACGCGAGCCGGTCCGCTCCCGCGCATAGAGCAGCTCGGCATGGTACTCGACGAGATTGCGGAAGGCCGGGACAAGCAGCATCGGCGCGAACAGATAGGCGGCTTCGGAGACATTGCGGCCGAGCAGCCCCGGGAAAGGCTTGAGCGCGACGATGACCGCCATGAAGCCGCCGATCGAGATCAGCGCAATGCCGATCTCGAAGCAGGCGAGCCGCCTGAGGCCGCCGAGCCCGCGATCCGTCATGATCTTCTGCACCAGCATCTGGGTGAAGCTGCGCACCGGCATCGCCGTCAGGTCGATGACCCGGAGCGCGATGGCGTAGAGCCCGGCGGTGCGCTCGCCGGCGAGGCCGAGCACCAGCAGCTTGTCGAGCTCGGCCTGGATGTAGAAGACGATGTCGGCCGCACCCGCGTAGACTGCATCGGCCATGCGGCGCGGATAGAGGCTGCGCACCAGGCGCCAGCGCGATGCCGGCAGGAAGGCGGTCAGCGCGATCAGGGCGCTCGCCATCGTCGCGGCGCCATAGGCGAGGACCCAGCTTTCGAGGCTGGCATGGCCGAAGGCCATGAAGAGCAGCGCCGCGATCGTGCGCAGCCCCGAGCCGATGATGACGAGGAGCGCCGCTTGCCGGAAGCGGCGCAGGCCGTTGTTGACGATGGCGACGACCTCGACGGGCCGCCAGCCCAGCACTTCCGCGACGATGATGACCGCGAATGGTAGGATGGCGAGCCGGTCCGCGAACAACAGCGCATAGACAATGGCGGCGACAGCGGCGATCAGCGGCAGCGACAGCAGGCTGAGCGCGCTGAAGCCCGCGAGATAGGCCCCGAGCAGGCGCGGCTTCACCGTCGCGACGCGATAGAGCGGCGAGATGAATCCGAAGGCGAGCAGGCGCGACAGGATCAGCCCCGTCGAGGACGCCGCAGCGAACAATCCGAATTCGCCGAGGGTCAACGTATTCGCAACGATGAGGAAGTAGACAAGGGAGATGGTGAGCCGGCCGGCGGAGCCGCTCAGGATGGTGAGGTAGGCGGAAATGGTGGCACGATCTGGCAGCATGGTCCGTTCTCGCGGCGGCTGGCCCGGCGCGTGCCCTCTTATGGCGGCATAGCGGTTCCCTCTTAGCTGAGAGGCGTTGCGCGACCCTAAACGAAACGAAGGCGTTCCTTTTTCATGCAGGAAACCGAAGTGGTCCGGACTGGAGCGATGCCAACGCGGCGCATGGCGCTGCAGGGAGCGGCTGCTTTGGTCGCCGCCGGCGCCGCGGCCGGCTCCGGCTCGGCAACGGCTGCACCACAGCCGATCCCGCTCGGCTCGGCCGCCGAGATCGACCCGTTTCGCAAGGACCCGCGCTATCGCGAGGCGCTGACGCGCTATTGCGACGTGATCGTGCCGATGAACGACCTGAAGTGGGAGGCGCTGCGCCATGATCAGCCGCGCTTCGACTTCTCAGGTGCCGACGAGCTCGTTGCCTTCGCCGAAGCCAATCGGAAATCGCTGCGCGGCCATACGCTGCTGTGGGGAGAGGCCCTGCCGCCCTGGGCCAAGCAGATGACGACGCGGTCCGAGGCCGAGCGCGAGCTCGTCAACCACATCGAGATCGTCGTCGACCGCTACAAAGGCCGCATCGCGACCTGGGACGTGGTCAACGAGGTCATCAAATACGATCCGCAGCCCGGCGAACCCTATCGCGACACGATCTGGCAGCGCCTGCTCGGCCCGGAGCATGTCGACATCGCCTTCCGCACGGCGGCCCGGACCGACCCGAAGGCGCGCCTCGTCCTCAATGATTTCCATTTCGAGGAGCCGGTGCCGGGTGCAGCCGCCCGCCGCAAGGTCGCGCTCGATATCTGCCGGCGCCTGAAGGACAAGGGCATCCCGGTGCACGGCATCGGCATGCAGGCGCATCTTTATGCCGAAAAGGGCATCGACGTGGACGGGCTGCAGCGCTTCATGCGTGATCTCGATGCGCTCGGTCTCGATGTCGAGATCACCGAGCTCGACGTGATCGACTGGAAGCTGCCGCCCGATCCCGGCCAGCGCGACAAGACGGCGGCGGCGCTGGTCTCGACCTTCCTCGGTGCCATCTGTTCGGCGAAGCGGCCGAAGGCGATCGTCACCTGGGGTCTGACCGATCGCTATTCCTGGGTTCACGAGACCTTCCCGCGCAAGGACAGTGCCCGCGCCCGGCCCTTGCCGCTCGATGCCGACTATCGGCCAAAGCCGATGCTGGCGGTGCTCGAAGGCTATCGGCGCGGGACGGCCTGATGAGGGACAGTGAAGCGTAGCGTCATGTTCACGACCGAGCCCGCCGCAAACAGAGGACAGGAGGCACCGGATCGCCCGGAGCGGCCGTCTGCGCCCGTCTCTGCGCAGTTCGCGAAACTGGCCGATCCCGCCTGGATCGCGGCGACGCTATGGACCCGGCGCGGGCTGATCCTGCTGATGGCCCTGCTCGGCCTCGGGCTTGCCGTGGTCGCCGGCCTGCTGATGACGCCGAAATACGTCTCGACGGCGCAGCTCTTCATCGATCCGCGCGACCTGCGCGTGCTGCAGAACGACGTCTCGCCCAGTTCGGTCGGCAGCGATCCGACCTCGATCACCGGCTATCTCGAAAGCCAGGCACGGGTGATCGCCTCGGACAGCATCAAGTCGCGCGTCGTCGAGCGGCTCGGCCTCGACAGGGATCCCGATTTCGGTGGCGCCTCGCGCGGCTTCCTCTCCCGTCTGCTGGGCGGCAGCGATACCGCCCCCTCGCCGAACGCGGTGCTTTATGCGCTCGCGGCGCTCGACCGGAACGTCACCGTCCGGCGCGGCGAACGCACCTTCGTCATCGATATCGCCGTCACTGCGAGTGATCCCGACAAAGCCGCGAAGATCGCCAATGCGCTCGCCGAAGCCTATCTCGAAGACCAGGCCGCCGTCCGCTCCGAAGCGGCGCAGCGCGCGACCGCGTCGCTGACGGGCCGGCTGGAGGAGCTGCGCAACCGGCTGCGCATTGCCGAGGAGAAGGCCGAGAAATACAAGGAGGCCAACAATATCGTCGGCCTCAATGGCCGCTCGCTGAGCGAGGAGCAGCTTTCGCTCAACGCGGCTCAGCTCGTCGCGGCCCGGACGCGGACGACGGAAGCGAAGGCCAAATACGACCAGATCGCCGCGACGCGCGCGTCCAGTGTCGAGGCCGGTGCTTTTCCCGAGGCCGTCGCCTCCAACACCATGACCGCCCTGCGTGCCCAGCTCGGAGCTGCGCTCGCGCGGGAAGCCGATCTTCTCGCTTCGCTGGGTGCGCGCCACCCGGCATTGGTCGCCGCGCAGTCGCAGGTCCGCGACGCTCGTCGCCAGATCGCCGACGAGCTCACGCGTATCGCCCGCGCCGCCAAGGCGGAATACGACCGTGCCGCCGAAGCCGAGCGCCAGTTCGCCCGCCGTGTCGACCAGCTGACGACCGGCCAATACGCAGCCAGTCGCGCTTCGGTGCAGCTGCGCGAGCTCGATCGCGAGGTCGAGTCCTCGCGCGCGATCTACGATGCCTTCCTGCGGCGCGCCCGCGAAACGGGCGAGCTGGGCGGCATCGACACCACCAATGCCCGCGTCATCAGCCCGGCGATGCCGCCGCTGGAGAAGAGCGGACTCAGCCGCCGGACGCTCGCCCTGATCGGCTTGATCGGCGGTGGCGGCGCCGGAGCCGTTCTGGCGCTCGGCCTGGCGCTTTTCGCCGTACCCAAGCCGACCCCGGAGAGCGAGCGCCCGCCGCGCAAGCCGTTCTGGCGGCGTGCGCCTCGTCCTGTTGTGTCGGCCGCGCCCGAGGAGCAGCCGGAAGCAGCGCCTGTTCCTGTTCCTCCTGCGCCGCCACCGCCTCCCGCTTCGACGGCGCCACCGGACCCGCAGCCGGCAACCTCTCCCAAAGCGGGAGCATTGAGCAGGGCAGGTCTGCGCCGGCTCCTGGCAATCCAGGGCGGCCCGGCGGCCGCCAGCGTCGAGGCTCCCTTGGCGGCAGCACCAGCACCGATGCTCGGCTCGATTCCGCCGGTTCGTCACCGCCGCTGGCGCCGCGACCCTGTCGAGCTGCGCTCGGTCTTTCAGTCGCAAGCCCATCTCGTCGATGTCATCGACAAGCCGCAGGCCGGCTTCGCCAAGGCGGTCGCCGCGATCCGGGCCGAACTGGCACGGGCGGGACAGGGCCGGGAGCGGCGCATTCTCGTCCTGGGCCTGCAGCCGCAGGCGGGCACAACCACGCTGGCCCTCAACCTGGCGCTCGATGCCGCTCAATCCGGCCTGCCGGCGCTGCTCGTGGATGCCGGAGACGGCACGTTGGGCTTGACCCGTGTCTTCGCGGCCGATGCCCCGGCCGGCCTCGGCGATGTGCTCGGCGGCAGGCTTGCGCTGACGCGGGCAATCCTGAAGGACGAGGGCACGGGCCTGGCCTTCCTGCCTCGTGCCGGCGCCCTGCCCTCGTCGCTCTCCGGCGCGATCCAGAGCGAACTGTTCGGCACGGCCCGCCGCTTCGGGCCGATCATTGTGGATGGCGGCAGCCTGGGTTCGGATGGTCTCAGCCGGCGCTTTGCCGAGGCGGCGGACGACATCGTGCTGGTCGTCCGCGGGAGCAAGCCGGTCCCGGCCCAGATCGAGGAGTGGCGCAAGGAATTCGGCGCTCAGGCCGGCAAGCTGCGCGGCATCGTGCTCAACGGGGCTTGAACGCCGCGCACATGGCGCGGAGAGCCCGCGTCAATTCTTCTCGGGCTTGCGATACTGCTCGTTCGCGACGCCGAATTCCGACATCAGCCGGCCGAGCGCGACCTGTGCGTGATAAAGGCCGATGAGGCCGGAGCGGGTCTGAATGGCGAGGGCGATTCCGCGCGGCACCGACGCGCCGAGGAGTGCCAGAGACTTCGCCAGCACCCGCAACCGGCCGTGAAGGCCGGGATGCTGCCGTCGCTCGATCGCGCCGGAGATCGCGCCATTGCGCAAGCCGCGCGCCGCGACCCAGCCGAACTCGCTGCGCCGGGCCGGCATCGTCTCGCGCTGCGCCGCCTCCTGCACCCACCAGAAGCGGAAGCCGGCGGCCTTGGCACGCGTGAAAAAATCCGTATCGCCCCCGCCGGTGAAATCGAAGCTCTCGTCGAGGAAGGGGAAGCCGAGCCGCTCGAGCACCTCGCGCCGGATCAGATAGTTGGCGCTGGAATAGAGCATCGGCACCGGGCCCGAGACGCTGTAATGCGAGCGAAAGACGGGATGGGCCGAGAGCCAGCTACGCGACGCATCGGCGAAGACGGGCGTGACCGAACCGCCGAACAGCGCGGCAGGGGCGGTGGCGGCAGCCTTGAGGAAGGCATCGAGCCAGCCGGGCTCGGCCTCCTCGTCATCGTCGATACCGAGGATCTGTTCGAGAGCCGGAAAGCGCGTCAACGCGCAGCGCCAGGCGGCGTTGTAGGCCTTGCAGTTGCCCTGCCGCGGCTCGACGATCACCAGGCCTTTGAACAGTCCTGCCGCATGCAGCGCGGCCGCCCGCGCGGCGCCGGCCCGTTCGAGGCCTTCGTTCTCGACGACGATAATTGCGAAGTCGTGCCCGCCCTGCTGGCCGGCCAGCGAGCGCAGGGTCGCCTCCAGCAGGTCGGGGCGTTTGAAGGTCGGCACGCAGATGACGCTTTCGACGCCCGCAAGCGCCTCCGGCGGTGACTGCGCAATCAACGCGAAGCTTTCAGGCGTGTCGAAACGCGGCCCGCGATCCGTTCGCGAAGCCTTTTCCGCCATTGCGCCCCTGTCGTCGGCTGTCGTCATGGCCGTCAGCCTTAAGCTGTCGCGGCTTAAGGTTCGGTATGTCCGGCTGCGGAAAGAAGGCCAGATCCGGGTAGCCGGCGTTGAGCATAGCCGGCGACGACGCTTGACCCGCAAGGGCAATGGGAGGACTGAAGGCCATCGACAGACGAGCCTTTCCTTGCGCCTGGCATTCCTCACTTCCCTCATCCCCGTCGCGCGGCCGGACACCGGCTTCGAGATCGCCAATGCCGCGATCCTCTCGGCGTTGCGCGAGGCGGGCCACGAGGTGACGGCGATCGGCTTCCTGCGGCCGGGCGAGACGCCCGCCGATCCGGAGAGGGCGGTCGTCGTCGCGCAGGTCGACATCGAGAATGCCGTGGTTCCGCCCTCGACAAGGCTGCGCTGGCTCGTGTCGGCGCTCCGTTCCGGCCTGCCCGTCGCCTGCGCCAAGCTCCGGCTGGCCGGCGCCGGCAGACTTGTCGAGGCGGTGCGGGCCCAAGGCGCTTTCGACGCCATCATCCTGAATTCGGTGCTGCTGCCTGGCGCCTTTCCCGAGTTGCTGCAACTCGCCCCCTGCATCGTGGTCGAGCACAACATCGAGTATGTCTCGGCCCGCCAGAACGCCGAAACGGCGCGCGGCTCGATGATGCGCTGGCTCTTTGCACGCGAGGCGAGGCTGCTCGAAGCGATCGAGCGCAGGCTCTGGCGGCAGGCGCGCTTCATCTGGACCTTGGCGGAAGAAGATCGAGAGGCACTCGGCCCGGAATATCAGGGCAAATCGAGCGCCCTGCCGCTGCTCGGCGCAGAATCTGTCGAAGCCTCGGCCGCTCCGCTCGATGAACCGCCGGCCTTCGATATCGGCCTGATCGGGACCTGGACCTGGGAACCCAACCGGGTCGGCCTCGACTGGTTCCTGCGCGAGGTCTGCCCTTTGCTGCCGGAAGGGCTGCGCATCGCCGTCGCCGGGCGCGTGCCGCCGGAGCTGCGCACGCCGCTCAATGTCACGCTCGTCGGGCGCGTGCCGAGCGCCGCCGCCTTCCTGCGCTCCTGCCGGATCGTCGCTCTGGCGAGCCGGGCGGGCACAGGCGTCCAGCTAAAGACAGTCGAGACCATGCAGCTCGGCCTGCCGGCGGTGGCGACCTCGCTCTCCTGCCGCGGCTTCACCGACCTGCCGGCGAATTTCACGCTGGCCGACACTCCGCAGGATTTTGCCGCAGCTCTGGCGGCGCGGCTTGCCACCATCAGTGTCGATGATCGGCAGCGTATCGATGGCGCGGATTTTCTTGCTGGCCAACGCAGCGCCCTGTCGCAAGGGTTGGCGCGCGGCCTCGCCGCTGCGACGGGCTGAGCGGCCCTAGTCCGACGGGGTAGACCTTTCACGTCGGCGGCCGCGGATCAGGCTCATTTCGGTCGGTCGCACGAACAACCAGCCCGCGAGTGGGGAAACGGCTCGGCGCAGGGCCCATAGCGCGGCCTCGCGATCCTGCGACGTGCGCCCTCCCAGAACCCGTTCGAGCGGTTCCCGGGAATGCAGTCTCGGCTTCCGTCGCGCCACCGGCACAACCCGGTCATGTGACTTTATCATTGGCCGGAATGCCGCGCTTCATCAATGATTTGGCACAAGGGACGAAACGCGGGACCGGTCTTCGATGCCGGCCGGGTCGAGGGGCGATGAGCGAGGATCGGCAGACCGGTCGGCAAAGCCGATCAGGTTCGGAAGACGACGCGCCCGCCTGGCAGGAGCCGGCGGCCTCACCGGCATCCCGCCCCGATATCCAGATCGAAGCGCGCGAGCCGATCGTTTTCTCGGACGTGCCTGATGGGCCGGAGCCGGGGGCAGCCAACTGGCTCGCCCATCGCCGGCGCCGGTTGCGGCACTGGTGGCGCGGCGCGAGCCCGAATCTGCGCGGCTCCGTCTTCATGCTCTCGGCCCTGCTGGTCTATGCGGTGATGGTCGCCGGCATCAAGCATGTCGGGCAGGCCGTCCCGCTGGCGCAGATTCTGCTGATCCGGCAGGTGATCATGACGGCGATCCTGCTCGCCTTCGCGGCCGGCAGCCTGCGGCAGGCGCTGCACACCGAGCGGCTCGGCCTGCAGGTCTTCCGCAGCGTGATCACGCTGCTCTCCATGCTCTGCGGCTTCACTGCCGTTGTGAAGATACCGCTCGCCCAGGCGACCGCCATCGGCTTCAGCCAGGTGCTGTTCGTCACGATCGCCGCCGTGCTCGTGCTGAAGGAGGCGGTCGACGGTCGCCGCTGGGCCGCGACGATCATCGGCTTCATCGGCGTGCTCATCATGCTGCGGCCGAGCAGCGACGGGCTTGATACCTATGCGCTGCTCTCGCTCGCCGGCGCCATCTTCGGCGCGGGCATCACCGTCAGCGTCCGCAAGCTCGCTTCGAGCGAGCGCACCGACACGATCCTGCTCTACCAGGGCATCGTGCTGATCGCCCTGCTGGCCGTGCCGGGCTGGCTTTGGTGGCAGCCGCCGACGCCGAACCAGTGGTTCTGGCTCATCATCCTCAGCCTGTTCGGCACCGCCGGGCAGTGGCTGATCACCCGCGCCTACCAGGTCGGCGAGGCGGCGGCGCTGGCGCCGCTCGATTTCAGCCGCTTGCTGCTGGCGAGCTTCACCGGCTTCGTCTTCTTCGCGGAGATTCCGGCGATTACCACCTGGATCGGCGCCACCATCGTGATCGGGGCGACGCTCTATACCATTCGCAAGAATGCCCGGGTCGCCGCCGTTCCGCCGGCCTCGGCCTGAGCCGGACCCCGACGCGGGATTGCGCCGACGGCGAGCCAGCCGGCCGAACCGGCACCCAGAGGCCAGATCATGCGCATTGAGAACGATCCGAAGCTCGACTTTCGCGACGTCCTGATTCGCCCCAAGCGGTCGACGCTCGGCAGCCGCGCCCATGTCGATGTCGAGCGCAGCTTCCGCTTCCCGCATACCGGCAAGGATTGGAAAGGCTTCCCGCTGATCGCGGCCAATATGGACGTGGTCGGCACCATGGCGATGGCGCGCGCGCTTCTGAAGCACGGCGCGATGGTCGCCCTGCACAAGCACTACAGCGCCGAGGAGCTGATCGCCTTCTTCCGCGAGCCTGAATCGGCCAACGCCTTCTATTCGCTCGGCACCACCGATGCCGACCACGACAAGCTGAAGGCGGTCCATGTCCAGTCGCCGATCGGGAAGATCTGCCTTGATGTCGCCAATGGCTATACCGAGAAGTTCGTCGATACCGTGAAGGCGACGCGCGCCGCCTTTCCGGATGCGGCGATCATGGCCGGCAACGTCGTCACCGGCGATATGACCGAGGCGCTGCTGCTGGCTGGCGCCGATATCGTCAAGGTCGGCATCGGGCCGGGTTCGGTCTGCACCACCCGCAAGATGACCGGCGTCGGCTATCCCCAGCTCTCGGCCATCATCGAATGCGCCGATGCGGCCCATGGGCTGAAAGGCCTCGTCTGCGGCGATGGCGGCCTGACCGTGCCGGGCGATGTTGCCAAGGCCTATGGCGGCGGCGCCGATTTCGTGATGATGGGCGGCATGCTCGCCGGCCATGACGAATGCGAGGGCGAGATCCGTTATGAGGAGCACGACGGCGAGAAGGTGCCGGTTGCGATGACCTTCTACGGCATGTCCTCCGACACGGCGATGAAGAAGTATTCGGGCGGCGTCGCCAAATACCGGGCATCCGAGGGCAAGACGGTCGAGGTGCCCTATCGCGGTCCCGTCGCGGACACGATGCAGGAACTGATGGGCGGCGTGCGCTCGGCGATGACCTATATCGGCGCGGTCAGCCTCAAGGAGGTGCCCAAGCGCACCACCTTCATCATGGTCGGCAGCCAGCTCAACACGGTGTTCGGTAACTGAACCCTATGGCTCAGGCCGGAACGGGCCGGGCCTTCGGCTGCTCGCGCATCAGGAACACCATCGCGCCGGCGCCCAGCGACAAGGCGACGGCGCTGAGCCAGACCGCGTCGTAGCGCGCGCTCATGTCGACGAGATAGCCGCCCATGAAGGCGCCGGCCGCGGCGCCGATAGAATGGCCGGCCGAGATCAGGCCCATGGTCAGACCCATCACGCGCAGCCCGAGATGGCTGGCGGCGAGGCTCGCGGTGACAGGTATCGTGGCGTAGTCGACGGCGCCGAACAGCACGGCGAAGGTCACCAGCATCTCGTAATCGGCACCGACGCGCATCAGCACCAGGAAGGTGAGGGCGCGCAGGAGATAGATCGAGCCGAGCAGCGCGACGCGGTTCATCCGGTCGGTCAGCCAGCCCGCGCCGATCATGCCGGCGAGATTGACCGCCGAGAGGATGCCATAGGCCGCCGCGCTCGGGACCGGGCCGAAGCCGCAATAGGCGGCATAGGGAATGAGATGGGTCTCGATCACGCCGGCCGTGGTGTAGCCGCAGATCAGGAAGCTCCAGAACAGGATGTGGAAGGCCGGCTGGCGCAGCACGAAGCGCAGATCGGTCGATAGCGTGTGGGACTCAGGTCGACGCACCGGCGCGGCTGGAGCGTCCTTGGCCGACAGGGTCCACCACAACAGCGGCGCCAGCGCCAGGCAGGCGATGCCGATGGCCAGGAAGCTCCAGCGCCAGCTGAAGGTCGCCAGCAGCACGGCGACCAGCGGCACGATCAGGAATTGCCCGCCGGTCGCGCCCGATGTCGCGATGCCCGTGGCGAGCCCGCGCTGCGCGTCGAACAGCCGGGCGACCGCCGTCGAGACGACATGGGTCGCGACGAAGCCGAAGCCGATCGCCGCGATCCCGCTGAAGCCGAGCAGGAAGACGACCGGGCTATTGGTCGAGGCGACGAGCAGGCAGCCGATGCCGACCAGCAGCAGGCCGAAGGTGAGGGTGGCGCGCACGCCGTAGCGGTCGGCGGCATGCCCGGCAAAAGGGGCGGTCAGCGCCATGACCAGCAGGGTCGCGGCCGCGGCGCCGGAGATGAAGCTGCGCGACCAGCCGAAATCCCGCATCAGCAGCGGCATCACCAGCCCGAGCGTCGCCCGCGCCGAGAACGAGATCGCGAGCGCCAGGAAGCCGAAGCCGACGAGAAGCCAGCGCAGGAAGGGCGAAGGAGAGCGAGCGGGAGCCATGATCTGTCCTCGGATGATCCGCTAGCCATTCCGCAACGCACCTCCGCCGGCAAACGATGGTTTCACCTTCGGTGTTTAGCTGTGCTAAACAATGCCATGACCATCCGCCTCTCGCTGCTTCAGACCTTCGTCACCGTCGCTCGCTCTGGCCGGATGCGCGATGCGGCCGAGCAGATGGCATTGACGCCGGGCGCGATCAGCCAGCGCATCCGCGAGCTGGAGGAAGGCGCCGGGCGTCGCCTGTTCACGCGGACGCAGGCCGGCGTCGAACTGACGAGCGCCGGCCGCAAGCTGCTGGACACGCTCGACGGCCCGTTCCGCCGGATCGAGGAGGTCAGCCGGGAGCTGTCGGCCTCGCCGTCGCGCCGTGTCACGATCACGACGATGGCCTCCTTCGCCGCAAACTGGCTGGTGCCGCGCCTCGCCGGCTTTTCAAGGCTCCATCCCGAGATCGATATCGCGCTGGAGACCGACAACCGCGTCGTGGATCTGAAGCGGGAGCCGATCGATCTCGCGATCCGCCATGGCCTCGGAGACTATCCCGGGCTCGAAACCACCTGGCTGATGGCACCGGAGCTCATCGTGGTGGCAAGCCCCGCGCTGCTGGATGCGCATCGCGCGATCACGTCGCCGGGCGATTGCCTGGCTTTCCCGCTATTGCACGACATCGACCGCGCGGACTGGCCGCTCTGGCTCCTGGCCCAGGGCGTCGAGATGCCGCGCGAGCTGAAGGGGCCGTCCTTCTCCGACGACCATCTGCTGGTCAGGGCCGCTGCTGCCGGGCAGGGGATCGCGCTTGTCCGAGACGTCTATGCCGATGACGACCTGCGCAATGGGCGGTTGGTTCAGGCCATTTCCGTGCAGTGGCCGACGAAGCTCGCCTATTACGCCGTCGGCACGTCCGAGGCCTTGCAGAAGCCGGCCGTGCGGCGCTTCCGGGACTGGCTCGTCGCCGAGTCGCGGGCCTCCTGACAGCGTCCGGCAGGGTGCTTGCTGCCACGCCGGATCGCGGGTTCTCCGGGTGCTATCGCTTTCGGTGCGGCTGTTGCATAGTCCGGTCTCCAGCATAGAAAGCCGTCAATGGCTTCGGGGAGACGGATATGACGATCAGGATTTTGAGCGTGGCGGCGGTTCTCGCTGCCGGAGTTTCGTTCGCGCAGGCGCAGCAGCTCGCCCCGAGCCCGACACTGGATGCCGTCAAGGCGCGCGGCAATCTCGAATGCGGCGTGCATCTCGGCCTGCCCGGCTTCTCCTTCGCCAACGACAAGGGCGAATGGAGCGGCCTCGACGTCGATTACTGCAAGGCGCTGGCCGCCGCCGTCCTCGGCGATGCCACCAAGGTGAAGTACACGCCGACCTCGGTGCAGCAGCGCTGGCCGATCCTGCAATCGGGCCAGGTCGACGTGCTCTCGCGCAACTCGACCATCACCTTCTCGCGCAATGCGACGCTCGGGCTCAACTTCCAGGGCATCAACTTCTACGAGGGCCAGACCTTCGTCGTCCGCAAGTCGACGGGCGTGAAGGAAGCCGCCGGCCTCGACGGCGCCGCGGTCTGCGTCGCCGCCGGCTCGACCGAGGAGAAGAACGCCGCCGACTGGTTCCGCGAGCGCAACCTCAAGGTCACCATCACCAATTTCCAGAAGAACGACGACGCCATCACCGCCTATGATTCCGGCCGCTGCGACGCCTATACCGCCGGCGTCGGCGCCCTTGCCGGCCAGCGCGCCAAGCTCAAGAACCCCGACGAGCACGTCATCCTGACCCAGCCGATCTCGAACGATCCGCAGGGGCCCGTGACGCGCTGGGGCGACGAGCGCTGGCAGCTCATCGTCCGCTGGGTGCTGAACGGCACGATCGCGGCCGAGGCGCTCGGCGTCACCTCCAAGAACGTCGACGAGATGAAGGCCAACTCGAAGAACACCGAAGTGCGCCGCCTGCTCGGCGCCGAGGGTGGCTTCGGCGCCATGATGGGGCTGTCGAACGACTGGATGTACAATGCGATCAAGCAGGTCGGGAACTACGGCGAGAGCTACGAGCGCACCGTCGGCATGGGCTCGCAGCTGAAGCTCGAGCGCGGCCAGAACCAGCTCTGGACCAAGGGCGGCCTGCTCTTCACCCCGCCCTTCCAGTGAGAGCGGCTTGAAGAGCCTCTCCTCCACCGGATGAAACGCACCGTCATCCCGGACAAGCCGCTCTAGCGGCGCCGATCCGGGGTCCATGCCTGACCGTTCCGGCATGGATCCCGGGTCTCCGCTTCGCTGCGCCCGGGATGACCGCGCGCTCGTGAACTCTTGACTGGCAAGGCGTATGACGAAAGCCCTGTCCATCATCAACGACAAGCGCGTCCGCGACTGGATCTACCAGATCGCGGTCGTCGTCTTCCTCGTCGGCATGACCGTGTTCTTCGTGCGCAACGCCTCGGAGAACATGGTCAAGGCCGGCATCGCCTCGGGCTTCGACTTCCTCTGGCGCACTTCGGGCATCGAGGTGCCCTTCGTCCTGACCGGCTACACCCAGGCTGACAACATCCTCGGCCTATTCTGGGTCGGCGTCGCCAACACCATGCTGGTGACGGTGATCGCGATCGTGCTGGCGACGCTGCTCGGCTTCGTCGTCGGCATTGCCCGGCTGTCGACGCACTGGCTGCTGTCGACCATCGCCGGGGCCTATATCGAGTTCGTCCGCAACATCCCGCTGCTGTTCTTCGTGCTGTTCTGGTATTTCGGCATCATCGCCGCCCTGCCGGCACCGCGCCAGAGCATCAGCCTGTTCGGCGTCGCCTTCCTGAACAATCGCGGCGTGACGATCCCGCTGCCGGACGGGCTTGAGAATTTCCGCGTCGCCGGCCTCGTAATCCTCGTCAGCGTCCTCGCCTACTGGGCCTTCGCGATCTGGGCGCGCCGGCGCCAGGAGCGCACCGGGCTGCACGCGCCGACCTTGCGGGTCGGCCTCGCCCTGCTGCTCGCCGTGCCGCTGCTGGCTATCGTCTGGGCCACTCTGGCGACGCGCTGGGACGTCCCGGCGCTGCGCGGCTTCAACTATCGCGGCGGCTTCGCCGTCATCCCCGAATTCGTCGCGCTGCTCGCGGCGCTCGTCACCTATACGGCCGGCTTCATCGCCGAGATCGTCCGCGGCGGAATCCAGTCCGTCTCGCATGGGCAGACCGAGGCCGGATCGGCTCTCGGATTGCGCTCCGGCCAGATCCTGCGGCTCGTCACCATCCCCCAGGCGTTGCGCGTGATGATCCCGCCGCTGACCAACCAGTATCTCAACGTGCTGAAGAACTCCTCCTTCGGCGCGGCCATCGCCTATCCCGACGTGGTCAGCCTGTTTATGGGCTCGGCCCTCAACAACACCGGCCAGGCGATCGAGATCATCGCCATGACGCTCGCCGTCTATCTCGTCATCGGCCTCGCCGTTTCGGCGATCATGAATTGGTACAACGCCCGTATCGCCCTGGTGACGCGATGAACCGCGTCTCGTCCCTCTCCCTCTGGCGCGAGCGCCTGTTCGGCACGCCCTTCACCGGCTTCGTCAGCGTGGTGCTGGCCTTCGTCATCGCCTGGCTGGCGGTGCCGCTGATCCGCTGGGCGGTGATCGATGCGACCTGGACGGGCACGACGCGGGCGGACTGTGCGCCGGGCGGCGCCTGCTGGGTCTTCATCCGCGCGCGCTTCGGCCAGTTCATGTACGGGCTCTATCCCCCGGACCAGCGCTGGCGGGTTGATATCGCCGGCATCGCCTTCGTCATCGGCATCGCTTCGGTCGTCTTCGCCCCGCAGCGGCTCAAGCTGAAGCTCGGCATCGCCATGCTCATGCTGCTGCCGCCGCTCGGCATCTGGCTGCTCTCGGGCGGGTTCGGGCTGCGCTATATCGAGACCCGCGAATGGGGCGGGCTGATGCTCACCCTGTTCATCTCGATCTATGCGAGCCTGATCGCGATCCCGCTCGGCATTCTCTTCGCGCTCGGCCGCCAGTCGGAATTGCGCGTGATCCGGCTGATCAGCATCGTCTTCATCGAGTTCTGGCGGGGCGTGCCGATCATCGCCGTGATCTTCCTCGCCTCGCTGCTGCTGCCGCTGATCCTGCCCGGCGGCATCGGAATCGACCGGCTGGCGCGCGCCGTGATCGGGCTCGGCTTCGTCATCGCCGCCTATATGGCGGAGGCCGTGCGCGGCGGCCTGCAGGCGCTGCCCAAGGGCCAGCGCGAGGCGGCGACGGCGCTCGGCCTGAACTACTGGAAGGCGACCGGCCTGATCATCCTGCCGCAGGCGCTGCGCATCTCGCTGCCGGCGATGACCAACGAGTTCATCGCCCTGATCAAGAACACGACGCTGGTGCTGGTCGTCTCGATCCTCGACCTGCTCGGCATCGCCCAGGCCTCGCTCGCCGATCCCAACTGGGTCGGCATGAACATGGAGGCCTATGTCTTCTCCGGCTCGATCTACTGGCTGATTTGCTTCGCGCTCTCGCGCTGGAGCCGGTCTCTGGAGAACAGGCGCAGGCTCTGAGGGGTGCGACCGCTGCCGTAATTCTCGGGCGGAGCAAAGCGCAGACCCGAGAATCTCGTCCAGGTGAGGGCTCCGGAGCCCCCTTGTCATGAGATGCTCGGGTCGAGCCCGAGCATGACGCGCCTTTCGAGTAGGTAACAAAAAACCGGCCTTTCGGCCGGTTTCTTATCTCGATATCGTTGGCCCGCCTCAGGCGCGCACCTTGCTCCGGTCGCGCCGGCGGTCGGCGGCGGGCTGGTAGGCGATGCGCGAGTGGTGGCTGCAATAGGGCATGCCGGTCTGCGAGCGTGCGCCGCAGAAGCGGAACTCCGGCGTCGTCGGGTCACCCATCGGCCAGCGGCACATATACTCGCGCAGATCCATGATGGTGACGCGCTCCGAGAACGGGATCACCACATCCTCCGAGGGAGCCGGGGCTGCTTCGGTCTCGGCTTCCGGGGAGAAATCGGGCGCCAGCGCATGGGCGCCGCGCGTCGCGGTGGCCGGCCCCGCCATGGGGTGGCTCGGCGAGCGTGTCGGCGCCTTGCGGGGGGCGGCATTGCGTGGCGTGGCCGGTTGGGCCGCGCTCTTGGCCCGGCCCGAAAGGCCGAGACGGTGAACCTTTCCGATCACCGCGTTGCGCGTCACATTGCCCAGCTCGGCGGCGATCTGGCTCGCGCTCAGACCGTCGCTCCAGAGCTTCTTGAGCAGCTCGACGCGCTCTTCAGTCCATGCTCCGGCTTCGTTCATCCGCATCACCTATCTTGTCCGGCCGGTCCTTGCGGGACCCGCCTTTAAGGGCGCTTCGTGACGGAATCCGGGATCAGCGGCTTTGTCGCTGGGACAAAACCGTTGCTGCCGCTACAGACGGTACAGGGGACGCCGCACGAAATGTCGTATCTGACGAGGACGACCATACAAGCTGCGGTGACTCGCGAACAAGAGTCGGCGAATCCGAAAACAGCTTTTCCCCAGGCGATTCGCGATTGGGCCGTCAAGCGAATCCTTTTGGCAACACTGTCGTCACGGCTTTGAATTGACAGTTCCGGCCGCCTTAAGCATATTTATCCACAAGGTGACGCCGCCCGCTCGGGCGGCGCTTATGTTTGCGGATCAAGGCCCCGAACGATGCGGATGACGGCGCGACGAGAAGGCAGGAGCTGGGTGCGACGATAACGTCGTCACCGGGTCTCATCATGGCTGCAGCCTGCAGCGTCCATCCCGGATCGTCGTTCTTCAGTTCAGCGCCAATCCGTTCTCACCCCGTCCCCTTCGTGAGGATCTCCATTCCATGGCTCCCGCCCCTGTTTCCGCCAGCCAGTCCGTGCTCGTGCCGACCTATGCCCGCGCCCCCGTCGCCTTCGAGCGCGGCGAAGGCCCCTGGGCCATCACGGCCGACGGCACGCGCTATCTGGATTTCGGCGCCGGCATCGCCGTCAATTCGCTCGGCCATGCGCACCCGCATCTGGTCAAGACGCTGACCGAGCAGGCCGGCAAGATCTGGCACACCTCGAATCTCTACGGCGCGCCGGATGGCGAGCGCCTCGCCCGCAGGCTCTGCGAGGCGACCTTTGCCGAGCGGGTCTTCTTCACCAATTCGGGTGCCGAAGCGAACGAGTGCGCCATCAAGATGGCGCGAAAATACCACGCGGCGAAGGGCAATCCCGAGCGCTACCGCATCATAACCTTCGAGGGTGCCTTCCACGGCCGGACGCTGGCGACCATCGCCGCCGGCGGCCAACAGAAATACATCGACGGCTTCGGCCCCAAGGTCGACGGCTTCGACCAGGTGCCGTTCGACGACGAGAAGGCGCTGCGGGCGGCGATCACGCCGGAGACGGCCGCGCTGATGATCGAGCCGATCCAAGGCGAGGGCGGCCTCCGCTCCGTGCCGCCGCGCTTCCTCAAGCTCCTGCGCGAGCTCTGCGACGAGAACGGCCTGATGCTGGTTTTCGACGAAATTCAGACCGGCGTCGGCCGCACCGGCAAGTTCTTCGCTCATGAGATGTACGGCGTCACGCCCGACATCATGTCGATCGCCAAGGGCATAGGCGGCGGCTTCCCGATGGGCGCCTGCCTGGCGACCGAGGAAGCGGCGTCGGGCATGACGCTCGGCACGCACGGCACCACCTTCGGCGGCAACCCGCTCGCCATGGCGGTCGGCAACGCCGTGCTCGACGTGGTGCTGGAGCCCGGCTTCATCGAGCGCGTCGGCCAGATCGCGCTCCGGCTGAAGCAGTCGCTCGCCGAGCTCAAGGACAAGCATCCCGACATCATCGCCGATATCCGCGGCGAGGGCCTGATGCTGGGCCTCAAGCTGCACACGCCCAACACCGATTTCGTCAACGAGGCCCGCGCCCACGGGCTGCTGGTGGTCGGCGCCGGCGACAATGTCGTGCGCCTGCTGCCGCCGCTGATCATCACCGAGGCGGATGTCGCCGAGGCCGTGTCGCGGCTCGACAAGACCGCCGGCGCCGTCGAGGCGACGCTGAAGCGTCCGGCCGCCGAGTAAATACGTTCAACCGATCCATCCCGCGAAGCGAAGGAAGCGCCCGTGACGCGCCATTTCCTCGACCTCTCCGATTTCTCCGGCAGCGAGCTGCGCGCCATCCTGCGCGCCGGCGAGGAGATGAAGGCGCGACGTCGTACCCCCGCCGCCGTCGGCGACCGCCTGCTCGAGGGCAAGGTCATCGCGATGATCTTCGAGCAGCCCTCGCTGCGTACGCGCGTCTCCTTCGACGTCGGCATCCGCGAGCTCGGCGGCTCGCCGATGATGGTCGCCGGTCATGAGATCGAGCTCGGCGAGCGCGAGACCATCGCCGATACCGCCCGCGTGCTCTCGCGCTATGTCGACGCGATCATGATCCGCATCCTCGACCACGATTCGCTGGTCGAGATGGCGAAATACGCCACCGTCCCGGTGATCAACGGCCTCACCAAGCGCCAGCACCCTTGCCAGGTCATGGCCGATGTCATGACCTTCCAGGAGCGCAAGGGCGCGATCGCGGGCAAGCGCATCGCCTGGACCGGCGACACCAACAACGTCCTGACCTCCTGGGTCCATGCTGCCGGCCGGCTCGATTTCGAGCTGTCCGTCGCGACACCCGAGGAACTGGCACCGCCGCCGGCCCTGATCGCCTGGGCCAAGAAGCAGGGCGCGAAGATCAAGCTGACCCATCGTCCCGAGGAAGCGGTCGAAGGCGCCGATTGCGTCATCACCGATTGCTGGGTTTCGATGGGGGACGACGACGAAGGCACCCGCCACAACCTGCTGCGGCCCTACCAGGTCGACGACAGATTGATGGAGCGCGCCGAAAAGGACGCGATCTTCATGCACTGCCTGCCGGCCTCGCGCGGCGAGGAGGTCACCGATCAGATCATGGACGGCCCGCAATCGGCCGTCTTCGACGAGGCCGAGAACCGGCTGCACGCGCAGAAGGGCATCCTCGCCTGGTGCTTCGGCGGAGTGGCGGCCTGATGGCCGTGGGCGACGCGAGCGACACCGCCGGGCTCGACGATCGGGTCATTCCCTTCGCCGTGCCCGATCTCGACGTGCGCGGCCGCGTGGTGCGGCTGGGCGCCTCGATCGACACGATCCTCGATCGCCACGGCTATCCCGCGCCCGTCTCGCGCGTGCTCGGAGAGGCTGCGGCGCTCACCGTGCTGCTCGGCACGGCGCTGAAGTTCGATGGCCGCTTCCAGCTCCAGACCAAGAGCGACGGCGCCATCTCGATGATGGTGGTCGACTTCACCGCGCCCGACAATTTCCGAGCCGTGGCCCATATCGATGAGGCGAAGCTCACGGAGGCGATCGCCCTCGACAAGCTCTCGACCGGCGATCTGCTGGGCGAGGGGCATCTTGCGATGACCGTCGACCAGGGGACGGCCACGACCCGCTACCAGGGCATCGTCGCGCTCAAGCGCCAGAGCCTCGAAGAAGCCGCGCATCAGTATTTCCGCCAGTCCGAGCAGATCCCGACCCGCATCCGGCTCGGCGTCGGCACGGTCACGACCGGTGGCCGCCCGCAATGGCGCGCCGGCGGCATCCTCGTCCAGTTCATGCCGCATTCGCCGGAGCGGCTGCGCGCGGCCGACATCCACCCGGGCGACGCACCGGAAGGCCACGAGATTCTCGCCAACGCCGACCCGGACGGCGTCAGCGACGACGCCTGGATGGAGGCGCGCTCGCTGGTCGAGACGGTCGAGGATCACGAACTGCTCGATCCGATGCTCGAAAGCGAGCGCCTGCTTTACCGGCTCTTCCACGAGCGTGGGGCGCGCGTCTTCGAGCCGGTCCTTGTCCATGAGGCCTGCCGCTGCTCGCGCGAGCGCGTGCTGACGATGCTGCGCGGCTTCTCGCCCGACGACCGTCAGGCGATGATCGCCGATGACGGCAAGCTCGGCGTCACCTGCGAGTTCTGCTCCCGGCGCTACAGCTTCGAGCCTTCCGAGGTCGAGGACGGGCTTACGGCGGGGTCATAGGCGCACCGGAACCGCGGGAAGCCCTCTGCCATTGCCTGCGTGGTTCGGGATCTCAGCGAAGGTCGCGCTCGATTGCAGCACGAATCGGAGATCGCTTTGCCTGAACGGTTTCAGATGACAATTGGTGCCAATGCCGAGGTCTACCGCGCCCTGTTGTGCTGGCGCAAATGCGACGAGTCAGGCGTGGCCTCCGAGTACGACTACGAAGAGTTATAGAACGTCACCGTCGTGCGTGGCCGATCAGGCCATTCGGTTGAGCTGCTCATCATCGCGCCAGCTCGCCCTTTACCCGTCCCACATTCGCGGGGCTTGGCGAGTCCGCTTGTCCTCCGGCAATAGTCTCGTTGCCGCGTATTTCCTCAAGATCAGCGTGAACACACGGTAATCGCAACCACAGCAGGCAGCTCCGCCAAATCCGTGACGGGTTTGTGGCAGGGGTAAGCTTCCGGGGTAGGTTTGGCGTGCCATCAAGCCCTCGGCCGGCCTCTCCGCTACCACGAAAACTTGATGCCCACGCGGCCATCATAGGCATGGGAGCGTCCATCGAGGCCGATCGAGTAACCGGCGGAGGCGTAGATCGCAGTATTCCTCGTGATCTGCGCATCGATCCCGGCCTTGATCTCGCCCCAGGCTCCGCCAAGATCCGAGCGGAAGGGGATAAAGCCGGTCGCCGAGGAGAACGAGGTCTTGGGGCTGCCGAGGAACTCGTCCCAGAGGCTCGCCTTCAGCCAGGCGGTCATCATGCGTGGCTTGGAAGTCGTTGTCCCCTCTTCGAGCGCCCAGCTTCTGGCGAGGCGAGCGCCGATCCGTCCGGCCAGTGACTCGACTTCCGAAAAGCGCACCAGAGCCGCCCCGTCATTGCCGGAGCCGTTGACCAGTGTCTGGTAGATGACCTGCGCTTGCGGCTCGATGATCCAGCCATTGCCAAGAGCGATCGGGTAGCCGCCTTCCAGCGAGGCCGCGAAACCGAAGCCTTCTCTGTTGAGCTTGATCAGGCGCCTGGAGTCGGCTTGCGCATCGAACCATGTGCCCTGGACGACACCATCTAGATACCAGCCAGAGGCGCCAAAATGCGTCCAGTAGGCGCCGATCGAATAGCCGTCGATGGTGTTGGTGCCGGCGTTGATGCCGTTAAAGTGCCGAACATCGCCTTGAATGCGGCCGATGGCGCCATAGATGCCCGCGTGATCGCGGCTGCCGTCGGCGTTATAGCTACGATAAAGATCGAGGCCGGCCTGCAAGCCGTAAATATCGTAATCGAAATTCGGACCGCTTCCGAAGATGCCCCCCCGACCGCCATTCTGGTTACCGTGGGTGCCGATGATCCGGGCCCAGCCGGCGGCGGTGGAGGAGTGCCCGGCAGCAGCCGCGCTGACGGGCAGGCGCAGGGTCGTGGTGCAGCGAAAGTTCGTCTCGGGGTTCTTGCACCAGATGGTGCGTTCCTCGGTGACGGGCGGCGCGTCCAGCATACCCTGTTCACCGACCCGCTCATGCAGGCTGTCGAGCATCGTGCGTCCATAGATCAGCCCCATCGACGGAAGAGCGGAGTAGAGGGAGACCTCCCGGCGGTAGTTGGGGATCGGAGCAGGCGCCGGCGGCGTCGGCGTAGGGCCCGGCGTTGGAGTTGGCGGGTTTGGCGTAGGCGTGGGCGGAACGGGCGTCGGTTCCGGTGGAATGGGGGTCGGCGGATCCGGAGTGAAAGTATTGCGCAGATACCAGTTCTGGGGACCTGAGGCGTCGGTGCTGCCGCGATACAGCGTGTATTCATATGGACCTGCAACCACCGGCCTGCCCAAGGAGAAGGCTCCCGAGCTGGTGGTGCCGCCGTTCTGCGCGTCGACCACGAGAATGCCGTTGCCGAGGGTCAGATCTCCGGCGCCAATCGTATTCGAGACCAGGAGTGAGGATGTCCCGCTGGCTTGCCCACCGAGGATGACAAGCCGATCCGACGGTGAACCGTCCGTCCCGAGAAAAGTGTTCAACGCGATTGAGCCGGCTCTGCCGACATAATCCCTGACCGTCAGCGTCTTATAGCTTGCGAGCTGCGCCAGATCCCCGACTGGAGGGCTATAGATGATCTGGCTGTTATCGTTGGTAACACTCGTTGCGGTCGAATTGCCTGTCATTGTCCAGGCTGTGGCCTGAGTAAGCGTCACATTGCTCGTATTGCCTGCGGGTGTGGTGATGACCCCTTGCAGCGTCGAACCTTGCGCGTTGAATGTTGTGTTGCCGCCCCCGCCTGTCGCCAGCAACGTATTGTTGTTCGTGACCGCGATCGAGTTGACGAGCCCGATGTCCGCAATCGCCGCCTGCACCGAAAACGAGGCGTCGCTCGCCTGGATCGCGGCGTTGCTGTAGCGCAACAGGTTCGTCCCGCCACTGTCGAAGGTAAAGCCGACCCCGCCAATGCCGGAGGCGGTGACATTGGTGCCGGTCATGGTGACGCTGCCGCCATTCTGGATCCGGCCACCGGCTCCGTTGATGACAATAACCACCCCGTCCGTCGTTTCGATGCGGCCACCACCAAAGGCATTCAAACCTGAGTTGCCGGCGCTTCCGCTGACGCTGACGTTGGTGTTCTGGGTGGTGATCACGCTTCTGGCGTCTAGCGCCTGCAGGCCCTTCTCGCCGCCGCCTGCACCCGTGACGTTCACCGCGCTGTCGACGAGATGCACCTGACCACCGGCCTCGGCGCGGGCGCCGACGTCGTCGCCGCCACCATTGGTGGCAGAGATTGTGAGATTCTGAGCGTTGATCGTGCTGCTGGCACCGGACGCGACCAGACCCCTGCTTCCGCCGCCACCCGAAAAGGTGACGCTGCTGCCCCCAGTCAGGCTGATGCTGCCGCCATTCTGTGCCTTGGCTCCGATAATGCCCCCAGCGTTGCCCATGGAAACCAACAGGCCATCGGCAATGATGCGGCTGCCCGCCCCATCGGCCAGCAGCGCGGAGGGAATGCCCCCGTTTGGATTGTTGATCGATGAGCCCGGGGTGAATTGGATGAGGCCACCGTTGAGAGCTTGGACGAGGCTTTGGCCGCCACCATTGGGCCACTCGATCGTGACGCCCCGGGCAATGATGGTGCCATTGTCCGCGCGCATCGCTACGGCGCCCCCACCACCGTCGTTGCTCAGGGTGATGCCGTTTGCTTCGATGCGTCCGCCCGCGCTGGCGCTGAGTCCCAGCCCGCTCGCTACGATCGGACCGCCCAATGCACCGACGCTGGTTGTTCGAACAGTGCCGTTGATGATGGTCAGTGAATTGTTGTTGGAATCGACGCCCGTACCATAGCCATGGGCCGTTACGGCCCCGTTCACCGTGACATTTGCGCTATTCGTAGCCGTCACGGCAGTCCCGTACCCGACGGTAACGTCGCCGACCACGCAGGGAGGCGGACCATTCTGTACGACGCCATTGTTTGGCGCTGCGATGGTGCAGGTGGTCTGGGCGCTGGCAGGCGCTGCGAGCACGCCGGTCGCCAATAGTGTCGTGCCCAATAGGGGCGCCACTCGTCTTAGCATCGGTCATCGCCTCGCTGAGCCAGACCGATCAATTCTTCAGATCGTTATGGTTAAGATTGTCTTAGCGCTGCCACGACAGGAGCACGGGCCGCCTATCGCGGCTGCCACGGATCTTACTCAACGCGTGCAATCGCTTTCGCCGCCTTTAACGGCCTCGGCCTTTTACTCGCGGCTGCCACCCTGAGTCTCAGTAGCAGCGCACACTCGGCGGTGCGCTATTGTAGACGACGGTGGTCTCATCGTGGGATCGCGGCGGCGGACGACGATGGCCGGGTTGCTACCCTGTCTCGTTCAAAGGGGCGTTTTGCAGGCCGCCGACATCAGAGAGGTGGATGATGCAGCGTTGCTGCTTCTGGAACACCAACAGGCCATTCGCCGGTTCTGCAGGCCAGCTTCTTCGCTGCGCGAACCGTCATTGGACGGCAGCTTTTAACTGATGGCCTTTGCCGTGACGGCCGATCTCGCTCACCTGATGAGCGGAATGAAGACGATCGCGCCGACCACGATCACGATGGCTGTCCGGATCAAAAGGCCGTTGACTCGCGCCATCTCCGCCTCGGACGATTTTGATGTACTCATGTCGAAGTCACTGCCTACGCGTTATACTTCAGCGAGAGAGTGATCAGCGCAATCGGCAATCCGCAGACGGTCCATTTAGGCGCCGGGCGTGGCCCAAAAAGCACTGGAAGCTTCGCGTTGTGCGACGCCGACGCAGCGTCGCGCCTATCTTCCCCTAGGGAATAAGGTCAATTGACATAGTCGCCGCATCCGCCGTTGCTATACGTTCTTGCCTATGTTTTCCTGGTCATGTGAGCGCTCGATGTCGGCCCAAGAACGCGGGCTTGCCCGTCTCATGCTTCGGTTCCCCGAGTTCCGCCAGGGCTTCGCGCGACTGCGGGGCGGAAGGTTTGGCGGCGTCTGCGAGGAGTACGATCTCGTCTGGGAGGTGATCAGCAGGTGGTCCCAGGACGAACGCTGCGCCTTGTTTTCCTTCAACGATTACTGCCTCCTTGCGGCTGCGATCGAGCGCGACGCCATCGCAATGGCGAAGGCCGTGCCGGATCCCGGCGCCATCGCCAAGGCGGCTGGGCCGCACTCAGCGCCCACGGCATCCTCGGAATTTCGACAGCCAGTGCCGCCGACGCCTCCCTCTTGGTGAAGCGGTGGCCCGCCAGCATCCGCTTCAGGATCGCCACGCGGGAGGATGAAGCCGGTCTCCGCCGAGGCAGGCCTGAGACGGTTCACACGATCCCCGGTGCCCCGCCCCCGGTCCGGTGACCGGCAAACCAGCGAGCCAACACTGTTGGGCTAACAAAAACAGCCCGGCGCAAGGCGCCGGGCTGCTCGCAGGTCCAAAGCTGTCGCTTCAGAACTTGTAGTTCACGCCGACGCGCACGAGCCCGGCACCGCCGCCGCCATTGCTGACCGCGGTATAGGTTCCGGCCGGGAGCACACCGCCCGCCGCATTGTCGAAGGATCGGGCGCGCCGGCCCTCGCCGGTATCGACGTAGAGGCCTTCGATCTTGGCCGTCCAGTTGTTGGTGAAGGCGTATTCGACACCGCCGCCGACGGTCCAGCCGGCATTGCTCGTAGTGTTGCCGGTCAGCGGGTTGGTGTTGAGGCCGCCATAGGCCAGACCGCCGGTGACGTAGACCAGGGTTCGGTCGAAGGCATAACCGATGCGAGCACGCACAGTGCCGAAATAGGCGCCGTCACCGCCGCCGCGGCCATCCCACCAGGAATAGCGGCCCCAGGCCACGCTACCGCCTGCATCGACATACTGGATGTCGGTCTCGAGGCCGTAGACGATCGCGCCGGACTGCCAGTTATAGCCGATCTGGGCGCCGCCGACGAACCTGCCGTCACCACCGCCGACACCGCTCAGGACGCCGGAAGAGGCGGCCGTCGGTCCGTTGACGACGATCTCGCCCGAGTCAGCCCAGCCCACGCCGGCGTTGAGACCGACATAAAGACCAGCCCAGGTGAACAGGGGCACGTAGACGGGAGCGGGAGGCGGGGCCTGGCGGCTCGGAAGATCGGCCGCGAAGGCCGAGGTTGCCAGGCAGGTTGCCAGCACAGCAGTGGAAACGAGGCCTAGACGCATAATACTCTCCTAGGGTGATTTCGTCCGCCTAACCGTTGCACATGAAATTTCAGATGCGAAGCTAATTGATGGGTGACGTCGGCGGAGCCTCAGGCAATAATCGTTGAGGGTGGCAATTCAGTCACTCTGACGAGACGAGGCAGCGCTCTTCTCTCGACGCGAGGCCTAGATAGATTTCGCTGCTTTCGCCGCCCCCGGCGGGAGCCTGAGGTCACCAACATCAATGGCCGCCCTCCGCCCTCGCTCTCCCTATCGGACAGGGTTTCCCGCGCTCTTCGGGAGGGAGCGCGCCTTTCAGCCCGCCTTGCACTCGGCCATCAGCTTACGCATGAAGCTCTCGCCGGCCTGAAGCTGTTCCAGCGTGATGTATTCGTCCGGCTGATGCGCCTGATCGATCGAACCGGGCCCGCAGACCACGGTCGCCAGCCCTGCCTGCTGGAAATGCCCGGCTTCGGTGGCATAGGCAACGGCGATGGTGTGGTTGCGTCCTGACAGCCGCATGGCGAGCCGCTCGGCCTCGGAGCCCGGCTCGGGCGCCAGCCCCGGAACGTCCGACGTCATCACCGTCTCGATTTTAGAGCTCGGCGCGGTCGCGCGCATGCGCGCCAGCACCTTGTCCGACACGGCCGCGAAGCGCGCGGGGCCGGCCTCCGGATCGGAGGTGGGGAGCGTGCGGATCTCCCAGAGAATTTCGCTGCGGTCGGCCAGGATGTTGCGGGCGATGCCGCCATGGAAGGTGCCGATATGCACCGTGTCATAGGGCGGGTCGAAGCGGCCGCTCGCATCCAGCCCCCGTTTCGCGTCCTCGGCCATGTGGTCGAGCTCGGCCGCGAGCAGCGCGCCGGCATGGACGGCGCTGGCGCCGAGTTGAGGCTTGGAGGAATGCGCCGCGAAGCCAGCGATGCTGGTCTGGAACGTTCGGACTCCCTTGTGGGCGTCGCAGATATCGAGCGAGGTCGGCTCGCCGACGATGACGGCGCGCGGCCGGGGCAACGTCTTGCCTCCAGTCGTCTTGCCCATCGCGGCGATGCCGTCGACCACGCCGAGGCAGGTCACCTCCTCGTCATAGGACAGGAACAGGTGGATCGGCGTCTTGAGGTCGGCGGCGAGGAAATCCGGCACCAGCGCCAGCCCTAGCGCGACGAAGCCCTTCATGTCGACCGCGCCGCGGCCATAGGCCCGGCCATCCTCGACATGCAGCGTGAACGGGTCGCGGCTCCAGGCCTGGCCCGTCACCGGCACAACGTCGGTATGGCCGGAGAGGACTACGCCGCCGCGATCCTGCGGGCCGACCGTGGCGAAGAGCGCGGCCTTGTCCCCCGCGGCATTGGGAAAGCGCACGGAGGCGACGCCCCAGCCGGCGAGATAATCCTCGACGAAATCGATCAGCGGCAGGTTGGACTTGTCGCTCACCGTGTCGAAGGCGACGAGGCGGGCGAGCATCTCGAGCGGCGTGTAGCGCTGCCCGGCTTGAGCGGAGGCGGTCAATGCAGAACCTTCTTCACATAGGGGGAATCGAGCGGGAAAAGCGGCACTTCGACATCGAAGATCACGCCATTTTCGTCCTGCATGGCATAAAAGCCATGCATCGAACCATCAGGCGTCGCCAGCGGGCAGCCCGAAGTGTAGTTGAAGCTCTCGCCGGGCCGCAGCACCGGCTGCTTGCCGACCACGCCCTCGCCGCGCACCTCATGCACCTCGCCGCGCCCATCGGTGATGAACCAGTGCCGGGTCATCAACTGCACGGTCTGCGTCGAGAAATTCACGATCTCGATCGAATACGCCCAGAAGTAGCGGCCCTGCGCATGCGAGGACTCCCCCTCCATAAAGGACGGCGCCACGGTCACGCGCACGCCACGCGTCTGTGCCTGATACATTGCAAGGCTCCGGCTTCAGCCGTGGCGGCGCGTGCCGCCCTTGTTCTGTTATCGGCCTGCCGGCGGCAGCGTCAATGCTGTCAATGTCGTGATTCTGGCGTGGACAACCCGGCTGCCGTGATATGCGCCGCGCCCGCGCACTTGGCCTTTCCGAGGCGCTTCGCTAGCTATGACCGATTACCTTCGCGGACCTCGCATGCTGCCCTTCAAGCCCGGCATTCAGCCTGACAGCTTCATTCGCGCCTTTATCGCGCAGGGCGCGATCACGCTCGCGCACCCGCCGGCCGAGGGGCAGATCCAGCCGGCGAGCCTCGATTTGCGCCTGGGCGAGCGCGCCTACCGCGTCCGCGCCAGCTTTCTGCCCGGCCCCGAGCGCAGTGTGAAAAGTCGGATCGATGACCTGTCGCTCCACGAGATCGATCTGACGCGCGGCGCCGTTCTGGAAACCGGCTGCGTCTACATCGCCGAGCTCATGGAGGGCCTGAGGCTGCCCAAGGGCCTGCGCGCCGCGGCCAATCCGAAGAGCTCGACCGGCCGTCTCGATGTCTTCACCCGCGTCATCACGGATCGCGCCCGGGAATTCGACCTGGTCGAGGACGGTTATGAAGGACCGCTCTTCATCGAGATTTCGCCGCGCACCTTCCCGGTGCTGGTCCGTTCCGGCTCGCGGCTTTCGCAGATCCGCTTCCGTTCCGGCGAGGCGCGGCTCGACGATCGGGCTCTGGGCGAGGTCCACGCCCGCGAGACGCTGGTCAGTGCCGCCGATCCGTCGTTCCAGGGTGGTGTTGCCGTCAGCGTCGATCTCTCCGGCTTCGACGGGCTGCTCGGCTATCGTGGCAAGCATCACACCGCGCTGATCGATGTCGATCGTGTCGGTGCCTATCGGGCCGCCGAGTTCTGGGAGCCGATCCCGGACGACGGCTCGCGCAGCATGATCCTCGATCCCGGCCAGTTCTACATTCTGGCCTCCAAGGAGGCCGTGCATGTTCCGCCGGACTATGCTGCCGAGATGACGCCCTTCGACGCGCTCGTCGGCGAATTCCGCGTGCATTATGCCGGCTTCTTCGACCCCGGCTTCGGCCACAGCGCCGCTGGCGGCAAAGGCGCGCGCGCCGTGCTCGAGGTTCGCTCCCGCGACGTCCCCTTCATCATCGAGGACGGTCAGATCGTCGGCCGCCTCGTCTACGAGACCATGGCGGCGAGACCCGACGCGCTCTATGGCGCCGGCCTGAAGTCGAATTATCAGGGTCAAGCCCTCAAGCTCTCCAAGCATTTCAAGGGCTGAGCAAGCCTTTTTGCGGTGTGTTGCAGGTGGAAGCCTAGCGGTTGCTCGGCGTCGGAGTCGGCCGCAATTCCAGGATGACACTCGCTCGCAGACCCGCTATGAACGCACGCCTGCCACGGCGCTGCTTCGCAGCGGCATGCGGCACGCGGGCGTAGTTCAGTGGTAGAACGTCAGCTTCCCAAGCTGAATGTCGTCGGTTCGATCCCGATCGCCCGCTCCAAAAATCTCTTGAATGTTCTATCCTGGATTGCAGTGGGTGCTGGCATTCGTTGCGCTGCTGCAACTCCACCTTTGCTATCTCCGCGCTCATGGGTTCAGGACGCATCAATGGCGCGGGCACCGTGATTGACGTGCCCCCGACGGTCCATGCTGCGGATGGGCCGGTTGATCGCACAGGGACCGAGGACTATGGATTCCCGGAGGGGCGGGAATAGCGAGATGATGATGGCGCCGGAGGAGCAGACGCGAAGCGCGCGCGCCTGTGCGGCCGTGGTGCTGTACCGGCCCGACCCCGCATTGCTCGCCCGACAGGTCGAGGGCCTGCGCGGGAAGCGTTTCATCGCCTTCGCCAACGGCTCCTTGGAGGCCGAGGCTGCTGCCCTGATGGCTGAGCCGGACCTCCGCCTGATCCCGAACCCCGACAATGTTGGACTGGGGCGAGGGCTCAACACCGTGATGGAAGCGGCTTGCGAAGAAGGCTTCACGCATGTCTTGCTGCTCGATCAGGACAGCGAGCCGACATCCGAGCTTCTGATGGAGCTCGCGGGGCGGATGGAGCAGCTGGAGCGCTCCGGAGAGAGGATTGCTGTGCTGGCTCCTCGCCTCGTTCCGCCGGAAGAGGGGTCTTACAAACCGATCCGTTATGAATGGCGCGGTAGGCCGCGAAGCGATGGTCTGGCCGCCATAGATTTCAGCCCGACATCCGGATCCTTAGTCAATGTTGCCGCCTATTCCGAGATCGGTCCTTTCCGTGACGACTTCTTCATCGCCGGTATCGATGTCGAATGGGGCTTCCGCGCCTGGAGCAAGGGCTGGGCGTCCTATGTCGCGACTGACCTCGCCATGCCGCACCGCTGGGGCGAGGCCGTGTCTGATGACCAGATTGCCAAGCCCCAGATCCTGCGCCATGCGCCCGTCCGCAACTACTATTACGCCCGCAACGTAATCGCCGCGGCGAGGCTCGCGCATGTGCCCCTGTCCTGGCGGATCAAATCCTGTGCGGGGCTGGCGGCGCAGATCGCGTTGCTCGCGCTCAAAGGAGCGCCCGGCGCGCTAAGACCCATCTATGCGGGGCTCCGCGATGGCTTCGCGGGGCGGTTAGGGCCCGCGCCGGCAGGCATGATGGCGCCGTAAGCGCATGATCAGTCCTTGCGCCCGACGCCGTGATAGCTGAAGCCGAGCGCAGCCATCTCGTTCGGACGATAGATGTTGCGCAGGTCGATCACGATCGGGCGTTTCAGTGCCGCCTTGACGCGCTTGAGATCGAGCGCGCGGAAGGCGTTCCATTCGGTGATGATCACCAAAGCGTCGGCATCTTCCAGGCAATAGGCGTCGCTTGCGAAGGTGATACCCGGCAGGAACGGGCGTGCCTGCTCCATGCTCTCCGGATCATAGGCGATGATCTCAGCACCCGCCTGCTGCAGCATCGGCAGGATGTGGAGCGAGGGCGCGTCACGCATATCGTCCGTGTTGGGCTTGAAGGCGAGGCCACGCACGGCGACGCGCTTGCCTGCGACAGAGCCGCCGCAGGCTGCGATCACCTGCTGGGCCATGCGCTTATTGCGCAGATCGTTGACCGAGACGACCGTCTCGATCAGCCGCATTGGGCTCTCCGCCTGCTGCGCGGTCTTGACCAAAGCGAGCGTGTCCTTCGGGAAGCAGGAGTCGCCATAGCCCGGACCCGCATGCAGGAACTTCGAGCCGATGCGATTGTCGAGGCCGATGCCGCGGGCGACGTCCTGAACATCTGCGTCATGGCCAAAATCGGCAAAGCACACCCCCGAGACCCGACATAACCCGAACCAACCATCACAAGGCGCATTCAATATCTCCGAGCGCGCCGATCATCCCTGGAAATTCTCGAGCATTGCACGCGAGCGCGCCTTACCTATCACCCGATCGGTGGGCAAACCCCCAACCGGCGCTTCGTTAACTGCCCCGAACGAAAACGGGCACTTCATGAGCCAAGGGTATCGCAGCGAACCGGGCAAGCCCAACCTCATGCTCGTCCCTCCCGTCACACGATCAGCCAAATGCTTGACAGCCCATGACGTTGCTGTTTCTTCCCAGCGGCCTGATATCGGGGTCCAAGAGACTCTCGACCCTCCGGAGTGAAGCGGCGTGTCACTGAAATTCCTGGTCACCGGCGGCGCCGGATTCATCGGCTCTGCGATCGTTCGCAAGTTGATCGGCGAGACGCAGCATAGCGTCTGCGTCGTCGACAAGCTGACCTATGCCGGCAACCTGGCCTCGCTCGCGCCCGTCTCTGGGAGCAATCGCTATCGCTTCGAACAGGCCGATATCGGCGATGCCGAGCGCATGCACGGGATCTTTGCCGATTTCGATCCCGACATCGTCATGCATCTCGCCGCCGAAAGCCATGTCGACCGTTCGATCGACGGGCCGGGCGATTTCATCCAGACCAATATCGTCGGGACCTTCGCTCTGCTGCAGGAAGCATTGCGCCACTGGCGCGGCCTCGACGGGGCCCGCAAAGCGAGCTTTCGCTTCCACCACATCTCGACCGACGAGGTCTTCGGCTCCCTCGGCGCGGAGGGCTTTTTCCGCGAGGATACGGCCTATCAGCCCAACTCGCCCTATTCGGCTTCCAAAGCCGCGTCCGACCATCTCGTCCGCGCCTGGCACCACACCTATGGCCTGCCGACCGTGATGACCAACTGCTCGAACAATTACGGGCCCTATCACTTCCCCGAGAAGCTGATCCCGCTGATGATCATCAATGCCCTCGAGGGCAAGCCGCTCCCCGTCTACGGCAACGGCCTGAATGTCCGCGACTGGCTTTATGTCGACGATCACGCGGATGCTCTGCTGACGGTCGCGATGAAGGGTGTCATCGGCGAGACCTATAATATCGGCGGCCACAACGAGAAGGCCAATATCGATGTGGTCAAGGGCATCTGTACCATCCTCGACGACCTCAGGCCCGATCCCGCCGGTCCGCGCGAGCGGCTGATCGCTTACGTCACCGACCGGCCCGGCCATGACGCGCGCTACGCGATCGACGCCGGCAAGATCGGTCGCGAGCTCGGCTGGACACCGAAGGAGACCTTCGAGACCGGTCTGCGCCGCACAGTCGAATGGTATCTCGCCAATCCCAGCTGGTGGGGCGATATTCGTTCGGGCGTCTATCGCGGCGAGCGCCTCGGCGCTGCCTGAAAAGGACCGGACCACACCATGTTGAGCGTAGAACCGACCGCGATTCCGGATGTGAAGATCATCACTCCGAAGAAGCATGGCGACCATCGCGGCTTCTTTTCGGAGGTGTACAAGCAGTCCGACATGACGGCGGCAGGGATCGGCCTCGTCTTCGTGCAGGACAATCATTCGCGCTCGGCCACGGTCGGCACGCTGCGCGGGCTGCATTTCCAGTCGGCGCCCTTCGCGCAGGACAAGCTGGTACGCGTCACCAAGGGACGCATCCTCGATATCGCCGTCGACATCCGGGCTTCATCGGCGACATTCGGCCAGCATGTCGCGGTCGAGCTGTCCGAGGAGAACTGGCGCCAGCTCTTGGTGCCCGTCGGCTTCGCCCATGGTTTCGTCACGCTCGAGCCCGATACCGAGGTGCTCTACAAGGTGAGCGCGCCCTATGGCCCGGCCAACGACCACGGCCTCGCCTTTGACGACCCCGCTCTGAGGATCGACTGGCGCATTCCGCTCGACAAGGTCGTGCTCTCGGACAAGGACCGCAAGCACCCGCGCCTTGCCGATCTGCCGCGCTATTTCGATTGAGCGCCATGCGGATCGCAGTGACAGGGCAGTCCGGGCAGGTTGTGCGCTCCATGCTGGAGCGCGCCCGCGCGGGCGTGACCGTCGTCGCGCTCGGACGCCCGCAACTCGATCTCGCTGATCTCGAATCGATCGCGCCGGCAATCGCGGCAAGCCGACCCGACATCGTCGTCAATGCCGCCGCCTTCACCGCCGTCGACCTGGCGGAAAGCGAGGAGGAAGCCGCTCGGCTGGTCAACGGCACGGCGGCCGGCGCGGTCGCCAAGATTGCCGCGGCTCTGGGCATCCCGGTCATCCAGATCTCGACCGACTATGTTTTCGACGGCACCCTCGACCGGTCCTACCGCGAGGATGACGGCGTCAATCCGATCTCGGCCTATGGCCGCAGCAAGCTCGAAGGCGAGCGCGCAGTCGCGGCCGCTACTTCCAACCACGTCATCCTGCGCACCGCCTGGGTCTACAGCCCCTTCGGCAAGAATTTCGTCAAGACGATGCTGCGCCTCGCCGAAACCCGCGACGAGGTCGGCGTCGTCGCCGACCAACTGGGTTGCCCGACGAGCGCTCTCGACATCGCCGACGCAATCATCGCCGTCGCGTGCAATCTGGTCGAGCGCCCCGACGACGACACATTGCGTGGTGTCTTCCATATGGGCGCGCAGGGCGAAGCGGTCTGGGCCGATGTCGCCGAGGCGATCTTCACCGAGTGCGTAGCGCTCGGCGGCACGCCCGTGCGGGTCAAGCGCATCACGACTTCAGACTATCCGACGCCGGCCAAGCGGCCGGCGAATTCGCGTCTGGACTCCTCCAGGCTCGCGACGATCCATAGCGTCAGGCTGCCACAATGGCAGGGCGCGCTCGCATCTTGCGTGCGCCGCCTCCTGACCACCGAACAGACGGGATAGCAGACGATGAAGGGCATTATCCTGGCCGGCGGTTCCGGAACGCGGCTCCACCCGATGACGCTGGCGATGTCGAAGCAGCTCCTGCCTGTCTACGACAAGCCGATGATCTATTATCCGCTCACCACGCTGATGCTGGCGGGCATCCGCGACGTGCTGATCATCTCGACTCCGACCGACCTGCCGAACTTCAAGCGCCTGCTCGGCGACGGTTCGGATTGGGGCATGACGCTGAGCTATGCCGAACAGCCCAATCCCGGCGGGCTGGCGCAGGCCTATATCATCGGTGCCGATTTCGTCGCCGGCGAGCCTTCTGTGCTGATCCTGGGCGACAACCTGTTCTACGGGCACACGCTCCCGGAGATGATGGCCTCGGCCGCCGCGCGCGCCAAGGGCGCCAGCGTCTTCGCCTATCATGTGCGCGACCCGGAGCGTTACGGCGTGGTCGATTTCGACGCCAGCGGCAAGGCGAGCTCGATCGAAGAGAAGCCGAAGGTCCCGAAGTCGAACTGGGCTGTCACGGGGCTGTATTTCTACGATGCCCAGGTCGTCGAGATCGCCAGGAATCTCAAGCCCTCGCCACGCGGTGAACTCGAGATCACCGACGTCAATCGGGTCTATCTCGAGCGCGGCGAACTCTCGGTCGAAACCATGGGACGCGGGTTCGCCTGGCTCGACACCGGCACGCCAGACAGCCTGCTCGAAGCCGGTGAGTTCGTGCGCACGCTGGAAAGCCGCCAGGGCCTTCGCGTCGCCTGCCCGGAAGAGATCGCCTACCGGCAGGGCTGGATCTCCATCGAGGAGCTCTCCGCGCTCGGACATAAGCTCGCTAAGGGCGACTACGGGCAGTATCTGCTACAGGTCGCAAAGGGCTAAGCGTTCGTCCCAGGCAAAACCAAGGCGGCACCAGGCGCGACGCCGTAACGTCCTGAAGCGTCTCACGATTTTTATCGAGCAGGCGTGGCGGTATACAGCGCATACTCGCCCACCCGCGCCACAGCGTCGTTTCGGTCTGGATCGAACGGGGCATCGATAGCCCGCGTCACGACGTAATGCGTGATGCCTTCCGCGCGCATGATTGCACGCAGGCTTTCGAGATCGGCGGCCTTCGCAAGCCGCCCGACAACCTCCAGGCGCCGCGCCGCTTCTGCGCCGATCTCCCCCCAGTCGCTAGCAGAATCGCGGGACAGGATATAAACGCTGGCATACCGCTGAGCGCGACAAGTCGGGCGGCATCATCGATCGTCATCGAATCGCTGGGTTGATTCGCAACGGCGAACCGGGGAAGTCTCGCATTTTGGTTTTGGAGAAGCGGCGCGAATGCCATGAGCTCAGGGGCAAGCTGCTTGCCATAGACTGCTCCGCCCCATTCCCATTGTTTGGCATGATCAATCGAAAGTGCCAGCACGACCAAACTGGGGACTGCGACCACACCCAGAGCTGCTAGCGCAGTCTGCCTGGACAGTTGGTTGAGCCAGCCCGCATGCAAGAGCCCCGCGAATCGGATTGTCCAGATAGCCAGCACCACGACCAGCAACGGCCCCGGACGATGGCGGAATTCTGAAATGTCGCCATTGCGGCCGATCGGACTCAGCATAATTGCCAGCATGCCAACGATCAGTAGCAAAAATGGCAACGCATCAATCGACGAAACCAACCCGCGACGCCACGCGAGGACCCCCAATAGCAAAAAGCCTGGCAACCAAGGGCCGAGCGTTCCCAGCAATGCAAGCATCACTCCGACGAGCCCCGCCGCGATCGGTCCTACGTCCGAAAGCAAAACCGCATAGAGGCCATCGATCCGCGCCCCCATATTCGACGTATGGAGAAACCTCACATAGCCAAACAGAAATTGCTGAGGATCGCTTGAAAGCAGACGCCATGACAGCAACACCAGAGCGCAGACGAGCCCAAGCAGCGCGATACTGAGAAGCATCGGTCGAAATCGCGAGCCTGCTCCCCACCACACTGCTATCGCGCCGAGTGCAATGGCAGGAGCGAGCCAGACGAAGGTATTGGCGCGTGTCAAAAAGCAGGCGCCCGTCAGCAAAAAAGCCAGTACCAACGCACCGACACTGCGCTGCTTCGATGCACGCACCAACGCTGCAAATGCCGCGCAGCCAATCCCCAGACTGTAAGGCGTGCCGGGAGCCGTTTCGAGCAGCCAAGCAAAGCCAAGGAAGCCGTTACCGAGCGTCCACCGCTCGGGCGTCGGCACGGCCGCGAGTGCGAGAAGAGCGCTTGCGGCAAGCCAGGGACCGCCCAGAGCAAGTCCCAGCGCTACGACACCCAAGCCCATGACCACCATACCAAGCGGTATCCAAGCCAATGCAGCGGCGTCGAATGGCACAACGCCCGCCAGTGGCGGCAACAGCGCGACCGGCATCATCGACGCGTTATGGTAAAGCGGGCGCGGCCAGTCAGCCATCAGAGCCATACCGCGCCCGACCATATCCGGCGCGCTGAATTGCATCAGATTGGTCGTATGGATCAGCAGATCATGCCAGAAATTAAGCTGGCCAGACGCGTGGAATTGGGCAACGCGCGGCGTGACATCGGCGCACCATATGAAGATCACGACCGCAAGAAGGCTTCCAAGAGCGGGCGCTGCGCGCTCAACTGGCTCGTCTGTGAATGAGCGCCGAAGATTGACCCCTCGAATTCTGCCTTTAACCCACTGACTTGAATGGCATATTGCCCGTCAGAGAGGGGTCACGATCGGCGCCGATCCACATCCGTGCCACCGCGCTCACGTGAACCGTCCGTCGGATCGCCCCAGGACAGCAAGGGCGATGTCCGTTTTTTTGGGCGGGCGACGTCGAGCGCCTCTTTCAGGATTTCGTTCTCCATCGTCTTGCGCCCGAGGAGCCGCTCGAGATCGCGAACGCGTTTCTCCAGATCGCGGACGCGCGAGGTGCCGACGACGTCTTCATCCGCTTGAACTGCGGCATGCCCCCCTTCCAGCATGCGGCGCTTCCAGGCGAAGAGCTGCGAGAGCGAGATGCCGGCCTGACGCGCCACGAATGACACGCTCATCCCAGGCTGCATCGCTTCCTCGACGAGACGAACCTTCTCGGCCGCAGACCAACGGCGTCGGCGCTGCACCGAGGTGATCACTTCGACCCGCGAGAACGGGCCATCAGGGGATTTCGACATAGTCGTACTCATAGGCGAATGCCTATGCCTTATCGGCTATGCCGCCTGTCCGATCAAAAAGGGGTGCCCACCAGACCACATGTGCTGACCAGCTGGACAAGCTTGCTCTGCTCGTGAAGATCGGAGGATGCGCGGTCACTCCTCCCTCACGCTGGCAGGGGCGTTCATGCTCCTGGTGTTCGTGCTCTGCTATGGCTGGTTTGCCGGAGCCTGGCGATGAAGAACCCGCGCCGCGCCTATGACGAGAACGGTCGCGAGATCCCGTCTGGGACGGTTGGCAACCACCCGGGGCAGGGCCTGAAGCTGGCCGAGATGTTCTGCAACGACTGCAACCACAACAAGTCCGGAATCGACGTGAGCGGCCTCCCGCCCGAGACGGCCATGCCGGATATCTGCCTGCGCTACCGCTGCTCCCAATGCGGATCCAAGAACCTCATGAGCCGGGCTGATACCCACGAGTTTTATGCGGTACAGCGAGACAGAACGAGGCTGCGCTGAAGCGAAAAAGGGCCGAGCCCCTTTCGGAGCCCGGCCCAAGTTCAACAGGGAGGATCAGACCGAACCGGCAGGAGCCATTCGGTAATCCGGCGAGGCTGCCGTCTGGAACAGGTGGCGGCTATCTCGGCAATGGACGTAGGCGCACGACCAGAAGCTCCTGCCAAATCATCTAGAGGCCGTGTGGCTTCCGGTAGGTCCCGCTAACCCATCAGCCCACAGCCTCACCTTCCTTCTTCGCGCCGCGCGCTACGATCTAGAGCGCGCCACCCGGCAGTGATCGGCGGGCTTGTATATCGCTCGGATTAGCGATAGCCCACGCATTGCAGTTTTGTTCTCGACGAGCACTCGCCGCATGGCCCTCGGTTTCACCTCGCGGAATTTGTTTCAATCTCTCGTTGCTCCTCGGCCATTTTTCTCTCTCGTCGCTCTCGATTCTGTCGGTCTGTTGATCCTAAGCGGCGGCCTGGCCCTTCCGGTGGCACTCAGCGCCGGAGTAGCATTCTTTGTGCCGGCGCTCGCAACCCTCTTTCTGTTGCTGCTGGCTGGTCTTGTATCCGGCAGCGCCCTTGTGAGCCTTAGCAAGATAACCCCTTCGGTGGCTGGGAGATTTCCGCTTTCGCTTGGGCTGGGCCTGATCACGACAGCGCTCCTGCTTCTCGCAATCTCTCTTGTGTTTCGGATTTCTGCAGGCGCCGCCTTTTTGATCGTCCTCGCACTCGCGGCCCTGCTTGCTGCAGTGTTCGCCCGCGGCCTCCGTGGCGAAATGCGGGATGCCATGCGGGACTGGGGTTTCATTTCTGCGATCTGCGTTATCTCGACCGTCTGGTCATGGCAGGCCATCATGGCCGTGCCGGCTCTTCAGCATACCTATACTTTCGCAGCCTGGAGTGATTTCTTCTTCCACAGTGCCATGGTAAGCCAGTTTGCTCACTTCTCAGATCTCGGCCAGTCTTGGATCTATGCGCACGGCGTACCCCTGCCGATCTACCACTACGCTTCCTATATGCTACCCTCCGTAATCAACGCCGTTACAGGTGCTCCTGCCATCGCAATTGCAACGGCATTTGGTCCACCGTTAGCCTTCGTCATCATGGGCCTGTCTATTTGGGCGCTAGGTGACGCCCTGCAGGGGAGCGGCGGCGCCGCGGCAGCCCTTGGCGCGGTATTTCTTCTGCCGAGCGCAGGGTGGTACGGTTTTCATAATCCCTATTACGACTTCCATTGGCTCCTACAAATTACGACAACGGCCCAAGCTGTTGGTCTTTGCGCGCTAGCAATCGTCTTAGCTGTCCTATCAGTGCGGCATGCCTGCTGGCGAACTGCCGTGCTTGCAGCGGTGCTGGCGCTTAGCGTGAGTATGTTCAAGGCCCAGTTGTTGCCGGTAATGGGATTGGCGGGCCTCGCTTTCCTGATGCTTCACTGGCAGTTTCAGTCTCGCTGGCTGCCCTGGGCGATCCTCGCAGTATGCATAGGCGTCGTCGTGCTCGGCTTGTCGACCGTCCACCTCTTGCCGCGCGGGCCTGCGCTGCTGCAAGAGGAATGGGCTCCCCTCCGGACGCTATCTGCCATGCTGCCTCGGGAGCGGGTCGCCGTTGAAGGCTGGCCCGAATTTGTCGCGGTTCCGAGCTTGCTCGGGGTGCTATTGCTTACTGCCTTCGGTGCTCTGCTCCCGAGTTACGCAATAGGAGCCATATGGTGCCGCACCCGCAGCATCGATAGGCGTTTCGACCTTCTTCCTCTAGTTTTTGTCCTCGCCTACTGCGCCGTCGTACTCACGTTTCCCATATCAAAGAACGATGAGTTCCAGCATCGTCCGTTTCCGCTGGTGTATGTCGTACTGGCGGCCTGGACCGCGTGTATGCTGGTCCGGGCCTTGGAGGCGTGCTTACCGAGGCTAGCGCGTCCTATTCTGTCAGTGCTTGGCCTGCTTTTGTTGCCTTTGCCATTTGGGATGCAACGCATAGCTCAAGCGGGTCACGCCGAATGGATGAATCAAGTCAACCACGTCGACATTGCGCCCGGGCTGTTGCGAGCTGCAGAATTCATTCAGCGCAATGCTGCACCTTCGGACGTTATCATCGGCATCGGAGATGACGGAGAAGTGCCCAATCTTGGCCACCTCACGTCACTTTCGGAACGTGCGACCTTTGTGATCTCGCTGAAAAGCCACGTAGCTTGGGACCTGTGGGGCATTCCTGCGGACGTAATTACGAGTCGCGAGACCGTCGTGGCCCGGTTGCGCGAAGCGACGACACTCGAGGATCTTTATCGCACGGCGCTGGATGCGGGCATTAGATGGGTTGCGTCGCCACCCGATCGGCTTCCCACTGCTGTCATGACACAAGCTGTGTTCTCGGCTGATGGATATGCAGTATTCAAGATACCATCTCGGCGCTGACCACACTCAAGTTTAGACCGGGATGAATGGCCCTGTGCCCCGGCGCAGTGCTTCTAGCCTGGCTGCTGCGGGCGCAGCTGCGTGCAGCGCCGGAAGGCGTCCCGGATAAGCTGAGAGGGATGAAGCAGATCCGGGGTGAAGTGGCGGCCGAGCTTCTACGCTGCGAGATCGATCGACATGCGGCACTCCAGCCGGCCCGATCGAGATGGTCCGGGCCTTGCCGAGAGACGGCCCGGCCCCTATTAGAAGTCACTGCCATTGCACGACCCAAGCACGATGGCACCTCTCCGAACTGCGATTGACCCGAACACGGAGCAATTCGTAGAGTACGTGAGAAAATAGGTGGCGTGTCCAAGGCGCGCCCGCTAACCACCGTCGAAAGCTGGGGTAGTCAGCTTTGCCAATCGGGATGAATACCGTGTTGCAGATCGCGCCCAACGCCGCTTCGGCGAGATCGAAGCCTTTCGAAACAGAGCCGCCGGTTTGCCCATTTAACCGGTGCGATATGCGATCAAACCATGAGGTTGTCGGCCGCGGATGGGATTTTGAGTACGACTCGACGCACGAAGAGATCGACTATCTGCAATGTACAACCTGCAAGCTGATTTTCCCGCGAGATATCCCAGCGGAGTCGGCGTTGCCGGTCATTTACCCGCCGCACTATTACGCGTTCAGTGAGACGGCGACGGCGAACCCTGTTGTTGCGCGGGTCAGAGCCTGGATGGCCCGTGCCAAGGGTCGCGTCTATACGGCTCTCGTACCCTCAGCCGACGCTTCCGTCGTCGACATTGGCTGCGGTGACGGCAGATTATTGGACATTTTGCGCACCGCCTGCCCGCCCGGATGGCAACTTCACGGCGTAGACTGGAGCGAGGAAGCTATCCAGCGCCTGCGTGCTCGGGGCTATGATGGCAGGAGCGGCGACATCAGCAGGCTCGATCTCTCGGAGTGGCATAGCAAGTTCGATCTCGCGGTGATGCACCAGTTGATCGAGCATGTTCGCGATCCCCGCGAGGTTCTCCAGAAAATGGCCAGCATTCTTAAGCCCGGAGGAGTTCTCTCCATCGAGACGCCGGATATCGACAGCTGGGATTTTCGACTTCTTAGCAAAAGATATTGGTCAGTTTATCATATTCCGCGGCATTTTTACATATTCAACAAGAGCAACTTTGTTGAACTCGCACGTGAAGTGGGCTTCGAAGTCATTGGCACCGCATCTTTAGTGAATCCTGTTGCTTGGATACACTCACTAAAAAGCTATTGCGCTGACCACCGAATACTAAAGCGCTTCGCGAAATATTTTCATCACCAGAATGTTCTGCTATTGGCGCTGTTCACCCCACTTGAAATTCTGCAAACGCGCCTAGCCGGCACGAGTTCGAACATGCAAATCAACCTGCGGAAAATCCGATGACGGCCTCGCAAACAACCCCGCCAGGGATGCTCGATCAAAGCACTGCTTCCGCGCCCAACGGGAAGCGCCGCAAGCTCGATAGATCTTTTCTCCAAAAGTCACGGCTGCGAGGATATCTGCAGGTTGGCGGGAACGTCGCGCTCTTCTTCTGCATCTTATTTTTGGCAAGTCGGGCAGATGCCCTCTGGCAGTATGCGATATTATTTTTTACAGTGGGATGCGTACAACATCGCCTGTTTTTTCCTGTCCACGACTGCCTGCACTATTCGCTCTTCCCAACCAAGTCCGAGAACGTTGTTGCAGGCTCCATACTCGCGCCGCTTATTGGCACTTCGTTCGATGCAATCCGCGTCCAGCACATGGACCATCACCGCGACTTCGGAAAACCGGAGGACCCTGGCGCGTCGGACTATTTCGTGCGCTTCCGGTCTCGTGGCGAGTTCGTCTCATTCCTCCTCGGCCCGCTTGTCGGCAGCATTCTCTTCGACAAGATCGGCGACTATATTCGCCGCCCTGGCGCGGCGGTAAAGCAGGAGAAATGGGCCCACGACGAAGAGTGGATCTTCACCAGCAATCTCCGCTCTTATGGCTTGATATTCTTAGTGCAAGTTATAATTGCCGCCATCCTCACGGCCGGCTTCACTCTGGATGAGCTCTGGCGTTACCCGGCGTTCTACATCTTGCCCCTGATCAGCGTGTTTCTGTTTTTCAACCGGCTGCGGATGTTCGCTGAGCATGGGTCGCTTGACTACGAGATTTGCGACTACTTTGAAGGCAGGCGCCCGACCGCCCGTACCATCTATGCAAGCAAGCTTGAGCGCTTGTTCTTGTGTGGAAGCGATTTCAATTACCATCACGAGCACCATCGTTATCCAATGGTCCCAGCATGGCAACTCCCGCGGCTACATCGCGAACTGGGCCCAGAGTTGGACCCGGAAGACATTCGCCAGTCCTACACCCAAGCGCTGATCGAGCTTTGGAAGAACCTTCCTAACAGGGCGCCGGTTTAAGCGAACTGAGCTGCGGCCGGATGGGGTGCCTCCCCGTTCGCTGTATAACGCCTTTCATCGCATCCATTTACTTCACAGCAACATCTGCCACGAATCGCGGCAGGTGATAGCAATCAAGAACCAACATCGTGGCTGCCAATCCGTTGCCCCTTCTAATCTATGTCGCTCTCGGCGTCCTGTTCGCATTGTGGCCGATAGCCGTACAATGGGCGCTGCGAAGCGAAAGCAGCCTCGGACGTTTTATCAGGACGACGGCTGATGCTCGGCAGGCCGGAGCAGTGGGTCCAACAACTGTCGCGCGATATTGCGCCGTGGCCGTGGGACTGCTGCTGGGCTCGACTTTGATCTGGTGGCGTCGGTATCAAGACGTTTCGCTCTTTGAGATTATCAGCTACGGGGCGACGGTAGTCGTTTTGCTTGGGGTTCTCGCGTACGGATCTGAAAACGGCAGGAGGTATGCGGGCCAGTCCCGCTGGGCGATTGGCCTGGCGGCGGCCCTGGTTTGTGCAGTCCTCAGCTTCTCGACAGGGATATTGTCTTCTGAGTTCGCGATCGACACCACTTGGCATCATTGGGGCGCATTCATTGGGCCGAGCGAGCTGATGATCAGCGGAGCTCGCATTCTCTACGATATCCCAGCGCAGTATGGGTTTGGACCGACTGCCATCATAGCTGCAGCCTGCCGCGATAACTGCTGGCTCGGAATGCACTATGTCGTTGGGATATCGATCTTTGCATTCTCTATAACAATCATTACCCTTCTCACTTGCTTGATGTTCCGCTCAATCTGGCATTACTTGATAGCCATCCTCGTCATCATTTCAGTCTGCTTCTTTTGGAGCGCTTATCCTCCTTTAGTCACTTCACCGCAGATTGCGCCGTCGGTGAGCGGGATGAGATTCCTGCCGGGCATCTTGATGGTAGCCGCGCTGATGTTGGCTTCGGGGCCTAGCATCGGTCCTTACTGGAAAACTGTCGGCTTCTTGTTCTACGCCCTTGGTGCGTTTTGGTCGCCCGAGGCGCTTTTTCACGTTACGTATGTTTGGTGGCCATACTTCATTTGGCGAACTTCATCCGAAACTTCAGAGCGCCTTTGGCCCGCTTTAGCGCGAGCCGTGTTTCAGCTATTGACAGTGTCGGTTGCGATCCTGGCCGCGATGCTGACGGTGTACCGGATCTTATATGGCTCGCTTCCGAGCCTGGAACTGTACGTTGCATACCTCATGTACCCGCCTGGCGCTCAGCCAGTTGATCCATGGGGACCTGTCTGGTTCACAGCTGCGGCTATGGCCCTTGGCCTGTCGACGCTTACTCAAGGGCTTTTGGAGAAGCGCGACAAGCTGTCGTCAAACATCTCTCTTCTCGTAGTGCTTATGGGGTTCGCCGCTATTTCTTATTGCATGGGCCGAGGCCACTCTAATAATTTTTTGAATATCTTACCGTTTACCGCCCTGGTTTTGTTAGTCACGTTCACAACGAACACTCGGGTTATTAGTAGGTCGGTCGCGCGTGGCATGCTCGTGAGCCTACTCGCCTCCCTAAGCCTCTTCGGCTGGGGTGCGTGGGCTACAAATATCAAAGAAGGGACGATCTTCGACCACGACCCTCGTAGGGTTGTAAGCTCGTTTTCGTATGAACGCCCTTCGAGTGATAAAGATTTTTCAGATGTACGTGCGTCGATTTCGAGGGTTCGAGAGAAGTCCTCGGATCCGATCGAAATAATCGATGATAACTACCTGCCGATCGTCTCTACGCCAACGCAAGCGTGGAGCGCTATTCACGGACCGGCAAACGTTTTTTTTCTCCCGAGAGAGATGCGGCTGAAAATCCTCAGAAACACCGAAAAACGGCTTGGACGGCATGGGTGGGTAATCATTCGGCGCGGGATCTTGGCCGATTGGGTCGAAGACTACCAATCAGTTTATGAAGTCGCAGATGATTTTGAAATCGGGAACTATCGTGCACTTCATCTGAGGCCACGACGATCTTCTTCTCGCGGGACGCTGCATTGAAGGAGCGTTATCAGAACTCGGTGAAACAGCCCCCAAATTGACCGGACACGCCCTCCCACTTCCGTAAGGGGTAAGAGTAATGTCGTGTCTATGACTGGTTCGATATCGAAGAGTGAGGTCCTTTCGGGACCAGAGCGGCGGCGTCGGTGGGCGCCGGCCGAGAAGCTGGCGATTGTCGCCGAGACCTACGAGCCGGGCATGAGCGTTAGCCTAGTGGCGCGGCGGCACGGGATCGCGCCCAACCAGGTGTTCTCCTGGCGTCGGCTGGCAAACCAGGGTGCGCTGACGGCGACGCGGGCGGAGGAGGAGGTCGTCCCGGCTTCTGACTACCGGATGCTGCAAAACCAGATCCGCGAACTGCATCGGCTGCTCGGCAAGAAGACGCTTGAGGCCGAGATCCTGAAGGAAGCGCTCGACGCCGCGGCGGGCCCAAAAAAACACCTGTTGCGCTCGCTGTCGTGGCCCAACGACGGTTCGCGATGAAGGCCGTCTGTGAATGAGCGCCGAAGATTGACCCCTCTCTCAATGAAGATAATCATTCTATTTGTATGGTTTAGGGCCGCTTCCCGTGGGGTCACGCTTCGGTGCCGATCCACAATATAATTGCAGAACCTAATATCGCATAGGATAGTATCAGCCAAAATTTTTCTACTATCATTTCTTGTAGCGATTCTCAGATTTTTCCGGCGCGAGATCAACATTGATCCTCTCTCGCTCCACAACCATCGGACCTCGACGTACTTGCGCATGAATAGCCGTAATATATTCACCCATCATGCCTATAAACATGAGCTGAACACCTGAGAAAAAGAACAGAGCGATGATGATCGTCTGCGTACCTGCAGGCGCAGAGCTCTGTGCCAGCAACGCCAAAACGAAGGTGATGAGCGCATACAGAAGAGCAAGGCTGGCTACACCGAAACCGAGAAAACTACATACGCGCATTGGAGCATCGGTAAAGGAAAATATACCATTCATCGCCTGATCGATCAGGCGAAGAGCATTGTTTTTCGAGATGCCGCGCTTCCGTGCCTTCCAAGTATAGGGGATAATAAGACGCCGGAATCCTGCCGAAGCAATAATGCCCCTGATATAAGGATACTGATCGCGGTGACTGACGACGACCTCCCAGACCTTCCGGTCGATCAGTTGAAATTCCCCGACATTCTCCGGAATTTCAAATTCGGACAGCGTGTTGACGATACGATAGAAAATGCGCCGACACGTGCGCAGCGCCCAAGTCTCCTCACGGTTCGCACGTGCACCAGCAACGACCTCGATGCCATTCTCCCAATGGCGCACCATCTCAGGGATCAATTCGGGCGGATCCTGCAGATCTACCGGCAAGAATACCAGGATCGCATCGCCTGTCGCATAGCGCAGCGCGTTGAAGTTCGATCGGAAGGGCCCGAAATTCCGTGCATTCAGGATAACCTTGACGGCGGGGTCCGCCGCGGCAATGCGCCGGAGGATTTCGACGGTCGAATCCTCCGAGGCATTGTCGGAGAAGATGTGCTCACGCTCATACTGCGCGAGCGGCCCGCCCGGCGCGAAGAGCGCTTGCACCGCTTCATGACAGGCCTCGACATTTTCGTCCTCGTTATAGCAAGGGGAAACGATAGAGATGCGCGCCATGGCTTCAGGCCCGCGCCGTCATGAAATGAGATTGCGCAAGCCAGCGCGTGGCGGCGGTCGCCTCCAGTGCGGGCTCGATCGCAAGGCTCGGCTTCACCATGACTTCAGGCAGGCCCGGCAGAAGGAAGTCGCGCGTTGCGACATCCACATTGCGCCAACCTGCCGCTGGAAGCGCCCTTCGCAATTCGCCAGGCGTAAATGCCATCTCGTCCGGCTCCAGCCTCGCGAAACGGCGCCCAATCTTTGTGCCAAAAATGAAGGCGCAATACGGGTTGAGGAAATTCGGTTCGACGAAGGCAAGGCCCCCGCCGGGATTGGTTAAACCATGCAGCGCGCTCAAAACGTCGGGGAGACGCTGCACCAGATGGTGCAGGATTCCATTGCCGCACACCATGTCGAACCGACCGAAAGCCATAGGCTTGTCGCCAAGAAGGTCGAACAGCTCATAGCGCAAATTGGGAGCGGAGTGCCTTGCGCGGGCCTCCGCGACAAAAGCTTCACTGATATCGACAGCGACAATCTCCGCGTTGCTGTGTGTCGCAAGGTACGCCGCCGTCTCCCCAGTGCCGCTGCCGATCTCCAGGACGCGCTGTGCTCCGAAACGCGCAATCTGCGTGACAAACCAATCGCCGCGCCGGCGCATGCGCAACGGCGTGGATCCGACCGGTGCAAAAACCTGATTGAATCCACGCTCGTCCTGCAGGGTGAATCGAGACATGTGACAGTCAGACCTTTCGGGCGACGATACCATAGCCGAGCGGATCAGCCTTTGAGCCCCAGCCGAAGCAGAGAGAAAGATGCGCTAGACCAAGAGCCAGCAGAGCGGGAGGCACCGCCAGCAGCAGCAACGGCAGGCGCCAAGGATGGGATGGCTTGGCGAGTCGCATGCAGACGACAATCAGTTTGTTGGCGACCACGGCTAGATCGTCGCCGCGCTCTTCGATCGTCACGCTGTCGAAGCTCGAGAACATGCGCGCAAGACGATAGCGCGTGAAGCGATGATAATCATGCGGCGCGTGATGCACGCGAGCCGAGAAGGGCACCGTGGCGACCAGCGTGCCGCCTGGCTGCAACACGCGGTACATCTCCGATATCAGAGCGACCGGATCCTCCGCATGTTCCAGAACCTCTGTGCAGAGGATGCATTCCTGGCTGCCATTCGCGAAAGGAATGGTCATGCCGTCGAAATCCACGATCTCGGGGTGGCGCCGCATACCGAAATCATCGGCCACGGGTACATCAAGCCCCGTATAGTGCACGGTCTCTGGCAAAAGGCTGCGAAAAGGCATTTCGCCGCAACCGACATCCAGCACATTGCCCTGCATCTCAGCCAGATGCGGTACGAGGAAGCGCGTACAGGTCAGCAACTGAAGATCCAGCGTCATGCGCGCGGCAAAGGCGATCCGGCCCAGTGCTCCCGCGCTCCGCCGAATCGGAATGGGCTTGAACTCCTCAACGACGGATGTTTTGCTCATGGCGTTCTCATGGCGCGGGGCGCGGCGACTGTCCACGGAAAACGAAACCGCGCAAACCAAAATAGACGCATGTAGCCAGGATTGGGACGAGAACAGCCTGCGCGATCAGCGGGCCGAGCCCGACCCATTCCAACAGGTGCAGCAATACGAAATTCAATGTGCCGAGCGCAATGTAGAAAACCAGGAAGCGCGGCAATAGGCGGCGCGAAGTGCTGCCGAATACCAACCCGCCATAGCTGAAAAAATTAAAGAGGAAAGCGAGCCCCATCGCTCCTGCAACCGCAAGCCACAGGGGCATGCCGACCAGCACGAGCACCGCATAGCTCACATAGCCGAAGGCCGTATTCAGCCCACCGACGGCAAGAAAACGCAGAATTCGCCACCACTCCGCAGTCATCTCGGGTGTGCTCGGTACCACTCGACCGTATCGGCAAGCCCGGTATCTATGTCGATGCGCGGCTCCCAACCCGTTGCGGCACGCAAGCGTGCATTGTCGGCCTCCATGTGCATAACCTGATCCGGTCGAAACGGTATCTCGCCAAAGATCAGTTCCATGCCCGGCGCGGTGAGATCGCGAATGCGCTTGACGACATCGCGTACCCGTACCGCCCGTCCCGAGCCGAGATTAAACACACCTGCGGCGGACTCGGTCGTAGCAACTGCGAGAATACCGCGGGCGACGTCCTCCACATGCAGCCAATCCCAGCTTTGCGTGCCCAGCGTCGTTTTCAGTCGGCGCCCAGCCAGCATTTCGGTCACGAGCATTGGGATCAGCCAACCGTCATTATCGTCTGGTCCGTAAGTCGAAAACAGACGCAGCCAAGCATGCCTGATACCCGCCTGCGCTGCGAGTTGCCGTGTCAGGAAAAGCGAGGCCACTTTGGCAGCACCATAGAGCGTCGTCGGCTCCGGCAAAACATCCTCGCGCATCGAGGACCCTGCTCCGTATTCGCCTTGGCTGCCAACACCAACGAAGCTATTCACTCCGGCAGCGACACAAGCCTCGACCAGCGCACAAGCAGCCTCGACATTGTCAGTGATCTGTCGGCGGTCAAATCGAGCTGCATTCGCCACCCCAGACCAAGCCAAGTGGAGCACAGCGTCAGGGCGATACTTGGTCATGGCTGCCGTCAGTGCTGCCTGATCGCGCAGATCGATGTCAAGCCGTGCGAAGCGCCCAGCCAGCCGAGCGAGGCGTGGCGCGGGCGAGCCTGGCCTGATGGCTGCTGCGACCTCGTGCCCATCCTCCAGAGCGACTCGCAATGTCTCTGCGCCGACGAACCCAGTTGCTCCGGTAAGAAAGAGCTTCACAGCAAACGGGCCGCGTGATCTTCGATCGAGCCCAATCGATCCAGCAGCCAAGCTTGACTGCCAATCTGACCGCTTAACGCCTCTGTCACGCCATACTTGCCGAAGCGTGGCGAGAGGCCATGCGTGAGTAGCAGATCAGCGACACGGCTACCGAAGCCGCCGCTGATATTATGTTCCTCAATCGTGAGAATGGCACGATGCGATCGTGCAGCTTCCAACACCGCCGCCTCATCCAACGGGCGAAAGCCGGGGAAGCTCAGCACGCTGGCAGAGATCCCGCGCCCGGCGAGCGCGTCAGCCGCCGAGAGCGCGCGACCGAGGATCGGTCCAGTCGCAAGCAGGGCGATGTCGGTCCCCGCACGCAGCGTGACCGCACGTGCCAACTCGATCACCGTACCGGGAGCATGCAAAGCAGGCTCGCCCGAACGTCCGAGGCGGAGATAGGCCGGACAGCGGCGGTCGAGAAGCTGAGGCAACAGTGCCATCGCTTCGAGAGGGTCGGCTGGGCAGGCCACCACCATGTTGGGCAGCATCGCCATGATGCCAAGATCCTCGACGCCATGATGCGTATAGCCCTGCGCACCATAAGCGAGGCCACCGCCAACCGAGATCACCGTCACGGGCAGATTGTGATAGCACACGTCATTGCGCAACTGTTCAAGGCAGCGCAATGTCGGGAAATTCGCGATCGAATAGAGCACCACGCGACGCCCCGAGAGGGCGAGGCCTGCCGCGATTCCAACCATGGCCTGCTCGCAGACTCCGACATTGGCATATTGTGTTGGCAAGGCCTCGGCGAAGCGCTCCAGCACCGAGTAGCCTAGATCGGCCGTCAGTAGCATCACATCGGGGTTGGCGTGCGCGTAAGCGGTCAGCGCGTCGATCGTCTCGGTTCTCATGCCACCTCTTCCAACTCAGCCAATGCGGCTTCGAGCTGCGCGACATCCGGGTTGCGATAGTGCCAGAGCAATTGGCCTTCCATAAACGAGATACCCTTGCCCTTTATCGTGTGCGCCACGATCGCAGTCGGTCGACCCTCACGTGGAGGCGGGCCCGATAGCGTTTCGATGAGCGCGGCATGGTCATGACCGTCCAGCTCGTGCACCCCCCAGTTGAATGCACGGAACTTCTCGGCAAGGGGATGCAGATCGCTCACCTCGGCGACGCTGCCGAAGCTCTGAATCTTGTTGTAGTCCACGATCAAGGTAAGATTGGACAGGCGGAAATGCTGCGCGAATTGGATCGCTTCCCAATTGGACCCCTCATCGAGTTCGCCATCGCTAACCACGCAGAAGCTGCGCCAGGTGGACCCTGAACGCTGCGCGGCTAGCGCCATCCCGGCAGCCACCGGCAATCCATGACCTAGCGAACCCGTCGAAAGCTCCACACCCGGCACCATCGTAGTGACATGCCCCGCCAAGCGGCCGCCATCGGCGGAGTAAGTGTCGAGCTCAGCCAGGGGGAGGAATCCCTTTTCGGCAAGCGCCGCATAAACAATCGCCGCGGCATGCCCTTTGCTCACGATAAGGCGGTCGCGCTCGGTCCAGTCCGGGCGCGTGGAATCGATGCGCATGATCCCGCCATAGAGCACGGCCATGATGTCAGCCATCGACAGGCACGAGCCGACATGGGAGGCGCGAGCACGGTGCGTCATGCGCAGCGCGTGGCGACGTAGACGGCGGGCCAGAGCCTCCGTATCGATTTGATTCATGCCGCCCTTGTTCCCATCATGGCGATCTGCGCGCGGGTCAACGCCACGACATCTTCGCCGCGCAACCACGCACCATACCAGTCCGCCGTCATTGCCACGGTTGCAGCAAAATCAAGCCTGGGCGTCCAGCCGAGGCGCGCCCGCGCTTTACTGCAATCGAGGGCCAATAGCTTCGCCTCGTGCGGCGCGCCAGAATCCGGCGTGATCTCGATACGGCCTTGCCCCAGAGCGCGCACCATGGCTTGCGCCACATCGAGTACCTGACGGTTCTCCGCAGGGTCAGGACCTATATTCCACGCCTCATCAAAACCGTCACGGCCAGTCCAAAGATGCTCTGCGAGCATCAGGTAGGCCGAGAGCGGCTCGAGTACGTGCTGCCAAGGCCGAACCGCTGTGGGGTTGCGCAGTCGAACCAGAGCGTCATCGCTCAGACAGCCGCGCACGATGTCGGGGATCAATCGGTCAGCCGACCAGTCACCGCCGCCGATCACATTGCCCGCGCGCAGTGTCGCGATGCGGGCAGGATGCTTACCAGGGCCGTAGAAGCTGCGCCTCATGGAGATAGCGGCAAGTTCAGTGCAGCCCTTGCTGGCGCTATAGGGGTCGTGCCCCCCAAGGGCATCTGTCTCGCGATATCCCCATGCCCATTCACGATTCTCGTAGGCTTTGTCGCTTGTCACGATGAGCACCGCGCGCGTTGCGTCGCACTTACGCAATGCGTCGAGCAGCGACACGGTGCCGAGAACATTGGTCGCAAATGTCTCGACCGGCTCAGCATAAGAGTGCCGCACCAACGCCTGGGCAGCCATGTGGATGACCACCTCCGGCCTCGCCTCAGCGATCAGCGCGTCGAGCGCTACTCGGTCGTTGATATCGGCTTGAACGAAGCGGCCGCGCGTCTTCAGGTCGAGCAGATCATGCAGGTTGGGCGAGGTGATCGGAGGAAGTGCCAGACCTGAAACCTCGGCCCCCAATTCAGCTAGCCAGAAGGCAAGCCATGCACCCTTGAACCCCGTCTGCCCGGTCAGCAAGACGCGCCGCCCTGCCCAGAAAGAAGCCATCACCACTGCTTCCAAGGTGGGCTTCCCGAAGCCCAGAGCTGCTCAAGATAAGTCCGATCGCGGATCGTATCCATCGGTTGAAAAAAGCCTTCATGACGGAAGGCGCGCAATTCGCCATCTGCAGCAAGCCGCTCCAATGGCTCTTGTTCCCATACGGTTGAATCGCCAGCAATGAGCCGGCCGACCAGAGGAGAAAGAACGAAAAAGCCCCCGTTAATGAAGCCGCCCTCGCCCTTCGGCTTCTCGCGGAAGCTCATCACGCGGTCGCCCTCCAAATCGAGAATGCCGAAGCGAAGGGGAGGATAGACAGCTGTCACTGTCGCCAGCTTTCCATGCTTGCGGTGGAAGCGGATGGACTCTCCAATATTGACGTCGGAGACTCCGTCTCCATAGGTCAGACAGAAGGCGTCGCCCTCGATAAGGTCCAATACCCGAGCAAGGCGCCCACCGGTCATTGTGGCTTCGCCCGTGTCGATCAAAGTGACTCGCCAGTCTTCTGCCTCGTTGCGATGCGTCGTCATTGAATGAGCGGCCAGATCGAAGGTCACATCGGACATGTGCAATGTGTAGTTCGCAAAAAATTCTTTGATCAGATGCCCCTTATATCCGAGGCAAACGATGAAATCTGTTACGCCATGCGCGGCGTACATCTTCATGATATGCCATAGGATAGGCCGCCCCCCGATTTCGACCAGAGGCTTCGGCTTCACCAACGTCTCTTCGCTGAGACGAGTACCGAGCCCTCCAGCTAGAATTACGGCCTGCATATCAAATCCCGCTCACACAACCTCAAGAAGCGCGGGAACAGCTACCTCAGCCGTGGGCGAACATCAATTGCGGCGCGAGAGCTGGCTTGATCAAACTGTACAGCTCGGCTGAGTGGCGTTTAGGCCTGAAGAGAGGCCATGACGAGATATGTGCGCCGGAACTACAGTCCAGCTTTCACGGAAGGTGGCACTGGTTTCAATCAGAGCGCGTAGACGCCGGTCAAGTTCGCCCTGAAAGATCGCGTAGGGCCAGAAATAGAACGCAGGACTCGCCCTCAGGCCGGAGGAGATCAGGGTTTCAGGTCGGGCTCGGCCGATGCTGGACGCCCCAGCCGAGATTGGATATAGACCCTGCCTTCGCAGGTGCCCGGCAATGACGCTAGACGCGTCCCCGGGATAGCAATTCGCATTTTCGCGCTAGTCGGAAGCGATAGTGCTAGCAAGCGGAGCATCTGAGGAACTTGGTTTTGGAGGCGGGGTTGGAGACGGTCGAACGCATAAGCCGTCACTGGAGCGGCGCGATATCGTCGATCTGGAGCAACCGGGAGATCATCCGTGCCTTCATCGCCAGGGAGATCACCGGGCGCTATCGCGGTTCCTTCGGCGGATTGCTCTGGGCGTTGATCAACCCATTGCTTATGCTCACCATTTATACCTTCGTCTTCGCCGTGGTGTTCAAGGCACGATGGTCGTCCTCGGAGCCGGAGAGCGGCACGGGCTTCGCTGTGGTGCTGTTCGTTGGGCTGATCGTCCACGGCCTGTTCGCCGAATGCCTCCTGCGCGCCCCGCGTGTGATCATCGAACATTCCAATCTCGTGAAAAAGGTGATCTTTCCGCTTGAGGTTCTGCCCATCGTCACACTTGGTGTCGCTCTTTTTCATGCGGGCGTGAGCATCGTTGTTCTCTTTGCAGCCATGGTTTTTGGGGGCGCGCAGCTGCATGTCACAGCACTGCTTCTTCCAGTCGTGCTGATTCCATTGATCGCAATCACGCTGGGCCTGAGTTGGTTCGTCGCAGCGCTTGGTGTTTACATCCGTGACATCGGCCAGCTCATCGGCCTTCTGACAACGGTGTTGCTCTTTCTGTCGCCGGTTTTCTATCCGATATCCGCGTTGCCCGAGAGCTACCGAGCATTGGTGCTGTTCAATCCCTTGACGCTCCCAATCGAACAAGCGCGCGATGTCCTGATCTGGGGACGGCTCCCTGACTGGCGAGCTCTGGCGGCATACTACATCATAGGCTTTCTGGTGGCATCGTTCGGCTATTGGTGGTTCAAGAGCAGTCAAAAGGGCTTCGCAGATGTCCTCTGACGTTGCGGTCGCTGTCGAGCGCGTCAGCAAGAGCTTCCTGATGTATGCCCGCCCCGAAGACCGCCTCAAGCAGGCGCTTGTTCCCAGGCTCGCGCGTCTCCTGCGGCGCCCGGAACCTTGCTACTATCAAGAGTTTTGGGCGCTCCGTGATGTCTCTTTCTCCATCCGCAAGGCGGAGACCGTTGGCATCATCGGCCGCAATGGCGCCGGCAAGTCGACGCTACTCCAGATCATCTGCGGCACGCTGGCGCCGACGTCCGGCACAGTGCGAACGTTCGGACGGATCGCTGCTCTCCTGGAGTTGGGTGCTGGCTTCAATCCCGAGTTCACCGGGCGTGAGAATGTCTACCTCAACGGCACGCTCATGGGTCTCTCGACCGCGGAGATCGATGCCCGCCTGCCTGACATCGAGGCCTTTGCCGATATAGGCGATTTTCTCAACCAACCGGTGAAGACTTATTCCAGCGGCATGTCGGTTCGGCTGGCCTTCGCCGTGATCGCCCATGTCGATGCCGACATCCTGATCATTGATGAAGCACTCGCGGTCGGCGACGCACTGTTCGTCCAAAAATGCATGCGCTTCCTGCGGGATTTCGCAAAACGAGGGACGTTGCTCTTCGTCAGTCACGACACTGCCGCGGTCCTGGCTTTGTGTGATCGTGCGATCTGGCTGGACGGCGGGGCGGTCACGGAGGACGGGCAACCCAAGCTGGTGTCGGAAGCCTATCTCGCCCGGATGCATCATGCTGCACTTGGTTCGCATTCGAGTTTGAAGCGAACGCCCGTCAAGCAGAGCGAAACGGATTCGCCTCCCGCTACCGAACTTGGAACGAGCGAAACGGTATCGGAGAGCCAACTGACTGGAACGCACGGAAGCTCGTCATTCGGTGCCGGCGGGGCGGAGATCAAAAGCGTGGCGCTACTCACGGCGAGCGGGCAGGCAGTCCAGACCGTCAATGGGGGCGAGGACGTCACACTGGAGATCTTGGTCAGTGTTCTGGCCCCACTAACCAGCCCGATTCTGGGCTTTTACGTGAGGGATCGCCTCGGTCAGAATCTGCTCGGCGAAAATACATATCTGAGTTACCGAGATGCCGGGATAACTGCGGAGCCTGGAGACATGCTCCGAGCGCGCTTCTCGTTCCAGATGCCCCATCTCCTGCATGGGCATTACAGCGTGTGCGTCGCGGTGGCCGATGGGACGCAGGCCGTTCACGCACAACACCATTGGATCAACGACGCCTTGATCTTTACGTCGCTCCAGCAACACAACCACCGCGGTCTCATTGGCCTGCCCGATATGAAGGTTGCGTTGGAGCAAACCTCCTGAGGCCAGGCGGCCGTTCTGCTGTGTTCGTGAGCGAGAGATTCTGTGATGGTTGAGACGTTCAAGCGCGAAGCCGCTGCGACGCCGATGGATTTCAGCGGCGAGAGGCTGACATCAGCGATCTCGGGCGAGGTGGCGGTCGAGCACTATCATCGCTATTTCCTGGCACGCGACTTCTGCGATGGCCTTGATGTGCTCGATATCGCAGCCGGAGAAGGGTATGGCTCCGCCATCCTGGCGCAAGTGGCGCGATCTGTGGTCGGCGTCGAAATCGACCCCGCCGTAGTCGATGCCGCCAACGCGGAGTTCGTTCGCGGCAATCTGCGTTACATTGAAGGCGACGCGCGGGCGATTCCATTGCCGGACGCCAGCATCGATGTCGCGGTGTCCTTCGAGACTTTCGAACATTTCGGCGAACACGAGCTCTTCCTGGCGGAGTTGCGCCGCGTCCTGCGCCCGAATGGGCTCCTCATCATCAGCACGCCGGACCGCGACATTTATTCCGGCCCCGACATTCCACCAAACCCGTTTCACGTCAGGGAAGTGAACCGGCCTGAGTTCGAGAGCGCACTGTCCGCTCAATTCGGGAATGTGCGGATCGCGAGCCAACGTTCGCTGGTCGGCTCCTTCATCGAGGGCGACCAGGAGGACCTACCCACACGACACTTTGAAGCTCGAGGTGGCGATCAGATTGAAGCGGGCGAAACGATGGCGCGGGCGCCATATCTTATCGCCTTCGCCTCTGACGCCGCACTGCCGTCGCCGCCTCGCAGCCTGTACGTCTATCGGAGCGACTTCGAGATGGACGCGCAGGCCCGTCAGTTGATAGCGCAAGCCCAATTGCAGAATCAGCAGTTGCACGCGGCGACCACGACGCTCGAAGCCGAATTGCGGGCAACCTTGGGGCGCGAAGCCGAGCTTCACCGGACGGCCAAAGAACTCGAAACGCAGCTCGCGGCGGCGGTCACGGCATTCGGCGGCGTGCAACAAGAACTCGAGCGCCTGCGGGCATCGCTCAGTTGGCGCGCCACAGCTCCCTTGCGATCTGTCATGACCCGTTATCCAGGCCTCGCCCGCCGCCTGCGTCAGGGAGCAAAGCTCGCCTATTGGATCGTGACCGGCCAACTCCCCCGACGCTTGCGAGCGTCGATCGCCTACCGTACCTCGCCGCCATCCGCCGATATTGCGGCCCCTGTCAGCGAGCTCGAAGGCTTGTCGCCCGCAGATGATAGATCGGCGGCGAGCCTCAGCGGAGGCGTCGGTTCGACTTCCTTGCAAGCCAAAGGCCCGATCCGTGCCGCTCTAGCCAAGCACCCCACGATACAAAGATTGGCGAGGCGCACCGCGAAAGTTCTGTGGTGGACTGTGACGCTGCAACTTCGCCAGCGACTTGCCGATAGGAGGCAGGCGCTCGCTTCACAGACGGCGCGCAAGGTTCCCAAATCTCGCGCCACTTTGGAGGACCTCAAAAAACAAGCCGTTAATATTGCCACGAAAGATTTGACCGAGTTCCTAAATTCGGGCGCGAGAATTGTCTTCCCTTCCCACGAAGAACCGCAGATTTCCGTTCTCATAGTGGTTTGGAACAAGGCTTATTTTACCTTACGTTGCCTTCAAGCATTGAATTCGGTTTCGTCAAAAATTGAGATCATCCTAGTTGACAATGCGTCGACTGACGAAACCACCGACATGTTGAGCCGCATCGACGGAATTCATGTCATTGTGAGCGACGTGAACGAGGGGTTTTTGACCGCAACCAATCGCGCGGCGAGCGTCGCGCGGGGACACGCATTTTTGCTTCTAAACAATGATGCGTTCGTGCGCCCCAGCGCGATTGAAGCTGCCTTCGCGACCTTGAACGAAGAGCCGAACGCCGGGGCCGTCGGTGGACGATTGATCCTGCCCGACGGGTCTCTTCAAGAGGCAGGAAGCATAATTTGGTCTGACGGAAGCACACAAGGTTATGGACGTGGGATAGAGCCCGATGCAGGGGAGGCCATGTTTCGTCGAGACGTCGATTATTGCTCCGGCGCGTTCTTGATGACGCCTGCCGCTGTTTGGAACAAACTGAATGGCTTCGACACGATCTACGCTCCCGCATACTATGAGGAAGTAGATTATTGCATGCGGGTAGCCGAAATTGGATTGCGTACAATATACGAACCCGAGGCGGCTGTTGATCATTTCGAATTTGGCAGTGAAAATAAGCGTGGCGACACGCTTAATTTAGTCCTGCGGAACCGAGAGCATTTCAGAGGTCGCCATGCCTCCGAGCTTCGCGAGAAGCATCTTCCCCCAAGCGCTGATAATATCCTGGTGGCAAGGCGTGCAGCCGCTAGCCGGGCTCGGTGCCTTCTGGTTATCGATGACCTCGTCCCTCTCGCTTCCCTAGGCTCAGGGCTGCCCCGCACAAAGGCGATTTTAAGGACGGCCTCCGATCTGGGGTGGAATGTCGTATTCTACCCTCTTGGCCGCACCGATATCGAATGGTCCGCTACCTGGCTTGAAATTCCGAAGAACGTCGAAATCATACTCGACGGGGCCCCCGGATTTGCGGATTTCATGGTGGCTCGACGAGGATATTTCGATACGGCGCTGGTTAGCCGGCCGCACAATATGGCCTTTGTTTCTACTCATTTGCGCGGGGACGCCGCAAAGGACAGGGACGTGCGAATTATCTACGATGCGGAGGCCCTATTCGCGCTGAGGGAAATACTGCGCGCCGAGGTGGCAGGAACGCCTTTGCCCGCGAAGGAAGCCGAATTGCTGATAGCCTCCGAACTGGCCATTTGCGACAGCGCAGACGCGATTGTCTGCGTGACAGAAGCGGAGGCGTCGATATTCCGCAATCGCTTTTCAGAGCAGCATCGGCCGCCGGTGGGCGTTTTAAGCTTCCCCACGGAACAAAGAGAGGGAGCGCCCGAGTTCGAGGCGCGTGAAGGATTTTTGTTCATCGGACGGCTGCTTGAAACGGCTTCTCCAAACTGGGATGGGCTGGTGTGGTTTCTGCGAGAATGCTGGCCACATGTCAGAAGAGCTCTGCCGAACGCCACGCTGACGGTCGTGGGACATGTGCATCCGGCCCACGGTCAGCTGGACGCGCCGGGAGTTCGATTTACTGGCCCGCTTGATGAACTGCAAACAGCATATGATGCTGCACGGGTGTTCCTGGCACCTGTGAGATTCGCGGCGGGAATCCCGATCAAGATCGTTGAAGCAACGGCCGCAGGGGTGCCAACAGTCGGGACGCGATTGATGGCGCGTCAGATGAACTTCGAACCGGGGCGCGAGATAATGGCGGAGGACGAGCCTATCGCCTTCGCCGAAGCTGCGGTAGCACTTCACAGGGATCGGAGCGCCTGGCTTGACATGCGGGATGCTGCGCAACGCCGAATTCGGGCAGAACACAGCGCCATGCGTTTCCAAGCCTCCTTGGCCGAAATTCTCGACGGAGGGACGGCCGATATCAGCATTGAAAACGAGACGATGGCTTCCACGCCTTCGTCTGGCAAATAATTCTCGCTCCGAAAGTGAACCAACGTAGATGACTACAGATAAGTCGTTGAAATCGAAGTTCGCATCAGACGCGCGCTGGCACTCCGTTTTCTTCGGATTAGCAGCCTTTGCGGTTGGCTTATCCTTGGCTTTTTATCTGTTCCCTTCAGCTATGTTGCTGGACAAATGGGAATGGTGGGCGACGGAAACGGGCGACAATCCCGTTGGCGTTGTTGGTTATCTTTATCTCGCCGAAGATAAGTGGCGGTGGCCCTTAACTCAAACAAATCTTCTGAATCCACCCGCTGGTATCAACGCTTTCTATACGGATCTAGTGCCGATAGCGGCATTGATCGGGAAATTGATTTATGGCTTGACGGGTCATATTCACCTATACTTTGGTCATTGGATACTTCTTGCGTATGGGATGCAGGCATTCCTCGGGTGGTTGATTCTGACGCAGCTTGGAGCCAATCGCCTTGTGGCCGTCATCGGCGCAGCGTTATTTATTCTGCCGTCTTTTGTCGCCCGCGCCGGGCACATTGGTCTCATCTCCCACTGGGTCGTCCTGCTTGCGATCCTCTCTTACATTAGGGTTGTCAAATTAGCGGGTCGCCGGGAGTGTGTTCTTTGGGCGATTGCTCTTGGCAGCGTGGCCAGCATCAATCCATATCTTCTCGCGATGTGCGCCGCGATATTCATCGCGGGTATTGCCGAGGCCGCGCGGCGACGGCGCGTCAGCGCGAGCGATGCCGTTATCGCGATCGCATTGCTGCTCTCGACTAGCATTGCTTGGGCTTTTGCCCTCGGGATCCTGGGGCAGGGAAGCCTTCCCCACGATGTCGGTTTCGGCGTCTATTCCATGAATTTGCTGTCGCCGCTAATGCCGCAGTCGAGTTCAATTCCGGGCTTCGCGGACGTACTTAACCCGACGGGCGGCCAGTATGAGGGTTTCAATTATCTCGGCGCCGGGGTTATAGCTATCGGTCTCATCGCGCTGATTTTTTACTTTAGCTCGGTAAAAAGGGTCGTGTCATCGAACCCCATTCTCGCGGTCATCCTTGTCGGACTGACGGTATATGCGGTGTCCGACAAGCTCTACCTTGGCCAACGATTCATAGTCGATCTGGGCTACAGAAAGCTTCCCGGACTGAGCACATTAACATCGGTTTTTAGATCGAGCGGGCGCTTTTTCTGGCCGGTCGGGTACTGCGTCCTAATCGTATTCATCACGATTATCGCGCGGCGCTTCTCACGCCCCGTTGCAGCCGCTGTCCTGCTCAGTGCTGTGCTTGCGCAGTGGGTCGATATGAGGCCGTTGCTCGCCGTTACTCATGCAGTATGGCAAGTAAAGCCCGAGCTAGTCGATCGAAAGGCATTCATCGAGGCGACGAAGTCTTATGGCGAGTTCGTCCTCTATCCGCCTTCCGCGTGCCCAGCCATGTCGGAGCGCGATATAATCGCGCAGCTGCAGTTGATTGCCGCCCAGGCCAAGCTGCCGGTGAACGCGGCCTTCGTGAATCGTGGAGGCCCTAGCTGCGCCGATGCCGAAAACCGCTTCAGCAAGGATATCGCAGCGGATGCCGTGACCAAGAATCCACTTGTCATCGCTCTCAAGAGCGCATGGTCGCCGACTTTGCTCGTCACCGGTGCCACCAATGGGTTTACATGCCGCGAAACAGTCAACTTGATTGTCTGCGGGAAAAACCAGACCGATCCGGTGTTTACGAGGTTAGGTGACGAAATCCGACCCATCGCGCTGGGCACCCAAAAGGAGCTTTCCGCGGCCAATCAGGGAGCCGGCGTTCCTTATCTGGGAATCGGCTGGTCCCTCGCTGATCAATATGTGCGCTGGGCGAGCGGGCCAGAGACGACGATTGCGGGCCGGCTCGAAAAGCCAGTTTGCAATAATTTGACTTTTAAGGCTCTGGTGACACCGCTGTCGTTTGGAAATTACATTGCTGCGACCGCGAAGCTAACTCTCAATGACACGGAGGTCGGAGAAATTTCGCTCAGCAGCCCTGCTCAGCAACTAGTCCAGCATACGATTTCGCTCGGTGGGCGCTGTGTCGACACCATCAAGCTCGGATTGCACTTCAAAGATTTGCAGAGCCCGGCTGAATTGGGAATGAACCCCGATGTCCGGAAACTATCTTGGCTCTTCCGGTGGTTCTCCGTAACTGGCGATTAGAGCGTGATCCTTACGCAGAGCGTGCATCGGGCAGGTGGCATATCGGTACCTGCCCACTCGCCTTCCTGGATGAGCAATCAATCCTGAAGGCCGTCATCGCGAACGGGGAATTGAAGAGGCTCATGGAGCCGGAATACCAGGGCGACTCGATGGGCACGGGCGGGTCGCTGTATTCGAAATCGCTGGTTGGAACGAGCGCGCGCCAAGGCGGCCGGCTGCAGCTGCGCCTTTTGAAACGGCCTGCCCTCTGGAGCGTTTGGCATCGTCGCCGAGCATTCCGGAGACGACTTCGTGCCTACCTGCCGAAATAGCCAGACATGCGGCGCGAGCCGCGGCGCGAGCCGCGTTTCAGGCTAGCTATCACGCCGTTGGAGCCGGAGCCCGATGCTGGCAGCACGAGGCTTGCGCCGCGGCCTGCGACCCCGTACGGATGGCGCTGAGCAAACCACCGCGCCATTTTCGATCAATAGGGCGTGAATAGACGGTAGAAATGGCATGAAAAAGCGCGCACTGATAACCGGAATTACTGGCCAGGACGGCGCCTATCTGTCGCAACTTCTGCTTTCGAAAGGATACGAGGTTTCCGGCCTCGTTCGACGCTCGAGCACGGCCGACGTCAATGACGTCCGGTTGAGGTGGCTGGGTATCGCAGACAAGGTCAATCTGATCGATGGTAACCTGCTCGACCTTTCGGGGCTGATAAGGACCCTGCGTGAGGTCAAGCCTGACGAGATCTACAATCTCGCAGCGCAGTCCTTCGTCAAATCATCTTGGCAGCAGCCGATTTTGACCGGTCAGGTGACCGCGCTTGCGGTGACGAATGTCCTGGAGGCGATCCGCCTCGAGTGCCCGCATGTTCGTTTCTACCAGGCGTCCTCCTCCGAGATGTACGGCCTGATCCAGGAAAGCATGCAATCCGAAACCACGCCGTTTTACCCCCGCTCGCCCTACGCTGTCGCCAAGCTCTACGGCCACTGGATCACCATCAATTACCGCGAAAGCTACGGCATTCACGCGTCCAGCGGAATTCTGTTCAATCACGAATCGCCCTTGCGCGGCATCGAGTTCGTGACCCGAAAGGTCACGGATGGCGTGGCACGCATCAAACTCGGCCTCGCCAAGGAACTCCGGCTGGGCAATATCGACGCCAAGCGCGACTGGGGACATTCGCGCGACTATGTCGAAGCGATGTGGCTCATGCTCCAGCAGGACATCGCTGACGACTACGTCGTCGCGACCGGCAGGACGACAACTGTGCGTCAGATGTGCCAGATCGCGTTCGAACACGCCAAACTGAACATCGACGACCATCTGATCATCGATCCGCAATTATTCCGCCCTGCCGAGGTTGACGTTCTGCTCGGCAATCCGGCGAAGGCGAAGGCCAAGTTCGGCTGGGAGGCCACGACTTCGCTGGAAGAGATGATTGTGGAAATGGTAGAGGCCGATCTCAAGCGCCTGACTTGAGTTCTGGCGCCCGCTGATAAGGCAAGCTCCAAGGAAGCACAGACCCTGCATGAACTCCAAACCTTGGCGGATTGCGGTCACGGGCGCCGCCGGCTTCGTGGGATCCGTTTTTCTGAGGCATGTCGCCGAACAGCGCATACCAGGCATCGAAGGCGTTTCGATGTTCGGTTCCGCCGCTGGCGACATACGAGAGCCCGGGCAGGTCTCGCAGGCCATTGCGGCCATGCGTCCCGATGTCCTGCTGCACTTGGCCGCGATAGCGGCACCATCGGCTGCACGGGCTGATCCCAGCGCGGCCTGGCACGTCAACGTGCTGGGCACACTCCATATTGCTCAGGCCATTCGCGAGGCGTCACCGAACACCCGCCTCTTGTTCGTCGGCAGTTCCGAGGCCTATGGCGGCAGCTTCCTGACGTCGCCCTCCCCCCTCGCCGAGACGGCTGCCCTTTTGCCGCGCAACACCTATGCCGCCACCAAGGCCGCCGCCGACCTGATGATCGGGCAGATGTCCGTGGACGGGCTCAATGCGATCCGGTTTCGCCCGTTCAATCACAGCGGACCCAGCCAGACTCCGGAATACGTCCTGCCGGCATTCGCGCAACAGGTCGCCCGGATCGAAAACGGCCTGCAGCCTCCGATCCTCAGTGTCGGAAACCTTGAAGCTGAACGTGATTTTCTCGACGTTCGCGACGTTGTTCGGGCCTATTTTCAAGCAGCGCTACCGGACGCCGTCGTCTCGGCCGGGACGGTGTTGAACGTGGCGACAGGGAATCCGGTCCGTATCGGGCGGATGCTCAGCATGCTGCTGAAGCAGGCGAAGGTGCAGATCGAGGTCCAGACGGACGCCGCGAAGTTTCGGCCCAACGATATTCCGCGCGCATCGGGTGACCCGGCCGCGGCGCGCGACCTTCTAGGGTGGGAAGCCGAGATCCCGCTTGAGCAGACGATCACCGACGTCCTGAACTTCTATCGCGCACACAGCTGACCGCAAGCCTAGGAGAGCGGACGTGGTCGCGACGCCCGTTGCCCGGATCAGACTCGTCATCGTGACCGCGAAGATCAGGATATGGACGACGGCGACGATATACGCGGCCTGAACGGAAGCCTCCGCCAAGCAGAAATTCAGCCCCTCAAAAAAATAGAACAGATAATAGGGAGAGGCGCGGGATTGTAGTCCAGCGCTTCGAAGGTCGACGAATCCAGCAAGGGCTCGCCCGCTTGGACATCCCGGGGAAACTCGCAGAAGAGCCGCTCGACCAGGTATACGGCGTCGCATACGAGGCGAGGCCCAACACGTCAGAAGATATGGCCCATAGAATCAGGCAACCCCTCCGATCGACAGCACGAAGATCCGCATTCTGGCAAGATTGAGTCGCCGCGTTTTAAAATATGTAACTTTGCGATCGGCTAAAAAAATCGCCGCGAATACATCATTAAATTTTCCCTGCTAGACCAACAACGAAAGTATATGGAATTCTAGAGTAATTCTCTCTTATGTGTAAATCGACAGTATCGAAATTCTGACCAAGAATTTTACGATACCCGGCTTCGTCGCGAACGAATTGCCCCCGATCGTTGTCGAGCATCCATTTGCGGAACGCTGACTGTCCCTGTCGGTAACACCCGTCGAGAGAGAAGAGGGTGCCGCCCGCCGCCAGCACGGAACGGATGTTGCCAAGCGTGATAGTGAGCTCGTCGTCAGAAATATGGTGCAGGACGCCATTCATCATCACGATGTCGACCGGCCCGAATTCCGACGCTGCGGCGGCATCAAAGAAACGGCAAAAAAACCGCCCGCGATCCCCGAATTGAGTGTTTGCGTGCGCGATATACGACTCGTCGATATCAAAGCCTACGTAGTCGACCCCTTCGGGGAGATACTTTACAATGTACCCCGGCCCGCAGCCGATATCGATGATGCGCATACCTGGCCGGATATCGAGAAACTCGGAGATCGCCTTCACGCGCGCGCCGAAGAATCCGCCGAGTTCTTGGAACGATTGGTATACAAAAGGCAACTCAAGTAATCTCTTGATCATCGATAGTATCTTTCGTGATTTATTTCGGGCGAACGGACTGAGATGGCTCCCGCTGGATGCCTCGTCGCCGGAAAACCCACCAATTCATGGCGGCGAAGTTCACCAAGGGCACAAGGACGATCGCCCCGACCATTCCCACAGCGTAGTGGAGACGCAGCAGATCGACGACGACGCCCATGGACAGAACTGTGAGCAGAATATTGAAGGTGTGAAGCAAGGCAAATCTCGTCAGATCTCCGGCGAGCGAACCTGCCGACCTGAACGAGAACCGTCTGTTTCCGACGAAATTCAAAGGCATAGAGGCTAGATAGCCCGCGACGGAGGCCAGCTTTGGATCGGTTCCGGCCAGCCTGACAAACAGGGCCGTGACAACGGAAAAAATTGCCCCGCTGAGAACACCAACCAAGCCAAAGCGAATCGCCTTGACCAACAGCCGATCCGAAACGGCCTGTCGGGCCAGCCAGCGTGTGAAACTCGAGAACGTCACGCGGTCGCAGCCACGTAGTACTGTCCGCCGAAAGGGAGCCTTGCGAAAAGCTGGTCGACGCGGCGCAGCAAGCCATTCGCCGGCGGGACGGACAGGATGTAGCGCGAGACGATGTCCTTGAACCCGGCCTCCCGGTACAGCGCCTCCGTGGTCTCACTTCGCATCAGCACGGCATCCGCGTCGAACGGGCATTGGTTGACGGCGCGCATCGTCAGCGGATTGCGAGGATTGTGCTCGAAGATCAGCGCCAGACCGCCCGGTTTCAGCACGCGGCGCATCTCGCGGGCGAAGCCCTGCCACTGCGAAGGCGGCACATGGTGCATGACGCAGATCGTGAAGGCGACGTCGAACGTGCTGGTCTCATAGGGCAAGGTCACGCCATCATAGACCTTGTAGTCGACAGTGGCGTTGCGCCCGCGGGCCGTCTCCACGCAGGCGGCGGAGATGTCGACGCCGGACAGGGCCTTGAAATGCGGTGACAGCAGGGAATGATAATTGCCGACCCCACATCCGACATCGAGGGCCGAAAGGTCCTTTGGCGCTCCTTGGCGCGCCTGCGTGACATCGATGATATAGTCGGCCTTCACCTTCGTGAAGAAATCCGTCGACAGCCCGGTAAACGACACGGAGGCATCGACAGCGTTCGAATAGGTGTCCTTGTAGCTATCGAACGTCTTTGCCGTCTGTGATTGCTGGGGATCCATAGTCCCTTAACCTCCATTTGACGGAGCTATGTTCCTGGGAACAGATTGCCTAGCCCCGGCTTCGAACGCCCCCGACAACTGACGCATTACCAAGCGTATTCCCGTTTCGAGATCGGTTGGCCGCCAGCCTACAGGCAGAGCCGATGGTCGGAAGGTGATGTGGCTGGCGTTCGAAGGCTGCACGTCTAGCTTGAGGTAGAGCGGATTTCCAATCACTTTGCTCACGACGCGGACTATTTCGCTCACTGATGCAGGTTTGCCGCTGGCCAGGAGATAGGTTTGCGACTGCGTCCCTGGCCGAATGATCCGCGCCGCGATGAATGTGGCGATGTCGGTAGCGAGGACATAGTCGCGGACCGTGTCCATCCCACCAAAAATGCGCGAGACCGAGTGCCGCTTGGCGTTCAAGATCAAGGTGTTGATCAGGCCCGACCGCCCGCCATCCCCGCTGAAGCCATAGATCGAGGTCGGGCGATAGATCTGGGTCACCATCCCCGCAGGCAATCGACCGACTAGCCCTTCCTGCTCCAGCTTGGCCACACCATAGGGCCTTAATGGCTGCGGCGGGGATGCAAAGTCAACGAAGCGCTGTCCTTCGAACAATCCCCCTGCCGAACTCAGCAGATGGAAGCCAGCCCTCGCGCCCGGCACGAGCGACGATACAGACTCCGTCCAGTTCAGAATATCCCTGAAGGATTCCATCTCCCGGGCCAGTTCATCGGGCCCGGCTCCGAAACCGGCTTTCCCGGCAGCCCAGACGATGTCGAGCGCTTGAATGCCGGCCGTATCGCGTCGCGCAAGGAGCGCATTCGTCAGCCCGGTCAGATCATCCGCTCGTCGCGATGCGTCATTCCAATCCAGCGGCAACTCGACGAATGTTGCACCGCCACGACGCCTCAGCGCGTCGACGACGGCTCTTCCAACGAGCCCGGCTCCGAAGAGAGCGACCGCCTGGCAGGCGCCGCTCCCCGGATACCCCTGGCGGAAGATCAGGATCATGCCGCTTCGGAAGCAAAATACCGTGCAAGGGGCTCATCGATCGAGCGATCCACGGCGAAGAAGCTCGGCTTGCCATGAGCCGCGAGAACCAGAGTCGAGAGATACTCCAGGGCCAGCGCGACCATGAACGTGATGAATCCTCCAAAAAATACGATCGTCAGCATGAGAGACGTCCATCCGGTCACGACGATGCTCGCGGGCGAGATGACTTTCTCCACCAGCAAGGCGCCTGCGCCGATGACACTCGCCACCACGATGGCCATGCCAACCAGACCGAACAAGCGAACAATCTTGACCTGGCTCGATATCAGCAGACGCCGTGCATGGCTCAAAAGGCGAGAAAAGCTATAGCCGCTCTTCCCGCTGCCGATGAAGCGCCGGTCCTTGAGTTCCAGGTCGCGAAACCGGACCCGGTTGGTGAACCACGACAGGGCCACATCGAAATAGGTCTCATAGCCGCAGACGCTCGACGCCGCCCGTGCCAGCGAGCCTCGGATCAGCCGGAAACTGTTGAAATGAACGATATTCGCGTTTCCTGTCAGAAACACCATGAGCCGCTTGAACCCTTTCGAGGCCCAGTCCCTCATACGCGCCTCATGAACCGCGCTGGCGGGCCGTGCATAGACGATATCGCCCCCTTCGATCACAGCCTGCTTGAGCAGCGTCTCGATCTCCACCGGTGGATGCTGGAGATCCTCGTCGAGGGTGACCACCCAATCGCCGGAGCTGTGCAGGACGCCCGCAATGGTTGCGGCATGCTGGCCGAAATTCCGCATCATATGGACGACCGTGAGCCAGTTGTGTTCCTTGGCCAGACCGTCCAGCAGGGCCGGCGATCCATCGATAGCGGAATCGTCGACAAGAATGACCTCCGACAGGTCCATCGGCGCGCCGCGTTCATGCCAATCCGCCCGAACCCTCCCCAACTCATCGATAAGGTCGCGCAAATACGCCTCGCCCGAATACACCGGGACAACCACGGAGACGGAGATGCTCGAATCGTAAGCCATCAAAAGGGACCTCGGTTTATCGACCGCTCCAGCGCGATCAGATCGCAACGAGAGATGAATGGCTCTCTTCCAGGCGCGCCCAAGCGATCTACGAGAAACCGACCGCAGATGCTAGTTTTGAATGGCGGCCGAGTCGCTTGCGCCGCTCCTTTCCAGCCCTTTGCCGCCAGTCGCTTTCCGGAAGCTCCGACGCAATGAGCTCGCATGTTGACGAACCGGCGCCGGCAGAGCCCTGAATTCAAACTTGCTCTGGACTTCCATCGCGTGCGTGGCTGCCCCAGACTTCTGCAGGGTGCCGCTCGTCACATCCAGCCTCAGCGCGCCTTGGCATCCGCGGCGCTTAGATGGTAGTGGCCGCTTCAACCACATCTCCTGCGAAGAAATCAGCGCCGCGCAGACCGAAGATCTTGCGCCTGTTACGCGCCGCCACCGGCGTTACCGGCCCCATATTGAAACAATCTGGCATTTTACCTTCTAGCTGCGGCGCCCCACGCGTTGTAGCGGTCAAGACCGGCTGGCTGTCCGAGAAACCAACACCCAGCCCCGACGGATATTCGCGACGATCACAAAACCTGCCCCTTGAGATCACGTACAGTGAACCCGCGCGACCAGGCCGCAATCGTAAAGCACCGCTCGACGGCGTGGTGCAAAGTGCCATCGAGCTGACGCGCCTCCGGTTCGAAATCCTCCGGCCGCAGGGCGAGTTCACGCAACGACGCCAGCGCGGCCGGGCGAAACCAGAACATCGTGCCTTCGAAGAAACCCAGCCGGATCGCGCCCTCAGGGGCCTGCATCCGTTCAGCGACCTCGCGCGTGCGCACTTCGTTGGCCATCCAGTAGGACGGTGTCGCCCGCCAGCACTGCCGCCAGCCGACGACCCCGGTCGATGCCTGCTTGAAGGCCGACAGTGCGCGGCAAGTGGCGTTCCAATCGCCGCACAGCTTGTCGAACATCAATTTGCGGCGGATCTCTCCATCCAGCAGATGGGGGCTGCGCTTGGTATGCAGTTTCAGGACGGCGTCATAGCCGTCGAGCGCGCCTGACTCGAGCACGGCCAGAAACGGAGCGATGTCACGGCCGCGATTGTCGTGTTCATGAATGAACACGACCTGCGCGCCGATCACCGCCTCCCTCAGCAATGCGCTCCGCTCCGGCGGAACGGTGACATGGACCGGCGTTCCGACCGGGAGCAACGCCTGGCAGGCCAGGATTTCGTTCATCAGGTCCGGGTAATAAGCATGAGCGACGATGGCCACCTTGAGGCCCGGCCATTCGGCCCGTGCTCTTCGGACAGCCCAGCGCTTCCGCAGAGATCTGCCGGTATCCGACACGAAAACGGCACCAAGCGTCAGCCCGGCCACCTTCTGCAGCACATGGCGAGCGTAGGCCTTGCCTCGAACAAGGATCGGCGGCTTTGAGGGGGGCGAAGCACGGACAATCACGGATGGGGAATCACCAAATGAGGCATGGACCGGCCAACGACCATTTCAACACATAGCATCCCTGTTCCCACAAGCGGCCTGAGCTTTTGTAGTCAGGACATGTACGCAAGCGGCATACCCACCGGTCACACGGATAGCGAGGCGCCCGGAAAGTCGAGACTGCGTTTCTCGACAATACCGCTGGAGCTTCGCGGTAGATGGGAGACCGAGCGAACATGCATTTCCTGCATGAACTGAATTGAACGCATTCTGGCGGGGAAGGCGGTCATCGCAGCGGGCGTGCTTGAACGGGTCACTGTCTCGCATTATTCGTTGTCAAATCGATATCATTCCCTCGGCGCAGAAAGCCGTAGAATTCAAGCGGCGGAGTAGACCAATCGTCATGCCGAGCATCACGGAGCCGCTCTGGCGCGCAGTTCGCCGTGCCGGAGGGCTCGGCGCGGCGCTACGGCGGGTGACCGACGTCCTTCGCAGCGAGGGTGCACGCGGTCTTCTCCGTCGCCTTCAGCGAACCGTCCGGCAGGAGGCACGCTACGAAGACTGGATCGCGCGGTTCGACGACCGGCCCGAGGATGATCGGGCCGCCATGGACGCTCTATTGCGAGCCCTGAGGGAGCGGCCGCTTTTCTCCATCATCATGCCGGTGTTCGAGACTCCCGCCGCCTTGCTCGAAGCCGCGGTATTGTCCGTGCGGAGCCAGATCTATCCGCACTGGGAATTGTGCGTCTGCGACGATGGATCGTCTAGTCCTCGCATTGCGGCGTTCCTGGACAGCCTCAGCCGAGAGGAGCCGCGCATCAAATGGACCCGTCTCACACGGAACCAGAACATTTCCGCCGCTTCGAATGCATCGCTCACCCTTGCCACGGGCGATTGGATCATACCGCTAGATCACGATGACCTGCTTCGGCCGCATGCGCTGCTCGAAGTCGCGCTCGCCGCGGAGGCAAACCCGTATGCGCGTTTGATCTATTCGGACGAGGACAAGATCGATGCCTCCGGGACTAAGCGTTTCGATGCTCACTTCAAGCCCGACTGGTCTCCCGATCTCCTCCGGTCGTTCAACTACGTCAGTCATCTGGCTGCTCTAAAACGGGAAGACGTGCTCAGGGTCGGCGGCTGGACACTCGGCCTGGAGGGCGCTCAGGACCACGATCTGTATTTCAAGGTCACCGAGACACTAGATCGCCGCCAGATCCTGCACATCCCGAAGATCCTTTACCACTGGCGCGTGGCAGAGAACTCCACCGCCGGAAGCGATGCGGCCAAGCCCTACGCCGTAGCAGCAATGGCAAGCGCAATCGCCAGCCATCTAGAGCGCACAGGGCGTGAAGGCGACGTAACCCTTCTCGATGACGCGCCTGTCGCCAGGGTTCGCTATCGCCTACCCAAGCGCGCGCCGCTCGCGACGATCATCATTCCCAATAAGAACATGGCGGCACTCATACGAGCTTGCATCACCTCGATCCGCTCGAAGACCATTTATCCTCATTACGAAATCCTGATCGTGGACAATGGATCGACCGATTACGAGACGCTAAGGCTCTACGACGAGTTCAAGCGACAAGGGATCGTGATCGCGGACTACCCGGCTGAGTTCAACTACTCGGCAATGAACAATCTCGGGATCAGGGAGGCAAAGGGCGAGGTCTTGGTTTTCCTGAACAACGATACGAGCGTGATCGGGGAGGACTGGCTGTCCGAACTCGTCGTCCACGCCATACGACCAGAAGTGGGATGCGTCGGCGCCAAGCTTTATTTCGATGATGATACGATCCAGCATGCAGGCGTTTTCGTCGGCGTCTGCGGCATTGCCTGCCATCCCTATCGCGGGTTCGATAAAGGTGATTTCGGCTATTTCGGTCGGCTGCGAGTGACCCAGAACCTAAGCGCCGTTACCGCCGCTTGCCTCGCCGTCGAGCGCTCGATTGCGCTGGAAGTGGGCGGCTTCGACGAAATCGCGTTGAAGATTGCACTGAACGACGTCGATTTCTGCCTTAAAGTGCATGCTGCCGGTTATTATAACGTCTGGACACCGTTCGCCGAACTGTATCACTTCGAAAGCAAAACGCGCGGCTATGAGATCGGGCCTGAAAAGCGCGCCCGCTTCCAACGGGAAAGCGAGATACTGAACGAGCGTTGGCAGCAATATGTCACGCTCGACCCGTATTACTCGCCTCATCTGACCCGAACGAACGAAGCCGTCACGATTCGGACAGAGTAGGCGATCCGCGCGCGCGCCCTGCCATCTGTTTGGCCTCCTGTAAGGCCAAAACGGAGGCGGATCGGGCTTATAATTGCCACGACCTCATCAGGCAGCGTCGACCCAGGAGGGGGATGCATGCCTCGTAGACTTTGTCGAGCTGACTGGGCTGCGACAGATTTCAGGGCGTTGAGGTTGTCCCGAATTGGCTGCCTTTAATCCCCCCGACGCGCCTGCTTTCAAAATCACGCCCAGCCGCCGCCGACACATGCTTGCCCATCATCGCGATGAACTCGTGGACGCTATAAGTTGGCTGCCCTGACGGATTCAGTCAAAAAAACAATTGGAAACTCCAAATTTGGGGTCCCTCACATCAGATTGTGTTTCGACGCTTTCGATGCGGATTTTGTCTTATTAACTACCCAGGCAGAAATCGGCTCGCTCGCATAAACGATAATGGGCTGATCATTTCTCGTGATCTTGGCTCGACCGCATAACGAGTACACAGTGCTCAGCGCAGTAAGAATGCTTCTAGGGGAACGCCGGCAGCTTGATCGCGATACGTTCAACATGATGGCGCGTGCCATTTTTCGGCGGCCGTTCATCTTACCATTTGGGGCCAACTGAAAGCGCTATTCTCTACTCACCCCGTCAGCGCGCTTCGCCAGTCTCACGCCCGCGCCCGCGCCATTCTCAGGAATGAACAGCACGCCGGCAGCTTCGAGCGCAGTCCGCATCCCCAAGAGGTTGTTGTGCGATGGGTTGCGGCGACCTTTCTCAAAATCACGGATGGTGGACAGGCCGAGATGAGCTGCTTTGGCGAGCTCTTCCTGCGACCACTCGAGCAGAGCGCGCGCGGCGCGTGATTGGGCTGGGGTCATCATTCTGCGAGGGATAGCACGGCACGACGAATTTTGTCGAGTGTCGACGCTTTCCGTTGACTCCTGCCACCATACAACGCTAATCGTCGTTTAACGACGAATTTCGTTTATGGAGTAGAGCAGATGCTTCTCACCGCGGCAGACGGCCGAACCATCTTCAACATGTCCGCGATCATGCGCCGGGCTTTCCAGCTCGGCCGGTTTGCCCTGCAGCTTTGCCGCAGCACGCTTGAGCGAGACCACCAGCGCTCGCACTGGCTGAAAAGGGCTTGGGCGGAAGCCAAGCGCGAAGCTGCCGAATTCGCCCGGCGTCAAGCCCGGGAGGCCGAAGTGCGTATCGCGCTGGCCGCGAGCGCAAGGGAGAGCGCCGCTCTCTCAGCCAGTCTCGGAAACAACCCGCTCGCCATCCAGAACGCGCTGCTGCGCGAGACGATGCGCGACCGCATGAACTTCGCCGCTGTCGCCCGCCTTGAGGCCGCGCTTGTCGCCATCCTGGCGGCCAAGCAGCTGCATTGACCCATTCGATCCTGAGGAGAGATCTCATGCCCATAGCCGCCCGCCGCCATTCACCGCTTGAACTCGCCATTGTGGACGAGCCTCCAAGCAGAGCGTGCGATCTCGATCAGGGGGCCAGTCTCGGGGACCTTCAGCCGCAGCAGCCACCGCCCGAAGTGGTCCGACGCCTGACGCCCACCGAACTCGCCGCGGAGTATCGCCGCTGGATCGTCGGCGTCTCGCCACGCCGCCGCTGACGCCCGCCACCTGCGCTGCATTGTCCTCACAGCCCGAGATGTCCCGATGAACCAGATCGTTCCAATCAATCCGCTCGCCTACACGCCCGGCGCAATCTGCGCCCTCACACCGCTCGCCATGATCGGCCAGGCGGTTGAGCGCGGCGCCACTGTTAAAACCCTCGAGAAGCTGATTGAGCTGCATCAGCACTGGGAAACCAGCCAGTCGCGAAAGGCCTTCGATACCGCGATCGCCGAGGCCAAGGCCAAGATCCCGGTGATCTCGAAAAACCGCGAGGTCGATTTTACCGCGCAGCGCAGCCGCACGCATTATCGTTATGAAGATCTGGCCGAGATCGCTCGAACGGTCGCCCCCATCCTGGCCAGCTTTGGCCTGGCCTATCGGTTTCGCTCGGCGGTCGAGGGATCGCTGGTCAAGGTGACCTGCGTTTTGTCGCACCGCGACGGTTATTTCGAAGAAAACCAGCTGGCTGCCGCGATCGACGAAACCGGTAAGAAGAACGGCATCCAGGCGATCGGCTCGACGCTGACCTATCTGCAGCGCATGACCCTGAAGGCGTCCCTGGGGTTGGCAGCCTCCGATGACGACGACGGCAAGGCAGCCGGAATAGCGGTGCCGATCAACGCCGATCAGATCCGAGAGCTGCTCGCCTTGCTAAAGAGCGTCGGCGCACAGAAGGCAGCGCTGCTGCGCTTTTTCAAGATCGACGCGCTGCCGGATCTGCCGGCGGTGAAGTTTGATCAGGCGATCGCCATGCTCAACGCCAAGAGGGTGTCGTGATGAGCGCACCCGACATCATCGCGTGCGACCAAGGCAGCGAGGCGTGGTTTCGCGCACGCATGGGCATCCCGACCGCCTCCGAATTTGCCGCGGTGATGGCGAAAGGTCGCGCGGGCGGGGATAGCAAAACCCGCCAGACCTATCTCTACAAACTGGCCGGCGAGATCATCACCGGTCAGCCGATGGAAAGTTTCAGCAACGGCCACATGGAGCGCGGCAAGATCCTGGAGGATGAGGCGCGCTCATTCTACGAGTTCATAACCGACACGCCCTGCCAACGGATCGGGTTCCTCCGCAATGGCCGCAAGGGCGCTTCGCCGGATTCGCTGGTCGGAGGGAACGGCCTGGTCGAGATCAAAACCAAGCTGCCCCATCTCCTGATCGAGACGCTTCTCCGCGGCGAGTTTCCGCCCGAACATAAGGCCCAGTGCCAGGGTCAACTCTGGGTCGCCGAACGCGAATGGATCGATATCGCGGTCTATTGGCCGCAGATGCCGATCTTTGTGACCCGAGCGGTCCGTGACGAGGCCTACATCAAAGAGCTCGCGGATGCGGTCGATGCCTTCAACGCGGAGCTGGACCTCACCGTCGCAAAAATCCGGGCCTATCGGCAGCCGAGGGCGGCGTGA
>NZ_JBXWCA010000010.1:0-223236 GCF_057321085.1 Allobosea sp. RIT-PG3_2 | reverse complement strand
AATTGCAAAACGCCTGTAGCCGGGTTCAAAAGGGGCTGGCGGTCCCTGAGCAACGATCACCAGCCTCAGTCTTCTCTTTTGCGAATTGTCCGCTTCGTGGCGCACCCCCAATGTCTGGTTGTGGGCGCGGATCGGCAGAAACTGAGGGTGCCGCCGAACTACCGCTTCCCACCCAATTGCGCCGTTGGCCGAATGACGAAATGGCACGCCGGGTGCCCGCCGTGCCCAGTGTCACAAGTCCGTTTGCTCCGAAAGGAGAAGCGCGTCGTCAACCTCGATGCCGAGGTAGCGCACGGTGCTCTCCAGCTTTGTATGGCCGAGCAGGAGCTGACAGGCGCGCAGATTGCCGGTGCGTTTATAGATCAGCGCGACCTTCGTTCGGCGGAGACTGTGAGTTCCATAGAGCGCTGGATCCAATCCGATCAGACCCACCCAGGTGTCGAGGAGACGGCCGTACTGGCGCGTTGTGATGTGATCACCATGCCGGCTACGGCTCGGGAAGAGCCAATCCTCTTCGCGCGGGCCTCTCTTTCTGAGCCACGCTGTGAGTGCCTCGCGGGCCGAATCGACTAGTTTAAACGGCACCGGCCGCCAGGTCTTCTGTTGAACATCGCCGTTCGCAGGCGAACGGTGCCTCCGAGGACGACATCGCCAACGCGGAGACGAACCAGATCGCATCCCCTTAGCTTGCTCTGGATCGCGAGATTGAACATGGCGAGATCACGAACGCGCGCCTCGTGCTGCAGCCGGGTGCGTATCGCCCAGATATGCTTTGGATTCAGAGGTGGTTTCGGTCCGATGATGCGCCCGAGGTTCCACGCCTGATGAGGCAGTTGGTTCTGCGCTTGGATATCCATGGCTGATCCCCTCTTGGGACGCCGCATCCGGGGTTATTCTATCAAGTGTTGCGGGACGTGGCGCTCGCCTCGCGCCAGAAGCAGAAGTTGGGCTTCAGCCGTAATGCCGACATTTGGCCGGCCGTACTTCCGTCCAATCCGGGTCGGCAGACGTTGACCGGCGAATTATCGTGGCCAGCCCAGATCGGCCTTTTTTCACCTGCGGAGTTCGCGCCCGATTGTGGCGGCGATGTCCTGCAGCTGGGATGCTAGAGCCTCCACCTGCAAATGTCCCATACGGCGCGTCACCCCGGCCACGGTTACGGCGGCGAAGGGCCGGCCGGCCTCGTCGCGTATCGCGACCGACAGCGCGCGGGTGCCCGGTACCAGCCCCCGGTCGCGCAGGGCATAGCCGAGATGCCGGGCGGTGCGCACCCAGCCGTGAGCCACCGCCTCGTCGATGCGGTAGCTGCGCAACCGCCCCCGATTCTCGGCGAGCACCGCGGCGGCCTCGCCGGGTTCGAGCGCCGCGAGCAAAGCCAGCCCCGCGCTGCTGACGCCGAGCGGACGACGATCCCCGACGCGCAACGGCAGCACCTGGATGGGATAGGAGCCGAGCACACGCGAGATGCAGATCGTGTCGAAGCCGGTACGTTGCGTCAGGAAGAACGTGTCTCCCACCGTCTCCGCCGCACGGGCGATGTGGGGCTCGCCCACGGCCTGCAGCACGCTCGGGCGCTCCCGCGAGAGGGCGAGGAACTGGATCTGCTCGCCGACGACATAGCGCCGCGTCGCCGGCCTGTGTTCGACGAGCCCCTCGGCGACCAAAGCCTTCAGCATCCGGTGCACGGTCGGATGCGGCACGCCCGTCGACCGCGCAAGCGCCGACAGGCCGAGCCCAGCCTCCCGGCTCGCGGCCAGGATGCGCAGGATCTCGATCGCCCGTCGGAGGCTGCCGGTGCCTTGAACAGCGTCAGCTCTGACATTCGGGGATCTCATGCGACGCGGTCCACCTCAGCTCCATCTGTCTTGTCCATTATATGGACAGAAAATGAGGAATCCAGTTGTGCCCCACCTCGCTGCGCGCTTCGATCCGATCAACGAGAACAGGCCCGGATAATCCGCCGGCGGGGAGGAAAAGTTCATGAGGCTGGCGAGCTTTCGCAGCGCCGAGGCGGAAGGCTATGGCGCGATCGTCGACGACGGGGTGATCGATCTCGGCCGGCGCCTGCCGGCCTTGCCCACCCTGCGACATGCGATTGCCGCGGGAACTCTTCAGACTCTGCGCGACGCGGCCAAGGGGCAGAGCGCCGACCATGCGCTCGCCGATGTCGAACTGCTGATCCCGATCCCTGCGCCGGAGAAAATCTGGTGCGTCGGCGTGAACTATGCCGACCGCAATGCCGAGTACAAGGACGGCTCGGACCTTCCGCGCTATCCGAGCCTGTTCTGCCGCTCGGCCTCCTCCTTCGTCGGTCACGGCGTCCCGCTCGAACGCCCAAAAGTCTCCGAACAGCTCGACTACGAGGGCGAGATCGCTCTGGTGATCGGCCGGGGCGGGCGCCACATCCCGCGCGAAAGCGCGTTGGACCACGTCTTCGGCCTGACGCTGTGCAACGAGGGCACGGTGCGGGACTGGCTGCGGCACGGCAAGTTCAACGTTACCCAAGGCAAGAATTTCGACCGCTCCGGCTCGATCGGTCCGTGGATCGTCACCTCCGACGACATCGATCTCTCGCGGCCGCTGGAACTGACGACGCGTGTCAATGGCGAGGAGCGCCAGAACGACACGACCGAGCGCCTGATGTTCCCGTTCGATCGGCTGCTCGCCTATCTCTCCACCTTCGCGACGCTGAAGCCGGGGGACATCATCGTGACGGGGACGCCGACCGGGGCCGGGGTTCGCTTCGACCCGCCGCGCTGGCTGAAGCCTGGCGATCTCGTCGAGGTAGAGGTTCCCGGCATCGGCCTGCTCTCCAATCGCGTCGTCGACGAAGCATAAGGGGCGACCATGCTCTCTGCCAACCAGATCGCCGCCGCGGCACGCGCCCTCGACGAAGCCGAGCGCAGCCGCGTGCAGATGGGCCAGCTCAGCCTCGCCCATCCGGGGCTGACCATTGACGATGCCTATGCCGTGCAGAGCGCCTGGATGGAGAGCAAGCTCGCCGCCGGGCGCAAGGTCATCGGCCGAAAGATCGGCCTCACCTCGCGGGCCATGCAGAGCGCAGTCAATATCGACGAGCCGGATTACGGAGTGCTGCTCGACGACATGCTCTTTCCGGATGGCGGCCGGATCCCGACCGATCGCTATATCGAGCTCAAGATTGAGGCCGAACTCGCCTTCGTGCTGAAGGACAGGGTCGCGGGGCCGCGCTGCACGGTCTTCGACGTGCTCAACGCCGCGGACTACGTCGTGCCGGCGCTGGAGATCCTCGATGCGCGCATTCAGCGCATCGACCCCGCCAGCAAGGCGACGCGCAAGGTCGTCGACACCATCGCCGACAACGCCGCCAATTGCGGCATCGTCCTGGGCGGACGCCCCTTCCGGCCGCAGGACGCCGACCTGCGCTGGATCTCCGCCATCGTCAGCAAGAACGGCATGGTCGAGGAGACCGGCGTCGCCGCCGGTGTGCTCAACAACCCCGCCAACGGCATCGTCTGGCTCGCCGACAAGCTGGCCCCGCGGGGCGTGGTGCTGGAGCCCGGTCAGGTGATCCTGGCAGGATCCTTCATCCGCCCGATCCCCTGCTCCCGGGGCGACACGATCCATGCCGATTACGGACCGTTCGGCACGGTCTCCTGCCATTTCGCCTGAGGGGTCGCGATGACCAGACGCCAGAGCATCCATGTCGAGGGCTTCGGCCACAAGAACCCGATCCCTGCCGCCTGCCGCGTCGGCGACGTGCTGATGTCGGGCATCGTCTACGGGCTCGATCCGGAAACGGGCAAGCCGGCCGAAACGCTCGACGCGCAATGCGCGCTGATGTTCCGGCATATCCGCAGCATCATGCAGGAAGCCGGCGGCTCGACCGACGACATCGTCAAGGTGACGGTCTGGCTGTCCGACCGCTCGCAGCGCGAGCAGGTCAATCTCGAATGGCTCGCGATGTTCCCCGATCCCGCGAACCGCCCGGCTCGCCAGGCGATGGCTGGCGAACTCGACGGCGGCAAGCTCATCCAGTGCGACTTCGTGGCGGTCATGGAGGGTCGGGGCTGATGGGCGGGACGACCGACATCGCGGCTGCGGACCTGCCGGCCGAGGCGAGCTATCGCCTGCTGACCGGGCTCGTCGTGCCGCGCCCGATCGCATGGGTGACGACGATTTCGGCTGCCGGCACCGTTAATCTGGCGCCTTTCAGCCATTTTACCTTCGTCTCGCCGAAGCCGCCCCTGCTGGCGATCAGCGTCGGCCGCAAGGGCGACACCTACAAGGACACGGCCCGCAACATCCTCGCGAGCGAGGAATTCGTCGTCCACATCGCCGATCGTTCGTTGGTCGAACCGCTGCATGACAGCGCGAAGGAGTTCGCGCCTGAGGTCAGCGAGGTCGCGGAGCTGGGGCTGGAAACCGCGCCCAGCCTGCATGTCGCGGTGCCGCGGTTGGCCGCCGCGCCCGTCGCTATGGAATGCCGGCTGCGGCACTGCATCGAGTTCGGCGAGACACGCAGCCGCCTCCTCGTCGGCGAGGTGCTCGTCTTCCGCCTGCGGGACGGGCTGATGGCCGACGGCAAGGTCGATACCCGCGCGCTCGACCCGATCGGGCGCATCGCCGGCCCGAACTACACGACGCTCGGCGAGATCATGACGATGCGGGCGATCCACCAGACCTCCAAATCCTGATCGCGACCGGAGCCTTGTGATGGCGACCTACCTCCCGTTCGATCCCGCACCGCGCGCGCCGAAGTCGCCGCTGCCCGCCTTGGCCTGCGACAGCCAGTTCCATGTGCTCGGCCCCGCGGAGCGCTACCCGGTGCGCCCCGGTGCGGTCTACGAGATGCCGAGCGCCAGCATCGAAACCGCGCTCGCCATGCATGCGACACTCGGTATCTCCCGCGGTGTCGTCGTCCAGCCGACCACATACGGCGCCGATCACAGCGTCACGCTGGATGGTCTGGCGCTCGCCGGCCCGAACTATCGCGGCTGCGCCAACGCCGCCGTCTTCCAGGACCGTGGCGACGCCTATCTCGCAAAGCTCGACGCCGCCGGCGTGAAGGGCGCGCGCTTCACACGAGCGGGGCTTGGCATCGGCATGAGCGAGACGGAGTTCGAGCGCGCGCTCGCACGCATCCGCGAGCTCGGCTGGTATGTGAAGGTGCAGCCCGAGGTCGAGGGCATCATCGGCAACATCGCACCTTTCGAAGCGCTCGACCTGCCACTGGTGCTCGACCATATGGGCCGCCCCGATCCCGCCCGAGGAAAGGACGACCCCAGCCTCGCCAAGATCCTGCAACTGCTGAAACGCGACACGGTCTGGGTAATGCTCTCGCTCACCGAGAAGATCTCGCGGGCCGGCGCACCCTGGGACGACGTCATCCCGACCGTGGAGGCGCTGCTCGAGGCCGCACCCGACCGCATCATCTGGGGCAGCGACTGGCCTCATCCGGTCTCCGTCCGGCAGCCGCCGAACGAGGGCGATCTTCTCGACTTCCTGTTCCGTGCCGTGCCCGACGAGGCTCTGCGACGCGCCGTGCTCGTCGACAATCCTGCGAGGCTGTTCGGCTTCTGAGGCAAGCGGCGCAACAAAGACCCGACAATAAATTCTGGGGAGTGCAAGATGAAACGTCTCATGATCGGCGTCATCGCCATGGCCGGCATCGTCTTCGCGGGAGAGGCTGGGGCCCAGACATGGCCCAGGGGCATGGTTAAACTCATGGTACCCTATGCTGCCGGCGGCAATGTCGACGTCGCGGCGCGGCTTCTCGCCGAGAAGCTCCAGCGCGATACCGGGCAGGCCTTCGTGATCGAAAACAGGCCCGGCGCCGGAGGTCTGATCGGCAGCGAAGTGGTGGCGAAGGGCGAGCCGGACGGCAGCGTTCTGCTGGTCGGCGCCAACGGGCCGATCCTGTTCGCGCCCGAGATGGCCGCACGCCGCGCCTATGAATGGCGCAAGGATTTCGTGCCGATCACGACCCTGACCCTGACGCCGCTGATCCTGCAGGTGCATCCGGACCGGCCCGCGAAGAGCTTCGCCGAGTTCGTCGAGCTCGCGAAAACGCGCAATCCTCCGCTGAACATGGCGTCTCCAGGTGCCGGGACGACCAACCATCTGATCTCCGAGGTGATGCAATCCAAGCTTGGAGCGAGCTGGACGACTGTCCAGTATCGCGGCAATGCGCCAGCGACCAACGATCTTGTCGGCGGACAGGTCGATTTCAACCTGGACCAGCTCTCCGTCGCGTTGCCCTTCGTGACCACCGGCAAGACCCGCGCCCTCGCGGTGACGGGGGCGAAGCGGCTGCCGGAACTGCCGGACGTCCCGACATTCGTCGAGCTCGGCTATCCGGAATTCGACGGCCAGACCTTCACGGGCCTGATGGCGCCTGCCAAGACGCCGGAGCCTGTCGTCGCCGCGATCCATGCCGCGGTGACGAAAATCCTGAACGAGCCCGATACCGCCAAGCGCTTCGCCGATCTCGGCACCCGGGCCGCACCGATGGAGCGCGAGGCCTTCCGAGCCTATCTCGAGAAGGAGGACCAGAGCTGGGTGCCGCTCATCCGCAAGCTCAAGATTCAATTGCAGTAGGCAGGTTTACTAAGGCCTCCCTCCATCTCGCCCGGAAGCCGGTTGTCGGGCCGGGCTTGTCTGGCAGCATGCATCCTCAGCGATTACGACGGCACGGAAGGCAACCTAAGTTTCCCGATGCTGCGGGGGATATCGGCAACCGCCCACCGAGGTCGGCACCCTATCTTGGCTGGACGTCCATCGAGTCGATCCAGGCATTCGCCGCGATTATCTCCAGAGGGCCCGGTACTATTCGGAGGACGACCGGTACCTGCTGGAGAAGCTCGGGGGGAGCACTCGGAGGTGGTGATCGACGGGCGGCTGCATGGCTGCGGCCGAATGGCTGACGAGGCGTTAGGAATTCGCTTGCACCTCTATGCAACCATTCCATTCCCCGACAGTTAGATCGGGTTGGTCCCCTCGAGAGTTCCCATGACAAAAACTCTTGTTCTGGTCGTGGAGGATGAGCCACTCATTCGCATGAACGCGGTCGCGTTGATCGAGGAGGCTGGCTACGACGTCATCGAGGCAGCGCACGCCGACGAAGCCATCGAGCTTCTTGAGACCCGCCCTGATATCCGCGTCGTGTTCTCCGACATCGAGATGCCCGGCGGGTCGATGGACGGCCTGAAACTGATCCACGCGATCCGCAGGCGCTGGCCGCCGGTGACCTTGATCCTGGCGTCCGGCCGGGTCTTGCCGACTGTGGAAGAGATGCCGTCCGGGACCATTTTTCTGGCGAAGCCGTATCGCGAGGACGCGCTGCTGCATGCGCTGGCTGCCTGGCCGGCCGCAAACTTTCGGTCCAAGACTGCGGCGTGGTAGTGATTGCTTCCGATCTCCACAGGTCCCGCCATTGCACGACTTTCAAGATGACCTCGATGCGGTCGCCCAAATCGCGGCGGTGCCAAGCATTCTCGACGTGGTGTGCCGCATTACCGGAATGGGCTTCGCCGCCGTCGCGCGGGTCACCGACGACCGCTGGGTCGCCTGCGGGGTCCGCGACGAGATCGCCTTCGGTCTCCAGCCGGGCGGCGAACTCAAGATCGAGACGACTATCTGCAACGAAATCCGGGACCATCGCGAGATCGTGGTGATCGACAACGTCGCGGAGGACCCGGTCTACTGCTCGCACCACACGCCGGCGATGTACGGCCTCCAAAGCTACATCTCGATGCCGATCGTCCTGCCGGACGGCCGCTTCTTTGGCACGCTGTGCGCGATCGATCCAAAGCCGCACGTCGTCAGCACCCCTTCGACGATCGCCACTTTCAAGCTGTTTGCGGAGCTGATCGCCTTCCACCTCGACGCTCACCAGAAGTTGGCCGAAAGCCAGGCGAGCCTCGCAACCGAGGTCCAGACCGGCGAGACGCGGGAGCAATTTATCGCTGTCCTCGGCCACGACCTCAGGAACCCCCTCGCCTCGATCGATGCCGGCCTGCGCATGCAGGACCGGACCGAAGACCTGAACAAGATACGGTCGCTCACGAAGATGATGAGTTCCAGCGTCGTCCGGATGTCGGGCCTGATTAACGACGTGCTGGATTTCGCGCGTGGGCGCATGGGCAGCGGCATCGCGCTGAGGCGCCAAGTTGTCGGCGACTTGGAGAGCCGACTGGGCGAGGTGATCAACGAGCTTCGGACCTCACATCCCAACCGCGACATTCTTGCCGAGTTCGACATCGCGGGTGAGGTCCACTGCGACAACGCCCGTATCGCCCAGATGCTGTCCAACCTTGTGGCGAACGCGCTCACGCATGGCGCCGATGATCGCCCCGTCGTCGTGAGGGGAATGACGGCGCCCGGCGTCTTCGAACTCTCGGTTTCGAATTCCGGCGAAGTGATTCCGCCGGAGGTGGCGTCAGAACTATTCAAGCCCTTCGTCCGCGGCGCCGTGAGGCCAAGCCAACAGGGCCTCGGCTTGGGGCTCTACATCTGCTCCGAGATCGCCAAGGCGCACGGCGGCACGCTGGACGCCACGTCCACGCTCGAGGAGACCCGGTTCACGTTCCGGATGCCTAACTGACCGTCGCGGCCGCCTGCGAACCGCGTACCTTGATCGCGACTTGGGTCACCAACCAGCCTGGTCACGCCTAGGACGCCAGGTCGACGACCACAGGCTCGAGTCCGCAGGACCGGATGAAATCCAGCAGTTTGGCTGGCGATATCCCGGTGCTCTCGACGTTGGTCAGTGGGTGGAAGTTCATCTGCTCGGCGTCGAGCAAGGAAACGACAGCCGTAGTCAGCCCGGCCTAGTCGTTAATCAGCCCAAGTGGGCAGGGCGCCCGGCATCATGCCGAGCAGTTCGGGCATGCGCTCGCCCGAAGGCGAAGCCGGGCGGCCGCTAACGCTCATCGCTTAGTCGACATCATCCGCTTTCCACGCATCTAAGCCATCGCGAGGTTTGTCGAAGAGGGTCCTCGCCAGCGCCATAAGCGCAGATCTCGGGCGTTCGAGAAGCGCATAGCGCTGCGTAAAAGGGCGGTTTGATAGCACATCCGCGCGCCGGCTATCATGCAAGGAGCGATCGATAGAGTTCCCAGTATCGATCGGCCATGCGGTCCACAGTGAAGCCCGCGGCGACTGATGAGCGGCAGGCGGCGCGATCGATCTCGTCGAGGCGCCCAATCGCGTCCACGGCCTCATCGAGGCTATCGACCAGAAAGCCCGTCACCCCATGCTCGATCAGTTCCGGCATCGAGCCGCGCCTGGAGGCGATGACCGGTGTTCCGCAGGCGAGAGCCTCCACGACCGATAGGCCGAAAGGCTCCTCGAAGTTGATGAGGTGGAGCAGGGCTCGCGCGGAGCCCAGAGCTTTCGTGCGGGCAGTCCTGCCGACCGGGCCAAGATAGGCCACGGAACGATCGTCGAGAGCGGGCAAGACATGCTCGTTATGGTAATTCTGGTCCTGCACGATGCCCGCCATGACCAGCCGTCGGCCTACGCGGCGTGCTGCCGTGATCGCCTCGGCCGCCCCCTTGTCGGGATGGATCCGGCCGAAGAAGAGGAGGTCTTCGCTGCCATCGGGATCAAAGGGAAAATCCTCCAGTCTGATCCCGTGATGGATCGTCGCCGCATAGCGCAAATCGGGATGCCGGTCGGCAGCGCTGATCGCGACGTAGTGGACGCGATCCTCATACGCCTTGAAGGCGGGCAGGATCCGGCCCGAGGAGAAGCCATGGATCGTGGTCACCACCGGCGTCTCGACCAGCCGCGAGAAGGCGAGCGGCACGAAATCGGCCTGATTATGGATGAGATCGAACTCGTCCGCGCGTTCGAAGACATGGGCAACGTGGAGCATCTCCCAGACCTTGGCATCGATGGTGGGGTCTTCGGAATACGGCGCCGGGCAAACACCCGCGAGCGTGCCCGCCGTCTGGCTGTCCCTGGTGGCAAATAGGGTGACGTCGACGCCGCGCGCCACCAGCGCCTCGGTCAGAAGACTGGTCACCAGCTCCCATGGACCATAATGGCGCGGTGGGGTGCGCCAGGAGATCGGCGCCAGCATGGCGATGCGCAAACGGTCGTCCTTTCCTAAATCATCGGCCCGAAAAGTGGATTGCGGTTTTCGGAAAATCTGATGAAAAAATAAAAGCCGTGATCAGGCTTCTAGGATCACGCCCTCATTCGCCCGCAGCAGCAGCGCATCATCCTCGACGAGCGTCGACTCGGCGATCGTCGACAGGATCGGCCGGCAATTGCTTGCCCAGCCCGGCAATTCGAGACGCTGTCCATCTGTCCCGATATTAAGCGCCACGATCAGCCGCTGCACCCCGTGCCGGCGCTCAAAGGCAAGCACATCGCCTGTAGAGTCCAGCAGCGTGAAATCGCCGATCTCCAATGCCGGATGCGCGCGCCGGACGGCCAGCAACCGGCGATAGAGCGCCAGAATCGAGGCCGGCTCCTCAGCCATGACCGCAACGTTGCGCGCCGGCCAATCGGCATTCAGCGGCAGCCAGGGCGAGGCGGTGCTGAAGCCCGCATTCTCGCTTCCGTCCCACGGCATCGGTGTGCGGACAGGATCACGACCGAGGCCGAGCCCGGGCTCGCGCAACTCGCGAGGATCCTGACGCCGGAGAGGCGGGATCTCGACATCGCTCAGGCCGAGCTCGTCGCCATAATAATGGGTCGGCGTGCCCCTCAGCGTTAGCAGGAGCATCGCAGCGATGCGCGCTTGCGCCTCTCCGTGCTTGCTGGCGATGCGACGCCGGTCGTGGTTACCCAGCACCCAGTTCGGCCAGGCACCGGGTGGAAGCGCCGCCTCGTAGCCGGCGATCAGATCCGCAAGAGCGCGCGCCTGCCAAGACGCATCGATCAGTTGAAAGTTGAGTGGCAGATGCACGCCTGCCCGCTCCTGCCCGTAATATTGCATCAGCCGGTCGACCGGCAGGTAGATCTCACCGATCAGCACGCGCTCGTCCCGCTCTGCCGTTCCATAGCTCTCGGCGATGGCGCGCATCTCCGCGGCAAGCGCATGCACTTCGGGCTGGTCGGTCGAATGGAGCTGGAGCACGCGGTGCATTTCGCCCATCGCAGGCCGATAGGCCGGATTGGGCGGATTGTCGGGATAATCCGCTGCCTTGATCAGGTGCCAGAGCACGTCGATACGGAAACCGTCGACGCCGCGATCGAACCAGAACCGCATCACCTCGTGCATCGAAGCCTGCACGGCGGGATTGCGCCAGTTGAGGTCCGGCTGCTCCTTCAGGAAGGCGTGGTAGTAATATTGGCCAGAGGCTTCGTCCCACGCCCAGGCGGAGCCACCGAAATCACTGATCCAGTTGTTGGGTGGCCCGCCATCGGGGGCAGGATCGCGCCAGAGGTACCAGTCCCGTTTCGCAGCGTCGCGCGAGGAACGGCTCTCCACGAACCAAGCATGGCGGTCGGAGGTATGGTTTGGCACGAAGTCGAGCAGAACCTTGAGCCCGCGGGCGTGGGCGCGGGCCAAAAGATCGTCGAAATCGGCAAGAGTGCCGAAACGCGGGTCGACATCGCAGTAATCGGCGACGTCATAGCCGAAATCCGCCATCGGCGAAGGGTAGACCGGAGAGATCCAGATGGCGTCGATGCCGAGGCTGGCCAGATAGTCGAGTCTGTGCGTGATGCCCTTGAGATCGCCGATGCCGTCGCCGTTCGTATCCTGAAAGGAGCGCGGGTAGATCTGGTAGATCACGCCCGTCTGCCACCACGGAGCGGTCATACCAACCGCCTCCTGTGTATGCGGTTTCGTCCGACGCCACGCCGCTCCATCAGGTTGTCTCGCTGTCAGCTTGGATCGTCCCGTAGCGCCCGCCTGCAAGTGCCGTGGGTAAAACGCTCTATTTCGGCGAGTGCATCATCAAGCGTCTTGAAGGGGCCGCGTTTCATGGACCCCATCGTCTGCGGCGCTTGGCCCGCAGGTTCGATCCTGAATTCGCCGGTGGGTTCTTCGGCAATACGCCCCATGGGCTGGATAGGCTGGTGACGACGCGTAGCGCGCCATCACCCTCGGGCAGTCGATCCGGTTTACTGGATGACCTGAACGATGCGACCCGTTCTGGGATCGACCAGCACGGTGCGGTTGTTGACCACCGTGTAGCGATAGCTCGTCTCGCCATATTCGCGCGGCACGTCGTAGTAGACGACACCTTCACTCGGCAGCGTCGTGCCGACGACCACGGGCTCGGCATAGGTGTATGACGGGCGACGCTGCTCCACGACATAAGTCTGGAAGCGCGGCGTCTGGTCGCCGATGATCGCACCGACCACCGCCCCGCCGACACCGCCGACGACGGCGCCGATCGGACCGCCGACGATCGCGCCGCCAACCGCTCCGGTCGCCGCGCCGCCGACTGCCCCACCTTGGGCTGCCGGTGCATTCTGAGCGAAGGTCGTTGCAGGAATGGCAGCGATCACGGCAACAAGGAAAAAAGTCTTGAGCATGGAAGTAATCCTTCGCATGAGTCAGCCGGAAGGAAAATCCCGCAAGATGACCATCTATGTCGGAAACGTATCCAAAGCAAAAAAGTTCCAGTTGAATATTTCGATAATAAAATAAAGTAGCTCACATAATTTTATGAATATCCGGACGAATTCTCATTGTTACGCAAGAATCGGAATTTTGATGGTCCTGAGTAATCGCAGGCTTCGAGCAGCGGCGCGCTATTCCCCCGCCCGCCGCTCGCTCCGATGGGGCACGGACCAGCAAATGAAGATTGTGCATCGCAACATAATCAGCGCACGGCCGTTGGGCTCGTGTCAGCGCCATCTCGGCATGACCCGCAAAGGACAGCCGCGATGCGCAATCTCTCCGACACGATCGCACGCCTGAATCGGTTCATATGGCGGCCGGAGGTCCGGCAATGCCTTCCCGACTGTCGCCGCTCGCCAAGTTCGGCGCCAATCCAGGCGCGCTTCGGGCGTACACCTATGTTCCCCAAGGTTTGCCGGAACAGGCGCCACTGGTCGTCGTACTACATGGCTGCATACAAACGGCGGCCGCATACGACCATGGCGCCGGCTGGTCCCAGCTTGCGGACCGACACGGCTTCGCGCTTCTCTACCCCGAGCAACGGCGGGCCAACAACGCAAACCTCTGCTTCAACTGGTTCGTGCCCCAAGACATCCGGCGAGGCTCCGGAGAGGCGCTTTCGATTGCGCAGATGGCCGGGACAATGATCGAGGCCCATGGGCTCGACCGACGGCGGGTCTTCATCACCGGGCTTTCGGCCGGCGGCGCGATGACCTCGGTGATGCTCGCAACCTATCCCGAGCTCTTCGCGGGTGGCGCAATCGTTGCGGGGCTGCCTTTTGGATGCGCGACTTCGATCCCCGAAGCGTTTGACAGGATGCGGTGCCACGGACTTCCCGCGGAGCGAGACCTCGAGGCCATGGTGCGTAGCGCGTCTAGCCACCATGGGCCTTGGCCCACGCTCTCGCTTTGGCATGGCACAGCCGACCAGACCGTTGCTTACGCGAACATGGACGCCATTGTTGCACAATGGAGGGGCCTTCATGGGCTGCAGCGCGTAAGCCCTGAGAAAAACGCGATAGGCCTGCATTCCCAGCGGGTCTGGCGCGATGACGCCGGCGTTCCAAAAATCGAGGCGTTCAGCGTCGAGGGCATGGGGCACGGCACGCCCCTTGGCAGTGCGGACGATATCGGGGCTTCAGGAGTTTTCATGCTCGAAGCGCGGATCTCATCGACACGTCACATTGCCCGGTTCTGGCAGTTGACCGAGACGGGATCCGAACTTTCGTTGACCACCAATGGCGAAAAACTGAAATCCGAAGCCACGCCTGAGCGTGTCGGCGACAAACCTGCCGCCCCCTTCTCGCAGCTTCGGGCGTCCGCTACTGGCGTGGGAAAGGTGATCGAGGACGCGCTGCGAGCGGCGGGGCTCATGCGCTAGTCCCGATGGGATAGACCGTGGTGCTCTGTGTCGCTGCAGGCCTGGCCGAAATGCACGCGCGTGCGCCATGCCGAGCAAGTCCGATGCAGGCGATCGCTGCTTGAGCAGGTCTGGAACGCTTCGCTGCCAGGTGTGAGCGCAACCTGTCGAGGGTATCGCGAATATAAAGGGGTCGCCACGTACTGTTCAAGCAACTTGATGCGCATGCTGAGAGCTGGTTGAGACTATCTCAGCTTATGAGCCGCCCGACGAAAATTTAATTCTGCGGCGAGAACAACAAAGCATTCCAGGGATCGCGATTGGATTTCCATCTCAAAGACCGTTCGACGGGCGTCATCGTGCTTTAATCGTAACTTTCGACTTCGTCCGCCTCATCATCGTATATCACCTTCATGAGCAGCACATACCGATTGAGCGAGGCCATGCTCAAATCGCGCAGGCACCTCACCTGAAGTTTAAGAGCCTCTGCGCGAATGACCCCGCGAAACTCGGCCGTGTGGAGATTGAGCCTCTCGCTCCAGTCGAGCAAGCCATGCAGCTGCCTATCCCAGGCAGAACAGGTCCGGGTTTGAAATGTCTTACTCGGCGTCAATTCCGAGGCCTTGGCGAGAGAGATTGGTGCCAGACCTATGCATGCGCAGAACAATAACATTGAAAAACAGTCTACTGATCCCTTATGCATCGAGTGCCTCGGTTATTTCATTTTTTGCTGCGGGATTATCATTCATTATGCTATGCAATGTTTTGTCTAATTGCTTTAGTTGCTTGATATTCGATATTAATTAATTCGAGAAGGCGAAATATATTTATTGGAAATAGTATCAAATGAAGTAATAGTATCGGGTATAATAATGAAATTATGCCGTATATTATAAATAGTACATTTGCAGAAATGGCGTATATCCTCGTTGTTTTCATGCTTTTATTATAGAAAGCCAATATTGTACAAATTGCTGCTAGTAGACCTACAATGTCTACTTTATTTATTTGCGATAATTGTTCGTAGCTTGGCATATTGATAACAAGCTCCGATATTTCTTGGATCCAGCTGCGATAGTTACTATTAGATATAAATCCGTTTCCGAGATTATGGTGGTGCAACAACAGCGGAATCTGAGCGCAATTAACTTGCCACATTCAAATTGGTTGAGGTGGCTATTTGATAGGCATTTCTAAGATTTCTGCCAATTCTGTCAAAACGCTGCGAAAAGTGTCTATGCTGAGACGACTAGAGGGCCCACGGGGAACGAGCCAATGAACACGGCTGCGATCGATCCTGCCCAGTTGACGATGTTCGATGTCATCCAAGCGAGACAACCCGAGGATTTGGAGGGCTCGTTCCGGATTAGCGAACGCGTTGCAAAATCGAGCCGGATCTACACCTACCAGCTCCAGAGCAGAGCGCTGTGGCGAGCCAGCTTCGCTAGACCATTTTTTACCCTCGCAACCCGTAGCACCGGCGCAATCGTCGCGAGCTACGCCAACAGCAGCTTTGCAACCGAGCTCTCCATCGACGGCGACGAAGGCGACCTTTTTTGCTTCACATCGATCCTCGCCGGCCACATGGCATTGGCTCAACGAGGAAAGCACGCGACAGCCATGAGAGGCCAGGGTTTCGCGTGGCGCCCGAGCCGGGGAACTCAGCTCCTGATTGGCGATGACAACGCGCGCACAAATGTCTTCTTGAGGGTTACGGATGTCGAGGATGGGCTGGTACGCATGCTCGACGAACCGCTCCGCCAGCCACTAGAATTCGCGCCCAGCGTCGACTGGAGCAGAGGGCTGGCAGCGAGCCTCAAGAGTCAGCTGGATTTTGTGTTTAACGACTTCCGGCGAGAGGACGGCGTGGTCAGCAGCCCCGTAGCACTCGCGTCCTTGATCGATCTGTTGGTCTCGCTTGTGCTACGCGGCACGTCGCACAACTATTCCAATTGGTTGGCGAAGGGCTCTTCCGGGACCGTCCCGGCCTACATTCGGCGTGCGGAGGATTTCATGCGCGAAAGTGCCACTGAACCGATCCGCATGGCCCATGTCGCGGCAGCAGCTGGATGCAGCCTGCGGACCCTTGACGATGCGTTCAAGCAATTCCGCGGCAGCACGCCGTTGGGCGCGTTGCACGCCATTCGACTAGAGTTAGCGCGCGAAGAGCTGGCTCTTGGCGTGCTAAGTGATTCTGTCACTACCGTCGCTCGCCGATACGGCTTCACCAATTCGTCACGGTTTGCCAAGGTCTTTCGCCGTCGCTTCGGCGAAACGCCGATGGAGGTCGCGCGACGCGCCTCGCGCTCTTTGTGGCGAGACGTTTAGCGGAACTGCTGGCGGTCCTGTGGATAGTCCCCTTTTCTTTTCGAACTCGTCCGGGCTGAGATAGCCAATAAACGAGTACCTGCAGTTCGTGTTGTAGAACCTTTCAATCTAACCGAGTACATTGGCTCTGGCTGTGTTGTAATCTGCCGTCAGCGCCCTTGATGCCATTCAGAGGGAGGAAGGATTTCTGGATCATCACAGCCCTTATGGAACGCAGATGAGTCAAAACCAAAGGCCGCGCCAGTGAACCCCAGGCCGGAGAAAGCACCGGCAGAGCAGGTCGTGAAGGACATCCGCCGAGCGACGCGCCGAAGCGATGGGCATGCATCTGCCCCGCGTGTTTGCCGGACGACGATCTGATTTTCAAAAGCAGCCGATCCACTCCCGTTTCGTCCAAGGTATTAGCTGCCGAAAGCGGACTGTAGAGAGGTCTGCATCGGGCCACTCTTGCTCGTTGGCTGGATCGCAGACCGGACTGCCCAAGAGCCGACGTCCCGGGAGTCCGGAAGGGCCAGAATCTGATGTTCGTCAGACCCCTCCTTGGTGGTTCAATCGCGCCACTAGCGGAAGTTGGGGCCTAGCCAGGAAGCAGACATTTCGCGCGGACGGAGTGGGCGGCAGTTCGCGACCCATGTCAGACGTTGGCCGCGAGTCCGCATTTCGAACCAGGCTGACGCTTCCCGACGTTGAGAGCGTCCGCTCGGGCGATCAAACCGCGGTTCCCGGCGGCGAATTGCCATATTGATGTGGCGCAGCCAACAAGTACCCGCCATGACAGTCAGGAGCTATAATTCGACTCAGCTCATAAGGCAGTCTAATTAATGGCGCATCCGAACTTCAATGATCTCGCCGCCTTCGCCATGGTCGCGAAGGAGCGTAGCTTCACCAAGGCCGGTGCCAAGCTGGGAGTCTCGCAGTCCGCACTCAGCCAGACCATCAAGGCTCTCGAGGAACGCCTGAAGCTTAGGCTTCTAACGCGCACCACCCGAAGCGTCGCTCCCACCGAAGCCGGCTTGCGCCTTCTCGAAACCATCGCGCCGCGCTTCGACGAGATCGAGGCAGAGATCGCAGCGCTTGGCGAATTGCGGGGCAAGCCGGCCGGGACGATCCGCATCACGGCCGGCGAACATGCTGCGATCGCAGCTTTGCAGCCAGCGCTGCGCCGCTTGCTGCCGGATCATCCCGACATCAAGGTCGAGATCATCGTCGACTATGGCCTCGTCGACATCGTGGCGGCGGGCTATGATGCGGGGGTGCGTTTGGGCGAGCAGGTCGCAAAGGACATGATCGCCGTCCGGATTGGGCCGGAGATGCGTATGGCCGTGGTCGGATCGCCCGCCTATTTCAAACGCTACGGTGTTCCGGAAACGCCGCAGGACCTGACCTCCCACAACTGCATCGCGTCTCGTCTCCCCACCTATGGCGGCCTGTTTCCCTGGGGCCTCGAAAAGGATGGGCGCGAGGTCAAGGTACGTGGTGAAGGGCAACTCGTGTTCAATAGCCTCGCACTTCGCCTGAACTCAGCGCTCGACGGGCTCGGCCTCGCCTACCTGCCGGAGGACCAGGCGATCCCGCATATCCGCACGGGAAAGCTTATACGCGTGCTCGACGATTGGTGCCCGCCGTTTCCCGGCTACCACCTCTACTATCCGAGCAGACGGCATTTCTCCTCGGCTCTCTCCCTGCTGGTCGATGTCCTGCGCTACCGGGGTTGACGCTGCCAGAAGCGGATACCCTCTCCTATCCAGCCCTCTGCGCTGGTGCCGATGCCAGGACCGAAGCCGTGCGCGACATCCGGGTAAACCCTGTACTCGGTCTCGGCGCCCATGCTGCGGAGAATGGCGATGCGCCGCTCCATCGACGCCGGCGGTGCAATACCATCGCGCGCACCGACGACGGCGAAGGTGGGCGGCTCCGCAGCCCCGACATCGGCATGAGCGGTGTAGGCCATGATGACGGCAGCGGGCCGGGGCAATTCGGGTCCACCGAAGCGGGCCGCACCGTGGCTGCCGATGAATGCCGCCATGCGCGCGCCGGCGGAACTGCCCCAGAGCGAATATGCGCGGGTATCAACCTGCAGCACGGGGGCGTTCCGAAACACGAAGCCGATTGCGGCCGCCAGATCCCGGGTGGCTGTTTCTCCGCCCATTCCGGCCCGGTATTTCAGGACGAAGGCGTTCAACCCGGCGCGGCTGATCTCGGCCGCGTAGGGGAATCCTTCATGGACCGATCCGACATAGGCAAAACCGCCTCCTGGAGCGATGATCGCGAACGGTGCGCCGGGCGTGCCGAGCAGGAAGAACAGTCCCGCATGTAACTTGCTCGGGTCGACGCGTCGCTCCTCGTCGTCATAGAGCTCGTAGAAGATCTGCCGGCCGCGACCTGCGTCCTCGATCAGTCGGTTGAGCGCGGCAACGGTCGAGGGGATGTCGACCTGGGTATGGTAGGGCAGCAGGCTGGCGATCGAGGAAAGCCTGGCGCTCTCGTCGAGCGCGCGATCGTCCCAGGGCAGTATCCGACGACCGAACCCGGTAAATGCCGGATGAGAGACCAACTGCCCAAGGGTGGCGTCACCGGTCAGAGGCTGATGCCGCGGAGCCGTCTCGGCCGATGCCTGGGTCGAAGCCGAACACAGTGCTGCCGTGGCGAGCCACTCACGCCGTGATAGACGCGTCGTCATGGTGATACGGTCGTCGGAACGGGCCGGGCGTCGCGGCTTCGGCGGCGGCCGAAATCGATCAGCCTCATGCCATAATACGTGCCCGACATGACCAGCCCGGCGATGGCGCCGACATGAATGAAGAAGCCCGCGACCGACTCTTCAAAGTTCCACCAGTCGAGGCTCATCTGCATGGTCAGCTTCATCCCGATGCCCAGAACGAGGCAGCTCCAGATGCCGTAAGCAGCCACTGCGCCCGTGAACGCGCGCAGGAACCAGGTCCTGGTCGGACCGGTGTCGCGAATACCGAAGGCCACCCTCGCCAGCCCCATGAGCATCGGCCAGCGCAGGCCGAGATGCACCGCCACGATGACCAGAACCCAGTAGGCGGCGACGGTATGGATCTGGCGCACGGTGAACCCGCCCCAGGGAGGCAGGAAGGATGCGAGCGCATTCGAGATCAGGATGCTGGTCGTCAGCAGCGCCAGCATCGCAAGAAGGAGTCCGCCGGTGAGGAGGGCGTTGAAGAGGCTGCGGGGCTCGCGCCGTGTCCTCGGGAGACTGCCGTACCAGCGACGATTGAACACGTTGTGCGCGATCAGCAGCACGAACATGAGCGTGCCCGCGATCTCGTGTGCGACATTGCCGAGCCACCAGTAGGACAGGCCGAGCACGAGCAGGACGGCTGCGAGACCGTCCAGCCAGAGACGAAGGGCGAAGAACCGGCTCATCGTAAAGCCTATTCGACCGGTTTGCCGTTGAAGCGCGGGATCCGATAGGCCGTGTAGAGATAATCGCTGCCGGCCTGACTGCTGTGGCAGCTCGCGCAGCGCGCTGTGTTCTCGGCGGTGTTGATCTTTCCGTCCGGCCAAAACCACTGATACTGCCAGTCGCCGGTCCGGCGGCGCTCGTCGTAGTCGGCGCCCCAGCCCTCGCCCTTCTCCATGACGAAGTAGCGGAACAGCTTGCCGTCCCGGAAGTCGACCAGCACGAAATGCGTGCCCGGCGGGATGGGCTGGCGGTTCTTGACCGCCTCCAGCGCCTGCGGCGTCGTCATGATGTGCTCGGTGACGTTGCCGCGCCGTACGGTAGTGTAGTGGACCAGCTTATCGAGATCCGGAAGCGTCGCCCGGGTGGACTCCGCATGCACCTGCCAGCCGACGCCGAGAACGATGGTCATCGCGGCGGCCGTCACGGCCGCCTGGGTAGCGCGTTTCATCCTGGATCCTCAGCGGCCGTATTGCTGGTCGGAGACGTGCTCCATCCAGTCGACGGTCTTGCCGTCCAGAGATTCGGAGATGGCGATATGCGTCATCCCGGAAGCCGGCGATCCGCCATGCCAGTGCTTCACGCCAGGAGGAATCCAGACGGTATCCCCTGGCCCAATCTCCTGAATCTCGCCGCCCCAGTGCTGCACCCGACCGACGCCGTGGGTGACGATCAGGGTCTGGCCAAGCGGATGGGTGTGCCAGGCGGTGCGCGCACCGGCTTCGAAACTGACCGCGCCCCCACCAACGCGCGCCGGAGCCGTTCCCTGGAACCTCCCTGTCACCGAGACCTTGCCGGTGAAGTTCTGGGCCGGGCCGTCGGTCGGCTTCTGCGCGGAGGCGCGCTGGACCGCCACCTCCTGGTTGCTCTGAGCGAGCGCTGCCCCGAAAGGTAGCGCCATCGCGGCGAAGATCAGGGCGGGAGTGAGCATGATGGGGCTCACTTCTGCTTGAAAACGTCGCGGGCGACACCGATGGCGGTGATGGCATTCGGCCAGCCGGCGTAGAAGGCGAGCTGCGTGATCGCCTCGACGATCTCCTCTTCCTTCACGCCGTTCGTGCGCGCCAGCGCGATATGCGAACGAAGTTGCTCGGGCCGGTTCAGCGCGATCAGGGCGGCAACCGTGATCAGGCTGCGGTCGCGCTTGGCCAGTCCCGGCCGCTCCCAGATGTCGCCAAACAGCACGTTGTCGGTGAGCTCGGCCATCTTCGGGGCGATGTCCCCCATGAGTTGCTGCGCCCTGGACGGCGGCTTCGCCGTCGCCGGCTGTGCCGGGGTTTGCGCTTGGGCGGAGCCCTCGAATGGCGCCGCACCCAGGAGCAGGGCGGCAACCGACGCGTTGCGGATGGTTCGCATGGCAGACCTCATTCGCGTTTGGAGATGGCTCAACTTCGGCGGTACGGAAGCGTCCGGGCGAAGAACGGGGCCAGCTTGCCCATGGCGGCATCGACGTATTTCGGCACCCAGTAGGTCTCGATATGCGTCGCGCCCTCGATCTCGAACAGCTCCTTGTCCGTGGTGCCGGTCGCCTTGGGGAAGGCCTCTTTGGTCATGTAGAGGCTGTCGGCCTTGCTGCCGGCGATCATCAGCAGGGGCTGGTCGATCAGCTCGATCTGATCGGTGGCATCCCAGCGCATCAGGTCCAGCAAGCTGCTGGTCGTGTACCTGAACGTCGAGTTCGGATGGGCGTGGGTCTTCCAGTAGTACGCATAGCCCTGCCGATACATCTCGAAGGGCAGCTTCGCGATCTGCTCGTCGGTCAGGTTGGCGTCTCCGGAGTAAAGGATCTCGCCACCTGCCACTTCCTGGGCGCGCGCCTGCGAGACCTGCCGCAAGCGGTCCTGGATGGTGTTCAGCTGCGAATCCGCGAAGCCGTTGCGGCGCACGCGACCGGAGTTGAACATGCTCAGCGTCGCGATCGACCTGAACCGCTTGTCGACCTTCGCTGCGGCAAGCGCGTAGCCGCCGCCGCCGCAGAGGCCGAGCAGACCGATCCGGGCGACATCGACGCCCGGACAGCGGGTGACGTAGTCCGCCATGCCATGGATGTCCTCGATCCGGTTCTGGGGCTTGTCCACGCTGCGGGGCTGGCCGCCGCTCCCGCCCTGATAGGCGGCGTCCGCTGTGATCGCGATGTAGCCCTCGCCCACCAGCCGTTGGGCATAGAGCCCCGCGACCTGCTCCTTCACGCCGCCGTTCGGATGGGCGACGACGATAGCTGGATAGCTCTTGGCAGCGCTGTACCCGGCCGGGGTGTAGACGTTGGCGACGATGTCCAGCCCGCCCAGCTTGTAGGTCACGGGGTGGATATTGACCTTGCCGGGCTCGTTGCCGGTGATCGCGCCCTCATAGACCAGGCCGAAGGGATTCTTCCTGTTATCGGCGGCGCGGGCGTCCCCGGCGGCAACGCCAGTGGCTGCGGCAGCGGCGGCCGTCTTCATGACGGTTCGACGGGTCATCATGGTCTTCCTTTCGAATGCAGTGCTTTGGAGGCCGGGCGCGAGGCGCCGCCAGCGTCAGTCGAGCTTCTTCTCGGCGAGGAACTTCGAGACCAGGTCGGCGATCTCGACATTGTTAAGGTCGGAGAACGGGAAGTGCGTGTTGCCGCGGATGCCGATCTCGGGGAGGTGTACGAGGCGCGCATCCCCGCCGTGCCGGTTGACGGCCGCGACCCAGAGCTTCGCCATCGCCAACCGGACGCGCCAGTTGTCTTGCCCACGCTCCGTGGTTGGCTCGACCGAAAAATTGTCGCCGTAATAGATGACGATCGGGATGCGGGTGAGCTTCTGGAAATCAGCCGAAGGCACCGCCTCGGGCGACAAAGTCCCGGCAGCGCTCGGCATGGCCGGGGGCAGTTCGCCCTCCGGGAAAATGAAGCCGCTGCCCGGCTCGAAAGCGACGATCGCCTTGACGTTGGCGTTCTTGATCGCCGTCAGCCAACCCGGACCGCCGCCTTGGGAATGCGTGAACAGGATCGCCGGACCGGTCTTGGCGAACAGCGCCGCCATCGCGTTGGAAATGACGCCGGCATCGTAGGGCCCGGTATTCGGCGTGACCGAGCGGAAGAACTGGTCCAGCGTCTCCGGCTTGCGGTCGAACTGGACGTTATCGAAGAAGTTCGGCCATTTGCCGAGCCGGAACTGATCGAAGAAGAGTTGGTCATAGGGGGTGGGTTCGATCGTCGTCCCGACCGTACTGTTGCCGGCACGTCCGCGCCGCGGCTGGTCGACGAGATAAACCGGGAATCCGCCGCGCAGGAACAGGGTCTGGAAACCCTCGCGCCCGTCCGAGGTCGTCTCCCAGCTTCGCGCCGACTGGAAGGCGCCGTGCAGCATGACGATCGGCAGCGGCTTGGGATTCTGGGGAACCTGATAGAAGGCGTAGAGATGGTCGCCATGAAGGCTTTGCCCTTCGGCCGTGGGCTTGTCGTTAGCGAAGTTTCCGGGGGTGCTCACCACCGTGCCGCCGACGGCGAAGCTGCCTTGCTCTTGGATCGTCAGAAAGCCGGGTTTGGCAGCCTGTTGCGAGAACGCCGGTGTTGAACCCATCAAGCCCCCCGCGAGAAGGAAGGGCGCAATAAGGAGTTTGGTATCGATGGAAGGCATTCGCCCCTCGTTCGCCGCATCAGCTCACGAGGAACCTAGTCTCCTATGCACTCTTCGATTAGCCATCTGGATTCAATAGGCTTGATAAGTCCGGCTAATTAATGCAGTGGCGATCCGGCGGGCTCCATGTCTGCTTCCTGAAGATGCCCAAGTCCCGCTACGGGCGCGGATCGGCAGATACTGAGCGTGCTGCAGAACTTCTGCTTCCCACCCAAGCTGGCCGTGGTCGAATGGCGAAACTGGCACGGCGGGTGCCCGCCGTGCCCAAGGTCATAGGTCCGTTTGCTCCGAAAGGAGAAGCGCATCGTCTAGGTAGCGCACGGTGCTTTCCAGTTTCGTATGGCCTAGAACAAGCTGGCATGCACGCAGATTGCCGGTGCGCTTGTAGATCAGCGCGACCTTTGTTCGGCGGAGACTATCCGTTCCGTAGAGCGCTAGGTCCAAAGCCGTCATTTCGGGCGAAGCGGAACGCAGGCCCGAGAATCCCTGGCAGGAAGAAACTCCGATGCGTTGCTCGTCGGGAGATGCTCGGGTCAAGCCCGAGCATGACGGCCTCCTGCGGCCGCACCGTATTGCGACCGTCATCGAAAGGTGGTCCTTTCCGCGCCCGCAACAGGGAATCGACCATGAGCGAAGCCGTTCTCGGAATCATCGGCGGATCGGGCATCTACGATCTGCCGGGTATCAGCGACCTCCGCGAGGAGCGGATCGACAGCCCCTGGGGCGAACCCTCCGACGCATTGCGGATCGGCCGCATCGGCAAAACCAAGATCGTCTTCCTGCCACGGCACGGCCGCGGCCACGCGATCCCGCCCTCCGAGATCAACTACCGCGCCAATATCGACGTGCTGAAGCGGGCGGGCGTGACCGACCTCGTCTCGCTCTCGGCCTGCGGCTCCTACAGGGCGGAGCTCTATCCGGGGCTTTTCGTGCTGGTCGACCAGTTCGTCGATCGCACCAGCCGGCGCGAGAGCTCGTTCTTCGGCAAGGGCTGCGTCGCCCATGTCTCCGTCGCCCACCCGGTCGGCCCGGCCCTGCAGTCGCGGATCGCAGCGGCCGCCGAAGCGGAGGAGCTGCCCTTCGTGCGCGGCGGAACGCTTGTCACGATGGAAGGGCCGCAATTCTCGACCTATGCGGAATCGATGACCTATCGCGGCCTCGGCTACGACCTGATCGGCATGACGGCGATGCCGGAAGCCAAGCTCGCGCGCGAGGCCGAGATCACCTACGCCACCGTCGCGATGGTGACGGACTATGACTGCTGGCACGAGCTCCATGGCGCGGTCGATGTCGCCTCCGTCGTGGCAGTGCTGCACGAAAATGCCGACAAGGCACGCCGCCTCGTCGCGCGACTGGCGGCCGATTTCCCGACCGAGCGCGAAGCCTGCCCGGCCGGCTCGCATAATGCCCTCGACAATGCGATCATCACCGCGCCTGCCTTCCGCGATCCGGCTCTGCTGGCGAAGCTCGATGCGGTAGCCGGGCGCGTGCTCAAGGCCTGAGTCATGGCTGTGCCCTTGACGAAGCCGGCTCGGCGTCCGACCAAGGCGTCCGTCACCACGCCCGAGACGACGCCCATGAACCTCGCCGACAGCATCCGCGCGATCCCGGACTATCCCCGGCCCGGCATCGTCTTTCGCGACATCACCACGCTGCTCGGCGATGCGCGGGCCTTCCGCCGTGCCGTGGACGAGCTGGTGCAGCCCTTCGCCGGGCTGAAGATCGCCAAGATTGCCGGCATCGAGGCGCGGGGCTTCATTCTCGGCGGCGCTGTGGCGCACCAGCTCTCGGCCGGCTTCATCCCCGTGCGCAAGAAGGGCAAGCTGCCGCGGGAAACGTTGCGCGCGACCTATGCGCTCGAATACGGCACGGACGAGATCGAGATCCATCGCGACGCGGTGCAGCCGGGCGAGCGGGTGCTGCTGGTCGATGATCTCGTCGCGACCGGCGGCACGGCCGAAGCGGCCGTCAATCTGCTCGCCGGCCTGGGGGCGGAGGTGGTGGCAGCGTGCTTCATCGTCGACCTCCCCGAGCTCGGCGGGGCCGACAAGATCCGCAGGCTCGGCGTGCCCGTGCGGACGCTCGTCTCCTTCGCCGATCACTGAGCGCGCATGAAGATCAACGGCCAGCATTATCGAACGATCTGGCTCGGGCAGGATGGCTGGCGCGTCGTGGTGATCGACCAGACGCGGTTGCCCTTCCGCTTCGAGACGGTGGCGCTGGGCTCGGCCGAGCAGGCCGCCGACGCGATCCGCTCCATGGTGGTGCGGGGCGCGCCGCTGATCGGCGCAACAGCCGCCTATGGCGTCGCGCTGGCGATGCGGGCGGATGCCTCCGACGCTGCACTGGAAGCGGCGCTGGCGCTGCTGGGCGCAACGCGCCCGACCGCGGTCAACCTGCACTGGGCCCTGGAACGCATGCAGCGAGTGCTGGCGGCCAAGCCTTCCGAACGCCGGGCGGAAACCGCCTATGCCGAGGCGGCGGCGATCTGCGACGAGGATGTCGCGCTCTGCCGCGCCATCGGCGAGCACGGGTTGCCGTTGATCCGCGAGATCGCGGCGCGCAAGCCGGCGGGGCAGCCGGTCAACATCCTCACCCATTGCAATGCCGGCTGGATCGCCACGGTGGACTGGGGCACGGCGCTGGCGCCGATCTATCTGGCTCACGATGCCGGCATCCCTGTCCATGTCTGGGTCGACGAGACGCGCCCGCGCAACCAAGGCGCGGCGCTGACGGCCTATGAGCTCGGCGCCCATGGCGTGCCGCACACGGTGATCACCGACAATGCCGGCGGGCATCTGATGCAGCGCGGCGCGGTCGACATGGTTATCGTCGGCACCGACCGCACCACGGCCGATGGCGATGTCGCCAACAAGATCGGCACCTATCTCAAGGCGCTCGCGGCCCACGATAACGGCGTGCCGTTCTATGTCGCACTGCCGTCGCCGACGATCGACTGGAGCATCCGCGACGGCCTCGCCGACATTCCGATCGAGGAGCGGGCGGCGCGCGAGGTGACGCATCTGTCCGGGCTGGCCGAGGATGGCGAGGTGCGCTCCGTCCGCGTCGTCGCGCCGGGCAGCAATGCGGTCAATCCGGCCTTCGACGTCACGCCGGCGCGGCTGGTCACCGGGCTCATCACCGAGCGCGGTGTCTGCGCGGCGAGCACTGAGGGCCTCGAGCAACTCTTCCCCGATCTGGCAAGCAGGGCGACAGGATGAACGAACTGGAGCTGCGGCAGGAGATCGTGGCGGTCGCACAGGCGATCGACCTTGCGGGCTTCTGCCCGTCGAAATCGGGCAATGTCTCGGCCCGCTTCGGCGAGGGGTTGCTGATCACGCCCTCGGGGCTGCCCTATGCGAAGACGAAACCCGAGGATCTGATCCATCTGTCGCTCGACGGCACGGTTCTGGACGGCACGCGCAAGCCCTCCTCGGAATGGCCCTTCCACGTCGAAATCTACAAGGCGCGGCCGGATGCGCAGGCGATCGTGCATACCCATTCGCCGCGCGCCACGGCGCTCTCCAGCACCCGGCGCGGCATCCCGGCCTTCCACTACATGATCGCGCTTTGCGGCGGCGCCGACGTGCGTTGCGCGGATTACGCGACCTTCGGCTCGCCCGAGCTGGCAGCCAATGCCGTGAGGGGGCTCGATGGACGCAAGGCGGTGCTGCTCGCCAACCACGGCGTCATCGCGCTCGGACAGACATTGGCGGGCGCCCACACCATCGTTGCCGAGGTCGAGAACCTCGCAGGCCAGTATCTCGACATCCTGGCGGCGGGGCTTGAGCCGATCATCCTCGATGGCGCCGAAATGGAGCGCGTCGGCGCCAAATTCGCGGGCTACGGCAAGGTCGGTTAATCTGGCGAGGCTCGTCTTACGCAGCGTTAAACAATGCCGCGTAGACATGGATCATGATCGTTTCGCGCTATCTGCACGAATCATTCGATGTGCTCTCGGTCGGCGTGTGTGAATACGATGCCGAGCATCGCGCCGTCAGCTGGAACCGCACGTTCCTGCACTTCTTCCCTGAGGACGACGGCCTGATCTATCCGGGCGAGCCCTATGTCGACAACCTGCGGCGGTTCTACACGCTGCGGCTTGCGCCGGAGGAGATGCCGGATATCGAGCGCTACATCGCAGAAGGCATGGCCCGCCACGAAAACCAGACGCAGGCCTTCGAGTTCCTGCACAATGGACGGCGGCTGCGCGCGACCTCGCTCAGGGCGCCCTGCGGCAGCCGGGTGCGGATGTGGCAGATGATCCAGACCTCGCACCAAGTCGATGCGGCCGCGGATGCCATGCTGCCCGCTTTCGAGGCGCTTCGTTTCATTCCCGACGGCGCGATGTTGCTCGACGGCGAAGACCGGATCATCGCGGCCAACGATGCGTTCCGCCAGCTCTACGACATTCCCGCTGACATGCTGATCGTCGGATTGACGTTTGACCAGATCGTCGCCGAATGCTGGCGCGGCGTTTCGGCCGTCGCTGGCCTGCGGGCCAGCATCCTCAACGGTCTGCGCTATGATGGCGCGCCCTTCGAGATCGAACTGCCGGGGCAGCGCTGGCGGCGCGTCGTCGCTCGCCACACGGTCGAGGGGCTGAGCTGCTTCATCCATGCCGACATCACGATGGCAAAACGCCAACAGGCGGCGCTCATGAGCGCGCAGGATGCCTTGCGGCAGGCCAATGCCGAACTCGTCCAACTGGCGCAGACTGACGGCCTGACGGGGCTCGCCAACCGCCGCCGCTTCATCGAATGCCTCGCCAGCGAGGCGGCTCGTGTGCAGACGCTGGCGCTGTTGATCGTCGATGTCGATCACTTCAAGGCGATCAACGACCAGTTCGGCCATGTCGCCGGCGATACCTGCCTGCGCATGGTGGCGCAGATCATCGCTGGGGCCCCGACCAGTCAGGCGCTGCTCGTCGCACGGCTCGGCGGCGAGGAATTCGGCGTCTTGATCGCCGATGTGACGGCGGATCAGGCAAAGGGCGTCGCGGAAGCGATCCGGCAGGCGCTGGCGCAGGCGCCATGGCGCGCCGTCGATGCGCAATTGCAGGGTGCGACGGTGTCGATCGGGCTGTGCTGCGGCCAGGGTCCGCTAAACGGCGATGGCCTCTATGCCAGTGCCGACGAGGCGCTCTATGCGGCGAAACGCAATGGCCGCGACCGGATCGAGATCTCGCTTCTACCCGTTTCGGCCAACGCCAGAGCGAGCTGAGTTCAGGCCGCGGGGCTTGCGCTCGACGAAGACACAGCCGTCGAAGCTGAAGACCTCTTCGCCGTGCTGGTTGACGCCGGTGTTGCGGTGGAAGAACAGGCCCCATTGCGGCCGCGAGGCGCTCTCGCGCTTGTCGATCACTTCCGAAAAATAGGTGATGCGGTCGCCGGCGAAGACCGGTTTCGACCAGCGCAGATTCTTGAAGCCGGGCGAGGGGCCGAGGCGCGCAGGGCGCCCGGTCGTCGCCGCGAGCTGGCGCTCGCGATGCGAGACCATCGTCGCCATCCAGACGGCTGCCGTGTGCCAGCCCGAGGCCGCAAGCTTGCCGAAGGATGAGGCCTCGGCCGCCGCCTCGTCCATATGGAAGGGCTGCGGATCGAAGCTGCGGGCGAAGGCGACGATCTCCCCGGCAGTGAAGACGAAGCTGCCGAGTTCATGGCGGCTGCCGATCTCTAGTTCCTCGAAGAAGCGGGTCGGTTCCGCAGCTGTGGCGGGCTCTTCGAGCGGGCTCTCGATGGCCGGGCGCTCATACCGCGCGGAATGCGCGAGCCAGTTCCCGGTCGGCTGCGGAGCGATGCCGGAGCCTTTGCGGCCGAACATGATCCAGTTGGTCTGCTCCAGCACCGGCTCGTCGCGCTGGTTGAGCAATTCGAGCCGGAAGCGCACCAGGCCCATTTCCGGGCGCGAGCGCGAGGCCTTGGTCTCAAGCACGGTTCGTCGCGCGCTCAGCGTGTCCCCGGGGAAGACGGGCCGCAGCCACCTCACCTCCTCGATGCCGGGCGCACCCATGCCGGTGGAGTCCAGCAGGAACTCCTCCGCCATCAAGCGCATCAGCAGCGAGCAGCTATGCCAGCCGGAGCCGATCAGCCTGCCGACGAAGCTCGCCTTGGCGGCTTCCGGATCGACATGGAAATCCTGCGCGTCGTAGCGCGAGGCAAAGGCGATCAGCTCGTCCTGAGAAACGGCGATGCCGCGCGAGCGTGTGACCTCGCCGGCGACGAAATCCTCGAACTGCAGCATCGGCCGGGATCCTCTGGGCGCGCCTCAGTTCGCGAAGCGGAAATGCAGCACGTCGCCGTCGGCGACGACGTATTCCTTGCCTTCGAGGCGGAACTTGCCGGCTTCGCGCGCCCCGGCCTCGCCCTTGTTGGCGACATAGTCGTCATAGGCGATGGTCTCGGCGCGGATATAGCCCTTCTCGAAATCGGTATGGATTACGCCTGCCGCCTGCGGGCCCTTGGTGCCCTTCTCGATCGTCCAGGCCCGGGCCTCCTTGGGACCGACGGTGAAGTAGGTCACGAGGTTGAGCAGGCTGTAGCCGGCGCGGATGACGCGGTTCAGGCCGGGCTCCTCGAGGCCGACCGCCTCGAGATAATCCGCCTGCTCTTCGGGCGGCAGCACCGCGATCTCGCTTTCGATCTTGGCCGAGACGACCACGGCGACGGCGCCTTCCTCGGCGGCGCGCTTTTTCACCTGCTCGGAGAAGGCATTGCCCTTGTCGGCGCTGGCTTCCTCGACATTGCAGACATAGAGGACGGGCTTCGAGGAGAGCAGGCCGAGCAATTCGAAGGGCCGGCGTTCCTCGGCGGCGAGCTGGACGAGGCGGGCAGGCTTGCCGTCGCGCAGCAGCACGAGGCAGCGATTCATCAGATCGGCCGCTTCCTTGGCCTCCTTGTCGCCGGCCTTCGCCTTCTTCTCTAGGGGCAGGACGCGCTTTTCGAGGCTTTCGAGATCGGAGAGCATCAGCTCGGTCTCTATGATCTCGATGTCGTCGATCGGCGCGACCTTGCCCTCGACATGGGTGATGTCGCCATCCTCGAAGCAGCGCACGACATGGGCGATGGCGTCGCATTCGCGGATATTGGCGAGGAACTGGTTGCCGAGCCCTTCACCCTTCGACGCGCCGCGCACCAGGCCGGCGATGTCGACGAAGGTCAGCCGCGTCGGGATGATCTCCTTGGAGCCGGCGATGGCGGCGAGCTTCTCCAGCCGCTCGTCCGGCACCGCCACGTCGCCGACATTGGGCTCGATGGTGCAGAACGGATAGTTCGCGGCCTGTGCCGCGGCCGTCTGCGTCAGCGCGTTGAAGAGGGTCGACTTGCCGACGTTCGGCAGGCCGACGATGCCACATTTGAAGCCCATGATCGCCTGTTCCGTTGCCCGGCGCGATTGGCCGCTGCCGGGCGTGAAGCTTTGAAAGTTGCGGCCTTATTGGGGGGCTTGCGCGATAAAGACAAGTGCTGCCGGCCGGATGGGCGAGGTGCCGCTCACGCGAACGTGCATGGCGGCTGGGCGGGCGGCGGTGCTGGATCGCCGGCAGGCCTCCTCGCGATCGGTTATCCCATGCGCAAGCTTCCGCTCTTCTCCGTCGTTCTCGCTTCCCTCCTTGCCGTCGGCGCGGCGCAGGCCCAACAGGGGGGCACGCGGCTGCGGGGCGAGGTCGAAGCCATGAACGGCTCGGTCCTGACCCTAAAGACGCCCGAGGGACGCGAGGCCAAGATCGCGCTCGCGCCGGGCTTCTCCACCGGCGGGGTGGTGCCCGCCAAGGCCTCCGACATCGCCAAGGGCAGCTTCATCGGCGTCGGCGCCAAGCCGCAGCCGGATGGTACGCTGCTAGCCGTGCAGGTATTCATCTTCCCCGAGGCGATGCGCGGCACGGGCGAGGGGCACCGGCCCTGGGGTGTGCTGCCGGATTCGACCATGACCAATGCGACGGTGGCCGAGACGGTCTCGCGGGTGGACGGCGCCAGCCTGGTGCTGAGCTATCCCGGCGGCGAGCAGAAGGTCGTGATCACGCCGGAAGCCGCCATCCTGATGGCCGCGCCGGCCGAGGCGAGCGAACTCAGGCCCGGCGCGCAGGTTGCGATGACGGCAAGCCGGCAAGCGGATGGCAGCTACAGCACGAGCCGCGTCACGGTCGCCAAATCCGGGGCGAAGCTGCCCCTGTGACGGGTCAGTCGGCGGCCTTCTCGCCGATCTGCTTCACCGCGGCATGACCACGCGCATCCATGAAGAGATGCACCTTGTTCTGGAAACCGGCATCGTCATGGGCCGACAGCAAGGCCGCGTGATCGGCGCAGGCGGTGCAGAGATCCTCTACCCAGGGCTGCTCGACCTTGCCGAAATCGTTGAGCACGTAGGAATGGACGAGCGCCTTGTCGCCGGGATGGCCGATGCCCATCCGCACGCGGCGGTAGTCGTTGCCGATCGCCGCGGTGGTCGAGCGCAGCCCGTTATGGCCGGCATTGCCGCCGCCGAGCTTGACCCTGAGCTTCGCGGGCGGGAGGTCGAGCTCGTCGTGGAAGACGATGACGTCGGCGGGTGCGATCTTGAAGAAGCGGGCGGCCTCGCCGATCGAGCGGCCGGACTCGTTCATGTAGGTCTGCGGCTTGAGCAGTATGATCTTCTCAGCCCCGATGGTGGCCTCGCAGGCCTCCGCCTGGAAGCGCGCGCGCCAGGGCGAGGCGCGATGGAGGCGCGCGATCTCCTCGACGGCCATGAAGCCGATATTGTGCCGGTTGCGGGCATAGCGCCCGCCCGGATTGCCGAGGCCGGCAAAGATCAGCATGGCGGAACTCCGGCAGGCTCATAGCAAGACGGCCGGGAGGTCCCGGCCGTCTCGTTCGACTGGATTGGCAGGGGAGGGCGCCGGGTTGGCGCCGCGTCCTCAGGCCTTGGCTTCGGCCGGAGCCTCGGCAGCCGTCTCGGCCTCGGCCGCAGGCTCGACATCGACCGTCGGCGGAGCGAGCGTGACGATCGTCGCGTCGGAACCGACGGTCAGCTTGGCACCGGTCGGGAGCTTGATGGCCTTGGCTTCGATCTGGTCACCGATGTTCAGGCCGGCGACGGAGACCTCGAAGGCTTCCGGAATGTTCTCGGGCTCGACGGTGATTTCGAGGGTGTGCTCGACGAGCTGGACGAGACCGCCGTTCTTGATGCCGGGGCTGGCGTCCTGGCCGATGACGTGGATCGGAACCTGAACGGTCACGGTCTGGCCCTTGGCGACGCGCAGGAAGTCGACGTGCAGCGGGAAGTCCTTGACCGGGTCCAGCTGGTAGTCGCGCGGAATGACGCGGTGCTTCTTGCCGGCGACGGTGATCTCGAAGATCGTGGTCAGGAAGTGGCCGCCGAAAATCAGCTGGCGGGTCTTGTTGGAGTCGAGCGCGATGGCTTCGGGAGCAGCCCCCCCACCATAGATCACGGCAGGCGTCTGGCCCTGGCGGCGAACTGCACGGGCGGCCCCCTTGCCGACCTGTGCGCGCGCCGAAGCCTCGATTTGCTTCACGGCGGTCATGTTGGATGTCCTTGACTTGTAAATGACAAGGCCGCCTCGTGGCGGCCATCGGTTCGTGCGTCCAGAGCCTCCAAGGGTGTCAGCCGGGCGCGACGCTGCTCATAGGGTAAAACCGGCGCAATCTCAAGTCCGCTGCGTCACGCCGCGTTGGCGACGATATCGCGCTCGGGCAGGAAGGCGGGAGCGGCCTGGCCGAAGCGCTGCACCAGTTCGCGGATGATGAATGCCGGGACCGGCGGGGAATAGAGGTAGCCCTGTCCGAAGCGGCAACCCATCTCCTCGAGGCGCTGGGCCTGCGATTGGGTCTCGATGCCTTCGGCGATGATCTTCATGCCGAGGCGGCGGGTCATCGTCAGCAGGGATTCGACGATCACCGCGCTGCGGGCGCCGCTGTCGATCGGGCCGACGAAGGAGCGGTCGATCTTGATGATGTCGATCGGAAAATCGAGCAGATGGGTCAGCGAGGCGAAGCCGGTGCCGAAATCGTCGAGCGCCACCAGCATCCCGAGCGCGCGCAACGCTTCCATCGTTCTGGCGACGCCGTCCCTGCGCCCGCCCATGAAGACCTGCTCGGTGATCTCGATGACGAGGTGCTGCATCGGCACGCCCACCTTGTCGAGCGCTCTTGCGGCACGCTGGGCGAGGTCACCCTTCTGGAAATCGGCCGAGGTCACGTTCAGGCCGACATGCCGGACATGCAGGCCGGCATCCTGCCAGTCGGCCATGTCGGCGGCGACGGAAGCGAGCATCTGCGAGGTGATGCGGTGGGCGATCTTGGGGTCCTGCAACGCCTCCTGGAACTCGCCTGCCGCGACGATGCGGCCGTCGTCGAGTCGCATGCGGGCGAGCGCCTCGACCCCGACGATCTCGGCCGTGTCGAGCCGGATGATCGGCTGGTAATAGGGGATGATGCGCTCGCTGCCGAGCGCGCCTGCGACATCCTTACGGATCCGGGTGCGATGCATCATCGCGCTGCGCAGCTTCCGGCGGAAGCGCACATAGCGGCCGCGGCGGGTTTCCTTGGCATGATACAGCGCGAGATCGGCGTTCTGCCGGAGCGTCACGCTGTCTTCCCCGTCCTCGCCGGCAATGGCGCCGCCGATGGTGACGCTGGGCTGGATGCTGTGGCCGTCATGGTCGAGCGGCGTGGCGACGGCTGCGAGAGCGGCCGAGGCGAGGCTGCGCATCCTTGCGGCGCTGTCGCAACCGGGAATCAGCGCGGCAAATTCGTCGCCGCCGATCCGGCAGGTCAGGCAGCCGCCCAAGGCCGCGCTCAGTCGATCGCCCACGCCGGCGATCAGGCTGTCGCCGGCGGCGTGGCCCAGCGTATCGTTCACGATCTTCAGATGGTCGATGTCGATCAGCAGCAGCCCATAGCGCTGCGAGGCCGCGCTGATCGTGGCGATCGCATCGTTGAACTGGGCGCGGTTCGGCAACCGGGTCAGCGTATCGAAATAGGCGAGGCGGTGGTTGCGCGTGCGCACCTCGTCATGCTCGATCGCGATGGCGCAGAGATGCACGCAGGTCGCGACGATGCGGCGTTCGAGGTCCCGCGGCTGGCGCGGCTTGGGGAAATAAAAGGCGAAGGCGCCGACGACGCGGCCGTCGCGTGCCTTGATCGGGGTCGACCAGCAGGCGCGCAGGCCGAGCGGCAGGACGAGCTGCGCATAGGATTGCCAGAGCGGATCGGTCGCTATGTCGGTGACTTCGACCGGAGCGGCGCGATGGATCGCAGTGCCGCACGATCCGGCTTGGGGACCGATCTGCATCCCGGCGATCCCGGCGATGTAATGGGCCGGCAGGCTGGGCGAGGCGAGAGGCTGCAGGCAGCCGCGATCATCGACGTTGACGACGGAACAGACGACGCCAGGCGAGATCGCCTCGGCCCGGTGGCAGAGACGCTCCATGCATGTCGCGAGGGCCTCGCCCCGCGCGATGTCTTCAAGAATATCGTTCTGCAGAGCTTGCAGGTGGCCCGAGGGTCTGATCACGCAGTTCCCGACGCTGAGAGCTTGTCGAAGAACGCGGGCTTACCGCAAACGCCTTAAGGGCCGATTGCGGCGCCGATTCAAACTTTACCCGCCTCAGGCGGCGGCGAGGCCGAGCCGCTCGTCGCGACGGCGCAGGACATACATCAGCGGCACCGCGAACAGCACCATCCAGGCCTTGCCGATGATCTGGCCGGCGAGGAAATCCAGGCTGCCGAAGGCGAGGTGCAGGAAGACGATGCTGTCGACGACGAGGCCGACGACGCCGGATGCCAGGACGGCGGTGAGGAAGCGCCGGCGCTGCAAGGGCGTATAGACGGCGAAGTCGGCGAGCTCCGACAGCAGGAACGCCACGACCGAGGCGATAACGATGGCCGGCGGGGCGAGCATGGCCGAGATCAGCGTGCCGACGGCGATCGCGCCGAGGCCGGCCAGCGTGCCGAGGCGGCGCTGGACGAGGTCGCGCAGGACCAGCGCGAGGCCGACCATGAGGACGCCGCTCGGCGCCATCACGCCGGGCCAGACCGGCACGAGGCAGGGCCCGTTGGGGATGCAGACCGAGCCGGCATTGCCGATCAGCCAGTTGGCCGCGGGAATGGTGAGGCCGAACAGGACGAGTGCGACGAGGCCTTCGAGCTGTCGCTGGCGATCACGAGTCATAGGATGGTCCGCTGTCGTCGGGTGTTACGAGATAGGCCGCGAAGCCTTTTGACCGCAAATCGCATGCCGGGCAATGGCCGCAGCCGAAACCCCAGTCATGCCGGGTCGTCCTGTCGCCGAGATAGCAACTATGCGTCTCTTCGAGAACGAGGTCGAGCAGCGCCTGCCCGCCGAGCGTGCGCGCCAGCGCGAAGGTCTGCGCCTTGTCGCGCCACATCAGCGGCGTATGGAGTACGAGCCGGCGGTCGAGACCCAGGCCCAGCGCGACCTGCATCGCCTTGATCGTGTCGTCGCGGCAATCGGGATAGCCCGAATAATCGGTCTCGCAGACGCCGAGAACGATGTGCTTCAGGTCGCGGCGATAGGCGACGGCGGCGGCGAATGTGAGGAAGATCAGGTTGCGCCCGGGCACGAAGGTGGTCGGCAGGCGGGTCTCCGCGAAGGCGATCTCGGTCTCGCGCGTCAGCGCGGTGTCGGAAATCGCGCCGAGCGCCTTCAGGTCGACGAGATGGTCGGGGCCGAGCCGCTCGGCGTAGCGCGAGGACAGCGCCGGCAGTTTTTCCCGGATCGCGAGACGGCATTCCATCTCGACATGATGGCGCTGGCCGTAGTCGAAGCCGATCGTCTCGACCGCATCGAAGCGCTCGAGAGCCCAGGCCAGCGCGGTGGTGGAATCCTGGCCGCCGGAGAACAGGACGAGGGCGCGGGCGCTCACACTAGCGCCCTCAGTCGAACAGGCTGGACACGCTGGTTTCGCTCGCCGTGCGCTCGATGGCCTCGCCCATCAGGCCGGCGATGGAGATGACGCGGATGTTGCGGGCGACCTTCACGGCCTCGGTCGGCATGATCGAGTCGGTGATGACGAGCTCCTTGAGCTTCGACGAGGCGATGCGCGCCACCGCGCCGCCCGAGAGCACGCCATGGGTGATATAGGCGAAGACCTCCTTGGCGCCCTGATCGAGCAGGGCCTCCGCCGCATTCACAAGCGTGCCGCCGGAGTCGACGATGTCGTCGATCAGGATGCAGGAGCGGCCCTCGACCGAGCCGATGATGTTCATAACTTCGGACTCGCCCGGCCGGTCGCGCCGCTTGTCGACGATGGCGAGCGGGGCGTCGATGCGCTTGGCAAGCGCGCGAGCGCGGACCACGCCGCCGACGTCAGGCGAGACGACCATGGCGTTCTTCCACTCCAGCCGGTCCTTGATGTCGCGCGCCATCAGCGGGGCGCCGAACAGGTTGTCGGTGGGGATGTCGAAGAAGCCCTGGATCTGGCCGGCATGCAGGTCGAGCGTCAGCACGCGGTCGACGCCGGCATGGGTGATCAGGTTCGAGACGAGCTTGGCCGAGATCGGGGTGCGGCCCGAGGCGCGCCGGTCCTGCCGGGCATAGCCGAAATAGGGAATCACCGCCGTGATGCGCTTGGCCGAGGAGCGGCGCAGCGCATCGGTGATGATCAGCAGTTCCATCAGGTGGTCGTTGGTCGGGAAGGAGGTGGACTGGATGATGAAGACATCCTGCCCGCGTACGTTCTCCTGAATCTCGACGAAGACTTCCATGTCGGCGAACCGCCGGACCGTGGCCTTGGCGAGCGGTATGCTGAGATGGCTGCATATCGCTTCAGCGAGCGGCCGGTTGGAATTGCCGGCGACGACTTTGAAATGAGAGGGCATGCCGTGGCGCACCGTTGGACAAGGCGGGGCACGAGCCGGCGATGCCGGCTCAATTCGAACGGCTCTTAACAGCGCGATGACAGGGAGTCGACCGTTGCGCTGCAATATAGCTGCGCAAAAAGGCGTCGAGCGCCTGGCGTGACCCGGAATCCACTGACCTTGCGTCGCCGGCCAGCGGAGCGCCGGCGATCAGCTCTTCTTGTCGGGGGCGGCGGCGACCCTGGTGCTGGGCTTGGCGCTCTTCTTGTCCTTACCGGCATCGAGCGTTGCGACGGCCGGCGTCGTGACCAGGAAGCTCGCGATCGCGTCCATCGAGTCGGAGGCGGCCTTGGCGACGATCGTCTGGTCGATGCCGGCCCAGGGGTCGGAACTGCCGCTGCGCTTGCCGATGCTTTCGCCCTGGACGCGCTGGGCGCGCTGCTTGGTCGAATCATAGACGTCCCAGACGAAGGCGAGCGAGGTCTGGCCGTCCTCGGTCGGCTGGGCGGTGAGGTAGCCCTTGACCCGGAAGCGTGCCGGCTTGTTGCCGGGCACGATCTCCATCTTGCGCTCGGCAGCGGCCTCGCCGAGCAGGCCGGCGAAGCTCGTGGTGACATCCTCGGGTGCGCCCGAGATGCTCTGGACGGAGACCGGAACGCCCGGCGCATCGACGCGCGGACGCGCCGCGGTCTGGGTGGTTTCCTGGCATCCGGCGAGCGCCAGCGCAAAAACCGGCCCCAAAGCGAGGCCGCTCAAACGGTTGATCATGACGCCTCCCGCCCTTTGGGCTGTGGACCGCTTCGAGATTCCCTGTGCCCCTGTTCTAGGCTCAACGGAGGGCGAGGTCCAGATCAGGCAGATTGAGCGCTTCGGCGCCGCCGGCTCCGACCAGATAGGTCCGGCCCAGGCACATGGCGGTCTCGCTGTCGGAATCCATCAGGATCATATGGGCGAACATCACCATGCCCGGCACGATCTCCCAGTCATTGGCCTCGTAGAACATCGGCCAATCCATCCAGGACGGCGTGAACTTGGCGCCGAGCGAGTAGCCGCAGGCGTTGAGCCGGTGCTGCGCAAGGCCGTGCTCGTCGAGGACGCGGGCATGCGCCGCGAAGACATCTCCGGCCGTGCGGCCGGGCTTCAGCGCGGCTTCGCAGGCAAGCAGCGCGTCCTTCGCGGCGGCGTGATAGGGGCGGTGCAGCGGTCGCGGCTCGCCGACCACGACGGTGCGCATCGCCGCGACATGGTAGTGCCGGTCGACGCCAGCGAATTCGAGGGTGATCTGATCGTTGGCGTCGAGCTGGCGCCGGCCGGATTTGTAGCGGCAGAGCAGGGCGTCGCAACCCGAGCCGATGATGAACTCGTTGGCCGGGTAGTCGCCGCCCCCAGCGAAGATCGCATTGTGCTGAGCGGCGAGGATATCGCCCTCGTCGGCGCCGGCCCGGATCACATCGAGTGCGGCCTGGTCTGCGGCGTCGGTGAGCGCGGCGGCGCGCCTGACATAGGCGATCTCCTCCGCCGATTTCACGGCTCGCAGCCGCGTCACGATGGTCGAGGCGTCGACGAGCTTGGCCTGGCCGGCGAAAGCGGCTTCGAGCTTGCGATAATTGGCGGCGACGAGGCCGTAGGATTCGAACTCGACGCCGATGCGCTTGCCGGAGAGGCCGAGATCATCAGACAGGGCGAGCAGATCCTTGGCCGGATTGGCCTCGCGTCCGTCCTTCCAGATGCGGATGTCGCCGAGGTTCGAGGTCTGCTGCGCTTGTCTCAAATCGGCGGAGCGGGTCAGCAGCGCCATCGTGCCGTCCGCCCTGACGACGAGGCACTGGAAGAAGCAGAAGCCGAAGGTGTCGTAGCCGGTCAGCCAGAACATCGATTCCTGCTGGAACAGGAAGAGCGCGTCGAGGCGGCCGGCCTGCATGGCGGCAAGGAGCGCTTCGCGGCGGCGGGTAAATTCGGCGGGTGTGAAATGCAGGGCCATGGCGCAACTCCTTGAAGCGGACCGACATTTGATCGCGCCGCCGTCCGCCGGGCAAGCCCTCGACGTGCCAGCGCGATTGCGGCGCCCGCCTGCGCTGCCTATAGGCTGTCGTCAGAGAGTTTCGCCCAAACGGGAGAGAGCCATGGTGAACCCCGGCAACCGCATCCTCGACGACATCGCGCGCCTCGCCACCGACGCGGCCGGCGCCGCGCAGGGCGTGCGCCGCGAGGTCGAGACAGTCGTGAAGACGCAAATCGAGCGCCTGCTGCGCGATCTCGACGTCGTCACCCGCGAGGAGTTCGAGGCGGTGCGCGAAATGGCGCTCATCGCCCGCGAGGAGAACGACAAGCTCGCGGCGCGCCTCGCCGCGATCGAGGAGCGGCTCGGCAAATCCTGACGCCAGCCCTGACGCGATGGCGCCCATGCCGTGGCGTCATGTCCACAGCCATGTGCTGTGGACAGCCCTTCGGGGGGATTGAGCCGGCCGGCCGAATCCGCAGAGCTTCACGCTGTGTTGGGAGCGTCACAGCGCCTGCGCTATCGTCGGTGGAAAGAATTGATTCGTCGGGCGGATTCGCTCCGGGTCGACGAGTTGGGATGCTCCCCGCGGAGTGCCCCGGAGGTGTGTTGCGTTCCTTCGGATTTCCAGTCGCCGTGTTCCTCTTCTCGAACGCGCCGGAGCGCCAGCTCCGGAAGGTGGACCCCAGGGCATGATAGACCTCGATATGGATGCCGAGCTGGATCGGCCCTCCAACCCTCTCGACTTGTTCGAACGCCTCGCTGCCCTCAATGGCTGGAACTTCGACCGCGACAGCGAGGATGAGCTTTCGGTCGCGGTGACGGGCGGCTGGTCGGAATATCATGTCGCCATCACCTGGCTGGCCGAGGTCGAGGCGCTGCACATCGCCTGCGCCTTCGATCTCAAGGTGCCGGAGCGGCGGCGCAGCGAGGTGCTGCAGCTCGTGAGCCTGGTCAACGAGCAGCTCTGGCTCGGACATTTCGATCTCTGGAGCACCGAGAGCGTCGTGATGTACCGCCATGCGCTATTGCTGTCGGGCGGAGCGGAGCCGACGGACGAGCAGGCGGCGGCGCTGGTCAAGACGGCCGTCGAGGCCTGCGAACGCTACTATCAGGCCTTCCAGTTCGTGGTCTGGGCCGGCAAGACGGCGAAGGAAGGGATGGAAGGCGCCATCCTGGAGACGGTCGGCGAAGCCTGACATTGCCCGGCCGTCGCTGCCGGGCTTGACCCGGCGGCGACATGACGGGAAGGCTGAGAACTAGAGAATCCCGGCGCGGGTCCGGGATCGCCAGCCGTCGCGAGGCCGCCATGTCGAACTCCCTTCCGCAATCGCTCGTCCTGATCGGTGCGGGCAAGATGGGCGGAGCGATGCTGGAGGGCTGGCTGCGCATCGGCATCGATCCGAAGGGGATCAGCCTGATCGACCCCAAGCCTTCGGACGAGATGGTCGAGCTCGCCCAGGAAAAGGGGATGCGGCTCAATCCGTCGGCCAAGGAGATTCCCGCTGCCGATGTCGTCGTGCTCGCGACCAAGCCGCAGATGCTCGACACGGCGGCGCCGGCGGTGCAGGCCTTCATCCATCCCCGGACGTTGCTGATCTCGATCCTCGCAGGCAAGACGCTCGGCGATCTCGCCGCGCGCCTGCCGAATGCGGGCGCGATCATCCGCGCCATGCCGAACCTGCCGGCCGCCGTGCAGCGCGGAGCCACCGCCGCGGCGCCCGGCAAGGGCGTGAGCGCTGCGCAGCGCGCCACCGCCGATGCGCTGCTCGGCAGCATCGGCAAGGTCGAATGGCTGGATGACGAGGGGCTGATCGATGCCGTCACGGCCGTGTCCGGCTCCGGCCCGGCCTATGTCTTTTATCTGGTCGAGTGCCTGGCCGCTGCCGGCACCGAAGCCGGCCTGCCCGCGGATGTGGCGGAGCGGCTGGCGCGGGCGACAGTCGAGGGTGCGGGCGAGCTGCTGTTCCAGTCGCCGCTGCCGCCCGGCACACTGCGCCAGAACGTGACCTCGCCCGGCGGGACGACGGCTGCGGCGCTCGAGGTCCTGATGGCCGATGACGGCATGAAGCCGCTGCTGAGCAAGGCCGTGGCTGCTGCCAAACGTCGCGCCGGCGAGCTTTCGGGCTGATCGGCCTTCCACCTGCCACGATAGCGGCCTAACCTCTCCTCATCGCGAAGCGAAAGGAGCAGTCCTATGGCCCGCAAGCCCGTTTCCACCCCGCCCGAGGCCGTGCAGCCTGAATCTGCCGCCAAGCCGGGCGATCCGCGCAGGCGCGCCGTCGATGCGCTGATGAAGCTCGCCGTGGACCGGCCCTGGGATCAGATCGAGCTGCCGGACATCGCTGCCGAGGCCGGGCTGACGCTGACGCAGCTGCGGGGGCTCTTTCCCTCCAAGCTCGCCATGCTCGGCGGCGTGACGCGCATCGTCGACGACGCGGTGCTGGCCGGCACGTCCGACGATCTGGCGGGGGAGCCGGTCAAGGAGCGCCTGTTCGATCTCGTCATGCGCCGGCTCGACGCGATGACGCCCTACAAGGCGGCCTTGCGCAAGATCGCGCCCGTCATCCGGCGCGATCCGCTGACGCTGGCTGCGCTCAACCGCGGCGCGGTCAATTCCTGGCGCTATATGCTCGCCTCCGCCGGCATCCCGACCGAGGATGCGCTCGGCCATCTGCGGGTGCAGGGCGCGGTGCTGCTGATGGCGCGGGTTTCCGAAACGTGGCTCGATGACGACGAGCCGGAACTGTCCAAGACCATGGCGCGGCTCGATCGCGAGCTGAAGACGGCGGGGCGCATCATGGCGCGGGTCGAGGATGTCCACCGGCTGACGGCGCCGTTCCGAGGCCTGGCGCGGGCGATCTGCTCGGGCCGGCCGCTGAGGGCCCGCCGGCGCGAACGCGCTTCCGATCGCGGCGAGGATAACGAGGATTACGCGCCCGCCATCTGACGTCCGGACCAAATTCCGCAGAATATGGCCGAAATGCGTCAACGTTAAGCGTGCCTTAGTCAATTTGCGCGAATGGAGGGAATCTTCATCTCGCGCAGGACACGGGCATGTCGTTCACCAAGAAGCTTACGACCCTGTCGATCAGCCGCTCATTCTCGCTGATCGCAGCCTTGGCCGTGCTGATCGTCGTCGGCAGCGTCGGCTACACGTTGAATGCCGCCCGCAACGAGATGCTTGCGCTCAAACGCGGTGAGATGAAGAACCAGGTCGAGGCCGCGGCAACGACCATCAAGGGCTATCTGGCGCGCGTCGAAGCCGGCGAACTCAAGGAAGCGGACGCGAAGAAGATGGCCATCGAGGCCCTCGGCAGCGCGCGCTTCGACAACGGCAACTACTATTTCCTCTGCGACTTCGACGGCATCAGCGTGCTGCATGCCAACAAGAAGATCCAGTCGACGGACATGAAGCCGTTCAAGGACGCGGACGGCAAGTTCTTCGTCCAGGAGATGATTTCGCTGGGGAAGACAAAGGGCGAAGGCTTCGTCGACTATGGCTGGCTCAAGGCCGGCGACAAGGAGCCCTCCCTCAAGATTTCCTACGTCATCGGCATTCCGAAGTGGCAGTGGGTGGTCGGTTCGGGCGTGCATGTGCATGACGTCGATGCGGCCTTCATGAGCATGGTCGGCGGCGTCGCCAAGGTGCTGGTGCCGCTCGGGCTCGTCATGCTCGGCCTCGTCCTCTTCCTGAGCCGCCGCGCTTCCAGGATGCTGCATTCGCTGAAGGGTTCGATGGACGGGCTCGTGTCCGGCCATCTCGATGCCGAGATCGCCCATCAGGAGCGGCCCGACGAAATCGGCTCGATGGCGCGTTCCCTCGTCGTCTTCCGTGATGCGGCTCTCGCCAAGGAGGCGATGGAGACCGACAAGCTGCGCGCTGAGGAGGAGGCCGCCGGTCATCGCAGCTCCGCCGATGGCGAGCGTCGCCGCAACGAAGCCGACCGCGCAGAGCATGCCCGCGTGCAGGCCGGCGTGGTCCAGGCTCTGGCCACCGGGCTGGAGCGGCTCTCGGATGGCGACCTGACCTATCGGATCCAGGACGCCTTCACCACGGAGTACGTCAAGCTCAGGGACGACTTCAACGGCGCGATCGCCAAGCTGCAAGACGCGATGCGCCAGATCGCGACCAACACCGAGAGCATGAAGGCCGGCTCCACCGAGATCAGCCAGGCGGCCGACGACCTCGCCAGCCGCACCGAGCAGCAGGCCTCCTCGGTCGAGGAGACGGCGACGGCGCTCGACCAGCTCACCGCCACGGTCCGCCAGACCGCCGAGAGCGCACGCCTTGCCAATCAGGCGACCGATCAGGTCAAGACCGAGGCCGAGCAGTCGACCAGCATCGTGCGCGATGCCGTGACGGCGATGGGCGGCATCGAGAAGTCGGCGCAGGAGATCTCGCAGATCGTCGGCGTGATCGACGAGATCGCCTTCCAGACCAACCTCCTGGCGCTCAACGCCTCGGTCGAGGCCGCCCGCGCCGGCGATGCCGGCAAGGGCTTCGCGGTCGTCGCGTCCGAGGTGCGGGCGCTGGCGCAGCGTTCGGCCTCTGCCGCCAAGGAAATCAAGACGCTGATCGACGCCTCGACCATCGAGGTCGAGAAGGGCGTCACTCTCGTCGGCCAGACGGGCGGGGCGCTGCAGCGCATGGCCTCCGAGATCAACCGCGTCACCGTGCTCGTTGCGGAGATCGCCGGTGCGGCGCAGGAGCAGGCCTCCGGTCTCCAGGAGGTCAATTCCGCGGTCAGCGAGATGGACCAGGCGACGCAGCAGAACGCCGCGATGGCCGAGCAGTCGACCGCAGCAGCTCATTCGCTGTCGCAGGAGGCCGACCGCCTGTCCGCGATGGTCGCGCGCTTCCAGCTCGGCGGGGACGTCGCCGGCCTCAAAGCCATGGCGCGGACGATGCAGGCGGTGGCCGCGCCCGCTGCCAAGGTTGCGCCCCGGCCTGCCGCGCCGCGTGCCACCAAGGCCCATAACGGGAGCGCCATGGTCGCGCGCAAGCTCGATGCCGACGCCCGCGACAAGGGCTGGGAGGAGTTTTGAGCGCTTCCACCGAGCCGGCCGCGCCGATTGGCTTCGACGATTTCCTCAAGGTCGACATTCGTGTCGGCACGATCGTCGAGGCCGAGCCTTATCCTGAAGCGCGAAAGCCGGCGCTCAAGCTCGTCATCGATTTCGGCGGCACGATCGGCCGCAAGAAATCCTCGGCGCAGATCACCAAGCACTATCGGCCCGAGGATCTGCTGGGCCGGCAGGTCCTCGCGGTGGTCAATTTCCCGCCGCGTCAGATCGGCAAGTTCATGTCCGAGGTACTGACGCTCGGCATCCCCGACACAGAAGGTGAGGTTGTGCTGATCGGCCCCGGCCTCGCCGTTCCGGACGGCGGCCGGCTGTTCTAGGCCGCCGCGACCGCCGCGCGCGAGCCTGCCCAGATGCCGGTCTGCAGCGTGGTCGGTGCATAATCGGGTGCCGTCCAGCGCAGCGGCAGCGCATGAGCGCTCCGCCAGCCGCGAGTGACATGGAAGCGCCAGAGACGCTGCGCCCCTTCCAGCCCGGCAAGCTCCGGCCCGTCCCAGATGATCTCCACCAGTCCTTGAAGCTGGAGCATTGTCCCGGTGGCGAAATCGACGAGGAGGATGGCCGCGCGGGGCTCGTCCAGCAGGTTCCCGAGCGTATTGAAGTAGTTGTTGCCGACGAAGTCGGGCACGGTCAGCGTGTCGCCGTCGATGCGGATGAAGCCGGGCCGTCCGCCGCGATGCGAGACGTCAACGCCGCCGCCCGGCGTACCGGCAGCTGCGGCGCTCGCGATGAACAGCGTGTCGGAAGCGGCGATCAGGGCTTGGGCAGCTTCGTCGAGGCGGGCGAGCGTCTGCGCCGCCTGGGGCTGTTCTCCTCCGTCCGGTAATCTGGTCCGCGCCTGGATGTATTTGGCACAATTACCGAAGCTCTGCCCGACGGAGACCGCGAAGCCTTTGTCGTCGACGGTTTCGATCCGGCCATTGGCGCGGTTGCGGCGGCGGGTTTCGAATTCAAGGCCGAGCAGGCCAATCGCGCTGTCGGGCTGGATGGCGTAGAATCCCGGATCATCGGGTTGCGGCGAAGACGCGATGGCGAGGCTGGTCGGGTCGGGGCTCGCGGCGAAGCCTATCGGCCCGGTCAGCGCCGTCGCCAGGGGCCAGCCATCCCGGTCGAGAACGCCCGCGAACAGCCAGGGCAGCTGGCCGAAGAAGATGCGGTGCTGGTCCGGCATGAAGCTGCGGATGCCGGCGCCGCGTGCGGCGACGCCCGCCCGTGCCTGCGCGGCGAGTTCGCCGGCGTGAAAGGGTCCGTCAGGCAGCATCGTCGTCGCGCTCCACGGGAAGGGGCGAGGGCGGGATGGGCTTGAAGAAGGGCAGGGCCTCGACGCGGGCGAGCCACCGGCGCACGGCCGGATAGGGCGCGAGCGGGATGCCGCCCTCCGGCGCGTGGGCGATGTAGGAATAGCAGGCGAGATCGGCCAGCGTCGGATGGGTGGCAGCGAGGTATTCGCGCTCCGCCAGATGCTCTTCCATGAAGGCGAGCAGCCGCGCCGCGATTCGCTTGGCCCGCGCCTTGTCGTCCTTGAGGCCGAACTGCGTGATCAGCCGGGCGATGGAGGGGCCGTGCATGACCTCGCCGGCCGCGATCGAGAGCCAGCGCTGGACATGGGCGGCACCGACGGCATCGCCGGGCAGCCAGGCACTCTCCGGCGCGTAGCGTTTAACCAGATAGACCATGATCGCGTTGCTGTCGGCGAGCGTGATCTCGCCATCCTGCAGCACCGGAATCTGGCCGAGCGGGTTGAGCTTGCGGAAGGCCGGGCTCTGCCGGATTTCGGCCGGCGCCTGTTCGAGGCGATATGGCAGGCCGAGCGCTCGCAGCAGCAGCTCGACACGGTGGGCATGGCCGGAAAGGGCGGTGCCGTGAAGGATGATCTCGGTCGATGGCATGGCGATGATCCTCTTTGTCGAGGCGATCATGATCGTTTCGGATAAATGTCGAAATCTGCTATCGAAGGAAGTCAGAATTTCAATTTTTGGAACGATGCCATGGATCGGATCGAGGAGCTCGCGATCTTCGTCGCGATTGTCGATGCGGGCAGCCTCGCCGGGGCCGCCCGGCGGCTGCGCCACTCACGTCCGGCGGTGACGCGCGCGCTCGCGGCGCTGGAGGAGCGTGTCGGTGCGCAATTGATCGCGCGCACCACCCGGCGATTGACGCCCAACGATGCGGGCCGGGAGCTAGCGGCGACGGCGCGGCGGCTGCTGTCCGATTATGACGCTGCGCTCGGCGTCGCGGCGAATGAGCCCGTCAGCGGGCTGTTGCGTATAACGGCGCCGCTCTCCTTCGGCCGGCGGCACGTCACCCCTCTGGTCTCGGAGTTCCTCGATCGTTACCCGCATGTCCAGGTCGAGATCGTGCTGGCCGACCGCAATCTCGACCTGATCGAGGAAGATCTGCAGCTCGCGATCCGCATCGGGCCGCTGCCGAACTCCGGTTTCCTGATGCGCAGGGTCGGAGAAGTCCGGCGCATCCTCGTCGCGGCGCCATCCTACCTCGCGCGCTGCCCGCCGCTACGCCGCCCGGCCGATATCGCGGCGCATGAGACGATCGCCAGCGTCGCTGCCAACCAGACGCTGCACTGGCGCTTTGGCGGGCCGAGACGTGGCAGCGGGATCGTGCTGACGCCGCGGCTGATCGTCAACGAGGTGGAATCGGCGCTGATCGCGGCGCGGGCGGGCCGGGGGCTGGCGCGGGTGCTGTCCTATCAGGCCGCCGACGATCTGGCGGCCGGAACGCTGGTACGGCTCCTGCCGGAATTCGAGCCGCCGCCATTGCCGGTCCAGCTGGTCATGCCCGGCGGCCGCCAGCCCGCACCGCGCGTACGCGCCTTCGTCGATCATGCCGTCGCGCGGCTGCCGCAGCTTGCGCCGATCGGCGCCGGCTGACGCGCGCTCGCCCGCACGGCTCTAAACCGGCAGGCGCACCGTCGCTCGCAGGCCTCCGAGCGGCGAGTCGCCGAGGATGATGTCGCCGCCATGGGCGCGGGCGATGTCGCGGGCGATGGCGAGGCCGAGGCCGGTGCCGCCGCCATCGACGTTGCGGGCTTCGTCGAGGCGGAAGAAGGGGCGGAAGACCTCCTCGCGCTGGTCCGACGGGATGCCCGGCCCGTCATCGTCGACCATGACGATGAGGTAGCGCGCGTCATGCGTGGCGGTGATCGCGATGCGGTCGCCGTAACGGGCGGCGTTGGAGACGAGATTGGTCAGCAGGCGCCGGAAGGCATCGGGCCGAATGACCACGAGCGGGTCGCCCACCACTTTGAGCCCGGTCTGATGGCCCTGGCGCTCGGCATCCGATTTGAGCTCTTCCAGAAGCGCGCGGATATCGGTCTCGACCGCGACCTCGCCGGCATCGCCGCGCGCGAAGGCGAGATAGTCCTCCAGCATGCGGCTCATCTCGTCGACGTCCTTCTCGAGCGCCTCGATCTCGGAGGAACGCTCCATCAGGGCGAGCGAGAGGCGGAAGCGGGTGAGGATGGTGCGCAGGTCGTGGCTGACGCCGTTCAGCATCGTCGTGCGCTCGCCGATCGAGCGCTCGACGCGCCGCTTCATCTCGATGAAGGCGTTGCCGGCGCGGCGAACCTCGCGGGCGCCGCGCGGGCGAAAATCGGCGTCGCGGCCCTTGCCGAAGGCCTCCGCCGCATCGGCAAGCTTCAGGATTGGCCGGATCTGGTTGCGCAGGAACAGCACCGCGATGGTCAGCAGGATCAGCGACGTCCCGATCATCCAGAGCAGGAAGATGTGGCTGTTGGAGGCATAGGCGGCGTTGCGCCGCGTCAGGATGCGCATCACATCCTTGCCGAGCTTGATGCGGATCTCGATCAGGCTGGAGCGGCCGACCGTGTCGAGCCAGAAGGGCCGTGCGACCTGCTGGCTGAGCTCCGTCGAGAGCGCGTTGTCGAGCAGCGAGAAGAAAGGGCGCGGCCCCGGCGCGGGCAGGTCGGAATCCGGGATGATGTCGAGATCCATGCCGAGGCGCTCGGCGGCGATGCGCGAGAGCGTCGTGGTGTCGGCATCCTGCGGATAGCTCTCATAGACGTCGATCAGCATGGCGATGTCGGCCGAAACCGCCGAGGAGAGCCGCTGCGTCACCGTCTGCCAGTGCCGCTCCATGAAGACATAGGCGATGACCGATTGCAGCAGCACGACCGGCGCGATGACGATGACGAGCGCGCGCGGATAGAGCCCCTTGGGCATGTAGCGCGCGATGATCTGGAGTGGACGGCCGACGCGCTTCACCACCGGGCGCAGCGATCTGCCGAGGCGATTGCCCAGCTTGTCGAGCGCGGCGAGGCCACGCGTCAGCGCGGCCGCCACCGGGCGCAGCATCGACTGCTTCTTCCTGCCGGGTTGAAGCGGGGTCACGTCCTGTCCGTCACCAGCCTGTAGCCGACGCCGCGCACGGTCTGGAGGTAGAGCGGGTCGGCCGGGTCACGCTCGATCTTGCGGCGCAGCCGGTTCATCTGCACGTCGACCGTGCGGTCATTGGCGGCCGAACCTTGCGCGGCGAGCTCCTCGCGGGGCACGACCTCGCCGGAACGCTCGGCCAGCGACGTCAGGATCTCGCGCTCACGCTCGGTCAGGCGGACGGTCTCGTCACCTTTGTGCAGCTCGCCGCGTGCGAGGCCGTAGATGAAGGGGCCGAAGCGGACGAAATCCGGGCGCGTGCCGGATTGGCCGGCCTCGACGATCAATGTGCGCTTCAAGATGTTGCCGAGGCGAAGCAGCAATTCGCGCGGCTCGAAGGGCTTGGCGAGATAGTCGTCGACACCGATCTCGAGGCCGTTGATGCGGTCCTTGCCGTCGGCGCGGGCGGTCAGCATCAGGATCGGCACGGCGGAGCCACCGCGGAAACGCCGGGCGAAGTCGAAGCCGTTCTCGCCCGGCATCATCACGTCGAGCACGATCGCATCGAAGACGAGGTTACCCAGCCGCGTATCGGCTTCCGCCGCATTGGCGGCCGTGGTGACGCGATAGCCGTTGTCGCCGAGGAAGCGGGCGAGCAACTCGCGCAGGCGCCGGTCGTCGTCGACGACGAGCACATGCGGTGCCTCGTCGGGCAGAGGTTTGCGGGCCGGTTTGGATACGGTCTCGCTGGCGATCATGCGTGTAGCTTCCTCCTGCATGGTGCCAGGTCCCCATAGCACACTGCGCGAAGCCGGTCGCCGTCAGGGCTTGGCGAGCAGGCGGTCGACCTTCGGCCGTTCGGTGGGCTCGATCAGGGCGGACAGATATCGCGCGGCGATCGCGGCAGCTTCGGGGCCGACGCCGTCGAGCGCCCGGTTGATCCGCTTGGCCTGGAGGCGGACGAGGCGAAGCGCGAGGTCCTGCCCGGCGGCGGTGGTGTGGAGATGGCGCTGGCGCTTGTCCTGCCGCCCGGTGCGCTGCTCGATATAGCCTTTCTCGACCAGTTCCTTCAGCACGCGGTTCAGGCTCTGCTTGGTGATCTGGAGGATGTCGAGCAACTCGGCGATGGTCAGGCCCGGACACCGCTGGACGAAGTGAAGCACGCGGTGATGCGCCCGGCCGAAGCCGTAATCCGCGAGGATGCGATCGGGGTCGCCGACGAAGTCACGATAGGCGAAGAACAGCAGCTCGATCAGATCGTGCGGCACGGCATCGGCCGATGATCTGAGCGGTGTGTCGTCGGGGCGTGGTTCGGACAGGGACAAAATGCGCTTCCAAAAATTTGGGTCAGCCTTATTGACATATCTCAGACGGAAGATTACCGGTCAAGGGCGCTCGGCGAACGATTATTTCAAAGCCCGTCGTCGCAGCGCAGCTTTAGACCCATGCTTGCGTTCCCAAAACGGCTGTGCCGGAGTTCGGAGCGAGGAAGCACCCAGGAGAAGGTCCCATGTCAGTCATTCCTTTCGATCAGCGCGATGGCGTCATCTGGTTCGACGGCAAGCTCGTGCCGTGGAAGGACGCCAAGATTCACGTACTGACCCACGGACTGCACTACGGCTCCTGCGTGTTCGAGGGCGAGCGCGCCTATGACGGCGTCATCTACAAGAGCACCGAGCACTCGCAGCGCTTCCACAAGTCTGCCGAGATCATGGACTTCACGATCCCCTATTCGGTCGCCGAGCTCGACGAGGCCAAGTATCTCTGCCTGAAGGAGAACGGGCTGAAGGACGCCTATCTTCGCCCGGTCGCCTGGCGCGGCTCGGAGATGATGGCGGTGTCAGGCATGAACAACAAGATCCATACCGCGATCGCGGTTTGGGAATGGCCGAGCATGTTCGACATGGCGCAGAAGCTGAAGGGCGTGCGCCTCGACGTTGCCGATTACCGCCGGCCCGACCCGGCCTGCGCGCCGGTCCATGCCAAGGCGGCGGGTCTCTACATGATCTGCTCGCTGTCGAAGCATAAGGCGGAGCGCGGCGGCTATGCCGATGCGATGATGCTGGACTGGGAAGGTAATGTCGCCGAGTGCACCGGCGCCAACATCTTCTTCATCAAGGACGGCGTGGTCCATACGCCGCTGGCCGACCGCTTCCTGAACGGCATCACCCGCCAGTCCGTGATCGACCTGTGCCGCCAGCGCGGCTTCGAGGTGGTGGAGCGGCGTATCCGCCCGGAGGAGCTGGAAGGCTTCAACGAGTGCTTCATCACCGGCTCGGCCGCCGAGGTGACGCTGGTCTCCGAGATCGGCCCTTATTCCTTCGTCACCGGCAATATGGGCAAGGTGATCATGGAGGACTACTCCGACGCCGTCCGCCCGAAGTCGAAGGCGGCGTGAGCCAGCCCGGTCATGCCCGGGCTTGACCCGGGCAAGACGACAAACGGCTACCCTGTGTTTTTGTGGACCACGGGGTCATTCCGGGGCTTCGCGTCAGCGAAGAGCCCGGAACCCAGAACTGATGCGGGTTTCAGGAGAAGCGCAGTCGGGCCGTCGCGCAAAGTCATGACGGCATCGGTTCTGGATTCCGGGCTCAGGCCTGCGGCCTGCCCCGGAATGACGGCGAGGATCCATCTCGCATTGGAGCCTCGCTCCATCCGAGAATGACGCATGTCACTTCACCGTGCTGCGATACAGCGTGATCCAGTCGTCGACGCCGATGCCGCGGCATTCGCCCATCATGCTGAGTTCGGTCTGGACGAAGGCGGCGCCGGTCCAGGCATAGCTGCCGATGACGCCGCAATCGCCCAGCCCCCGTCCCTTGGCGAAGAAGCTCATGCGCCCGGTCTTCGGATCGAAATCGGCGTTGGTCAGCATGTTCCCGGCATCGCCCTCGCCCTGCGGGAAGGCCATCGGCTTCGCGGCTGCGACATCGCTGCGCTCGACCGTCCAGAACGCCGTCGTGACATTGTAGGCGCCGCGCGAGCAGGCGAGGCCGATAAGGCGGCGCTCGCCCGCGAGCGGCCAGGCTTCGTCGGCGGCCACCAGCATCTCGTCGTCTTCGCACAGATCGGCGTCGCGCTGCTTGATCTGCTTGCGCAGCGCCGCGGCGAGCGCCTTTGCGTCCTTATCCGACAGGGCGCCGGCAGCGGGCTTCGCCTCGATGACCGGCAAGGCAGGGGCGGCAGGCATGTTCGTCGCGCTGCCCTTGCGAATGAGGGCGGATGTCGTGTTGAGCCGCCCTTGCTGCTCGTCGATCCAGAGCAATGTCGCAACCGAACCGGAAAGCGAGACGCTGGCCGTCACGCCCGGCGCTGCGACGGCGAGCTTGGTCGCCTTGCGCGCGGCTTCGATGAGAGCGGCGATATCGGCCGGCTGAAAGGCCAGCGAGACGGTGTCGCCGTCGGCGGTGACCGGAAGCGGCTTGCCGCCGGTGGGGAAGGGGGCGCCGTCGAGCTTGAGCTGGACCGCCGCCGGCGGCTTCTTCCAGTCGCCACGCAGCTGCAGGACGAGCTTGACCGCCGCATCCGGACCGGCCGGGCGCTCTAGGCGCAGATAGGCGACCGTATCGGCGATTTCGGGTGGCAGCGACAGGGCGGTGCAGCCCTTGACGTTGTCGCAGCCGGCCATCCAGTCGCGGAAGCTCTTCGGTTCGGGCGCGGCCGCGAGGGCGAGCGCCGGCAACAGGGCCAGTCCGGCGCCGAGCCCAAGCGGCTTCATCGTGTCAGGGAGCCTGTTCCCAGCGCTTTGCCGCATCGTCGTCACCCGCCTTGGCCTCGACCCAGCTGCCGAGCGTGCCGTCGGCGCGATGCTCGCGCTTCCAGAACGGAGCGCGGGTCTTGAGGTAGTCCATCATGAAATCGGCGGCCTCGAAGGCGTCGCGGCGATGGGTCGAGGCCGCGAGCACCAGCACGATCTGCTCGCCCGGCCGGATCAGCCCGTAGCGGTGGATCGCGACGAGGCCCATCAACGGCCAGCGCGCGGCGGCTTCCGCCGCGACGCGGGCGATCTCCGCCTCGGCCATGCCGGGATAATGCTCAATCTCCAGCGCGCTCAGCATTCCGTTCTCGTCGCGGCACAAGCCGGTGAAGGAGACGACGGCGCCGATATCGGCACGGCCGTGGCTGAGCGCCGCGATCTCGTCCGAGAGCTCGAAATCCTCGCTCTGGATGCGGATGAGGGGCGTCACGAGCGGCCTCAGCCGCCGGTCATCGGCGGGAAGAAGGCGATCTCGCGGGCGTTGCCGAGCGCAGCCTGCGGCTTGGCGTGGACATGGTCGAGCGCGGCCCGCACGACGGCCTCGTCGGCAAAGGCGGCTTCATAGCCTTCGCCGCGCGCCTTTAGCCAGCGCACGAGCTCGGCGACGGTGGCGAGATCGGCGGGGATGTCGAGCGTCTCTTCCGGCAGGCCGATGCGCTCGCGCACCCAGGCGAAATAGACGACCCTGACCGACCGCGTGCCTGTCGCAGCCGTTGCGACGGCGGCGCTCATGGCATGCGCTCGTCTTCTTGGACGAGATAGCGGATGCCGGCGTTGAAATAGTCCCAGCCCGTATAGATCGTCAGGCCGGCGGCGGCCCAGAGCAGGACGATGCCGATCGTGGTGTTGCCGGGCAGGACCTTGTCACCCGCCGGGCCGGCGATGAGGAAGCCGAGCGCGAAGAGTTGCGCCGTCGTCTTCCATTTCGCGACCTTGCTGACGGGGACGCTGACCTTGAGCTCGGCGAGGAACTCGCGCAGGCCCGAGACCAGGATCTCGCGGCAGAGAATGACGATGGCGGCCCAGAGTGGCCAGCCATGGATCGTGCCATCAGCTACCAGCATGAGCAGCAAGGCAGCGACGAGCAGCTTGTCGGCGATGGGGTCGAGCATGCGGCCGATCGCCGATTGCTGGCTCCAGGCGCGAGCGATGTAGCCGTCGAGATAGTCGGTGACGGCGGCCAGCGTGTAGATCGCCAAAGCGAGCCAGCGCATCCAGTCGTCACGCGGCCAGAACAGTATCGCCACCAGCGCCGGAATCGCGAGGATCCGGCCGTAGGTGAGGAGGTTTGGCAGCGACCAGGGGCCGCGCCGCCTGATGGCGTCTGGAAGAATCGTCACGGGAAGCACCAAAGCAAGCGCGCCACCGCAGCGTCAACACGCAAAACCGCGAGGGCGGCAGAAAGCTCAAGCATCATGAAAGAAATCATGGACGGCCTTGGCCGTCGCGGCGTTGACGCCGGGCGTGCGCATGAGGTCGTCCAGCTTGGCGCGCTGGATCGCCTTCACCGTGCCGAAATGCAGCAGCAGCGCACGTTTGCGCGATGGGCCGATGCCGGGGATCTCGTCGAGCGGGTTCTTCATCGTCTCGCGCTTGCGCTTGGCCCGGTGCGTGCCGATGGCGAAGCGGTGCGCCTCGTCGCGCAAACGCTGGATGAAATAAAGCGCGGGGTCGCGCGGCTGCAGCTTGAAGGGTTCGCGGCCCACCATGTGGAAGGTCTCGCGCATGGCGTTGCGGTCGGCGCCCTTAGCGATGGCGACGAGCGGGATGTCGGTCGCGCCCAGCTCCGCCATGATCTTGCGGGCGGCCTCGAACTGCCCCTTGCCGCCGTCGACGATGACGAGATCGGGGCGGGAGGGGAAGCCGTCCTCGTCCTTTCGTGCCTTCGGTGTCTTGCGACTCTTGCCGGCCAAGGCCTCATCCTGAACGGCAGCTTCTGGCAGGATGATGGCCGCGGCTCCGTCGCCCTCTGGAGCATCCTTCGAGACGACAGCCGGCGCGGCCTCCTCAGGATGAGGGCCGAGAGAGATGCCGCCCTCCTTCGCCAACTTCGCAAATCTACGCGTCAGCACCTCGCGCATCATGCCGAAATCGTCCCCGGCGATGGTGTCGGTCGAGATGTTGAAGGTGCGGTAATGGCTCTTCATGAAGCCGTCCGGCCCGGCGACGATCATGCCGCCGACCGCGTTCGTGCCCATAATGTGGGAGTTGTCGTAGACCTCGACGCGGCGCGGCGCCTTCTCGATGCCGAAGGCCGCGCCGAGCGCGGAGAGCAGGGCGCTCTGGCCGGCATTATCGGCGAGCTTGCGCGACAGCGCCTCGCGCGCGTTCTTGACGGCATGCGCCATCAGGTCGGCGCGCTCGCCGCGCTTGGGATGGGCGACCTCGACCTTGCGGCCGGCGCGGGCCGACAAGGCCTGGCCGATCAGCTCGATCTCCTCGACCGGATGCGAGAGCAGGACGACGCGTGGCGGCGGCTTGTCGTCGTAGAACTGGGTAACGACCGAGGCGAGCACCTCGGCTGGCGTCAGCGAGCGGTCGGCGCGCGGGAAGAGGGCGCGGTTGCCCCAGTTCTGGTGATTGCGGAAGAAGAAGATCTCGACGCAGAACTGCCCGGCCTGCTCGTCGATGGCGAAGACATCGGCCTCCTCGACGCCCTGCGTGTTGATGTCCTGCCCGGCCTGCACGGCCGAGAGTGCGGCGAGGCGGTCGCGATAGCGCGCGGCCTTCTCGAATTCGAGCTCTTCCGCCGCCGCCTGCATCCGGGTCGAGAGCAATTGTTTCACCGCGGAGGAGCGCCCCGAGAGGAAGTCGCGTGCCTGACCGGCGAGGGCCTGATAGTCGGGGATCGAGATTTCGCCGGTGCACGGGCCGGCGCAGCGCTTGATCTGGAAGAGCAGGCAGGGGCGCGTGCGGTTCTCGTAGAAGGAATCCGAGCAGGTGCGGATCAGGAAGGCCTTCTGCAACGCATCGATGGTGCGCTTCACCGCCCAGACCGAGGCGAAGGGGCCGAAATAGTCGCCCTTGCGATGGCGCGAGCCGCGATGCTTGAAGAGGGCCGGCGCCTCGTGGTCCCCCGTCAGCAGAATGTAGGGAAACGATTTGTCGTCGCGCAGCAGCACGTTGTAGCGCGGGCGGAGCTGCTTGATCAGGTTCGACTCGAGCAGCAGCGCCTCGGTCTCGGTGCCGGTGGTGACGAACTCCATGTTCGCCGTCTCGGCGATCATGCGCGCCACGGCATTGGTGTGGGCCATGCCGCGGGCATAGGCCGTGACGCGGTTCTTCAGGCTCTTGGCCTTGCCGACATAGAGCACGTCGCCGGCGCGATCGAACATCCGGTAGACACCGGGCTTGTTCGGCAGATGCTTCGCGAATTGCTGGATGACCTCGATGCCGGCCTTGAGCGCGCCGGGGGCGGCCTCCGCCACATCGAGCGCAGGCTCGGGCGCGAGGAGACCGTCCTCCTCGTCCTCGAACTCGTCCTGCGGCAGATCGTCCTGACGTTCGCGATTCATGGCCTCCATGTAGGATGCCGGAGCGCCTTCGTCATGTCAGGAGAGAGATTCCTGTGCCAGAGCGACGGCCCCTTCAATCGACAAGAGAAACGACGCCTCCATGACGACGATTGCGCAGCCGTGCCGGGGCCGCATCATCCTGCTCAACGGAGCATCGAGCAGCGGTAAGTCCTCGCTGGCGCGGGCTCTGCAAAGCCGGATCGATACGCCCTTCTGGCACATCTCGATCGACCATCTGCGCGATTCGGGCGTGCTGCCGACGGCCCGCATCAAGAGTGGCGAGTTCGAATGGCGGAGGATGCGCGAGGCCTTCTTCCTCGGCTTCGAGCGCTCGCTGCTGGCTTATGTCGAAGCCGGCAACGACCTGATCGTCGAGCACATCATGGAAAGCGAGGCCTGGCTGCTCAGGCTCGCCGATACGCTCGCTGGACAGGACGTATTCTTCGTCGGCGTGCATTGCGAACTCGCCGAGCTGGAGAAGCGTGAGCGCGGGCGCGGCGACAGGCCAATCGGCGACGCAAGGCGCGACCATTTCAACATCCACTCCTATTGCCTCTACGACTGCGAGGTGGATGGAATGAACGATCCCCAGACCAATGCCGATACGGTCATCTTGGCATGGCGCGATCGCCGGCATCCTTCCGCCTTCGGGCGCTTGCGGGCTCGCCAGGAGCGGACCTGACTCGTTCCGTCGGCGGTGGTTTCGTCATGCGGGGAAGGCTGCTGATGCCGTCGTGGAACGCAGATCGCAGGCGCTGCCTGTAGCCCGCCGCCGCGCCAATATAGGAGAACAAGTCCAACCGCAGATATCACCGAGGATCGAAGCTCATGCCCCAGCCTGACAGCGTTCAAATCGTCCTTGCCTCCCGTCCGGAAGGGCGTCCCAGCCCGGCGAATTTCAGGCTGGAGCATGCCCCTATCCCAACGACCTCCGACGGGCAGGTGCTCCTGAAGGTCCTCTACCTGTCGCTCGATCCCTATATGCGCGGGCGGATGAGCGCAGCGAAATCCTATTCCGCTCCCGTCGAGATCGGGCAGGTAATGGAAGGCGGCACCGTGGCCGAGGTGCTCGAAAGCCGCGATCCCGGTTTCAAGCCGGGCGACATCGTGCTGTCCCATTCCGGCTGGCAGTCGCATGCGGTGGCCAGCGGCTCGCAGCTGCGCAAGCTCGATCCGGCGGCCGCACCGGTGACGACGGCGCTCGGCGTATTGGGCATGCCGGGCTTCACCGCCTATGCCGGGCTGCTGACGATCGGCCAGCCCAAGCCGGGCGAGACGGTGGTCGTGGCGGCGGCGAGCGGGCCGGTCGGCTCGGCCGTCGGGCAGATCGCCCGGATCAAGGGGGCGCGGGCTGTCGGCATCGCCGGCGGGGCGGAAAAATGCGCCTTCGTGCGCGATACCTTCGGCTTCGACGCGGTCATCGACCATCGCGATCCCGACATGGCGAGCAAGCTCGCGGCCGCCTGCCCGGACGGCATCGACGTCTATTTCGAGAATGTCGGCGGGCATGTCTGGGACGCCGTCTTCCCGCTGCTCAACACCTTCGCGCGCATTCCGGTCTGCGGGCTCGTCGCGCAATACAATGCGAGCGGCGATTTTCCGGGCCCGGATCGGCTGCCGGTGCTGATGCGACAGGTGCTTTCGAAGAGCCTGACGATCCGCGGCTTCATCCAGCGTGAATTCGCCGCAGCCCAGGGGCCGACCTTCCGGCAGGAGATGGCCCGCTGGATCGCGGATGGCGCCGTCAAATATAAAGAAGATATCGTCCAGGGCCTGGAGAATGCGCCGGAAGCCTTCATCGGGCTGCTGGAAGGCCGGAATTTCGGGAAGCTGATCGTCAAGCTTTGAGGCAGCGTGCCACGCGCAAGCCTTTTTCCTTGACCAGTCAGCGGGCGGGCGGCCATCACCGTTCGCCTGCTACCGGACCCCGCTCATGCCCGTCTTCGCCATTCCCTTCCCGATGATCGATCCCGTCGCGGTCCAGCTCGGGCCGCTCGCGATCAAATGGTACGGGCTCGCCTATGTCGTCGGGCTGCTCGGCGGCTGGTGGTATGCGCGCCGGCTGGTCGCAGCCGATAGTCTCTGGGCCGGGCGGGCGCGGCCGAAGCCGGAAGAGCTCGACGACATGCTGCTGTTCGTCGCCTTCGGCGTGGTGCTGGGCGGGCGGATCGGCTTCGTGCTGTTCTACGATCTGGCGCGTTACCTCGAGCGCCCGCAGGATATCTTCGCGATCTGGCAGGGCGGCATGTCCTTCCATGGCGGGCTGCTCGGCGCGACCTTGGGCCTCTGGCTCTTCGCCAAGCGGCGCGGATACCCGGCCCTGTCGGTGTTCGATCTGGCGGCGGCGGTCGTGCCGATCGGACTCTTTCTCGGGCGCATCGCCAATTTCATCAACGGAGAGCTCTGGGGCCGGCCGGCGCCGGATTTCGCCTATGCGATGGTCTTTCCCCATGGCGGACCAGTGCCGCGCCATCCGAGCCAACTCTACGAGGCGCTCGGCGAAGGCATCCTGCTCTTCGTCCTGGTGAACCTCGTTGTCCGCTTCGGCGGTTTCAAGCGGCCGGGCCTCGTCGCCGGCGTGTTCGGAATGGGCTATGCGCTGGCCCGGATCGTCTGCGAGTTCTTCCGCGAGCCCGACCCGCAGCTCGGCTTCCTGTTCGGCACTTCGGTCGATGCGCTTTCTGGCGGCATCACCATGGGCATGCTGCTCTCGCTGCCGGTCTTCTTCGCAGGTCTTTGGCTCGTGCTGCGGAGCCGGCGCGGGCCGCAGGGCGAGGTGCGTGCGTGAATACCCTCAAGGCCGAGATCGTCGAGCTGATCCGGCAGGAGGGGCCGATCGGCATCGGCCGCTACATGGGCCTTGCGCTCGGCCATCCGCGCCATGGCTACTACATGACGCGCGATCCCTTCGGGCAGGAGGGCGATTTCACCACGGCGCCCGAGATTAGCCAGATGTTCGGCGAGCTGATCGGGCTCTGGGCAGCCCATCTCTGGCAGGCGATGGGGACACCCGCGCGACTGCGCCTGATCGAGCTCGGGCCGGGGCGGGGCACGCTGACGGCCGACATGCTGCGGGCGACCCGGATCGTTCCGGGCTTTCGCGAGGCGGTCTCGGTGCATCTCGTCGAGACGAGCCCGGTTCTGCGCGAGCGGCAGGCGGCCGCGTTGAAGGGCGCCGATCCGGTCTGGCACGACAATGCCGGCGATGCCCTGTCCGGCCCGGTGATCGTCGTCGCCAATGAATTCCTCGATGCGCTGCCGCTCGACCAGTTCGTGATGACGCCGGAGGGCTGGCGCGAGCGGCTCGTCGGGCTCGATGCGGATGGCGGCCTTGCCTTCGGTTTGGCTGCCGCGCGCGAGGAGACGTTGCGCATCGCGGCGCCGGCCGGGGCCACCTTCGAGCAGCCGAGCCTGGCGCTCGACATCGTCGGGCGGATCGCCAGCCATGTCGCGGCGGAAGGCGGAGCAGCTCTGTTCATCGATTACGGCTCGGCGCGATCCGGCTTCGGCGACACGCTGCAGGCGATGAAGCGGCATGGCTTCGTCGATCCCCTGGCCGAGCCGGGGGAGGCGGATCTCACCGTGCATGTCGATTTCGAGCGTATGGGGCAGGCAGCGTTCAAGGTCGGCGCGGCGCTGCATGGTCCGGCGAGCCAGCGCGATTTCCTGCTGGCGTTGGGTCTCGCGCAGCGGGCGCAGGCGCTTTCGCTCAAGGCAGCTCCTGACCAGCAGGCTGCAATCTCTGCCGCTTTCGATCGGCTGACCGAAGAAGGGGAGACCGGGATGGGCGATTTGTTCAAGGTTTTCGCGCTATCCCACCCCGGCCTGCCGCCCTTGCCCGGATTTGACCTTCATCGGCTGCCAGAGCAGGGCTGATTTCAGCGGAACCATCTGCGGATTCGCGCCAACCGGACCACGCCATGTTCATCACCGCCCGTGAACTCGCCGGCGAAGCCGGCATCCGCCACGCCTTCTTCACGCGTGAGGGCGGCGCCTCGACCGGCATCTACACTTCGCTGAATGGCGGGCTGGGCTCGAACGACGATCCTGCGGCGATCACCGAGAACCGCGCGCGGATGGCGCGGCATCTCGAAGTCGAGCCGGCGAATCTGGTCAGCCTCTATCAGGTGCATTCCGCCGATGTGGCTGTCGTCACCGGCCCCTGGCCGGGTGAGCGCCCGAAGGCGGACGCAATGGTGACGACTGCGCCGCATGTGGCGCTCGGCGTGTCCACGGCCGATTGCGGACCGATCCTGTTCGCCGACAGCGAGGCGCGGGTCATCGGTGCGGCGCATTCCGGCTGGAAGGGCGCGTTTACCGGCATCGTCGGTGCGACGGTCACCGCGATGGAGAAGCTCGGCGCGCGGCGGGAGCGCATCGTTGCCGTGCTCGGGCCCACGATCAGCGCCAAGGCCTACGAGGTCGGGCCTGAGTTCATCGAACGCTTCAAGGCGGAGAACCGGACCTATTCCCGCTTCTTCACGGCGTCCGAGCGGGCGGCACATGCGATGTTCGATCTTCCGGCCTTCATCGCGCTCAAGGCGCAGGAAGCCGGGATAGGCCGATTCGTCGACATGGCGCTGTGCACCTATGGCGATGAGCAGCGATTCTTCAGCTATCGGCGCACCACGCATCGCGGCGAGCCGGATTACGGGCGGCTGATCTCGGCGATCGCCCTCGATTGACCTGAAAGCGGTTGACGGTTCGGCTGCTGCGCTTGTCGCGGCCCTACAGCGGAGTCATCGTCGTCCCGGCTGGTCGGAATGCATCGCTTCCGCAGCATAGAGACGTTCTTCGGGCGATGCATTCCAGATGCGGGGGCCGAGATGGAACAGATCCTGATGAACCTGATCGCCGGTGCGATCGGCGGCAATGCGGCCGGCAAGGCCAGTCCAAGCTTCGATCTCGGGACATTGGGCAATACGATTTCTGGACTCGTCGGCGGCGGCGTGCTCGGCCAGCTGATACCGCTCCTGCTGCCGGCGATCAGCGCGGCGGCGCAGGGCGGCAATCTCAGCGTCGGCAGTGTCCTGACCAACCTGATCGCCGGTGGTGCGGGCGGCGCGATCCTGACCGCGATCATCGGCGCGCTCAAGAACAAGACCGCCTGAGCAAGCAACGCGATACGGCAGCCCGGCTCTTTGCGGGGCCGGGCTGCGCGCTACGCACGGCCTGGACCTTGCGCGGCGGTTCCCGCAGCGGCGATGCTGCGTGGCCGAAGACGCTTGAGAGGCCGCCTTGTCCCGTTCGATCGCTTATTATTTCTCGCTGCATTCGCCCTGGACCTATCTCGGCAATGCTGTCTTCCACGATATCGCTCGCCGGCATGGCTGCACCATCGACTACCGGCCGATGCCGCTGCGTTCGGTATTCGACGAGACCGGCGGTCTTCCTCTGCCGAAGCGGCATCCGGTTCGGCAACGCTACAGGCTGCTCGATCTGCAGCGCTGGCGCGAGCGACGCGGCGTGCCGCTCGTCCTGCAGCCCCGGCATTTTCCCTTCGATCCGTCCCAGGCCGACCGCATGACGATCGCGATCCTGGCTGCCGGCGGCGATCCCTTCGCGTTCATCAGCGACGTGATGGCCGGCCTCTGGGCCCGGGACGAGGAAATGACGCAGCCCGAGGCGCTTCTCGCCTGCGCCGCGCGAGCCGGGCTTGACGGGCTGGCGCTGCTCGCCGCGGCCGACAGCCCGCCGATCAGGCAACGCTACGAGGCGACATTGGGGCAAGCCGTCGAGGCCGGCGTCTTCGGTGCGCCCAGCTATGTGCTCGATGGCGAGGTGTTCTGGGGGCAGGACCGCCTGGAATTGCTCGATTCGGCGCTGACGAGCGGACGCGAAGCCTATCGCCCGGACGGCGCGGCCTGACAATCAGCCGACGATGTCGGGCGTGCGCCAGCCCAGGTGCTGCCCGGCGTCGACGGCGATCATCTGGCCGGTGACCGAGCGCGCCTGCGCCAGATAGAGCACCGCGTCGGCGATCTCGTCGGGAGAGACCCGATGGCCGAGCAGTGTGGCGGCTGCCTCCTGCTCCATCAGCGCCGGACCGTCATAGGCATTGGGAAAGGTCGGGCCGGGGCCGACCGCGTTGACGCGAATCCGTGGAGCGAGCGCCTGCGCCAGCGTCCGGGTCGCGGTGAGCAGCCCGGCCTTGGTCAAGGTGTAGGAATAATATTGCGGCGTCAGCTTCCAGACGCGCTGGTCGACGATATTGACGACCGCGCCGTTCATGCCCTCCGGCAGATGCTCGGCCAGGGCGCCGATCAGCAGCGAGGGCGCACGAAGGTTGATCGCGAACTGGCGGTCCCATGCCGCCACATCGAGCGAGCGGACGTCGTCATCGATGAAGCTGGCGGCGCTGTTGACGAGCAGCGTCACCGGCCCCAGCTCCTTCGCAGTCGCCGGAATCAGGGCCGCCGCAGCCTGCGAATCGGCGAGATCCGCCGAAAGCGTGCAGCAGGCGGCCCCGGTGAGCCGGAGTTCCGCAGCGAGGGCTTCAGCCTCGTCGCGGCTGTCGCCGTGGTGGATCGCGACGGCATAGCCGGCCTTCGCCAATCGCGTGGCGATCGCGCGGCCGATTCGCCGGGCGCCGCCGGTGACCAGCGCGACCTCAGTCATTGGAGGAGGGGGCCGGGTCGGCACGCGTCGCCGGGGTTTCGGCGGCGGAGCGCCGCTGAAGCCGGCGTTCCCAGTGCTTGGCGACGCGCAGATAGCGATAGAAGGCGTAGTTCATCGCGGTCATGAAGCCGTAGACGCCGCGCAGCGCGTGGCGGCGCCCGATATAGGCCTTGAAGAAGTTGGCAGGGAATTCGGCGACCAGCCGAAAGGCGGAGAGCGTCTCGCCGCGGGCATCGAGATCGTCGGCCTGCGCATCGCTATAGGCATTGAGCTTCTCCATCTGCTCGCCGAGGGAGCGGACCGAGAAGTGGTGGACCGTTCCCTTCATGCGCCCGACCTTCGTGCCGGGCTGCAGGTCGACACGGTCATGCACCGGGGAGAGCGAGTATCGGCCCCAGCTCTTCCGATAGAGCCGTACGGGGGCGAGTGCATAGGCGAAGCGGTGCGGCGCCTTCTCGCCGGGGAAGATCTCCGCGATTCTGATCTTGTAGGCATCGGCTGCTGGCCCGCGGGTGAAGAGCGCGGCGATCTCGGCGACAAGATCGGGAGGCATCACCTCGTCGGCATCGAGGTTCAGGAGCCAATCATGGCGACATTGTTCTTCGGCGAAGCGCTTCTGCCGGCCGTAGCCCGGCCATGAATTGAAGATCACCCGGGCGCCGAGCGATTCTGCGAGGGCCTGCGTTCCATCGGTCGAACCGGAATCGACCACCACGATATCGTCGCTGAGCGCGCGGGCAGCCTCGATGGTGCGCCCGATCCGGTCCGCTTCGTTCTGCGCGATGATGAAAATCGAGAGGGGCGGCACGGTTCCGATCAATCCTTGTGATTTCAAGGCTTAAGCATGCCCAGTGCGGTGCGGCAAGGTTGGAACGGAGAGTGGGCCTGCACGCGCTAAAAATTGCCGGAACCTTGCGTGATCTCCCGCGTTTTTAGCCCCGATCAGCCGCGGTCAACGAGCTGGGTTTAGCGCATTATTAGTATTCGATTTACCATTGATGTCGGGAGGAGCGTGGTTAACCTGGCTTTACCTATTTGCATGCAGTCATCGCATTCGTGCCGCATTTCTGCCGCGGTCTGCAATGCAGATGTGCTTCCAGTGCAACAGACAAAACCGCTGCCCCGTCTTATACAGGGTCCATCGAAATCACCTGCCGGCCCGTTCGGCGCTGCGACGACTAAGGAGTTTATCATGAAGAAGTACCTGCTTGCGAGCGTGGCAGCGCTCGGCATCCTCGCCGCTGGCGCCGCCTCTGCCGCTGACCTGCCGTCGCGCAAGGGCCCGATCGCTGCCCCGATCTACGTCCCCGTCTTCACCTGGACCGGCTTCTACGTCGGTGCCAACGCCGGCTACGGCTGGGGCAACACGAGCACCAACAACCTGGGTCAGGTCGGCGATCTCGACGGCTTCATCGGTGGCGGCCAGGTCGGCTACAACTACCAGATCGGCCAGTTCGTGCTCGGCGCCGAAGCCGACTTCCAGGGCGCTGACCTGAGCTCCGGCGGCAACATTTTCGGCACGAGCGTCAAGACCGAGTACTTCGGTACCGTCCGCGCCCGTCTCGGCTGGGCCATCGATCGCTGGATGCCCTACGTCACCGGTGGTTGGGCTTACGGCAACGTGAAGACCTCGATCCCGAGCATCGGCTTCTCGTCCGACCGCACCCACACCGGCGGCTATGCCATCGGCGCGGGCCTCGAGTACGCCTTCACCAACAACCTGGTTGCCGGCGTCGAGTACCTCTACGTCGACCTCGGCGAGAAGAACATCATCAACAACATTGGCACCAGCAAGGTCGGCGCCGACTTCTCGGTCGTCCGCGCTCGCCTCAGCTACAAGTTCTGATCTCTCCTCCCGGAGACGGAACGAACCCGGTGGCCTCGGCCACCGGGTTTTTTGTTGTCTTGATGACGGAGGCCGCTGAGCCTCGGCGATAGAAAAAGCCGGCAGCTTTTGACTGCCGGCGGACCAGATTCGTGACGACGTCGGTATGCCCGACGCCGTGCTGCGTTCGCGCTGTTCAGCCTTTGAAGCGCGTCGTCTCGAAGGCGGGGACGCGGGCGGCGAAATCATCGAGCCAGGCGACCAGCTTCGGATGGGCGGCGCGCCATTTCCCCTCGAAGCGCAGATCAAGATAGCCGAGCGCGCAGGCCAGCGCGATTTCGCCGATTCGAGGGCGATTCGGGAAAGCGGGCGGCGCGGCTTCCAGCGCGGCGAGACCGCGGCCAACCTTGCCGTCCTGATGCGCCAGCCAGTTGGCATTGCGGCCTTCCTCGGCGCGATAGCGCCCTTCGTAGACCTGAAGCAGGGCGGCATCGCAGATGCCGTCGGCCAAGGCCTGCAGACGTAGCTGCTCAAAGCGCGCGTCGCCGGCCGGGATGATCTTTCCGCCGGCGATATGGTCGAGATAGTCGACGATGACGCGGGAATCGAACAGCGTCGTGCCGTCCTCCAGGATCAGCGTCGGGATCTTGCCGAGCGGATTCTGCTGGCGCAGCGGCTCGGACGGATCGTTCGTATCGGCCGCGACGATCTCGATGCGGTCCGTCAGCTCGAGTTCGATAGCCGCCATCTTGACCTTGCGGCCGAAGGGCGAAGCGGGGGAGGAGCGCAGGACGAGCATCGACAAAACCCTTGCTGGGACGAGACGGAAGACGATCAGCCGTCGGAGCGGATCGGTTCGCAGAGATAGCGCGGCCGCGGCCCTTGCGCGAGACGTTCGGTCAGGGTCGGGAGAAGGATCTTCGCCTCTTCGGCAAGCCGCCATGGCGGATTGGCGATCAGCAGACCGGTTGCGCCGAGACCGCCGGCCGCCTCCGGGCGATCGACCTCGATCTCCAGCCGCAGCAAACGGGCGATGCCGGCATCGCGGACATCGTTCATGAGGGTTTCGACGCCCCCGCGGTCCTTGATCGGATACCAGAGCGCATAGATGCCAGTCGGCCATTTGCGATGGGCGGCGATGAACTGCGCGGCGAGCGTCGCGAATTCGTCCTTCTGCTCGAAGGGCGGGTCGATCAGGACGAGGCCGCGGCGTTCCTTCGGCGGGACATTGGCCCTGAGCGCCGTCCAGCCGTCGATGGCCAGGGCCTTGCAGCGCTTGTCCATGCCGACCGCCTCGACGAGCTTCTGATAGGTCGGCGGATGGAGTTCGGCCGCGATCAGCCGGTCGTCGCGCCGCATGACGTGGCGACAGAACCAGGGCGAGCCGGGATAGGCGCCGGGGCCGTGGAGCGCGCGAATGCCGGCCAGCGCGGCGCGGTAGGGGGCGAGCAATTCCTCGGCAGCGGGAGCGAGCGGCGACTGCTCGATTCGCGCCACGCCATCCTTCCATTCATGCGTCCTGAGCGCCTCCTCGGAGCTCAGATCATAGCGCCCGCTGCCGGCATGGGTGTCGATGATGCGATAGGGCGTCGGTTTGGCGGCGAGATGCAGCAGGATGCGGGTCAGCACGACATGCTTCAGCACATCGGCGAAGTTTCCGGCATGGAAGCCGTGGCGGTAATTCATGGAGCGTTCGTAGAGCAAGGCGCTCGTGCCCGAAAGCGGCAAAGCCCCTGAAGGCCGCAGCTTTCAGCGTGGCGCGACGACGGTGAACTCGCGGGCGCGGCAGCCGGAGCGATCCACTTCCTGGCAGCTGCGGAAGTCGCGCAGGTCCTTGCTGAAGCAGATCCGGACCTCCTGCAGGACGCCGCGCTTGCAGGCGACGGACATCATGTCGGTGCGCAGGCCGGGATTGGCCGCGACGAAGGCCCGCTCGAGATCGATCGCGGTCCAGCTCTGATCGCGTTCGGCCCTGGCGAGCACCGGGGGGATCGTCACCTTGTCGCGGGCGCGCCGGACATCGCGAAAGTAATCGCTCGGGCTGGAACCGCTGCAGGTGCCGTGCTTGCGCCACTCGTAGCGGGCAAGGCTTTCCGTAGGGAACAGGCCCTCGGCCTGTTCCAGCGCGATTCGCGAGGGCGAGCGGCCGGCGGGCCCGCATTCACTCGGATAGCCGCGCTCGTTCTGCGGCCAGAGCCCATGTACGACGAAGCGCAGATTGCTGCCTTCGCCGCATTGCTCGCGGTTGCGCGAGCGATCGCCGTCGAGTTCGCAGAAGCCGGGCGACCAGGACAGCGCCAGAACATAGAAGTCGAAATCGCCCGGCGTGCCGCCGCGCTGGCCGAAGCCTTGCGCGCAAGCCGCTCCGACGAGGCAGAAGAGCGACAGGGCTGCAAGCGCAAGGCGCTTCATCATCGCGCGATGGGCAGGTTTTACGGCCGCGCCATCTTGCAGTCGGGCGCATAGGCCCGGTTGCGATCTAGGCCGCTGACGCACCAGTTGACGTTCCAGGTCAGCCCGAAGAGGCCGAGATTCTCGCGCACGGAATAATCGACGCGATGGAAGGTGCCATCATTGAGCAGGATGCGGCCGCTGCAGAAGCGCCGCGGGATGAAGTCGTCGCCCCAGGAGCGGAAACCGATTTCCCCGATGCGATCATAGGAGACGGCCTGGAGCGGTCCCCAGAACTTGGCTTCGCGGGAATTGAACCAGCTCGTCAGCTCGCCGAGGACGGCCGGGTCCTCGCAGGCCGGCAGGTTGCCGTACATCGGGATGATGCGCGCTTCGGCCCGGTCGGCGGGATGCACGTAGCGGCGGCTGCTCGCGCCGGCCGCGAAGGCGGTCAGGCAGGCGAGGGAGACAAGGGCGGTTCGCAGCAGAGCGCGGCGCATGGAATCAGGCCTCGTACAGGAGGGCGAATATAGATGGCACGATGGCGATGCCGCGGTCAGGGGTCAAGAAAAGATGCTTCTCTTCGCTGTTGCGGAGCGTTCGGCGGGCTTTGCGGCCACAGTCGCGTTGTCATGCGAGCCGGTCAGAGCATCTCGTCGGAAGCCATGCTGGCGCGTTCATCCGGCTTCCGACAGATTGTCGGCAGATATGGGGAGACGCCATGACGAACTGCTTCGACGATCCGGCGGCGCGCATCGATGATGCAGGCTTGCTGCGCGGCCATATCGGCCCGGTCCATCCGCTGGCGACCGGCAAGGTCCTGAAAAAGCTCGATCAGTTCTGCCGAGACTTCATCGCGCTTTCGCCGTTCCTCGTGCTGGCGAGCTGCGATGCGGATGGAAATGCGGATGCGAGCCCGCGTGGTGACGGCCCCGGCTTCGTGCGCGTGCTCGACGAGCGGACGCTGCTGATTCCGGACCGGCGCGGCAACAACCGCGTCGACTCGCTCGGCAACATCGTGTCGGCGCCGGGCGTCGGGCTGGTGTTCATGGTGCCGGGCATTCCCGAGACTCTGCGCGTGAACGGCAAGGGCCGGGCGACGCGCGATTCCGATTTGCTGGCGCCGTCCGCGATGCTGGAACGCCCGCCCGTCACCGGGCTCATCGTCGAGGTCGATGAAGCCTTCTTCCATTGCGGCAAGGCGTTGATCCGCTCGAAGCTGTGGGATCAGGCCTCGCAGGTGCCGCGCAACAGCTTCCCCACGCTTGGCCGGATCATCGCCGACCAGACCAAGGCGGTCGATGGCGACGAGGCCGATCGCAATCTCGAGGAAGGTTATCGCACGCGCCTCTACTGAGAGGCGCGTGCCGTCAGAACGACGCTTCGAGCATGGCGGCATAATCGGCCGCCGTGGCCGCGCGCGGGTTGGTCGCGCTCGAATGGTCGAGCGTCGCCGCCTCGGCGATGGCCGGCACGACATGGCGCGGCAGGCCCATGGCAGAGAGGCTACCGGGCATGCCGAGCCGGGCGACAAGCCCGGCAATCCATTCTGCGAGCTCGGCGTCGGGGGCAAGGCCGAGGACGCGCCGGATTTCGGCATATTTCGCCTCGGCCGCCGGCGCGTTGAAGCGCAGCACGGCGGGCAGCAGCACGGCGTTCAGCGTGCCGTGATGCAGCGAGACCTCCTTCAGCCCGCCGAGCGGGTGAGAGAGGGCATGGACAGCGCCGAGCCCCTTCTGGAAGGTCATGCCGCCCTGCAGAGCGGCCATCATCATCTCCTTGCGGGCCTCGCGGTCCGAGCCGTCCTTAACGGCGCGCTCGATATGGTCGACGGCGCGCTTCAGCCCGTCGAGGGCGATGGCTTCGGCCGGCGGGTTCTCGCGCGGGCTGAGATAGGTCTCGATGCAATGGGTGACGGCGTCCATGCCGGTGGCGGCGGTGAGCCACGCGGGCAGCCCCATCGTCAGCTCGGGGTCGCAGATGGCCAGGCGCGGGATCAGGTACGGTGCGATGAAGCCGAGCTTGCGCCCGTCCTTCAGGGTGATCAGCGCGGCGCGGCCGACCTCGCTGCCGGTGCCCGAGGTCGTCGGGATCGCGATGACGGGGGCGACCTTGGCGGTGACCCTCGGGATGCCGCCGAGGATCGCGGCGTAGGTTTCGAGCGGGCCGTCATGGGTGGCGAGCAGCGCCACGCCCTTGGCGAGATCGATCGGAGAGCCGCCGCCGATCGCGACGACACCATCGCAGCCATGCTGGCGGTAGAGCACGAGCGCCGCCTCGACAGCCTCCTCGGTGGGATTCGTGGGCGTATCGACGAAGACCGGGGCGGATCGCAAGGCGGCGGCATGTTTCTGCACGGCCGCGACAAGCCCGGCCGCGAGGATACCCTTGTCCGCAACGATCATCGGCCTGGCGATGCCGAGCCCGGAGAGATCGGCCTCGATGCCGGCGACCTCGCCGAAGCCGAACTTGATCGTCGTGAGATAGGTGATCAGCGCCATGTCGTGCCTCCCGCCGGCCTTTTCCGCAGGGCAGCTTTGTCGCCCGGCCGGGCGGAGGATGCCAGCCCGCAGGCGTGAGCCCGGCGCAGGTCACCCCGGCTCGAAAAGAGTGACGATCTCGAGCGCGGTATCGCTCAGCAGCTCGGCTGCAGGGTTCGGCGACCGGCTGGCCCGATGCCGCTGGAACACCGTCCCGAACTGCCAGATAGCAAAGGCGAACAAGGCGAGGCCGACCAGCAAGCGATTGCGGGCCGAGGCCGACAGATTGCCGACGGTGTCGTCATAGGACAGCATCGTCCTGCCTTCGGTCGTGGCCTCGTAGATCAAGCCCCTGTCGGGATCGACGAGGAAGTGCAATGGCTGGCCCCAGCGGATGCGATCGGTATTCTCGACCCACAGGGTGCGCGCCGGCGAATAGCTCTTGAGCGGGTGGCCGGTGGCGACGAGCGCGATGCGCTGGGTGCGGTAGCTGCCCTGGTTGCGGCCGGTGCCTTCCTGGACGAGCGGCGTGTCGATCGAGATCGGACCGACATGGCCCGCGACCGAGAGCTGCTCGCGCGGCAACGGAAACCGCGCCCAGGCCGTGGCCGCAATATAGAGGCCGACGGCAGCGGCCACCACGCCCAGCATCATGAGCCAGAGGTCGGATGGCTTCCGTTCCGTGGCCCTGCTCCGTTTCGCGTCAACCCTGTTCGATGGTAACAGCTTCCTGCCGGGCCTTGTAGGCGGCGCCGGACGTGCGCCTTTCCAGGACGAGCAGTGCGAGACCTGCCGCGACGATCAGGGCGGCCCCGCACAGCATCGCAGGTGTCGGCCAGTCGCCGAAGATGAACCAGCCGAAGACCAGCGCCCAGACGATCAGCGTGTATTGATAGGGCACGACGACCGAGGCTTCGGCGAGCTTGAGCGAGCGCGTGACACAGATATGCGCGGTCATCGCGATGATGCCGAGCAGGCCGAGCAGGGCGGCGTCCTTCAGGCTCGGCGTCACCCACCCGAAGGGCAGCAGCGCCAGCCCCATGAGCAGCGCGCCGAGAGTCTGCCACGCCACCAGCGTCACGTCGGGCGTGCCGCGCAGCTGCCGGCCGGCGATCATCATCGCGGCGAAGAAGAAGCTGCCGAGCACGGCGATCAACGCTGGCATCGACAGGCTCGCGCCGCTTGGGGCGAGGGCAACGGCAACACCGGTAAAGCCGAGGGCAACGGCAAGCCAGCGCCGCCCGTCGACGCGTTCGCCAAGCAGGAGCGCCGCGAGGATCACGACCCAGACCGGGGCGGCGAGCCAAATCGTCATGGCGTCGGCAAGCGGCAGGTAGGTCACGGCGAGATAGAACAGCGCGACCTCGGCCGAGCCGAAGAGAACGCGCAGCGCCTGCAATCGGGGGCGCTCCGGGCGCAATGTCCGCCGCACACCCTGCTTGAACACGAAGGGCATGATGACGAGGAGAGCCGCAATGCTACGCAATACGAGCACCTGCCCCACCGTGTAGGTGGCGACCAGCCATTTGCCCATGACGTCGTTGAGCGAAAACAGCAGCATGCCGATGAGCATCATGGCGATGCCGGCGAGCGAGACGTTGCGGGCGGTCATGGCGAGCTGTCGGTTTTCATGGCGCGCCACCACTGGCCAACTCATGGTTGCGAAGCAAGCCCGCCTGGCAGCATGGCAGGGTCGCGTTTTTGATTTAAGTGTTGACTTAATTAAGTGAATTTGAAAGTTATAGAGCATGGACGCCTTCGCCGCCCTTGCCGACCCCACGCGCCGCAGCATCGTCGAGATGCTCGGCGAAAGCGCGCTTTCCGCCGGCGAGATCGGCGCGCGCTTCAGTGCGAGCGCGCCGGCGATCTCGCAGCATCTCAAGGTGTTGCGGGAGACGGGGCTGGTGACGGTCGAAGTCAGGGGCCAGCAGCGGATCTACCGGCTCGATCCGGCTGGGCTCGATGCCTTCGATGCCTGGCTGCGTCGGGTCCGGCGCTTCTGGGGGCATCACCTCGATCTGCTGGAACAGGAACTCGCGAAGCCCGGGACGGGCGAGGGAGAAACGCGATGAGCGAATATGGCGTTGTGCTGGAAAGCGGGGCGGTGCGTTTCGAGCGCCTGCTGCCCGGGCCGGTCGAACGTGTCTGGGCCTATATCACCGAGTCGGAGAAGCGCGGGCGCTGGCTCGCTTCCGGGCCCTTCGATCTGCGTGTCGGCGGGCGCACCCAGATGCTGTTCAAGCATTCGCAGATCACGGACGAGGCGCCGCCCGAGGCCTATCGCGAGATGCACGAGAACGGCTGGCCCTCGACCGGGACGATCACCCGCTACGAACCGCCGCGTCTCATCGCCTTCACCTGGGGCGGCGGGGACGAGCCGGAATCCGAGGTGGAATTCGCTCTCTCGCCGCAGGGCGACAAGGTCCTGCTGGTGCTGACCCATCGCAAGCTCGGCAGCAAGGCGGAGATGACCAGCGTTTCCGGCGGCTGGCACATGCATCTCGGCCTGCTGGAGGACCTGCTCACGGGCAGCCCGAGGCGCGGATTCTGGTCGCGCCACCAGAAGTTGGAGGCGGACTATGCGGCGCGCTATGCCGATCTGCCGGAACAGGGCGGTTCGGCCTGAGACCTACAGGCTCGCCGCCGCCCGTGCCGCCTGGTCGTACTGGCCGGAGAGGGAGCGCATCGCGGCGGCGATCTCCGACAGCCGCTCGGAATCTGCGCCGCTGGCCCGGACGGATTTGACCAGAAGCTGCTCGCGGATCTGGGCATAGCGCCGGCAGGCCTCCTCGCCGGCCGGAGTGACCTCCACGGTCTTCTCCTTGCCCTTGCGCCCGCCCTTGAGCAGCTTCAGCCGCTCCAGCTTCTTCAGCGAATAGTTCACCAGATGCGTGTCCTCGATGTTGAGGACAAGGCAGATATCGGCGAGCCGCTTCGGCTTGCTGCGATGATTGACGTTGTGCAGGACGAGGACGTCGAGCGGCGACAGGTCCGGCACGCCGGCGGCCGCCATGCAGCGGATCATCCAGCGCTGGAAAGCGTGCACCGTCATGCTCAGCGCGAACTCGAACTCCGACAGCGCCGGCAGGGCACCCGCGGCAAGGTGGCCGGAGGAGACGATCGGGCCGAGGTGGTCGGGGGCGGGAGAGGTCATCGCGCTCCATCATCCTGAATAAAAACGCGTGGTCATCCCAGACAAGCCGCGATAGCGGCGCCGATCCGGGATCCATGCCTGGACTGTTCCGGCATGGATCCCGGGTCTCCCTCCGGTCGCCCGGGATGACCGCGATCTCGATTTGACCTGTGGCGAGGTGGCCCGCCTCACATCTTCTTGTAGGCGTCAACGATCGCCTGGCCGTCGGCGCCGGCCTTCTTCAGCCAGTCGGCGGTCAGGGTGTCACCGGCCTTCTTGAAGCCCGCGGCCAGTTCGGGCGAGGGCGCCTGTACCTTCATGCCCTTGGCCTTGAGCTGGTCGAGATACCAGCCGGCCTTCTCCTGCCACATCTTCCAGCCGCGCTCCTCGGCAGCGGCGGCAGATTTCAGGATTGCGTCCTGCGTCGCCTGGTCGAGGGCGTTGAAGGCCGCCTTGTTGACGAAGGTGGCATCCTTCGGGATCCAGGCCTGCGTGTCGTAGAAATGCGTCAGCGACTCCCAGACCTTGGAATCGTAGCCGGTGCCGCCGGACGACATGAACGAGTTGACGACGCCGGTCGCCAGCGCCTGCGGCAGCTCGGCCGCCTGGATCGTCACGGACTGCATGCCGAGCAATTCGCCGAGGCGGGCGGTGCCGACATTGTAGGAGCGCCACTTCAGCCCCTTCATGTCCTCGATCGTGTTGATGTCCTTCTTGGCGTAGACGCCCTGCGGTGCCCAGGGGACCATGAAGAGCAGCTTGATACCCTGTGAATCGAGCTTCTTCTCGATCGCAGCCTTGGAGGCTGTGTAGAGCTTGCGCGAGTCGGCGAAGCTCGTGGCCAGGAAGGGCACGACGTCGATGCCGTAGACCGGATCCTCGTTCTCATGGATCGACATCAGGATCTCGCCCATCTGAGCCTGGCCGGTCTGGACGGCGCGCTTGATCTCCGGCGCCTTGAACAGCGCGGCATTGGCGTGGACCGTGATCGACAGCTTGCCGCCGGTGGCCGCCTCGACATCCTTGGCGAAGAGGACGAGGTTTTCCGTGTGCGGGTTATCCGCCGGATAGGCGTTGGGCAGGTTCCATTTGGTCTGGGCCGCCGCGCCGAGCGAACCGAAGGCGAGCGCCCCGGCGGCGACGCCCGCGACGAGAAGGCCCTTGATGAAGTCCTTGCGATGCATGGTCTTGTCTCCGTTCCCTTGGTTTTGATGCGGTATCATTGAGGCGGAAAGGCCATCTGGGGCAAGACCATCACGATCTGCGGGAAGATGGTGATGATCGCGACGGCGGCGACCAGCAGGAAGAAGAAGGGCAGCGCCGCCAGCGCGACCGTATTCGAATCCTTGCCGGACATGGTCTGCAGGACGAAGAGGTTGAAGCCGACCGGCGGCGAGACCTCGGCCATCTCGACGATCAGCACGAGGAAGATGCCGAACCAGACCAGATCGAAGCCGGCGGTCTTGATCATCGGGATGACGATCGCGGTGGTCAGCACGATCATCGAGATGCCGTCGAGCGCCGTGCCGAGCACGATGTACATCACCGTCAACGCCGCGATCAGCGCGTAGGGCGACAGGTGCAGGCTGTCGACCCAGGCGGCCAGCGCCGCCGGAATACCGGTATAGGCCATCGAGGTCGACATGAAGGAGGCGCCAGCCAGGATCAGCATGATCATGCAGGTGATCCGGGTCGTGCCCATCACGCTCTGCCAGAAGGCCTCCCTGGTCAGCGTGCCCGACCACCAGGCGATGCCGAAGGAGCCGAGCACGCCCCAGGCGGCGCATTCCGTCGCGGTCGCCCAGCCGAGCAGCAGCGACAGGAAGACGAGGAGGATGAGCAGCATGCAGGGGACGAGCTGCGCCGATTCCCGCAGCTTCTCGCGCAGGCTCATCTTTGGCTCTGGCGGCGGTGACTGGCTGGGATTCAGCATGTGCCAGATGGCGATGTAGCCGGAATAGAGCACCATCACGAGCAGGCCGGGCAGGAAGCCGGCGAGGAAGATCTGGATGATCGAGACGTTGGCCGCCACCGCATAGACCACCATGGTAATCGAGGGCGGGATCAGGATGCCGAGCGTGCCGGCGCCGGCCAGCGAGCCCAGCGCGACCTTCTCGTTGTAGCCGCGCTTCTTCAGCTCCGGCAGGGCGATCTTTGCGACGGTGGCGCAGGTCGCGGCCGAGGAGCCAGAGACCGAGCCGAAGATGCCGCAGGCGAGCACGTTGACGTGCATCAGCCGGCCCGGCAGCCAGTTGAGCCAGGGCGCGAGGCCGCGAAACATCTCCTCGGAGAGCTTCGTGCGGTAGAGGATCTCGCCCATCCAGATGAAGAGCGGCAGCGCGGCCAGCGTCCAGGAGGCGCTGTTGCCCCAGATCGTCGTGGCCAGCACGGAGCCGGCCGGGATGCCGCCGCCGACGAACTGCATCGCCACCCAGCCGCAGGCCATCAGCGAGATGGCGATCCAGACGCCGCCGGCCAGGAAGACGACGAGCAGCAGGAGCAGAAGCCCGGAAATCTCGATCATCGCCATGGCGTCACACTCCGCTCGCCATGGCGCGCTCGACGATCTCCTCGTCGGATTGCGCGGGCGGCTTCTCGTAGCGCGGCTCCTGGCCGCGGATCACGACATGGACGAACTCGTCCGCCATCGCGATGAAGAGGATGACGAGGCCGCCGGAATAGCCGAGCTGCGGAATCCAGAGCGGCATCGGCACGACGCCGCCGGCGATGTCGTTGAACTCCCAGGACTGCCACGTCATCACCGCGGCATGCCAGGCGAAGAAGCCGGAGAAGCCGAGGCCGAGCACCAGCGAGAACACCTCGAAGAACCAGCGCTTCCGGCCCTTGAAATGGTCGATCAGCAATCCGACGCGGATCATGTCGCCGGATTTGAAGGTGTGCGCGAGCCCGAGGAACGCCATCGCCGCCATGCACCAGGAGGTGAAATCGTCGCCGGCCGGGATGTTGAGGCCGATCTCGCGGCCGATCGACATCAGCATCATCAGCACGAAGATCAGGATGAGGAAGACCCCGGCCGCGTAGCCGGCCCAGAGGTAGAGCGCGTCGAGCGTGCGGCGAATCATGGCGCGCGCCGCTCCCGCCGGTGAGTGGCGCATGAGCGCCCGATTGCCAGGACTGCTCGCATCGTCGCATCCTCCGCTTTCGTGCCGGCCCGGCCCCTCAGCCATGTTCCAGCCACAATCGGGATGGTAGCCGCCGAAATTGTCTTGTCAATAACTCATCGACGATTTATCGATAAAACGTCAGCGTAATCCGTCGCTGGCATGACGGTGGGGAGAACGTCTGATGTCGGCGGCGTGTTGGGACTTCTGGATCGATCGCGGCGGCACCTTCACCGACGTGATCGGACGTGATCCGGCTGGCAATCTCCATGCCAGGAAGCTGCTCTCCGAAAATCCCGGCGCTTATCGCGACGCGGCCGTCCAGGGCATCCGCGACCTGCTCGGCCTGAAGGCGGGCGAGGCGATCCCGGCCGGTGCGGTCGGCGAGGTCAGGATGGGCACGACCGTCGCGACCAATGCGCTGCTGGAGCGCAAGGGCGACCGCACGCTGCTCGTCACCACCAAGGGTTTCCGCGACGCGCTGCGCATCGGCTACCAGGCGCGGCCCGACATCTTCGCCAAGGAGATCGTCAAACCCGAGCAGCTCTATGAAGACGTGCTGGAAGTCGAGGAGCGTGTGCTCGCCGACGGCACGATCGAGCGCGAACTTGACGAGGCGGTGGTCCGCGGGGCGCTGCAGGCGCAGTACGATGCCGGTTTCCGCGCCGTCGCCATCGTCTTCATGCACGGCTATCGCTACGCGGCGCATGAGCAGGCGGCGGCGCGCATCGCCCGCGAGATCGGCTTTCCGCAGGTGTCCGTCAGCCATGAGGTCTCGCCGCTGATCAAGCTGGTCGGGCGTGGCGACACCGCCGTGGTCGATGCCTATCTCTCGCCGATCCTCGGCCGCTATGTGCAGCAGGTTTCGGAGGAACTCGATGTCGCCCGCACCGGCGCGCGACTGATGTTCATGATGTCCTCGGGCGGTCTCACCGCCGCCGAGCTGTTCCAGGGCAAGGATGCGATCCTGTCGGGCCCGGCCGGGGGCGTCGTCGGCCTTGCCGAGACCGGCCGCTCGGCCGGCTTCGCCGAGGTGATCGGCTTCGATATGGGAGGGACCTCGACCGACGTCGCGCATTTCGACGGCGAGTATGAGCGCGCCTTCGAGACCGAGGTCGCCGGCGTGCGCATGCGCGCGCCGATGATGCTGATCCATACGGTCGCGGCCGGCGGCGGCTCCATTCTCCACTATGACGGCGCGCGCTTCCGCGTCGGCCCGGATTCGGCCGGCGCCAATCCTGGTCCGGCCGCCTATCGCCGCGGCGGGCCGCTCGCGGTGACCGACGCCAACGTCATGGTCGGCAAGCTGATCCCGTCCTATTTCCCGGCGATCTTCGGGCCGAAGCAGGATGCGCCGCTCGACGTCGAGACGGTGCGGGCCAAGTTTGCGACGCTTGCGGCGGAGGTCGGTGACGGCCGCTCGGCCGAGGAGGTCGCGGACGGCTTCATCCAGATCGCGGTCGCCAACATGACCGAGGCGATCAAGAAGATCTCGGTCCAGCGCGGCTACGACATCACCCGCTATGCGCTGAATTCCTTCGGCGGTGCCGGCGGGCAGCATGCCTGCCTCGTCGCCGATGCGCTCGGCATCAAGACGGTGCTGCTGCATCCCTTCTCCGGGCTGCTCTCGGCCTACGGCATGGGCCTCGCCGAAATCCGCTCGACGCGGACGGCGGCGCTGGATGTCCCGCTCGATGGCGAGGCGAAAGCAGCGATCGAGGCCGTGGCCGGGAAGCTCGCTGCCGAGACCCGTTCGGAGGTCGCGGGGCAGGGTGTGGCCGCGGGCGACATCGCCATCCATACCAGAGCCCATATCCGTTACGCCGGCACCGACACCGCGATCGCGGTCCCGGCTGGGACACGGGCTGCGATGCAGGAGGCCTTCCAGACTGCGCACAAGGCGCGCTTCGGCTTCATGGACGAGACCAAGGCGCTGGTCGTCGAAGCGGTCGAGGTCGAGGCGGTCGGTGGCGGCGCCAAGTTCGAGGAGGCCTCAGTCGCGGAAGAGGCTGGCGAGCCGGCGATCGCCGAGCGCACGCGGCTGTTCTCCAAGGGCGAATGGCACGATGCCGCCATCGTCCGGCGCGAAGCGATCAGGCCCGGCCAGAGCGTCGCGGGGCCGGCAATCATCATCGAACCCAACCAGACCGTCGTCGTCGAGGATGGCTGGAGCGCCAAACTCACGGCCAAGGACCATCTCGTCCTCGTGCGTAGCAAGGCGTTGGTGCAGCTGGCGGCGATCGGCACCAAGGCCGATCCGGTGATGCTCGAGATCTTCAACAACCTGTTCATGTCGATCGCCGAGCAGATGGGCGTGACGCTGCAGAACACCGCCTATTCGGTGAACATCAAGGAGCGGCTCGACTTCTCCTGCGCGGTGTTCGACCAGACCAGCGCGCTCGTCGCCAATGCGCCGCACATGCCGGTGCATCTCGGCTCGATGGATCGTTCGGTCGAGACGGTGATCGCCAACAATCCGGTCATCAAGCCGGGCGACGTCTATTGCCTCAACGCTCCCTATAATGGCGGCACGCATCTGCCGGATATCACGGTCTGCACGCCGGTCTTCGATGCCGAGGACAGGGACATCCTGTTCTGGGTGGCGAGCCGCGGCCACCATGCCGATGTCGGCGGCACGGCGCCGGGCTCGATGTCGCCGCTGGCGACGAACATCGAGGAAGAGGGCGTCTATATCGACAACTTCAAGATCGTCGATCAGGGCCGCTTCTGCGAGGAAGACCTCGTCAAGCTCCTGACCGGGGCGCGCTATCCGGTGCGCAACGTCGTGCAGAACGTCAACGACCTGAAGGCGCAGATCGCCGCCAACGAGAAGGGCGTGGCGGAGCTGAAGAAGATGATCGGCTCCTTCGGCCTCGATGTCGTGCAGGCCTATATGGGCCATGTGCAGGACAATGCGGCCGAGAGCGTGGCGCGGCTTCTGACCAAGCTGCACGATTCCGAATTCACCTACCCGATGGACCAGGGCTGCGCGATCAAGGTGAAGATCACCATCGACCGCGAAAAGCGCGAGGCAACGGTCGATTTCACCGGCACCTCCGAGCAGCGGCCGGACAATTTCAACGCGCCGGCGCCGGTCACCCGCGCCGCCGTGCTCTACGTCTTCCGCGTCATGGTCGACGATGCGATTCCGATGAATGCCGGCTGCCTCAGGCCGATCAAAATCGTCGTGCCGGAGGGCTCGATGCTGGCACCGCGCTATCCGGCGGCCGTCGTCGCGGGCAATGTCGAGGTGTCGCAGGCGGTGACGAACACGCTGTTCGGGGCGCTTCAGGCGATGTCCTGCTCGCAGGGCACGATGAACAACCTCACCTTCGGCAACGACCAGTACCAGTATTACGAGACGATCTGCTCGGGCTCGCCGGCGGGGCCGGGCTTCAACGGCACCTCGGGCGTGCATGTCCACATGACCAATTCGCGGCTCACCGATCCGGAGATCCTGGAGACGCGCTTCCCGGTCGTACTGGAGGATTTCCACATCCGCGCCGGTTCCGGCGGCAAGGGCGAATGGACGGCGGGCGACGGCACCAGCCGCACCATCCGTTTCCTGAAGACGATGGATTGCGCGATCCTCGCCTCGCACCGGAAGGTGAGGCCCTTCGGCGTGAAGGGTGGCGAGCCCGGCCAGCTCGGCAAGACGCTGGTGCGCAGGCTTTCCGGCGCGATCGAGGAGCTGAAACCGTCCGACCAGACGCTGCTCGAAGCCGGCGAGGCAGTGACCGTGATCACGCCGACGGCTGGGGGCTATGGAAAAGCCGAGGGTTGAGGCTTAGCTCCGTCTCTCGACCATGGAGACGGACATGCCTCAGACCTGGATGATCACCGGCGCCAATCGCGGCATCGGGCTCGCGCTCACCATCGCATTGCTGCGGCGAGGCGACCATGTCGTTGCCGCGGCGCGCAACCCCCGGGGCGGGGCGCTGGGCGATCTCGCAGCCGAATATGCCGGGGCGCTGACGCCGCTCGAACTCGACGTCACCTCCGACGAGAGCGTGGCGGCGGCAAAGGAGGCGCTGGCGGGGCGCCCGGTGGATGTTCTCCTCAACAATGCCGGCCTCTACGGCCCGCGCGACCGCCAGAGCGGGCTCGATGTCGATTTCGACGAATGGCGCGAGGTCTTCGAGGTCAATGTCTATGCGCCGGTGCGGGTGGCGCAGGCCTTCCTACCCAATATAGAGGCCGGGCAGGCGCGCAAGATCGCGACGATCTCCAGCCGCATGGGCTCGATCGCCGGCAATCCCGGCAACGCCCTGATCTATCGCTCGTCGAAAGCTGCGGTGAACATGGCGATGGTCGTGTTCGGCAATGCCGTGCGCGAGCGCAATGTCAGCGTGCTGCTGTTCCATCCGGGCTGGGTCCAGACCGATATGGGCGGCGGCGGGGCCGACATCACCCCTGCCGAGAGCGCGAGCGGGCTGATCCGCACCATCGACGCCTCGGGCATCGCCGAGACCAACAGCTTCCGCGACTACACGGGCGAAAAGATCGCCTGGTGATAGTGGGCGGTCGGCCGCTCAGCTCGCCCGCGTCGAGGCGAGCCAGAGGCCGCCGCCGACCAACAGGCCGCCGCTGAACTTCGACAGAAGCCGGACGCGCCGCTGCGAGAGCAGATGGCCGGCGCGGCCGGACAGCATGGCATAGGCGCCGTCGCTGAGCGCGGCGAAGGCCAGCGCGGTCGCGCCCATAATCGCGATCTGGGTGACGTGGTCGCGCGCCGGGTCGAGGAACTGCGGGAAGAAGGCACCGAAGAACAGCAGCGTCTTGGGGTTGCTGAGCGCCACCAGCGCGCCCTGCAGGAAGAAGCCGCCGCGCGGCGCCCTGGCCGGGGCGCTGCCGTCGAGGTCTGCGCCGGCCGAACGGAACATCTTCCAGCCCAGCCAGATCAGATAGGCGGCGCCCGCCAGCCGCAGCCACTCGAACCAGTGACCGAGCGCTGCGATGACGGAACTGAGGCCGATGCCGGCGACCACGACCATGATCGCGAGGCCGGCCTGGGTTCCTGCCACGTTGAGGAGGCCGGCGCGGGTACCGTGCTTCAGGCTGTTGGCGATGATCAGCGTGACCGTCGGACCGGGAACGATGATGATGACGATGCAGGCGAGCAGATAGGCGGCATAGACTTCGAGCGACATGGCGCGGGCCTCCGGCTGTGTCGCCTAGTGATCTGCCGATGCCGAACGGGTGTCCAGCCCCTTTGCGCCGCCGGAACGGGAGGTTTGCGATGGCTCAGGCCAGCTTTGCCGTGCGGCCATTGACGCCGGAGCGCTGGAGCGATCTGGAAGACCTCTTCGGACCGCAGGGCCCCTGCTATGGCTGCTGGTGCAACCATTTCCGCATGCCGCAGCGCCTGCGCAAGCCTCTGCTCGGCGAGGGAGCGCGCCGGCTGTTCGAGGAGCGGGTGCGGGACGGGCCGCCGCCGGGCGTGCTGGCCTATGCGGAGGACAAGGCCGTGGGCTGGCTGCAGATCGGCCCGCGGGCACATATCCCTGAATGGAACAATCCGCGCCGCGCCTCGACGCCATTGCCGGACGCGGCGGCCGAGGACATCAGCAATTGGGCGGCTTCCTGCTTCTTCGTGAGGAGGGGATTTCGCGGCAAGGGCGTCACCGGCGCGCTGGTTGATGGAGCCGTTGCGTTTGCGACGGATAGCGGCGCGCGGCTGATCGAGGCGGCTGCCATGGACAACCAGGACAAGCGCAGCGCGGAGGGGCTCTATGTCGGGCCGGAAAGCGTGTTCCGGCGCGCGGGCTTCGTCGAGGTGGCCCGGCAGAAGCCGGGGCGGCCGCTGCTCAGGCTGATACTGTAGGCAGAACGGGTTTCGCTCTATGCGAGGATGAAGTCGCGGATCGCCTGTAAGGCGCCATCCCGATCGTCGGCGAGAATACCGTGGCCGCAATCGGTGAAGCGCTGAAAGCGGACTTGTTCAGGTGGGAGGCTTGCCGCGATCTGCTCGCTGAAGGCGATCGGTGTGATCGGGTCCTTGTCTCCGGCCATGACGAGAACCGGGCAGGACACGCGCGCGAGCGCATCCCTGAAGTCGAAGCGGCCGTGCTCGTTGCGGGGACCGTTGAAGTGGACACCAGTTTCGTTGCGCATGATGGCGCGGGCAATCCACGATCCGTCATCCGTCTGGTTGCGAGGTGCGTAAAGCGGGACGCAGATCTTCCCGTAAACCGCCCGCGTGGTATCGGAGGGAGCTGACCAATAGTTTCGGGCCGCCTTTTCCGCTTCGGCGCCTCCGAGGCGTTCGAAAGCCGCATAGACCTGCTGAAAATCAAACTTTGCGGCCGTGCTGACCAGGATAAGTTTTGCAGCATGGCCGGCATGGCGGGTTGCATAAGCTTGCGCGACGAAGCCGCCGAAGGAGGTTCCCAGCACGACCGGTTTCTCGATGCCGAGCGTGTCGCAAAGAGCCCTGACATCGTCGCCCCACTGGTCGAGCGTCCAGCGGTCTGTCGGACCGTTCTCGCTGCGCCCGCAACCACGATGGTCGTAATAGACGATCTGGGCGATGTCGCTCAACGCCGAGAAGGCAGGCTTGTACATGCTGTGGTCGAAACCTGGCCCGCCATGAAGCAGGACGAGCGTCGGCTTCTCGCGCATCCTCGGCCCGTCGGGGACCAGCCCAGCTCCCTCGATATCGACGTAGAGGCGAACCCCGTTCACGGTGACGTGCATGATTGTCGTATCCGGGAGCTCAATTCCTCAGCCCGCTCAGAAAACCCGTCAGCCGCTCCAGCGCCTGTCGTCCTTCCGGCCTGTCGAGGTCGAACTGGTATTCGTGCGGCAGCTTCGGCTCGGTTTCGGGCGGGAAGAACAGCGTGTCGACCTTGACGCCGCGGTCTTGCAGAGCCTGAGCCATCACCACCGATTGCGGCGCCAGCGGGTCGCCATTGCCGACCGTGATGAAGCTCGGGGGGAAGGTTTCCGTCACATAGCGCGGAACCGCGGCTTCGGTGATGCGGTCGCTCTCCAGCGGGTTCGACACGCCGAAATAGGCGAAGAGCACGGAGCGGATGAAGCTGCCGAAGGGCCCGGAAAGATCAAGCGCCGTCGGGTCGAAGGCCCCGCAGAACAGCGCGACGCCTCGCAGTGTGGCGGGCTCGAACGCCGGCTTGAGGCCGAGCAGCTCGGCATAGTCCTTTCCGGTCAGGCCGGCGGCGAGCTGGGCGGCGATATGCGCGCCGGCCGAATCGCCGGCGAGCACGATCCGCGAGGGGTCGAGGCCAAGGCGCTGGCTTTCGCGCTGCAGGAAGCCGAGCGCTTCGTTCACCTGCAGCACGGGCTCGGGGTAGCGGGCGGTCGGCGCGCGGGTGTAGCCCACGGCAACGGCCGGATAGCCGCGCCCGGCCAGGATCTTCAGGTAAGGTCCGACATCCTTCCGGTCGCCACCGACGAAGCCGCCGCCATGTACCCAGACGATGGTGGGCCGGCCGGGCTGGGCACCGCCCTGCGGCAGGTAGACATCCAGCCGCGCCTCCTCGGCCTTGCCGTAGGGAATATCGAGTCGCTCGCGAAGCGAGGCCGGAACGTGCTTGGCCAGGGCCGCATTGGTTCCCGAAGCACCGTAGGCGAAGGCCATTCGGGTCAGCAGGGCCGAAGGCCAGGGCGACAGGACGAAGGCTGCATAGGCCGCGAGCGCCAAGCCGAGGCAGAGCAGGAGAATCCGGGTCGCGCGTGGTCTCATCGTGCGAAGCTAGGCTGCCTCTCGTCCGTGGGCAACGCCGCTGACAAAGCAGGCGCCGCGCCAGGAGGTGCACGTTTATGTAATCGGCTAAGTTGTTGATTTTGTTGTAATATGAAGCTGCCGTTAACCTCCCGTTCGTTCGCGTCTGCGAAACGGGCCGTGGCTACGAGACGGTGACGACCATGCGACGACTGGGTTTGACGGCGAAGATCATGGCATTCTTCGCGCTGCTGAGCCTCGCCGGGGCGCTTGGCCTCGTCAGCGCGCTGCAGGGTTTCGACGAGGCCCGGCGCATCGATGCCGCCGCCTTCGCCGATATCGGACTGGCCAGCAGCGCCTCGCTGCTTTCCAGCCGCGTCGCAGCCGCAGCCCTGCTCAGCAGTGTCGACGCCGACATGCCCAAGCGGGAGGTCGAGACGATGCTGGAGCGGCTCGACGGCGCCGTCGAGCTGGTCGACGCGGCCCGCGCGCATCTGATCTCCTCCTTGCCTGTCGCCTTACGCGAGGCCAACCCGACGCTCGACGCCCGGATCCGGACCTTCATCGCCTTTCAGCGCGGCATCGTCGATATCGGCCGCCGCGTTTCGGCGAAGGCCGCCCTCCTCGAAGCGGGAGCCGATGAGGCACGGACCAATGTCGACCAGATCATCATCACGACATCGGCCCTGCGGGACCAGCTTGCGCGCCGTGCGGCCGAGACGGCAGCCCGTGCCGGGGAGCGCGCCGGCCATGTCCGGCTCTGGACCATCCTGTTCGCCTGCCTGCTGCCACTCGCCGGTGGATTGGCGGCGCTGCTGCTTCTGCGGAGCCATCTGACGCGGCCGTTGCGCAGCCTCATGACGGCGATCGGGCAGGCCGCGGCATCGGATCACGTGATCGAGGTGCCCTATCGCGGGCGGGCCGATGAAATCGGCCAGCTCGCCCGCATCGTGCGCCAGTTCAGCGAGGTGCGGGCGACGCTGGTGACGCGCGAGGCGGAAGCAGGCGACGCGCGCCGCCATGAGCAGATGCGCAGCGCGGAGCTTGCCCGCATCGCCGACGAGTTCGAAGCGCGGCTCGGCCTCCTGCTCGGAGAGATCGGCCGGGAGAGCGAAGTGCTGCGCATGGCGCTGCAGGACGCGGCGGTGCGGGTCCATCAGGTCTCGAAGAGCACGGAGACCGCAGCGGGCTCCGTCGACGGAGCCGGCATCGAAGCGCGTCGCTCCAGCGAGGCCGCGCTGCGCATGGAATATGTCATCGGCCAGATCAACACCGAAGTCAGGCGGGTTTCCGAGATGGCGACCGCCGCGACGCATGAAGCGGCCGGGACCCACGCGCTGGTGACGCGGCTGAGCGAGAATGCCGCCCAGATCCGCGATGTCGTCGGCATCATCGAGGCGGTCGCGCGGCAGACGAACATGCTGGCGCTCAACGCCACGATCGAGGCGGCGCGGGCCGGCACCCATGGCCGCGGCTTCGCCGTGGTCGCCGCCGAGGTGAAGACGCTGGCGAACCAGGCCTCTGAGGCGGCTGCACGGATCGTGGGTCGTATCGCGCAGGCCGAGGAAGCCCTTTCCCATGCGGCGGGAGCCGTCTCGTCCATCGGAACGAGCGTTGCCGCCGTCGAGCAGACTGGAACCGAGATCGCGACGATGGTGAATTCGCATGTCGAACTGCTGGGTTCGCTCGGCGAGACTGTGGGGCGCATCTCCGACGTCACCGCCACGGCGGCGATCGCGATGAGCGAGATCGCGGCCGCCAATCTGCAGACTGTTGGGCAGGCCGATATGGGCGCCGCGAGTGCCGGCAAGCTCGACCGGCGGATTCATGCGCTGCAGGTGGAGGCCGGTGCCTTCGTGCGGCGCCTGCGCGCGGCCTGAGCGGTTTCCGCATCGTCGCGCTTGCCTTCGGCGCGCGACTCGGCCCCATCTGCGCCATGCCTTCTTCGACGGTCCCATCACGATGAGCTGGTCGCCTCAGCAGGATGCGGCATTGACCGCCGTTGCGCGCTGGCTGCAGGCCGGCGAGCCTCAGCTCTTCCGCATGTTTGGCTATGCCGGCACCGGCAAGACCACGCTGGCGCGCCATATCGCCGAGGCGGTCGACGGCGAGGTCGTCTTCGCCGCCTATACCGGAAAGGCTGCGCTCGTCTTGCGCAACAAGGGCTGCGATGGCGCGCAGACCATCCATTCGCTGATCTACCGCTCGCGCGGCGTCGAGGAGGAGAGCCCGACCTTCGTGCTCAACCGCGAGAGCGCGGCCGCCAAGGCCAAGCTTATCATCATCGACGAATGCTCCATGGTCGACGAGGATCTGGGGCGCGACCTGCTCTCCTTCGGCACGCCGGTACTGGTGCTCGGCGACCCCGCCCAATTGCCGCCGGTCAAGGGCGGCGGCTTCTTCACCGAGCAGGAGCCGGACGTGATGCTGACGGAGGTCCATCGCCAGGCGGCGGACAACCCGATCGTGCGGATGTCGATGATCGTGCGCGAGGGCGGGCGGCTCGAACTCGGCGAGTACGGCCCGAGCCGGGTGATCCGGCGCGACGAGATCAATCCCGAGATCGTCATGGGTGCCGACCAGGTGCTGGTCGGCATGAACAAGACGCGGCGCAACTACAATGCCCGCATCCGCCAATTGATGGGCCGCACCGATAACAGCCCGGTCGCGGGCGAGAAGCTGGTCTGCCTGCGCAACGACAAGAGCAAGGGGCTGCTCAATGGGGGCTCCTGGATCGTGCAGGAGATCAAGACCTCGAAGAAGGGGCTCGTCACCATGCGGGTGACGCCGGAGGACGACACCGGCGCCAAGGCGGTGAAGGTGTCGGTGATGCCGAATTTCTTCGACGGCACCGAGGAGGAGATCCCCTGGGAGCTGCGCAAGCACACCGACGAATTCACCTTCGGCTACGCGCTGACGGTGCATAAATCGCAGGGCTCGCAATGGGACGACGTCGTGCTCTTCGACGAGAGCTTCGCCTTCCGCGAGCACCGGGCGCGCTGGCTCTACACCGGGCTGACGCGCGCGGCGGAGACGATCACGGTGGTGGTTTAGCGCGTTCGGGCGACGTCTTATTTGAGTGGGAAGCGCTGGCGGACTGGCTCTAAAGCTTGCTGATTTTGTACGGAACCACGCCTTCATCCCGGGCTTGACCCGGGATCCATGCCAGAGCCTGTCGGACGGATCGTCGGGCATGGATCCCGGATCTGCGCTTCGCTCCGTCCGGGATGACCAACGTTTCCACGAAAACGCGGCAGGCTCCAAGCGAACGCCGCCGCTTGCGGCTAAGGGTACGCGGCATAAGCGCAAATCGCCTCGTTCGGTTCGCTGGGTGATGGCACCGCCTGGAAAGCCGGCCCGCCGCACTTCACGGATCAGAGTTGCGCAGTCGCCTTATGCGCCGCTCTTCGACTAGCGAAAGGCATTTCCAAACATGTCCGTCTGACGGGCAGGCGCGCCAACGCCTGGCTGCGTGTAGGCAGGCCCATCCGCTCTTTTGCTGGGAACGGTATCTTGTGTGACACAACCGACTGGCCCGAGCAGGATGAACACCACGGTGACACAGCGTTTCAGCACAGCGAACTCCATTGTTGCATTCCGGAACCAGCGCCGGACGTCCTCTTCGGACAGCTCGGCTTTTCGCCTACTATTCGTACGACCTTCAAGCTGAAAGCTGTCCCTGGGGACAATCTACGAAGGCATATCGACACACCGGGTTTCGCTGTCACATCACGGCAGGCACGACGGCGACATCCGGAAGCAAACATATTCGAGGCGCGACTCGGGCCAGCAGCGTTCATCCGGATGGCCGCTTCCAAACGTCGACTCATCCGTCACAAAGCCTGCGCCGTCGTACCCTTCGCGATGACGGGGCCTGTCGGGCGGCCTGTCGGCGAGCCTGTCGACGGTTCCAGCGTGATTTCGAAGAGCTGGTCGCGACCCAGGGGCAATTGATCCAGCCGCAGCGGCGTGCTGCGGGCGCGGTCGATGAGCCCGACCGAGCGGGGGCCGACCGCGCGATCCCACAGCGTCCAGATCTCGAGCGCCTTGCCTTCGGGAACCGCGATGTTCTGCAGCGGCACCATCTCGACGCGACCGTCGGCGAAGGTGTTGACCACGGCGGCAGCCACGCTCGTATCCGTGAGCAGCACCGCGACCATGACCGGCTGACGCCTTGCCCGGTCGAGCGCACCGATCAGGCCCGCCGCGAGCAGGAGCGTAGCGAACGCGCCGGCCAGCGTTGCGCCGCGCCAGACCGGCAAGCTTTCCCACCAACCTGCGAAGCGGCTGCGCGTTTGGGCGGCCGCCCGGCGGCCGGGTTGCGCCGCCATGGCGATCGCCGCCTCGATGCCCGGCCACAAGGCAGGCGAGGGCGGGATGGCCGGGGCCGTGCCGTCGATCGGCGCGAGGCGGCTCTGCCAGCGTACGACGGCGAGGGACAGGTCGCGGTCGTCATCGAGGCGTTGCTCGAAGCGCTCGCGGTCGACGCCCTCGATCAGGCCGAGCACATACTCGCCTGCGAGCGCGTCGCGGTCCTCAGGCGTCGGGATCGTGCCGGAGAGCGGGCTCATCCGAGGCACTCCTTCAGCGTGATCAGCGAGCGCCTGATCCAGGACTTCACCGTACCGAGCGGCACGCCCAGGCGCCCGGCGATCTCGCCATGCGTGAGACCCTGGACGAAGGCAAACAGCACCATGCCGCGTCGCTGGGCCGGCAGCGCCTCCAGGCAACCCTGCAGGGCTTTTGCGTCGGAGAGCTTGGCCATGACGGTTTCCGGATCGTCCTCCTCGCTCGCGGTGTCCTCGGCCAGCGGGCTGTCGCTCGTTTCGGTGCGCCTCTCATCGCGCAGGATCGAGAGCGAGCGGTTCCGCAGGATGGCGTAGATCCAGGTCAGGCCGCTGCCGCGCTGCGGATCGAACCGCGCCGCATGTCGCCAGATCAGGATGAAACTGTCCTGCACCGCTTCCTCCGCCAGCGCCCGGCGCTTCAGGATGCGCAGGGCCACACCGACCATACGCGGCGACTCGGCCTCGTAGATGCGCTTCAATGCCGATTTATCGCCGCCGGCACAGGCGAGGAGCGCTTGTTCGATCGCGATCGTCATTTCCGGTCGCGCGGCGTCGCCCGCCATCCTCGTCTCCCTGATCGGCCAGCGCGCCTCGGCACGGTTCCGGCAAAAGGTTACACGCTGGAAACGATCATGGATGCAGCGATTTTCTTTATTTTTCCCGGCGCATCCGGACACTCCCCTGGCGTCTAACCCCTCCGAGCGCCGCGAGCCTTCGACAGGCCGGGCGGCGCCGCGAAACACAAGCGGAGGACGACGACATGACCAGGACAATGCGCATTGCGCTGACGGCCACGACCATCCTGAGCGCCGGCTCGCTGGCCGGGCTGGCCCAGGCGGGAACGCTTGCGGCGCTGAGCGGCGACAACACCCTCACCATGATCGACACGGCGACGATGAAGGCCGGCAAGTCGATGAAGGTCACCGGCATCGACGGCAAGATCGCCGGCATCGACGTGCGCCCGGCCGACGGCATGCTCTATGCGCTGGCGACGGACGGCACGATCTACACGGTCGATACCGCCGGCAAGGCGACGATGAAGTCGAAGATGGACACGGTGCTCGCCGCCGATGCCATGGCGACCGTCGATTTCAACCCGGCCGCCGACCGGCTGCGCGTCATCGGCTCTGACGGCACCAATCTCCGCGTCAATGTCGAGGACGGCAAGACGACCGTCGACGGCAAGCTGAAATTCGCCGAGACCGACATGCACAAGGGCGAGGCACCGATGATCGTGGCCGGCGCCTATACCAACTCGATGAAGGGCGCCAAGGAGACGGCGCTCTATGACATCGACGGCAAGATCGGCGGGCTGATCAAGCAGGCGCCGCCGAATGACGGCATGCTCGGCGCGGTCGGCAAGCTCGGCGTGACGGCGAAGGCCATCGCCTTCGACATCGAGACCGGGGCGGACGGCGCGAATACGGGCTGGCTGCTGGCGGATGGCGCCCTGCACAAGGTGGATCTCGCCACGGGCAAGGCTACGATGGTCGGGAAGGTCGCCGGTCTCAGCGCGCCGGTACGAGACGTCGCCGCTCTACCGGCGATGTAGAGGCGGGCGATCGCGACGACCATTCGCAGGGGGCCGTCGCTTCGCAGGAAGCGGCGGCCTTTCGCTTGGGCTCAGCGGAGCCCGGTCAGGCCCATTCGCGCTGCTTCAGCTTGTCCTCGAACGCGTCGATCTTCGCGTTCTTTTCCATGGTCAGGCCGATATCGTCGAGGCCGTTGAGCAGGCAGTGCTTGCGGAAGGGGTCGAGCTCGAAGGTGATCGTGCCGCCGTCCGGGCCCTGGATCGTCTGCTTCTCGAGGTCGATGGTCAGCGTGGCGTTGGAGCCGCGCTCGGCATCGTCGAACAGGGCGTCGAGCTGCTCGGGCGTAACCTTGATCGGCAGAATGCCGTTCTTGAAGCAGTTGTTGTAGAAGATGTCGGCGAAGCTCGTGGAGATCACGCAGCGGATGCCGAAGTCGAGCAGGGCCCAGGGCGCGTGCTCGCGCGAGGAGCCGCAGCCGAAATTGTCGCCGGCGACCAGGATCTGCGACTTGCGATAGGCCGGCTGGTTCAGCACGAAATCGGGGTTTTCCGAGCCGTCGTCCTTGTAGCGCATCTCCGAGAACAGCGCGGTGCCGAGGCCGGTGCGCTTGATCGTCTTCAGATACTGCTTCGGGATGATCATGTCGGTGTCGACATTGACCACCTTCATGGGCGCTGGGGTCGAGGTCAGGGTGGTGAAGGGCTGCATGGCGGAAACTCCGATGGGCCTTTTTGCGATGTTCTTGCCGGTATGACGATGAGGGTTTCAGAGCTGCGAGGTCAGCAGCTTGAAGCTGGCGAAGGTAAAGAAGGCGGCGAGGCAGGCCTCGGCCCGGCGGCGGACCCGGCGATAGCCCGCGACCATGGAGGCGGTGGAGAACAGGACGGCGTAGAACTGGTTGATCGCCAGCGAGATCAGCATGCAGCCGATGATGATGGCGTAGAGCACGACCGGCGGCGTATCGGACCGCAGGCCGAGCGCGATGATCGCCGTCCAGCTCAGGATCGCCTTGGGGTTGGTGAGATGCATGAGATAGCCGCGCAGGAAGGCGCGATGCCCGGGAACGGCGGCCCTTGCCGGCGGCATGTCGACGCGCAACGCGGATCGCGCCGAACGCCAGGCAAGAAACAGCAGGTAGATGCCGCCGACGATCTTGATGGCGTAGAGCGCGCCGGGATGCGCCACGACCAGACCGGTGACGCCGATGGCGGCGAGAACGCCCCAGGTCAGCGAGCCGGCGGTGACGCCGAGCGCCAGGGTGGCGCCGGCGCTGCGGCCGCGCTCCATCGATGTCGCCATCACGGCGAGGTTGCTCGGGCCGGGGCTGGCGACCGCCAGGAAGAAGGCCGAATAGACCAACGTCAGGTTGGGCAGATGGCGGATCAAATCATCCAGCATCGTCCAGCGCTCCGGCTTCGATGGCTTCCATGTCCTCGTCGGAGAAGCCGAAATGGTGGCCTATCTCATGGACCATGACATGGGTGACGATGGATCCGAGGCTCTCGTCATGCTCGGCCCAGTAATCGAGGATCGGCCTGCGATAGAGATGGATGGTGTTGGGCATCTGGCCCGTCTGCGGGCCGAAGCCCTGCTGGGGCAGGCCGACGCCGCTGAACAGGCCGAGTAGGTCGAACGGGCTCTCCGCCTCCAGCTCCTTCAGCACGTCGTCCTCCGGGAACTCCGTGACGTTGAAGATCACGTCCGAGCACAAGGCGCGGAACTCCTCCGGCAGGCGGTCGAAGGCGGCTTGCGCCAGCACCTCGAACGTATCCTGCGACGGCGCCTTGGCTCCGTCCCAGTCGATCTCCGTGCTTCTCGTCGCCACGGCGTCCATAACCTGTCTCACCAAACCTTCAGCTGATGGCCGAGCCACCAGGCCAGCACGACGACGCCCAGCAGCGAGAGCGTGCGGCCGATGCGCCGGCCCCAGAGCTCGATCCTGTCGCCATCGGGCGCGTCGGCGCCCGAGAAATGCTGTGCCGCCCGGTTCATCGAGGAGCCGAGCACGGTTTCGCTGTCGCGCTTGACCCGCTCCAGCGCCGCCTTGGCCTCGGCCTCCCGAGAGGCTCCGCGGGGATCGTTCGTCATGATCGGCTCCCCGCGTTTGCCGCTCAGCCCAGGGTGCGGACGTCGATGAAATGGCCGGTCAGCGCCGCGGCCGCCGCCATCGCCGGCGAGACCAGATGCGTGCGGCCGCGATAGCCCTGACGGCCCTCGAAATTGCGGTTCGAGGTCGAGGCGGCGCGCTGGCCGGGCTTGAGCTGGTCGGGGTTCATGCCCAGGCACATCGAGCAGCCCGGCTCGCGCCATTCGAAGCCGGCAGCGAGGAAGATCTTGTCGAGGCCTTCCAGCTCCGCCTGGATCTTCACCAGGCCCGAACCCGGCACGATCATGGCGTAGTCCAGGCTTTCATGGATCTTCTTGCCCTCGACGATCTTGGCGACCGTGCGCAGATCCTCGATGCGGCCATTGGTGCAGGAGCCGATCCAGATCACGTCGAGCGGGATCTCGGTCATCTTCGTGCCGGCGGAGAGGCCCATATATTCGAGCGCGCGCTTCTTCGAGGCACGCTTGACCTCGTCGGCGATCAGCTCCGGATCGGGCACGGCGCCGGTGACCGAAATGACGTCCTCCGGGCTGGTGCCCCAGGAGACGATGGGCGGCAGATTGGCGGCGTCGAGCCTGACCACACGGTCGAAATGCGCGCCGTCCTCGGTGTACAGCGTTTCCCAATAGCGCACGGCGGCCTCCCAGGCGGAGCCCTTCGGCGCCTTCGGGCGGTCCTTGAGATAGGCGAAGGACTTCTCGTCCGGCGCGACCATGCCGGCGCGCGCGCCGCCCTCGATCGACATGTTGCAGACCGTCATCCGGCCTTCCATCGACAGGCCGCGGATGGCCTCGCCGGCATATTCGATCACCGAGCCGGTGCCGCCGGCCGTGCCGATCTCACCGATGATGGCGAGCGTGATGTCCTTGGCGCCGACGCCGGGGGCAGGCGTGCCGTCCACCTGGACAAGCATGTTCATCGCCTTCTTCTGGATCAGCGTCTGCGTGGCCAGCACATGCTCGACCTCGGAGGTGCCGATGCCGTGGGCGAGCGCGCCGAAGGCGCCATGCGTCGACGTGTGGCTGTCGCCGCAGACGATGGTCGTGCCGGGCAGGGTGAAGCCCTGCTCGGGGCCGACGATGTGGACGATGCCCTGGCGCTTGTCGAGCTCGTTGAAATACTCGACGCCGAAGTCCCTGGCGTTCTTCGCGAGCGCCTCGACCTGGATGCGGCTTTCCTCTTCCTGGATGCCCTTGGAGCGGTCGGTCGTCTGGATGTTGTGGTCGACGACGGCGAGCGTCTTTTCAGGACTGCGGACTTTGCGGCCGGTCATGCGCAGGCCTTCGAAGGCCTGCGGACTCGTGACCTCGTGGACGAGGTGGCGGTCGATGTAGAGCAGGCAGGTGCCGTCATCCTGCCGGTCGATGACGTGGTCGTCGAAAATCTTGTCGTAGAGCGTGCGGGGGCCTGTTGACGCAGTCATGGCTTGGTCTCGGTCTTTAAAACTGTGACTTGGAAATCGGTGCATCGCCGCGCCGGTCATTCCGACGCGTTGGGTCAAGCGCCTGTCGCCGGCCGCGAGAGCGGCCGGTCTCAGGCGCTGGTAAGGCCCGCGGCGATGGAGGCTGTGAAGCGGCCGAAGAAGCGCCACGGCAGGCGGGCATGATCATCCAGCGCGACAAAATCCTGCGTCGTCGGCAGGGGCGGCAGATGGCCCTCTCCCTGCACGGCGCAGAAGCGCTGGAACTGATGCTCACACGGCGACATGGGCACTATGTAGCAGTTCCAATGAAGCCGGACAATCGACGCCATCGCAGCCATGTCATCAATGTGACGCAGAGGTGCCGGGGCGGCAGGACCGCCGGAAGTGGCAGAGTCAGAGCTCGCTGCGCAGCTGCCAGAGTTCCGGGAAGAAGGAGCGCTCCAGGGCGGTCCTCAGGAATTTCACGCCGCTGGAGCCGCCGGTGCCCGGCTTGAAGCCGATGATGCGCTCGACCGTCTTCATGTGGCGGAAGCGCCATTGCTGGAACTGGTCCTCGACGTCGACCAGTTCCTCGGCGAGCTCGTAGAGATCGAAGTAGCGCGGCGTGTCCCGGTAGATCGTAAGCCATGCCGCCTTCACGGCATCGCTCGCGACATGCGGCACGCTCCAGTCGCGCTCGATGCAGTCGGCCGGGATCGGCAGGCCGCGCCGGGCGAGCAGGCGCAGGGCTTCGTCATAGAGGCTCGGCGCCTCCAGCAGCGCCTGCAGATGCGCATGGTGCCCGGCATCGTGCCGGTGCATCGCCATCATGCGAGGGTCCTTGGCGCCGAGGCGGAACTCCAGCGCGCGGTACTGGTAGGACTGGAAGCCCGACGATTGGCCGAGCGCGTCGCGGAAGGCGAGGTAGTCGGCCGGCGTCATGGTCGAGAGCACGTCCCAGGCGCTGACGAGCTGGGACTGGATGCGTGAGACCCGCGCCAGCGATTTGAAGGCCGGCTGCAGCTGGTCGGCCCGGATCGCTGCGGTGGCGCCGTCGAGCTCATGCGCGGCCAGCTTAAGCCAGAGTTCCTGTACCTGATGGATGGTGATGAAGAGCAGTTCGTCCGGCGCGTCGCTCAGCGGCTTCTGCGCCGCGAGCAGGAGATCGAGGCCGAGATAGGAGGCGTAGTCCATGCGCTCCTTGAAGTCGGTCTGCATGCCCGGTTCGACGCGGCTCTGATGATCCCCTGTGCCGGTGCCCATCGCTCTGCCCTCGCTTGCCATGCGCCTTGACGAAGGGAAGGCGCCATATATTTTAAGCTTAAAGTATTTTGGCGCGCGAACAAGGCTGGCGGGACACGACGATGGCGACCGAGCAGGCGACGAATATTCCCGCGGCGCTCGGCCGGCCGCCCCTCGACCTCACTGCCGCCTTCTCGCATTTCCGCCGAAACTGGCCGGACGAGCTGCATTTCGCCGCTCACAGCCACCATTTCTGGCCCGACGTCACCCGCGAGGCGCATTTGCGCTGCTGGGACGATGCCGCCCGCCTCGTCGACGGCAAGTGGGAGGAGGTTCTTGGCCCGGTCTGGCGGAAGGTGGCGCAGGGCGTGGCGAAACGCCTCCACCTGCCAGGCATCGAAGGGCTCGTTCCCGCCAACAACACCCATGAATTCGTCAACCGGCTGCTCTCCTGCCTGCCGCGCGAGCGCAGGCCGCGCATCCTGACGAGCGACGCCGAGTTCCATTCATTCCGCCGGCAGATCGAGCGGCTGGCGGAGGAGGGGCTGATCGAGCTCACCGTCGTGCCGGCCGAGCCCTTCGCCGGCCTGACGGAGCGGCTCGTCGCAGCGGCGAGGGCTGGCAATCCCGACATGGTCTTCGTCAGCCAGGTGCAGTTCAACTCCGGCTATGCGCTGACCGATCTGGAAGGGCTGGTCGCCGGGGTCGGCGCGCCGGACCGTCTCGTCGTCATCGACGGCTATCACGGCTTCCTGGCGCGGCCGACCGATCTCTCGGCCATCGCCGACAAGGCCTTCTACATCGCCGGCGGCTACAAATACGCCATGGCGGGCGAGGGAGCCTGCTTCATGCATTGTCCGCCCGGCTTCGCGACGCGGCCGCGCGACACGGGCTGGTATGCCTCGTTCGGCGCTCTCTCCGGGCCGCAGGGCGGCGTCGGCTATGCCGAGAACGGCTGGCGCTTCATGGGCGCCACCTTCGATCCCTCGGGGCTCTATCGCATGGGTGCGGTGTTCGACTGGCTCGACGCGGAAGGGCTCGACGCTGCGGCGATCCATGCCCATGCGCACGCCCTGCAGGCGATCGTGGTCGAGGGACTGGAGCGCCGGCCCTGCGGCGTGCTCGCGCCCGAGAACCTCGTCCTGCCGCTTTCCGAGCCGGCGCGCGGCAATTTCCTGACCTTCCGCCATGGCGATGCGCCGCTCTGGCACGAGCGGCTGGCGCGGGCCGGCATCACCGTCGACCTGCGCGGCGACCGGCTGCGCCTCGGCTTCGGGCTCTATCAGAACGCTGATGATGCGCGGCTTCTGCTGGAGCGGCTTGCGACGCTGGCCTGAGGCTGCGCGCTCAGCGCCGCGAGGTATCGACGCTGACGACGACGGACATGCCGGGCGTGAGCTGCTCCGCCAGGGGCTGGCCCGGATCGACGGCGATGCGGACCGGCACGCGCTGAGCGATCTTGATGAAGTTGCCGGTGGCGTTGTCGGCCCGGATGATGCTGAACTCGGAGCCTGCCGCCGGCGAGAAGCGCTCGATCCTGCCGGTCAGCCTGGCATGACGCAGCGCATCGACGGTGAAGCTCACCGGCTGGCCGACGCGCATGCCCGGAAGCTGCGTCTCCTTGAAATTGGCGATGACCCAGATCTGCGCGGGCACGAGCGACATGAGCTGCGTGCCGGCCGAAACATATTGGCCGAGCCGGGCGGAGACCTCGCCGAGGCGCCCGTCCTGCGGGGCGGTGACACGGGTGTTCTGCAGGTCGATCTCGGCGAGATGGACGGCTGCTTCGGCGCCCTGGACCGCCGCCTCCAATGATTGGCGGTTGACGATCGCGGTCTGGATGTCCTGCCGGGCGACGTCGACGGCGGCGTTTGTGGCGGCGATCGCGGCGCGGGCCTGGTCGAGGGCCTGCTGGCTCTGGTCGGTGCTGGTCTGGCTGACGACGCCGCGCTCGCGCAGCGGCTCGATGCGGCCCCAGTTGGCCTCGGCGGTGCGCAGCGCGGCCTCGGCGCTCGCGACATTCGCCTCGCTGGCGCGCAGCCGTGCCTCGGCGGCGGCGCGGGACTGCTCGGAATTGGCGAGTGCGGCGCGCTGGGCGGCGAGGCTGGCGCGGGCCTGCTCCAGCTTCTGCGCAAAGATGCGGTCGTCGATGCGCAGCAGCAGGTCGCCCTGCTTCACTGTCGCGAAATCCTGCACCGGCACCTCTGCGACATAGCCGGCGAGCTGCGGCGCGATGATCGTGACCTGACCGCGCACATAGGCGTTCTCGGTGGTCTCGATGGCGCTGGCGAAAGGCGGCAGCCGCCATGCGTAGAGGATCACGGCGAGGCCGGCGAGGCCGATGGCCAGGGCGATATAGGTCGAGACGGAGCGGAAGACGCGGGTCATGGTCGATACGTTGGGTCAGCCGGCTGCCGGGGCAGGGGCGGTGGTGAAGCGCGCCCTGAAGCGCAGGACGGCAAGGTGGAGGAGGAGGCCGGCCAAGGCCAGGCCGGCGATCAGCGAGATCAGCAGGAAGGCATCGTTATAGGCGAGCACGGTCGCCTCCCGCGTCGCCTGCTGTGCGAGCAGCGTCACGCCTTCGGCCCGTGTCAGCGTCGTGTCGGTCAGGACATGGCCGTAGGAGCCGCCGAGCTGGCTGATGCGCTGGGCGACAAGCGGGTCAGACATCGCGAAACGCTCGGCCAGCACATGGTAGTGGAAGCTGGTGCGCAGGGTGATGAAGCTGCCGAAGATCGCCGAGCCGAGCAGGCCGCCGATGCTCTGCGTGAACAGGAAGACGGTGATGAAGCTGAGGATGTAGATCGGCCCGCGCGCGATCGCCCCGCCGAGCCCCTGTGCCATCGCCGCCGGCAGGAACAGCGCGGAGCCATAGGCGACCAGCGCCTGGCTGAGATAGATGTCGTGCGGCCGGGTCTGGCTGGTGGCGCCGCTATCAAGCCAGGCGCCGAGCGCGACACAGGCCAGCGCCGTGCCATAAAACCAGTTCTCGCGGCCGGGGCGCAGCAGCAGCGCGCAAGTCAGCCCTCCCGCCAGGATCGTGCAGAGGATCACGCCGTAGAGCGACAGGGTCTGCTCGTTCTGGATGCCGAGCGCCTGGAAGAAGTTGGAGGCGCCGACCGTCTGCTCCGCCAGGACGACGCGCAGCAGAAGCAAGGCACCGGCGAAATGCAGCGTCGCCGGGCTGGTGAGCCAGCGGATGTCGATGAGCGGGCTTTCGCGGTGCAGTTCGATGATCGCGGCCAGCATCAGGCAGACGACCGCACAGGCGAGGAGCCAGCCAAGCCAGGGCGCCTCGAACCACCAGTAGATCCGGCCGAGGCTGAGCGCGACGGCGATCGAGCCGAAGCCGATCGCGATGAACAGATAGCTGACGAGATCGAGCGGGCCGATCCACTTCACCCGCGGCGGCGAGGTCAGCGGCAGCGCGTAGACGAAGCCGAAGGCGACCATGGCGAGCCCTGCCTCGAACAGTGTCAGGCCATGGAAGCCGCCGATATCGAGGAGCCAGGGCGAGATCAGCCGCGTCACCGGGATGCCGAGCGTGGTGTTGGTCAGCGCCAGCGAGATTCCGACGGTGAGCTTCTTCTGCGGGGGCAGGGGCTCGATCATGTAGAAGAAGGCGAGCGAGGACATCGGCGCCGCCGCCATGCCGCTCATGAAGCGAACCATCACCGCCGATTGCAGATCGTGGACGAAGAAGAAGTTGAGCAGCGCGGCGAGGACGAAGCCGGCGAGGCTGATCTCCGCGAAATTGCGCAGGCCGTACTGCATGCGGATCTTGATCAGCGCGATCGAGAGCGAGACGTTCGGCGCCATATAGGCGGCGATCAGCCAGTTGGTCTCGGCGATGGTGGCGCCGAGCTCGCCCTGGATCTGGTAGACGTTCGTGTTGACGATGTTCTGGCCGATCTGCTGCGTCATCGCCAGCGTCACCGAAGCGAGCATGTAGGCGAGGGCGCGGGCGGGCGGCATGGTGAGCCCGGCCGGAGGCGCGGCGGTGGGAGCGGTCGTGGTTTCGGTCGCGCTCATGGGGCGGCGCTCCGCCCGGCGACGATGTTGCGCGAGGTACGGCGCAGGACGTCGAGCGCGGTCTCCAGCTCTGCCGGCGTGATGCCTTGCAGGATGCCGGCGCGCAGTTCGGCGAGGAAATTCAGAATGTCCTGCGCCTGGGCACGAGCGGTCTCGGTCAGAAAGACGCGGCGCGCGCGCCGGTCGCCCTCGACGGCTCGGCGCTCGATCATGCCGTTGCGCTCGAGACCGTCGAGGAGACGGACCAGCGTCGGCTGTTCGATGTCGAGCAAGTCGGCGAGATCGGACTGAATCGGGCCGTCCTCGCGGGCGAGCTCCATCAGCAGGCGGGCGCGGGCGAGAGTCAGCCCCATGCCGCGGGCACGCTCGTCGACGAGCGCCCTCAGCTTCCGGTTGACGGAAGCGAGCTCGGCAGTGAAGGCGGCCTGAAGCTGTGCGTGATCCATAGGGCGAACATAAGTAGCATGCTAATGATTGGCATACTTATATCTGACTAAGACGCATATCAACCGACAAATCTGATCTTTGATATGCTTTATTGGAATGTCTTGGGCTTGATGCGTCGGCGAGCGTGTCATCCCGGACGGAGCGAAGCGGAGATCCGGGATCCAGGCCTGAACCTCGACCGGAAGCGCTCCGGCGTGGATTCCTGGTCAAGCCCGGGATGACGGCGCGTCTCCGTGCGACGCCGGCAGATTCCGGGGACCATTCCAGGCAACAAAAAAACGCGGCCCCGAAGGACCGCGTTCCAATCTTTTCGCGCTGAGGCTGCGGCTTACTTGCCGGCGGCCTTCTGGCCCTTGGCGGGCTTGGCATCGACGCGCTCGGCGATACGGGCCGACTTGCCGCGGCGATCGCGCAGGTAATAGAGCTTGGCGCGGCGCACCTTGCCCTTGCGGATGACCTTGATCGAATCGAGGTTCGGCGAGAACAGGGGGAAGACGCGCTCGACGCCCTCGCCATAGGAAATCTTGCGGACGGTGAAGCTCTGGTTGAGGCCGCCGCCGTTGCGGGCGATCACGACGCCTTCATAGGCCTGGACGCGGCTGCGCTCGCCTTCCTTGACCTTGACGTTGACCTGCACGGTGTCGCCGGGCTGGAACTGCGGGATCTCGCGGCCCTCGCTCAGCTTGGCAATCTGCTCCTGGTCGAGCTGTTCGATGATGTTCATGGGTCTCTCCATGGCCGTGTTCGCGTGTGGACACGCGGGCGTTACGGCGCGCTGTTTTCAGTTGAGTGCGGGGCCATACAGGACGCCCGCGCGTTTGTCGAGCGGCAATGCCGGCAAAGCGCGCCGGCGAGGAACCGCTTGTTGGCGACAATGGCGATATGCATAGCCTTGCCGGAACCGAGATACCAGCGGGACGACAGGCCATGACCGAGACGACCACGAAGACCGCCCTCGTCACCGGCGCCGCGCGCGGCATCGGGCTTGCCACCGCCAAGCGCTTCCTGACCGAAGGCTGGCAGGTCGGGCTGCTCGACATCGACGGGGCCGGTCTGGAGCGAGCGGCGGCGGAGATCGCCCAGCCGGAGCGGACGCTGGTGCTGCCTTGCGACGTGGCCGTGCCCGCGCAGCTCGAAGCGGCCTTCGCCGGGCTGACCAAGCGTTTCGGGCGGCTCGACGCGCTCGTCAACAATGCGGGAACCGCGGTGTTCAAGCCGCTGCTGGAAACGACCTATGAGGAGTGGCAGCGGGTGCTCGCGGTCAACCTGACCGGCCCGTTCCTGGCGACGCAACTGGCCGCGCCGCTGATGGCCGACCATGGCGGCGGCGCCATCGTCAACATCACCTCGATCTCCGGCCTGCGCGCCTCGACCCTGCGCGTCGCCTACGGCACCTCGAAGGCGGGGCTGGCGCATCTGACCAAGCAGCAGGCGGCGGAGCTCGCGGGGCTCGGCATCCGGGTCAACGCAGTCGCGCCGGGGCCCGTCGAGACAGCGATGGCCAAGGCAGTGCACAGCGCCGAGATCCGCGCCGACTATCGCGACGCCATTCCGCTCGCCCGCTACGGGCGGGAGGAGGAATTGGCCGAGTCGATCTTCTTCCTGTGCTCGGACAAGGCGAGCTACATCACCGGGCAGGTGCTGGCCGTCGATGGCGGCTTCGACGCGGTCGGCATCGGTCTCGCCACGCTGCGCGGCGAGCGACGGAACCTGTAGGCGAGGTCGGTTGTGTCTTCATCCGGCGGTCTTCGTGTTGCCGCACAGGCGGGGCTGACCAAAAAAAGGAAATGAGGCCAAGATGTCTGCCGAAAAGGTCAAAGGCCCTGCCTCGTATTTCCCCTCCATCGAGAAGACCTACGGCCAGTCGATCGATCATTGGCTTTCGATCATCGATGGGATGAAGGAGAAGAAGCATTCCGAGATGGTCGCGGTGCTCAAGGCGGAGCACACGATGGGGCACGGCCATGCCAATGCGCTGGTGGCCCATTATCGCGCCGGCAATCCGGACTGACGGACTGTGGCCTCGGTGGATCGGTCCAGTTTCCCGCCTATTCGGTCCTGAACAGTTTGCCGTTCGGCGGCGTGCGCAGGAGCCGCTGTCGCGGCGCGGCAGGCCATTGCCCCGCATCATCCCCAAAGCGGCGCGCGGGCGATGCGCTTGTAACCGTTACAGCATCGACAGGTCGGGGAGGCGTGCGAAGTTGCCGATCCAAGCCTTTGCGCGGGAGAGGACGATGCGGTTAAGCTGGTTTGGTGGCGCGATGCTGGCCCTGCACGGGCTTGCGGTTCAAGCTCAGACAGTCCCTGCGGACGAGCTGGCGCGCCGCAGCGTCGAACGGCGTGCGACAGAGGCCATGATCTGGGCCATGCCTGCGGTCAATACCGATCTGATGCTTCAGGAGGCTCTCAGCAAGACCAAGGCGAAGCCCAACGATATCGTCTTCTGGTCGCAGCCGGTGAACTGGAAGAACCAGACGCTGACGCCGAACCCGGATTCGATCTACTTCATGTCGTTCTGGAACGTGAAGGACGGCCCGGTCGTCATCCAGATTCCTCCGGCAAAGGGTGGATCGATCGCCGGCAACATCGTCACCATCTGGCAGATGCCGCTCGAGGATGCCGGGCCGGAAGGAGCGGACAGGGGCAAAGGCGGCAAGTACCTGATCACGCCGCCGGGCTACAAGGGCAGGGTTCCGGCAGGCTATTTCCATCTGCCGTCCGACAGCTATAGCGGCTTTGCACTGCTGCGCGCCAATTTGCCGAGCCACAGCGCGGCGGACATCGCGAAATCGGTCGCCTATGGCAAGCAGGTCAGAATCTACCCGCTGTCGCGCGCCGCGAGCCCGCCGGCGACGAATTTCGTCGACGCCTATGACGTGATGTTCGACTCGACGATCAAGTACGACGCCAGCTTCTATCGTAACCTCGACCGCGTCGTGCAGAACGAACCCTGGCTGCAGCGCGACCGGGCGATGATCGACCAGCTCAAGACGCTCGGCATCGAGAAGGGCAAGCCCTTCACCCCAGATGCGAAGACGCAGGACGCTCTCGAGGCGGGCGCCAGGGAAGCCCGCGCGCTGCTCTCGCAGCGCTACGAGGCCGGGTTCCCCGTCATCAACCAGGGTATCCGCTGGTTTCCAGCCGCGATGCCAGAGGTCATCAAGGCGGTCCAGAACGGCTACGCCGATATCGACCTCTATCCCGTCGATGCGCGCGGCGTGACCTATACGCTCGGCTTCACCGGCATCAAGCGGATCGGTACCGCGCAGTTCTACCTGATGGCAAACAAGGACAAGGACGGCAACCCGTTCGACGGCGGCGCCAGCTACAGGCTGACCGTGCCGCCCAACGCGCCGGTGAAGCAATACTGGTCGGCGACGGTCTACGACCGGGAAACCCACGCCCTCGTCAAGAACATGAACCGGGCCAGCCTCGCCTCGATCAGCCCCGGGGTGCAGAAGAATCCGGATGGTTCGGTCGACGTGTTCTTCGGTCCGCAGGCGCCGGCCGGCAAGGAAGCGAATTGGGTGCCGACCGACCCGAACCGCAAGTTCGAATTGCTGTTCCGGCTTTACGGACCGGAGAAGCCGCTCTTCGACAAGAGTTGGAAACTACCAGATGCCGAGCGCCTGTCGCGGCCGTGAGGCCGCGCATGGCTCCCCGTCGTCTCCTCCGCATCGTCGCAGCGCAGCAGACAATTCCCTTGCACCGACCGCGGAACGGCGCGAACCTTCCTGCACGATAGCCTCTCGACGGCCGCCCGACCTGCTCGGGCCGGTGCGACCGCCGCCCGACCGGCGTCTCGGCCTCGCTTTCCCGCCGCGCCGGCCTCCAGCCGCGCCGGAACGGGCTCCAGTCCCTCCACGCGGCCCAACCCGCAGGAGGACGTCATGGCAGCACAGAACGGCAAGGGAGACGAAGCCCGCGGCACCCGACGCGCGGGGCCGCGATGCATCGCGATCGTCGGCCCCTTTCAGAGCGGCAAGACCACCTTGCTCGAAAGCATCCTGATGCGGTGCGGCGCGCTCTCGCGCACGGGCTCCGTCAAGGGCGGCAATACGGTCGGCGATGCCGCGCCCGAGGCCCGCGCCCACCAGATGAGCACGGAGCCCAGCGTCGCGACGGCCGATTTCCTCGGCGACATCTTCCATTTCATCGATTGTCCCGGCTCGGTCGAGTTCCTGCACGAGATGCGGCATGTCCTGCCGGTGGTCGATGCCGCCGTCGTGGTCTGCGAGGCGGATGACCGCAAGGCGCCGGCGCTGGAACTCGTGCTGCGCGAGCTCGAGGAGGCCGACATTCCGCGCTTTCTCTTCCTCAACAAGATCGACACGGCCTCACGCCGGGTGCGCGAGACGCTCGGCATCCTGCAGCGGGCGTCGCGCACCCCGCTCCTGCTGCGCCAGATTCCGATCTGGCAGAAGGGCATCGCCGTCGGCTTCATCGATCTCGCTCTGGAGCGGGCCTTCATCTATCGCGAGCATGCGCCCAGCGAGGTCGTGCCGCTGGCTATCGACGAGAGCGACCGCGAGAAGGAAGCCCGTTTCTCCATGCTCGAGCGGCTCGCCGATTACGACGACGAACTGATGGAGGAACTGCTCGGCGACATGGAGCCGCCGCGCGACCGCATCTTCGACGATCTCGCCCGCGAGCTGCAGCATCGCCATGTCGTGCCGGTGCTGATCGGCGCGGCGGAACGCGGCAATGGCGTGACGCGGCTGCTCAAGGCGCTCCGCCACGAGGCGCCGGGCCTGGCCGAGACGCGTGGGCGGACCGGTATCCTGCCCGAGGGACCGCCGCTCGCCCAGGTGATGAAGACCTGGCATTCGAGCCAGGGCGGCAAGCTCTCGCTGGCGCGGGTCATGCGCGGGCGCCTGGCGGAGGGCGACGTCGTGACCTCGTCTGCCGGGGTCGAGGCCCGCATCGCCGGCGTCCTGGCGCTGAAGGGCGCGGAGCAGAGCCGCAAGCCCGCAGCCGAGGAGGGCGAGGTCGCGGCCTTCGCCAAGCTGGAGGGGATCGAGACCGGCGATTCCTTCATGCTCGGCAAGCAGCGTGCAAGCGTCGTCAGCGCGATCGCGCCGCCCGAGGCGGTCCATGCCGTCGCGATCGCGGTGAAGGAGCGCAAGGACGATGTCCGGCTTGCGGCCGCCCTGCAGCGATTGACCGAGGAGGATGCGGCGCTTTCGGTCACCCAAGTGCCGGAGCTCGGCGAGACCCGCCTGTCCGGCCAGGGCGAGATGCATCTGCGTGTCGCGCTGGAGAAGCTCGCGGGCCGCTATGGCGTGGCGGTGGCGAGCCGGCCGCCGCAGGTCGGCTATCGCGAAACCATCCGCGGCCAGGCCGGCGCACGGGGCCGGCACCGCAAGCAGAGCGGCGGCCACGGCCAGTATGGCGATGTCGTGATCGAGGTCGCGCCGTTGCCGCGCGGGGAGGGCATTCGCTTCGTCGACAAGATCGCGGGTGGCGTGGTGCCGCGCCAGTATATCGGTTCGGTCGAGGCCGGCATGCGGGATTTCTGCGACAAGGGGCCGCTCGGCTTCCCGGTCGTCGATCTCGCGGTCACGCTGACCGACGGCTCCTACCACACCGTCGATTCCTCCGACATGGCCTTCCGGCAGGCGGCGCGGCTGGCGATGAACGAGGCGATGCCGCAGGCGAGGCCCGTTCTGCTCGAGCCGATCCTGTCCGTCGACGTGGTCATCCCCTCGGAGGCGATGTCGCGCGCCTCCGCGCTGATCTCCGCCCGGCGCGGGCAGATCCTGGGCTATGACACGCGGCCCGGCTGGCGCGGCTGGGACCAGATCAGGGCGCTGGTTCCGGAGGCCGAGATGATGGGGCTGATCGTCGAATTGCGCTCGGCCACCTCCGGTGTCGGCTCCTTCAGCGCTCGCTTCGATCATCTGGCCGAGCTTGCGGGCAAACCCGCGGAGGCGGTCGTCTCGGCCCACGCTCTGGCCGTGGCCCAGGGGCGCTGAGGCGCGCATCCGTTGCGAGAAAGCCGAACCGGAAGCCGTGCGGCTTCCGGTTTTGCTTGCTTTCGCCTCTTTCGAACAGTTTATATATGAACATTGCGGGGCGGATAGCCGGCGCTTGCGCCTTCGCCCGCCGTTCCGCACTCTATGACGATGACAAGGCTCGGAGCCGGCCACAGGCCGGTAACCGGGTGAGAGGGAGGGACGATGAACGCGATCGGCGCCACGCAGGCCAAGACTGATTCACGCCCGTGGCTTGCGCATTATCCGCCGGCGGTGCCGCCGGAGCTGGACGAAGCCAAGATCGGGACGCTGGCCGACCTGATCCGCTCCGCCTGCACGCGCTATGGCAGCCGGCCGGCCTTCGAGAGCTTCGGCAAGACCATCACCTTCGCCGAGACGCAGGCCGCGGCCGAGGCGTTCGCGGGATGGCTGCAGGCGCAGGGGCTGAAGAAGGGCGACCGCGTCGCGTTGATGATGCCGAACATCCTGGCCTATCCGGCGGCGATCTTCGGCACGCTGCTCGGCGGCTTCACCGTGGTCAACGTCAACCCGCTCTACACGGCGCGCGAGCTGACCCATCAGGTCAACGACGCCGGCGCGCGGGTGCTCGTGGTGATCGAGAACTTCGCCCATGTCGTCGAGGAGGCGAAGCCGAACCTGAAGATCGACTCCGTCGTCATCGCCACGGCGGGCGATCTGATGGGCTTCAAGGGCAAGATCGTCAATTTCGTCGCGCGGCGGATCAAGAAGGTGGTCAAGCCGTTCAACCTGCCCGAAGCGATTCCTCTCCAGCGGATCCTCCACGGCGGTGCGGCGATGACGCCCGTGGCCGTCGCGCCGGAGGATGTCGCGTTCCTGCAGTATACGGGCGGCACGACCGGCGTCGCCAAAGGCGCGACGCTGACGCATCGCAATGTCGCGGCCAATGTCCAGCAGGCCGGCCTGTGGCTGGAGTGGATGCTGGAGCCGCCGCTCGGCCGCAGCGACTATCAGCACGTCATGGTGACGGCGCTGCCGCTCTACCACATCTTCGCGCTGACCTGTTGCTGCATGTTCCTGCTGCGGATCGGCGCCAAGAGCCTGCTGATCGCCAATCCCCGCGACATTCCCGGCTTCATCAAGACGCTGAAGGCGAGCCGCTTCACGCTCTTCTCCGGGGTCAACACGCTCTACAACGCGCTCGCCAACCATCCGGAGATCAAGGACGTCGATTTCACCGAGATGCGCTTCGCCGTCGCCGGCGGCATGGCGACGCAGGCGGCGGTCGCCAAGCACTGGAAGGCCGTGACGGGGCGGCCGATCATCGAGGGCTACGGGCTCTCGGAGACCTCGCCGGTCGCGACGATCAACCGACCCGACATCCAGGAGTTCAGCGGCACCATCGGCTATCCGATCCCCTCGACGGAGATCGCCATCCGCGATGCCGAGGGCAGCGACATGCCGCTGGGCGAGGCCGGCGAGATCTGCATCCGCGGGCCGCAGGTGATGGCGGGTTACTGGAACCGTCCGGACGAGACCGCCAAGGCGATGACGGCTGACGGCTATTTCCGCAGCGGCGACATCGGCGTGATGCTGCCGGACGGTCAGGTCAAGGTCGTCGACCGGATGAAGGACATGGTCCTGGTCTCCGGCTTCAACGTCTATCCGAACGAGGTCGAGGACGTGCTCGCCGCGCATCCGGGCGTGCTGGAATCGGCGGTGATCGGCCTGCCCGACGAGCATTCGGGCGAGGCGGTGACGGCTTTCGTCGTGCGCAAGGACCAGACCCTGACGGCGGATGAGCTGCGCGCCTACTGCAAGGAGAATCTGACCGGCTACAAGGTGCCCAAGCAGATCTTCTTCCGGGAGACCCTGCCGAAGACCAATGTCGGCAAGGTGCTGCGGCGGGCGCTCCGCGAAGAGGTCGTCGCCAAGCGCTGAGAGGCTGTCACGCGCGAGGCGGTCGACAGCCGGGGGAACAATGTGTCTTCTGTGCCGGCTGCCGCGGGGCTGAATCGCCGCCGCGGGTCCGTCACGGAGAAGATCGCCGTTTGCCTCGTCGTCTCGTCGAACTACCGCTGCTGCGCCGGCTGAAGCCCGGGCTCCATGTCTACGAGGAAGAGGCCCTGAACGCCGAGCCGGGGCTCGCGCTGCTCGACGTGTCGATCACGCCGATCGATTCCTTCTTCATCCGCAACAACGGCGAATTGCCGGAGATCGGCGACGAGCGCGGCTGGACGCTGACGATCGACGGTGAGGTCGAGAGACCGACCGTCTGGACCGTCGCGGGGCTGCGCCAGCGCTTCGAGGAGGTCACTGTCACCGCCGTCCTCGAATGCGCCGGCAATGGCCGTTCGCAGTTCTCGCCGGCAACGGACGGGCTGCAATGGCGGCTCGGCGCCGTCGGCTGCGCGCGCTGGACCGGCGTGCGGCTGGCGGATGTGCTCGAACATGCGGGGCCGAAGCCGAGCGCCGTCTATACCGCGCATCATGCGCCCGACCGGCAGATCGGGAAGCCGGAGAAAGCTGCGCTCTCGCGCGGTCTGCCGATGGCCAAGGCGCTGGCCCCGGAGACGCTGATCGCCTTCGCGATGAATGGCGAGCCGCTGCCCCGCCTGCATGGCGGCCCGCTGCGGATCGTGGCGCCGGGCTATCCCGGCTCGGCCTGGCAGAAATGGCTCGACCGGGTCAGCCTGCGCCCCATCGAGCATGACGGCGAGAAGATGCGCGGGACGGATTACCGGCTTCCGATCCAGCCGATGCGCCCGGGCGATGCGCTCGAACCGGCGAATTTCTCGGTGATCACCGATATGCCGGTGAAATCGCTGATCACGACGCCAGCCGATGGCTTCAGTGTCAAATCCGGCGAGCGCTTGGCGGTCGGCGGCTTTGCCTGGAGCGGCGCCATTCCGCTCGCTTCGGTCGAGCTCTCCAGCGACGGCGGCGAGAGCTGGCAGGAGGTTCCATTGCAACCGGGCGAGGGGAGCTTTGCCTGGCGGCGCTTCGAGACGGAGATTTCCGCCGAGCGGGCCGGCCCGTTCGTGATCATGGCGCGGGCGCACGACGTTGCCGGCAACAGCCAGCCGCTGGACATCGCCTGGAATCCGCGCGGTTACTGCAATAATCAGGTGCAGCGCGTGCGCGGCTCCGCGGTCGCTTGAAGATTTGAACCTTTTTCGGCGCTGCCGCGTCTAATGTCCGGGCCCGCCGCTTCGGCAAGGCTCCGCCGCCCCGGTCTCTCCTCCTCCCTCCCATCGGCGACCGGGGCGGCTACTCCCTTTCGCCAAAATCATAGCGCGCTGATCTTGTACGGAACCACGCCGTCATCCCGGGCTTGACCCGGGATCCATGCCGGAGCGCTTCCGTTGAAGGTTCAGGCATGGATCCCGGATCTCCGCTTCGCTGCGTCCGGGATGACATGCGTTTCAATCAAGACGCTATGCCGCGAGAAGGGCCTTCCCATCGGCCGCGTGGCCGGTCACCGCCACGATCTCGCCAGCCGCGATGTCGCGATCGAAACGGACCAGGGTGAAATCCTCAGCCCGACCAGTGTTGCCGCGCTCGGTCAGGACGCTGAGCGGCCGTCCGACGCGCTCGGCGAGGTGTCGCTCGTGCGCGGCGCCCGCCGCCATTCGCAGTCGTGCCGCCCGCTCGGCAACCACCGAGCCGGGCAATTGCGGCATGCGTGCCGCCGGCGTTCCGGGGCGGGCGGAATAAGGGAAGACATGGACGAAGCTCAGCCCGCATTCCTCGACCAGCGCGACGGAGCGGGCGAACATCGCCTCGTCCTCGGTCGGGAAGCCGGCGATGAGGTCAGCACCGAAGACGATATCGGGGCGCAGGGCGCGGATATCGGCGCAGAAGCGGACGGCATCTTCGCGGCTGTGGCGGCGCTTCATGCGCTTGAGGATGAGATCGTCGCCGGCCTGCAGCGATAGATGCAGATGCGGCATCAGCCGCGCTTCGGTCGCGAGCAGATCGCGCAATGTGTCGTCGACCTCGACCGCATCGATCGAGGAGAGGCGCAGGCGCGGCAGTTCGGGCAATGCACGCAGAATAGCCTGTGCCAGCAGGCCCAGCGTCGGCATATCCGGCAGGTCGCGGCCATAGCTGGTGAGGTCGACGCCGGTCAGCACGATCTCTTGCGCCCCTGCCTCGACCAGCCGACGGCACTGGGCGATCACGTCGCTCCCTGGCAGCGAGCGCGAATTCCCACGGCCGAAGGGGATGACGCAGAAGGTGCAGCGGTGGTCGCAGCCGTTCTGGACCTGGACGAAGCCGCGCGTGTGGCCGGCGAAGCGGCCCGTCACCGGCGCCCGCAGCGTCGTGCGCGCCATGATGTCGCCGACGTCGAGCTTGTCCTCGGCCCGGGCATCGGCGCTTCCGAGGCTGTTCGAGCGGGCAAGCGCGGCCCAGCTTTCCGGGCGCAGCTTCTCGTCATTGCCGAGAACCCGATCCGCTTCCGGCATCGCCGCGAAGCGTGTGGGCTCGATCTGGGCGGCGCAGCCGGTGACGATGACCGGGCGGTCGGGTTGCTCGCGCTTGAGACGGCGAACGGCCTGCCGCGCCTGCCGCGTCGCCTCGGCGGTCACGGCGCAGGAGTTGACGATGGCGGCGTGCTTCAGCCCGGCGGCTTCCGCCTGGAGCTTAAGCGCCTCGCTCTCGACGATGTTGAGGCGGCAGCCGAAGGTGACGACCTCCAGCGGCATCAGGCCGCGCTCGCGAACAGCGCCGGGTCGAGCGTGCCTTCCCATTCGAACTCGACCGGGCCGGTCATCAGCACATGGCCGTCGCTCTCGCGCCATTCGATGGTGAGGTCGCCGCCGGGCAGGCTGACCGTGGCCTTGCGGGCGGAAAGCTCGCGCCTGACGGCCGCCACCAGCGCCGCGCAGGCGCCCGAGCCGCAGGCCTGCGTGATGCCGGCGCCGCGCTCCCAGACGCGCAGCACGATGTGATCGGGCGCCTTCACCGCCGCGAGTTCGATATTGGCGCGGTCGGGGAAGATCGGGTGGTTCTCGAGCAGCGGGCCGATCTGTTCGAGATTGTAGGCGTAGGGGTCCTCGACGAAGAAGACGGCGTGGGGGTTGCCCATGTTGACGGCGCAGGGGGTGTGCAGGATGGGATGGTCGATCGGGCCGATCTGCAATTCGAAGCGGCTGGTGTCCTCGAACGGCTCGGCCAGCGGGATTTCGTCCCAGGCCAGGCGTGGCGCGCCCATGTCGACGGTGAAGAGGGTCTCGCCGTCGCGGATCGTGGGCAGCAGGCCGGCCTTTGTCTGTAGGGCAAGGCGGCTCTTCGCGGGATCGCCCATCTCGGGATCGGTGATCATCGCCCAGGCGACGCAGCGGGTGCCATTGCCACAGGCGCCGGCCTCGGAACCGTCGGTGTTGTAGATGCGCACGAAGGCGTCGGTGCCGGGCGTCACGGCATCGTGCAGCACCATCAGCTGGTCGAAGCGGGCGCGGGGCTCGGAGGCGATGGCGCGGGCCTCGGCCTCGCTGACGCGATGCCTGGTGCCGCGCAGGTCGAGCACCGTGATCTGGTTGCCGAGCCCGTTCATTTTCAGGAACCGGCGATGAGCCAGAGCGTTCATTTGGTCACACGTCCCATGAATACGGGGTCTATGGCCGAGGCGACGTGAAAAAGCCACCCTCATCCCCGTTCCTGCGAGAAGGTGGACATTCTATGCTGCGCTGCAAGGGCGCGAATCGCGTGAAACTCAGGGCCGTGACAATGCGTGATTCTCGGCGGTATTCCCGGATTTGTGTTCTGGCGTTCGCCGGCATGGCGAGCGTATCCAGCAATATGGCTTTGGCGCAGGGGCGCGTGGCCCCGCCGAGCCCCGTCGAGTCGGCGCCGCTCGCGCCGCCACCCGGCGCTGCCCCCGCGCAGGCTCCTTCGCCTGCACAAGTGCCTTCGGCTCCGGCTCAGACGCCGCCGACTGCTGTCCCCGAGGCGCAGCCCGGTCCGCAGCCGGTACAACCTGCTCCTTCGCTTCCCGGTCCGGTGACGCCCCAACCTGTCCAGCCGGCCCCATCGATGCCGCTAGAGCCGCAGCCGGTGCAGCCGCCGCCGACCCTGCCTGCGCCGGGCCAGCCGCTTCCGCCGGCTCCGTCGCAGCAGCAGACCGGTGTGCCCGATCCCAATGCGACGTTGGCCGGCAAGGGCTCCGACAGCAGCGATGTCGCCGAGGTTACTCTTGCGCCCAAGCCTGTCCTGACGATGTCGGGCCAGGCGACCTGGGACCAGGGGTTCCAGAAGCTGGCGGACAGCTTCAGGGCCCTGCGCGCCGAGGCCCAGAGAAGCGGGCTGGCGGTCGCCGGGCGCCCGCTCACGCTCTTCGTCGAGACGACCGATGACGGCTTCCGCTTCGATGCGATGCTGCCGGTCGCGATTCCCGCCGGTGGACAGGCGCCCTCGCTCAGCCCCGATTTCAGAATGGGGACGTCACCGGCAGGGCGCGCGTTCCGCTTCCTGCATCAGGCGCCCTATGACGACATCGACTCGACCTACGAGACGATCACCGCCTATCTCGAAGCGAAGAGCATTGTCGTGAAGGATTCCTTCCTCGAGGAATATGTCAGCGAGCTCAACGATCCCGGCGATCCGAACCTCGAAATCAACGTCTACGTGCAGCCGAAATAGGGCTGAGTTTCCGGCGCGGTCATTCCGGGGCGCGCCGAAGGCGTGAGCCCGGAACCCAGAACCGAAGCCGTCCATCGGAAGGGCCCTTGCGACCGAGGACTGTTGCGGAAAGCGCATCGTTTCCGGGTTCCGGGCTCATCGCTGCGCGATGCCCCGGAATGACGGCGCGGCGCCTACCCTATCCAGCTCAGCCCCGGCCGCATCGGCCTGAAGCGTTCTTCCGGCAGCCCGGCCTCAGCCAGCGCGGCCTTCAGCGCCGCGGGCGGGCGCTCCACGCCCTCGTCGGTGAGCTGGAACGTGCCCCAGTGATGGCCGATCGCCTGCTCGGCGCGTAGCGCCAGCATCACCTTCACGGCCTCGTCCGGGTTCATGTGGTTGTCGGACATGAACCAGCGGGGCTCGTAGGCCCCGATCGGCAGCACGGCGAGGCGGAACGGCCCGTGCTCGCGGCCAAGCCGCTCATAGAGCGAACCGTCGTGATAGCCGGTATCGCCGATGTGGAAGATCTTCGTGCCCGCAGCTTCGATAATGTAGGAGCACCACAACGCCATACGCCGGTCGAAGGCGCCGCGCGCCGACCAGTGGTAGCTCGGCACCAGCGTGACCGCGACGGTATCGGAGAGCTGCAGCCGCTCGTTCCAGTCATGCGCCTCGGTGCGTGCATCCGGGATGCGGGCCCTGACGATCGAGTCGTTACCGAGCGGCATGATCAGGCGCGGCCGATCGCGCTGGTGGAGGCGTGCCAGCGTCTCGATATCGAGATGGTCGTAGTGGTTGTGGGTGATGAGGACGGCGTCGATCGCCGGCAGGTCGTCGAAGGCGACGCCGGGCGCATTCACCCGCTTCGGCCCGATGAAGGAGAAGGGGCTGGCGCGCTCGGAATAGACCGGGTCGATCAGCAGGTTGAGGCCACCGACCTGATAGAGGAACGAGGCGTGGCCGAGATGGACGATGCGGGCGCCGTCGACGCGGGCCGGCGGCTTGTCCTGCGGTGGGGTGCCATAGGCTAGCGGGAAGGCCTCGCGCTCGCGCTTGCCGGTCTGCCAGCGCAGCACGTCGAGCAGACCCTTGCTGACGGTGCGCCCGTCGCTGAAGAGGACACCGTCGAAATGGTCGCTGACGGGGCCTTGATAATAAGGATTGCGGGAGCGGGAGATCGCCGCCCAGGCCGCGCCGGTCGAGGCCAGCAGGGCACCCAGGCCGAGGAATGAGAGAAGCTTGCGACGGTTCATGGCCAAGGAGAAGTAGGACGCCGCGACGCAGCGTCAAGCCTCCTGCGATTTGATCGCCAAGGCGTGAAGCCAGCGCGCGGCCATGCCGTCATAGCCCGAACCCATGTCTTCCTCGATCCGCAGAGATTGCCAGCGAGGCTTCTCGCCGAAGGCCAGCTGCAACTCGTCGGTCGAGAGATAGTTGAAATAGCGCCCGAGACCGTCCCGCCCCTCTGCCTCTCCCGCCTTGAAGCTGGCATAGAGGATTCCGCCCGGCCGCAAGGCGTCATGGATGCGGTCTATGATGCCGGGCAGGGCCGGGCGCGGCGCATGCAGAAGGCAGGCATGCGCCCAGATGCCGTCATAGGCCTCGACCTCGTCCAACTGCTCGAAAAGCAGCACACCGACCGGGCGGCCGAGCCGCTGCTCGGCCTGTTGTGCCAGCTCCGGCGAACCATCGGTCGGAAACAGGTCGAAGCCGCGCGCCAGCATCGCCTCGCTGTCCTGGCCGCCGCCGCAGCCGAGCTCGAGGATGCGGGCGCCGGGGCGTAGCGTCCTGGCGAAAAGATCGATCCGTCGGTGCTCCGGCTCGCGCTTGCGCGCGGCGTAGGCTTCCGCCTCGGCGGCGTAGAAGCCGAGCGTCGACAGGTCTTTCGCCGTCATGGTCGCGGAGGCCGTTCGTTCAGTTGCTGCCGGAGCGGATCGCCACCGTCGCGACGCCGGCGCCGATCAGCAGCGTGCCGCCGGCCTTGTTGAAGAGCCCGATCGCGCGGGGATTGCTGACGACGGCGCGGGCGCGGGAGGCGACCAGCGCGTAGCCCATGGCATTGGCGAAGGCGAGGCCGATGAAGGTCGCCTCGAAGATCAGCATCTGCGTCCAGAAATCGCCCTTCGTGTCGAGGAACTGCGGCAGGAAGGCCACGAAGAAGGTGATGCTCTTGGGGTTGAGCGCCGTCACCAGCCAGGCATGGCCGAGCATCTTCCAGGCGGGGGCGGCATCCTCGCGCGGCTTGGCGTCGAGCGTGCCGCCGGCCCGGAACAGCTTGATGCCCAGCCAGATGAGATAGGCAGCGCCGATCCATTTCAGCGCGGTGAAGACCATGGCGGAGGTGGCGAGCAAGGCGCCGACGCCGAGCATGGAGAGCGTCATCGCCGTGAAATCACCGAGCGCGACGCCGACGGCGATCGGGAAGGCGGTGCGCCAGCCCTGTCCGAGCGCATAGGAGATAACGAGGAGGATCGTCGGTCCGGGAATGACCAGGAGGACGGCGGTGGCGGCGGCGAAGGCGGCCCAGGCTTCGAAGGTCATGATGGGAGGCTCCGTAAAAACCAGAGCCATCACCAAATGCGGTCTCTTGTAAAGAGCCGGGCTCCAGGATTGGAAATCGGTGCCCGGCGTTTTCGGCGAGCCCCGTGTTCTCGGGCTCGCGACGGCTCAGCGCGCGCTGTCGAGGAAGTCGCAGAGGGCTGTCCGGACAGCTCCTTCCGGCGACATCTGGCCGGGTTGCACGGTGAAGGCGATGTCGACGCGCGTGCCGGTCGGCTGCTTGCGCGTGGTCACTTTCAGGAGCTGCGGACGGCCGGAGCCGGTCACCTCCTGTATCGCGGAGATCGTGCCGCTGGCCTTGTCGGTGCGGATGTCCATGAAGTCGCCATCGGCCTGGATCGCCCTGGCGATCGCGGGCAGCACGGCGGCCGGCGGCTTCTTGAAGAGATCCCAGGTCTTGTAGGTAATCTGCGAGACCATCGGCACGCCGGCAGAGTTGAAATTCGTCACGCAAGGCTGTGCCTGACCCACAGTCACGCCTGCGATCAGCAACGGGGCAGCTAGAGCGAATGCTATTCCAGACAATTTGGCCATTGCAGTATGTATCCTCTTTGAAAAGGACGTCATTGCTAGCCGCAAGGGCCACGGCCTGTCATCTCGGAATTTCGCTCGTCAACGCCTTTGGACGGGTACGAGCGGCCCGGTGTCGAGCGTGACGCGCCGCTCGGGGTCGGCGGCGACCACCAGCACCCACCAGGCCCCGTAGCTCGTGCGCGGATCCTTGGCGAGGGCGATACCGTAACGGGTCGCCTCCTTCATCAGGAGATTGGCGTTGTGGCCGGAGGACTGGCGCCAGCCGGCGAAGGCTTCCTCGGTCGAGAAGTAGCCGCCGCCGAGATTCTCGGCCGCCCGGGCGCTGTCGATGCCCGCCGCCTGCACGCGCGCGCCGAAGCTGCCGCCGGCATCATGCGAGAGCGCATTTTGCGCGGCCATCGCATCGGCCTGGCGCTGCGCCATCGCCATCAGGCGCGGATCGGGCTTGACCGGGCCGAGGCCGTTGCTGGCGCGATAGGCGTTGAGGATGCGCCCCGCCGATGCCGGATCGAGCGAGACGGCGGCGATCTTCTCGACCGTCCTGGGATTCAGCGGGCCGTCTTGGCGCGAACCGCCGGCACAGGCCGCGAGCAGACAGGACAGGGCCAGGAGAGCGAGGACCGAGGAGCGTTTCATGGACCAGCATCGTTGCGAACAGGGAGGCGAGCGATGCCGCCCGATATGGGCCTTTCTGGGGCCGAAAGACCTCAGCCGCACCGCGCACCGTCGATAACCCGGCAGAAGCCCTTGCGGACTAGAATCCCCGGCGATCGGCCAAGCCTGGAAGACGCAGGGCTGGGCACAGGAATGCGGCAGGGCGCATGGAATTGCAACCAGGGGATGCGGCCAGCCGGCACGACTTCCCCCAAAACTTGACTTTCGCCATGGTCTTCGGCTTTAAGACCGCATTCGTTTCGCCGACATCGCCGAAACCACATCCGCCGACCGGGCCGCGCCTAGCGCTTCCATGAGCCCGGAGGTCAACGCCCGACAGCGCGTCTGCGCCCTCGGGCGCGAAACCGTTTGGCGATGAGGCTCGGCCGTGAAGGCTCCTTGAGGCAAGCAGGCAGGTCCGCATGTTCGGCACGCTCAGCGACAGACTCTCAGGCATCCTCTCGGGGCTGACCCGCCGGGGCGCGCTGACCGAGGAGGATGTCAACGCCGCGCTGCGCGAGGTTCGCCGTGCGCTGCTGGAGGCCGACGTCGCGCTCGAGGTCGTCCGCAGCTTCACCGACAAGGTGCGCGAGCGCGCCGTCGGCGCCGAGGTTCTGAAGTCGATCACGCCCGGCCAGCAGGTCATCAAGATCGTCAACGACGTCCTGATCGACACGCTCGGCGGGGAGGGCGAGGGCATCGGCTTCGACGCCGTGCCGCCGGTGCCGATCCTGATGGTGGGTCTGCAGGGCTCCGGAAAGACGACCTCGACCGCGAAGATCGCCAAGCGGCTGACCGAGCGGAACAAGAAGAAGGTGCTGATGGCGTCGCTCGATACGCGACGCCCGGCCGCCATGGAACAGCTCGCGGTGCTCGGCACACAGGTCGGCGTGCAGACGTTGCCGATCGTCGCCGGCCAGTCGGCCGTGCAGATCGCCAAGCGCGCCATCGAGGCGGCGCGGCTCGGCGGCTACGATGTCGTCATGCTCGACACCGCCGGCCGCGTCACGCTCGACGACACGCTGATGGCCGAGGTCGCCGAGGTGAAGGCCGCGACGAACCCGCACGAGGTGCTGCTCGTCGCCGACGCGCTGACCGGCCAGGACGCGGTCAACACCGCGCGCGCCTTCGATGCACGCGTTGGCCTCACCGGCATCGTGCTGACCCGCATGGACGGCGATTCGCGCGGTGGCGCGGCGCTCTCGATGCGTGCCGTCACCGGCAAGCCGATCAAGCTGGTCGGCACCGGCGAGAAAGTCGGCGAACTCGAGGATTTCCATCCCTCTCGTGTCGCGAACCGCATCCTCGGCATGGGCGACATCGTCAGCCTCGTCGAGCGCGCGGCCGAGACGATCGATGCCGAGCAGGCGCAGGCGACCGCGCAGCGCATGGCGAAGGGCCAGTTCGATCTCTCCGACATGCGTGCGCAGCTTCAGCAGATGGAGAAGATGGGCGGCATCGGCGGCGTGATGGGCATGCTGCCCGGCATGAAGCAGGCCCAGTCCCAGCTCGCCAGCGCGGGCGTCGGCGACAAGATGTTCAAGCGCATGATCGCCGCGATCGATTCGATGACGCCGGCCGAGCGCAAGAACCCCGACCTGCTCAAGAACAGCCGCAAGAAGCGCATCGCGGCCGGTTCCGGCACCTCGGCCGAGAGCATCAACAAGCTGCTCAAGATGCATCGCGGCATGGCTGACGCCATGAAAATGATGAGCAAGCAGAAGGGTGGCATGCTCGGCAAGCTCGGCAGCATGTTTGGGCTCGGCGGCGGTCTTCCCGCCGGCATGCCCGACCCGTCGAAGATGGATCCCGCCCAGCTCGCCGAACTGCAGAAGCAGCTCGGCGCGGGCGGTGGCTTGCCCTCGATGCCCCCTGGCGGTTTCCCAGGGCTTCCGAAGGGCATCACGCCCCCGGCCGGCATGATGCCGAAGCTGCCGGGCCTCGGCGGCGGCGGGCTGCCCGGGCTGGGCGGACCGTTCGGCAAGAAGAAGTAGCCTTCACCATTCAACACGACTTCAAACTTCAAACTTCAAACCAAAGGAAGAAGACAATGTCCCTCAAGATTCGCCTGACCCGCGGCGGCGCCAAGAAGCGCCCTTACTATCGCATCGTCGTCGCCGACGCCCGCTCGCCGCGCGATGGCCGCTTCATCGAGAAGATCGGCTCCTATGATCCGATGAAGCCGAAGGATTCGGCCGAGCGCGTCGTTCTCGACCTCGAGAAGGTGCAGTCCTGGCTCGCCAAGGGCGCCCAGCCGACCGACCGCGTGCTGCGCTTCCTCGATGCCGCCGGCATCGCCAAGCGCCCGGCCCGCAACAACCCGAACAAGGCCGTTCCGGGCGAGAAGGCCAAGGAGCGCGCCGAGAAGAAGGCCGAGAAGGCCGCTGCCCCGGCTGCCGAAGCCTCTGCCGAGGCGTGAGCTTGACTGTCCGCGCGTCATTCTCGGGCGAAGCGCAGCTTCGGCCCGAGAACCTCTTGCAGGAGATGCTCGGGTCAAGCCCGAGCATGACGTGCTGACATGAGCGATCTCATCCTGCTCGGTATCGTCGGCGCGCCGCATGGCGTGCGCGGCGAGGTCAGGATCAAGACCTTCACCGGCGATCCGCTCGCGATCGCCGGTTACGGCCCGCTGGTCGACCGCAAGGGCCGAATCTACGAGATCGATGACGTCCGCCCCGCCAAGGAGGTGGTCGTCGCGCGGCTCAAGGGCGTGACGACCCGCGAGCAGGCGGAAGCGCTGAACGGCGTCGAGCTGCTCGTCGCGCGCGACAAGCTGGCCGCGAGCGAGGATGAGGATGAGTTCCTGCATGCCGATCTGATCGGTTGCACCGTCATCGGCCCCGATGGGGCGACGCTCGGAACCGTCACGACAGTCGAGAATTACGGCGCGGGCGACCTGCTCGATATCGAGACGCCGGACGGGCGCTCGGTGCTGATACCCTTCACCAAAGCTGTCGTGCCGCGCATCGACATCGCCGCAAGGCGGATCGAGGCCGAGCCGCCGGCTGGATTGTTCGAACCCGACGACGGTCAACCAAATGATGCCAAGCGATAAGCCGGCCCGCGCGCTGATCTTCGACATGGACGGCACCATCGTCGACAACATGCGTTTCCATGACGATGCCTGGGAAAGCTGGCACGTCAGCAACAGCCTGCCGTTCGACCGCAACACCTTTGCCGCGCGCACCGCCGGCATGGCCGGCAACGAGATCATCTCCTCCTATTTCCCGCAGGCGGCCGTCGCCGAACTGGATGCGATGAGCGATTCCAAGGAGGCGCTCTATCGGGAGGCATACCTGCCGCATGTCGCCGCGAATGCCGGCTTCCTCGACCTGATCGCGCGCGCCGAAGCGGCCGGCATCCCGATGGCGGTGGCGACCGCCGCACCGCCGGCGAATATCGAGGTGGTGCTCGACACGCTCGGCCTGCGCCAGCGCTTCGCCACCATCGTCTCGCCGAGCCAGGGTTTCCGCGGCAAGCCGCATCCGGACATGTTCCTGGCCGCGGCCGAGCGCATGAAGGTTCAACCCGCCGACTGCATCGTCTTCGAGGATGCGCCGCTCGGTGTCGAGGCCGCGCATCGCGCCGGCATGCGCGCCATCGCCTTGCTCACGATGCTCGATGCCGGCGGCTTCGCGGCCTATGGCAACCTGATCGCCTCGGTTCGCGATTTCACGGCGCTGGACGGGTTGCCGGCATTGCGCTTCGGTTAGCTTCCAATCGGTGTGTCGTCCCGGACAAGCGGCGCAGCCGCGCCGATCCGGGATCCATGCCTGAACTCTTTTCGATTACGCTCAGGCATGGATCCCGGGTCTGCGCTTCGCTTCGCCCGGGATGACGGCGGTTTTTCAAACGCTGGACTGGACTAAGCCATGCCCTTCCATGCCTCGATCCTGACGCTCTACCCGGAGATGTTTCCCGGCCCGCTCGGCATCTCGCTGGCGGGCGAGGGGCTGCGCAAGGGCTTGTGGGCGCTCGATACCCACCAGATCCGCGAGCACGGCATCGGCCGCCATCGCAATGTCGACGACAACCCGGCCGGCGGCGGCGCCGGCATGGTGCTGCGCTGCGACGTGCTGGGGGCGGCGATCGATGCCGCCGTGCCGGCCGAGGATGAACGCCCGCGCCTGCTCATGTCGCCGCGCGGGCGGCCGCTTCAGCAACGCCAGGTGCGCGAATGGGCTGATGGCCCCGGCCTCGTCATCGTCTGCGGGCGCTTCGAGGGCGTCGACGAGCGCGTCATCGAGGGGCGCAACCTGATCGAGGTCTCGATCGGCGACTACATCCTCTCGGGGGGCGAGATGGCGGCGCTGACGCTGCTCGATGCCTGCGTGCGGCTCATTCCCGGCGTGATGGGCAAGGAAGCCTCGGGCGAGGACGAAAGCTTCGAGAACGGCCTGCTCGAATATCCGCACTACACCCGCCCGCGCGAATGGGAAGGCAGGGGCCTGCCCGAGGCGCTGCTCTCCGGCGACCATGCCCGCATCGCGAAATGGCGGCGCCAGCAGGCGGAGACGATCACGCGGGAGAGAAGGCCGGACCTGTTGAATCCTTCTCCCCTCGGGGGAGAAGGTGGCAGCGCGAAGCGCTGACGGATGAGGGAAGGCCGGCACCGACGGCCCTCATCCGTCTGCTTCGCAGACACCTTCTCCTCGAAGGGAGAAGGATTCTACGGCGGCGTCAGTGGCAGCTTCTCGGCCAGCCACCCACCCGGCCCAAGCACGCCGCCCCGCACCGCCGCGAGATCGCGCCAGCCGCGTCCGGCCAGCTTCTGCGCGACGGCCACGGCCTGCGCGCCGGTGCGGTCGATCAGCGCGATGCGCTTGCCGGGGTTGTCGAGACGAAGCCCGGCGAGGCGGACCTCGAAGGCCGGCGCATCGGCATCGAACGCTAGGGCGCCCTGCGGCAGGCCGGTATCGGCCCATTCCTCCGCGCTGCGGATATCGATCAGCAGGATTCGCTTTGCCTGAGCGGCTTCAAACGCTTCGCGCGGGGCGAGCGTGTTCGCGCTCTGCCCGAAAACGAAAGAGGCCGGGAGCACGAGGCTCCCGGCCAGAAAGATTCGGCGCGTTGCGGCGCCGGTCGCCATCGTCTCAGCGCAGCTCGGCGCAGAAACGCTGGATGCGGCGGCAGGCCTCTTCCAGCTTCTCGTCCGAGGTGGCGTAGGAGATGCGGAAGTTCGGGCCGAGACCGAAGGAGGAGCCGTGCACGGCCGCGACGGCTTCCGTCTCCAGCAGGCCCATCACGAGATCCTCGTCGGTCTCGATCACCTTGCCGCTCGGCAGCTTCCTGCCGATCAGCTCCGAGCAGTCGGGATAGACGTAGAAGGCGCCTTCCGGCGTCGGGCACTTCAGGCCGCGGGTCTGGTTCAGCATGGAAACGACGAGGTCGCGGCGGCGCTCGAACGCCTTCCTGAAGACCGGGATGTGATCCTGCGTGCCGTCGAGAGCTTCGACCGCGGCCCATTGCGAGATCGCCGAGGTGCCCGAGGTCTGCTGGCCCTGGACCAGGTCCATGGCGTTGATGAGCTGCTGCGGGCCAGCGGCGTAGCCGATACGCCAGCCGGTCATCGCATAGGACTTCGAGACGCCGTTCATGGTCAGCGTGCGCTCGTAGAGGGCGGGCTCGATCTGCGCCGGCGTGACGAACTGGAAGTCGCCATAGACGAGGTGCTCGTACATGTCGTCGGTCAGGATCCAGACATGGGGATGGCGCATCAGCACATCCGTGAGCTTCTTCATCTCGGCGTGGCTGTAGGCGGCGCCCGAGGGGTTCGACGGCGAGTTCAGGATCACCCACTTGGTCTTGGGGGTGATCGCCTTCTCGAGGTCTTCCGGCTGCAGCTTGAAGTCGTTCTTGAGATAGGTCTCGGCGAAGTTCGCCGTGCCGCCGCAGAGCGCGACCATCTCGGGATAGCTGACCCAGTAGGGCGAGACGCAGATCACCTCGTCGCCGGGGTTCAGCGTGGCGAGCAGCGCGTTGTAGATGACGTGCTTGCCGCCGGTCGAGACGATGGTCTGGCTCGCCTTGTAGTCGAGGCCGTTCTCGCGCTTGAATTTGCGGGCGACGGCCTCGCGCAGCTGCGGGATGCCGGAGACCGGGGTGTACTTGGTCTCGCCGCGCCGGATCGCGGCGATGGCCGCTTCCTTGATATTGTCCGGCGTGTCGAAATCGGGCTCGCCGACGGAGAGCGAGATCACGTCCTTGCCCTGGGCTTTCAGGTCGCGGGCCTTCTGCGTGATCGTGATGGTCGCTGAGGGCTTCACGCGCTTCAGGGCATCGGCAAGAAAGGCCATGGGACTGATCTCCGGGGAGCGGAAAGGATGCGCCGCAGCAGGCGCGCGCGTGGTCTATGACCTGCCGGCCATGATCGCAAGCGCAACTGCTTGATGTTTTGCAGAAGCGTCATGAATTTCCGCCGTTTGATCCCGCAGCCCGAGCATGCGAAGGCCGGGGCATGACGAGCACAGCCGCAACCATTGCGATCTATGTCGATGCCGATGCCTGCCCGGTGAAGCCGGAGATCTACCGCGTCGCCGAGCGCCACCGGGTCAAGGTCTTCGTCGTCGCCAACAGCTTCATCAACGTGCCCCGCGAGCCATGGATCGAACGCGTGACGGTCTCTGGCGGCTTCGATGCGGCCGATGACTGGATCGCCGAGCGCGTCGGACGCGGGTCGATCGTCGTGACGGCCGACATTCCGCTGGCCGATCGCTGCATCAAGGCCGGCGCCGACGTCATCGGGTCGACCGGCAAACCGTTCACCGAGGCCTCGATCGGCATGGCGCTGGCTACGCGCGACATGGTGGAGGATCTGCGGGCGATGGGCGCGGCCAGCGGCGGGCCGAAGCCGTTCTCGCCGAAGGATCGCTCGGCCTTCCTGCAGGCGCTCGACCTCGCGATCCAGCGGCTGAAGCGGGCCGGGCTCGTGCCCTGACGCGTCAGATCTCCGAGAAATCGCCGCCGCGTCCCTTGCCGGCGGCAAAACGGCCGGCGCCGGCCGCGCCCTCCGTTGCGATGGTGTGGACGCCTCGTTTCCATTCCTGTTCGAGCGCGGTCCTGACGCTCAGACCATGTCCCGCGATGGCGCTGGCGCGGTCGGCGCGAACGGCGCCCTGCGGGAAGCGCGCGATCTCCTGCGCCATCGCCTCCGCGGCGGCGCGTGCCTGCCCCTTTGGCGCGACCTTCTCGCACAGGCCGATGCGCAGGGCTTCGTCGGCTTCGACCTTCCGGCCGGTCATGATGATCTCGAGCGCGCGGCCCTGGCCGACGAGGCGCGGCAGGCGGACCGTGCCGCCATCGATCAGCGGAATGCCCCAGCGCCGGCAGTAGACGCCGAAATAGGCGTCCTCCGCCATCACGCGGACGTCGCACCACAGCGCCAGCTCCATGCCGCCGGCGACTGCCGGGCCTTCGACCGCGGCGATCAGCGGCTTGCTCATCTCCAATCGCGAGGGGCCCATCGGGCCCCGCGGTGGCGTACCAGCGGGCGGAAAGGCGAGGCCCTCGACGATCTCGCGTTCGAAACGCTCGGCATCGGTGAAGGCCTGGGCGTATTTCAGGTCCCAACCGGCGCAGAAGGCGCCGCCTTCGCCCCAGAACACGATCGCGGCGGTCTCCTCATCGCCGTCGAGTTCGAGGAAGGCGCGTGTCAGCGCCTCGGCGCTCTCGGGGTCCATGGCGTTGCGCGCTTCCGGCCGGCTGTGGACGACCGTCGCGACTTTGCCCTGCCTCTCGATGCGTACCGTCATCGGCCGTCCTCCTCTGTTTATGGCGCAGGCTACCCTGCTTTAGCCGGCGCATATCTGGCGCTGGACGCATGTCGCCTTTGCCCGTAAATCTGCCGCGAAATCAGCACCGCCATAGAGGCGGGCGTCCGGGAGGAAGTTCATGTCGTTGACCCGCCGTTCCACGCTCGGCCTGATGGCCGGCGCCGTCCTCGCTCCGTCTGTGGCCCGGGCCCAGAGCTTCCCCAGCAAGGTCATCACCCTGGTCGTGCCCTATCCGGCGGGCGGGCCGACCGACGCCATCGCGCGCTTCGTGGCGCAAGACCTCACGGTCGCGTTCGGGCACAACGTCGTCGTCGACAACCGGGCCGGTGCGTCGGGCGCGGTCGGCACGCGCGCCGTCGCTCATGCCGCCCCCGACGGCTACACGATCGTATTCGGCAACAACCAGACGCATGGCAACAACATGTTCCTGCTGAAGGAGCCGGGCTACGACGCGGTCAAGGATTTCGCGCCGCTCGCCGGCGTCGGCGCCTTCGAGCACGCCTTCGTCGTCCGCAACGACCTGCCGGCCAAGACGATTCCCGAGCTGATCGCGCTCGCCAAGGCCGATCCGGGCAAGCTCAACTACGGCTCGACCGGTGTCGGCTCCGGCTCGCATCTGGCGATGGAGCTGTTCATGCAGCGCACCGGCATCAAGATGACGCATGTGCCGTTCAGGGGCGCCGCACCGCTGGTGCAGGAAATCATCGCCGGCCGCATCGACATCGCCAATTCGACGCTGCCGAGCGTGCTGGAGCAGATCAATGCCGGCACGTTGAGGGCGCTCGCCATCGCGAGCCCGGAGCGCAACCCGAGCGCCAAGAATATCCCGACGCTGCGCGAGCAGGGCGTGAGCAATGCCGATGCCGATTCCTGGGCGGCTTTCTTCGCTCCCGTGAAGACGCCGGATGACGTGCTCGACACGCTGTCCAAGGCCGTCATCGCCTCGCTGAACAAGCCGGCGACCCGCGATGCCATCCTGAAGCTCGGCTTCACGCTCAAGGTGCGCGATCTCGCCGCGTTCAAGCCCTACCACATCCAGGAAATCGCGACCTGGAAGCAGATCATCGCCGACGCCGGCGTGAAGCCGGAATAAGCGGTATCTCCCCGTCATTCCGGGCAGGCCGCCTCAGTGGTGCGCCCGGAACGACGGTGCCGTTTCGTTGCCGTAAACGCCTCACTTCGTCGTGAGCTCGTCGCAACGGCTTGGTGATCCGCGACGTTGACCTCTATCTCTGGCAGGGCCGGACGATGGATGGGAGACGACGATGCGGTTTGTGTTTGCGGGACTGACGTTTGCGACGGGGATGCTCGGGGCGTTCCTGTCGCAATCCGCCATAGCCCAGCAGCGCTTCCCGTCCAGCGCCGGAGAACTCGCCGTCGAGACAGTGGCGAGCGGGCTGGAAAACCCCTGGGGTCTCGCCTTCCTGCCGGACGGGCGCATGCTCGTCACCGAGCGGCCGGGCCGGCTCAGGATCGTGGAGACCGACGGCAAGCTGTCGCGGCCGATCACGGGCGTGCCGAGCGTGATGGCGCGCGGGCAGGGCGGGCTCCTCGACGTGACGCTCGATCCCGCGTTCGCACGGAACCGCTTCGTCTACTTCTCCTTCGCCGAGCCGCGCTCGGGCGGCAACGGCACGAGCGTCGGGCGGGGGAAGCTGAACGAGCAGGGCACCGCCCTGACCGGCGTCGAGGTGATCTTCCGGCAGATGCCGACGATCAGCTCGAACATGCATTTCGGCTCCCGCCTCGTCTTCGACCGGACGGGCGCGCTCTTCGTCACCGTGGGTGACCGCTACAGCGAGCGCGACCAGGCGCAGAACCCCGCCAACCATCTCGGCAAGGTCATCCGCATCCGGCCGGAGGGCGGCGCGCCGGCCGATAATCCCAGGAAGCAGGGCTGGGCGCCGGAAATCTGGTCGATCGGCCACCGCAACGTGCAGGGCGCTGCCCTGCATCCGGAGAGCGGGCAGCTCTGGACGGCCGAGCATGGCGCGCGCGGCGGCGACGAGGTCAACACGCCGAAAGCCGGGCTGAACTATGGCTGGCCGGTCATCACCTTCGGCATCGATTATTCCGGGGCGAAGATCGGCGAGGGCACGGCGAAGCCGGGCATGGAGCAGCCGCTGTTCTATTGGGACCCGTCGATCGCGCCGTCAGGCGCCGCTTTCTATACCGGCCCTGTCTGGCCGGCCTGGAAGAACTCGCTCTTCGTCGGCGCGCTCGCCGGCCAGATGCTGGTCAGGCTCTCGACCGAAGGCGAAAAGGTGACCGGCGAAGAGCGCCTGCTGACCACGATCGGCGAGCGCATCCGCGATGTCAGGCAGGGGCCGGACGGCTTCCTCTACCTGCTCAGCGACGATGCCAACGGCAAGATCCTGAGGGTGCGACCGGCCAGGTGAGCATGAAGGCGCGTCATGCTCAGGCTTGACCCGAGCATCTCTCGCCGAGAGAGGCTCTTTCAGCCTCATATTGCTAGCGATTCTCGGGTCTACGCGGGGTTTATCCTTGGACCGATCGAAGATCGGGTCCGAGGATTTCGCCCGAGAAATGATGCCCGGCGCCCCGCCTTACGGCCCGCAATCCCACTCGCTTTCAACGGCGAAGACCTTCCGCGTCGCGAGCTGGCCGTCCGGATCGTAGAGGTCGCCGACATAGTATTCGGTGCCGGCCGCGTCATGCGTGCTGCGCTCGACCTGCAGCGACCAGCCATAGCCGAGCTGCTTGCCGCCCTGCCAGTTGCGGTGGATCGCGTTCGGCGACGCGGCGGACAGGATGCGCGCGCGCTCGCTGCTCGGGCTGCAGGTCGGGCCGGCCATCGCCGCCGCCGGGGCGAGCAGGAGGCCGCAGAGGATCAGTGCCGTCTTGTTCAAGGCAGGTATTCCTGGTCGGTTTGTCGTTGGAGATATCGGCCGGAGCGTCGCGTCCTCAGACCTTGGCGTGGAAGATGAAGAAGGCGCCCGCTGCGATCAGGGCGAAGCCGACGGCATGGCTCCAGGTCAAGGATTCCTTGAGCCAGAATACCGAGAAGCCGGCAAAAACCGTGAGCGTGATGACTTCCTGCATCGTCTTGAGTTCGGCGGCGGAATAGATGGCCGAGCCGATGCGGTTGGCCGGCACGGCCAGCATGTATTCCGGCAGTGCGATCATCCAACTGGCGAGGATGGCGAGCCAGATCGCGGTGCTCTTGTAGCTGAGGTGCCCGTACCAGGCGAAGGTCATGAAGATGTTCGAGCCGAACAGCATCGCGATCGGCAGGATATGGGCGGTGGTCAGGGAGGGCATGCCGGGGGGCTCTCTTCGCGACGGCTTGGTTGGGCGACGGCTGACAACGGGCGTTCGGCGCAACAGTTCCGGCGCTCAGCCGAAGCGAAGCTTCATCGAGATGATGACGAGAACGAGGAGAAGGGTGAGGGCGTTGGCGGCGATGACCGGCCAGGACAGGATCTGGATGCCGTAGCTCAGCCACAGCGCGGTGCCTGCGGCAAATAGCCCTTGCGTCCACAGCGAGATCGCGCGGGTGTCGCGGGTGCGGATGGTGCGCCAGGCCTGCGGCAGCCAGCACAGACTGGTCAGTGTGGCTGCGGCGAAGCCGAGGAGCTCGATGGCGGCTGGCGACATGGCGGACGAATCGCGGGAGGGATGATGGTTTTCCCATAGCCGGATTCGCTTCTTCGTGCCGCCATTCTCGATCGTTAATCTCCATTAACCACAGCGGCCTAGCTTCGCGTGGTTCATGCGATTCGGTGGAGACCCATGCGCGCAATCACATTGGCCTTGCCACTCGTCCTGCTTGCTTCCGCCGCCCCGGCTCAAGCGGACTTCCAATCCTGCCTCGCGGGCCTGCGTTCGGCCGCTGCGGCCAAGGGCGTATCGAGCGCGACCTTCGATCGGGCCATGGCCGGCGTCGAGCCGGACATGAAGGTGATCGAGGCGATGAACAACCAGCCGGAGTTCAAGACGCCGATCTGGGACTATCTCGGCACGCTGGTCGATGACGAGAAGGTCGCGGAAGGGCGCTCGATGATGCGCCAGCACGCCTCGACGCTGGCGGCGGCCGAGCAGCGCTTCGGCGTCGACCGCCACACCATCGCCGCCGTCTGGGGCGTCGAGAGCGATTTCGGCAAGGCGCGCGGGAAGATGCCGCTCGTGCAGGCGCTCTCGACCGGCGCCTGCCTGGCGCCGCGCCGCAACGCCTTCTTCAAGGGCGAGCTGATCGCGACGCTGCAGATCATCCAGCGCGGCGATGTCAGGCCCGAGCGGTTGTTCGGCTCCTGGGCCGGCGCTTTCGGCCACACCCAGTTCATCCCCTCGACCTATCTGCGCCTCGCGGTCGACGGCGATGGCGACGGCCGGCGCGATCTCGTCGACTCGATTCCCGACGCGCTGCATTCGACTGCGAACTTCATGGCCAAGGCGGGCTGGGTCACCGGCGCGACCTGGGGCTACGAGGTGCGCGTGCCCGATGGCTATTCCGGGCCGACCGGGCGCAACCCGAAGCACCCCGTCTCGACCTGGGCGGCGCGTGGCATCGTGAAATACGACGGCTCGGCGCTGAACGGCACCGGCAATGCAGGCCTGCTCATGCCGGCCGGCCGCAACGGCCCGGCCTTCCTCGTTTTCAAGAACTACGACGCCGCCTACAGCTATAACGGCGCGGACTCTTATGCCCTGGCCATCTCCCTCCTGTCCGACCGGCTGCGTGGCCGGCCGGGCGTGCAGGGCGACTGGCCGACCGACGATTTGCCGCTGTCGCGCGAGCAGCGGCGCGAGCTGCAGCGCCTGCTGATCGCGCGCGGCTACAATGTCGGCGAGCCCGATGGCGCGGTGGGCGCGCTGACGCGGGCCGCGATCAAGGAGATCGAGGGGAAGATCGGCATGCCGCAGACCGGCCGGCCGGGCGAGAAGGTTCTGCGCGCGCTGAAGGGCGGGCGGGTCTAGACGCATTGATCGATGTGGAACTCCGCCGTCATTCCGGGGCATTGCGAAGCAATGAGCCCGGAACCCAGAACCGATGCGGCGTGTCGGCAAGGAAACGGAGCCCAGCCGCCCTTCCGGCAGAGGGCGTCGGTTCTGGGTTCCGAGCTCGGGCCTACGGCCCCCCGGAATGACGGCATGGTTCCGTGTCAAAATCAGCAGGTTCCAGGCGCTGCTTTCCAGAAAACGGGTGGCGTCTGCGGCCATACTGCATGAATGGCTGGTCATCCTGGACAAGCCGCGTCAGCGGCGCCGATCCGGGACCCATGCCTGAGCCTTTCGGGGAATCTTCAGGCATGGATCCCGGCTCTTCCTTCGGTCGTCCGGGATGACCCGCTTTGGTTCTTCGGAGAATTCGCCATGCGCCGCCTCATTTCCACCGGTTCGCCCTTCGAGCGCTCCTTCGGCTATTCGCGGGCCGTGATCGACGGCGATCTCGTCTTCATTTCCGGCACGACCGGCTATGACTACGTCACCATGGCGATGCCGGATGATCCGGCCGAGCAGACCCGCAACATCTTCCGCACGATCGGGGCGGTGCTGGAGGAGGCCGGCTCGTCGCTGTCGCAGATCGTCCGGGCTCAGTATTTCGTCACCGATCGCAGCTATTGCGAGCCGCTGCTCGGCGTCTGCGGCGAGATCTTCAGCGAGATCCGGCCGGCAGCCGGCATCTATGTCATCGCAGGGCTGCTCAAGCCGGAGATGAAGGTCGAGATCGAGGTGACGGCGCGGTTGCGGAGCTGAGCGCCTCCTCGGGCGGCGCATCACCGGCTTTCGCATTTTCTGCGGAACCTCATGCTGGCCGGGCCGTTCTTCGAGCATAGGGATAGCAAAGGGCGACCTTCGGCTTCGTCGCAGATGAAGGACATCCAGATGCTCAGGAATATCGTTTTCGCCGCGGGCCTCGTCTTGCTGCCCGCCGCCGCCATGGCGCAGGGCCAGGGCCAGCCCAACGGCCTGCCGGAAGCGCCGTCGATGCGCAGCGAGCTTGCGCCGCGCTTCAAGGAATACGTCATCACGCAGCGCCCGACCTCCTTCACTTACGCCCAGCCGCTCGCGGTCGGCACGGTGCTGCCGCAGCAGGGCGTGGTCTATCGCGAGGTGCCGGCCGAATACGGCGTCAGCAACTACCGCTATACCGTGGTGAACGACCGCGCCGTGCTGGTCGAGCCCCGCACCCGCCGCGTCATCCAGATCATCGAGTGACCGCCGCGTCGCGAGCGGCACTCGCGGCCTGACGGTCAAGAAGGCCCGCCCCGACAGGGGCGGGCTTTTTGCGTGGCGGCTCTGCGGGGCTTCGGCTTGCATGGCGGCGCCCCGCCGCCTATCAGCCTGCGCAGGAAACGACCTGGACACGAGGCTTCACGATCATGGCAACCCATAAGCTCCTGCTGCTCCCCGGCGACGGCATCGGCCCCGAGGTGATGGGCCAGGTCGAGCAGATCGTATCCTGGTTCGGCAAGCAGGGCCTCGGCTCCTTCGAGATCGAGAAGGGGCTCGTTGGCGGCGCGGCCTATGACGCGCACAAGGCCGCGATCTCGGAAGGCGACATGAAGCTGGCTGAGGATGCCGACGCCGTGCTCTTCGGCGCCGTCGGCGGGCCGAAATGGGCCGATGTGCCCTACCAGCACCGGCCGGAAGCCGGGCTGCTGCGCCTGCGCAAGGATCTCGGTCTGTTCGCCAATCTGCGCCCGGCGATCTGCTACCCGGCGCTAGCCTCGGCCTCGTCGCTCAAGCCCGAGGTCGTCGAAGGCCTGGACATCCTGATCGCGCGCGAGCTCACCGGCGGCGTCTATTTCGGCGAGCCGAAGGAGATCGTCACGCTGGAGGACGGCTCCAAGCGCGGCGTCGACACCCAGATCTACACGACCCCGGAAATCGAGCGCATCTGCCGCGTCGCCTTCGAACTGGCGCGCACCCGCCGCAACAAGGTCTCCTCGGCCGAGAAGCACAACGTCATGAAGACCGGCGTGCTCTGGAAGCAGACGGTCACCGCGCTCCATGCCGCCGAATATGGGGATGTCGAGCTCGAGCATGTGCTGGCCGACAACTGCGCCATGCAGCTCGTGCGCTGGCCGAAGCAGTATGACGTCATCGTCTGCGACAACCTCTTCGGCGACATCCTCTCCGACGTCGCGGCCATGCTGACAGGCTCGCTCGGCATGCTGCCCTCCGCCTCGCTCGGCGCAGAGGACCCGGCCACCGGCAAGCGCAAGGCGCTCTACGAGCCCGTCCATGGCTCGGCGCCGGACATCGCCGGCAAGGGCCTTGCCAACCCGATCGCGATGATCGGCTCCTTTGCCATGGCGCTGCGCTATTCGTTCGGCGCCGGCGAGGCAGCCGACCGGCTCGAAGGCGCGATCGCCGACGTGCTCGGCTCGGGCACCCGCACCAAGGACATCGCCGCACCGGGCGCCAACGCCGTCTCGACCAGCGAGATGGGCCAGGCGATCATCAAGGCGCTGGAAGCGCGGGGCTGAGAATATCTGCGTCATGGTCGGGCTTGACCCGACCATCTCGTAAACCAGCCAAATTCTTCCAGACATGGTCGGGTCAAGCCCGACCATGACCGGCTGGGGAAACCTCTCCCCCTCGTGAATTGCCGTGACCCCGCTTTCGTGGCCTAACAGCGGCCATCGAAACGGAGTATGTCCGTCATGCTGATCAAGCGCCGTGCCGGCTGGGAAATGCCGGAAAGCCAGGCCACGCCGGAGGGCGCCTTCCTCAACCGCCGCCAGTTGATCGGCGCAGGGGCGGGGCTGATCGTGGGGGCTGCGCTGCCGGGAAGCGCGATGGCGCAGACGCCCGATCCGACGCTCGATCTCTATCCGGCCAAGCGCAACGAGGCCTACAAGATCGATGTGGCGCTGACGGCTGAGGAGGACGCCGCGAACTACAACAACTTCTACGAATTCGGCATGTCGAAGGACATCGTCGAGGCCTCGCGGCGCCTCGCGACGCGTCCCTGGTCGATCCAGGTCGACGGCATGGTCGAGAAGCCCTTCGAGATCGGCCTCGACGATCTCGTGCGCAAGCTGCCGCTGGAAGAGCGGCTCTACCGCTTCCGCTGCGTCGAGGCCTGGGCGATGGCCGTACCCTGGACCGGAATCCCGCTCAAATCCTTTGTCGCGCTCGCAAAGCCGCTCTCTTCAGCGAAATACATCCGCTTTGAGACCTTCCTGAACCCTCGCGTCGCGCCCGGCCAGGGTCAGCGCTGGTATCCCTGGCCCTATACCGAGGGGCTGACCATCGCGGAGGCGACGAACGAGCTGCCGCTGCTGGTGACGGGCATCTACGGCAAGCCGCTGCCGACGCAGCACGGTGCGCCGATCCGATTGATCACGCCGTGGAAATACGGCTTCAAATCGGTGAAATCGATCCGCAAGATCAGCTTCGTGGCTGAGCGGCCCAAGACCTTCTGGGAGGGGCTTCAGGCCTCGGAATACGGCTTCTGGGCCAATGTGAACCCGGCGGTGCCGCATCCGCGCTGGAGCCAGGCGAGCGAGCAAGTGCTGGGCTCGCGCGACCGGCGGCCGACTCTGATCTACAACGGCTATGGCGAGCAGGTCGCAGGGCTCTACAAGGGGCTGGAGGGCGAGAAGCTCTTCATGTGAGCCGGCCTCTGCTGCCAGCTTTCGGGTGCCCTGGCCGCTATCCGGCATGCTAGATCGGTTCCGTCCACGCAGCGGACCGGGAGAGCGACCATGGCCACCCAGCATTTCCATCTCTTCGAGACGGCGATCGGCACCTGTGCGCTGGCCTGGGAAGGCGAGCGCTTCATCGGGGCGCAACTGCCGGAAGGCGACGAGGCGGCGGCGCGTCGGCGGCTGGCGCGGCGCTTTCCCGAGGCCGAGGAGGCCGGGGCGGAGAGCTTCGTCGCCGAGGCCGTGGCATCGATCCGGGCTTTGCTGACCGGCGAGGCGCGCGATCTCTCGCATCTTCCGATCGCGATCGAGGTGGTCTCGGATTTCAACCGCAAGGTCTACGAGGTCGCGCTCGCCATCCCGCCCGGCGAGACGCTGACCTATGGCGAGGTCGCGGCTCGCATCGGCGATCCCGGCGCGGCGCGGGCCGTCGGCGTGGCGCTCGGCCAGAACCCGTGGCCGATCATCGTGCCCTGCCACCGCGTTCTCGCGGCCGGCGGCAAGACGGGCGGCTTCTCGGCCGATGGCGGCGTCGAGACCAAGCTCAGGATTTTGACGATCGAGAAGGCGCGCACCAGCGGCGAGCCCAGCCTGTTCGACGCGCTGCCGCTCGCTGCCCGGCCGCCGCGGCAGTAATGCGGTTGGGTGGACACTCGGCCTTCGCGCTTGAATTGCTGCAATGGTGCCCTTGCAGGCGACCGGCTTGCTCCGGGATCGCCGAGGCCTCTACTGTCGCGGCACTTTCCGCCCAGTAACGAGGAATACCATGGCCAAGTTGAAGCTCGCCATCGTCGTCGGCAGCACGCGCCGCGAGTCGATCAACCGCAAGCTGGCGGAGGCTCTGGCCAAGCTGGGAGCGGATGCCTTCGAACCCTCCTTCGTGCGGATCGACGATCTTCCCCTGTTCAACCAGGACCTGGAAGCCGACCGCCCCGAGCCGACGCTGCGGCTGAAGCGAGAGATCGAGGCAGCTGACGCCATCCTGATCGTCACCCCCGAGCACAACCGTTCGATCCCGGCCGCGCTCAAGAATGCGATCGATTGGGCCTCGCGCCCCTATGGCAAGAATTCCTGGGCCGGCAAGACCGTGGCGGTGACCGGCACGAGCGGCGGCGCCGTCGGCACCGCCGTCGCCCAGAACGAACTGCGGATGATCATGACCAACCTCGCCGGCGTCGTGGTCGGCGGGCAGGTCTTCATCACCTTCAAGGAAGAGCTGATCGACTCCAACCACGAGATCACCAACGAGGGGACGCGCAGCTTCCTGCAGGGCTTCCTCGACGGTTTCGCCAAAATCGCCGGCAAGCTCGCCGCCTGAGCGACGAGACCGCCGCACGCAATCGGAAGGCACCGCTTATGGGCGGTGCCTTTTCTTTTGTCGGGCCTCCGAGGCGCAGCGCCGCGGTCGATCAGGAATACTGGAATGGACAAAAAAAGGGCCGGCGTCCCCGAGGGGAGCCGGCCTTGAAAGTTTGAAACATCTGGCGAAACGCCAAACATCTCAGAGGGGAACGGCTGAAACGAACTCAACGCCGGGAGGAGATTGCGGAGCCCGTTCCGAACAACCGTGAGTACAATATCGAGCATGACTTGCCGTTTTGCAATGCAACATAGCTTGGGTCCGCCATGCGCTGGCTGCATGAACTAAGGGCAGATGGCGCGAATTTGAGCCTAAATGATTGAGAAATATGCGTTCATTGCAGGATGCGGCCGGCACGGAGAGGCTGCTAAGGCCCTCTCGCAGTCGAATTCCCGCGGTTAAAAAGCGATTTCGGACGGTGCTGTTCGAATTTGGCACATGCGAAGTGCGCCAGTGGTCACAAAACAGCCAAAAAGCAATCGGGCGCCCTGAGGCGCCCGATTCATGTATTCGAGTGGTCCGACTTGTCAGTAGGTCCAGCGCTGGGCCTTCTGGATCAGGAAGTCGCGGAAGACCTGGACGCGGGCCACAGACTTCATCTCTTCCGGATAGACCAGATAACTCTCGAGCTGCGGCATCTCGGTCTCGCGCATGAGCTGCACGAGCGGCGAGCCGGTCTCGATCAGGTAGTCCGGAAGCACGGCGATGCCGGCGCCCGAATCGACCGCGCGCTTCATCGCGGTGATGTTGTTGACCGTCAGATGGATCGGCCGCGGATTGCGCTGGTCGCGCCCCATCGTGCCGAGCCAATGAACCGCCGTCAGATAGGAGGGCGACGTGCCGCCGAAGGACAGGATGCGGTGGTTGTCGAGATCGTCGTAGCTCTTCGGCTCGCCGAAGCGCTTCACATAGGCCGGCGAGGCGTAGACGTGGAAGTGCACCGTGAAGAGCTTGCGCTGGATCAGGTCCGGCTGCTGCGGTTGGCGCAGGCGGATCGCGATGTCGGCCTCGCGCATCGACAGGTCGAGTTCCTCATCGGTCAGGATGAGCTCGACCCTGATGTCGGGGTAGAGATCCAGGAACTCGGCAAGGCGAGGCGTCAGCCAATGGCCGCCCAGGCCGCGCGTGGCGGTGACCTTGAGCTCGCCGGAGGGATGCTCGCGCGTCTCCGAGAGCTGCGAGCGCGTGCGCTCCAGCCGCTGGGTCATCTCGCGTGCCGCCCGCCAGAGCAGCTCGCCCTGTTCGGTGAGGATCAGACCGCGCGTATGCCGATGGAACAGGGGCGCGCGCAGCTCACGCTCGAGCGCACCGATCTGCCGGCTGACGGCTGATTGACTCAAGCCGAGAACATCGCCAGCTTTCGTAAAGCTGCCTGACTCCGCGACCGTATAAAATATTCTAATGCGGTCCCAATCCACCGCGCTTCCCCCGTTATGCGTTTTATGCATGATGCGGGATAAAGCGCTTGTGCGTCAATGTCTGTGTGGCAGGTAGTACCTATTATTCGCACTGAATCTGGTGACACAACCTATCAGAATTGGTGATAGGTTGCGCCGACCCATTCATTCCGCAGCTTCGCGACGGTCCAATGCGCTGGCCGCCAGCCAGCGTTCCGCATCGAGCGCGGCCATGCAGCCAAGGCCAGCCGCCGTGACCGCCTGGCGGTAATGCTCGTCGGTGACATCGCCGGCCGCGAAGACGCCGGGGACATTGGTCCGGGTCGTGCCCGGCTCGACATCGAGGTAGCCCGATTCGCTCATGGCGAGCTGGCCGGCGAAGAGCTCGGTGGCCGGCTTGTGGCCGATGGCGATGAACACGCCGTCCGCCTTCAGCTCGCTCTCGACGCCCGTCTTCATGTTCGTCAGGCGCAGATGCGTGACGTTCGGCGGCTGCGTCCCGCCGCAGATCTCGGCGATGGCGCTGTCCCAGACGACCTCGATCTTCGGATGCTTGAACAGGCGCTCCTGCATCACGCGCTCGGCGCGGAGGCTGTCGCGGCGATGCACCAGCGTGACCTTGCTGGCGAGATTGGCGAGGTAGAGAGCCTCTTCGACAGCCGTATTGCCGCCGCCGACGACCACGACCTCCTTGTTGCGGAAGAAGAAGCCGTCGCAGGTCGCGCAGGCCGAGACGCCGAAGCCCTGGAAGGCCTGCTCGGAGGGCAGGCCGAGCCATTTCGCCTGGGCGCCGGTGGCGACGATCAGCGCATCGCAGGAATAGGTCTCGCCGCCATCGCCCCAGAGCCGGAAGGGGCGCTGCGAGAGGTCGACGCGGGCGATATGGTCGGTGACCATCTTCGTCCCCATGTGCTCGGCCTGGGCGCGCATCTGCTCCATCAGCCAGGGGCCCTGGATGACGTCGGCAAAGCCGGGATAGTTCTCGACATCGGTGGTGATCATCAGCTGGCCGCCTGCCTGCAGGCCGGAGATCAGCACCGGCTCCATCATGGCGCGGGCGGCGTAGATGGCGGCGGTGTAGCCGGCCGGGCCGGAGCCGACGATCATGACGCGGGCGTGGGTATGGGCCATCGTCTCAATTCCTCTCCTGCGGTCGTGGTCCGCAGCTTCGTTCCGTCAGATACGGCGGCGCGGCGCCGAAACAAGAGCCTCCGGGCTCAACCGTCCGCGAGGCCGAAATCGGCCCGGTGGCGCTGCCAGCCCTGCCATATCGCATCGGCTATGATCGGCGTGGAGTCTATCGGCTCGTAGCGTTCGCCTTCAAGGCGTCCACAGAAGCGATGCACAACCCCCTCATTTTCCAGCCCAGCGATCAGGGCGGCGATCTTGTCGTGGCCGCCCTGCGGCTCGAACACCAGGACGGGGGAGCCGGTCGCAGCCGCCTCTCCGATCATGTTGGTCGAGTCGGCCGTGGCGACGATGGCGTCGGCGTTGGCGAGGAGGGCGGGATAGGGGTTTTCGCCGGAACCGTCCCACCACCAGCCGCCATGGCGAGCGAAGACGGCGGCGACGGCGGCGGCGAGGGCCGGCGAGGTGCGCCGAGAGGGGGAGCCCATCAGGGCCGCACCCGACCGGGCCACTTCGTCGAGCTGCCCGGCGAGGCGCTCGATGTCGGCCGCGGTGAAGCGATGGTGCCGGCTGTCGCCGCCGACGAGCACCGCGACGCGCGGAGCGGGCAGGCCAGCGATGGCCGCGGGTGGCACGGCGCGCGCGGCTGCGAGCTTCTGCGGCGTCAGGCGATGAGGGGAGGTTGTGGTGACCAGCACGTTGTCGCCGCGCAGTTGGTCGTGCCCGGCGACCCAGATCAGGTCGGCCGCGCCGGTTCCCGTGCGCGGGTCCTTCAGGAAGACGGTGTAGATCGCGCCGTTCGAGGCCTTCTTCAGCGCGCGCAGATAGGCCACGGCGCGCCGGCCCGAGGCGATGGCGATGTCGGGGAAGGGCGAGCGGAGCGGGCTTCCCGGCCGATCCGGCGCCTCGCGCGGGTCGATCGGTCCGCGCGGCATCAGCCATGCGAAGGGCTTGCGGGGCTTCACGCGCCGGATTTCGGGCGCGACGCCCAGCCGCTCGGCGACACCGAGGCATTGAAGCTCGTCGCCGGCCTTGCCGTCGGTCAGGACCCAGACGGTCGGCGTCGGATTCTCGTGCATGGCTGTCTGCGTCTGCGGCATGCGCCTTGTATCGCCCGTCGCCGCCGTCTACACCAGCGCGGCTTTACTTTGAGGATATTTTGCCTCCGGGGATCTTCGTGCGTCCGAAACTCGACGATATCGACCTGCGCATCCTGCGGGAACTCCAGGCCGATGGGCGCATGACCAATGTCGAGCTGGCGAGCCGCGTCGGCATCTCGCCGCCGCCCTGCCTGAGGCGCGTGCGCGCGCTGGAGGAAGCCGGGCTGATCCGCGGCTACCATGCTGATCTCGACGAGCGGAAGCTGGGCTTCGAGGTCGTCTGCTTCGCCTTCGTGCATCTGGCGAGCCAGGCCGAGGCCGATCTCGCCGCCTTCCAGAGCCGTATCCGCGACTGGTCCACGGTGCGCGAGTGCTGGACGCTCTCAGGCGACATCGACTTCGTGCTGAAATGCGTGGCGCCGGACCTGAAGGCGTTCCAGGATTTCGTCGGCGAACTCACGGCCTTGCCGAATGTCCGCAACGTGCGCACCGCGCTCGCCCTCGACCGGGTCAAGGACGAGCCGATCGTACCGTTCGGCTGAGGGTTCAGCCGACGTAGCGCTTGATCCAGTAGGCGTTGTTGCGCGCGAGCGCCCGCAGCCGGCGCTGATCGACATCCGGCAGATACCAGGCGCCGGCACCGCCCGAGAGCTCGGTCGACAGGATCGGATAGCTCGCGAGCTCGCGGCCGCTGCGATCATAGAGCGTCGCGATGCTCTCGAGATAGTCGTTGCTGGCGCCGCCATCGCTGGGCTTGCCGCCACCGCCGCCGCCGGCATAGCTCGCCAGCCAGACGCTGCTGATGTTGACGACGAGGCGCGTGCCGGCTCCGCGCTGGAGCGAGGGGCCGAGCAGGTCGACGAGCGTGCGTTCGAGCTCGCTTCTGACGATCGCAATGTTGGCGCCCCAGGCGTGGGTGACGGTCGGAGCGAATTCGATCTTGATCGAGCCGATCGGCGCGGCCTGCGCGAAAGCGGACGAAACGCCCGGCAACGCGGCCAGCGCCGCAGCGCCGAGCGAGGAAGCCAGAAAATGTCGACGCGTGATCATGGCCGGGATCTCCAGAGGCTCGTCGCTTCAATGTAGGAGCGAAGCAGCGATAGTCCATGGCTGCCGGCCCGCGCGCCATCATCTGCCGATCATGGTTGCCAAGCGGTATCAACGGCGGCCGCGTATGGGCTGCCGCCGCAGCCTGTTCTATTGAACGGTATCGAAGGGGGATTGCATGGAACGCTGGCTGACGGAATTCATAAAACTCTGGGTCGTGATCGACCCGATCGGCACGCTGCCGGTTTTCCTGGCCGTGACCGCCGGTTTGAGCGCCGCCGCGGCGCGCCGGATCGCGCTGCACGGCACGCTGGTCGCGTTCCTCGTGCTGCTGTTCTTCGTGCTGCTCGGCCAGGTACTGCTGACCGCGATGGATATCGAGCTGAGCTCGTTCCAGATCGCCGGCAACATCGTGCTATTCCTGTTCGCTCTGACGATGATCTTCGGCGAATCGAAGCTGGAGGAAGACCAGAAGCTGCTGCGCTCAGCCGATCTGGAGAAGGCGGTCTATCCGCTGGCGATTCCGAGCATCGCCAGCCCCGGCGCGATGCTGACGGTGATGACTGTCACGGACAATTCCAAGATCAGCCTCGCAGAGCAGGCCGAGACCGTGGTGCAGATCGTCATCATCCTCGCGATGCTGCTCGTGCTGCTGTTCTGCGCGTCGCGCATCATCGCGATCATCGGCAATGCGGGGGCGAGCGTCATCAGCCGGGTGATGGGCCTCATCCTGGCGAGCGTCGCCGTGGACGGCATCATCAAGGCGATCAAGGTGGTGCTGGCGAGCTAGGGAGCAGGCGTCATACGCGGGCCAAGGCCCGAGTATGACGCTCTGCGTCAGCGGAAGGCGATGCTGACGACCTCGTAGGACTTGCCGCCGCCGGGCGTGTTGACCTGCACGGAATCGCCGACCTTCTTGCCGATCAGCGCGCGCGCGATCGGCGAGCCGATCGAGACCTTGCCGGACTTCACGTCCGATTCCGGCTCGCCGACGATCTGGTAGCTCTTCTCTTCCTCGGTATCGTCGTCGATCAGCTTGACGGTGGCGCCGAACTTGATCGTGTCGCCACCGAGCTTGGTCACGTCGATCACGTCGGCGCGGCCGATCAGCGATTCGAGTTCCTGGACGCGGCCCTCGTTCAGCGACTGCGCTTCCTTCGCCGCATGATACTCGGCGTTCTCGGAGAGGTCGCCGAGGGCGCGTGCCTCGGAGATGGCTGTGATGATGCGCTGACGCTCGACCTGCTGGCGGTGCTTCAACTCCGCTTCCAAAGCGGCGAAGCCGCCCACGGTCATTGGAACCTTTTCCATTCTTTCCGTCCCATAAGCTCCGAAAGCGCGGCTCGCCAGCGGCAAATCGGCTGCCGGCGTCCCCGCGCTTCCGCTTCGTCTCTCTACTCCGCCGCGTACGGCCTCAGGCCGCGCGTTCGAAATATGACTGCAACGATCGTACTTCGAGATCGCCGCTGCAATAGGCCTTTATGCCCTCCGCCGCGGCGATCGCTCCGGCCAAGGTGGTATAATAGGGAACCTTGTGCAAGAGGGCCGTCCGCCGCAACGAACGGGAATCCGCAAGCGCCTGCGGGCCTTCGGTGGTGTTGAAGATCAGCTGGATCTCGCCGTTCTTGATCGCGTCGACGACATGCGGCCGGCCTTCCAGAACCTTGTTGATCCGGGCCGCGTCGATGCCCTGCTCCTGCAGCAGGCGCAGCGTGCCGCCGGTGGCGAGGATGCGGAAGCCGAGATCGGCCAGGATGCGCACTGATGCGACGATGCGCGGCTTGTCGTCGTCGCGCACGGAGACGAAGACGGTGCCCTTGACCGGCACCTTGGAGCCGGCGCCGAGCTGGCTCTTGGCGAAGGCGGTGTCGAAGGAGCGGTCAAGGCCGATGACCTCGCCCGTCGAGCGCATTTCCGGGCCGAGCAGCACGTCGACGCCGGGGAAGCGCGCGAAGGGGAATACGGCTTCCTTGACGCCGACATGGTCGAGCTTCGAAGGCTTCAGGCCGAAGCCCGCCAGAGCCTCGCCGGCCATGATGCGGGCGGCGATCTTGGCGATCGGCTGGCCGATGACCTTCGCGACGAAGGGCACGGTGCGCGAGGCGCGCGGATTGACCTCGAGCACGTAGATGTCGCCGTCCTTGATGGCGTACTGGACGTTCATCAGCCCGCCGACATCGAGCGCGAGCGCCATCGCCTTGGTCTGGCGCTCCAGCTCGGCGAGGGTCTCGGGGCTGAGCGAGCGCGGCGGCAGCGAGCAGGCCGAATCGCCGGAATGGATGCCGGCTTCCTCGATATGCTCCATGATGCCGGCGACGAAGACGTCCTTGCCGTCGCAGAGGCAGTCGACATCGACCTCGATCGCATCCGACAGGTAGCGGTCGAACAGCAGCGGGTTCTTGCCGAGCACCGTGTTGATCTGGCCGGTCTTGTCGTTCGGGTACTTGGCCTTGACCTCGGAGGGGATCAGCGAGGGCAGGGTGCCGAGCAGGTAGTCCTCGAACATCACCTCGTCGCGGATGATCGCCATGGCGCGGCCGCCGAGCACGTAGGATGGGCGGACGACGAAGGGCAGGCCAAGCTCGCCGGCGATGATGCGGGACTGCTCGACCGAGTAGGCGATGCCGTTCTTCGGCTGCTTGAGGTGCAGCTTGTCGAGCAGGCGCTTGAAGCGGTCGCGGTCCTCGGCAAGATCGATCATGTCCGGCGAGGTGCCAAGGATCGGGATGCCCGCCTCTTCCAGCGCATTGGCGAGCTTCAGCGGCGTCTGGCCACCGAACTGGACGATGACGCCGAGCAGCGTGCCGTTCCGCCTCTCGGTATCGAGGATCTCGAGCACGTCCTCCGCCGTCAGCGGCTCGAAATAGAGCCGGTCGGAGGTGTCGTAGTCGGTCGAGACCGTCTCCGGGTTGCAGTTGACCATGATGGTCTCGTAGCCGGCGTCGCGCAGCGCGTAGCAGGCATGGCAGCAGCAATAGTCGAACTCGATGCCTTGGCCGATGCGGTTCGGTCCGCCGCCGAGAATCACGACCTTCTTGCGGTCGGACGGGTTGGCCTCGTCCGCGACCTTGCCCGCGAAGGGCATGGCATAGCTCGAATACATATAGGCGGTCGGCGAGGCGAACTCGGCCGCGCAGGTGTCGATGCGCTTGTAGACCGGGCGCACCTCCAGCGCGTGACGCAGCGCCCGCACTTCCGTCTCGTTCTTGCCCGAGACTGCGGCGAGACGCTTGTCGGAGAAGCCCATCGCCTTGATCTGGCGGAAGGCGCCCGGCGTCTGCGGCAGGCCGAACTTGCGGATCTTCTCCTCGGTCTCGACGATGCCGCGCATCTGGGCGAGGAACCAGGGATCGATCTTGCAGCTCTCGTGGATTTCCTCGTCGCTGAAGCCGAAGCGCATGGCCTGGGCGACGTGGAGGATGCGGTCCGGCGTCGGCGTCGAGATCGCCGCCTTCACGGCGTTGCGGTCGTCGCCATGGCCGAAGCCGTCGATCTCGATCTCGTCGAGGCCGTCGAGCCCGGTTTCCAGCGAGCGCAGGGCCTTCTGCAGCGATTCCTGGAAGGTGCGGCCGATGGCCATGGCCTCGCCCACCGACTTCATCGCGGTGGTCAGCGTCGGCTCGGAGCCCGGGAACTTCTCGAAGGCAAAGCGCGGGATCTTGGTGACGACGTAGTCGATGGTCGGCTCGAAGGAGGCCGGCGTCGCGCCGCCGGTGATGTCGTTCTCGATCTCGTCGAGCGTGTAGCCGACGGCGAGGCGCGCCGCGACCTTGGCGATCGGGAAGCCGGTCGCCTTGGAGGCCAGCGCCGAGGAGCGCGAGACGCGCGGGTTCATCTCGATGACAATCATGCGGCCGGTGGCAGGATCGATCGCGAACTGCACGTTGCTGCCGCCGGTCTCGACGCCGATCTCGCGCAGCACCGCCAGCGAGGCGTCGCGCATGATCTGGTATTCCTTGTCGGTCAGCGTCAGCGCCGGCGCCACGGTGATCGAATCACCGGTGTGGACGCCCATCGGATCGAAGTTCTCGATCGAGCAGACGATGATGCAGTTGTCCTTCTTGTCGCGGACAACCTCCATCTCGTACTCCTTCCAGCCGAGCACGCTTTCCTCGATGAGGACCTCGCTGGTGGGGGAGGCGTCGATGCCGCGCTCGACGATGTCGATGAACTCGCCCTTGTTGTAGGCGATGCCGCCGCCCGTGCCGCCCATGGTGAAGGAGGGGCGGATGATGGCGGGCAGGCCGATATCCTCGAGCGCGTCGAGCGCCTGGCCGAGCGTCTTGATGTGGTGCGAGCGCGGGGTGTCCAGGCCGATCTTGGTCATCGCCTCGCGGAAGAGTTCGCGGTCCTCGGCCTTGTCGATGGCTTCGGCCGTGGCGCCGATCATCTCGACGTTGAACTTCTCCAGCACGCCCATCTTCTTGAGCGAGAGCGCGCAGTTCAGCGCGGTCTGGCCGCCCATCGTTGGCAGCAGCGCGTCCGGGCGCTCTTTCTCGATGATCTTGGCGACGATCTCCGGCGTGATCGGCTCGACATAAGTCGCGTCGGCCAGATCCGGATCGGTCATGATCGTGGCCGGGTTCGAGTTGACCAGGACGATGCGGTAGCCCTCGGCCTTCAGCGTCTTGCAGGCCTGGGTGCCGGAATAGTCGAACTCGCAGGCCTGTCCGATGATGATGGGGCCGGCGCCGATGATCAGGATGGACTTGATGTCTGTGCGCTTGGGCATGATCTCGACCGGTCTTGCGGGCGCGCGCAAGGCCGGTCCGATCGGGCGAGCGGAGGCCTGGCGAGCGTCTGAATGAATGCTAGGCGCTCGCTATAGACGGGCAAGGCGGCGGAAGGAAGCTAAAACCGCTTCCGCCCCCGATCAACGCACAGGCCGTGGTGCCGGCATGGTGAGATCGATCTCCAGCGGGCGCGGCACGCGGCGCTTGCGGCGCATCGCGACGAAGAGCACGGCGAGCGCCGCGACCTCGCAGGCCGCGCCGACGAAGCCGAGCGGCCAGGTCCCGGCATGCCGCATCACCTGCTGGCCCAGCGCCGCGCCGGCCGCGATGCCGAAATACAGGGCGGAGGCGTTGAGCGAGAGCGCGACCACGGCCGCGTCCGGCGCCATCGCGGCGAGCCTCGACATCTGCGAGGGGTGCCCGGCCCAACCGGCCGCGCTCCAGATCAGCAGCACGAAGGGAATCGGGTAGATCGCAAGCGCCGGCGGCAGGCCGACCGCGATCAGCGAGGCCGTCAGCAGTGCCAGCGCCAGCACGCTGAGCACGACGGTGAGCGTGCGCTCGGGGCCGAAGCGGTCGCTGGCGATGCCGCCGAGCTGGTTGCCGATGGCAGAACCGATGCCGGAGACGACGAGCGTCACCGCGAGCCAGGGCCCGGCGATGCCGGCATGGTTGGTCAGGAAGGGCGCGATGTAGGTGTAGAGGACGAAGGCGCCTGTGGTCCAAAGCATCGTCGTGGCCAGCGCCAGCAGCACGTCGCTGCGCCCCGCGACCTGGAGGCGCTCGCGCAGCGTGTTGGTGCCGCGCGGCAGGCCCTTGGGCAGCTTGACGAGAAGGCCCGCCAGCGAGAGCACGCTGAACAGCGCCACGATGAGGAAGGCGAGGTGCCAGCCGCCAAAGCCGACGACCGCGGTGCCGATGGGTATGCCGAGAATCAGCGAGACGGTCATGCCGCCGGTGACGAGCGCGATGGCCCGGCCGCGCCGTTCCGGCGCGGAGACCGCGACCGCGACGGCGTTGGCAGCCGGCATGAACACGCCGGCAGCGAGCGCCATCACGATCCGCGCGCCCATCACCACCCAGAAATCGCTGGCAAAGGCAGCGCCGAGATTGGCGAGGCCGAACACCGTCATCGCGCCGACCAGCACCGTCTTGCGGTCGGCGTCGCCGAGCACGGTCGAGAGGATGGGGGAGCCGATCGCATAGGCGAGGGCGAAGATCGAGATGAGCAGGCCGGCGGCATCGACGGAGACGCCGAGGCCGGAGGCGAGATGGGGCAGGATGCCGGTGACGATCAGGCTGCCCGTGCCGATGGCGAAGGCGCCGCCGGCGAGCGAGAGAAGACGCGTATCCATGGGACTGATCCTTGCGGATGATCGCTGTTTCGAAGGCGAGCTTCAAAATTTCAATGATCGTTGAATTTTAAGATCGCGCATCACTGACCGCAAGGGTAATTTCAACGAATGTTGAATATTGTCAGGAGCGGTGGCATCGCCTATCTCGGAGGGCATGAAGCCGGTTTTCCATCCCGATATCGAGGATGTCGCGCCCGCCGACGTGTTCGCGGCGCTGGCCGATCCGATCCGCCTCGGCATCCTCGTGGCGCTCGCAGATGTCAGCGAGGTCGACAAGGCGCGCTGCAGCCACTTCACCGCCTTCGCCTCGCCCTCTCTCCTGTCCTACCATTTCGGGAAGCTGCGCGAGGCTGGCATCACGCGCATGCGGGTGGAGGGCACCTCGCGCTATCTCAGCATCCGGCGCGACGAGCTGAACCAGCGCTTTCCGGGGCTGCTCGACAGCGTTGTGGAGACGGCGCGGCGCGATCCGAACCTGCCGCGCCTCGGGTCCGATTGGCTTTCGGACGGCGGGTAGACGCAAGGTCAGATTTTATCTCGTTGACAGGCCTTTCCACGGGTTTAGCGTTCACGGCTTCCGCGATGGCGTCGAGCCGGATCGCGCGAGAAGCACCGGCCACGCCCTAACCCGAGGAGCATGGCCATGCGTGCAGCCGACCCTCAGAAACTCGATGCCCTGGTAGGACGTCTTGTCGGCGATGTCGGAGCCTCCGTCACCGGCGCCCTGATCGTGCTGGGCGACCAGCTCGGCCTGTACAAGGCGATGGCCGACGGCGAGCCCGTCACCTCCCAGCAACTGGCCACGAAGACGGGCCTCAAGGAGCGCTATCTGCGCGAATGGCTCGCCGGGCAGGCCTCGGCCGGCTATGTCGATTACGACGAGGGCAGCGACAGCTTCAGCCTTTCGCCGGAACAGGCCATGGCCTTCGCGGAGGAAGACAGTCCCGCCTTCTTTGCCGGCGCGTTCGAGATCGTGCAGTCGATGTGGGTCGACGAGCCGAAGGTCGAGGAGGCCTTCCGCAGCGGCGCCGGCCTCGGCTGGCACGAGCACAGCAAATGCCTGTTCCGGGGCACCGAGCGCTTCTTCCGGCCGGGTTACAACGCGAATCTGATCGCCAGCTGGATTCCGGCGCTGGGCGGCATCGAAGCCAAGCTGAAGGATGGCGCGACCGTCGCCGATGTCGGTTGCGGGCACGGTTCCTCGACCATCCTGATGGCGCAGGCCTACCCGCAATCGCGGTTCTATGGCTTCGACTATCACGGACCGTCGATCGAGCGGGCGCGCGAGGCGGCGGACAGGGCCGGCGTGGGCGACCGCATCGTCTTCGAGCGCGCCTCGGCCAAGGACTTCCCGGAGAGGAAGTACGATCTCGTGACCATGTTCGATTGCCTGCATGACATGGGCGATCCGGTCGGCGCCGGAAAGCATGTGCGGGAATCGCTGGCGCGGGACGGCAGCTGGATGATCGTCGAGCCCTTCGCGCACGACCATCTCAAGGACAACCTCAATCCCGTCGGGCGGATCTTCTACGGCGCCTCGACCATGATCTGCACGCCGGCTTCGCTCTCGCAGGAGGTGGGGCTGGGGCTGGGGGCGCAGGCCGGGGAGATGCGGCTGCGCAAGGTCGCCATGGATGCCGGCTTCTCGCATTTCCGGCGCGCGACCGAGACGCCGTTCAACATGGTGTTCGAGGTGCGGGCCTGAGCCGGGCGGGCGGCGCCGGTCGGAACCGGCGCGGCCCCAAACGATCGGGCCAGATCGCTCGCGATCTTCGGGCATTCTTGACGAGATGATTTTGCTCGGAACCGCATCGTCATCCCGGGCTCGACCCGGGATCCATGCCAGAGCGTATCCAGGAGCTTCAGGCATGGCTCCCGGATATTCGTTTTGCTCCGTCCGGGATGACATGCGTTTCGGCAGAGACGCAGCCGGCACCAGCCGCGGATGCGGATTGAGTTTCATCCAAGATAATGTAATGTTGTATCATTACATTATCTGGAGAGATGCCTTGCCTTCGCCTCACCTCGCTGCTGCCGGCCTCGGCCTCGCCGGCTGCCTGCTCGCTTCCGCCGCGCAGGCGCATGACCATTTATCGCTGCGCGGGCGCCTCGTCTTCGCCGATCACGACAAGCCGGTCGTCCGCATCCTCGATCTCGACAGCGGCGAGGTCACGCACAGCTTCGATGTGCCGAAGGCCAATCCGGGTTTTGCAGGTGTATCCGGCGGCCGCTTCGTCGTGGTGAAGACCGGGGACGAGGCGGGGACACTGCGCATCCTCGATACCGGCTTGATCGCCGAATCGCATGGCGACCATGTCGATCTCGACAAGGCCGAGCCGAAGCTCATCGACTTCATGACGAAGGGCGACCGGCCGGCCCATGTCATCTCCGGGCAGGGGCAGCTCGCGCTGTTCTATGACGGCCTGCGCCCTTGGGAGGGCAAGAGCGAGCCACGCGTCGTGATGGTCGGGATCGACAGCCTCGCGAAGCCCGATCCGGCGGTGACGGTCTGGCCGAGCCCCGCCCCGCAGCATGGCATCGCAGTGCCGCTCGGTGCCCGGCAATGGCTGATCTCGGTGCCCAACCCCGCCTATGCCAAGGGCGACGACCGCAGCGCCTCGCCGCGCCCCAACGGCTTCGAGGTCCTGGAGCAGGGCAAGCCCTCACAGAAGGACGGCGGTTGGAAGCGGATCGCGGGCTTCAACGATCCGGCGCGGGCCGATGCCTCCTGCAAGCTCTATCACGGCTATGCGCCGACACGCGGCGGCCGCCACCTCTTCGGCTGCGCCGAGGGCGACGGCGGCGGGCTGCTGGTGCTCTCGAAAACAGGCAAGGGCACCGCGGCCGCATGGAGCGCGCGCAAGCTGGCCTATCCGGACGAGCGGCGCATCAGCGCGCTCAAATCCCGCGACGGCGGGCGCCATCTCGTCGGCAATTACGGGCTGAAGGCGCCCTATGACGCATTGCTGCGGATCGACCCCGACGCCAAGGCGCTCTCGACGGCGGATGTGCTTGCGATCCCCGGCGGGCAGGCCGCCTGCCAGTTCGAACTCAGCAGCACCGGCAACCGCCTCGCCAACCTGACGCCGGACGGCAAGCTCAGGGTGTACGCGGTCGCGCCGGCCTGGAAGGAGATCGCTTCCTTCGACGCCGTCGCGGCCTTCGATTGCGCCTATGGCGCGAAAACGCCGACGCCTGGCCTCGCCGTGATCGGCGGCAGCGCCTTCGTCAGCGATCCCACCAACGGGCGCATCCGCGAATATCATCTCGACACGTTGAAGCAGGGGCTCGACATGCCGGTCGGCGGCCTGCCGGCCAATCTCGCCGGCAGCGACGCGGGCTGAGCGGGCCAGCCCCCAGCCTTTTGTTTTATCGCATTGTCTTCACGCGAAGCGGTATCCACTTCGCTCGAAAATGCTCTAGGAAGCGCGGATGCCGTTTCGCCGTTATCCGCGCCAGTTCCGCCAGCTCGTGGCCTATGTCATCGCCGGTGGCCTGACGGCCGTCGCGCATTACGGCGTGCTGATCGGGCTCGTCGAACTCGGCCGAATCGACCCGGTGCCGGCAACGCTCGCCGGCTTCGTCGTCGGCGCCCTGGTCTCCTACACGCTCAACCGCTGGATGACCTTCGATGCGACGCGCAGCCATGCGCAGGCCGGCTGGCGCTTCGCCGTGATCGCGGCCGGCGGCTTTGTGCTCACCGGCATCCTGATGCATCTGTTCGTGACGCGGGCCGGCTTGCCCTATCTGCCGATGCAGATCGTCACCACGGGCGTGGTCATGGTCTTCTCGTTCCTCGGCCACAAGTTCTTCAGCTTCGCCGATCGGGTGGCGTAAGGGGCCGCCACCCGCCAGCTTCCTCTACCTCGGCGGATCGACCGTCAGCGTGATCTGCCTGCGGCCGATGCGGCCTTCCTTGTCGGTCGCCTCGATCTCGATGACGTGGCTTCCGCTTGGGACGATGACGGAAGGAGCGTCGATCCCGGCCGGGGTGATGAAGGGCTTGATCCGCTCGGTGATGTCCACCGGGGGCTGGCGGCGGTAGAAGACGCGAACGGTGCCGGGGTCGATCGGCACGCCGTTGCTCGGCATGAAGCGCACGGCAAGGCGGAAGGGCTTGCCGTCGACGCCCTTGTCAGGCGTCGGCAGCGTATCGATGCCCGGGCCGCGGGTGAGGTTGCGCGTGCTCGCCGCCGCCTTGGCGGCGGTCGGTAGACCGGCCTCCTCGCGGGTGATGAGCTGGACGGGGTCGGCGGCCTGCGCGGCCGTCAGCGTGGCGGCAACGGCGAGAACGGCAGGCATAATGTGCCGGACGAGCACAGTCATGATCATCGTTCCTATTTCACTCCCAGGATTGCGGCGACGAGGCCGGCGATGGCAGAAATGGCGGTACCGGCCATCAGGATGGTGGTTTCGATGGTCTTCAGCGTTTCCATCGGCACCTTGCCATGCACGGCCAGCAGCCCCTTGCGCAGTTCCGGCAGCGAGACGAGGCCACGCGCGGCAAGCGCAGCCTGCGTCACGCGCAGCAACATCCCCGAGAACATGGAGGCGCCGATGCTCAGCGCGTAGAACGAAGTCTCGCGCCAGGCTGCCGGCCCCTGCGGAAGGAGCGGTATATTGTCGTGCCAACCAAGCAACGCGTTCATTGTCACGACAGAAAAAATCGCGAAGGCGGCCGCGATGCCGATATCGAAGGCGATCAGCCGGGGGCGGATGCCGAAATAGATCAGGCCGGTGAGAAAGGGGATCGCGATCGAAGCGAGGCGCAGCGCCCAGAGCGGCAGATCGAGCCAGAGCACGACCCCGCAATAGGCCAGCAGCAGTAGCACCAGGCCGAAGGGCAGAACCCAGAAGCGCCGCCGCGTGCCATGCGGAACGGTGGGCGCGGCCGCATGCTGGGCCTCTGGAGGCTCGGAGGCTACGGCTTCGGCGACCGGAGCCGGCCGGGCGGCGAGCGCGGCACGGTCTTCCTCGGCCCGCTTCTCGAAGGCCGCAAGCCGCTCCTCGAGCGTATCGAGACGGCGCAGCAGGGGCAGTACGGGGGTGAGGTCCCGTCCGCAGCACCGGCACGACAGCACGCCCCTGTTAAGCGCGGCATCGCAATAGGGACAGACGAAGTGTTCCTGCACGGAGATCTCGCGCCGTTCGGGCAAGCCGCGCTCAAAGCCATATTTATTTCGCCAGATCAAGATGTCCGGCAGATTTCAGCTACGGAACTTTAGTACAACTCCGCGCGGTTGCCGGCGCGGACCTGCGCTTTCGTCGGTCACGCGGACTTCGTCGCCTTGAAGGTCATGCGGTGGGGGTTGTGGCCGAAATTGGCGGGTCGCTCGATCGTCGTGAATCCGGCCTCGCGGATCAGCTCGGTGACGGCTTCTGGCGTGTAGGTCGATAGCCCGTACTGCGCGCGCAGCTTGCGATAATCGGAGAAGGCGGTGCGGACCAGGCCGGCGAGCGCCGCGGTCAGGAAGCCGCCGCGCCAGGCGAAGGCGAGCAGCTGCGAGGCGTCGGTGAGCGGGCTGACATCGGGCGGGATGACATCGGCGATCACCAGCGCGCCGCCCGGCTTGAGCTTGCCGCGCCAGGTTTTGAGCAGTGCCTTCAGCTCGTCGCGGGAGAGATACTGGACCAGCGAATTGGCGACGACGAGATCGAGCGTCGCTTCGGGCAGGGCCTCGACCTCCTCCGGCGAGACCACGGTGATGTTCTCCCTGCGGCCGAACTGGGCGCGCAGCTTTTCGCGGACGTTGGGTGCCGCTTCGCAGAGACAGAGCCTGCCGCAAGCCGAGGCGACGCGGCCGGCATCCAGCGCCTCGCCGCAGCCATGGTCGAGCACGACGGCGTCGGGCGCCGGTATGTGGCCGATCAGGTCGGTCGCGATGGCGCGGTAATGCAGGGCCTTGTGGCGCGGCGAGACGTAGATCGAATGCTCGCCGTTCCAGAAATCGCGCCAGGACATGGGTAGGTTCGATCCTCCGGGCCGAATGCAGCCGTCCTCGATGACTAAACGCAAGCAGGGCGGCTCCGCAACAGGCAGGGGTTTCGGCACCCATCCGTTTCCGCTTAACTCGTGGAGGCGCCACCCGACTCAAGATGGCGTTCAAGGGGGAATCGATGCTTCTGCTGCCGCGGCTGCTCAAACGGTTCATCCGGCAGGGGCGCTTGACCGTCATCACGCCGGATGGGAAGCGTCACATCTTCGGCCCGGGGCCGGCGGAGATGCTGTTCGCCGGCGTGCGCAAGATGGCGCCGGCCGTCACGGTCCGCTTCCATGACGACCGTATCGAGCGCGAACTCTTCCTCAATCCCGAGCTTGCGCTGGCCGAAGGCTACATGGACGGGCGGATCGATTTCGAGGAAGGCACGATCCACGATCTGCTGACGCTGTTCTGGATGCAGCGCAAGGAGATGCGCAAGCACCCGCTGCAGAAGGCTATCCGGCAGGTTCGCTTCAAGATCAGGCGCTGGCAGATGCACAACCCGCTCGGCGTCGCCGGCAAGAAGGTCAAGCATCACTACGACATCCCGACCGATTTCTACCGGCTCTGGCTCGACGAGACGATGACGTACTCCTGCGCGTACTGGCATTCGCCGAACGTGGGGCTCGAACAAGCGCAGAAGGCCAAGCTCCGGCACATCGCCGCCAAGCTGAACATCGAGCCCGGCATGAGCGTGCTCGACATCGGCTCGGGCTGGGGCGAACTCGCGATCTATCTGGCCAAGGCCTGTGGGGCGAAGGTGACCGGCCTCAACGTCTCGCCCGACCAGATGGCCGCCGCGCAGAAGCGCGCCGAGGCGGCCGGCGTCGGCGATGCCGTGACTTTCATCAACAAGGACTATCGCGAGCTGACCGGCAGCTTCGACCGCATCGTCTCGGTCGGGATGATGGAGCATGTCGGCCTCGCGCATTATCTCGAATATTTCGAGAAGATCCGCGATCTGCTGACGCCGGACGGGATCGCGCTCGTCCACTGCATCGGCCGCGCCGGGCCGCCCGGTTTCACCGGCCCCTTCTTCGAAAAGTACATCTTCCCCGGCGGCTATGCGCCGGCGCTGTCGGAGGTGTTCGGGGCGGTGGAACAGACCGGGCTCTGGTCGTCCGATTGCGAGTTCTGGCGGCGGCACTACCACTGGACGCTGGAAGCCTGGCGCGAGCGCTTCATGGCGAGGCGCGAGGAGGTGGTCGCGATGATGGGCGAGCGTTTCGCCCGGATGTGGGAGTTCTATCTCTGCGCCTGCTCGATCTCCTTCGACATCGGCGGCGACATGGTGTTCCAGCTGCTGCTGGGCCCGCATAAGAGCGCCGTCCCGGTCATCCGGGACTACATCGCGGATGAGGAGAAGGCACTGGAGGCCCGCGGATTTTGACCATATCCAGGCGCCTCGACAAATCCTGGCTGGTCTTCGACAGCGTCGAGAACGAAGAGCATGATCGTTGCGTCGATCTGTTCTCCCGGCCCGACGGTACGTTCGGCTTCGAGGAGTTCCGGCGCGATGTCGAGGATACCGGCGCCTGGACGCCGGTCCATTACTACTCGGGCATCGTCTATGGCGCCCGGCAGGACGCCTTGGATGCGGCCACGCGCGCGGTCGCATGGCTGTCAGGTGCTCTGTCGCGGCGGGCCGGATAGCCGCCCGCCGCGTTGCGCAGTCAGCGCTTCAGATTGACCACCACGACACCCGCCAGCGCCATGATGCCGCCGATCAGCCCGAAGAGGGTCGGCATCTCGCCGAGCCAGAGGAAGCCGATCAACATCGCCATCGGCGGCACGGCGTACTGGAAGTTGGACGCGCGGGCAGCCGGCAGGCGCGAGAGGGTGATGGCCCAGGTGCCGTAGGCGATGAGGCTCGGCACGACGGCGAGATAGACCACCGACCAGAAGGATACGGTCGGCGCGGCCTGAGCCTGTGAGATGGCGGATGGCAGGAAGGGCAGGAGCACGAACCCGCCGATCGCCATGTTCCAGGCCGCGACATGGAGCGGCTTGTAGCGGGCGAAGAGCGGCTTCTGCACGACCGTGGTGATGGCGTTGCAGAAGGCGGCGCCAAGGATCAGCAGCACGCTCATCCCGATTTCGACATCGAGACCCTTGCCGAGCGCGATGACGCCGATGCCGGCGAACGAGAGCGCCGTGCCGAGCCAGGCGGTCAGGCTGAAGCGCTCGCCCAGGATCATCATGGCGAGCACGGCGGTCATGATCGGATTGGTGTTGATGATGAAGGCGGCGGGGCCGGCCGGCATCACGCGCTGGCCGAAGTTCAGCAACAGCGCATAGCCCGCGATGAAGATCACGCCGCCGATGAGGAAGCGCCAGATATCGGCGCGCTCGGGCAGCTTGGCCCGCGTCGCGATGAGGAAGAGCGCGGCCGGCACGCCGGCGAGCGCGAAGCGCAAAGAGGCCATCTCGGCCGGGCCGAAGCCGGCGAGCCCGGCACGGATCGCCGGGAAGGAGGAGGCCCAGGCCAGGACCGTGAAGGTCACGGTGAAGACCAGCGTCGGGTCGAGACGGGTGCTCGGGGTGGCCAGTGCGGGTGACGTGCAACTTGAGGAGGACATGGCGTCGATCCATCGGTGACGAAAGGTTGCTCTCGATAGACGCCTCGGCGAGCTGATTGACAAACGAACAATTCGCGCATGAGCTGTGAGGATGGATCACAGCTCAAACCTGCCCCCGCTGGACACGCTGCGCGCTTTCGAGGCGGCCGCCCGCACCGGGAGCTTCTCTTCCGCCGCCGAGGCGTTGAACCTGACGCATGGCGCCGTCAGCCGGCAGATCGCCAAGCTCGAGCATTGGCTGGGCCTGCGCGTTTTCCTGCGGCAGGCGCGCGGCGTCTCGTTGACGCCGGAAGGGCAGCGCCTGCTCCAGCGCACGCAGGAAGCCTTCGCGCTGATCGCCGACACCTCCGACCGCTGGCGCGAGGCGCGCGGTGCCTCGGTGGTGCGCGTGAGCGCGCCGCCCTCGGTCTGTTCGCTCTGGCTGATGCCGCGCCTCGCGGTGCTGGAGGCGGGGGTGCCCTCGTTGCGCATCGTGCTGCAGGTCGAGCATCGCAGGGTCGATTTCGAGGAGGAGGGCGTCGATCTCGGCATCCGCTGCGGGCGGGGCGGGGCGCCGGATCGGCTCTCGCTCAAGCTGTTCGAGGAATGGTGCTTCCCGATCGCCTCGCCGCAGCTCGCCGCGGCCATTGGCGTGGGCGCGCCGGAGCGTCTTTTGGCCCAGCCGCTGATCCACGATTCCGACGCTGCCGGCTGGAAGGCCTGGTTCGCCGCGCAGGGGCTGGACTATCGCCCGCGCCCGCAGGATCGCCGTTTCGAGGACTACAATCTGGTGCTCGATGCCGCCGCACACGGCCTCGGCATCGCCCTGGCGCGTCCGCCTCTGGCACGCGAGCAACTGGTGGCCGGGCGGATCGTCCGGGCGGATGAGCGCGAGGCGCTGAACCCGGTTTCCTATTGGCTCGACCGGCCGTTCGGGACGTTGAGGCCTTCCGCGGCGGCGCTGGCCGAGCGGATCGCAGGCGAGGCTGGCGCGGCGCCGGCTGACATTGAGGCATTCTTAAGCCGCGAGGCGAGGGCGGCGTGATCCGCGTCATGCTCGGGCTTGACCCGAGCATCTCCGGAAGATGAGGCTCCTGCGCCTGTCATGAGATTCTCGGGTCAAGCCCGAGAATGACGGACTGAATCTATCGCAAGCTATGCCGGGGCGCAGAAAATTCGCCGCGCTGGCTGGCGCGGGCCATCTCGAAGCTGTCGGCGATGCGCCGCGCCCGGACGATGAAGGCCTCCGCGATCTCCGGTTCGCAGACCTCCCGCGCCGTCGCCTCGAACAGGTCGAGCCAGCGGTCGAAGTGCCGGCCCTCCAGCGGGAGGATCAGATGCGGGCGCATCGGCCGGCCGTTGTAGCGCCCGGTGCGCAGCATCACGCTGCTCCAGAAATCGGTGATCTTGGCGATATGGTCGTCCCAATCCTGGACGGCCGCCGCGAAGACCGGGCCGATCACGTCGTCCTGCCGCGCCCGCTCGTAGAACGTGCGGACGAGCAGGCCGATCATCGGCTCGCGCAGATCGGGGTGGACGGCGCCCGGATGGGTGAGGGGGTTGTCGGTCATCGCTGGGACATTCGAGGTTTTCCGTATTGTCGGCGGGGCGGGCGGTGAAGGCTAGGCCGGTACCGCGTCTGCGACCTTGTGAGGCAGGGCCGGTTCAGTCTGGACGATGTCCTGATGGCCATTCTCCAGAAACATCCGCATCTCCTCGGCCAGCGCGAAGAAGCGGTCCCGCACAGCCTTGGCATGCGGATTGGCGCGCTCGATCGCCATGAAGACGTTCGGCGCATCGTGTCGGACCATTTCCGTAGCCTGCATCAGCAGGTCGAAGCTCGCGGTGGTCATGTGCTGCGGCAATGGCTCCATCCGCACCAGGATCTTGGCGATGAGATGGGTCAGGCCCTGCACCATCGCAACCTCGCGGTCATGGGCGTCGGCCGTGGTCACGATGACCTTCAGCTTGAGGACATGGCGCAGGAAGGCGGCGATACGCGGCGTGCTGTGGCCGCGAATCGGGCAGAGCGCGATCTTCAGTCCTGCAAGCCCGTTGCGGGCGCTCTGGGGGCCGAAGAGCGGATGCGTGCCGATGATCTCGACATGCCCGGGCAGGCCTTCCGCGAGCACGCGCGCCGGGCCGATCTTGACCGAGCCGACATCGAGCACGATCGCGCCGGCCTTCAGATGGGGCCTAAGCGACGCGACCGCCTCGGGGATCGCCGCGACGGGCACGGCGAGGATGACGAGGTCGCAGCTGCCGATTTCACTGATCGTCGCCGGCCGCAGGCCCTTGCCGGTCGTATCGGGCGAGGGTGGATGAGCGGGGTCGCAGATGCGTAGCGCGAAATGCGGCTGGAGATGACGAGCCATCAGGCGGCCGAAGGCGCCGAAGCCCATGATGCCGATGGAAGTGATGGTCTTGATCTTGGATCGCATCGCTCTGGTCCGGTGGGGAGCCGCGATGCCGGGTGACTTGCCTGAATTCAACCGCCAGCGCGGCGGTTGAACATGGGAATGCCACCGCCTCTATGAGGACGGGGCGTAATAGCTCTGCTGAAGGGCCATCAGGCTGGTCATGAGCTGCTTAAAGCGCCGAAGGCGGCGCGCTGTCAACCGAGCTTCGGCGAGTAGTCGGTCGGCCTCATGATGCGATCCTCGATCGCGCCGACGAGGCTGCCATGCTGCAGCGAGGTCACGCGCTTGATCTCGATCCATTCGGGATCGGCCATGAAGCTCGTCCAGGCCTGCGTCTTCGTCTCGCTGTCGGGCCAGGCCAGGATGTAGGCGAATTCGATGCGCCCGGCGCTCGCCGTCTCCCACATCGCCGCGATCCGGAAGCCGTGCCGCGCCATGATAGGGGCAGCATGGTCGCGGAAGCGGGCATGGAACGCCGCCTTGTTGCGCTCGAAGATCTCGTAGATGCGCAACTGGTGGATCATGCCCGTCTCCGTCGACAGTGGCGGCCCTCAGGCCGCCTTCTTGCCCTTCTCCGCCGCCATCAGATCGATGAAGCGGTTGAAGAGATAGTGGCTGTCCTGCGGGCCGGGCGAGGCTTCCGGGTGATGCTGGACGCTGAAGGCCGGGCGGTCGGTCAGCGCGATACCGCTGTTCGAACCGTCGAAGAGCGAGACATGGGTCTCGACCGCATTGGCCGGCAGGCTCGCGGGATCGACGGCGAAGCCGTGGTTCATCGAGACGATCTCGACCTTGCCGGTGGTCTTGTCCTGCACAGGGTGGTTGGCGCCATGATGACCCTGCTTCATCTTCATCGTCTGGCCGCCGATGGCGAGGGCCATTATCTGGTGTCCCAGGCAGATGCCGAAGGTCGGGACCTTCCTGTCAAGCAGTTCCTTGATGACCGGCACCGCATATTCGCCGGTCGCGGCCGGGTCGCCCGGGCCGTTGGAAAGGAAGATGCCGTCGGGGTTCAGGGCGAGGATGTCCTCGGCGCTCGCGGTCGAAGGGACGACCGTGACGTCGCAGCCAGCCTTGGCGAGCAGGCGCAGGATGTTGCGCTTCACGCCGTAGTCGATGGCGACGACCTTGTAGTTCGCCGCTTCGCGCTTGCCGTAGCCGGCCGGCCAGACCCAGGGGGTTTCGTCCCAGTCATAGCGCTGGGCAGCGGTGACGAGCGGAACGAGGTCGAGCCCGGCCATGGAGGGCAGCCCTGCCGCCTGCTTCTTCAGTCGCTCGATGTCGAACACGCCGTCCGGGCTGTGGGCGAGGATGGCGTTCGGCATGCCGTTGTCGCGGATCAGCGCGGTGAGCGCGCGGGTGTCGACGCCGCAGATGCCGACGATGTTGCGGGCCTTCAGCCAGGCGTCGAAATGCCGGTTGGAGCGCCAGCTCGACGGCTCTGTGATGACGGCGTGGAGCACGCAGCCGCGCACGCCGGAAGAGGCGGCGGCGTTGACGGTCTCGGTGTCTTCGTCGTTCACGCCGACATTGCCGACATGCGGGAAGGTGAAGGTGATGATCTGCCCGGCATAGGACGGGTCGGTCAGGATTTCCTGATAGCCCGTCATCGCCGTGTTGAAGCAGACCTCGCCCGGCGCTTCGCCCACGGCGCCGAGGCCGAAGCCTTCCAGCACCGTGCCGTCGGCGAGCACGAGGAGCGCGGTCGCGCGCGGTTCGGTCCAGCCGCTATCGGCGGGGTTTCCTTCGGAAGCGGTCATGTCTATGTCTCGGTCCAGGCCGCGCCAGCGGCAGAATGCGGGGGCGGGGCTGTGGCAATCCACTCCGCCGGTCTGGAACGCGAGCCTTAAAGAGCCGGGCGCTGCCCGTCAATCAAGGTTGGTGCAGGCCGCACAAGAGAAAAAGGAACAACGAGATGACCAGCCTGCGCGAGCGCTTCACCGGCGATCTGAAGGAAGCGATGAAGGCCGGCGAGAAGGGCAGGGTCGGCGCGATCCGCCTGATCCAGGCGGCGCTGAAGGACAAGGACATCGAGGCGCGCGGCGCCGGCAAGGGCGAAGCTACGGCCGACGAGATCCTCGGCGTGCTCCAGAAGATGATCAAGCAGCGCCAGGAATCGATCGCGATCTACGACGCCAACGCCCGCCCCGAGCTCGCCGATGGCGAGCGCGCCGAGGTCGCGGTGATCTCTTCCTACCTGCCCAAGCAGATGTCCGACGAGGAGGTGAAGGCTGCGATCGACAACGCCATCGCCGAGAGCGGCGCGACTGCCGTCAAGGACATGGGCAAGGTCATCGGCATCCTGCGTGCGACCTATGCCGGCCAGATGGATTTCGGCAAGGTCAGCCCGATGGTGAAGGCGGCGCTGGGCGGTTGAGCCGGCAGGAACGGGCGGGCCTCAGGCCCGCTCGATATCCGTTTCGGAGAAGTCGTCGCCCTTGTAGAGCAGGGGCCAGCCGCGTGCCTTCGCCAGCGCATAGGCGGCGCAATCACCCATGTTGAGGCGGGCGGCGTGGCGGCCCTTGCCGTAGCGGCCATAGGCTTCGAAGGCGAGATCGGAGAGGGCTGCGTCGAAGGGGACGATGTCGACCTGCCAGCGGGTCAGCAATTCTTCGAGATGCGTCGGCGGCACATTGCGGCCGTAAGCGAGGACGATGCGCGTTTCCAGGTGGTTCGTTGCGGAAAGGCAGCGTTCCGAGGCCGCCGCTATCTGTCCGAGCAAGTCTCCGGCATCAGATTCACCTGTGAGGATCGCGACGAGCGCCGAGCTGTCGATGACGATCTTCACCACATCCCGTTCTCGTCATAGCCGATGATGTCGTCCATCTCCTGCCTTGTCATCGGCTTCTCGGCGGGCTTGATGTTGTGCCGCTCGTAGAAGTCGGCAAGCCAACGCCGCCCTTCAGCCACCCGCCGGGCCTTCTCCTCCTTGGACAATTCATCCTTGTCGAGCTCGCTCCTGACGGCCTGGCGCACGGCCTCGGTCAGACTGAGGCCACGGCGGCGCGCGAGCAGGCGCACGGCCTCCTCGGTCTCCGGATCCTTGATGTTGAGCGCCATCGCTTTCTTCCTTTTTCGCGATTTTCTTTACCAGATGGGGCGCGCTGTGGATATGGCCGATAAGGCCGGGAAAGGCAGACTTGCCGGTTGGCACAGGGCTGCGAAGGGTCCAGACAGGACGCCATGAAGTTCCCGCCCTCCGTCCTTGAGGAGATCAAGGCGCGGCTGCCTGTCTCGGCGGTCGTGGGCAAACGCGTGCGCCTGCAGAAGGCGGGGCGGGAATGGAAGGGGCTCTCGCCGTTCAACGCCGAGAAGACACCGTCCTTCTTCGTCAACGACCAGAAGGCCTCCTTCTTCGATTTCTCCTCCGGCAAGAACGGCGACATCTTCAAGTTCGTGATGGAGACCGAGGGGCTCTCCTTCCCGGAGGCCGTCGAGAAGCTCGCCGCCGAGGCCGGCGTCATCCTGCCGAAGATCACGCAGGAAGCGCAGGTCCAGGAGGAGAAGCGCAAGGGGCTGCACGAGGTCGTCGAGATCGCGGCGAAGTTCTTTGAAGCCGAGCTGATGGGCGAGCGCGGCGGGGCGGCCCGGCGCTATCTCTCGACGCGCGGGCTCGACGGCGAGGCGCGCACGCGCTTCCGGCTGGGATACGGCCCGGTCGATCGTTTTGCGCTGCGCGACCATCTGGCGGGCAAGGGCGTGCCGGCCGAGCTGATGATGGAGGCGGGGCTCCTGGTGCATGGCGAGGAGATCGCCGTGCCCTATGACCGCTTCCGCGATCGCATCATGTTCCCGATCCACGATTCGCGCGGACGCGTCGTCGCCTTCGGCGGCCGGGCGATGAGCGCGGAGGTGGCGGCCAAATACCTGAACTCGCCGGAGACGCCGCTCTTCCACAAGGGTTCGCTGCTGTTCAACCACCACAATGCCCGCAAGGCCTCGCACGACACCGGGCAGGTCATCGTGGTCGAGGGCTATGTCGACGTCATCGCCATGTCGCTCTCGGGCTTTCCGCAGACGGTGGCGCCGCTCGGCACGGCATTGACGGAGGATCAGCTCGGCCTGCTCTGGCGCATGGCCGACGAGCCCGTGATCTGCCTGGACGGCGACAAGGCGGGCCGCAAGGCCGCGAGCCGCGCGATCGACATCGCATTGCCGATGCTCGAACCGGGCAAGTCGCTCTCCTTCGCCCTGCTGCCGGACGGGCAGGATCCTGACGATCTCGCCCGCTCGGGCGGGCGGCAGGCCATCGCCGAGGTGGTCGCGGCGGCGCGGCCGCTCGTCGACATGCTCTGGCAGCGCGAGGTCGAGGCCGGGCCGCTCGATACGCCGGAACGGCGCGCCGCCTTCGAGCGGCGGCTGAAGGAGCCGCTGGGCCAGATCCGCGACGAGACGACCCGCAAGCATTACCGCCGCGAGATGGACGAGCGACTGGGCCAGCTCTTCGCCAGCGCCGCTCCGGCGCGGCCCGAGCGTGGTGGCGGACAGAGCAATTTTCAGCGCGGCAGCCGGGGCGGGCCGATGCGGGGAGGCGCCCGGCAGGTGCCGCCCTGGCTTGCAGGTCCGCTCAAGGCTTCGAGCGCGCTGACCCAGTCACGGATCGTGGCGAAGATGCGGGGAGAGGACCAGCGCGAGGCCTTCATCCTGCTGGCGCTGGCGAGCCACCCCGACCTCATCCTGCGTTGCGCCGACGATATCGCGGAGATGTCGCTCGACGGATCGGCAGCCGAGCGCTTCCGGCAGGCGCTGCTCGATGCGGTGGAGGAGACGCTCGACCGCGAGACGCTGGCGAATCGGTTGACCCAGCCGCGGGTCAAGGAGGCGCGCAACCAGCTGATGGCGGTCACGGGGCCGGCCGAACGGCTTAAACTCGCGCAAGATGCTGATCCAGAATCGGTTTTCGACTCGATTCATCAGGCCATCGTCTTGCATCATCGCGCGCGGACGCTAAATAGCGAGTTGAGAGCAGCCGAGCGCGCATTGGCTGACGACGCGACCGAAGCCAATTTCGCCTGGATCAAGGACGTCAAGGCCCGCCTCGAGACAATCGACGGCACCGAGGCCATGTCCGAAGATTGATAGCCCAGCGAATGGCGGTTGCCCGTTTGATGCGCGCAAGGTGTCGGGTGGTTCACGATTCGTCAACGACGTCTGGTGCCATCTGCGAGCAGTGATTTGGGTGGGTGAGCGCGCCGGGTCTGCGGTCGCGCCGCCCTTTTATGCGTCGGTATATGGCTGCCTCGGCCATGTCCGGCGCACGAATGCGGAGCGCTATTGATGGCGACAAAAGCGAGCGAACGGGAAAAGACCGATCAGGTCGCGCCGGATGCCCCCCCGACTACCGACGGCCCGTTGCTCGATCTGACCGATCAGGCCGTACGGCGGATGATCAAGCTCGCGAAGAAGCGCGGCTATGTCACCTATGATGAACTGAACGAGGTTCTGCCCTCGGAGGAGTTCTCCTCGGAGCAGATCGAGGACGTGCTCGGCCAGCTCAGCGAGCAGGGCATCAACGTCGTCGACAACGAGGACCCGGAAGCGGCCGGCGAGGAGCGCGCCAACCGCAAGGAAGCCGCGGGCAGCGACGACGACGAGGTCGAGGGCGGTGATCTCGTCGAGGCCTCGCGCCAGACGCTGCCGACCGAGACCAAGCGCAACCTCGAGCCGACCGAGCGCACCGACGATCCGGTGCGGATGTATCTGCGCGAGATGGGCTCCGTCGAGCTGCTCTCCCGCGAGGGCGAAATCGCCATCGCCAAGCGCATCGAGGCCGGCCGCGAGGCGATGATCGCCGGGCTCTGCGAGAGCCCGCTGACCTTCCAGGCTATCATCATCTGGCGCGACGAGCTCGTCGACGGCAAGATCCTGCTGCGGGACATCATCGATCTCGAGGCGACCTATGCCGGCCCGGACGGGAAGAACCCCGACGCGATCCCGGGAGAGGAAGGCGCTGAGGAAGCCGAGCAGGCCGAGACCCCGGAGGGCGAGACCCCGCCGGAGATGGACGATGACGACCTCGAGAACAACGTGTCGCTCTCGGCCATGGAGGCCGAGCTCAAGCCGCGCGTGCTCGAGACCTTCAACGCCATCGCCGACGACTACAAGAAGCTGCGCCGCCTGCAGGACCAGGACATCGCCAACCGGCTGGAGAACACCAAGCTCTCGCCGTCGCAGGACCGCAAATACAAGAAGCTCAAGGACGACATCATCACCGCGGTGAAGTCGCTCTCGCTCAACAACAACCGCATCGAGGCGCTGGTCGAGCAGCTCTACGACATCAACAAGCGCCTGATTGGCCACGAGACGCGCCTGCTGCGCCTCGCCGAGAGCTATGGCGTCGGCCGCGAGGACTTCCTCAAGCAGCATGTCGGCGGCGAGCTCGATCCGAAATGGGTGCTTCGCGTCTCCAAGCTGGGTTCGCGCGGCTGGAAGGAATTCGTCGGGTCCGAGCTGGAGCGCATCAAGCAGCTGCGCGAGGAGGTGCACACGCTCGCCTCCGAGACGGGCCTGGAGATCCAGGAATTCCGCAAGATCGTGCTGATGGTCCAGAAGGGCGAGCGCGAGGCAAGGCAGGCGAAGAAGGAAATGATCGAGGCCAATCTGCGCCTCGTGATCTCGATCGCCAAGAAGTACACCAATCGCGGCCTGCAGTTCCTCGACCTGATCCAGGAAGGCAATATCGGCCTGATGAAGGCGGTCGACAAGTTCGAGTACCGCCGCGGCTACAAGTTCTCGACCTACGCGACCTGGTGGATCCGGCAGGCGATCACCCGCTCGATCGCCGATCAGGCCCGCACGATCCGCATCCCCGTCCACATGATCGAGACGATCAACAAGATCGTGCGGACCTCGCGCCAGATGCTGCACGAGATCGGCCGCGAGCCGACCCCGGAGGAACTGGCCGAGAAGCTGGCCATGCCGCTGGAGAAGGTCCGCAAGGTCCTCAAGATCGCCAAGGAGCCGATTTCGCTCGAAACCCCGATCGGTGACGAGGAGGATTCGCATCTCGGCGACTTCATCGAGGACAAGAACGCGATCCTGCCGATCGACGCGGCGATCCAGAGCAATCTGCGTGAGACCACCACGCGTGTGCTGGCCTCGCTCACGCCGCGCGAGGAGCGCGTGCTGCGCATGCGCTTCGGCATCGGCATGAACACCGACCACACCCTCGAAGAGGTCGGCCAGCAGTTCAGCGTCACCCGCGAGCGCATCCGCCAGATCGAGGCGAAGGCGCTCAGGAAGCTGAAGCATCCGAGCCGGAGCAGGAAGCTCAGGAGCTTCCTGGACAACTGATCGCGAGAGCCTGCGTCGCCGCAGGCCGCTCGAGAACAAGGCCCGCTTCCATGCTGTGGAGGCGGGCTTTTCTTTTGGCGCGCTCCGAAGCGAACGCCGGATCAGTCCTCCTGTGAACGAAGGATGCCGCCGGGCCCGCGGCTGGTCAGTCTGCCGCCACTCAATGATTGAGCAGGCGGTCGATCATCGACAACGCTGCCTTGCGCTCCCGGAGGTTGCCCGTGCTCCCGTTCACCTATGACGCGCTACAGGAGCGCTTCGCCACGGTCCGCCCCTGGGCGAAGAACGCGATCGGCGACGCCACTAATCGCTGCGCGATCTGTATGGGCTATACGCTCAAGCTGACGCCGTCGCAGGATGACGCGACGATCCAGACCATCATGAATGCGGATCTCAAATCATCCTTCCAGGGAGCGCCGCCACTGGCAGGCGGGCCACGTCCCGGGGTGCTGCCCGGCTCAGGACAGCCCCTCAATCGGCTGAGCCAGCAACTCTTCATCCGGGCTTCGGAACTGCTGCCGCGCGTCCAGCGCGCCCATGGCCAGCCCGATATCGAGGGTGTCTGCAAGGACGTCTCACCCAAGGTGCTCGGTCGGAAGGGCGTGCTCTATCTGGAGAATTGCTACCAGACGACCGGCGACAAGAAATATTCCTTCCTGTTCCTGCAATGGACGAATGGCGACCATTGGGACTTGTTCGATGGCACCAACATCGTCGCGCAGGAGCAGCGGCTGGTCGGCAACAACCATTCCGGCCAGCTCTATTTCTGGCAGGCGCGCTGACGCCGTCCACCTCGAAAGGTGACGGGCTCAGAGCGTCCGCTGTAGCGCCAGCAATTGTTCCCACGCCTTGCCCCCGCCTTCAGCGAAGCGGCGAGGCCTTGATCTTCCCGGCAGGAAAAGGCTTCCTGCGCCTCCCAGCTGTCCGGAGGCACTATGTCCCCAGAGTTCCTGCTGACCTCGCTCATCATCGTGGCTTCGCCCGGAACCGGCGCGCTCTACACCATCGCGGCGGGCCTCACGCGCGGCTCGCGGGCGAGCGTGCTCGCGGCCTTCGCCTGCACGCTCGGGATCGTGCCGCATCTGATCGCGGCGATGATGGGCATCGCGGCGCTGCTCCATGCCAGCGCGCTTGCCTTCGCCATCGTGAAATACGCCGGCGTCGCCTATCTGCTGTTCATGGCCTGGCAGACGCTCAGGGAACATGGCGCGCTCAAGGTCGAGACCAGGGCCGATCCGCGCTCGGCCTGGCGCGTGCTGCGCGACGGGCTGGCGATCAACCTGCTCAATCCCAAGCTCTCGATCTTCTTCGTCGCCTTCCTGCCGCAGTTCATCGCGGCGGGCGAGCCGAGCCCGCTGGCGCGCATGCTGGAGCTCTCCGGGGTGTTCATGGCGATGACCTTCATCGTCTTCGCGCTCTACGGGCTCTTTGCCGCGGCGATGCGCGACCGGGTGATCGGCCGTCCGGCGGTGATGGCGTGGCTGAGGCGCAGCTTCGCCGCCGCTTTCGTGGCGCTGGGCGCCAAGCTCGCGCTGACCGAGCGCTGACGCGGCGATGTCGCGACAAGCGATCCTGACGGTAGATACGCGCGGGCCGGGGCTTAACGAGTTCACCGACCGCGTCGTCGCCTTCCTGCGTGCGAGCGGGGAGGAGAGCGGGCTGCTGACGCTCTTCGTGCGCCATACCTCCTGCTCCCTGCTGATCCAGGAGAATGCCGACCCGGACGTGCAGCGCGACCTCGACGCCTTCTTCCGCCGGCTGGTGCCGCCTGCCGACGATCCGGCGATGGATTATCTCGTCCATCGCGCGGAAGGGCCCGACGACATGCCCGCCCATATCAAGGCGGCGCTGACGCCGGTTTCGCTGTCGATCCCGGTGATGGGCGGCCGCCTCGCGCTCGGCACCTGGCAGGGCATCTACCTGTTCGAACACCGGGCGCGGCCGCATCGGCGCGAGGTGGCGCTCCACCTCTCGGCCTGAGGCGCGCTCAGGCCGGCGGCGCGACGACCAGCGCGACGAGGCGCCGGACCAGGGGCAGCACCAGGATCAACGTCGGGAAGGCGACGAGCCAGGACAGCGCCCAGGAGGCGGGCCAGGTCTGCAGGAACTCGGCGGTGAGGCCGAGCGCCTTCAACGTCGAGATGCCGGAGACGACGAAGGTCATCATCACCGACAGGACAAACGGCATCACCACGCCGGCGTAGCGGGCGGGGAGGCGGCGGAGGGTAGGACGGGACATGGATCAGGCTTTCGCAAGTGGCAGGCCGTTCGGATGCATCCTGATGCGGCCGTGAGCCGAAGGGATGCGTTGCCTGACGTGAGACGCTTACGAACGGGTTCGAGGCCCGATCGCGGCTCCATAGTCGATCGGGCCGGCGCTGCCAAGCCGCTTTCACGCTGGTCTTGCCGGATACAGGCGGGTTCGACTTGGCAGCGGCCGGCGAGGGGGCTACTGCTCCGCTCCTGAAGATCACCGGCCGGAGGAGAGCGCCGCATGTCCTTCCTGAAATCGCTGTTCGGCGGCCGCAAGCCTGCCGACGACAAGCCGGCAGGTCCCGTCAAGAGCATCGAGCACAACGGCTTCACCATCCATGCCACGCCCTATCAGGAGGCCGGGCAGTACCAGCTTTGCGGCGTGATCGAGAAGGTGGTCGACGGCGAGACGAAGAGCCATCGTTTCATCCGCGCCGATCGCTTCCCGGGTCAGGCCGAGGCAGCCGATTTCACGCTGGTGAAGGGCCAGCAGATCGTCGACATGGAAGGCGAGCGCATCTTCCGCTGAGCGCTTTTGCGCCCCCCGCGACCTTTTTTCCGGGGAACGGTTCCGCGGCCCATCGGTTTCCTGATCACACCCAACGATCAGGAGAACGCCATGACCGATCTGGCCGGAAAGAAGATTCTCATCCTCGCGACGCATGGCTTCGAGCAGTCTGAGCTCGACGTGCCGCATGCCGCCCTGCAGAAGGCCGGCGCTACCGTCGATATCGTCTCGCCCGAGGCGGGCGAGATCAGGGGCTGGCAGAACAAGGATTGGGGCCGGCCGGTCAAGGTCGACCGGACGCTCGACCAGGCGAAGGCCGAGGATTACGACGCGATCGTGCTTCCGGGCGGGCAGATGAACCCCGACACGCTACGCGGCAACGACAAGGCGCTGGCGTTGATCAAGTCCTTCTTCGAGCAGGGCAAGGTGGTCGCCGCCGTCTGCCACGGCCCGTGGCTGCTGATCGATACCGGCATCGCCAAGGGCCGCAAGATGACGTCCTACAAGACGATCAAGCAGGACCTGATCAACGCCGGGGCGAGCTGGGAGGATAGCGAGGTCGTCACCGACAAGGGCGTCGTTACCTCGCGCAAGCCGGACGACCTGCCGGCCTTCGTCGCCAAGATCATCGAGGAGGTCCGGGAAGGCCGCCACGAGCGCCGCGCTGCCTGACAGCGGCGGCTCGCCGCAATTCCCCGAAAAGCGCATCCGCGGTCCATGAGGGCCGCGGATTTTCCATTTCTGCGGCGTGGACGAGGTCGCAGAGCCGGGCATTGACCGGCGCCGCCTGCCCGAGCGTCCCGGCCTGCCGGACGATCTCGCCGTTGATCCAGTCGATCTCCGTCGGCCGGCCTGCCGCGAGGTTGCGGCCAGATCCCGCGCCGCTATGGCCGTGCCGCCGGATTTCACCGTGGCGAGGACGAGGTCGCAATCTTTGGCGATCGCCGCATCGGTCACGAAGACGATCGCCTCCGGCGGCACATGCCAGCTGCGGCCGTCGTAATGCGAGACGGTCAGGCCGTCGCGCCGCAGCACATCGCCGATGGCGGGGCGGCCGATGAAGCGGATATCGCCGCCGGCAGCCAGGAGGCGCCCACCGAGATAGCAGCCGACCAGTCCGGCGCCGTAGATGCAGATCCTCGCCATGTCGCACGCTCCTGCCGCTCCGGTGCCCCGTCAACGCGGAGCATCGTCAAGCGCCGCCCCGGCAGGCCAACCTGCCGCGACCGCGCGGCCGCCCTGCCTCCGGTGCGCTTGTCCGGCCCGCCTCAGGCGCTAAAGCTGCCGGTAGAAGAGTCACCTCCGAACGAGTGGCTGCCGAGGAAACATGTCCCAGCCTGCCGACCGCTACCAACCGGATTCTCCCTATGCCTGGCTGCGCCTCGCCGTCGCGCTGGTGGTCGGCACCGTCGCCTGCGTCGGCTCCTGGTCGGTCGTGGTGGTGCTGCCGGCGATGCAGGGGGAGTTCGACACGCTGCGGGCGGGCGCCTCGCTGCCCTATACCTGCGCCATGCTCGGCTTCGGCGTGGGCCAGATCGTCATGGGCCGCGTCGCCGACCGCTACGGCATCTCGGTGCCGATCATCGCCGGCGCGCTGCTGCTCGCCGCCGGCTACACCGCGGCGGGCCTGTCGCATTCGCTCTGGCAGTTCGCGGCGGCGCATGGGCTGCTAATCGGGATGGGCAGCGCGGCGGGCTTCTCGCCGCTGATCTCCGACCTGTCGCACTGGTTCCGCCGGCATCGCGGGCTCGCCGTGGTCTGCGGCGCGTCCGGCAGCTATCTCGCCGGCGTGGTCTGGCCGCAAATCATCACCTGGGGACTAGCCCATCATGGCTGGCGCGCGACCCATTTCGGTATCGCCGTCGCGGCGCTCGTCATCATGCTGCCGCTGGCGCCATTCTTCCGCCGCCAGCCGGCAGCCGCGACGCTCGCGGCGGCCGAGGCGCACAGCGCGGGCGCGCGCGGCGATCTCGGCCTCAGCGCCGGACAGCTCCAGCTATTGCTCTGCGTCGCCGGCTTTGCCTGCTGCGTCGCGATGGCGATGCCGCAGGTCCACATCGTCGCCTATTGTGGCGACCTCGGCTACGGCGTCGCCCGCGGCGCCGAGATGCTCTCGCTGATGATGCTGCTCGGCATCGTCAGCCGCATCGGCTCGGGCTTCATCGCGGACCGGATCGGCGGTGTGGCGACGCTGGCGCTCGGCTCCCTCATGCAGGGCGTCGCGCTCTTCCTTTATCTCTGGTTCGACGGGCTGCAGTCGCTCTATGTCGTCAGCGCCATCTTCGGGCTGTTCCAGGGCGGCATCGTGCCGATGTACGCCGTCATCATCCGCGAATACCTGCCGGCAAAGCAGGCCGGCGTGCGCATCGGTCTGGTCATGTCGGTGACGGTTCTCGGCATGGCGGTCGGCGGTTATCTGTCCGGCGTCATCTTCGACTATTTCAGCTCGTACCGGATGGCCTTCCTCAACGGGCTCGCCTGGAACCTCGTCAATCTGAGCGTGGTCTGCTGGCTGATGCTGCGGTCGCGGCGGGCCTCCTCGCCGGCTCAGCTCGTGGGCGCGCCGGGACGATAGGTGCCGAAGCACCAGACATGCCCTTCCGGGTCCTTGCAGATGAAGTCGCGGCTGCCATAGGGCTGGTCTGTCGGCTCCATGCAGATCTCGGCGCCGGCCTTGCGGGCGCGTTCGCAGCGCGCATCGATATCGTCGGTCGCGATATAGGGTGAGGCTGTGGTGCCGCCGAGCTCGGCGGGCCGCGAGACGAGCTTGCCGAATTCGTTGCCCTCGGACGAGCCGAGCATGATGTAGCTGCCGCCCATCCGCAGCTCGCCGTGGAGCAGGGTCTTGCCGTCCTCCGAATAATAGGCGGCGTGCTTCTCGAAGCCGAAGGCCTCGATCAGCCAGTCATACATCCGCGGGGCGTCGGCATAGCGCAACGAGATGCAGATCATTGGTTCCGGGCTGGACGGCGCGGGGCTGGGCATGGCGGCGATCCTCGTTGGCGGGGCCTCGGCGATTGTCGCCGGTAACGCCGGGCGAGGCAAAGGGTTCGGGTCACTTGCCTGCCGGCGGCAGCCTCGCCATCATCGCACTGCGGATCTCCCCGCATGCCTTGCAGGATACCCATGACCAAAGCCGACCAGCGCCATGAAGACGAGCCGCGCGGCACGCTGACCGTGCGGACCATCGCCATGCCGGGCGATACCAATGCCAATGGCGACATCTTCGGCGGCTGGGTGATGTCGCGGATGGACCAGGCGGGCGGTATCGCCGGCGTCGACCAGGCGCAGGGGCGCGTGGTCACGGTCGCGGTGGAGGCGATGACCTTCATTCACCCTGTGAAAGTCGGCGACGTGCTCAGCGTCTACACCGAGATCGAGTCGGTCGGCCGGACGTCGATGCGGATCCATGTCGAGGCCTGGGCCAAGCGCTTCCGCACGACCCTGCACGAGAAGGTCACCGACGCGACCTTCACCTTCGTCGCCATCGACGAGGAGGGCCGCCCGCGCCCGGTGCCGAAGCCGGCCGGGGATTGAGGGGCGCCCGAATTCCTAACAGGGCGTGAAGCCGCCCTCGGACAATGTGATTCAAAAGAATCCACTTTTAAGCGTTCTTTAAGCGCGCTTGGACAATGCTGCGCTCCACAGACCGGGAGGGACCCGGCCGGGGGATTCCATGTCCATTCGATGCCGCGTGCGGAACCAGCCGCCTGGCCGTCAGGCCAGGGGAGGGCGGGGATTCCCATTGCTATGACGCGATCGAACCGTCGTGGCCCGGCAGCGGCCTGGTAGACCCCGTTCCCTTGAATTCCTTCTCCAGCGTTGCGGATATCCGGAGTACGACTTCATGACGAAAGCCAAGCCCACGCGTGAGGGCGCGCCGTTGCGGATCGGCATCGCAACCCGGATCTATGCCGCCCTCGGCATGATGACCGCCTTGACCCTCGTCTCCTCCTCGGTCGCGTGGTTCTCCTACGACCGCGTCGACCAGACGGTGGACAACCTCGTCGGGCAGAAGATGCCTGTCGTGGAGCTCGCGCTCGAGCTCTCGCAGGCGGCCACGCAGTCGACGGCGCTGGCGGCGCGCTTCAGCGAGGTCGAGACGGTGCAGCAGCGCTCGACGCTGACGGGTGAACTCGACAAGGTCGAGGCCCGCCAGATGGACCTGCTTCGTCGCATCGCCGATCAGGGCAAGGTCGACAAGGCGAAGGCCCAGGCGGCGATCGATATGCTGTCGCGCCAGATCAACGACATCAACGACCTCACCGGCGACCGCCTGCGCAACGCATCGGAGCAGGGCGAAGCGCTCGGCCAGCTCTCGAAGGCGCGCGAAGGCTTCACCGCCCTCGCCGATTTCGAGACGGGCGATGCGCAGTTCAACGTCAAGATGAACATCGCCAGTGCGACGCAGCTTGCCGGCAAGGAGGTCGAGGAAGCGCTGGCCAACATCATCGACAAGGACCTCGCCGCGCTGCAGACGGCCCAGGCGCTCCAGCTCCAGGTGAGCGAACTCGTCGGCCTGCTTCGCGAAATCTCGCAGATCGAGAACCGCGAAAAGCTGGACAACGCCAAGGCGCGCTTCAGCGCCATCCTCGGGCAGGTTCGCGGCTTCCTCTCCGCGGCGCAGAAGCTGCAGCCCAATCCGGCGCGCGGCCAGGCGGTCAACGCCGTGATCGACCTCGGCGAAGGCCAGAGCGGGCTGATCGCGATCCGCGAGCGTGATCTCGCAACCCGCGCCGCGATCGAGACCGGCCTCAAGCAGACCCATGTCGCGGCCGAGGCCGTCCGCAGCCAGGTGAACGAGCTGGTCGGCACCGCGCGCGGCGAGGCTGTCTCTTCGGGCGAGGCGACCTCCTCGCTGATCGACCAGAGCAAGCTCTGGCTCGGCGGGATCGGGCTCGGCTCGCTGTTGATCGCGCTGGCCCTGTCGCTGTTCTATGTCCGGCCGATGATCGTGGGTCGCCTCAACCGCCTCTGGTCGGCGACGCGGGCCATCGCCGACGGCGCGCTGGAGACGGCAGTCGACACCAAGGGCAATGACGAGATCTCCGACATCTCGAAGAGCGTGCTGCTCTTCCGGGACAATGCGGTGGCGCTGCGCGCCGCCGAGGTCGCCAAGATCGAGGATCAGGCCCGGGCGCAGGAACAGCGCCAGCAGATGATGCAGGAGCTGGGCGAGGCCTTCGGCGTGGTCGTGGCTGCCGCCGCGGCCGGCGATTTCAGCAAGCGGGTCTCTGCCCAGTTCGCCGACGCCGAGCTCAATGCGCTCGCCGGTTCCGTCAATACGCTGCTGGAGACGGTGCGCGCCGGCCTCTCGGAGACCTGCGAGGTTCTGGCGGAGCTCTCGGCGGGGCATCTCTCTGCCCGCATCGAGGGGCTGTATCAGGGCGCCTTCGCCGAGCTCAAGGACGGCACGAACGCGCTTGCCGAGGAGTTCGAGAGCACGCTTGCGCGGCTTGCCGAGACCGTCTCGGCGGTCCGCAGCGCGACCAGCGAGATCCTCGACGGCGTGACCGATCTCGCCGAGCGCACCAGCGAGGAGAGCAACGCCGTCTCGATGGCGACGAACCAGCTCGGCGCCTTCGCCGGCACGGTGAAGAAGACTGCGACCGAGGCGGCCCAGGCGACCGGCATGGCGCAGGGCGCGGAGGAACGCGCGCAGCAGGGCGAGAAGGTTGTGGCCTCGGCCCTGCAGGCGATGCAGCGCATCCGCCAGTCGTCGAGCAAGATCTCCGAGGTCATCGCGATGATCGACGAGATCGCCTTCCAGACCAACCTGCTGGCGCTCAATGCCGCGGTCGAGGCAGCTCGCGCCGGCGACGCCGGCAAGGGCTTCGCGGTGGTGGCGACCGAGGTGCGCAGCCTGGCCAAGCGTTCGGCCGATGCGTCCAACGACGTCAAGAAGCTGGTCGAGGCGGCGCATGGCGACGTCAAGGTCGGCGTCGGCCTGGTCGAGGAGACTTCGGCCATGTTCGGCGCGATCGTCTCCTCGGTTAACGAGCTGACGGGGCTGATGAACGGCATCTCGCAGACCGCCCGCAACCAGGCCACCGACGTCTCGGCGATCAACACCGAGATCGACGGCATCGGCACGATGGCGCATCAGAACGCGGCGCTGGTCGAGGAGACCAACGCGGCACTGGCGCTGACCGACGAGCAGACCCGCGCGCTGACCGAGCACATCGCCCGCTTCACCTTCCGCGAGGGGCATGCCGCCGGTCATCAGGGCCGGTCGGACATGGCGACGGCGGCCTGATCCGCTTGAAAGCTCGGACGAACATGAGGCCTCGCGGCGTGCCGCGAGGCCTTTTCCTTTTGGATGTGCCCCTCCCGCCTTGCTTGCCGGCCTCGGGCGATGCTAGGCGAGTGACGGGCCGGTAGCTCAATGGTTAGAGCTCGCTGCTCATAACAGCGCCGGTGCCGGTTCGAGTCCGGCCCGGCCCACCAATATCTTCGGCGAGGTGCTGCAGGCGGCGGGCGCATGAATCGCTATCCGATGTTCAACCCGCAGCTGCTGCTCAGCTTCGTCGCGGTGTGCGAGACGCTGAGCTTCACCCGCGCTGCCGATCGCGTCTCCCTCTCGCAGTCCACCGTGAGCCAGCAGGTCAGGCGACTGGAGGATCTGCTCGGCAAGCCGTTGCTGGAGCGATCCTCGCATCAGGTGGAGTTGACCGAGGAGGGCGGCAGGCTGCTGAGCTATGCGCGGCGCATCATCGCGCTGAACGAGGAGGCGCATGATGCGCTGACCGGCATCTGGCGCGACGGCGTGCTGCGGCTGGGCATGCCCGAGGACTTCACGGTGCCCACCGTCGACCTGCTCGCCGCGTTCAGCCGCGAGCAGCCGCATCTGCGGCTCGATGTCACCAGCGGCCTCAGCGCCGACCTGCGCAGCGCCTATGACCGCGAGGAGCTGGACGTGATCCTGGTCAAGCAGCGCCGGCGCCAGCCGCCCCGTGCCGCCCGGCAGGAGCCCTTGCTGTGGCTGGACAGCCTGGCCCATCCCGCCATCGAACGCGCGCCGGTGTCGCTGGTCGTCTTCCCGCTCAACGGGCTCTATCGCGACGAGCTTTGCCAGGCGCTCGACGGCCTCGGTATCCGCTGGCGCGTGGGTTACAGCAGCGCCAGCCTCGCGGCGCTGGCCGCCGCATCCGCTGCCGGGCTCGGCGTGACCTTGCTGCCCGCGAGCTGCCGCCTGCCCGGCCACCGAACGCTGGGAACGGCGGAAGGATTGCCGGAGATCAAGGATTTCGAGCTGGCGCTCTATTATCGCGACAACGCGCCCGCCGCCGCCATCGTGCTGGCGGAGCGGCTGGCCGGATTCTGCCGGCTGGATTGGTGAGCGAGATGCTGCCGGCACGCAGTATTGCCGTTTCGAATAGCCAGGATTGGCAAATATCGCTGCCAAGCCGAGCTGCCCGAGCGTAATTCAGGGGCGGAAACGCAACCAGCGAGGCAACGGACAAAGCCATGGAAACCGGGCATCACCACAGCCGACGGGCCTTTCTCAGCCAGACCGGAAAACTCACCACCGCCTATGCCGTCGCCGGACTGGCGAGCGGCGCCGCCCAGGCCGCGCCGGCTGCGGCCACCCCGGCACGGCCGGTGTCCGAAGCCGGTGTCGGCACACTGACGGACCAGCACTACTACCTCACCGATGTGCGGCTAGAGGAAGGCTTCGAGCGCGACGGCGAGGTCGTCGTCGGCACCCGCACGGCGCTCTACACGCTGGAGATCAAGGCCGGAAAGATTGCCGCGCTGCATCCGGCCGGCGCGACCCTGCCTGTCGGCGTGCCCCGCTACCAGGCCCATGGCCAGCTCGCCCTGCCGGCGATGCGCGACATGCACATCCATCTCGACAAGACGTTCTACAGCGGCCCATGGCAGGCGCCGCTGCCGCGGCAGGGCAAGACGATCCTCGACATGATCGCCCGCGAAGAGAAGCTGATTCCGCAATTGCTGCCGACCTCGCAGCAGCGCGCCGAGGCTCTGATCGCCCTGCTGCACTCCAAGGGCACCACCGTGGCCCGCAGCCACTGCAACATCGATCCGGTCAGCGGCCTCAAGAGCCTCGAGCATCTCCAGCGCGCGCTGGAGAACCATCGCGACGACTTCGAATGCGAGATCGTCGCCTTCCCGCAGCACGGGCTGCTGCTCTCGAAGGTCGACGGGCTGATGCGGGAGGCGATGAAGATGGGCGTCGCCTATGTCGGCGGGCTCGACCCGACCAATGTCGACGGGGCGATGGAAAAGTCGCTCGACGCCATGTTCCAGATCGCCCTCGACACCGGCAAGGGCGTCGATATCCACCTGCACGAGACCAATCCGGCCGGCGTCGCGGCGATCAATCGCATGATCGATACCGTCGAGAAGAACCCGACCCTGCGCGGCAAGGTGACGATCAGCCACGCCTTCGCTCTGACCACGCTGTCTGCCGGCGCGCTGACGGAAACCATCGGGCGCATGGCGGCGCAGCAGATGACCATCGCCTCGACCGTGCCGCTGGGAAGCCTGACGATGCCGCTGCCGCAGCTGAGCGAGAAGGGCGTCTTCGTGATGACCGGCACCGACAGCGTCGTCGATCACTGGTCGCCCTTCGGCAAGGGCGACATGCTGGAGAAGGCGAACCTCTACGCGCAGATCTACCGGGGCAGCGACGAGTTCCGGTTGTCGCGCGCCATGGCCATAGCGACCGGCGGCGTACTGCCGCTCGACGACAGCGGCAAGCGGGCCTGGCCCAAGGCCGGTGACGATGCCGCCTTCACGCTGGTCCCGGCCAGCTGCTCGGCCGAGGCCGTCGCGCGCATTCCGGAGCGCAGCGCCACCTTCCATCGCGGCCGCATGGTCTACGGCAGCGTCGGGGTCGCCTGATCCCGCGCACCTTCATGGTGACTTTCGCCTGCACGCGGCCGACCGGCCGCGTGCAGGCGCTTTTCTTCCTGCTTGAAACGGGTCTGTCCGCTGCGGTTCAGATCGCGAGCTTGCCGGCCTTGGCGGCGGCGTAGCGCTCGTTGACCTTCGCCCAGTTCACCACGTTCCACCAACCCTTGAGGTAGTCGGCCCGGCGGTTCTGGTACTTCAGGTAATAGGCATGCTCCCAGACGTCGTTGCCGAAGAGCACCATCTGCTTCTCCATGATCGGGCTGTCCTGGTTCGGCTTGGCCAGCAGTGCGAGCTTGCCGTCCTTGTCGACCGTGACGAAGACCCAGCCCGAGCCGAAGACGCGCAGGCCCGCCGCCTCGAAATCGGCCTTGAACTTGTCGAACCCGCCGAGGTCCTTGGTGATCGCTGCGGCGACGTCACCCGTCGGTGCGCCGCCGGCGCCCGGGCCCATCACCTCCCAGAACATGGTGTGGTTGGCATGGCCGCCGCCATTGTTGCGCACGAGCGTGCGCAGGCTCTCGGGCAGCTGGTTGAGATCGGCGAGCAGCTCTCCGACCGAGGCCTTGGCGATGACGCCGTTGTCCTTGGCCGCATTGTTGAGCGCGGCGACATAGGCCGCATGATGGCGGTTGTAGTGGATGTCCATGGTCGCCGCGTCGATATGCGGTTCGAGCGCATTGGCCTCGTAAGCACGTTTCGGCAGCGAGAAGGGGCCGGTCGGCGCGGCCGGCGCAGCGGCCTGCGCCCAGACCTTCGGCGCGGCGGCCGCGGTCAGGGCCGATATGCCGAAGCCGAGAACGGCACGGCGCGAGAAGACCGAAAACTCTGTCATGACGTTCTCCAGTGTGAAGCTTCGTGGCTGGCATCGCCGGCGACCGCCGGCGGTGATGATCGTTGGGTCTACGTTCGAAGGTCGAGAGGGTTCCGACGCGGTGCCGCCTCCCGGATCGACGGCAGTCCGCCCGGCCGCCGACGGGCCGCCATGTGACGGGCCTGCCGGTTGCCAGACTGCTTTTAACGTCCGGAATGCCTTCTTAACCAGCGGTTTACCGCGTTTTACTACGGTCTGGAAGGAATTCCGTCGGTTCAGGGAACGCCTCGCATGCACGCACTGGCTCTCAAGGCCGATCTGCCAATCCTCGACGCCCCTTTCGCCGATGCCGCGCCGTCTCTCGACGCGCCGGCGCGCGCGGTTGTGGAGACGGGCGCGGAGCGTGCCGTGCGCGAGATCGCCGACCGCTTCGGCAAGCTCAGCGCCGAAATCACCGATGTTTCTGGCCGAATCGGGGACGTGACCCAGCAGTTCGAGACCCAGACCACCGGGCTCAGGCGAGTCGTCGGCGCCGTCGAGCAGGTCTCGCGCGCCAACCATGCGATTCGGCAGGCGGCGGAGGGCGCGCAGGCCGCGGCTTCCGGAGTGCGCAGCGGCCTCGAGCGGGTGACCGGCTCGGTCAAGCTCGGCCTCAACGCGGCACAGACCGATATCGAGACGCTGTCGCAGGAGGCGCAGTCGATGTCGCAGGCGCTGGCGCAGGCGGTCAGCGATGCCCACAAGGCGCGCGCGTCCAGCGATGCGATCCAGTCCATCACCCGCGAGATCCAGCTGCTCTCGATCAATGCCGGTGTCGAGGCTGCTCGCAGCGGCGAGGCCGGCAAGGGCTTCGCGGTGATCGCCGCAGCGGTGAAGGCGTTGGCCGAGCAGACCCGCGAGGCGACGGCGGCGAGCGCCGCCCAGCTCGACCTGCTGGTCAAGGCCGTCAACGCGCTCTCGCGCCGCAGCCAGGAGAATGCGCAGACGGCGCAGCGCGCCCGCGAGGGCAGCCGGACGATCTCGCAGCAGATGAGCGAGTTCGACAGCTTCGGCCGTTCGGTCGTCGAGCTGATTGGTGAAATCGAGGCGGTGTCGCGGCCGACGCGGGAGAATGCCGAGGCCTGCGCCAAGGCGGGGCACGACCTCGCCGGGCTGGTGGCCGGGGTCGATGCCTCGACCGATATCCTGGAGCAGGCGGTGCAGCGCACCGAGGCGCTGGTCGCGATCAGCGAAGGCATTCTCGGATCGATCGCCGCCTCGGGCGTTAGGACCGCGCAGTCGGAGCTGATCGCGACGGTGATGGAGACGGCCGGCACGATCGGCGAGATGTTCGAGGCGGCGCTGGCGCGTGGCGAGGTGACGCTGGCCGACCTGTTCGACGAGGCCTATCGGCCGATACAGGGCTCCGATCCGGTCCAGCATATGACGCGCTTCGTCGCCCTGACCGACCGTCTGTTGCCGCCGTTGCAGGAAAAGCTGCTGACCTTGAACGGGCGTATCGTGTTCTGCGCGGCGGTGGACCGGAACGGCTTCCTGCCGACGCATAACCGCAAATATTCGCAGGCCCAGGGCGGCGATCCCGTGTGGAACAACGCCAATTGCCGCAACCGGCGCATCTTCGACGATCGGACGGGGCTTGCCGCAGCGCGCAATCGCAAGCCCTTCCTGCTGCAAAGCTATCGGCGGGACATGGGCGGCGGGCAGTTCCTGGTGATGGAAGACCTGTCGGCGCCGATCCTGGTGAAGGGTCGGCACTGGGGCGGTTTCCGGTTCGGGCTGAAGGTCTAGCCTATTCCATGCCGGCCCGCGGAGTTGAGTAAGCGAGTTCCGAGTCAGCGCCATGCATATCGCGCCATCCTTCCCGAACCTGTCGGTGCTGCTCATCGACCCGAGCCCGCATTATCGGCGGCTCATCCGCACGATGCTGTACCAGACGCAGCTCAACCGCATCTTCGAGGCATCGGACCTGTCGTCGGCGGCGACGACCTTCCTGCAGAAGCAGCCGAACATCGTCATCCTCGACTGGGACATTCCCGATGGCGGCAGCGTCAAATGCCTGGCCGCCATCCGCTCCTTCAAGACCTCGCCCTTCGCCAAGGCGCCGGTGCTGGTGATGATGGAACGGCCGGACCGCCGATCGGTCCTGCAGGCGGCGAAGCTCGGCGCGCATGAGATCATCACCAAGCCGATCTCGCCGAACAACCTCTGGCTGCACCTGTCGGGCATCATCAACATGCCCCGGAAATACCGGGAAGCGAACGGCAAGATCACGCTCGTGCCGCGCGCCATCAGCAACAGCATGTTCTGATCCCCGCCGCGTCGCCTCGCAAATGTCGTGAAAGCGACACGAGTGTTGACGAGCAGCTCAGCATTTAGCGAAGTTTTTACCAGTTTGTTGCGATGCTCCGGGAGCAATCCTGGGTCGCCTTCATGGTCATAACCGTTTCGCTTCCGCCCTTCCTCGGTCGTTCCGAGGCTGCGACGTTCCGTAACCAGCTGCTCGTCGCGCTTGAGCAGAAGGAGAGCGTTGCCGTCGAATGCGCCGAGGCCGGCCCGCTGCCGAGCCTCTGGGTCCAGCTCCTTCATTCCGCAGCTTCCAGCGCCAAGGCGCGGGGGCTTTCGGTCACGCTCAAGGCGGCTTCCTCTGAATGCCGCGAATCCTTGCGGGCGATCGGCTTCGATGCCGCTCACAGCGCTCTCGTTCTGGAGTGACAGGCATGAAGATCCTGGCCATCGACGATACCAAGACCCTGCTCAGCCTGCTGAGCCTGACATTGCGCAATGCCGGCCACGAGGTGGCCGAGGCCGAGAACGGCGAGGACGGGCTGAACAAGTTCGACCAGTTCAAGCCCGATCTCGTGATCACCGACCTCAACATGCCGATCATGGACGGCATCGAGTTCACCCGCGCCTGCCGCTCGCGGCCGGCCGGCCAGAACACTCCGATCATCGTGCTGACGACCGAAAACGGCGCCGAGATCAAGGCCGAGGGCCGGCGCGCCGGCGCCAGCGCCTGGATGGTCAAGCCTTTCGAGCCCAATACGCTGCTCGGCCTCGTCGCGCGCTACCAGAACTGAAAGTTGGCCGATGGATCCGTTGGCAGAACTCAAGCAGACCTTCTTCCAGGAATGCGAAGAGCTTCTCGGGGCGTTGGAGCTGAAGCTCCAGGCGCTCGACGAGGGCTCGACCGATCCTGAGGATGTCAATGCCGCTTTTCGCGCCATTCACTCGATCAAGGGTGGCGCCGGCGCTTTCGGCTGCACCGAGCTGGTGGGCTTCGCGCATGTCTTCGAGGCTTCGCTCGATCATCTGAGGTCGGGCCGCGTCGCGATCGAGGATGCGCCGTTCTCGCTCTTCCTGCGCTGCTCCGATGCGGTTGCCGATCTGGTGTCCGCGGCGCGCAACGACGAGCCGGCGACAGAGCGGCCTGATCTGCTGGCCGCACTTGAACAGGTCGGCAAGGAGCCGCAGGCCCCGGTGGCGGCACCCGTTGCCACACCCGCGCCGTCTGCTGCTCCGGCGCCCGCCGCCCCTGTGGCTGACAACGATGCCCCAATTGGCATCGCTGCGCTCGGCAACCTGCTCGCCATGGTCGAGGCGAAGACCGCCGCGCCCGCCTCCGCAGATGACGGCTGGGACGACGAGCCCGTGGCGGCTGCGCCTGCCGCCGTGAAGCCGGGACAGAACGTTCGCCTGCGCATCGTGCCGGAGACCGACCTGTTCCGCCGCGTGATCGAGCCGCGCGTCGTGCTCGGCTCGTTGCCGGGCGACGATGTCGTCGCGATCCGCTGCGACCTGAGCCAGGTGCCGCCGCTGGAGAGCCTCGACGTCACCGATTGCTGGATGCGTTTCGAGGTCGATCTGCAGACCGAGCTTTCCGTCGAGGAACTTCACGGCCGCTTCGATTTCAGCCTCGCCAACGAGGAATTCGAGATCGAGATGCTCGCGACGGCTCCGGCCATCGAAGCGACGCCCGCCTCCGAGCCTGCCGCGGCAATCTCCGAGGTCTCGAGCTCCGTGGCCGCGGACCTGTCCGCCATCCTGGCGAAGCTCGGCGCGTCCGCCGAGCCCGCGAGCCAACCGCATGTTGCGCCGGTGCCGGCAATGGCGCCGGTTGCAGCCGCAATCGCGCCGGCTCCTGTGGCCGAGGCGGCTGCCGTTCGCGCCGCTCCGCGGGCGCCCGCCAATGATCAGTCGACGCGCCAGCGCCAGGCGGTCAGCGTGCGCGTCGATCTCGAGCGCATCGACAAGCTGATGAATCTCGTCGGCGAGATCGTCATCACCCAGTCGATGCTGGTCGAATGCGTGCGCTCGCTGCCCTATGACGTCCATGCCAAGACTGCCGAGGGCATCCTGACCCTGTCGCGCCAGACGCGCGAGCTGCAGGACCATGTCATGGCGGTGCGCGCGCAGCCGGTGAAGGCCGTGTTCCAGCGCATGCCGCGCCTGGTGCGGGAACTGGCTCAGACGCTCGGCAAGGAAGTGCGCCTCGTGCTCGAAGGCGAGAACACCGAGGTCGACAAGACGATCATCGAGGAGCTCGCCGACCCGCTGACCCACATGATCCGCAACTCGATGGATCACGGGCTGGAGACGCCGGAAGACCGCATCGCGGCAGGCAAGAGCCCCGAAGGCACGATCAAGCTCATTGCCGAGCATCGCGCCGGGCGCATCGTCATCTCGGTCACGGATGACGGCCGCGGCATCGGTCGCGACAGACTGCTTGCGAAAGCCAAGTCGCGCGGCCTCGTCGGTGCCGACGAGCGGCTGCAGCCGGAGGAGATCGACCAGCTGATCTTCGCCGCCGGCCTCTCCACGGCGGAAGCCGTCAGCGACATCTCGGGCCGCGGCGTCGGCATGGACGTCGTGCGCCGCAACGTCGAATCGCTCGGCGGGCGCATCAGCGTCGATTCCGAGCCGGGGCGCGGCTGCAAGTTCACGCTCGCCCTGCCTCTGACGCTCGCCGTGCTGGAAGGCATGGTGATCCGCTGCGGCGACGATCGCTACGTCATCCCGATCGCCTCGGTCATCGAGACGCAGCACCTGGCGTCGACGCCGATCGAGCGGCTGCCCTTCGGCCAGGAGGTGCTGCGCTGGCGCGGCGAGGTGACGCCGCTCTACCGGCTGGGCGACGTGATGGGCTCGATGGGGACGACCAACGAGAACATCGTCATCATCGCCGAGACCGAACGCGGCAACAATGTCGGCATCGCGGTAGACGAGATCGTCGGTCAGCAGCAGGTCGTGGTGAAGAGCCTCGAAGCGAATTACGGGGCGGTCAACGGCGCCTCGGCGGCGACGATCCTCGGCGACGGCCTCGTCGCGCTGATCCTGGATATCGACTCCATGCTGCGGCTCGCCGCTTCCGGCGGCCGGAACCCTCAATCTGACCTCAAAATGGCTGGATGACCATGACCCTCCAACTCGGCGAAAAGCACTTCTCGTCCGCACAGCCTGAATCGGCTGCGCGCCGGATCGTCACCTTCAAGGTCGGCGACCGTACCTTCGGCATCGATGTCGGCATGGTCCGCGAGATCAAGGGCTGGCAGGCGACGACGCCGCTGCCGCATGCGGCACCGCATGTGCGCGGCGTGCTCAACCTGCGCGGCGTGATCCTGGCGGTCTACGACCTGCGCACCGCGATCGGCATGGGCGTGACCGATGCCTCCGCCACGCATGTCATCGTCGTCGTCGACGTCGAGGACAAGACGGCGGGCCTGCTGGTCGACTCGGTCTCGGACATCGTCGACGTGCCGGTCTCGGCCGTGCGCCCGGCGCCGGATCTGGAGCGCGACGAACATGGCCTGATCGAAGGCCTCGTCCTGCTCGACAGCGACATCGTGGCGCTGCTCGATCTGGCGGCGGTGATCCGGGACGGCGGCGGCGAAGCGCTGCTCAAGACCAGCCGGGCTGCCTGAGCATCTTTTAGAACAAGCCCGAGCGTAGCGTCCAAGCGGGCCAGAACAAGAAACGATCGGACCCCATGGGCAGCGCGCTCGGCCCCTTTTCACGACTCTCGGTCAGCCAGCCGCTGACCGCGGCCGGCTCGGCAGCACTCGCCGGCGGGCTCGCCTATTACGCGGCCTCGACCGGCACGCCCGTCACGGCGGCTCTGAGCGTCTCCGCCGTGGCCCTGCTCGGCGGCCTCGCCGCCTGGGGCGCGACCCGCTCCGTGGCCGGTGTCTCGCGTGCCGCGACGCGCCTGGCGGAGGCCGGCAAATGGGCGCTGCCGACGGCGACCGGCTCGGGCGAGGCAGCCGAATTGTCGCGCGCACTCGCCACATTGCACGAGCAGGGGCAGGAGGCCGTGCGGCTGCGCGCAGCGCTCGACCATGGCCGCGCCAACGTCATGATCTGCGATCCGGAAGGCCGGATCATTTATGCCAGCAAGGGGCTGCTGCGCTTCTTCGGGGAGGCTCAGGAGGATTTCCGCGCCGCTTTCCCGGGATGCTCGGCCAAGGACATGCTCGGGCGCGTGATGGAGCGGGTGCGCGGGGAGCATCGCCTCGCCGCCGGCCAGTCCGTCCGCCTGACGCTCGGACGTCGGACGATCTGCCTGGCGCTGACGCCCATCGAAGGCGGGGAGGGCCGCAGTCTCGGCACCGCTGTCGAGTGGCAGGAGCTGACCGACGAACTGGCCGCGGCAGCCGAGGTTTCGCAACTGATCGAGGCGGCCCTCGATGGCGATTTTTCGCGCCGCGTCGGCGCGCAGGGCAAATCCGAGGTGCTCGCCCGGATGGCCGGAGGCATGAACCGGATCAACGAGTTGCTCGACAATGCCTTCGCCGATATCGCCGAGGTGGCCGAGGGGCTGTCGGAGGGTGATCTGACGCGCCGCATGGGCGGCATCCACCGGGGCCGGCTTGGCCAGATCCAGCACGATATCAACGAGGCGCTCGGCGTGCTCGGCGAACGGATCGAGATGATCCGCGCCGCCGCCGGGTCGATCTCCCACGCCGCCATCGACGTCAACACAGTCGCCGCCGATCTCGCGATGCGCACGGACCAGATCGCCGTCGATCTCGGCGAGGCCTCGGGCGCGGCGGCGGAAATCGCCGCATCGGTCGGGCGCAGCAGCGCGCATTCGCGGGAGGCGAGCGATCTCGCCGGCACGACGATGGGCGCGGCGCGAGAAGGCCAGAGCGTGGTGGCGCGAGCGGCGGGGGCGATCGAGCGGATCGAGAGTTCCTCGCTGCGGATTTCCGAGATCGTCGGGGTGATCGACGAGATCGCCTTCCAGACCAATCTGCTGGCGCTCAACGCGGCGGTCGAGGCGGCGCGTGCCGGCGATGCCGGCAAGGGCTTCGCCGTGGTGGCGTCCGAGGTGAGGTCCCTGGCGCAGCGCTCGGCGCAGGCGGCCAAGGACATCAAGGGCCTGATCGCAACGTCGAACGGGCAGGTCGCGGAAGGCGTGGGGCTGGTGCGTGAGACCGGCGAGACGCTCGGCCGCATCGTCGCCGCTGTGAACAGCGTGTCCACGACCGTTGCCGAGATTTCAGCCGTGAGCGCCAAGCAGGCCCACGGCATGGGTGGGGTGAACCGAAGCGTGTCTCAGGTGGACAAGGGTATACGGCAGAATGCCGAACTGGCAGGGCGCGGCGTGCAGGCCGCGGGCGAACTCGCGGGGCAGGTCGCGATGTTGAGCGAGATCGTCGATGCGTTCCGCCCGACAACTGCGCCCCGCTGGGCTGAGCCGCAGCATGCGCGCCGGGCGATGCCGGCCCCGATGGCGGCCGAGCCGCGCCTGCCCCTGCAGACACAGCCTCGCCGTGTCGCGGCAGGCGGACGGATGGGAGGCTGAAGCATGTCCAGACCGACATCGCTTTCCAGCATGGCCGCCCTCCAGCCCGCCATGGCCGACATCACCCTGACGCGCGACGATATGAGCTTCATCGCGAAGCTGGTCTACGACCAGGCCGGCATCGTCATCCGCGAGCACAAGGAGGCGATGACGCGCGGGCGGCTGGCGCGTCGCGTCAAGGCGCTGGGCATGGGCTCGGTCGCCGAATACTGCGCCTTCCTGAAGACGCCGCAGGCAGCGGGCGAACTACCCGAGCTGATCAATGCGGTGACGACCAACCACACCGCCTTCTTCCGCGAGCGCCACCATTTCGACCATCTGCGCAAGGACGTGATGCCGCGGCTGCTGCAGGAGCGGGCCGGGCGCCGCGGGCGCATCCGCATCTGGTCCTCGGCCTGTTCCTCCGGGGAGGAGGCCTATTCGATCGCGGCCTCCTGCCGCGACGTGATGGGCGCGCGCAGCGATCTCGACTTCAAGATCCTGGCGACCGACATCGACACCGATATCCTGGCGCGGGCCGAAGCCGGCATCTATCCGGCGGAGCTGTTCGAGCGGCTGCCGGCCGATGTGAAGCCGATGCTCAAGCTGGAAGGCGGGGTGGGGCGAGGCGATGCCCGCATCAGCGAGGATCTGCGCCGGCTGGTCGCCTACAAGCGGCTGAATCTGATCGAGAAATGGCCGATGAGCGGGCCGTTCGACATCATCTTCTGCCGCAACGTCTTCATCTATTTCGATACGCAGACAAAGGCCTCGATCCTCGATCGGTTCGTGGCGCTGCTGTCGCCCGGCGGCTTCCTCTATCTCGGCCATTCGGAATCGCTGCCGCAGCCGCACCCGAACCTGCGCCTCATCGGCCGAACCATCTACGAGAGGACAGCATGAGCGTCTCACGATCCTCTCGCCGCTATTTCGACCCGCGCTTCGAGGCGACGATCATTACCGTTGCGCCGGGCGAGCACGAGATCACCTCGGCCAAGGATGAGATCGTCGCGACCGTGCTCGGCTCCTGCGTCTCGGTCTGCCTGCGCGATCCGCAGATCGGCGTCGGCGGGCTCAACCATTTCCTGCTGCCGAAGAATAACGGCAGCGCCGATGCCAGCGCCGGCGAGCGCTATGGCGACACGGCGATGGAGGTGCTGATCAACGATCTGCTCAAGCGCGGCGCGCGGCGCAGCAATTTCGAGGCGAAGGTCTTCGGCGGGGCGCGCGTGCTCTCGGGTGCGACGATGCTCGCCATCGGCGACGGCAACATCGCCTTCGTCAACGAATTCCTGAAGGTCGAGGGCATTCCCGTCGTCTCGCGGGATGTGGGGGGCACGCGCTCGCGGCGCATCCATTACCAGCCCTCGACGGGCCGTGCCTGGGTGCAGCACGTCCAGCCCACCTCGCGCGACAGCGGCCACGAGCAGGAAATCGCCTATCTCAACCGGCTCAAGACCCAGCCCGTGGCTGGTGAAGTGGAGGTCTGGTGATGAACATGCCGACGTCCCCCGCAGCGCCGATCAAGGTCCTGGTCGTCGACGACTCCATCTTGATGCAGAAGCTGATGACGCAGATCATCGACTCTGCGCCCGGCTTCAAGGTGATCGGCGTCGCCGGCAGCGCGGAGGAGGGCTGGGACGCCATCCAGGCGCTGCGCCCGGATGTGTTGACGCTCGACCTCGAACTGCCCGGGCGGCACGGCCTCAAGCTGCTGGCGCGGGTGCTGAAGCAGGACCCGCTGCCCGTGCTCATCGTCTCGGCCTTCGGCGGGCCGGGCGCAGACAACACCATCCAGGCGCTGGAGCTCGGCGCCATCGACTTCATCGAGAAGCCTGATGGAACGACCCACACGCTCGAAGGCTTCATGAAGCATCTCGTCGCGGCGCTGCAGCGCGCCTCGGCCAGCCGCAAGATGATCGCCGCCGCGCGTCAGATGGCTCAGATCACCGCTCCCGCCCGCCCGGCGCCACTGAGGGAGCCGGCGCGCGCCGGAAAGACCTCGCTGATCGCGATCGGCGCCTCCACCGGCGGCGTGCCGGCCGTGCAGACGGTGATGCGCGACCTCGCCCATCTCAGGCTTCCGGTCGTCGTGGTGCAGCACATGCCGCCCGGCTACACCGCGAAGTTCGCGGCACGGCTCGCGACCGCGACCGGGCTCGATGTCCGCGAGGCGGCGGATGGCGACCGGCTGCGGCCCGGCATGGCGGTGGTGGCACCGGGGGGCTTGCGCCATCTCGAAGTCGAGGAGCGGCGCGGCGAGCTCGTCTGCGTGCTCAAGGAAGGCCCGCTCGTCAGCGGCCATTCCCCCTCCGTCGACGTCATGTTCCATTCCGTGGCACGCAGCCTCGGCGCGCATGCGGTCGGCATCCTGCTCACCGGCATGGGCCGCGACGGCGCTGACGGTTTGTTAGCTATGCGCAAAGCCGGGGCCGAGACGTTAATCCAAAGTGGGGAGACCTGCGTGGTAAACGGGATGCCGAAAGCGGCCTTCGAGTTGGGAGCCGCCGACAGGGTCGTTCCGCTGGACCAGATCGGGGCCGCGGTCAGCCAGCTGATCGGCGAGCGCCCGAACCTGCGGAGCGCGTAAGGAGAAAGTTATGTCAAAGGCCAGAAGCGAGTACCGCATCCTGGTGGTCGACGACCAGAAGAGCATGCGCGGCCTGGCGACCTATTTCCTGAAGCAGATCGAGTTTCAGGACATAGACGAGGCGGAGAACGCCCGCGAAGCGCTGATGAAGATGCAGACCAAGCGCTACGATCTGCTGCTGCTCGACTGGAACATGGACGGCATGAGCGGCATCGACCTGCTGCGCGCCATCCGCTCGGTGCCGGAGCTCAACCAGATCAAGATCATCATGGCGACCTCGGAACGCTCGGTCGACAAGATGGACGAGGCGACCACCAACGGTGCCGACCATTATGTGGTGAAGCCCTATGAGCTGCGTGACCTCGAGGTCCGGGTGAAGAAGGTCCTCGCCTGCTGAATTTTTTGCTCGCGGGCCGTCCGCTCGCGAGAATTTGCCTTGCCCCTGCGCCCCGGAGCCGAAAGGCTGCCGGGGCGCATCCGTTTGCGCTCCGCCGACGTATCAGTGCGGAACGAGGGAGGCGAAGCATGGACAGGCGCTCGGTGATCTCCGGCCTCGGTGCGTTGGCGGCGATGCCGGGCGTGGCTTTCGCCCAGGCGCGCAGCGATGCCCACGCTTTCGGTTTCGACCGGCCGGGCGGAGGGCGACTAGCGCTCGGCGATTATCGCGGCCGGCCCATCCTCGTCGTCAACACGGCGACGCGCTGCGGCTATGCCGGCCAGATGGCAACGCTCGAGCAGCTCTGGCAGCGCTATCAGACGCGCGGCCTGATGCTGGTCGCGGTCCCGAGCAATGATTTCGGCGGGCAGGAACCACTCGATGGCGCTGCCATCGCCGAGGCGGCGCGGCAGAGCCATGGCGCGACCTATGCCTTCGTCGAGAAGACCGTGGTGCGCGGGCCGCAGGCGCATCCCTTTTATCGCTGGGCGGCGGCGGAGCGACCGACCGAGACGCCGCGCTGGAACTTCCACAAATACCTGATCGGCCGCGACGGCGCCTTGATCGGCGGTTTTCCGGCGGCGACCGACCCACTCTCGCCGCAGCTCGTGCGCGCGATCGGCGAGGAGCTGCAGGCGGGTTGAGTTTCGCCATTCCCGGCCTTTGGCGAGAGCGTCATTCTCGGGCGGAGCGAAGCTCAGACCCGAGAATCTCAGGTAAGACGAAGCGCGGGAGCCTCTTCCGGCATGAGATGCTCGGGTCAAGCCCGAGCATGACGTGCTTCTATTTCTTCGGCCGGAAAGCCGCGATCAAAGCCGGGTCGGTTTCGAGGTAGGGACCCTCGATCAGGTCGATGCAGTAGGGGATCGCCGGCATCACTGCGTCCAGGCATTCGGCAATCGCGCGGGGGCGGCCGGGCAGGTTGACGATCAGCGTCCTGCCGCGGATGCCCGCGGTCTGGCGCGAGAGGATCGCGGTCGGCACCTTGGCGAGGCTGACCTGGCGCATCAATTCGCCGAAGCCGGGCATCGGCTTCTCGATCACGTCCTCGGTCGCCTCCGGCGTGACGTCGCGCGGGGCCGGGCCGGTGCCGCCGGTGGTGACGACGAGGCAGCAGCCCTCGCGGTCGGCGAGTTCGATCAGGGTCTCGGCGATGAGCCTGCGATCGTCGGGGATGACGCGCGCGACCGCCTCCCACGGGGAGGTCAGCACTTTCGCCAGATAGTCCCGGATCGCGGGGCCGCCCTCGTCAGTGTAGACGCCGGCCGAGGCGCGGTCGGAGACGGTGACGATTCCAATCCGGGCAGCCGTAGTCATCGGGCATCTCCTGCGCAGCACCCCGGCTCTATCGGGCGGGAGGAAGGCCGGTCAAGCCGGCTCGCCAGCGCGCGGGCGCGCTCTTCAATCTGTTACTCAACGCCTTTTCGGAGGAGACGCCCGCCCCGACCGAGCCTTGACGGCCTCCCGCAGGCGCCGCAGCCACATCCGGCTGAAGGCGGCGACTTGCGCTGCGCCGGGCTTGCCGGGGCCGATGCGGATGATGGCGTTGGCCATCTCGCGGCGCTCGCCCCAGACATAGGTGCCGGGATCGACGCCTTCGCCCGCGCCGCTGTCGAAGAGGGCGGGCGGCGTGCCAGCGAGGTCGGCCTGGAGCATCGCGATCGTCAGGGTGCGGCCCGGTGAATGGCGCGCCTGCGCCTCGTCATAGGCGATCTTGAGGAAGTGGCGGCGGTCCCCGCTTTCGACGAGCAGGCCGGTGGCGAGCACCTGCCCGTCGAGCAGGAGGGTGTCGATCTGCAAGGCATCGTCGGCCGCGAAGAGCTCGGCCATGCGGCGGATATAGGCGGCGTCCGCCGGCAGGCAGGCTATCGCCGTCCCGGTCTCGCCCTTCCAGCCCGCAGCTTCGAGGGTGAGGAACGCATCGAGAGCGTCCAGCGCCGCGCGGCCGCGGCTGCGCCGGAAGGTCAGCGCGCCCTGCTTCGCCACGGCCCGGAACTGCTGCATCCGCTTCTTGTAGGCGGAGCCCAGCGCGCGCCGCAGATAACGTTCGGAGTCGTCGCCCGGCTGGGGGATCATGACGGGCCGGACCCAGCGCTCATAGGTCGAGATCCGGCTGCCGGTCTGGCGGCAGGCTTCCGCGAGGGTGGCGTAGCAGGGGCCGTCCAGGGGCAGGAGCGGCAGCAGCAGCGTATGCGGCAGATCGCCGGAGGCGACGAGATAACGCAGCAGGGCCCGGGCCGCATCCGCTGCATGGTCGCGGTCGAGCACGGGCAGGGAGGAGACTTCGTAGAGCGGCACCAGCGGCGCGGCGAGGGCGCTGGCGAAGCCGCTGCGCCAATCGCGCTCGCGCCGGAAGGCCCAGACGCCCACCAGTTGCTCGAAATCCAGCGCCTCGCTGAACCAGGCGCAGAGCACGATGATGTCGTCCTCAGGCACGAGCATCGTCGCGGCCGTGACGGCGCTCGGCGCCATATGCGGGTTGGGCTCCAGCGCGTGGCCGGCAAGCTCCGCGAAAGCTGGTCCCAGCTCCGCGTAGGCGGCCGGGCCGATGCGCCTGACGACGATTCCGGTGGTCAAGGTCGATGGCCGTCCCGGTTCAGCCGGCGCATCTCGCCACGCAGCGACAGCACGAAGGCGATGACCTGCGCGGTCGCCCGGTAGAGTTCCTCCGGGATCTGGTCGTCGAGCTCGACCGTCGAGAGGGCCTGGGCGAGGATGGCGTTCTGCTCGACGGCAACGTCGTGCTCGCGCGCGGTCGCGACGATGCGCTCGGCCAGTTCGCCGCGGCCCTTGGCGGTGACGCGCGGCGCCCCGTGCCCGTCATATTCGAGCGCGACGGCGATGCGGGGCGGCTGCGGCGCGCTCATGAGAGGCGATCCAGGAACTGGCCGGCCGTCGGCTGCATCACGCGCGGCTGGCCGGTATGGACATCGACGGCGCCGCTGGCGAAATCGGCATGGAGCAGGGCGCTCTCAAGGCCAGGTGCCGCGCCGCGCAGGATCTGGCTGGTTTCATCGCGTTCCGCCCAGAGCGTCACGCCGACATCGCGGCCCTGCAGGGTGACGACGCCTTGCAGCGGGCCCATCGGCTCGACATCGAGGGCGAAACGAATGCGCCAGAGCGGCGGGCTCACGCCCTGTACGTCCCGGCGCGGTGCCTCGCGCTCCACATGCAGGGGCAACATCGTGGTGCCGTGCTGGAAGGCGATGGGGATCTCGGCGAGCCAGCGTTGCGCCGGCTGGGTGCCGTCCTGGCGGGCTGGCTCCAGCGGCAGCGAGGCGTATTGCGTCAGCTTGATGCGGTCGAGCGCCGCCTCGGTCTGGCCGAGCAGGGTTTCGGCGATGGCGAGCGGCTTCTCGCCCGGCGCAAGCGTCGGCTCAGTGGCGGGTTGCGGCAGGAGCGGACCGTCGCGGCGGGGCGGGGCGGCACGGGCCGTTTGGTCCGCGGCGGTGCCCGGCGCGATCTCGGTGTGCTGCTCGGCCGCGAGCGCTGCGGCCGCGCGGTCCAATCGGGTCGCCTTCGAATCCGGGGAGAGGGATTCGACGATCGGCAGCAAGGTCTCGCGCAGCGCCTGCAGGCTGGCCTTCAGGTCGCCCTGTCGTGGTGGCGGCTCACCCGCCGCCTGGTGGGCCTCCATGAACAGTCCGGAGCTCTGGAACGCCTCCTTCAGGCGCTGCGCCGTGACAGGCTGGCGCTCGGCCGGCACGGCCTGGGCGAGCACGCGGTCGATCGCCGGCAGCAGGGTCTTGGGCAGTGCGAGCGCGATCGAACCTTCCGCGAGGCCGCGCAGATTGGCGAAAAGCGGGGCGAGGCTGTCCTGCCGCTGCAGCACGGCGCCGAGCAGGGGGCCGGCGAGCAGGCGTGCCGCGGCTGCGGTCAGGGCCGCTGGAATCGCAGGCATTGCCGCAGCAGCGGGTGCCGCGCCCTGCGGCACGGTCGCGGGTGCCGGGGCAGATGGTTCTGCGGTGGCGCGCGCCAGCTGAGCGGCTGCGACAGATATGGGTGGAGCGCTGCCAGCGGAGGGTTGCTGCGGGGCCTGATTCGGCTGCGGCGAGCTGGAAGCGGGCGGGGCAGCCGCGGGAGCGGGCAGGACGGCGGCAGGCGCAGCAGCAGAACCGGTCGCAGGCGGCGGCGTGAGGGGTTGCTGTGCGATCGGAGCGCCGGATGGCGAGGTTGGCGGGCGGACTTCCACCAGCGTGGCGCGTAAATCGCCGCCGGGCTGCTCGGGCGGGTCGAGCCGCAGGAGCAGCGTCGCCCCCGGCTGCAGCGCCGCTTGCCGTGCCTGCGGTCCGGCGAGGACGAGCGCGACCTTCGTGTCGCCGATCGCGGCCGTGGCCGTGCCGTCCGGCTCCAGCGAGAGCAGCTTCGCCTGTACCGTCCGGCCAGCCGTCAGCTCGCCTGCCGCGTCGAGCGCCTGCAGCAGGGTGGCGAAGGTCTGGCTCTTGACGAGCTGGGCGAGGTTCATCGGGCTGCCATGTGACGACAAGTCATTCTGTCAGGAAAGATTAAGCATTTCCTTGCCGTTGGCTGCGCTACGCAGGGCGCGCCTGCGTCATGGCCTCTGGAATCCACGGGGAGGCTGCGGCACGCTTCGCCATCTCCGATCCGAAGGATGACCGTCATGGATTATCGCCGCCTCGGCCGCTCCGGCCTCCAGGTCTCGCCGCTCTGCCTGGGCACGATGATGTTCGGCGGCCCGACCGACGAGGCAGCCTCGCGCCGGATCGTCGATCACGCCCGCGAAGCCGGGATCAATTTCATTGACACGGCCGATGCCTACAATGAGGGGCGCTCGGAGGAGATCACCGGCAGGGCTATCGCCGCCAACCGCTACGACTGGGTGCTGGCGACCAAGGTGGCCAATGCGATGGGGCCGGGGCCGATGAGCGGCGGGCTGTCGCGCCGCTGGATCATGCAGGCCTGTGAGGACAGCCTGCGCCGGCTCGGCACCGAGACGATCGACATCTATTACCTCCACAAGGAGGACCGTCAGACGTCGCTGAAGGAGACGGTACATGCGATCGCCGACCTCGTCCGGCAGGGCAAGATCCGGCATTTCGGCGTCTCGAACTACCGCGCCTGGCGGCTGGCCGAGATCTGCCGGCTCTGCGACGAGCTCGGCATCGACCGACCTGCCGTGAGCCAGCCCTATTACAACGCGATGAACCGCATGCCCGAGGTCGAGCATCTGCCGGCCTGCGGCTATTTCGGGCTCGGCGTAGCCTCCTATTCGCCGCTGGCGCGCGGCGTTCTGACGGCGAAATACGCACCCGGTCAGGCACCGGCGGAGGGCACGCGCGCCGGGCGTGGCGACCGCAGGATCATGCAGGCCGAATGGCGCGAGGAGAGCCTCGTCATCGCCCGGACGATCAAGGAGCATGCCGCCAGGAAGGGGCTGACGCCGATCCAGTTCGCGGTGCGCTGGGTGCTGAACAACGCCTTCCTCACGGCAGCCATTGCCGGCCCGCGCACCTTCGAGCAGTGGGAGGCCTATCTCGCGGCGCTCGATGCCGATTTCGACAAGGAGGACGAGGCGCTGGTCGACAGCCTCGTGCCGCCGGGCCACCCCTCGACGCCGGGCTATTCCGATCCGGCCTATCCGCTGGAAGGGCGGGTCAGCCGCGCGGGATAGCGCTGCGCCACTCCTTGTTCGGGGTTCAATGCCGATGGAACCCATCGCCGTCATCCCGGGCTTGACCCGGGATCCATGCCGGAGCGCTTCCAATCACGGTTCAGGCCTGGATCCCGGCTCTGCGCTTTGCTCCGGCCGGGATGACCTGCGTTTCCATCGCAACACCGCATGCTCTAGGTTGGGGCACCGGTTGAGGTGAGCCGGCGCGAAGGAGGACGGATGGCGGCCGAGGCAGGATTGACGGGCGACCTCGTGAAGGTCGTGGCGCTGCTCGGCGCGGGCGTCGTCGCGGTTCCGATCTTCCGCAAGCTGGGTCTCGGCTCCGTGCTCGGCTATTTCGGCGCGGGCATCGTCATCGGCCCCTTCGGCCTCGGGCTGTTCTCCAACCCGGAAGGCATCCTGCATATCGCCGAATTCGGCGTGGTGATGTTCCTCTTCGTCATCGGCCTGGAGATGCAGCCCTCGCGGCTATGGGGGCTGCGGCGCAGCATCTTCGGGCTGGGCATCGCGCAGGTTCTCGCCTGCGGCTTCCTGCTGACGCTGTTCGGCATGGCCGGCGGACTCGACGTCAAGGTCGCCTTCATCGCGGCGATGGGCTTCGTGCTGTCCTCGACCGCCGTGGTCATGCAGATGCTGAACGAGCGCGGCGAGACCTCGACGCCGCAGGGCCAGAAAGCCGTCTCGATCCTGCTGCTGGAAGACCTCGCCATCGTGCCGCTGCTCGCGATCGTCGCGCTGCTGTCGCCGCAGCGCGGCAGCGCCGAGCACGCCTGGGTTTCCTTCGCCATCGCCGGCGGGGCGCTGGGCGGGCTGATCGCGGCGGGGCGCTGGCTGCTAAACCCGATGTTCCGCGTGCTGGCGGCCGCCGAGGCCCGCGAGGTGATGACCGCCGCGGCGCTTCTCGTCGTGCTCGGCGCGGCGCTCGCCATGCAGCTCGGCGGGCTGTCGATGGCGATGGGCGCTTTCCTCGCCGGTGTGCTCCTGTCGGAATCCACCTTCCGCCATCAGCTGGAAGCCGACATCGAGCCGTTCCGCGGCATCCTGCTCGGCCTGTTCTTCCTCGCCGTCGGCATGTCGCTCGACCTCGCCGTCGTCTCGCACGAGTGGCGGCTCGTCCTGGTGGCCGTCATCGGCTTCATGGCGGTCAAGGCGCTCGGCATCTTCATCGTCGCTAAGGTCTTCGGCTCGGACTGGCGCGAGGCGATCACGCGCGTCGCCCTGTTCTCGCAAGGCGGCGAATTCGCCTTCGTGCTCTACGCGGCTGCGGCCGCGGCCGGCATCTTCGATCCGCGCATCACCGCCATCGCCAGCGGCACCGTCATCATCTCCATGGCGCTGACGCCGCTGCTGGCGCTGGCGCTCGACCGCTTCCTGCCGGCGCCCAAGACCGATCTCGACGGCATCGAGGTGGCCGATGGCTTGCGGGCGCAGGCGCTGATCGTCGGGTTCGGCCGCTTCGGCCAGGTCGCCAGCCAGGCGCTGCTTGCCCGCGGCATCAGCGTTTCGATCATCGACTTCGACGTCGACATGATCCGGGCGGCGTCGCAGTTCGGCTTCAAGCTCTATTACGGCGACGGGACGCGGCGCGATATCCTCCATGCCGCCGGGGCCGAGCGGGCCGAGGTGATCGTGGTCTGCGTCGAGCGGCGGCAGACGGCGGATGCGATCGTGCAGTTGGCGCAGGCCGAATTCCCGCATGCCAAGCTGTTCGTGCGCGCCTATGACCGGGGCCATGCGCTCGACCTGGTCCATGCCGGCGTCGACTACCAGATCCGCGAGACCTTGGAATCGGCGATGGTCTTCGGCACGGCGCTGCTCAAATGCCTCGGCGTTCCCGCGGACGAGGCCGAGGAGATCGAGGCGGATGTGCGTCGGCGCGACGAGGAACGCTTCGATCTGCAGCTGGCGGGAGATTTCTATGCGGGGCGCGAGCTTTTGCGGCACAACACGCCGACGCCGACGCCGCTGACCAAGCCGAAGCGGCCGGGGCAGATTCCGGCCAACCTGCCTGACGATCTCGGCGGCGACTACTGAAGAGCCCGGCTCAGTTCAGGATGCAGAAGCCGCCGACCACGATATCGGTCCGGCACCAGGGCTTCTGGGCGCCTTCATTGGCGGTCAGGCGCAGCAGGACGGGCTCCTCGCGCGGCGTGTCGGCGGGCGGGAAGGGCACTCGCTCGGGCTTGCCGGCTTCCGCGGCCTTGGCGCCTGCGATACCTGCCGCGCCGGGAACGATGACGATGCCGCGGCTGGTCTTGGTGGCGGGAGCGGACCCGCCGCGCCCGGAGCGGAAGCGGGCGGCCTCGGCCTGGATGGGCAGCAGGGCGGCGACAGCGAGCAGGCAGGCGAAGGCGGCGATGCGGCGCATGGAGCGGTCTCCCGATTGCAGGCAGGATGCCGCGATCGGCCGCTACGGCAAGGAAAGCCTGGGATCAGCCTCAGCGAGGCGTTAACGGCGAGGATCAAGCCGCGGCGTCGCGCGGCTGAGTCAGGCTGTCCCAGGCCGCCATGGCTCCGCGCACGATCGCTTCCAGCGTTGCGCGCGAAGCGCCGTCGCGGGCCTGGATCGACATGCCCTGCTGGACAGTGACGTAATAGCTCGAGATCGGGTGCGTATCGAGCGAAGCGGGCAGTTCGCCTGCCGCGATGGCCCGGTTCAGCCGCTCCGCGATCATCTTGACGCTGCCGGCCCTCATTTCGCGCAGGATGCGGCTCGTCTCCTCGCCGACGCCGACCGCGTTGACCGCCGAGAGCACGACCATGCAGCCGGGCGGGCGACCCGGCCGGGTGAAGGTCGCGGCGCTCGCCATGAGATAGCCCTCGATCGCCGCCCGCGCTGTCCGCGCGTCGCTCAAGGGCGCGAGGATGTCGTCGCTTTCGGTTGCGGCGAAATGGCCGATGGCCTCGCGATAGAGCTCCTCCTTGCTGCCGAAGGCGGCATAGAGGCTCGGCGAGTTGATGCCCATGGCGTCGGTGAGGTCGCTCATCGACGCAGCCTGGTAGCCGCGATCCCAGAATACATCCATGGCGCGCTCCAGCGCGGCCCGTCGGTCGAAACTGCGTGGACGGCCTCGCTCGGCCATGCCGCCTGCTCCTTTAAGTTATTCTGTGTCGATCGATATATATTTCTCTTGACGCCCTTGAGCAAGCGCCTCATGTATTTATGTATCGATCGTAACATAAATGGAGTTTCCCATGTCACGCCTTGCTGGAAAGCGCGCGCTCGTCACTGGCGGCAGCCGCGGAATCGGCGCTGCCATCGCCAAGCGGCTGGCCGCCGAAGGCGCAGATGTCGCGCTGACCTATGAGCGTTCGGCCGACAAGGCGGCCGAAATCGTCAGGGCGATCGAGGCTCTCGGCCGCAAGGGCGTCGCGGTGGCGGCCGACAGCGCCGATCCCGAAGCGGTGAAGCGCTCGGTCAATGAGGCGGCGAAGGCGCTCGGCGGGCTCGATATCCTCGTCAACAATGCCGGCATCTATCGCGGCGGCCCGGTCGCGGATTGGAGCCTCGCCGATATCGACGCCACGCTCGCGGTGAACGTCCGCGCCGTGGTGCTGGCCTCGCAGGCTGCCGCCGCGCATCTGGGCGAGGGCGGCCGGATCATCTCGATCGGCTCCTGTCTCGCCGACCGCGTTGTCGAGCCCGACATCACGCTCTACGCGATGAGCAAGGCGGCGCTGATCGGTTTCACCAAGGGGCTGGCGCGCGATCTCGGCCCTCGCGGCATCACCGTCAACATCGTCCATCCCGGCTCGACCGATACCGACATGAATCCGGCCGATGGTCCGGGCGCCGAGGCGCAGCGGTCGCGCATGGCGATCCCGCGCTATGGCAGGCCGGAGGATATCGCCGGGGCCGTCGCCTATCTCGCCAGCGATGAGGGCCGCTTCATCACCGGCGCCGGCTTCGCCATCGACGGCGGCGTCAACACCTGAATGGCGGCAAGGACTCAATGCCCGGGCAGCACGATCATGGTGGGCTTCGCCGGCAGCGTGGCCTTGCTCAGCGTGATCGTCGACTGCCCGCGGCGCTCGACCGGCCAGAGGTCCTGCGTCCGGGCGAGGAAGCGGTTCAAAGTGCCGCCGCCGAAGAAGTGCATGGGGATCATGACGCGGGCCTGGACCGTCTTCAGCACCTCCAGCATGCCGTCCTGGTCGAGCGTGTAGCTGCCGTCGACCGGGAAGAGAACGATGTCGACGCGGCCGAGCGCGCGCAGATGGCCCGGTTCCAGCGGGTGATGCAGGTGGCCGAGATGGGCGATGCAGAGCTCGCCGATCTCGAAGACGAAGATCGAGTTGCCGTCATAGTCGGTGCCGCCGTCATAGCTGCGGATATTGGTCGGCACATTGCGGACGCGGACGTCGCCGAGCGTGACATCGTGTTTCGCCGCGCCCTGTCCCGAAACGTCCCAGCCGGGCAGCACGCGCTTGATGGCGGGGTCGGGGCTGCGGGAATTATGGGTCGAATGCGCCTTGTTCATCGTGGCGATGTCGGGCGTGACCGGCGGACGGACATAGTCGTTGTAGTCCGTGGCGATCTTCATCCCGCCCGGCGTCTCGATCAGGAAGGTCGCGTGGCCGACGAAGGTGAGCCGCACCTCGTCCTTCGCCAGGTTGATACGCTGGATCGGCAGCTTCAGGCTCGCCATCTCCGGCCGGCAGCCCGGCTCTTCAGACTGGGCGTGGACCGATGCGGGGGCAAAGCCGAAGGCGGCGGCGACGAAAGCCAACAGGCCGAAGGTGCGCGACAGATTCATCGACCGGCTCCCGCGTTTCACTCGTCTGCGACGATCAGGCAAATGGCGGGCCGTGGGAAGCGCTCTGGCGGTTTCGTGAACCGAACCGCTCCGGGCGTTTCAGTCCGGCCGGATCTCGACATGCGCGCCAGCCAGGCGGCGGTACAGCTTCCTGCGGCGCAGGATCGGCACCCAGTCGTAGAGAAACATCTCGGCCGGGCGCCAGATCACCACCCAGCCGATGATGATCAGGCTTTCCTGGAAGACGCGCGCGAAGGGGCCTTCGCTGCCTTGCGTCAGCAGCCAGCTGAGAAACAGGCAGGCGGCAAGGCCGGCAAAGCCGATGGCGAAGGCCAGGCGCCCGTCGCGAAACAGCTCGCGCAGGGCCTGGGTTTCCGTGCGCGCTCGGCTGGCGAACCAGCTGGTGATCGCCGTCGCGAGATCGGGCACCGGCCGGTCGGCGGCATCGGCCCTTTCGAGATGGATCACGATCGCGATCGGCGCGTCCTTCGGCAGGTCGCGCGCCCAATCGACGATATACGCATCGGCCTCCGCCGCGATGTCGCCCTCGCGGAAGGGGAAGGGGTCGAGCGTGTTGAAGAGCTGCGCGCCGTCGCGGAGCCTGAGTTCGATCGTGGCCTTGCCGTTCTGCTCTGACATGTCGGATGGGCCCCGGCCGGTTTGCGCCTGCATTGTTCAGGACGCGCTCGCCCGCCGCAATCGTCCGATGCGGTTGCGGCCAGCGGCGCCGCTCGCTACATAGCGGCCAGATTTCCCGACATCTCGTCGCCAAGCGCCTGAAAGCGGAGCCCGCTCGCCCCATGTCCCGCCAGTTCATCTACCATATGCGTGGCCTGTCCAAGACCTATCCGGGCGGCAAGCAGGTGCTGAAGGACATCCACCTGTCCTTCTACCCGGACGCCAAGATCGGCGTGCTCGGCGTTAACGGCGCCGGTAAATCGACCCTGCTCAAGATCATGGCAGGGTTCGACAAGGAGTGGACCGGCGAGGCCTGGGTCGCGGAGGGCGCGCGCGTCGGATACCTGCCGCAGGAGCCGAAGCTCGATGAGACGCTGAACGTCCGCGACAACATCATGCTCGGCGTCGCGCCGCAGAAAGCGATCCTCGACCGCTACAACGAACTCGCCATGAACTATTCGGACGAGACCGCCGACGAGATGACCAATCTCCAGGACGAGATCGAGGCCAAGGGGCTGTGGGACCTCGATTCCAAGGTCGACCAGGCGATGGATGCGCTGCGCTGCCCGCCTGACGACTGGGAGGTCGGCAAGCTCTCGGGCGGTGAGCGCCGCCGCGTCGCGCTGTGCAAGCTGCTGCTGGAGCAGCCCGAGCTGCTGCTGCTCGACGAGCCGACCAACCATCTCGACGCCGAGACCACTGCCTGGCTCGAAGGCCATTTGCGCAGCTATCCGGGCGCGATCCTGATCGTCACCCACGATCGCTACTTCCTCGACAACGTCACCAGCTGGATCCTCGAGCTCGATCGCGGCCAGGGCATCCCCTACGAGGGTAACTACTCGGCCTGGTCGGTGCAGAAGCAGAAGCGGCTCGCCCAGGAAGGCCGCGAGGACGTCTCGCGCCAGAAGACGCTGGAGCGCGAGCAGGAGTGGGTTTCGGCCTCGCCCAAGGCCCGGCAGGCCAAGAGCAAAGCCCGCATCCAGCGCTATGACGAGCTGGTGCAGAAGGCCTCGAACAAGGGCCCTGACACTGCCCAGATCATCATCCCGATCGCGGAGCGGCTCGGCAACAATGTCGTCGATTTCGAGGATTTGTCGAAGGGCTTCCAGGACAAGCTGCTGATCGACGGGCTGTCCTTCAAGCTGCCGCCGGGCGGCATCGTCGGCGTGATCGGTCCCAACGGCGCCGGCAAGACGACGCTGTTCAAGATGATCACCGGCGTCGAGAAGCCCGATGCCGGCACCATCAAGATCGGCGAGAGCGTCCAGCTCGGCTATGTCGACCAGAGCCGCGACTCGCTCGACGACAAGAAGAACGTCTGGGAGGAGATCTCGGGCGGCAACGACATCATCTATCTCGGCAAGAAAGAGATCAATTCGCGGGCCTATTGCTCGGCCTTCAACTTCAAGGGCGGCGACCAGCAGAAGAAGGTCGGCTCGCTCTCGGGCGGCGAGCGCAACCGCGTCCACCTCGCCAAGATGCTGAAGAGCGGCGCCAACGTCCTGCTGCTTGACGAGCCGACCAACGACCTCGACGTCGACACGCTCAGGGCGCTGGAAGAGGCGCTGGAGGATTACGCGGGCTGCGCCGTGATCATCAGCCACGATCGCTGGTTCCTCGACCGCATCGCGACCCACATCCTCTCCTTCGAGGGCGACAGCCATGTCGAGTGGTTCGAGGGCAACTTCGCCGAGTACGAGGAAGACAAGAAGCGCCGGCTGGGCATCGACTCCACGATCCCGAAGCGGATTCAGTACAAGAAGTTCACGCGCTAAGGCGCCGTCTCGGAAGCAGAAAGCCCCGCGGCACCAAGCGTGCCGCGGGGCTTTTCTTTTGGACGGAGTGGGTGGGAAAATCCGGTGCCGCGAATGTCCGAGATGGGGGGAGCGGATCAAGCGATTTGCGAAATATGGCCACTCACGAGCATTTCGACAGGAGTTCAGTCGAGCTGTGAGGCCGCGCGCCGGGTAAGCGGCTTCCGTAACCGTTACAGCGCTGCACGACAGCGGACACCGTTCTACGCTCCTTCGGCGCAAGGCGCAGGCTATCTACGCCGACCCCGAGGGATGTGGTGGAGGACATGTCGTGGAATCCAAGGATGAACGCTCTTCGAAGAACGCTGCCTTAAATCGACGCTCGATGCTTCTCGGCGGGACCGTGCTCGCGGCGACGTCGAGTTATCTTGCCGGCGCGCCGGTCCAGACGGCGCAGGCCCAGCAACCGGCGCCCGCTCCAGCTGCATCGGCCGGCGGAAGAAAGCCCAATATTCTCGTCATCTTCGGCGACGACATCGGCGTCCCGCAGGTCAGCGCCTACACGATGGGGATGATGGGTTACCGCACCCCCAATATCGACCGTATCGCCAGTGAAGGCGCGATCTTCACCGACGCCTACGGGCAGCAGAGCTGCACGGCCGGGCGCGCCTCCTTCATCATCGGGCAGGAACCGTTCCGCACTGGCCTTCTGACGATCGGCATGCCTGGCGATCCGCACGGCATTGCCGAGTGGATGCCGACGATCGCCGACGCGCTGAAGACAGCTGGCTACGCCACCGGCCAGTTCGGCAAGAACCATCTCGGCGACCGCGACGAGCACCTGCCGACGCGGCATGGATTCGACGAGTTCTTCGGCAATCTCTATCACCTGAACGCCGAGGAAGAACCCGAGGGCTACTTCTACCCGAAGGACCCGGCCTTCAAGCGCCAGTACGGCCCACGCGGCGTGATCAAATCGAGCGCGGACGGCAAGATCGAGGATACCGGCCCGCTCGACACCAAGCGCATGCCGACCGTCGACGAGGAATTCCTGGCCGGTGCCAAGGATTTCATCGACCGGCAGGTGAAGGCTCAGAAGCCGTTCTTCTGCTGGTTCAACTCGACGCGCATGCACGTCTTCACCCATCTCAAAAAAGAATCGGTGGGCAAGACCGGCATGGGCATCCATGCCGACGGCATGGCCGAGCATGACGGGCATGTCGGGCAGCTTCTCAAGCAACTCGACGATCTCGGCATCACCGACAATACCATCGTGCTCTACACCACCGACAACGGCGCCGAGATCGCGCTCTGGCCGGACGGTGCGATGACGATGTTCCGCGGCGAGAAGGGCACGACCTGGGAAGGCGGCTTCCGCATTCCCATGATGGTGCGCTGGCCGGGCGTGGTGAAGCCCGGCACGCAGGTCAACGAGATGATCACGCTGATGGATTGGTTCCCGACCTTCTGCGCCGCCGCCGGCCTCGGCGACGTCAAGGAGAAGATGAAGACCGGCTTCCAGAGCGGCAACAAGACCTTCAAGGTCCATCTCGATGGCTACAACTTCATGCCCTTCCTGAAGGGCGACGAGAAGAAGGGGCCGCGCGAGACGGTGTTCTACTTCGACCAGGGCGGCAATCTCAATGCGCTGCGCTGGAATGACTGGAAGGTCAGCTTCGCTGTTGCCAGCGAAGGCAATATCGCGACCGCCACGCGAGAAGTGACCTCATGGGCGATGATCACCAATCTCCGCATGGATCCCTATGAGCGCGGCATGAAGGAGGGCGGCGAGTCGATGAAGTTCTTTGGCCAGCAGATGTGGCTGCTGGTGCCGGTCCAGACCAAGGTGAAGGAGTTCTTCTCCGACTTCGGCCAGTATCCCTACCAGGCCGGCAGTTCGCTGAACGCCTCCGGCATCAACTACGGGCTGTTGCAGCAGCAGTCCGCCCTGAAGCGCCTGAACGAGCTGGAACGCCTCGCGCCGAGATAAGCCCGGTATCGAAGGCGAGGCGCTACGCCAAGGTGCCTCGCCTTCGATCGGAGAAATCTCTGTCAAGTCCCGCAGCCGCTGTAACGGTTACGGCCGACGCGTTTACAACGTCCATGCCGCAGACGCAGCGAGCGCCCCTCAGGGCTGCTCAAGCCAGGGCTGCCCATCTGCAGAAGCCAACGCAAATTCCAGCGCGTATAGGGACGTCGTCGACCACAGGGTAGTGTCGTCTGCAACGAGTCGGAAGCGGACATTGGCAAAGCGGCAACGTCGCTTGGCAATCCGATTTCGATACCGTCGTTCGAGGTCGCCCGGCTAATTTACTATGGCTCCTGCACGGCGGATTTGATCGCGTCATTCACAAGGTAGTTTATCGCTTTCCATTGATGTAGATAGCCAATACGATAGCTTACCTGCGCAATCGAATTGAATTCTTTAATAACAAATGCCTGAGTGCATCTGTGTTTTTGTATAGGAGAATTCTCATAAGTGCATGATATTATGTTACTAGAACGCAGAATATCCCTGCCATCATGATATATATCTGTAATTCCAAGCGCTTCATTTCCATATATATTTCTGAGAGGTCCGATTTCTTTTAGTTTAAATTTGGTGCCTCTATGTTCTCTTGGGTATTGTTTTCTTTCACCAATCCTAGAAAAAGAATCTATAAACGCCATAAATCTATCGTCAACACTTCTTTCCTGAGGGTTGCTCGCAGATGAATTAATTGTAATTGTGAGGCGGTCATCCGGGTTTTGAGATGAAGATTCACCCAATTTCAGAAAAGCTTCAAAGTCGGAATATTTGGCCTCAAGGAGCAATGATATTGCAAACGGCTGCTGGCAGCTCGGCTGAGGGAAGTTTTTGCCGAAGCCGGAGCAATTAATTCGCCCTATTGGATGAACAAGTTGCAACGGGAAACGAAGAGTTACAATGTCGGATGGAGCGCTTCGCGCCCACCGAACCATCCAGTAGCGCTCACCGTTTGCTCCGACTGCTTCCCACTGGTTATTGCAGTATGGCTGTGCAGCCGGGCAAGAACGTTGTGGCGTGACCCGTGTGTCAGCCGATTGGCTCCAGGCCACCTGTACGCACAGGCTGGCGGCGACAGTGATGGACGCAAGCAGCTTGATCATCAGAGCAGTCGAAATCCTCAGAGGCGTCGCGCCTCGCGACACAATTCCTCCTATGTAAAATTTCCGTAATGGGTCGAAAGCAGACTCCGTTTATGGGCGCCCGATGCCCGATAGAATAGCGGCGATCAGGCAGAAAGCCCCAGCCAGCACCGCGGCCATGGCGAGAGCGGGCACCAAGGTAGCGAAGTTGCCAGCGCCGACGCCGGATGAATAGCGGCGGGCGAAATAGCCAGCGGTAACGAGCATCAGGATCGCACCGCCGATCAAGCTTGCGCCAACAATGTTGAATGCGTGGGCTGTCATGGCTTCAGTCGTGGCCCTGCCTCGTCGGCATCCTGGTAGGACGTTACTGCTACTGGACGGATGTCCGCAACGGGTCGCGAGCGGACCTGCCACGAAATTGGCTGCCGCCGAGTTCGGTTGCGTCCTGCCGCCCGGGCGCAGTGACCGGAGCCTTCAGCGCTTCCTGGCCACGAGGAAGGGCCGCGGGTCCCGGCCGCGCGAGGCATGGTGGGCACGCTCGACGATCTCGAAGCCCGCCGCCGCGATCTCGCGCTCCAGCTCTCCCGCGGACAGGGACGACACATAGGGAGCCTTGCGGAGGAGCTGCATGACGGGCACGGCGATGCGCACGATCGGGTTCATCTCCTTCAGGCACGGCGTCTTGGAGATGAACAGCCCGCCGGGCTTCAACAGCCGGCGGATGCCGCTCAAGGCTGCTTCCCGCGCCGCCACCAGATGCAGGACGTTGAAGCCGAGCGCGATGTCGAAGGTCTCGTCCGGCCAAGGCGCCGCATCGGGAGAGGCAACCGCGAATTCGACGTTGGCGTGCTTCCCGGCCTCGGCCCTTTCGCGTGCGATGGCGATCATGCCGCCGGATATGTCGGTCCCGACGATGCGGGCGAGGGAAGGGGCGAGCCTGAGCGCCGTCGTCCCCGTGCCGCAACCGAACTCGAATGCGGTCTCCTGGCCCTTGAGATAGTGCCGCGTGCGCTCGAGCGTGCGCTCATAGCCGGCCATATCCGCGATCGGACCGGCAGCGTATTTGCGGGCGACGCGATCCCAGAAGCGCGGATCGTTTGCGGCGCGGACCATGGCGGCGGCGGGGGGCGCGAGGGCGGTCAGCTCGCCAGCCGCTTCATCGCCCCTTCGCGCCCGCCGACGAGGATGTTCTGGTCGACATCCCTGATGTCGCGCAGGCCGCAGAGCGCCATGGTGACGTCGAGCTCCTTGCGGATGATGTCGAGCGCGGCGGTAACGCCCTGCTCGCCCATGGCGCCGAGCCCGTAGAGGAAGGCGCGTCCGATGAAGGTGCCCTTCGCGCCGAGTGCGATCGCCTTGAGCACGTCCTGGCCGGAGCGGATGCCGCCATCGAACAATACCTCCATGCGGCCGCCGACCTGCTCGACGATGCCGGGCAGGGCCTCGATCGAGGACAGCGCGCCGTCGAGCTGGCGGCCGCCATGGTTCGAGACGATGAGCGCGTCGGCGCCGCTCTTGGCCGCCATCTCGGCATCCTCAGGATCGAGGATGCCCTTGAGGATCAGCTTGCCGTCCCACTGATCCTTGATCCACCGGACGTCGTCCCAGTTCAGCTTCGGGTCGAATTGGCTGGCGGTCCAGGAGGAGAGCGAGGACATGTCGGCGACGCCGGTGACGTGGCCGACGATGTTGCCGAACTGCCGGCGCGGCGTGTCCAGCATTTTCAGGCACCAGCGCGGCTTGAAGGCGAGGTTGATCAGGTTGGCGATGGTCGGCTTCGGCGGGGCGGAAAGGCCGTTGCGGATGTCCTTGTGGCGCTGGCCGAGGACCTGCAAGTCGAGCGTCAGCACCAGCGCCGAGCAGCCGGCCGCCTTGGCGCGCTGGATCAGGCGGGAGATGAACTCGCGGTCCTTCATCACGTAGAGCTGGAACCAGAACGGAGCGCTGGTGTGGTTCGCCACGTCCTCGATCGAGCAGATGCTCATGGTCGAGAGGGTGAAGGGCACGCCGGCCTTGGCGGCCGCGCGGGCGGCGAGGATCTCGCCATCGGCGTGCTGCATGCCGGTGAGGCCGGTGGGCGCGAGCGCGACCGGCATCGCGACGGGCTGGCCGATCATGTCGGAGGCGAGCGAGCGGTCGGTCATGTCGACGGCAACGCGCTGGCGCAGCTTGATCTTGGCGAAGTCGGTCTCGTTCGAGCGGTAGGTGCCCTCGGTCCAGGCGCCGGAATCGGCGTAATCGTAGAACATGCGCGGCACACGGCGCTTGGCCAGAATGCGCAGGTCTTCGATGGTCAGGGGCTGGGCCATGTCTCGTCTCGCCGTTCGCTTCCCGTCAGTTCTTCGGGTTGGACTCGCATGACGGACGGCGGCGCGCAACCTCATGCGCAGCAGGGCGATCTGCGTCAGGAGACAGCCATGTAGCGGCCCGGCTTGTGGTTCATCGCCAGGATGGCGTTGATCACGAGCGTGCCGACCAGGGACAGCGCGACCTTGTCGAGCGGCAGCAGGAAAAGCGCGGCGGCGAAGATCGCGCCGTCGATCGCGAGCTGGACCCAGCCGGCGCGCAGGCCATGACGCTCCTGCAGGTAGAGCGCGAGGATGTTGACCCCGCCGATTGCGGTGCGGTGGCGCGCCAATGCCAGCAGGCCGAGGCCCATCGCGACGCCGCCGACGATCGCGGCATAGAGCGGCGCGACCGCCTCGATGCGGAACCAGCCCGGCGTCGCCCAAACGAAGAGCGAGATCAGGGCGACGGCCGCGACGGTGCGCAGCGTGAAGGCGAAGCCCATCCGCCGGAAGGCGAGCCAGTAGAACGGCAGGTTGATGACGAAGAAGAGCAGGCTGAAATCGGCGCCTATGGCGAATTGCAGCAGCAGGGCGAGCCCGGCCGCGCCGCCGGTCAGCACCGTGGCCTTGGTGAAGAGCACGATGCCGAAGCTGATCATCAGCGTGCCCAGCGGCAGGGCGAGCAGATCTTCGTAGAGGCGGTGTCTGTGCGGCATGGCTGCGATGGTGGTCTGAGACATTGCGAGCCCTGTATCGGCTGACGACTTCATGCGCCAGAGGCCATGCAACGGTTGAGCCAGAGGGAGCGATCCTGTAGGGCGCAGGCTGCTTGATGGCCTTATCGCTTGGGGATTCCCTTCATGGTTCTGCGGCTCGTCGCTGCCCTTCTGCTGTTCTGCACGGCCTCCGCTGCCTTCGCGCAGCAGCCCGTGGCCTGGAAAACGGGGCGGGAGGCGCGCGAGATCGAACGCAAGGTCGACGCACTGATCGGGCGGATGACGCTGGAGGAGAAGGTCGGCCAGCTCCACCTCTCGGGCCGGGGCGAGGGCTTCGACATCAACAAGGTCCGCAGCGGCGACATGGGCGCGGTGATGAACTTCGTCGTGCCGGCCGAGGTTCTGGCGGTGCAGAAGGCGGTGCGCGAGAGCCGCCTGAAGATACCGCTGATCATCGGGCTCGACGCCGTCCACGGTTTCTCGACCTATTTCCCGCTGCCGCTCGGCCAGGCTTCGAGCTGGAATCCGGCGCTGATCGAGCAGGCCGCCTATTGGACCGGGCGGGAGGCCTCGGCCGCCGGCATCAACTGGACCTTCGCGCCGATGGTCGATATCTCGCGCGATCCGCGCTGGGGCCGCGTGCTCGAAGGGGCGGGCGAGGATGCGTGGCTCGGTTCGGTCGTCGCGACGGCGCGCACCCTCGGCTATCAGCGCGGCGGCGTCGCGACCTCGGTGAAGCATTTCGTCGGTTATGGCGCTGCCGAGGCGGGCCGCGACTACAACTCGACATGGATCCCGACGAGCCAGCTCTTTGACCTCTATCTGCCGCCGTTCAAGGCGTCGTTCGAGGCCGGCTCGATGACGGCCATGGCGGCCTTCAACGCCCTGAACGGCGTGCCGGCGACGGCGCATAAGGGCATGCTGACCGATCTGCTGCGCGGGAAATGGGGTTTCCGCGGCTTCGTCACCTCCGATTTCGGCTCGATCACGGAGCTGAGGCTGCACGGCATAGCCCGCGACGATGCGGAAGCCGCGCGCAAGGCGCTGATCGCCGGCATCGACATGGACATGATGGGAGACGTCTACCACAAGCACCTCGCCAACGAGGTCCGCGCCGGGCGCGTGCCGGTGAAGGTGCTGGACGAGGCGGTCCGGCGCGTGCTGCGCGTGAAATACCATCTCGGCCTGTTCGAGAAGCCGGATGTCGACCCTGCCGCCGCACCGAAGCTGATGCAGACGGAAGCGGCCCGCGAGGTCGCGCTGCAGGCGGCGCGCGAGGGCGCGATCCTCCTCAAGAACGCCGACCAGACGCTGCCGATCCGCGATACGGTGAAATCGGTCGCGGTGATCGGCGCCATGGCGGTGCCGGAGGATGAGCGAGTCTGGACCGATCCGGCGGGGCTGGGGCGGCGCGTCATCACCTCCCTGCCGGACGCGCTGCGCGAGCGGCTGCCGAAGGATGTCGCGATCAACTACCAGCCGGCCTTCGCCAAGAATTGCGGCACGGAATTCGCCGACAAGGAGGCCACGCTCCGCGTCGCGGCGGAAAGCGATCTGGTCGTCGCCATGCTCGGCGAGGACTGCGAATTCATGGGGGAGGCAGCCTCGCGCACCAAACTCGAGCTTCCCGGCGTGCAGCAGGAACTGCTCGAAGCGCTGGTCAGGACCGGCAAGCCGGTGGTGCTGGTGCTGGCGACGGGCCGGCCGCTCGTGCTGACCTGGGCGAGCGAGCATGTCGCCGCGATCCTGCAGACCTTCCATGGGGGCACGGAGGGGCGCACGGCCATCGCCGACATCCTGACCGGGCGCTACAACCCGTCGGGCCGGGTGCCGATGAGCTTCCCGCGCTCGGTCGGGCAGATCCCGGTGTATTACAACCAGCTCCCGACCGGCCGCCCGGAAAAGATCCGCCAGCGCTACGAGTCCATCTTCATGGACGAGCTCAACGAGCCGCTCTACCCCTTCGGCTACGGGCTGTCCTACAGCCGCTTCACCTATGCCGATCCGCGCGTCTCGGCTTCCTCGATGGCGCTGACGGGTGTGGTCGAGGTTTCGGTCGATGTCACCAATGCCAGCTCGCGCGACGGGCAGGAGGTGGTACAACTTTATATCCGCCAGCCGGTGGCGAGCCTGTCGCGGCCGCTGCGCGAATTGAAAGGCTTCGAGAAGGTGATGGTCAAGGCCGGAGAGACGAAAACCGTGCGTTTCAGGCTGGAAGCCGCGAAACTCGGCGCCCATGACGAACAGGGACGCTACGTCGTCGATCCCGGCGAGGTCGAAATCTACCTGGGAGGTTCATCCCGCGCCGCAGCGAAAACGCAGGTGATCCTGACCAAGTCTTGATCGATCAGCCGTTCGACTGCTCGGTGTTTAATCTCGACAAGGATGGGTTTTCGGTCAATCCTTCCATTGCCGGCTTACACGCTAGGGCACGCGCCGATCAAATCGCAACGCGACCTGTTCGGATCACGCGTTCTCTATCAGTAGCTTGGAGGCGGATTCCCCGACCAGGTTGGTTCAACCTGATCGGATCCGGCTCGAGGGCGTGCGGGCCGGCAGGCGCGACTTCGAGGGATGTGGCGATGGCGACCGGAACCGTCAAATGGTTCAACACTGAGAAGGGGTATGGCTTCATTCAACCGGCAGAAGGCGGCAAGGACGTGTTCGTCCATATCACCGCCGTCAAGGAAGCCGGGATGATGACGCTGACGGAAGGGCAGAATGTGTCGTTCGAGCTGAAGACCGAACGCGGCAAGACCGCGGCGGGCGATCTGAAAGTGCTCTGAACGTTATTTCTGCTGCCGATAGACGCCTGCCGCGCATGGTTCAGGGCGTGACAGGCTCGTGCTTGCCATAATGACCGGATCGGCGCTGCGTTGCCGAATCCGGCGTGATGTCGGCCTTTGCCGGAAGAGATGCACCGAAAGCCCCGTCAGGCCTGAGCCTGCGGGGTTTCGGGCTTGGACATCCGAGGGATGCGCGGAGCCGGGCGGCGTTTCGCAGTCGACGGCTGCGTGCCGATGTCGAGTCGATGTCGATGGTGTCGAACAGCGACGACCTCGCGCTGCCCGGCTCCGCGCACGGGTATCTGGGGGTTCCGCTTCGTTCTGGGTTCCGGCGAAGGAGCGGGCCTGCCTGTTGGGCCCGGACGAAGTCGGCACCTCCGCGCTATCGCATCGGATGCTTCCGATGCGATATTGGATAAATCGATCACCGTTATCGCGTCCAATCGGACGCGCGGCGATCGAGCGGACCCGCAACGGTCCGGGACGCGAAGCCCGCAAACCCATCCGGCCCACGATGCCTCGCGAAGCCCCTCGGTCGGATAGGACGCGCGCAGGATAGGCATGGGTTCGCGGGGCGGGGATAAGTTTGGGCTCAGCGGCGCCGCCGGGCCGAGGCGTCATGCTCGGGCTTGACCCGAGCATCTCTTGCTTCAGGAGTTTCCTGCGCCCGTTCTGATGGAGATGCTCGGGTCAAGCCCCGAGCATGACGCGGCAACGGCGCTGATGCCGTATTTTGCGACGGTTGGGGCCATTCGCTCCGTCCTGTTTTCCGCACGATAATCCGCTTGCACGAACAGTCCTTTTGACATAAAGATATCTTTATATCTTTTTCTCGAGCCGAGGGAGTGCGAACGCGTGCGGCAGCCGACGGCATTGTCCTCCGATGTGCTTCTCGCCGGCTTGCGAGCCGCGGGCGAGGAGACCCGCCTGCGCATTCTCGCGCTGCTGTCCGAGGGCGAGCTCTCGGTTTCGGACCTGACCGATATCCTCGGCCAATCGCAGCCGCGTATCTCGCGCCATCTCAAGCTTCTGGCCGAGGCCGGGCTGGTCCGGCGCTCGCGCGAGGGGGCTTGGGCCTTCTTCCGGCTCGACGAGACCGGGCCGGGCGGCGCCTTCGCCGCTTCGCTCGCGGCCTGGCTCGATCTGAGTGACCCGGTGCTCGCCGCCGATCGCGAGCGGCTCGCCGCCGTGCGGACGACGCGGGCGGAGGCAGCGCAGAGCTATTTCGCCAGTGTCGCGCGCGACTGGGACCGGCTGCGCAGCCTGCATGTGCCGGACCATGCCGTGGAGGCGGCCGTCGAGGAGGCGGTCGGCGAGGGCACACCCGGCGCCATGCTCGATCTCGGCACCGGCACCGGCCGGATGCTGGAGCGGATCGCGCCGAAGTTCGGCCGCGCCGTCGGCGTCGACGCCAACCATGCGATGCTGGCGGTGGCGCGCGCCAATCTGGAGCAGGCTGGGCTTTCGCGCGTCGAGCTCAGGCAGTGCGACATCTACGCGCTGCCCTTCGCGCGCGGCTCCTTCGACCTCGTCGTCATCCATCAGGTGCTGCACTTCCTCGACGATCCCGCACGCGCCGTGCGCGAGGCGGCGGCGATGCTGGCGCCGGGCGGGCGATTGATCGTCGTGGATTTCGCCCCGCACGACATGGAATTCCTGCGGACCGAGCATGCGCATCGCCGGCTCGGCTTCTCGCGCGTGCAGATTGCGGGCTGGTTCGCGGAGGCCGGCCTCGCCTGCGACCTTTCCCGCGAAGTCACCCTGGCCGATGGCGGCTCCGGCCAGCTTCCGGTCATGCTCTGGCGCGGACGCGACCGGCGCGTCCAGGCCGATCCCCCGGTTCGTACGATCGATTTCGAGGTTGCGTGATGAACGCCTTTCGCCCCAGCCGTCACGGCACGCGCCGCCCCCGCGTCTCCTTCGAGTTCTTCCCGCCCAAGACGGCGGAGATGGAAGTCGCGCTGTGGGAATCGGTGCGCCGGCTCGAGCCGCTCGCTCCGGGCTTCGTCTCGGTGACCTACGGCGCCGGCGGCTCGACCCGCGAGCGCACCCACGCCACCGTCAAGCGCATGGTCGAGGAGACCGGGCTGAAGCCGGCCGCGCATCTGACCTGCGTCTCGGCTTCGCGGGCGGAAGTGGACGACGTCATCCGCTCCTATTGGGATGCCGGCGTGCGCCATGTCGTGGCGCTGCGCGGCGACCCGGCCGGCGGCCTCGGCACGACCTACGAGCCGCATCCGGAGGGCTATGACCAGACCTCCGATCTCGTCGCGGGCCTGAAGCGCATCGGCGATTTCGAGGTCACCGTCTCCGCCTATCCGGAGAAGCATCCGGAGGCGGCCTCGCTCGATGCCGATATCGACGCGCTGAAGAAGAAGGTCGATGCCGGCGCGACGCGGGCTATCACCCAGTTCTTCTTCGATAACGACGTCTATTTCCGCTACCTCGACAAGGTCCGCGCCAAGGGCATCGAGATCCCGATCCTGCCCGGCATCGTTCCGGTCCAGAACTTCAAGCAGACGGCGAATTTCGCCCGCAAGACCGGCGCCAGCGTGCCGCAATGGCTGGCCGACCGCTTCGAGGGGCTGGAAGACGATGCCGCGACGCGCCGGCTGGTAGCGGCCGCCGTCTGCGCCGAGCAGGTGCTGGACCTGATCGACCGAGGCGTCGGCGACCTGCATTTCTACACGATGAACAAGGCCGACCTCGTCTATGCCATCTGCCATCTCGTCGGCTTGAAGCCCGAGAAGCCGGCGGCGCAGGCGGTGGCGGCGGAGTAAGCCTATGACTGACTTCAAGGCAGCCCCGGTCGATGGGGCCGAGATCGATCGCTCGCTGCGCGAGGCCGCACGGCAGCGCATCCTCGTGCTCGACGGCGCGATGGGCACGCAGATCCAGGATCTGAAGCTCACCGAGGCGGATTTCCGCGGCGAGCGCTTCAAGGGCTGGAACCACGATCTCAAGGGCAACAACGACCTGATCGCGCTGACGCTGCCGGACGCGCTGCGCGACATCCACCTCGCCTATTTCCGGGCGGGCGCCGACATCGTCGAGACCAACACCTTCTCCGGCACCTCGATCGCCCAGGCCGATTACGGCATGGAGGCGCTGGTCTACGAGCTGAACGTCGAATGCGCGCGCATCGCCCGCGAGGCGGCGGCGATCGCCCAGACCGAGGACGGGCGCCGCCGCTTCGTCGCCGGCGCCATCGGCCCGACCAACCGCACGCTTTCGATCTCGCCGGACGTCAACAATCCCGGCTTCCGTGCCGTGACCTTCGACCAGGTGCGCGACGCCTATGCCGAGCAGGTGAGGGGCCTGATCGACGGTGGCTCCGAGCTGCTGCTGATCGAGACGATCTTCGACACGCTGAACGCCAAGGCGGCGATCGTCGCGATCGAGGAAGTCTATCGCGAGCGGGGCATCCGCCTGCCGGTGATGATCTCCGGCACGATCACCGATCTGTCCGGCCGCACCCTTTCGGGCCAGACGGTCGAGGCCTTCTGGAACGCGGTGCGCCATGCCGCGCCGCTGACCGTGGGCCTCAATTGCGCGCTGGGCGCACGCGAGATGCGCGCGCATATCAAGGACATGTCGCGCGTCGCCGACACGCTGGTCTGCGCCTATCCTAATGCCGGCCTGCCCAACGAGTTCGGCCTCTATGACGAGCGCCCGGAAGCGACGGCGACGATGCTCGCCGAATTCGCCGATGCGGGCTTCGTCAACGTCGTCGGCGGCTGCTGCGGCACGACGCCCGAGCATATCCGCGCCATCGCCGAGGCCGTCGCCGGCAAGGCGCCGCGCCAGATGCCGGAGGTGAAGCCCTATCTCAGGCTCGCGGGGCTGGAGCCCTTCACGCTCGACGAGACCATCCCCTTCGTCAACATCGGCGAGCGCACCAACGTCACCGGCTCCGCCAAGTTCAGGAAGCTCGTCACGGCCGGCGACTATGCGGCTGCGCTCGACGTGGCGCGCGACCAGGTCGCCAACGGCGCGCAGGTCATCGACATCAACATGGATGAGGGCCTGCTCGATTCCGAGAAGGCGATGACCGAGTTCTGCAACCTCGTCGCCTCGGAGCCGGATATCAGCCGCGTTCCGATCATGGTCGATTCCTCGAAGTTCCATGTCATCGAGGCGGGCCTCAAGACGATTCAGGGCAAGCCGATCGTCAACTCGATCTCGATGAAGGAGGGCGAGGCGGCCTTCCTCGAACATGCCCGCATCTGCCGCAACTACGGTGCGGCCGTCGTCGTCATGGCCTTCGACGAGAAGGGCCAGGCCGACACCTATGCCCGCAAGATCGAGATCTGCACGCGCGCCTACAAGCTCCTGACCGAGGAGATCGGCTTCCCGCCCGAGGACATCATCTTCGACCCGAACATCTTCGCGGTGGCGACCGGCATCGAGGAGCACGACAATTACGGCAACGATTTCATCGAGGCCACGAAGACGATCCGCGAGACCCTGCCGCACGCCCATATCTCGGGCGGCGTCTCGAACCTGTCCTTCTCGTTCCGCGGCAACGAGAAGGTCCGCGAGGCCATGCATTCGGTATTCTTGTACCACTGCATCAAGGTCGGCATGGATATGGGCATCGTCAATGCGGGCCAGCTCGGCTCCTATGACGATCTCGACCCCGAGCTGCGCGAGCTCTGCGAGGACGTGGTCCTCAACCGCCGCAAGGATTCGACCGAGCGGCTGCTGGAGGCTGCACCGCGCTTCAAGGGCGACGGCTCGGTCGCGGCTTCGGGCAAGGACCTCGCCTGGCGCGAGCTGCCGGTCGAGAAGCGGCTGGAGCATGCGCTGGTCGCCGGCATCACCGAATTCATCGATGTCGACACCGAAGAGGCACGGCTGAAGGCCGACAAGCCGCTGCACGTCATCGAAGGTCCGCTGATGGCCGGCATGAACGTGGTCGGCGACCTGTTCGGCGCGGGCAAGATGTTCCTGCCGCAGGTGGTGAAGTCCGCCCGCGTGATGAAGCAGGCCGTCGCCTATCTCATGCCCTATATGGAGGAGGAGAAGCGCCTGAATGGCGGCTCCGAGCGCTCGGCTGCCGGCAAGGTGCTGATGGCGACGGTGAAGGGCGATGTCCACGACATCGGCAAGAACATCGTCGGCGTCGTGCTCCAGTGCAACAATTACGAGGTCATCGACCTCGGCGTGATGGTGCCGACCCAGAAGATCCTCGACACCGCCCGCAAGGAAAACGTCGACATCATCGGGCTGTCCGGGCTGATCACCCCCTCGCTCGACGAGATGGTGACCGTCGCCTCCGAGATGGAGCGCGAGGGCTTCGACATTCCGCTGCTGATCGGCGGGGCGACGACGAGCCGCGTGCATACGGCGGTGAAGATCCACCCGGCCTATGAGAAGGGCCAGACGGTTTATGTCACCGACGCCTCGCGCGCGGTCGGCGTGGTCTCGAGCCTGCTCTCGCAGGACCAGAAGCCGGCCTATGTCGACGGCATCAAGGCGGAATATGCCAAGGTCGCCGCCGCGCATCGCCGCTCGGAGGCCGACAAGCAGCGCCTGCCATTGGCGAAGGCGCGCGCCAACGCCTTCAAGCCGGACTGGAGCAACTACACGCCGCCGAAGCCGAGCTTCCTCGGCACGCGCGTCTTCCGCACCTACGACATCGCCGATCTCGTGCCGGTGATCGACTGGACGCCGTTCTTCCAGACCTGGGAGCTGAAGGGGCGCTATCCGGCGATTCTGGAGGACGAGAAGCAGGGCGAGGCGGCGCGCGCGCTCTGGGAGGATGCGCAGGCGATGCTGAAGCGCGTCGTCGAGGAACGCTGGTTCAACCCCAAGGCGGTCGTCGGCTTCTGGCCGGCCAATGCCGTCGGCGACGACATCCGCCTCTATACCGGCGAGAGCCGGCAGGACACGCTCGCGACCTTCCACGGCCTGCGCCAGCAGCTCTCCAAGCGCGACGGCAAGCCGAACATGTGCATCTCCGACTTCGTCGCGCCCGAAGGCGCGGCACCGGACTATATCGGCGCTTTCGTCGTGACCTCCGGTGCGGAGGAAGAGCGCATCTCCGAGAAGTTCGCGCGGGACAACGACGATTACCGTTCGATCATGGTCAAGGCGCTGGCCGACCGCTTCGCGGAAGCGTTCGCCGAGCGGATGCACCAGCTCGTGCGCAAGGAGTTCTGGGGCTATGCGCCCGACGAGGCCTTCTCCAACGAGGATCTGATCCGCGAGGAGTATCAGGGCATCCGCCCCGCGCCCGGCTATCCCGCGCAGCCCGACCATACCGAGAAGGCGACGCTGTTCGAGCTGCTGCAGGCGGAGCGGCGCGTCGGCGTCAAGCTGACCGAGAGCTACGCGATGTGGCCGGGCTCTTCGGTCTCGGGCCTCTATCTCTCGCATCCCGACGCCTATTATTTCGGCGTGGCCAAGGTCGAGCGCGACCAGGTCGAGGATTATGCCGAGCGCAAGGGCATGAGCATCGAGCAGGTGGAGCGCTGGCTGGCGCCGATCCTCAACTACGACACCGCCGCCTATCGGCTGCAGGCGGCGGAGTAGCGGTCGGATTACGCTCGCGGTCATCCGGGGCATGGCAACGCCATGAGCCCGGAACCCAGAACCGATGTCGTGCTTCGTGAAGGCGCTAATAACTCCGTGCCCAAATTCCCGAGCGCATCGGTTCTGGGTTCCGGGCTCGGCCCTGCGGGCGGCCCCGGAATGACGGAGAGGTTCCGTTTCGGCGCGGCGGGCGCTAAGGCCACCCTCACGACTTTCAGGGAGTGCGGCATGGCCGACGACGATTACGTTTACGACGAGGCGACGGGCGAATGGCGTCCGGCCTCCGAGGTGGCAGCGGCCGCCGCTGCTGCCGGGCATGTCGAGGTGCGCGATGCCGCCGGCAATGTGCTGGCCGATGGCGATGCGGTCGTCCTGGTCAAGGACCTCAAGGTCAAGGGTGCGGGCCAGACGCTGAAGCAGGGCACGGTGATCCGCTCTATCCGGCTGACCGAGAATCCCGAAGAGATCGACTGCCGCCACGACTCGATCAAGGGTCTGGTGCTGCGCACCGAATTCGTGCGCAAGCGCTGAGCGGCAGGGCGAACTCGCAATGATCCGCAAAGCGACCCTTGCCGATAACGCGCGCATCCACGCCATCCGCATGGGCGTGCACGAGAACGTCCTGAGCGATCCGGGGCTGGTCACGCCCGAGGAGGTCGACTGGTATCGCGAGCACGCCATCTTCCTGGTGGCGGAGGAGGCCGGCGAGGTCGTGGCCTTCACCTGCGCCAACCATCAGACCGGGCTGGTCTGGGCGCTGTTCGTCGATCCCGCCCATGAGGGCCGCGGCCATGGCCAAGCCCTGCTCGATGCGGCGCTGGCCGGGCTCGTGGCGGCCGGCCACGCACAGGCCTGGCTGACGACGGGATCGGACACGCGGGCCGAACGCTTCTATTGCCGCCATGGCTGGCGCGACATGGGCCGGGGGCAGGACGGGTCGATCATCTTCATCAAGGCGCTGGTCTAGGGCCCTGCTGATTTGATACGGACCCGCGCCGTCATTCCGGGGCGGGCCGCAGGCCCGAGCCCGGAACCCATGAACACGACAGCTCATCCAAAAGCGCGCCGATCCGACGGGTCTTCTCGTTTGACCCCGCGTTCATGGTTCCGGGCTCTTCGCTGACGCGAAGCCCCGGAATGACGCCGTGGTTCCGTCAAAATCCAGCAAGCTCTCAGGAAGCGGGCCAGGCGGTGCTCTAGGCGAAGCTGGCCTTGAGGCGCGAGGCTGCGACCGGGCCGTCGAAAACGCGGACGCAGTTTCCGCCCGCCATGCCGGCGACATGGAGCGCCGCCTCGGCCTCGGCGAAGACCTCTTGCGGCTCGCGATGGCCGCCCGGCAGCAGCAGGGCGGCGCCGATCGACACGGTGAAGTCCACCACGAGCGCGCCGTGCGAGATCGGGCGGCAGAGCAGGCGGCGCGTGCCGTCGAGCACGGTGCTTAGATAGTGCCGGTCGCCCGGCATCCGCAGCAGCAGCGCGAATGTGCCCGGACCGACCCGCTCGACCGCCAGGGCATCGGGGAAAAACCGCTTCAGCCGTTCGATCACGCAATGCTGCAGGGCGTCGCCGGCCGCCTTGCCATAGTTTTCGAGGACGCCCCGGAAGCCATCGATCTCGAAGACGGCGACAGCGAGGCGCTCGATGTCCCGTCCGCGCTCGTAGCGGAACTGGCGCAGCAGATCGGTCAGGCCGCGATGGGCTTGCAGGCCGACCGGGGCTTCCGTACGCGCCAGCGCCGCGACCTCGGCCCACAGCCCCTTCTCGGCCGTGACGTCCTGCTTCGAGCCGAAGATGCGGATCGGCCGGCCGTGCTGATGGCCGACGCCGACCACGAGTCGCATCCAGCGCTTCTCGCCCGCCGCGGACCTGATCCGGCAATCGAGCGCGAAGCCCTGGCCGGTGCTGATGGCCGTGCTGCGCAGCTGGTTCATCTCGCGACGCGAGCGATCCTCATAAAGATCGAGCGTCGCGCTGCGGTAGATCGCGGAATCGCGCTTCAGGCCGAAAAGATCATAGACACCATCGGTCCAGCTCAGCGTCTCGTTGGCGAGATTGCATTCCCAAGCGCCGATGGCGGCCGACGCGACGGCGCGGTCGTAGAGGGGCCGTGCCGCTGCCACGAGTTGATGGCTGTTCAAGGTGCCGCTCCTGCCTGCCGATAGGGCAACCCTACGGGCGGTCCGTTAAGGGACCTTTGCGCCCTTGCGCGGAAGGCAGCGATTCATTCGCGCCGCAGCGCCTCGATCGGATCGAGCTTCGCGGCGCGCCTGGCCGGATAGAAGCCGAAGAAGACGCCGATCAGCCCGGAGACGCCGACCGCGATCAGGATCGTCTGGATCGAGATCACCGAGGGCCAGCCGGCGATATGGGCGATGCCCAACGCCGCTGCGATGCCGAGCGCGACGCCGGCCGCGCCGCCGATCGTCGCCAGCGTCGTCGCCTCGATCAGGAACTGGGTCAGGATCGCACTCTGGCGGGCGCCGACCGCGAGCCTGAGCCCGATCTCCCGGGTGCGCTCGGTCACCGAGACCAGCATGATGTTCATGATGCCGATGCCGCCGACCAGCAACGAAACGGCGGCAACCGCCGCGAGCAGCCAGGACAGCGTCGTCGCCGCCGCGGTCGCGGTGTTGGCGATCTCGGTGAGGTTGCGGACGATGAAATCGTCCTCCTGATCCTCGGTCAGGCGATGGCGCTGGCGCAGCAGGGCGGTGACCTCGGCAATGCCGGGATTGATCGCCTCCTCATTGGCGAACTTCACCATGATGCTCTGCACCGAGCGATCACGCGCATAGTTGCGGCCGACGATGCGGCGCCGGCCGGTGTCGAGCGGCACGAAGATGACGTCGTCCTGGTCCTGCCCCAGCGCCGACTGGCCCTTGGACGCCATCACGCCGATGACCTTGAAGGGCACGTTGCGGATGCGGAACTGCTGGTCGAGCGGGTTCTCCTCGCCGAAGAGATTGCGCGCCACGGTCTGGCCGATGACGGCGACGATCTCGCCCTTGCGCAACTCCTCGGGCTCGAACAGCCGGCCTTCGGCGATGTCCCATTCGCGGGCGGCGAAGAAATCGAGATCGGTCGCGGTGATCTGCGTCGACCAGTTGGTGCCGGCATAGACCGCCTGGGCGCGGGTGAAGATGACCGGGGCGGCGGCGGTGACGTCCTCGACCTCCTTCAGGATCGCGGCGGCGTCCTCGTCGGTCAGGGTCGACGAGGCGCCGGCGCCGAGCCTGACGCCGCCCTGCGTGACGTTGCCGGACTGGATGATGGCAAGATTGGCGCCGAGCGACTTGATCTGGCCGGTGACACGCTCGCGGGCGCCTGAGCCGATCGCGACCATGGCGATGACGGCGGCGACACCGATGATGATGCCAAGCATCGTCAGGGCCGAGCGCAGAGCATTGGCGCCGATAGCGGACAGGGCGGAACGGATCGCTTCGACGAGACTCATGCCGCGACCTCGGGCAAAGCTTCCTCCGGCAAGCCGGCATCGAGCGCTGCGAGAGCGCTGCGCGCATCGGCGGGCTCCTGCCTGATATCGCTGAGCAGGTGCCCGTCGCGGAAGCGGATCAGGCGGCGCGCATGGCGGGCGACCTCGCCGTCATGGGTGACGAGCACGACGGTGACGCCCTCGCGGTTCAGATCCTGGAAGAGGGCGAGGATTTCGAGCGCGGTGCGGCTGTCGAGGGCGCCGGTCGGCTCGTCCGCGAGCAGCAGGCGCGGCTGGTTGACGAGGGCGCGCGCGATGGCGACGCGCTGCTGCTGGCCGCCGGAGAGCTGCATCGGGCGGTGATGCGCGCGCTCCGCCAGGCCGACACGCTCCAGCGCAGCGAGCGCGCGCCGGCGGCGTTCGGTCCGGGGCACGCCGGCATAGACCATCGGCAGTTCGACATTGGCGCAGGCGTCGATGCGCGGCAGCAGATTGAACTGCTGGAAGACGAAGCCGAGCTTGCGGTTGCGCAGCTCGGCGAGGCCATCGCTCGACAGGGTTTCGACTGCGACGCCGTCGAGCACATAGTGCCCGCCACTCGGCCGGTCGAGACAGCCGATCAGGTTCATGAAGGTCGATTTGCCCGAGCCGGAGGGGCCCATCACCGCGACGAGGTCGCCGGCCTCGATCGCGAGCGAGACCCGGTCCAGCGCCGTGACGCGGCCGGAATCGAGATCGTAGACGCGGGAGAGATCGCGGGTTTCGATCAGGGGCATGGTCGTGCCTCCGCGCGAAAGTGCTCGTCATGCTCGGGCTTGACCCGAGCATCTCTTCGACGAGATTCTCGGGTCGAGGCTGTGCCTCGCCCGAGAACGACGGCTCTCGTCGTCACTTCTCGCATCAGAACAGCCGCGGCCCGCGGGCGCGGGCAACCGGCGGTTCCGGCGCCGTCGTCAGGCGCGGGCCGCCGCCGACCACGATCTGGGTGCCGTCCTTGATGTCGCCACCGAGGAGTTCGGTGAAGGCACCGTCGGTCGGGCCGAGCATCACCGGCACCGGCTTGGGCTGGCCGGCTTCGTCGAGGACATAGACGCGGCCGGGAATGCCCTGGCGCGGCGCGGCCCGGCCGCCCTCCTGCATCAGGGCCTCGAACTTCACGCGACGCTCGGGATCGAGGGCGGCGGCAATCCTGGCGACGATTTCCGCCCGCGCGGCGCGGAAGGATGCGCGCCGCTCCTCCGGCGAGAGGCCCGCCATCGCCTCGCGGTTGCCGCGGCGTTCCCTGAGGATCTCGGCGATCGCCTGCTTCTGCTCGGCGGTGGGTTGCAGCTCGGTCTCGATCCGCTCGCGCAAGGCGGTGCCGGCGCGCGGGCCGCGCTCGTTCGCCGGCCCCTCGGAGGCGGCGTCTGCCGTGGCGGCCGGAAGCGGCGCGGCGGCGCCGGCCGGGCGGAAGCGCAGGGCGGCGTTGGGCACGCGCAGCGCATCGGCCCGGTCCTCGGTGACGACTTGCAGATTGGCGGTCATGCCGGGTAGCAGCGCCATGTCGCGGTTCTCGACGCGGACGACGCCGGTATAGGTCACGACGTTCTGGATGGTCTGCGCGCCGAGCCTGACCATCTCGACGCGGCCCTGGAAGGTGCGGTTGGGATAGGCGTTGACGCTGAAGGAGACTGGCTGGCCGGGCTTCAGCCGGCCGACATCGGCCTCGTCGACATTGGCGTATATATCGATGACGCGCAGGTCCTGCGCGATCTGGAACAGGGTGGGCGAGGAGAGCGAGGCCGCGACCGTCTGGCCGAGATCGACCTGGCGCTGGACCACGACGCCGTCCACCGGCGAGCGGATATCGGTGCGCTCCAGGTCGATCAGGATGTCCTTGAGCTTGGCCTCGCGGCTGCCGATCATCGCCTGGCCGGACTGGACCTGCCCCTCCGCAAGCTGGATGTCGGCGTCGAGCCCCTTGAGCTCGGCGCGGGCCGAAGTGAGCTGGGCCTCGTTCGAGGCGAGGCTCGCGGTCTGGATCTCGACCTGCGTCCGCGCGGTGTCGAGGTTCTGCTGCGAGCCGGTGCTGCGGTTGAACAGCTCGTTCTGGCGCTCGAAGGTGCGCTTGGCGTCGGTGAGCTGCGCGGTGGTGCGGTCGCGCTGGGCCTCGAGGTCGCGGATCACCGAGTCGGCCTTGGTGCGGGCGGTGCGCGCACGGTCCAACTGGGCGCGCTTGACCAGGAGGTCGGCCCTGGCCTGTTCAAGATCGGCCTGGGCGGCGTCGCGCCGCGTCTTGATCTGGTCGCTGTTGAGGCGTGCGACGACTTGGCCGGCCTTCACCTGCGAATTGTAGTCGGCGAGGATCTCGACGATCTGGCCGGAGAGCTGCGAGCCGACCAGGACGGTGGTGACCGGGGTCAGCGTGCCGGTGGCGCGCACCGCCGCCGTGATCCGGCCGCGATCGAGCGCCGCGGTGCGATAGGCCGGCTCATTGGCGTTGCCGCCGGCAGGGCGCAGCGCCCAGTAGCCGCCGGCCGCAGCGAGGATCACCAGTCCCGTTCCGATCAGCCATCTGCGCAAGGTCGCGTCCCCACCCTATGCGCATGCGCGCAATTGGACGGAGCTTGCCAGAAACCGGGCCGGCAGGCGAGTTAACTTCCTGCAATCTTTGGGTTAGCCCGCGTTCAGGCGGTGCGGGCTGCTTGCGTCGCGGCGAGCAGGTCCCGCAGCGTCGTGATCGTCGAGGAATCGGCGACGCCGTCGACCTTTTCGGGCCGCCAATGGCGCTGGAAGGCGGCGACGACAGCCTCCGTCTTCTCGTCGAAGACACCGTCCACGCCGATGCCATAGCCGAGCATGGCGAACATCGCCTGCAGCGCCTCGACCGGCTGGCCGCTCTCGCCGCGGGCGAAGAAGCGCCCGCCCCGGATCGACGCCGGCTCGTTCCAGAGGCCGACGCCGCCCTCGGCGAAGCGGCGCCAGGGGAATTTTTCGCCCGGATCGATCTTGCGGCCCGGCGCGATGTCGGAATGGGCGAGGACGCGCTCGGGCGGGATCGACCAGCGCTCGCAGATATCGCGGCAGAGGTTCAGCGTCGCGGCGAGCTGCTCTTCCGGGTAGTCCGGCAGGCCGCCGGGGTGGCCGGGATTGGCGATCTCGATGCCGATCGAGCAGGAGTTGATGTCGGTCTCGCCGGCCCAGTGCGAGGCGCCGGCATGCCAGGCACGCCGGCCCTCCGGCACGAGCTGGAGCGTGTGGCCGTTCTCGAAGACGAAATAATGGGACGAGACCTGCGAGACGGGGTTGCAGAGCCATTGCAGCGCTTCGCCCGCGATGGGCATGCCGGTGTAGTGCAGGATCAGCATGTCCGGCCGGCGACCGGGAAGGGCATCGGAATCCTTGCCGTCGCGGCCTTTGCGCTCGCCATGGTTGGGCGAGGGAAAGACCTTGGCGGCGAAGCGGCTGTCGGGGGTGGCCGCGTCGGGTTTGGCGGTGTCGTTCATGCGTGCGGGCTCAGGCGGGTTCGGGCGAGAGGTTGCGGCTCATGCCGCGCTCTTTCTGGATCGCGTCCCAGGCGGCGTTGATGGCCGAGAGGCGCCGGGTCGCGATCGCGACCGCCTCCTGGGGCAGGCCACGGGCGATCTCCCGGTCGGGATGCGTCTCGACGACGAGGCGGCGGTAATGCCGCTTCAGCTCGGCGTCATCCATCTCGCGGCTGGCGCCGAGGACGAGATAGGGATCATCCGGGCGGCGTGCGTGACGGGCCTCGATCCGCGCGAAATCGCCGTCCGCGATGCCAAAGATGCCGGCGACCGACTGGAGATAGGCGTGCTCGGCCTCATGGATCGCGCCATCGGCGGCGGCGATCAGGAAAAGCCCGTCGAGCACGTCCTCCAGCAGGGCGGGCTCGTCCTTGAAGGCGGCGGCGATCTGCGCGGCATAGGCCTCGAAGCCGGCGCTGGTCTGCTTGGCGAGATCGAACAGGTGTTCGATGCGCTGCTGCTGCTCGGGCGGCACCTCGATGATGCGGCGGAAGGCGGTGATCTCGTCGCAGGTCACGACGCCGTCCGAGCGCGCCATCTTGGCGGCGAGCGCGACGAGCCCCGTGGTGAAGACGAGTTCCCGCGGCGCCGGGCCGAAGGGCGCGCCCTCGCGATCGACCAGCACATGGCCGGCCACTGCGCCGAGCAGCGCGCCGAGGGGGCCGCCGAGCACGAGCCCGAGCCCGCCGCCGCCGAGCGCGCCCCAGAATGAGGAAGCCATGAACGCAATGATCCCAGTGAATCCGAGGGCGGATGATGTGGGGAGCGACGGCGCCGATGCAAGGGGCAGGGCTGCGACGGCCTGCCGCGCCAATAATGCGCCCCGAGCCGGAAATGAGGCTGGAATGCGGCCGGCCGGGCTCGTGCTTGATTCGTTTTTGAGCAGGGGAACCCGGCCAAGTTTTACGAGGCGACAATTACATATCAATACTTAACAGTCGAATATAGAATAAATTCCTGTTGACGCATTTATTGGAGGTTTTTGCTTGAGCCGTGACAGATTATCGACACATTGAACCATCAATTGACCACCCCCATTGGCCAGTCATGGCGTAATATGGGTTCAGTTCAACATGCGGTATGTCTGTGGCGGCCTAGCGGCTGCGTGCCTGATTAGCCTCTCCGGGATCGCTTCGGCGGAGGAATTCGTGAACGCGGAAACGGACGCCAGAGCCTTTATCGTTCGCGAAGCGGAGATCGCCCGCGAGAAGGCCGGTGAGACGAAGGGCGAGCCGACTGAGGCGACCGCGACCAAGGCGAACACCAAAGCCGGGCGCAAGGCCGCACGGGCCGCCAAGGCCGATGCGGCGAGCGTCGCCCATGCCGAGCCGGAGAAGGGCGAGGCCCGTCCCAGCCGCGCGCTGGCAGCTCCGGCCGGTGCCGAAGGCATCAAGGCGATCATCGCGCGCCACGCGGCGGCCAACGGCGTGCCGTTCTCGCTCGCCGATGCGGTGGTGCGGGTCGAGAGCCGCTACAATCCGCGCGCCGCGCATGCCGGCAATTTCGGCCTGATGCAGATCCGCCACCAGACGGCGCGCGGCATGGGCTATACCGGCAGCGCGGGCGGCCTGCTCGATGCCGAGACCAATGCGCGCTACGGCATGATGTATCTGGCGCAGGCCTACAAGCTTGCCGGTGGCGACACCTGCCGGACCGTCATGAAGTACCAGAGCGGCCATATGACCAGCCGGATGAGCGGCGCCAACCGCACCTACTGCGCCAAGGTCCGCACGATCACGGCGCGCAACTGAGGCTTCGCGCCGGCCTGCGCTTGACGTGGGCCGCGCCAGCGCGCATCTCCCCCTCGCCAGTCGGCTGGACGGCCGCTCCCGCAAGAGCTCAGGTTCTTTCGGGGGAGGAAAGTCCGGGCTCCACGGAAACACGGTGCCGGATAACGTCCGGCGGGGGCGACCCCAGGGAAAGCGCCACAGAGATCGAACCGCCTCGCGCCCGTTGGCTTCGGCCTTCTTGCGCGGGGTAAGGGTGAAAAGGTGCGGTAAGAGCGCACCGCGGACCCGGCAACGGGGACGGCATGGCAAGCCCCACCGGGAGCAAAACCGAATAGGGACGATGCTGCCCGCGCAAGCGGGGAGGGGCAGGTTTCTGTGCCCTGTCGTCCGGGTTGGTTGCTCGAGGTGCGCAGCGATGTGCATCCCAGAGGAATGGCCGTCACGTCGGGGGAGCGATCCTCCGGCCATCCAGAACCCGGCTTACAGGCCGACTGGCACCTTCAGAAATGCGAAAGGGCCGGGAGCGATCCCGGCCCTTCGTTTGTTTCCGGCTTGAGCGTGCTCATTTTTCTCCGAACCACGCCGTCATCCCGGGCTTGCCCCGGGATCCATCGAAGGGTGCCGGAACTCTACGATGGTTCCCGGATCGGCGCCGCTTCGCGGCTTGTCCGGGATGACGCAGCGGTTCCGTGCAAAATCAGCATGCTCCAGCAAGCGGCTCGCTGGTTCAGAGCGTGTAGCTCCATTCGGCGGGCACGAAGCGGAAGGCGTTGCCGCTCTTCTTCACCGTGCCGAAGCCGGGGAAGGGCATGTGCGAACCGCTGAACGCGATGCCGTCCGCCGCGATGATGTCGAGCACGCGCCGGCGTGAGGCCGCGGCCTGGGCGCCGTCGGCATCGAAGACGAAGGTGATCTCCGGGCGCGCCGTCTGGATCGCGGCGTTGTGCACGCAATCGGCCACCAGCAGGATCTGCTCCCTGCCCGAGGACAGCCGCAGGATGCTGTGACCCGGCGTATGGCCCGGCGCATCTTCCAAGGTCAGTCCCGGCGCGATCTCGCCGGCCTTCACCTTGCGGGTGCGGGCGGCGTAGGGCGCGAGCGAGTTGCGGGCGGACTCGAAGAACGGCTTCGCCTCGGCCGGGACGCGGCTCAGGATGCCGTCATCGTGCCAGAAGGCATATTCGGTTTCGTGGATGACGACCTCCGCATTGGGGAAGCGGGCGGTCTTCTGCGCGGTGATCAGCCCCTCGGCGTGGTCGGGATGGGCGTGGGTGAGGATGACGGCGTCGATCTGGGCCGGCTCGATGCCGGCGGCGCGCAGATTGGCCTCGGCCCGGCCCATGGTGTCGCCAAGGCCGGTCCAGGCGCCGCCGCCGGTATCGACGAGGTAGGTCCTGTCCTTCGTGTTGACGACGAAGGCGTTGACCGAGGTCGGCAGTGCCTCGGTCAGGCCGGCCTCAGCGACGAGGCGCGGCACGTCGCCGGGGTCTCCGCCCGTGAAGGATTTGGCCCCGAGCGGCACATAGCCGTCGAGGATGGCGGTGATCTCGATGTC
>NZ_JBXWCA010000009.1:0-236488 GCF_057321085.1 Allobosea sp. RIT-PG3_2 | reverse complement strand
GTTCCACCATTAAGCCACAACAGGTCCAGGCGACCGGCTTGGCAGGCGCCAGGGTCCGAAGGTCCAGCAAAAGAAATCGGTCACAGGCGCCTTCGCTTGCACCACGGCGCTTCAGGTCTTTGCTGCCGCACGGAAATGAGGGCCAAGTCGGCTTCGGCCGCCGCGTCAGCCGGCCGACCGGAGGCTGCCGAGCACCGCATCCTTGAAGGCAAAATGCTCGGCCTTGATATCGATGTCGTAGCTGGCCGCGAACGGAGGCTGAGGCTGGCATGACAGGGTCACGATGACGATGTCGGCCTTGCGGTTCACATACAGCGTCTGCCCGGCGAAACCTGCTGCGACCATGGAACCGTCAGGGTCGATCCACCAGCTGTAGCCATAACCGTCGGCGCCGTAGCTGTTCGTCGACGGATCGACGGCAAAGATGCGCGATCCCGCGTCGTCGAGCCAGTTTTCCGGCAGGATCCTCTCGCTGCCGATCATGCCGTCGCGAAGCAAGAACAGGCCGAACCGACCAAAATCCCGAAGCGCCATGCCTGCCCGGCTGCCGCCTATCTCCTGGCCGCCTTCGGATTCGAGCGTGTAGAACGCATCGAACTCCATGCCAAACCGCGCCCAGATCTTGCTCGACATATAGTCGGCCAGGGTTTGGCCCGTGGCCGCCGAGAGCAGGGCTCCGAGAACATAGGTATCGCCGGTGTTATATAGGAACTGCGTGCTTGGCGTATGCAGGCTGCTCACGCTCCTCATCAGCTCCAGAACGCCTCCGGGAACCTTGTCGCCGAGCGACTTGCTGTAGCGGTTCACATGGGAGTTTCGGTCCGTATAGTCCTCATTCCAGTCCATACCGGACGACATGGTGATCAGATCGCGCACGCTGACGGTGTCATAAGCGCTGCCGCGGAGCGCCGGGAGGTAATGCGAGACCGCATCCTCCAGGCTCGAAATGGCGCCGTCCCGCAATGCCACGCCGACCAGCGTCGATGTCAGCGACTTGATCATCGACATGGACGACCAACGCAGATGCTCCTCCAGGCCCAGCGCGTAGCGTTCGAGCCGGATCTTGTCGCCCTGCAAGACGAGAAGGCCGGCGACATTGGCACGATGGATGTAGTCATCGACCCCGTATCGTTCTTCCCCCACCTCGTATTCGGGAGCGATCTCGGCTGCCCGGACGAGCGGGAACGCATGAGGCCCGCGCGCGATGGTGCGCGTCGCGAACATGCTGTCGACGTTGCGATAGGCGTAGGCCTGCCACGTTGGCGAAAGCAGGAGGAAATCCTCGCCTCTCGGGACGTAGCGACGCGGCTCTGCCTTGCTTTGGCTCATGTCCGGCGCACCCCGTAGAACAGCGGCAAGCCCTTCTGCACGCCTGTCAGATTGCTGCGGTAAGCCGTCTGCTGATAGTAAAGGCCGGTCGGCGCATAGGGCACCGTCTCATAGGCCACCCGCTGGATTTCGGCGCAGATCGCAGCCTGGGCCTTTTCGTCCGCGGCCCGGAACCAGTCCATGCGCAGCTCCTCCAGGCGCGGGATATCGGACCATCCGAAGATCGCGGAAGTGCCGCTCCCGCGCAGGAAGTTGTTGCTCGACGGGTTGAGCAGGCCGACGCCGGCCGTGAAGGTTCCCACCAGATGCCAGCCGCCCTTGTCGGGGGCCTGCCGGTTATTGGCGCGGGCCAGCACCGTGCCCCAATCCATCAACTGCATGTCGATGTTGAAGCCGGCCTGCTTCAGCGCGTCCGTCACCACCTCGCCCTGGGCCTTGATCGACGCGACGTCACCCGGCACCAGGAAGACCAGAGGCTCGCCTTTGTAGCCGCCCTCCTTCAGCAATCGTTGGACGAGACCCCGATCCGGCGGCTCCTTCTGCGCAGCAGGATTAACGGGACTGGCCATCGGCGTGTCGGGCAGGAAATATCCGACCTTGTCCCGCCAGTGCTTGGAGTCCTCGCCGATGACGGCAGTCATGACGTCTTTCTGGCTGATGGCCGCCAGCGCGGCCTGCCGGATGCGCGCATTGCTCGTCGGCCCCTGCAGGAAGTTGAAGCGGATGACGCCGGCCGACCCGAAGGTGTCGATCAGGTCGAGCTTGACGTTGCCCTTGGCCGCCAGCAGGTCCCAGTAATCGGAGGCGGGCTGTTCCCACCAGTCGATCTCTCCCGTCTGCAGGGCCGAGGCCGCTGTGGCGACATCCGGCATGACCACCCACTCGACCCTGTCGAAATGGGCGACCTTGGGGCCGGCCAGCGCGCTCGTCTGCCCGCTTTGGCGCGGTACGTAGTCCGCAAATTTCTCATAGACGAGACGGCTGCCCGGCACCCTCTCTCCGGCGACGAAACGATAGGGTCCGCTGCCGGTCATCTCCGTCACCTGGACGGTCGCCTCCGTCAGGGCCAGCCGCTCCGGCATGATGACGGCATTGTTGGTCCCGAATTTTCCCAAAGCGTCTGGCAGCATCGGGAAAGGAGCTTTCAACCGAAAACGCACGGCCCGGTCCGAGACGGCCGAAAGTTCGTCTGTGAGCGCCGCCAGAACCTGGCCGACATTGTCGCGCTTCCACCATCTCTTCACGCTCGCGACGACATCGCGGGCCAGGACCGGCGAACCGTCGTGGAAACGCAAGCCTTCCCGCAGAGTGAGCGTCCACTGCCGCCCGTCCTGCTCCACAAGGTGGCCCTCGATCATCTGCGGCTGGGCGCGATTGTGCTCGTCGGCTCCGTACAGTGTGTCGAAGATCAACATCGCGTGGTTTCGCGTGACGTAGGACACGCTCATGATCGGGTCGAGGATCGCCACGTCGGATTGCGGCGCGAATTTCAGGACCGAAGCGCCCTGGGCTCGCGCGATGGACGGCATGCACAAAGCTGTTGTCATGCCGGCGAGGAATGCGCGTCTTGTGGCCATTTCGTTCCCTCTTTGCGTTTGTTTTCGTTTTTTCAGCGCCCGTCATCCGCCAAGCGAGGCGGTTCCGGCAGATCGAGATCGAGCAATGCGGAACTGAGGCCCTTGCCATGGGCGTCGAGCGCCAGAGAGCGCGTGACGCCGCCGCCCAAGGCGCCGCGCATGACGAAGTTCAGGGCGCACAGGGTGGGTAGTTCGTAGCGCGTGACAGGACAGGTCGCGATCCCGCGGAAACGTTCGGCTACGAGCGCGGCCGTAACGTGCTCGGCGATGAAGGGGTAGTCGCGTTCGTCGAAGGCGATGACGGAGATGGTTGCGACGTTGCCCTTGTCGCCGGTCCGGGAATGCGCAATCTGGCGAAGCTTCATGACGTCAGGCCTCGAAGAAGCTGAGCTGGGTCGACACCATGGTTTTGGGCACCAGCGCCGATGCGATCGCTACGATGGGTCTGACCGACTTCCAGCACCCGCCACCTCCGGCCGGGCCGTTTGTGTAGAGCGCCTCGACCTCATCTCCGATCGCCCTCGCATCATCCGCGGCTTCGGTGCGCGCGGCGACACGGATGCGGACCTCGTAAGGTTCGCTCCGGCGCGAGAGCTCGGCGCCGTGCAATGCGTCGACACCGATCAGATCGAAGCGCGCTTCCGTCATGGGGATACCGCAGAGCGCCAGGCGTTCGCGTACGATATCGAGCGCCAGGCGAGCACGTTCGACCGCACTGCTGCCTGCGTAGGAAATCTGCCCCTCGCCGACAAAACCATCCCGATAGCCGATGGAGACCTTGAGAGAGCCGGTGCTGGGCTCTCCGCTTCCGCCTTCGACGGCCACGCGGTCCCGCCCCGCGCAGCGTACGCGCACATGCGAGAAATCCGCGACGACGTCAGGCTGGAGATAGCGCGCCGGGTCCTCGATCTCGTAGAGCAGCTGCTCCTTCACCGTGGCCGTTGTCACCGCTCCACCCGCCGTGTCGAGCTTCGTCACGACAAGGTCGCCGCTCTCGCCGACCTCCCCGATTGGAAATCCCAGACGTGCCAGATTGGGGACATCCTTGACTCCGGGATCGGCGAAATAGCCGCCGGTGATCTGTCCCGCGCATTCGAGCAGATGGCCGGCGAGAACCCCCTTGCCGAGCTTCTCCCAATCGTCCGCCGCCCAGCCGAATGCATGGATCAACGGGCCAAGGAACAGGGCGGGATCGGCTGCGCGGCCCGTCACCACGACATCCGCCCCAGCGGCCAGAGCCTCGGCAATCGGGTGCCCGCCGATATAAGCGTTGGCCGAGATCACGCGATCATAGAGATCCGACAGCGAGCCGCCCTCCAGGAGGGCGATGTCGCTGCGACGTATCGTTTCGAGGATGTCGTCGCCGGTGACCGCCGCAACCTTGAGGCCAGACAAGCCCTGCCGCCGGGCCACATCGCGGACGAGCTCCGCGGCCGCCAGCGGATTGGCGGCCCCCATATTGGTCACGATCCGCGTACCCGCCTCCTGGCACGGCCGAAGCACGGCCAGCATGCGTCGCTCGAGCAGAGGATCGTAACCCTTGGACGCATCGGCGAGCCGCGCCTGTTGGGCCAGAGCGATTGTCCTCTCGGCGAGGCATTCGAACACGAGGTAGTCCAGACACCCATGCCGGGCGAGCTCAAGGGCGGGCTCGATGCGATCCCCCGCGAAACCTGCCCCTGCACCAATTCTGATCGTTCTCATGTCGCGCAGGCTGCGGGCAGCACAGCGATTAATCAATTGAAATAATTCAATTACTAAAATAGCTTTTCACTATGGATCTCAGCCTGCGTCAGATCAAAGCGTTCGTGGCCGTCGCACGGCTGAGCAGTTTCACGCGCGCCGCGGCGTTGCTGCATGTCGCCCAGCCAACCTTGACGGTGCAGATCCGGAAACTCGAAGAGACGCTGACGGTCCGTCTCTTTGATCGAACTTCGCGTTCCGTCACCCTGACCCAGGCGGGGCGGGACTTGCTGCCTGTCCTGGGACGATTGGTCCAAGAGCTGGACGGCATCGTCGGCGACGTACGAAGCCAGGGCACCGACTACCAGGGGCTCGTGAAGATCGCCGCGCTGCCGACCGCTGCCGCTGGCCTTCTGCCAAAAGCCATCAAATCCTTTCGCGCCGCTCATCCCGGGGCCGATTTCCGCATAAGGGATGTCATCGCACGCCGCATCCTGTCCTTGGTGGACGCAGAGGAAGTCGACCTTGGAATAACCGGCGGTCCGACGAACATGGCTGACGTCGACGTGCTGCTGGCTCTCGAGGACAGCATGCATGTCGTCTTCCCGCTCGCCCACCCGCTTGCTGAGGCGCAAACGATAACGCCCGACCTGTTGCTTCGTTATCCGCTGATCATGATGCATCCCGATACCAGCGTCCGGGCGGTGGTCGAGGCGGGCTTCCATACAGCCGGTCTGATCCCGACAGCGGCTGGGGAAGCGACCTACATGATGACTGCTGCCGGCATGGTGGACGCGGGCCTGGGCATCACTTTCCTGCCCTCATCCGCAAAGGAGATCGAAGCCTTCCCGACCCTATCCTCGCGCCCGATAGAAGCAGCAGGCTTCGTCAGGCCTATCAGTCTTGTCAAGAAGAGCGGGCGTCCGCTGCCGAGACTTCCTGCGATGTTCGTCAGCCACCTGCGCGAGACGATCATTGTATCGACCTCGTGAGCGTACCGCGACCAACTACTACCTAGCGCCAATAGCGGCACCTAGTTCGCTGCCCGAAAGCGGACCTTCCGATCTCGATGTTCAAGGCGCTGATCCTTCAGGCGCAGCATAATCTGAGCGACGCGGGGACCGCCTGTCCTGGATGCGTTGCCTGCACTCGATCTTGGCGCTCCGACGCCCGACGAGAACACGATCCGGCACTTCCGCAACAGACTGGCTGAACCGGCACGCTGCGGCGGGCGATGAAGGCCTCCGACTGGCAACTGCAGAAGAAGGGCTACATCCCGATGTCGGGTCAGATCGTCGATGCCTTCCTCGTGCCCGCACCCAAGCAGCGGAACACGGAGCGGAGAAGGAGGCGATCACGCCTGGCAAGACTGCCCAGGAGATCTGGCCCGATGAACCCAGCAAGGCGGCGCAAAGGACGTCGATGCGCGCTGGACGCTCAAGATCGGCGGCAAGATCTGGTACGGCCCGACGGCACGCCCTTGCGCAGATCGCCTTGCCAGCCTTCGGCTATAAACCCATATCGCGATCCACCGTCGTTTCGGCTTCATCCGGGAGAGCGCGGTGACCTCGGCAGCGCATGCCGATGGGCGGATGCTATCGCGCCTGGTGGCGACGCAGAACACCGCCTGCGAGGTCCGGGCCGACAGCGCCTACCGATCACAGGGGAAGAAAAGCTCTGCGGCGAAGATGCTGGTCAGCCGAATCCATCGCCGCAACCGCCCGGACGGCCGATGCCGCAGCATGTCGCGCGCGCCAATGCCGGCAAGTCGGCGATGCGGCCTGCGGTCGAGCACGTCGTCGCCCATCAGAAGCGAGTTCACGCTGAGCCTTCTCTGGGAACGGGTCGGCCTAACGGCTCTGCTCAACCATGGGCATCGATTGCGAAGAATGCGACCAGTGCGGCGATTGCCAAGCGCCCGCGCCGACGCAGCAGGCAAGACAAGAATCCGCAAATTCAGGAATGGATTACTTGTCTCGACGCAAGGATCGATGTTTGCCGTTGTGATGGCCTTGTCGTATAATCAGTCAAATTTAAGATTTAATTACAGTAGCTTAAGCCGATTATCAAAGTCCCTCTCCCACCAACTTTCTCGCGAAGCTTGGGCTCACGGTCGATCTTTCGAAATCCCGGATGTCTGCGGCAGCATCGCAGCCCTGCGTGCCGGTCAGGCGGCCAGGATGGCCCTGATCTGGCGCCAGCTCTCTGCATCGGGCGCGCAGAGCAAGCCGGTGGATGGCCGTCCCGCGCGATACACGCTGCCGTCAAGCATCCGGGCATGCCCTCCGGCCTCGCTGAAAAGCAGGGCGCCCGGCGCGTGATCCCAGGGATTCAGGACACCGTAGAGCAGGAAATCGCAACGCCCTCCGGCCGCGAGCCGGTATTCATGCCCGCAGCAACGCAGCGACGAGACATTCGCGAAAGCCGGGAATCGCCCGGGAAGCGCGTTCCGTAGCAGTTCGGGAAAATACTGCCAGCTCACCATGCCGCTCATCGCCGCTGGCGTTGCCGCCTTGCCGACGCGCAGGTCGCGAGCTTCGCCACCACATCCGCGCAGCCAGGCACCTTCCCCCCGCAGGGCGAGCGCGCTGTCGGCGAGGATGGGGTCGTGGATCACAGCCGCCACGGTTTCGCCCTTGACGGTGGCGGCTGCCATGACGGCGAAAAGCGGCAAGTCGGAGGCATAGTTCAGCGTGCCGTCGATCGGATCGATTACGAAGGCGAGCTCAGCATCCGCCAATTGGCTCAGCACCGCCGGATCACGCGTCGCCGCCTCCTCGCCGACCAGCAGCGCGCCGGGAAACGCCCGCTCGAGCTCGGCATAGATGAAGCGCTCCGCCGCTTCGTCGGCTTCCGTCACGCGATCGCCTGGCGCGGACTTTGCGCGGACATCCCCCTGCGCCAGCTTGCGGAAGCGCGGCATGACCTCGCGGCGCGCGGCCTCAATGAGAATGCTGTCGAGCCTGTCGTGGTCCTGCCGCGTGAAGATCATCACAGTACCGCCTGCCCGCGCTCAGCCGGCATCGAACGCGACCAGGATCGGCTGATGATCCGAGGCGCGCGTCTCGACGTCGCAGACGATGCTGCGGGCTCGGGCGGCCAGTTCGGGCGTCGCCAGCACATAGTCGAGGCAGCCCGGCGGACCAAAGGTCTGGTCGACGATGAAGGCGGTAGGCGGCGGCGGGGCCTCCCCCATCAGCGCCGGCCAGAGATCGGCAAGCGTTGGCGTTTCGCTATCGAAGGGGGCCATCAGCCGCGCCAGTGACGGATCGTCGGGCCGCATGTTGAGATCGCCGGTCAGGATCGCGCTCGCCGTGTTCGGCGTCGGCGCATAGGTGTGCTGCCCAGGCGCTCGCGGCGTGCGTGCACGGGCTGCCGCCATGCGATGAGCCTCGCGGATGCCCTCGACCTGTGCCGCGCGCAGCGCAGGCGAGGAATATTCGAGATGCGTCGTCATCACCCGCACCGACCCGAACGGCGCCACGACGACCGCCTCGACCAGCACGCGCGGCATGTTGCTCGTCGCCGCCGCCTCCCAGGGCAGGAGGTGGCGCAGTGCCTGCGCGACGGGGTAGCGACTCAGGATCAGGTTGCCGAAGCGCTTGCGCCCGCCCTTGCCGTCATCGACATCAACCCCGATGCCCTCGATCGCAGTGAAGCCCGGCAGGAGTTGCGAAAACAGCGCGAACTGGTCCGTCGTATCGTTGCCATCGAGATCGGGGAAATTGGCCGCGACCTCCTGTAGGCAGAGCACGTCGAAATCCGCCATCGCGCGGGCGTGTTCGATGATCCGGCGCGGATCGACGACATCGTCCGTCCCCCGCGCCCATTGGATGTTCCAGGTGATCAACTTCATCTGATCAGCTTCGCCCGATGCCTTATTTGATCCCTGCGCGCATAAAGCTCTGCACGAACTGACGCTGGAACAGCAGGAAGCCGACGAGCAGAGGCGCCGAGGTCATCAGGGTCGCAGCGCAGATCACCGCCCAGTCGATGCCCTGATCGCTTGACGAGAACACTTGCAGGCCGACGGTCAGCGGCCGTGATTCGACCGAATTCGTGACCAGCAGCGGCCAGAGGAAGTTGTTCCAGTGGTAGCTGACCGAGACCAGCCCATAGGCGATATAGGTCGGCTTCGCGAGCGGAACATAGACCTTGATCAGCACCTGCAGCGGGCTCGCGCCCTCGACGCGAGCGGCATCGTCGAGCTCCTTGGGTACGGTCTTGAACGTCTGCCTGAGCAGAAAGATGCCGAAGGCCGAGGCGATGTAGGGCAGCGCGATCGCGGGAATGGTGTCGATCAGGTTGACTTTGGCGAGCGTGCGGTAGTTCTCGACGATCAGCGCATCCGGCATGATCATCAGCTGGGCCAGGATCAGCGCGAAGGCAACGTCGCGCCCCCAGAAATCCTGCCGCGCTAGCGCATAAGCCGCGAGCGTCCCCAGCACAAGCTGGAAGGCGAGGATCATCGTCACCAGGATGAAGGTGTTGAGGAAATAGCGGGCGAAGGGCGCCGCCGCCCAGGCGCGGGCGAAATTGTCCAGCGTCAGCGGCGCGGTGAGAACGAAGCGCGTCGTATATTCGGCCGGGTGGAAGGCGGCCCAGACTGCATAGGCCAGCGGCAGGACCCAGAGCAGCGCGAGCAGGATCGCCCCGGTCGATTCCAGCGTCAGCGAGAGACCCTTCGGAGCGTAGGGGTCGGTGCGCGCCGCATGCGCGGCCGGCTGCGCGACGGGAGCGCTCATCGATAATGCGTCCTGCGCTCGAGGATGCCGTATTGGGCGAAGGCGACGAGCGCGAGCAGCGCCAGCAGCACACAGGTCAGCGTCGCCGCATAGGCCGTATCCCAGAAGCTGAAGCCGACCTGATAGATGTAGAACAGCAAAAGCGTGGTCGCGTTGTCGGGCCCGCCGCGCGTCATGACGAAGATATGGTCGACCATGCGGAAGGCGTTGATCACGGCGTTGATCAGCACGAACAGCGTCGTCGGCATCAGCAGCGGGAACTGGATCCGCCGAAAGTAAGTCCAGCGCGAGGCGCCCTCAATCGCGGCCGCCTCGCCCAGGCTCGGCGGCAGGGCCTGGAGCGCCGCGAGGTAGAAGATCATGAAGAAGCCGGCTTCCTTCCAGATCGCCACTATGGTGATGGCGGAAAGCGCCGTGTCCTGGGAACCCAGCCAGTTGGTGTTGCGCCCGCCGAAGAATCCGACGATCTGTTCCAGCAGCCCGTATTGCGGGGTGAAGAAGAACAGCCAGATATTGGCCACCGCGATCATCGGCAGGATCGTCGGCGTGAAGAAAGCCATTCGCACCCAGGTCCGCCCGACGATCTTGTCGTTGACCCAGACCGCCATCAGCAGTGCGAGCGCGATCGAGGCCGGAATCGTGCCGAGCGCGAACCAGAGATTGTTCGACATCGCCTTCCAGAAGATCGGGTCGGCGAGCATCTGCTCGTAGTTGTCGAGGCCGACGAAGCGCGCCGGGCGGCGCGCCTTGGCTGTCGAATGGAAGCTCTCGATCAGGCTCGCGACCGCCGGCCAATGCGTGAAGAGCACAAGGCAGGCCATGGCAGGCAGCAAAAGCAGCCAGCCGTGGACCGTGGCGGTCGCGCGGTTGTTCATCGCCAAAAGGTCTTGACCTCAGCGATACGGCTTCAGGATGCGCTCGGCCTCGGCCTGCGCGTCCTCCATCGCCTTCTGCGGCGCCTTGGTGCCGGTCAGCACCGCCTGCAACCCATCGTTCAGCGCCTTGGTGACGCGCTGGTTCTCATGGGTCGAGAGCTCGGCCACGGCATTGGGCAGTTGGTCGCGCGCCACCAGCGCCTGCGGGAAATCGGCGACGTATTTCTTCATCGCCTCCGTCTCGTAGGAGGCGGGTGTCACCGCCACATAGCCGGTTTCGATGCTCCATTGGGCCGCGCGCTCCGGCGTCGTGATCCAGCGCACGAACTTGACGGCGGCTTCCTGCTCGGCGGGCGTGGCCTTCTTGGACAGGTAGAAATTGCCGCCGCCCGTCGGACTGCCGAAGCGTTTGCCGGCCGGCAGCAGCCCGACGCCGAAGGGAAACTTGGCGTTGGCGCGCACATTGGTCAGGTTGCCGGTGGTGGTCCACATCATCGCGACCTTCTTCTCGAAGAAGTCCTTCGGCGTGGTGCCCCATTCGACGATGCCGGTCGGGTGCACCTTGTACTTCTGCGCGAGGTCGACCCAGTATTGCAGCGCCTCGACGACACCCGGATTGGCGAAGTCGGTCTTGTCGCCGGCGGCATTGGCGAGGATCGCGCCGGCCTGCGTCGAGAGGCCCTGGAACAGCCAGTAGGGGAAGCCTGAGGACGGGATCTGGATGCCCCATTGCGTGACATTGCCGGCAGCGTCGCGCTTGGTCAGCTTCTGCGCGAATTCGACCTGCTCGGCCCAGTTCTTCGGGGGCTTGTCGGGGTCGAGCCCGGCCTCCTTGAACAGCTCCTTGTTCCAGTACAGCACCACCGTCGAGCGCTGGAACGGAATGCCCCAGGTCTTGCCGCCGGACTGGCTGTTTTCCATGAAACCGGGGAAGAATGAGCCGAGCCACTTCTTGTCGTCGTCGCTCTTGATGAAGCTGTCGAAGGGCACGATGGCCTCTTCGTCGATTAGCGTGAACATGTCGGTCGAGAGCAGCACCGAGAGCACCGGCGGGGTGCCGCTCTTATGCGCGGTCAGCGCCTTGACGATGGTCTCCTGATAGGTGCCGGCATAGATCGGCTTGACCTTGATCGAGGGATTTTCCTTCTCGAAGCCGGCGGCATAGGCATCGATCAGCTTGGTGATCGGCCCGCCGACCGCGACCGGGTAGAAAAAGGAGATCTCCGTTGCCTGCTGCGCGAGGGCAAGGCCCGGCAGGGCCAGAGATCCCGCGAGCGCGGCAGCGCCGCCCAACACTTCACGCCTGTCCATTCTGTAGTCCTCCCCTGTGAGATGGCTCGCGCCCGACCCTTGTAAGCAGGTCCTAACCCCGAACCACTTTGCGCTCGGACGCCTGGTCGAACCAGTGCAGTCCCGATTGTGACAATGTGATGTAGACCTTTTCGCCCGGCTTCGTCCGCACCTTGCCGGGGCGCCGGACGATGAAGCCATGCCCGCCGATGCGGGTTTCAACCAGCGTATCGGCACCGAGATATTCCACCGCGACCACATCGGCCGCGATGCCGCTGTCGCCGAGTTCGGTCATCTCGGGGCGGATGCCGACGGCAAGCTTGGCCGGGTCGAGGCCCGGCGGCGGCGTCAACTGCCCCACACTACCGGCCGCCACAATGGCCGACAGCGGCACGACATTCATCGGCGGCGTTCCCACGAAGCGCGCGACGAAGATGCTCGCCGGATTCTCGTAGATCTCGTCGGGCGGCGCATCCTGTTCGATGCGGCCGTTGCGCATCAGCACGACCTGGTCGGCCATGGTCATCGCCTCGACCTGGTCATGCGTGACATAGACCATGGTGATCCCCAGCCGCTGTTGGAGCTCGCGAATCTCGCGGCGCATCTCGACCCGAAGCTGCGCATCCAGATTCGAAAGCGGCTCGTCCATCAGGCAGACGGGAGCCTCGGCGACTATCGCGCGCCCGAGCGCGACGCGTTGCTGCTGCCCACCCGACAGTTGTGAAGGCTTGCGGTCGAGCAGACCACCCAGCCCGAGAATATCGGCGGCCCGCGCCAGCCGCGCATCGCGCTCGGCGCGCGGGACCTTCCGCACCTGCAATCCGAAGGCGATGTTCTCCGCGACCGACAGATGCGGAAACAGCGCGTAGTTCTGGAACACCATCGCGATGCCGCGCTTCGATGGCTGGGCGTAGGTGACATCGCGCCCGCCGATCATGATCGCGCCGCTGCTGGTGTCCTCTAGCCCGGCGATCAGGCGTAGCGTCGTCGACTTTCCACAGCCGGACGGCCCCAGCAGCGCGACGAGCTTGCCGCCCTCCACGGCGAAGCTGACCTCGTCGACCGCCGCAGCGCCGCCCCAGGTTTTCGAAACGGCTTTCAGCTCAACAGAAACCATGCGCTATCCGGTTTGCCGCACCAAATGCCATCTTGGAGCCGGCACATGATCTGCTGTTCCCTCTTGACCAGGAGCATGAGGCCAAAACGCGCCAATGCACAAGGGCATGCCTATGCTCGGAAAGTAGCACGGCGGAGCTCCCGGACTGGGGTTTTACGTCAGAACTTTAACCCTCGTAGCGAGCAAAGCCCCACCCGCCGCCGCTGGTGTGCCGCCGGCCGATGCGCGCTTCGTTGCGCATTTCGATCGCTGATCAAAGGGTAACTTGCCTCCTGACCTTCACGAACCGACGCGTCGCTCAGTCCTGACAAGTCAACCAGCGGCGTGTCGTGCCCGGGGGTGAAGCTCAAGCTCATGTGCGTCGGCACGCCCGAAGACTGGCAGCCTTTCTCGAACCCTAGCAGCGACGTGGCACATACATTTCCGCAGCCACGTGCTCACTTCGGATAGGTGTGATCTGGTGTGCACTCGTAAGCTACCGGCGGAAATGGGCCGCGACAGCGGTTGGAAGCGAGGCTACGTCATCGCCGACGCCGATGGTTCCGCTTACGACAATGCGGGCTGTGATGCCGCCGAGTCCCCGCACTGCATTGTATCCGCCTACCCCCAAGATTTCTTCCATGCGAGAGCACGGATGACACTCTCCGGTCGTTTCCAAGACAGTGGAACCGATCTTGAATCGCTTCTCCTTGAGAGCGAGCAGATTGATGCCGCAGGTTACGACGTTGCGCCGCAAATCCTCGGGAAAAACTTGCGGGCGCCCGATGTGGCTCGCGATCGCGGCGAGGTGTTCGGCCTGAACCAAGGTCACTTGCCGCGCGCCTGCGGCCCGGACGTAGCGATCACCAATGATACCCTGCACCAGATCAAGATCCGCGCTTTGTACAGGAAGCATTGGCTCTCGGCGGCGCGGCCGGAGGCCAATCCAAATAACCTGCCCCGGTTTCACCGGGGCGTTCAAGAGTTGGGAAAGGGCAGACGAGGGATTGAGAGCCATAACGTCACGCCGAGCAAGCGAGTATCTGCCTCGCGTTTCTGGCGAGGAGCCGACGACGCTTCCGAATGGTGCCACTTCGCTTTCTCAAGGGACAATCCTTGTCGCTGTTCGAGATCGCTGACCACCAATTCATTCTTAGCACAAGCTGCTCGGCTCAAGACAGGCGGGCGCCAGTTGCCGACGTACCAAGGCCGCCGGAAGGCGGAACTCAGCCAACTGCAGGGCTCAGCAGACTAAGCAAACGCAACATAGGTGAATACCGGCTTCCAACTTCAGAAGCTGATCCTGATCTGAGCGCTTCCGCCGAGGCGTCTGGTGTTGGCGGAGAGCTCGCTGTCGAGGCGGACGCCAAGGGTGACCCGCTCACCGAGTCTGGCATTGAGCCCGGCCGCGAGCAGAGCGGCGTTGGTGGCGGGCCTCGTGCCTTGTGTCACGAAGCTCGCTCCGGGCAGCGCGATCAGGCCTACGGTGATCTCAGCATCCCGCTGGAAGCCGCGCCCAGGAGGCGCGATCTATCAATCCTTGTCGATCTTGCCTAGAAGTATCGCCCTTGTGGGCGTCAGCCCAGTCGCGGATCTCTGACGTGAGACGACTGAACTCCTGGCCCCTTCGGACCCCTCAAGTCCGTCGCTTAGCGCCGCCGCGCGCGAGGGCCGCACGATACTCGTCCTGTCATTGGACTGCTCCGACATCATGTGAGCTCAACCGGCCCCGCCGATTGTTCATCGAGCAATTCGGCCGCCGCCCGAATGAGCGCTTCCGGAGGCGTCATGTCTTCCTGCAGATGCCATTCGACAAAATCGCGGCCCTTACCGGATCGCTCCGCGAGGAGCGCAACCCAATCGCGTTCCGGGTTAGCGGAGGAACGCCTTCAGCCTGACCGGTTCGCAGTGAGTGATCCCGTCGGAGGAGTCGGTCGACTTCGAGAAGGCCGAAAGCGGGGCGTCAAGCCGAAGGCGGTGGTGGAGTTGCAGGGGCCTTGTTTAGGAGAGTTGCTCTTCACCACTCAGCCTCGCGCCGAGTGGTGAATTGATTCTGACAAGAAGGCATCGGCGAGTTGCAGGGATAGCACCTAACCGAACGTCGACGACCGGTCATGGCTCCCAACAGCATATGTTGAAGTGCCCGGTGCGCCGCCCACATTTGCCTGAGGTGCGAGCGCTTTCCGATCGAGTTTTGTCGCAACGAAAAGGGATAGCGGATTGATCGCGCCGCTGTACCGTCTGAGTGCCGACGAAGCTAGGGCCGACGGCGCGAAGACCCCAGCATCGCAGCGACGGCGGCCCTGGCGTTCCAGAGGCATGATCTCGCGCTTCAAAAGCTCGCCCTAATTGCCTACATAAACTCGGAAAATACTTTGTAGCCTATGGCGCCACCCTCTGATGTGGACGATGGCTACGGTGTTCCTTCCTGATAGCAGCCGGCTGACCGAGCGAGGCTACGGACGTGTTGCGCACGTTCGCCGCCCGTTGGGGCGGCGAACGAAATTGGCCCCATTTCGGACTCTGGGAGCGTCTGCTGTCGGGCACCTTGGATTGGAGGCAGGCCGGCAATGATGTAGACATATTGCGAAAGGTTGTGCGGCTTGACCGCCCGCCCGGCGGAAAGGTCGCTTCCGAATTCGAGGGAGAACCTTCGATGCTGCGCTCGACCTTGATGGCCTCGTTGATGCTTGCGGCCCTGTCCCATCCAGCCAAGGCGGCCGGCGAGCCCGCCGCGGGTGAGAAGGTCTTTCAAAAATGCCGTGCCTGCCACCAGATCGGGGAAACGGCGAAGAACGCCGTCGGGCCGAGATTGAACGGCCTCCTCGGTCGGCCGGCGGGATCGATCGAGGGCTACAGTTATTCGGCCGCCAATAAGAGCTCCGGCATCGTGTGGGACGAGCCCACGTTCCGGGATTACATCAAGGCGCCGCAGGTAAAGATCCCAAGCACCAAGATGGTGTTCCCGGGCCTAAAAACCGATCAGGAAATCGACGACATCGTTGCCTTCCTCAAGCAATTTGACGCTGACGGAAAGAAAAAATAGCCTTATCGGCGCTTGAAGCAGCCGTGACGACTCCGGGCTGCGATATCGGATCGATTGACAACTCCCGCGAGCAGGACGACAACATGAGGCGACTATGGGCTGGAGGCTTGAGTGTCCTGCGGCCTGGCTGAGAGCTTATGCGTCAGATGCGACGCGTGGTCGTCCAAGCGAACCATAGGTTCGGTGATGGCGAACAGGAAGCAAAACTTGCAGCCCGACGGTGCGTTCGCTCGAGCCCGCGCCCCACGGCAGTCATGTGCCTTCCCTAATGTTGTTGTCCTCGTCCGTTTTAAGCTGACGGCCCGATTCACCTCGGGCCGCAACACCGTTCTCATGTCGAAAGTGAGCGCGTTTACGTAGCGCCGCGGCGCGTTACTCATGCTGCGGCATTGCCTGATTCCTGTTCGTTGCCGCCCTCGGCAAGGATGAAAAGGGATGGGTATCGCGGTCGTCCTAGCTCTGGTCGTGATCGGCTCAGTGGTGTTCCACTTCCTGAGTCCGTGGTGGTGGACGCCGATCGCCTCCAACTGGGGCTATATCGACGATACCATCATCATCACGTTCTGGATTACCGGCGCCGTCTTTGCGGCTGTCGTGCTGTTCATGGCCTATTGCACCTTCCGCTTTCGCCACCGCGAGGGCAGCCGCGCCGCCTATGAGCCCGAGAACAAGAGGCTCGAATGGTGGCTCGCGATCGGCACCGGCGTCGGCGTCGCCGCCATGCTCGCGCCCGGCCTCATCGTCTGGCACCAGTTCGTCACGGTTCCGAAGGACGCCACCATGGTCGAGGTCATCGGCCAGCAGTGGCAATGGGCCTACCGGCTGCCGGGCGCCGATGGCAAACTCGGCGCCTCCGATGTCGCCCATATCACCCCGGAGAACCCGCTGGGCGTCGATCCGAAAGACCCGCACGGGCAGGACGACGTCGTCATCCAGGGTGACAACCTCCATCTCCAGCTCGGCAAGCCGGTGAAGATGCTGCTGCGCGCGGTGGATGTCGTGCACGATTTCTACGTGCCGGAGTTCCGCGCCAAGATGGACATGATCCCAGGCAGCGTCACCTATTACTGGTTCACGCCGACGCTGGCCGGCACTTTCGACGTGCTTTGCGCCGAGCTCTGCGGCACCGGCCACACCTTCATGCGCGGCAATGTCGTGGTCGAGCTGGAGGGCAAGTACCAGACTTGGCTGCAGCAGCAGAAAACCTTCGCCCAGCTTCAGGCGCCCGCCAGGGCGGAGGCGAAGAACTAGGGCTAGATGCGGGGCGAACCCCGGAACGGGACTTCGCCCCCGCGAGGAGTGGAGATGGTCCGATGGTCGACGTAATGCACGGCGCCCCTGAACCGCTACCGGCGGCCGAAGTCGACGATGTCGAACTCTATCACCCGCATAGCTGGATGACGAAGTACGTCTTCTCGCAGGATGCGAAGATCATCGCCATCCAATATTCCATGGTGGCACTGTCGATCGGCCTTGTCGCCCTGGTCCTGTCCTGGCTGATGCGGCTGCAGCTCGGCTTCCCGGGGACATTCTCTTTCATCGACCCGGATCGCTACTACCAGTTCATCACCATGCATGGGATGATCATGGTGATCTACTTGCTGACCGCCCTGTTCCTCGGCGGCTTCGGCAACTATCTCATTCCGCTGATGCTCGGCGCGCGGGACATGGTGTTCCCCTATTTGAACATGCTGAGCTTCTGGATCTACCTGCTCGCCGTGCTGGTTCTCGTCACCGGCTTCTTCGTGCCGGGCGGCCCGACTGGCGCGGGATGGACCCTCTATCCGCCGCAAGCGATCCTGGCCAACACGCCCGGCCAGCAATGGGGCATCGTCGTGTTGCTCGTCTCGCTCATCCTCTTCATCATCGGTTTCACGATGGGCGGGCTGAACTATGTCGTGACCATCCTGCAAGGGCGCGCCCGGGGCATGACGCTGATGCGCATGCCACTGACGATCTGGGGCATCTTCACGGCGACCGTCATGGCGCTGCTCGCCTTTCCCGCACTCTTCGTCGGCGCCGTGATGATGCTGCTCGACCGGCTGATCGGCACGAGCTTCTTCATGCCGGCCATCGTCGCGATGGGCGAGCGGCTGGCTTATAAGGGCGGCAGCCCGATCCTGTTCCAGCACCTGTTCTGGTTCTTCGGGCATCCGGAGGTCTACATCGTCGCGCTGCCGGCCTTCGGCATCGTCTCCGATCTGATCAGCACCCATGCGCGCAAGAACATCTTCGGCTACCGCATGATGGTGTGGGCGCTAGTGGCAATCGGCGCGCTCAGCTTCGTCGTCTGGGCGCACCACATGTACGTCAGCGGGATGCACCCCGCCTTCGGGTTCTTCTTCGCCACCACGACACTGATCATTGCGATCCCGACCGCGATCAAGGTCTATAACTGGGTGCTGACGCTCTGGCGCGGCGACATCCATTTCACAGTGCCGATGCTGTTCGCCCTCGGCTTCATCGTCACCTTCGTCAATGGCGGGCTCACCGGCCTGTTTCTCGGCAATGTCGTCGTCGACGTGCCGCTCTCCGATACGATGTTCGTCGTCGCCCATTTCCACATGGTGATGGGCGTCGCGCCGATCCTCGTGATCTTCGGCGCGATCTACCATTGGTATCCGAAGGTCACCGGGCGGATGCTCGATGACGCGCTCGGGAAGCTGCATTTCTGGATCACCTTCCTCGGGGCCTACCTGATTTTCTTCCCGATGCACTATATCGGGCTGATGGGCGTGCCGCGCCGCTATCACGAGATCGGCGAGATGGCCTTCATCCCGCCTTCGGTGGGGACGCTGAACGCCTTCATCACGATCGTCGCCCTGATCGTCGGCGCCGCCCAGCTCGTCTTCCTGTTCAACCTCGTCTGGAGCGTCAGGCACGGCCGGCCGGCCGGCGGCAATCCCTGGCGCGCGACCACGCTCGAATGGCAGACGCCGACGACGCCGCCGCCGCACGGCAATTGGGGCAAGACCCTGCCGGTGGTCTACCGCTGGGCCTATGATTACAGCGTGCCTGGCGCCGCGCAGGATTTCCTGCCGCAGAACCAGCCGCCGACCCCGCTGACCGCGTGAGGAGAGGCGCGATGGGCGTGGTCCTCGTCTTCATGGTCATCGTGGCAGCCTTCGCTGGCTGGTGGCTCTCGCGTCAACGCCTGGCTTCCAAGCCCTGGCTCGAGGTCGGAGTTATCGGCGATGCCGCGGAGCCGTCTTCGCCGGCGACGGCGAAGCTCGGCCTCGGCGCCTTCCTCGTCGTCGCCAGCTCGCTTTTTGCGCTGCTCGTGAGCGCCTACTCGATGCGCATGGGCATGGCGGATTGGCGCGCGCTGCCGATGCCGACCGTGCTCTGGTTCAGCACCGGACTTCTGATCCTCGCGAGCGTCGCGCTTTACATGGCGGTGATCGCCGCGCGCTGCGACGAGCTCGGCCATCTTCGCTCCAGCCTCGTTGCCGCGGGCGTGTGCTCGCTCGCCTTCCTTGCCGCTCAGGTGCTGGCGTGGCGCGAGCTTGCCGCCTCCGGCTATTTCACGGCGGCCAACCCCGCCAGCGCCTTCTTCTACCTGGTCACGGCGATTCATGGCGCGCATATGCTGGGCGGGCTCGTGGCGCTTTGCCGGACTTCCGCCGGAGTGTTCGCCGCACCGAAGGACATCGCCCCGAAGACGATGGGCGAGCTGACCCTCAGCGTCGAGCTCTGTGCCATCTACTGGCATTTCCTGCTGCTGGTCTGGCTCGTCCTGTTCAGCCTGCTGATGCGCTGGACGGACGATCTCATCGAGATCTGCCGCGGATTGCTGAGTTAGCGAGGAGAGGCCGATGAATGAGGTCGCGCCCACCACCCTGAATGCCAAGGTCGGTCGCGCCCCCGGCTGGCAGGGCATCGTGGCGGACTGGTCGTCCGATCAGCGGGCCTTCAAGAACGTCTCATGGGGGAAGGCCATGATGTGGATCTTCCTGCTCAGCGACACCTTCATCTTCGGCACGTTCCTCATCTCCTACATGACAGTGAGGATGTCGACGACCGTGCCCTGGCCCAATCCGAGCGAGGTCTTCGCTCTTGAGATCGCCGGCCACCACCTTCCGCTGATCCTGATCGCGATCATGACCTTCGTCCTGATCAGTAGTAGCGGCACGATGGCGATGGCGGTCAATTTCGGCTATCGCCGCGACCGTAGGAAGACGGCGATCCTGATGCTGGTGACCGCCGTGCTCGGCGCGACCTTCGTCGGCATGCAGGCCTTCGAATGGTCGAAGCTGATCTCGGAAGGCGTCCGCCCCTGGGGTAATCCCTGGGGCGCGGAGCAGTTCGGCTCCAGCTTCTTCATGATCACCGGCTTCCACGGCACCCATGTCACGATCGGCGTGATCTTCCTGATCATCATCGCCCGTAAGGTCTGGCGCGGCGATTTCGACCAGGAGCGGTGCGGGTTCTTCACCAGCCGGAAGGGACGCTACGAGATCGTCGAGATCACCGGGCTCTATTGGCACTTCGTCGATCTCGTCTGGGTGTTCATCTTCGCGCTGTTCTATCTCTGGTGAGTGGTCGACATGGCACAGGCCGCAGCTCATACCGACGCACAACAGCATCCGATCAGGCTTTATCTCGTGGTCTGGGCCTGGCTTTTCATCCTCAGCGCCTGCTCTTACCTGGTCGATTACTTCGGTCTCGTCGGCTATCTCAGATGGTCGCTGATCCTGATCTTCATGGCGCTCAAGGCCGGGCTGATCGTCGCCGTCTTCATGCACATGGCCTGGGAGCGACTGGCGCTGAGCTATGCGATCCTCGTCCCGCCGCTGGTTTTGTTGGTCTTCGTCGGAATCATGGTCTTCGAATCGAACTACACGCTCTTCACCCGGCTGGCGTTCTTCGTGGCCGGTTCATGACGGGCGGTCTGGAGGCTCGGTCACCATGGATGCCGCAGCCGGATGGCGCACCAGCCCACCAGGCTGTGTTTCAGTAGAGGGAGGCGCTCATGAGAACCTACTGCTTGTTCCAAGCGGTGAACTCCCGTGACCTACGCGGCTTCACCGAGGAGCCCACCGGCGCCAGCTTGCCTCAGGATCTTGGGCCGTGGACCCTCGTGCGGGAGATCCGACCCGACGCGGAATGGACCCCGAAAGTCAGCAGGGCGGTCGTTGCGGCCGGCATCATCGAGAATGGCTTCTATCTCTGGGGGCCGGTCGAGCGGCCAGCGGCAGCGCACCTGTTCATCGAAAGTGATCGCGTCGCAGGGACCGCCGTATTCGACCGCAAGTACGATCAGATCGGCACCATCAAGCGCTTGTTGATTGAGAAGGTCAGTGGTCGCGTATTCTTCGTCGATGTGACGTTTGGAGGATTTCTCGGCATTGGCAGCCACCACGTTACGATCCCATGGGAAAAGCTCGTCTACGACAAGGAGCTCGAGGGCTATCGCACCGACATCACCGAGGCCCAGGTCCGAGGCGCCGCGACCCTCTATGGGGACGGAAGAGTTTCACCAGACCAAAAACGTCAGCAGGAAATGAGGGACTATTGGAACGACCTTCCCCAATGACACGCCATTTTCCGACGACTTATCGCCAACGGGTAATTGTTGCGAATACGGTCTGAAGTAGAGGCGAGGATACGCTTCTGTCTCATTGACAGACACGGCGCGTCTAGGGTCTCTTTTCTCAACCGAAGCTCGCTACTATGTCGGGATACTGGAGCGTTTCAATCGCTGGCGGAACCGAAATCGTCGGTCTTCCGCCGATTGAGGCCTCCGATTCAGGTTTGCTGTGAAGGCCCGCTTTCAGGCGAGGACCCAGAGTCCGCTGGCGCCCGGCTGATACTGAGCTGTTCCGCCAAGAACGTTCCTTTTCGGTTGCGGCCGGTCTTTCAGCGCGCCGAACAGCTCATACGGCGTCACCGCTGGATGTGTGACCCACATCACATTCATTTCCCCCGAGGTGCGTATCCATAGCGCTGGATTGAACCCCGGAGCGTGCCGCATGCCCCCCACTTTCGATCACAAACTTGCGCTATTCCATCGCAATACCATTCAACAAATGCGGAGCGTTGGGCTATCGGCTTATCTTCTAAGAGAAGATGGCAGCGTCATACGCTTTAAGCCTGATGGACAAAGAGAATACATCGTTTCGGGATCAATTTTCGCCGCAAGATTGACTTCGGAAGCGCACGCGCTGGCGCAAACCTGAAGACTAAACATTGCAGATGACGCAGCTCCGAGTTCGATCGGCAATTGTGGCGTATCCAAGACTTCGACCACACCTTGCCGCGACGCAGGCCAACAACGCCATTCATCGCAACCGACCGGGGGACCCCGCCATGCGCAAGGCCACCATCCTGCTCTATGGCCTTCTGTCATACGCTTTCTTCTTCGCAACCTTTGTCTATGCGGTCGGCTTCGTCGGCGCACTTTTCGTGCCGAAGGGGATCGATGACGGACCGGCTACGCCGATCGTGCAGGCTGTCGTCATTAACCTCGCATTGCTGTCGCTTTTCGCGATCCAGCATAGCGTAATGGCTCGCCCTTGGTTCAAGCGCCGGTGGGGCGGTTGGATCGATCCAGCGCTTGAGCGGCCAACCTATGTCCTGCTCGCGACGGCTGCCCTTGCGCTCTTGATGTGGCAGTGGCGGCCTTTGCCGCAACTCGTTTGGAGCGTGACGGATACGAGGCTGTCGGCCGCTCTCACCGCGCTGTCCTTGTTCGGCTGGCTGCTCGTACTGCTTTCGACCTTCATGATCAGCCATTTCGAGTTGTTCGGGCTGAAGCAGGTGTTCATGCGGTTCTCCGGGCGCGGCATGCCCGCTGCCGAGTTCCGCACGCCGGGCCTCTACAAGCTTGTTCGGCATCCGATCTACCTCGGATTCATCATTGCCTTTTGGGCGACGCCCGTCATGAGCCAGGGTCATCTGCTCTTCGCGGCAGTCACGACCGCCTACATCCTGATCGGCATCATGCTGGAGGAGCGTGATCTGATTGCGCTCTTCGGCGACGACTACCGGCGTTACCGCGAGCGTGTCTCCATGCTTCTGCCGTTTTCGCGAAGAGGCGCCGTACGGCGCAGCAGTGTTCCATCAGCACCCGCACATGATGCGGGGCAAGAATGGCCGCGCTGACTGTAGATGCTCGCGCAGCTGGCTGGTCGTCGGCTCAGCCGCCCTCATGCTGGCTTGGTGATGAAGGATGGTTGCCTTGGGTCGGACTGGCCTTGGCTAAGCGGCCGGGGGCGTAACCGACATCGGTGGCCTTGAAGCGAGGCCGACGACGATGACGACAGAAGCCATCAGGCAGCTCACGACGATCAACGCCGTCGACAGCGAGACTGCGGTCATGACCGCGCTGGCGATGATGACACCGGTCGCGTTGGCGGTGCGGAGCAGCGCGAAGACCTCGGGCCGCTTTTTTGGCGGAGCAAGCGTGTCGAGGATCAGCGAGTAGTAGGTTCCCAACGGCGCGAGCACTGCACCGACCAGGATAGCCCCCGCCACGGTCACCGCCATTGATAGCTGAAGTGCGACGACGATGGCGCCAACCGTCATGACCGTCAGCTGGATCAGGACGGCACGCCGGCTCGCGATGCGATTTCTGACGCTGACCCAGATGCCGCCGGCCACCGACGCGACGCAAAGCGGGACGGTGAACAGGATTGCAAGAGCCGGGGCATAGCCAAATTGCAGGGCAAGCCCGACCGCGCCGATCTCCAGAGCTGCCACTGTCGAGCCGCCCGCCGCAGCGCACATCAGCCAGAGCAGGATCGACGGCGTAAGGACGGAGGCGTCCGGCGCGTGCACGTCTTCGGTCGGCGCCGATGGGGCGGTTGGAACGAGCAAAGCGGGAATGGCGCCCAAGCAGGACAAAGCGACGACGGCAAACGCGGGAGAAACCGTGCCGAGCCCGGAGGCGAGCACCGGTGCGAGAACGAACGTCACCTCGTTCAGCGTCGAAGAAATGCCCAGCGCCCGGGGCAATTTACCTGCCGGAGCAAGCTCGCTCAGCACGGCTCGCAGATATCCGAAGGCCGCGCCTGTCACCGCTCCTGCCAGAGCCGAGAATGCGACCAGCCAGATGAAGGGCGCAGCGTAATGCGTCATCAAGGCCACGGTCCCGAGCGCGACAGCCCGGAACAGAACGAGCGCTCGCAAATACGTTGTTGGGGCGAGGCTCCGACCCGCCCTCGTGAGGGGGATCGCGCCCAACACCTGGGCCAGCGTGAAGGCGAGGATCATCGCCGCGCCGCCGCTTGTGTCGCCCGTCAGCGCCAGCGCGACGAGGGCGAACGCGACCGGTCCCGCCGCCTGAGGTACAGCGAATGTCGCGGACGATACATACCAGCGAAACAGCGCCGCCGTACCTGATGTCGTGGAAGTCGCCATAGCCAACGCCAAAAGTAAGGGCCGGGCCGTTCCCGGACATTGCTAATCCCGTTTTGGGATCGAGGCCGTTACCTCGCGGCGCGTACTCGGCGATGTTCAATGCCCTGTCAACGCTCGCCAAGCTCCGATAGCCTGCTGCGGTTCCCGCGACGGCGGCTCGATGTCTGCTTTACGCAGTGGGTTGAACGTCTGCAAATGGCGCATTCCGCCTCGATCCTTGCCACCAGAGGCTAACGACTGGGCCGGGTGGCTAGCGGACATATGGGGAGAGCCGAGTTCATATCCGCCGAGCTTCGTATCAGGATAGTCGCACTCGTCAGCGGAAAACTCGGAGCCGGCGATCGAGAGCTGCCCGATATCGCCGAACAACACAAGAAAGAGCCCCTCGCTCGGCTTTTGTGTATTAATGAGGCAGCTGGTCCAGTTCTAACCTTTGGCCGGGTGTGGAAACGGAGAGAAAAATGCCCATTTTTCTTGATCGGCATGACTTGCGAGGTCTCTCCGCCGCCGATATCGCCGAGGCTCATCGCAAGGACTTGGAAGTGCAGGAGCGCTATGGCGTACGGTTCCTGACGTACTGGTTCGACGAAGCACGGGGTACAGGCTTCTGCCTCATCGATGCACCTGACATCCGTGCAGCAATGCGGGTGCATGACGAGGCCCACGGAGATTTAGCCAAAGATATAATCGAGGTAGATATTTCTGCAGTCGAAGCCTTCCTTGGTCGCGTCTCGGACCCACCTCCGAAGGGGGATAGCCCCCACGCGATGTTTGATCCGGCCCTACGAGTCATAATGTTCACCGACATAGTCGACTCGACCGGCATGACCGCGAGATTAGGTGACCTCCAGGCAGTTGAGATGACCAGGGCCCACGATTCCTTGGTACGCCGCGCGCTGAAGGACAAAGGGGGGCGCGAGGTCAAGCACACCGGGGACGGGATTATGGCTTCTTTCGATGAGGCCGCTGTAGCCGTGGATTGCGCCCGTACAATTCAGCAGGCCTTTGATGCCTTCAATCTCGCGAGCAAGGAGAAGTTGCGGGTGCGGATCGGGTTAGACGCGGGCGAACCCGTAGCCGACAGCAATGACTTGTTCGGTGCGACAGTTCAAACGGCGGCTCGCCTATGTCAGATAGCAGAACCCGACACCATTGTCGTGTCGGGGACAGTATCCGAATTGGTTCCGAATCGATTCAGCCTCATTTCACTTGGTGATAAAGCCTTGAAAGGCTTCATGCATCCCATCGCCGCGTTCGAGGTACCGTGGCGCTGAGATTGCATGTTTGCGATGATATCGCATCGCAACTGTGTGCTGAAAGTCAAAAATGGTGAAAGGGCTCGTCCTGTCGATGAGGAATGTCAGGTTTCGGGCTGCGAGCCAGTGTCCGAAAGTGGCGCGTCTCGCCCGTTTCAGCGACGGGTGTTAGTGGCCCACCCTTGGGTCACTCTCTGGAGTGTCCGCAGCCGCGTTTTCGAACTGCCTGTCCGCCGGAGTTCCGGTGATAGATGGTTGAGCTGGTCCGATCCGGCGGACGTCTGGGGAGCTGTCGCGGGAGTTCGAGCCGACCGCGTGCCCATCGCGAACTGGGCTCGTCAAGCAGACCGCGATGTTGGCCAGATCATGGGCCGGGACCTCTCGATCCTGCCCACCGAGGCGTTGAGCGGGCTCGGCATCGGCTTCGTCTCCGAAGGACGGCGCCTCTGCCGCTATCTCGTTGTGCGGCCGGCTGGACGAGATGCTCGCTTGCCGTCCGCCACCTGCGCCGCCGTGCTTTGCCAACGGCGCTACTCATGCTCTATGTGCCGCCATGCGCTTTTCGCTACGTCAGTTGGAATATTTCATCGCAGCCGGCGAAACGGGCAGCATCACTCTGGCCTCTGAACTCGTCCATATTTCTCAACCCTCGATCTCGACGGCGATCTTGCATCTCGAGCGCGAGCTGAAAGCGCAGCTCTTCGTCCGCCACCATGCCCAGGGCCTGTCGCTCACCCCTGTCGGACGTGCGCTTCTCGCCGAGGCCAAGCGCGTGGTCGCGCAGGCGGAGAGCCTCTACACCGTCGCCGACGAGACCAGCGGCCTGGTGCGCGGCACGCTGTCTCTCGGCTGCATGGTGACGCTGGCTCCCATGCTGGTCCCGGAATTGTCCCAGGGCTTCGTCTCGGCCTTTCCCGATACGACGATCCGCCATGTCGAGGGCCATCAGGAAGACCTGCTCCGGGGGCTGCGGCGGTCGGAGACCGACCTCGCCCTGACCTATGACCTCCAGATTCCGGAGGACATCGCGTTCTCGCAGCTCGTCAGCCTGCCGCCCTACATCGTCGTCGCCGAAACGCACCCTCTCGCGCGGCAGAGCGCCATGACGCTGGAAGAGCTTGCGGATCAGCCGCTGGTGCTGCTCGATCTGCCCCTGAGCCGGGAGTATTTTTTCGCGCTGTTCATGGCCAAGGGGATCACGCCGACGATCGCTGCCCGCTCGGCGCATCCGGATGTCGTCCGCGCGATGGTCGCCAACGGCGCCGGCTACGGGCTATTCAACGTCCGCCCGCGATCGGACCAAGCGCTCGATGGCCGGAGGCTGGTCTCGATCCGGCTCGCCGGGGAGCACCGCCCGATGACGATCGGAGTTGCGACGCTGCGCAGCTTGGCGAAGTCGAAGCTCGTCGAAGCGTTCCAGGCCTATTGCCAAGCCCGTATCTCGCGCTCGTACATTCCGGGGATGATCGCGCCGGCCATGACCGAGCGCACCCGGATCGACGGCTGAGCCGCCGGAAGGCCGCTCACTCGTCGCCCGGTACGCCGTAGGACGGCGCCTCCCGCGGATCGAGCGCGCGCTGAATATAGGCCTCGATCTGCGGCTTGTAGACCTCCCAGGCCTTCGCAACCGTCTCGATGGGGCAGTCTTCCGTCCAGTCGCAGCGCAGATCGGCGATCGGCCAGCTGAGCTTGTCGACGATTTTGAGCCCCGCCGAACGGACCGGCCCGGCCTCGCCGCCCGCCGCGAGGCCTGTGCGCATGGCGGCTATCAGCCGGTCGCCCAGATGGCAGGAGCTTGCGAGGAAGCCGTCGACGATCGCCTGCGGAACGCCGTCATTGGCCAGGAGATTGCCGCCCGAGGCGACGTTCTCGGCCTGCGCCGACGTCCAGATGCCCAGCGATCGGGGGCCGGAATGGATCGCCGTCATCCCGTTCCGGTCGACCGCCAGCACCTGCCGGTATTCGATGAACCGGCCGCGTTTCCGGATCTCGGCGATGGCTTCCGCCGCGCTCCGGCCTTCTTCCATCAGGTCGAGCGCCAGGGGACCCAGGGTCGGGTCCGTGACGTTCTGCGAGGCCACCGCTCCAACCCCGGCGCGTGCATAGGAGCAGCGCGCGGCGACCGCAGGCGAGGAAGACGAGACCGCGACGCCGAACATGCCGGTCCGTGCGCATCGGGCGACGAGGGAAAAGGTCATCGGCCTGTGAGCTCCTAATCCGGAATGACGGCCGTGCCGTCGATCTCGACCAGCCATTCCGGCCGGGCCAGCGCCTGCACGACGAGGCCGGTCGAAACCGGGTGCACGCCTTTGATGTATTCGCCCATGGTGCGGTAGACCGCCTCGCGGTGGCGCACATCCGTCAGGTAGACGACCACCTTGACCAGGTGCTCCATCCTGCCGCCGGCTTCCTCGATGAGCTGCCTGATGTTCTGCATGACCTTGTGGGTCTGCTCGACCGGGTCATGGCTGTCGATGTTGACGGCGTCGTCGAGGTTCTGCGGACACTGGCCGCGCAGCCAGACGATGCGGCCGCCCCGGGTCACGACGGCTTGCGCCAGGTCGTTGTCGAGCTTCTGCTCCGGGTAGGTTTCCTTGGTGTTGAACTTGCGGATGCGGGTATGTGCCATGTGGCCTCCTTGGTCGGACCATGCTCGACGCGAACGGCCAGGGGCCGCGCGACGAACTCAAGTTCCTGTTCGACGCTCACGCGCTCTCGAGTTCGCGCTGCATGGCAGCGTGATAGGCTGCGTAGTTGCGCTGGATCGTGATCTGGTCCGCCAGATACTTGGCGTCGTGCCACACGCCCCAGATGAAGCTCGACCCTCGGCGCGACTGCCAGGGCAGCCCCAGGAAGTACACGCCGGGCTCTGACGAGACGCCGCGCTGATGCCGCGGACGGCCGTTTTCGTCGAAAGCGTCGACCTCCATCCAGCTGTAGTCGGAGGAGAAGCCCGTCGCCCAGATGATCGTGCTGATCCCGGCCTGCGTCAGATCGAGCGAGGCGATGGGATTTGTCACGCAATCGGAATCCGCGACCACGGCGCGCGCCTCCGGTTCTTCCGGCAGGTCGAGGCCGTTGCGGGCGACGTAGGCATCGGCCTCGTCCAGCAAGGCATGAAGATTCGCGTCGCCGCGCCCGAGATTCTCGACGAGATCGGGGGCAAAGCCGACCACGCCATTCTCGCAGGCTTGCGTCCGCCCGACGAGGAGCATTCCCCGTGCCGCCAGGCGCCGGAAATCGATCGTGTGACCGCCATTCGCCCCGCTGACCGCGATCGTGACGTGCTCCGTTCCGGGCTCCCGCGCAGAAGCGTCCCATTTACCGAGAACGCCCAGCCACCAGCAGAAGTCGCGGCCGCGATAGGCGCGCGGCGGGCGATCATGCGGGCCGACGGACAGGTAGACGCGCCGCCCCGACTCCAGCAATTCCTCGGCGATCTGCGTCCCCGAAGAGCCCGACCCGACCACCAGCACGGCGCCCTCGGGAAGCTGGCCGGGATTGCGGTAAGCGGTGGAGTGCATCTGCAACATCCCCGTTTCCGGCGGAACCACGGCTGGAATAATCGGGCGCTGGAAGGGGCCGGTCGCGACCACGATCCGGTTGGCCTCCATCATTCCTGCCGACGTCTCGACGCGGAATCCGGGCCGGCCGGCAATCCGCTCGACATGCCGGACTTCGACGCCGCAGCGGATGGGTGCCGCAATCTTCCTGGCGTAGGCGACGAAATAGTCTGCAACCGTTTCCTTCGACGGGAAGTCATTGGGGCCGACCTGGTCATCCACATCGGAAAACGCGAGGCCCGGAAACCGATCGTGCCAGGCTGGCCCGTTCGCGGCCAGTGTGTCCCATCGTTCGGAACGCCAGCGTTCGGCGATGCGGCTCCTCTCGAGAACGACATGAGGGACGCCGGCCCGGTCCAGATGCTCGCTCATCGCGATTCCAGCCTGACCGGCGCCGATGACGAGCGTGTCGATCTGCTCAACTGACATTATCCGCCTCCCGCCGAATCTGGAGAATTTCTTTGGGAGAAATCCCAATCCCGGCATTGGTCTACCGGCGGCATCAGCACTGTAAAAATACGAAATCTTGCTGTGGTGATTAGGATTTTCCTAAACGGACCGGTTCGAGCAGCCGGCGCCGACCCCACGCCGCGTCGGGCACCGGGGCAAGATGTCCAGGCCTTATGCGGAACAGCAGCAGAAGGGTTGTACCGTCGTCAGGCGGCACAGGCATGACGAGGTGATCGGCACGTCGGCCTTGGACAGCGCAAGCGCAAGCTTCGCCTCCAGAGCCGGAAGCTCGGCCTCCTCGCCGCGCCGCCGGAGGCATTCCACGAGGCCATGGAGAGCCCAGACATTGTCCGGATGCTGCGTGCAGCGCTGCACCCTGCCGCTCAGGCCGAGATCGTCGCGATAGACCGCCTCGGCCTCGACGACATGGCCCTGCTCCATCAGCAGCGCGGCCAGCGCGTGGCGCGGCGGGTGCATCCAGGCCCAGGGCTCGGTGTAGCCGAGATTGTCGTCGCGGCGCACCGCTTCGCGCAGATGGACATAGGCCTCTTCGTGATCGCCCTTGTGATAGGCGAGTTCGCCATCGAGCATGGCCTGCCCGACCGACAGCGTGTTCCGCGCATAGTTGCTGAGATACCGGTGCGTTTCCGAGATGCGCTCGTAGCTCTCCCGGAATAGCCGGCGCTCTTCCTCGGCGCGAGCGAAGTCCTTGAGCGTGGCGAAGGCGATGCCGCGCGCATAGTGATGCATCGGGATCGAGGCCCGGAAGATCGCGGGATCGCCGGGGAAAGGCTCCGCGATGATGTCGTGCCAGCGCCCGAACCGGACGAGCACATGCATCTTCATCGAGTAGTAGCCTTCCGTCGTCATGGCGAGCTTCGGCCGGCCCTGCACACCGAGGATGTCCGGCGTCAGGATCTCGCGGATCCTGTCGGCGGCGGCCAGCGCCGGCGCGTACTGCCCCATGAACATGCAGGTGAACATCATCAGATGAAGGTCATGGCAGCGCGCCGTGACGTAGAAATTGAACGAGCCGGCATAGCCGGCATAGATGTCGTCGGCGGCGATCGCCTTCTCGCTGGCGATCCTGGCGCGCTCGTAGTCGCCGCACAGCACATAGATGTGTCCGGGCATGTGATTCAGATGGCCGGCATCGGGGCAGAGGGTCGCGAGCGCATCGGCCGAGCGCATCGCCCGTTCCGGCTCGTTGGACATCTCGAGCGTGTGGATGTGGAGGTGGACGGCCGCCGGATGCTGCGGCCGCCCGGCTTCCTCGTTCAGCCGGATCGAGCGCTCGATCACCGCCAGCGCTTCCAGCGTGTCGGCGTTGCGGGAGGGCAGACCGGTCTTCACGTCCCACAGCCGGCGCGGCGTGCGGGTGATGAGCGCCTCGGCCAGCAGCGCCATGACGTCGTGGTCGTCCGGAAAGGCATGGTGCACGCGGCGCATGGCGCAGGCGTAGTCGTCGTCCCACCGGTCATATTCCTCGGGCGCGACGGCGTGAGGTTTCTGGAAACGCTTCGCCAGCGCTTCCGCCAGATGGCGCTCCGCATCCTCTCGCCCCTGGCTGAGGGCCAGGGCGCGCTGGATATGCTCGAACGCGATCTTCGAGACGGCGTTCGCCTCGGACTCTCCGAGGTCGCGCCAGACCAGATTGTAGAAGGGGCCGCAACCGTAGGCGACGCCCCAATGGGCCATCACGCAATCGGGGTCGAGTTCCAGCGCCCTGCGGAAGCACTTCACGCCCTCTTCCTGGTTGAAGCCGAAGCACCAGTTGAGACCGAGGTTAAACCAGCGCTGTGCTTCGGGCGAAGCCGTCACGATCTTGCGCGTATGCGCGCCAAGGTCGAAGCGGTCCATGGTCAGGGGCTCCTGTCGCGGAAGGTGGCCATGCATGGGCGATGCCGATGTCGGGTTCGGCCTCATGCCAATGTCGGGTAGCCCAGCTCGGCGGCCTCGCGCTCATAGACGAGGAGCCGGGCATAGGCGGCCGGGTCGGCCGGCGTGATCGTGCGGATGCGCAGGGCGTCGAGCGCCGGACGCCGTGCCGGATCCTGCGCGAGGCGCAGCAGGGCCTCGCGCAGGATCGCGACCGTCTCGGGAGGTGTCGCGGCGGCGGTCACGAAGGGGATCGCCGGGCTTTCGGGCGTCTCAGTGAGCACGCGCAGCGATGCGACGGCCTCCGGGCGATGATCCTGTAGGAAGACATAGGTCAGGCAATCGATCGAGGCGGCGTCCAGCTCGCCCGACACGACACGCTCGATGCTCGCGGGGTGGGTCCCCGTCTCGACGACGGCCCCGAAGAAGGGCCGGCCGCCGGCGATCCTGGCGAGCAGAAGACGCGGCAGGTTCATGCCCGAGTTCGAATGCAGACTGTTGAGGGCGAAAGTGGCGCCCCGCAGATCGGCGAGCTCCCGGAAGCGCGAATCCTCCCGCACCAGGATGAAGGCCCGGTGGGTCGCGAAGCCGCAGCCGGGAGCATCGTAGGTCGGCACGCCCAGCAGCTGGAACTGGCCGCCATAGATCGTCTGGAGCGGATAGCCGCAAGTCTGCGAGAACAGGACCTCGGAACCGATCGCGTCGGGCACCGCCGGCCGGGAGAACAGCAGCTCCTTCGGCGGGTCGGAAAGACCGGCCTGCCGCAGCTCCTGCGCGAGCGCATCCCAGAACGCCGCGTTGCGGCCTGCCATTTCCGGCAGGTTGTACATCGGCAGGCTGGCGGTCGGCATCGTCATCTCAGTCTCCGCGAACGCCGGCCGTGGCAGCGGTTCGTGCCTCGTTTCGGCCATGTGAGGATCCCGTCTGGCCGATGCGCGGCACCGCCGACAGCAGCGCGCGCCCGTATTCGGTGCCGGGATTTTCGAAGACGGACAGCGTCGGACCTTGTTCGACCACGCGCCCCCGCCGCATGATGATGACGTCCTCGCACATCAGCCGGACGACTTCGATGTCATGGCTGATGAACAGATAGGCCAGCCCCAGCTCGGTGCGAAGCTGATGAAGCAGCTTCAGGATGGCAGCCTGGACAGAGACGTCGAGCGCGGCGGTGGGTTCGTCGAGGATCAGCAGGCGCGGCTGGGAGGCGAGCGCCCGCGCGATGCCGACGCGGGCCTTCTGCCCACCCGAGAGCTGGTGCGGATAGCGATCGAGCAGGTCGGGATTGAGCGCGACACTCTCTGCCAGCGCCTCGACCCTCCGGCGGATCGCCGCTGAGCCCGACAGGCCGACGAGCCGGCGCAGCGGATCGGCGATCGCTGCGGCGGCGGTCAGATGCGGCGTCAGGTTCTCCGCGGTATCCTGAAAGACGTGCTGCAGCGCCCGGCGCACCGGCCTGCGCACGAAGGCGGAGGGCGACACCGCCGCGATGTCCGTGCCTTCGAAGACGATGCTCCCGCTGGTCGCTTCGACGAGCCGCGAGATCATCCTGGCGAGCGTGCTCTTGCCGGAGCCGCTCTCGCCGACGATGCCGAGGCTGGCCCCAGCGCTGAGGGAGAAATCGATGCCCTCGACCGCGACGACCGGCGGCGCGCGCCAGCCGCGCCCGGGGAAGGATTTCGTCAGCCCCGAGACGGTCAGCATAGCGGATGCCTGCATGCGACGAGATGGTCCGGAGCGGGCGTGATGACGGGCGGCGGCGCCTCGTCGCAATCGGCCTCATGCCGGGTGCAGCGGGAGGCAAAACGGCAGGGCGGGAGGGAGCCGGCGAGATCAGGCAGCAAACCGGGCACCGTCCGCAGGTCCTGCGCGGTCGCGCAATTCTGCGGAATCGATGCGAGAAGCTGCGCGGCGTAAGGATGAAGCGGGCTGCGCGTCAGCGCCTCCGCGGGGGCGCTCTCCACGATCTGGCCGGCGTGCATCACGAGGATGCGGTCGCAGTGCGCGGCGGCGAGCGCGAGGTTGTGGGTGACGAGCAGGGTCGCCATGCCGCGCCGCGCGGACAGGTCGTCGATGAGGGCCATGACGGCGGCCTCGGTCGTGACGTCCAGGCCCGTGGTGGCCTCGTCCGCGATCAGCAGTTCCGGCTCGCAGCCCAGCGCCAGCGCGATCCCGATACGCTGGCACTGACCGCCGGACAATTCGAACGGGTAGTGGCCCGCGCGGGCGGGATCGATGCGGACGCTTTCCAGCAGCGGACGGACCCTGTCGGCACCCGCGACATTCGCGATCTGCCGCCCCACGGTCATGATTGGGTTGAGGCTGGCGCGCGGATTCTGGAAAATCTGGGCGATGGCGGCGCGCGAGGAACGCCGTTCGCGGATGGTCTCGATCGGCCTGCCATGCCAGCGGATCTCGCCCTCGACGACACGCGCGGCGGAATCGAGGAGCCCGCTGACGGCATATGACAGCACGGACTTGCCGGAGCCGCTCTCGCCGACCAGGCCGACGATCTCGCCAGGCGCGATGGTCAGCCCGACCCGGTCGAGCGCCCTGACGATGCCGCGCTGCGTCGGGAAATGGATCGAGAGCTTGTCGACCTCGAGCATCAGCGCCGCTCCCGCGCATCGACGATGTTGCGCATGCCGTCGCCGACCAGGTTGAGCGACAGCACCACAAGGACCAGCGCGAGACCCGGAAACAGCGCCACCCACCATTCGCCGGTGATGATGAAGCTCGCGCCCTCGGCCATCATGATGCCCCACTCCGGTGTCGGCGGGCGGATGCCCAGGCCGATGAACGACAGCGCCGCCGCGTTGAGCATCGCCCATCCCATCGTCAAGGTCATCTGGATGGCGAGTTGGGGTATCGCGGTGGGAAAGAGATGGACGGCGAGGATGCGGAAGGGGCCGTTGCCGCTGACGCGCGCGGCCTCGACGAAACCCATCTCGCGACGCTGCCTCATCTCCGCTCGCACCGAGCGCGCATAGAAGGGCACGTTCACGATCGCCGTCGCATAGACGATGTTGCCGACGCTGTTGCCGAGCGCGGCGACGATGCCCATCGCCAGCAGGAACAGCGGAAACGCCATGATGGTGTCGATCAGCCACATGGCGAGGCGGTCCGTCCAGCCGCCGAAGAAGCCGGCCACCGCGCCGATCGCGCTGCCGACGACGAGAGCGAGCGCAACCGCCGAGATGGCGACGAGCAGGTCCAGCCGGCTCGCATAGACGATGCGGATGCAGATATCGCGGCCGACATGGTCCGTGCCGCACGGAAACCGCCAGCTCGGCGGGCGCAGCGCGAGGGCTGGGTCGGTGGCGAGCGGATCGCCGGGGAGCAGCGCGGGGCCAAGCAGGGCCACGAGGCAGACGAACAGGAGGAAGCCCAGCGTGACGGCGGTCAGCGGGTCGCGGCGCAATCCGTCCTGAAGGGTGGCGACGAACTGCATGGGCTACCCTGCGACCCTGACGCGGACGTCGACGACTCCGTAGAGAACGTCGATGAGCGTGTTGACGAGAATGTAGAGGATCGCGACCGAGAGGACGAAGCCCTGCACTGCCGCGTAATCCGAAGCCACCAGCGCCTCGATGGCATAGGATCCGACGCCGGGCCAAGAGAAGACCTTCTCGACCACCACGTTCGCGCTGATCAGGAACGAGAACACGAGGCCGGCCGTCGTCAGAACCGGCAGCAGCGCGTTGCCCAGCGCATAGACGTAGACCAGCCGCCAACGCTTCATGTCGTAGGAACGGGCGGCCCTGATGAAATCATCCGTGAGCACCGCCAGCATCGCGCCGCGCGTGATGCGCGTGAGCGGTCCGATGCCGGCCATGGCGAGGGCGATCGCCGGCAGGACGAGATGGGCCGCGCCGTCGCGGAAGCCGTCCCAGTCGCGGCTGAGCAATGCATCGATCAGCACGAAGCCCGTCCGCTCTACCGGCGGGAAGCCCATGGGATCGAGCCGCCCGAGCGGCGCCGGAGCGATGCCGAGCAGGTAGTAGAAGACGAAGACGAGCAGCAGGCCGGAGAAGAAGGCCGGCATCGACAGCGTTACCGTGGAGAGCAGCCTTGCGAGATGGTCGAGGATGCTACCCCTGTGCAGCGCGCCGGCTACGCCGAGCGGAATCGCGACGAGCAGCGCCAGTGCCAGCGAGATGCAGGTCAGTTCGAGCGTCGCCGGCATCCGCGCTGCGAGGTCGCTGAGGACCGGCCGGCCCGTCACCAGCGAGCGCCCGAGGTCGCCGCGGGAGAGATCGGCCAGATAGGCGACGAACTGCTCCCACAGCGGCCGGTCCAGCAGCAATGCCTTGCGGATGTCGGCGATGGCTTCCGGCGTAGGCGCCGCGCCCGCGAAATAGACCGCGGGATCGCCCGGCAGCAGCCGCGTCAGGACGAATGACACGACCACGACGCCGAAGAGAGTCGGGACGGCGAGAGCCGAACGCCGCAGCAGGAGCCAGACGATGCGGGCCAAGGGTCAGGCTTTCGCGAGGCTTCGCGCATCGACCTGCCGATGGAACATGTAAACATATCCCTTGACGGCCGGCTGCACGACGACATCCAGGTTCGGTTGGTAGAGAGGGATGTAGGGAACCTCGTTCATGGCCAGCTTGACGAACTGCTTGACCAGCGCCTCGTAGGAGGCGCCGTCGCGTTCCTGCCGGGCGGCATCGAGCAGCCTGTCCATCTCCGGGTTCTTGTAGCTCGCGATGTTCCAGACCGTGTTCTGGCCGTGCCAGATCCAGCGAAAGAAGAAGTCCGGCCCGTCGAACCAGGCTCCGAAGGTGTCGAGCGCCAAAGGCCAGTTCTTCTGGCTGCGCCGTGCGAAGAAGTCCGGAATCTTCTCGAGCGTGAGCTTGACGCCGAGCTTCCCCAGAGCGTCCTGGATCACGAGCGCCGCCGGCTCGTCGACTGTAGCCGCGCCCGCGTCGAAGAAGAGCTTCGTCTCGAAACCGCCGGACAGGCCAGCCTCGGCCAGAAGCGCCTTCGCCTTGTCGGGATCGTGGCTGTAGGGGAAGGCCTGCGGCCAGGAGGCATCGGCCGGCGCGCCGGGGGCGCCGTACATCGGCTTGCCGCGGCCGAAAACCGCGCTCTCCAGCACCTTTTCATAGGGAATGGCGTAGGCGATGGCCTGGCGGACCCTGACATCGTCGAACGGCTTGATGACCGTCGACAGGGCGAGATATTTCAATGTGTTGGCCTGAGGTGCCGACTCCACGCCGAGCTTCTTCGCCGCGATGATGTCGGCGACGTCGCGCGGCGGCAGATCGGTCACCACATCGGCATCGCCGCGATCGATGAGGGCGCGCCGCGTGCCTGCCGCCGCCACCGTCCGGTACAGGACACGCTCGGCCTTCGGCACCGTGCCGCCCTTCCAGCCATCGAAACGCGTCAGCACGACCTGCTCGCCCGGCTTGAACGACTCGACCTTGTAGGCGCCAGAACCGGCCGAATTGATCTTCGTCCATTCCAGCGCCCAGGGATCGGCGGCCGTCGCGTTCTTCTTGCAGAGTTCGCTGTTGTAGATGCTGGGCACGACGATCGCGAGGCTCGGCAGCGTCAGCTTGTCCGGGCGCAGGAACTTCACCCGGAAGCTGTGGTCGTCCACCACCTCGAACTGGCTCACATCGGTGAGCGACGCCTGCTCCATCTGCCGCTGGGGGAAACCGCCCACGGAAACGAAGCGGTCGAACGACCACTTCACGTCGCGCGCGGTGACGGGCGCACCGTCGTGGAAGGTCGCATTGCGGCGCAGCTTGAAGAGAACGGCGGAATTGTCGGGCGCGATTTCCCAGCTTTCTGCGATCTGTGGCTCCAGCTTGGAATAATCGTAGCTCTGGACACCGTTCGGCAGCGTCTTCACGCCGAACTGGATCAACCGGTCATAGATCATCATGCAGAGCCCGTAGGATCCGCGGTTCGCGCCGGCGGTATGGGTATCGAGGCTGTTCGAATTCAGTTCGGACGCGATCAGGATCGAGCCGGACCGGCCTTGGGAAAAAGCCGGCTGCCCGACGAGTGACGCTGTGCCGAGCGCTGCAAAATGCATGAATGTCCGGCGATCCATCCTGCCTGCTCCATCGAAAAATCGGAAATGATGCAGCTTCGAGACGAAGCTGCATCGCATGCGCAACTGCGAATCCGTCACCCTGTCAATCGGGCTTCGTAAGGTAAGATTTAAATTCCAGGTTCGCTGCCTGCATTGGTCCATCACATGCGCAGATTTATACAGAACGAAATTCTGTTCCACGGCTTCAAATAATGCGATACAACTTAAGAGAGCAGAATAGATCAAAGCGACATCACCGATAGAATGATGATATCGCCTTGGCGGAACGCTCGAATTCAGGAACCCATGCGGCGCTGATACGATCGCGACTCGGTTTCCTGAAAATGCAGAGAGCGCCGGAACATCGCGAGGCGATCGATAGGCGGCACCGAGACGACGGGGAAGATTGGCCAGCCGGAAGAACAGGTCCTCGCGGAAGCACCATTCACTGACCTCACGGCACAGATCGCAATTGGTCACAGCGATGATGCGCATGTCGACCTGCCCGCGCGCTCCTCGCCGAGGCGCTGGATCTCGCAGCGGGGGCCGATCAATCGACACCGGCGGATGCTCCGGCAGCATCCGGGCGGCCCCGCGTGTCCCGGGACGATCAGCGAAGGGCTGGCAGAACTGGCGCTTGCATATGATTTATGACGTTACAACGTCACAATCATAAATTCGTGGGCATTCAGAGATGCAGCCTGCCTATGATCGGATTGCGGACTACGCCGCTGTGGTGATCGGATCTGGAGCTGCTGGCGAGCATCCGGCTACCGCGAGTTTTCGGGGTCCGCTTTCGGGCAAAGTTCCACAGTCCGCTTCTAGCGCTGTTTGCCCGGTATAGAACCTCTGCACGAGAGGAATCAGCGACAGCGTGATCAGGACCACTGCTTGACCTCTGCGCGGCACGGACGGCAACTAATTGTCGATTCCTTCAGCGCATCGCAACGCGGCAGATCACATCGGGAACGAACATGAGCTTTGGCAAAAAATGAGGGGCAAAGATCGTCGTTCCGACCAATCCAGCAAAGCACGCTGAGATAAGGACAGCCGCGGCTGCGGCATCTTTCGCGGCCTTGATGGCAGCGTGATGCTCAAGAGTCACGGCGTTGCAGGCTTGCTCGATCGCGGTGTTGATCACCTCGACCACCAGGACGAGCGCGATCGCCAGTCCGAGCCAACGCCATTCCGCGAGATCGAGTCCGACCCATAGCCCCATCGCGACGACGATGCCCGCGAAAGCAAGATGAATCCACATGTTCGGCTCGCTGCGGACAACGAAAGACACTCCTTCGGCTGCGTGGCGAAAGCTGTCAGCTCGATTGCGGGCGCGGATCGGTCCGCCTGGTGATGTCGTCGGAGCCGGACGCCACGCGAGCGGGCTTGATCTCAGGACCAGTATCGGACGTGATACCAGGGCGAGCAAAATGGCGATGACGGTGCAACAGACCATGGAAGCCCCTCAGATTTTTGGTTCGAGGCTAAGGACGGTGCGTTCGGCGAGGGCAATCTGCAGGACCGCGCGCCCCTCGGCGTCGCTCTTCAGCGTTGGTAAGCTTGGTTGCCCCGTCGAGTACGCACGATCGGGAAGAAGACCGCCAAACGCAAGGGTCACCGAGCACGCTCCGTCGCCCGGGTGCAGGACAAGCTCCATGCTTTGGCCATTCGATCTGGCCTTGGCAATCAGCACGGCTGGGTAGGGAGCTGCGACAAGCCGAGGGCCAGCGCACGCCGTGCTGGCTTCGACGAGATCACGAAGCCCGTTCGTCCGTCCGCACCTAGCGAGAAGCTCGCATGAGTGGGCCCAAAGCGAAGATTTCTCCCGATGAATGGCACCACGATCCGATCGCGAGCGGCATTCGTCCTCCAATCGCGCCAAGCACTCGGCTGCGATGTGCTGATCACCGAGCTCGACCGCGGCGGCTGACGTCGCGGCGTAGCCGGCTGCTCGGCTGAAGCCGTAGTTTCCGACGTCGACCGGCCAGAACAGATGCCTCCAGTCTCCTACATCGAGCCGCTCACGCACCCGCGCCCAATGCTCTTCCGCTCGTTTCGGCGACAAGGCATTCAGAAATAGACAGGGGAAGGCCTGCATGACGATCCCGCCAGGGGCCGGCGGCGCGATACCTGTCAACGCGGAGCGAAACGCGATGAAACTGCCGTCCGGGGCTGTTGCTTCCCGGTCCAGGCTACGAAGGAACCGGTCGGCGAGACCGGGCCAGTGATCTGTGCCCGCGCGCGCATCCATCGCGCGCAGCCCTGCCATCGTGATGATGTTGCACAGGGGGTAAATCCAATTGGGCTCGCAAGCGAGCAGACCGTAGGGGGCCCCTGCATATTGCCTGGCCAATGCAGTCGCGATGTCGCCCGGTGCGTAGCGCCGCCAAGTGGCGCCCCGATCATGGAGGGTAAGATCGTCGAAGGAACCGCCAATCCCGATCTGCAGCGCCGTGAAACCCGAATACATGATGTTCTGCCGGGGTACGGGATCCGCACCGAGGCGAAAATTGCCCCACGCATTCTCGAGCCGCCAGTAACGCCACAAACGGCGATCACCGATTTTGGTTAGAAGGGACTTTTGCGCCTGCAAGAAATAGGCGTCAGCGGCAGGAGCGTAGTTGGCCCGTGCCATCGCGAGGGCGTACGCTATAAAGTTGACCTGATAGCGGACCGCCGCGGTCTGAAACTGATCGCGCCATTCGAAGCCGTCGAAGCGTTCGACCGGCTGCAATGCCCGATCGAGGAGGACGCGCAGCCGCTGCAGTGTCTCCAGCGATAGCTCGTCACAGCCCGGTGCGGATGCAGGAACTCGGATGGCTTTCGGTATGCTTGTGCTCGTCTGCGTTTTCCGCGGCCGACGCCATCCGATTATGCTCGCGGTGGCCGCAAGAGCCGGCACCAGCACGAATTGCCAGCCCCCTGACACCTGGCCGCTATCGAGTGCGAATAACTCGGGCCGTGCCGAAGCCACTGCCAAAAGAGCCCAGGTCGCAATCGGCGCGACCAGATTGCCGGTTGCAAACCACACAATCAGGGCGGCAAAGAACAGTACGAGACCCGCAGAAGTCCAGCCCACAGCAAAGAGAAACTGGTCACCCGCCGCCCATTGGAGAAAGCCCACTCCTGGCGCCATGACTCCGAGCGCTATGGCTGCCGGCTTCGAACTAAGCGGGACGACAAGATAAGCAAGGGAGAGCGTTGCGACGACTGTGGCATAGGCGATCGCAAGCTGCCTTTGCTGCCGAACATATTGCGGCAACGATTCATCCCTAAATGCAAATAACTTTACAATGCAAAGCGATAAGGCAAAAATGGAGATGGCTGCTTGTCGGACAAGAAATCCCTTCGGCTTGTCTGGCTTGGAGCTCATGCGAGCTTCTCCTGCGGCTTCATTCCCTTGCGGTGTTGCTCGGCGCGCCTGGCGCTGCGGAGCACGTGTTCGAGAACGCCCAGATAGTCGGAAAAACGCCTGCGACCTTCGTCGGTAAGCCGACAGGTCGTCAGCGGCCGTCGACCTTCGAAGCCCTTGGTGATGGTCAGCATGCCAGCCTCTTCCAGGATCTGGACGTGCCGGCTGAGGTTGCCGTCCGTCAGGCCGCACAGATCCCGAAGTTCGATGAAACTCAGGCCCTTCGGATGATCCGCCAGCGATGTGAGGATGCTCAATCGCGCCTTTTCGTGAAGCACGCGATCCAGCCCCTCGAAGGCGAAGGGCGCTTCAGTGCTCTTGATCAAGGTCGTCCTCTTTGGATGCGGCGTGAAGGATGCCGGCCACCAGCAACTGGCCTAAGCCGAAAGGAAGGCCCATCAGCCATCGGTTGGCGATATCTGCGTCAGCGCTGAGCAAGAGGGTCGCAGCGCCCGCGGCGAAATAGAATAGGGCGGCCCAGACCATCTGTCGTGGCAGATTGCCAAGAACGGCGAAAATCCCGACGCCGATCAGGATCTGCCACAGACCGGGCAGCAGGCGTGCATGCTCCGGCATCCGTAACAGCACGACCACGCCGGCAATGGCTCCGGCGGCCGCGGCGGGCAGAAACCGGTGGAACGTCAAGGTGAGGAGCCGGTCCGCCATCGTCGGGTGGAGCTTGCGCGATCTGAGGATCGCTTCCGCGCCGATCATGCAGACACAGAGTCCGGCCAGGAGAACCCAGGCAACCAGCCGGTCATCACCTAGAGACGTCTGCCAGACGACCAGGGCCAAAGCCATCAACCCAGTCGCCGCCACGATATGTGGGGCAAGCCCTCGGAACCGGGAGCTAGCGGCCAATTGCCCGCGAAGGCGGACGATGTCGTCAAGAGCGGAGTCTAGATCGCGCATGTCGGCCATGTATCGCAGAATTCTTTGCGATGTAAAGTTATTTACTTTGGAGCCGCTGGCGCGACATTTCAATCCGAAGCTCCAGGAACTTTGGCGCTTTCTCAACCAAGCACCAGACTTTCCCTGCTCCGATGGCTGCCCGGCCGCCTATCTCGATCTGTCTATCGGATGGAAATCCGAGAGGTCCTGGCGGCTAATCTAAGGCGATGCCGCCGGCTAGCCGGGTTGTCGCAGGAGGAACTCGAACATCGGGCGGATATCGATAGGACGTACATAAGCTCCCTCGAGCGCTGCCAATATGCAGCAAGCATCGACGTCATCGGTCGGCTAGCCAAAGAGTTGGGAGTGAAGGCTGCCGACCTTGTGAGGCGCTCCGGCTAGATCATCAGGCCCTAAGCCCATCTGCCGCGATCTAGCGACGGTGCGTTCCTTGGATCGTTGTGAAACAAGCTATTTTGAGTTCGGTCCCGGTACCCCGTTGCCCCGATCGTCGATCACAATCGGAGCTATGCTTGCAGCATTTTGAGCGTGCTGGCGTGCCTGACAGCCTAAACAATCGCCCGCCAACTGACGTGAACGCGGCGGACCGGTGGCGGCGCGGCTGCGCCGCCACCTACTGTGAGTGTCTGTGCTCGCGAAAATGACTTAAGCCAACAGGGTCACCTGATCACAAGCATGAGGGGCTTTACGCATAGGAGCGACGCTGCTCAGTGAGCCGGCGAGCCGTCCGGCATGCGCGACCACACCTTCTTCTTGGTGTAGTAGAGCAGCCCCGCGAAGATCACGAGGAAGATCATCACCTGCATGCCCAGGCGCTTGCGCGCCTCGAGATGCGGCTCCGCCATCCAGACCATGAAGGCCGAGACGTCGCGGGCATACTGATCGACCGTCTCCGGCACCGGCGACTTGCCGTCCGGCCCCTTCGGATACTCGACCTGCCCGTCCGAGAGCGGCTTCGGCATCGCGATCAGATGGCCGGGCATGTACTCGTTGTAGTTCTGCCCCGGCAGGAGCGCCGGGAAGCCGGCCGGCGGCTCCTTGTAGCCGACGAGCAGGGCGTGGATGTAGTCCGGCCCCTGCTCCTGATACTGGGTGAAGATGTCGAACACGAAGGTCGGGAAACCGCGCGTATAGGTGCGGGCCTTGGCCAGGACCGAGAAATCCGGGGGATAGGCGCCGCCATTGGCCGCGCGCGCCGCCTGCTCGTTCGGGAACGGCGACGGGAAGCGGTCGGCCGCCCGGCCCGGCCGGTCGAACATCTCGCCGGTTTCGTTGGGGCCGTCCTTGATCTGATAGGTCGCGGCCAGCGCTGCGACCTGGCCGGGCGTGAATTCGGGGCCGCCCGGCTGCGACAGGTTGCGGAAGGCCGCCAGGCTGGCGCCATGGCAGCTCGCGCAGACTTCCTTGTAGACCTTGAAGCCGCGCTGAAGCTGCGCGCGATCGAACTTGCCGAAAGGTCCGGCGAAGGACCAGTTCAGCGCCGGCGGCCTGGGTCCGCCCTCGGCTGCCTGCGCCGCCGGCTGGAACAGCGCCAGCGACAGGCCGGCGGCAAGCCCGGTGAGGGCGAGACGAAACGATGTTCTGCTCATGGTTCCGTCAGCCCTTGACGTTCGGTTCGGCAGCGGTGGCGGTCGCGATGCGCACCGCCGAACCACCCTTGGCGGAGGCCAGCACGGAATCGGCGATCGAGGTCGGCAGCGCCTTCGGCCGCTCGAACAGGCCGACGACGAACAGCGCGACGAAGAAGCCGAAATACAGCACGGTGAAGATCTGGGAGGCGATGACGTAGCCGCCTTCCGCCGGCATGGCGCCGAGATAGCCCAGGCCGATGCACACCACGAGGAAGGCCCAGAAGAGCTGGCGCGCGATCGGCCGGTAGCTCATCGACTTCACCTTGGAGGTGTCGATCCAGGGCAGGAAGGCGAGCACGACGATCGCCGCGCCCATCGCCATCACGCCGCCGAGCTTGTCGGGAATGGCGCGCAGGATCGCGTAGAACGGCAGGAAGTACCATTCCGGCACGATGTGCGCCGGCGTCGAGGCCGGGTTCGCCGGGATGTAGTTGTCGGCATGGCCCATGAAGTTCGGCTGGTAGAACACGAACCACGAGAACACGATCATGAACACGACCATGCCGAGGATGTCCTTGACGGTCGCATAGGGCGTGAACGGCACGGTGTCCTTCGCGACGTTCTTCACCTCGACGCCCGACGGATTGTTCTGGCCGACGACGTGCAGCGCCCAGATGTGCAGGATCACCACGCCGAAGATCATGAAGGGCAGCAGGTAGTGCAGCGAGAAGAAGCGGTTCAGCGTCGGGTTGTCGACCGAGTAGCCGCCCCACAGGAAGGTCACGATCGTCTCGCCGATCACCGGCAGCGCCGAGAACAGGTTGGTGATGACGGTCGCGCCCCAGAAGGACATCTGCCCCCAGGGCAGCACGTAGCCCATGAAGGCCGTCGCCATCATCAGCACGAAGATCACCACGCCGAGGATCCAGAGCACCTCGCGCGGCGCCTTGTAAGAGCCGTAATAAAGCCCGCGGAAGATGTGCACGTAGACGGCGACGAAGAACATCGAGGCGCCGTTGGAGTGCAGATAGCGCAGCAGCCAGCCATAGTTCACGTCGCGCATGATGTGCTCGACCGAATTGAAGGCCAGCAGCGAATTGGCGGTGTAATGCATCGCCAGGATGATGCCGGTGACGATCTGCGCCACGAGCATGAACACGAGGATGCCGCCGAAGGTCCAGAGATAGTTGAGGTTGCGCGGGACCGGGTAGGACACCGCCGAGTCATGCGCGAGGCGGATGATCGGCAGACGCGCATCGAGCCAGCGCTCGATGCCGGTCTTCGGGACGTAGGAACTGTGACCACTCATGAAGAATGCCTCAAGGCTGTCTCATCTTGGCGGGAAAGCGTCGAGCGCATTGCTCAGCCGATCTTGATCTTGGTGTCCGCGGTGAAGGCGTAAGGCGGAACCGGCAGGTTGAGCGGTGCCGGGCCCCTGCGGATGCGGCCGGAGGAATCGTAGTGCGAGCCGTGGCACGGGCAGAACCAGCCGTCATAGTCGCCCTTGGACTCGCCGGGCGCGGTGCCCAACGGAATGCAGCCGAGATGGGTGCAGTTGCCGAAGACGACGAGGAACTGTTCGTGGCCGGCCTTGGTGCGCTGCTGGTCGGTCTGCGGGTCGCGCAGCGTCGCGACGTCGACGGCCAGGGCCTCGTCGATCTCCTTCTTGGTGCGGTGGCGCACGAAGATCGGCTTGCCGCGCCAGAACAGCTTGATCGCCTGGCCTTCCGCGATCGGCGCCAGATCGACGTCGACAGGCGCGCCGGCGGCGACGGTCTGCGCATCGGGGGCGAGCTGGCTGATCAGCGGCACGACAACGGCACCGAGGCCGACGGCGCCAAAGGCGCCGGTCGCAAGCATCAGGAAATCGCGGCGGGTTGTTCCGGTCGATGTATCGGTCGCGTTCGCCACGATCCAATCCTCTTACACGTCTTGCGAGCTGTAACAGCTCGAAATTGTCGCCTGTCGCCCTCATAGGGGCGCGCCGCTGCCGCCGCAATGCGGCGGTGCGTCACCATCGGCTCTTTGACATGCAGATTGGACGAAGTCTACTGTCGCGAACGTCCCGCCCATGCATGGCGCACAGACCTCTGGCGGGGACTTCAGACCGCGAGCTTTTCCGGATCGGCGGCGGCAAGGAAGCCGCCCGATTGCCGTGCCCATAGCCGGGCATAGAGCCCGCCGCTCCCGATCAGCTCCTCATGGCTGCCGGTGTCGACGATACGGCCCTTGTCGAGCACGATCAGGCGGTCCAGCGCCGCGATGGTCGAGAGGCGGTGCGCGATCGCGATCACGGTCTTGCCCTGCATCAGCGCGGTGAGCTGCTGCTGGATCGCCGCCTCGACCTCCGAATCCAGGGCTGAGGTCGCCTCGTCGAGAATCAGGATCGGCGCGTCCTTGAGCAGCACGCGGGCAATGGCGATGCGCTGGCGCTGGCCGCCCGAAAGCTTCACGCCGCGTTCGCCGACGCGCGAATCGAAACCCTGCCGTCCATCCTGGTCGCCGAGCCCGAGGATGAACTCGTGCGCCGCCGCCTGCCGCGCCGCGGCGACGATCTCGGCCTCGCTGGCGCCGATGCGGCCATAGGCGATGTTGTCGCCGATCGAGCGGTGCAGCAGCGAATTATCCTGCGTCACCATGCCGATCTGGGCGCGTAAGGAGTCCTGCGTGACATGGGCGATGTCCTGGCCGTCAATCAGGATGCGCCCGCCCTCGAGCGGGTAGAGCCTCAGCAGCAGGTTCACCAGCGTCGACTTGCCGGCGCCCGAAGGGCCGACGAGCCCGATCCGCTCGCCGGGCTTGATCGCAAGGTCGAGCCCTTCGAACAGCCCGCCACCCCTGCCGTAGTTGAAGCGGATCTTCTCGAAGCTGATCGCCCCCTTGTCGACGACCAGCGGCACGGCTTCCGGCGCATCGGGCAGGTCGTGCGGCTTCGCGATCGTCTCCATGCTCTCCTGCACCGAGCCGATATTCTCGAAGATGCCGCGCACGAGGTGGATCAGCCAGCCCGACATCTGCACCAGCCTGAGCACGAGGCCGATCGCGGCAGCGACCGCGCCCGGCGTCATCTCGCCCTGGCTCCACAGCAGCAGCGCGAGCCAGGCGGTCGCGACGACGAGCAGGCTGTTCATCGTCTGCAGGATGACGCTGACGCCGGTGATCAGCCGCGACAGGTTGAGGAAGGAGGCGTTCCACCGCGTCAACGAGTCGCGCACGGCCGAGCGTTCCGCGTCGCTGCGGGCGAAGAGCTTCACCGTCAGGATGTTGGTGTAGGAATCGACGATGCGTCCGGTCGTGCTCGACCGTCCGAACGAATTCGCCTCCGAGCGCGCCTTGGCGCGCGGCACGAAATAGATCAGCAGCGCGATATAGGCCGCGAGCCAGGCGATGACCGGCATTGCCAGCCAGATGCTGGTCCTGCCGAAGAAGCCGATTGCCACGGTCGCGAACACGAGCGCGTACCAGAGGTCGTCGATGACCTCGATCGTCGCGCCGCGGATCGACTGTCCCGCCTGGATGACGCGGGCCGACAGCCGCCCGGCGAAATCGTTCTGGAAATAACCCAGCGCGTGGCCGAGCGTGTAGACGTGGTTGCGCCAGCGGATTTGGTTGGTGATCTGCGGCACCACGACTTGGTCGACGATGGCGTGGTTGGCGAAATAGATCAGCGGCCGGACGACTACGAGCAGGAAGGCCGCGCTGGCGAGCACCCAGCCATGGTCGCGGAAGATCGTCTCCGGCGACTGGGTCGAGAGCAGATCGACGAACCAGCCGACCATCAGATACATCGCCGCCTCGATGCCGCTGAAGCCGAGGCCGGTGATCATGATCGCCGCCATCCAGCCCTTCACACCCTTGATGTGGTGCCACATGAAGGGCCAGACGCCACGCGGCGGCGTCTCCCGCTCGTCGAAGGGAGCGAAGACGTCGATTCGGCTTTCGAGCCAGCGGAAGAGCGGGGCAAACATGTCCGCCCTCCTCTGGGTCGGCATGACGACGGAATTGAGACCGCGATATGGGCGCGTTTCGGGGCGATCGCCAGTGTTCTTGACGCATGTCGGCTCGCCACCGCATGACAGCAGACATGTTGCGTCTCGCTCTCTTCCAGCCGGACATCCCGCAGAACGCGGGCACGATGATCCGCATGGCGGCCTGCCTCGGCATTGCCGTCGACATCGTCGAGCCCGCCGCCTTCGATGTCTCGGACCGGCATTTCCGCCGCTCGGGCATGGATTATCTCGAACGCGCCGCCATCGCCCGGCATGATTCCTTCGCGGCTTTCGACAGCTGGCGTCGCGAGAACGGCCACCGCCTCGTCCTCGCCGAAACGGACGGAGCGATCCCCTTGCCGGATTTCGTCTTCCAGCCCGGCGACGTCGTGCTGGTCGGCCGCGAATCGGCCGGCGTGACGGCCGAGGTGCAAGCGGCGGCCGAGACGAGCCTGCACATTCCGATGCGGACGGGTTTGCGCTCGCTCAATGTCGCGCTGGCCGCTGCGATGGTAATGGGCGAGGCGTTGCGACAGACAGGCGGCTTCCCGCGCCGCGATGGACCGGACCATGAGCACACCCAAGCCCGTTGAGAATCCGCCCGCCGACCCGGCCGTCGTCGAGGCGATGAAGCCCCGCGCCGCGGCGTGGTTCGAAAGCCTGCGCGACCGTATCTGCGCCGCCTTCGAGGCGGTCGAGGACGAGGCGGGCGGCCCCTTCCCCGCCGAGGCCGACCAGCCCGGCCGCTTCGTCCGCACGCCCTGGCAGCGCACCAATCATGACGGCGCACCCGGCGGCGGCGGCGTGATGTCGATCATGAAGGGCCGGATCTTCGAGAAGGTCGGCGTCCACGTCTCGACCGTGCATGGCAGCTTCCACCCCGACTTCGCCGGGCAGATCCCCGGCGCCTCCGAGGATCCGCGGTTCCACGCCACCGGCATCTCGCTGATCGCCCATCCCTGGAATCCGCATGCGCCGACCGTGCACATGAACACGCGCTTCGTCGTCACCACGAAGCCGTGGTTCGGCGGCGGCGCCGACCTGACGCCGGTCCTCGTTGCGAGGCGCAATCAGGAAGACCCGGATTCGAGCGAGTTCCACGCGGCGATGCGCCGCCCCTGCGAGAGCTTCCCCGCCGTGGCGGACTATCCGCGCTTCAAGCAGTGGTGCGACGACTATTTCTTCCTGAAGCACCGCAACGAGCCGCGCGGCATCGGCGGCATCTTCTACGACTATGTCTGGACAGGCGACCCGGAAGCCGATTTCGCCTTCACCAGGGCTGTAGGCGAGGCATTTCTCGACATCTATCCCAACCTCCTCTGCCGCAATATCGGCAAGCCCTGGAGCGAGGCCGAGCGTCACGAGCAGCAGGTTCGCCGCGGCCGCTATGTCGAGTTCAACCTGCTCTACGACCGCGGCACGATCTTCGGGCTGAAGACCGGCGGCAATGTCGATTCGATCCTGTCCTCGATGCCACCGACGGTGCGCTGGCCCTAAGCCAACGCCTGCCGGCTCACGGCGTCGAGCAACTCGAACTGCGCCTGCCGCTCGGCCGGACACCCCGCCTTGATCCACAGCCGGCGCGTCTCCGTCAGGACCCGCCCGATCTCCTCGCCTTTCGGTACATCGCGGGCCAGCACGTCCTGCCCTCGCGGCAGGAATGGCGGCGTAGCTCCCAGCTGGCCGATGAGGCTCCGGACATGACGGCCGGCTTCATCGCCCGCCATGGCATTGAGCAGCACGAGGGCCGCGGCAGCCGCGTCGTCTCCGGCACGATCGGCAACCAAGCGAAAGCATGCGAGCGAGGGTAGTTCGCCCCGGCCGCCGAGCGCTTCCAAAGCAAGCGCGATCCGCTCGATCCGGTCGAACTCGTCGTTCGACAGCCGCAGCCGGTCGCGCAATCGCGGCGCATCCTCGGCGACCGAAACGGCCAAGGCCGCCAGCCGGAACGCCGGGTGGACACCTTCGCCGTCCTCTCGCGCCACGGCTGCGAAACGGGCAAGGTGCGGCACCGCGCCGATCACCGGCATCAACAGCCCGGCGCCTGCCATCGCATCGAACGTGGCCGCAGCCCCAGGCGCGACCAGCAGCTTCATCAATTCGGCGCGGACCCGTTCCCGCGACAGCCCCTCGAGCCCCCCGCGGCCCGCGATGCAGGCGCGCAAGCCCTCGGCATCGGGCGCACCCACGCCATAGCGCGCATGAAACCGGAAGAAGCGGAGGATCCGCAGATAGTCCTCGCGAATGCGCGTTTGCGCCTCGCCGATGAAGCGCACGCGCCGGGCGACGAGATCGGCGAGCCCGGTGCTGTAATCGTGGAGCCCGCCATCCCGGTCGAGCCCCAGCGCATTGATCGTGAAGTCGCGCCGCAGCGCATCCTCAGCGAAATCGCGCCCGAAGACGACCTTGGCGCGCCGCCCATCGGTTTCGACGTCGCGCCGCAGCGTCGTCACCTCGAAGGTCGCACCGCCCGATATCAGCGTGACCGTGCCGTGCTCGATGCCGGTCGGCACAGCCTTGAAACCGGCCTTCCGGCCGCGCCTGATCGTTTCCTCGGGCAGGGCGGTGGTGGCGAGGTCGATATCGCTGGCAGCCTCTCCCAGCAGGAGATTGCGCACCGCGCCGCCGACGATGCGGGTTTCCTCGCCCTCGCCGTTCAGCGCGCTCAGCAGCCGGACCAGAACCGGCTCGGCCAGAAAGCGCGCGATGGCGCTTTCACGCTCGGGTTTCATTTAAAGCGGCCCGGCACGAGCACGCCATTCTCCATATGCGGCGGCTCATAGGCGCCCTGGCTGCGCGGCGCGAAGAATCCGCCATACGCGAAGACCGCGATCGAGAGCAGCAGGCCGACGACGGCGAGCCAGAAGGCATGCCGGCTCCAGTGCTCGACATCGAAGGGGTTGCGCCTCTTGATGACGAGATAGCCCGCGAAAATGCAGAAGGGCAGGACGAAGAGCAGTACCTCTTCGATGATCGCGCGCAGCATCGGCTTCGTCGTTCCCCGGTGCGCTTTCGGCGCAGAGACATGAATTCTAACCGGCCAGCCGCTCGTAGAGATTGCGGATCATGCCGGCGGTCGCACCCCAGATATAGCGACCCTCGAACGGCATCGCATAGTAGGTGCGGAAATGTCCCTTCCACTCCCGCCCTTCCCGCTTGTGATTGGCGGGGTCGAGCAGGAAGGAGAGCGGCGTCTCGAAGGCCTCGTCGACCTCGTGACGGTTGATCGTCAGCGAGAAGGGCGGCTCGACCAGCGCGACGACGGGCACGATGCGATATCCGGTCCCGGTCAGATATGCATCGAGAAAGCCGAGCGTGCGGATGCGCTCCCGCGGCAGGCCGATCTCTTCTTCCGTTTCGCGCAAGGCGGTGACGACCGGTGAGCCATCGATGGCATCGACGCGTCCCCCGGGGAAGGCGACCTGCGCAGAATGGTTGCGCAGCGCTGCGGCGCGCTGGGTCAGCAGCACCGTCGGCCCCGTCTCGCGCGGCACGATCCCGATCAACACGGCGGCCGCCACCGCGCGCTTCTCGTCGGGAATCGGCACGGGCTGGGGCTGGTTCTCATGGTCGCCGCGTGGACGCGCGATCACCTCGCCGAGCAAGGGCGGCTCGGCGCGCAGGCGCTCGCGCGCCAGCTTTGCGAAGGCCTCCGTGCTGAGGTTCAAGGCGTGGCCGTTGGTCGTCAAATCTCGATGCCTTCGATCTCGCTCGCCGGCAGCGCCGGGTAAAAATGCCCGGCGGCGGCGATGCCGAACATCGCCTCCCCTTCGGCCTCCCGCACCTCGCCGAGCGCCAGCAGGTCATAGGTGACCGCCCGCGTCAGCCGGGCCCAGAGGCCGTGCCGAACATGGACATAGGGTTTCAGCCCGTCCTTTGCAGCCCGCTCGAAACGCAAGGGATGCTCGGGCCCGACGCAGAGCAGGTCGTCGACCTGCGTCCGGAAGGCGATTCCCCTGCCGTCGCCCTCGCCGTCCAGCTGCATCTCGACAGCCTGGAACGGCGCGTCCTCGACCGTGATCCCGACTTTCTCGACCGGGGTCACGAGAAAGTAATCGTCGCCCTCGCGCTTCAGCACCGAGGAAAACAGCTTCACCAGAGCCGGCCGGCCGATCGGCGTGCCCAGATAGAACCAGGTGCCGTCGGCGGCGATACGCATGTCGAGATCGCCGCAAAAAGGCGGGTTCCAGCGCTCGACAGGCGGCAATCCGCGCATCTTGCCGCCGCCTATCGCGGCCATCAGCCGATCCATCGCATTGCCCGGAGCCGTCATCGAAAGGCCCGTCCCCGCCTGCTGCGGCACATTGGTTGCATCGTGTTTCTGCCTTGAACTCCACATAATCGTGAAGCCGAGATGATGTGTACCGTCCCATTCGGCGCTTGAGCCGCCGGGGTGGCCCGTCCACAGTCAACGGCGGAACACATCGATCGGTTCGCATAGGGGCGCAACGGCCCGCGACAGTGAAGGAGACCGACATGGCGGTACAGGCCCGCGCGAGCGAGAGCAATTCCCCGATCGATCTCGACAGCGGCATCGTCGAGGCGGCCGAAGCCGCGCTCGGTGCCATCGGCGCGGCGCGCAAGGAAATCGGCCAGGTCATCTTCGGCCAGCAGAAGGTCGTCGATCTCTCTCTCGTCACGCTGCTCGCGGGCGGCCACGGCCTGCTCGTCGGCGTGCCCGGCCTCGCCAAGACCAAGCTCGTCGAGGCGATGGGCACGGTGCTGGGGCTCGCGGCGCGGCGCGTTCAGTTCACGCCCGACCTGATGCCCTCCGACATCCTCGGCTCCGAGGTTCTCGACGAGAGCGCCGATGGCAAGCGCCATTTCCGCTTCATCAAGGGCCCGGTCTTCGCCCAGCTCCTGATGGCGGACGAGATCAACCGCGCCTCGCCCCGCACCCAGTCCGCCCTGCTGCAGGCGATGCAGGAGCACCACGTCACCGTGGCCGGCGAGCGCTACGACCTGCCCGCGCCCTTCCATGTGCTGGCGACGCAGAACCCGATCGAGCAGGAGGGCACCTATCCCCTGCCCGAAGCCCAGCTCGACCGCTTCCTGCTGGAGATCGATGTCGGCTATCCCGACCGCGAGGCCGAGCGCCGCATCCTGCTCGAAACCACCGGCGCCACCGAATACAAGCCGTCCCAGGCGATGACGGCGGAGACGCTGATGTCGATCCAGCGCCTGGTTCGCCGCCTGCCGGTCGGCGAGGCCGTCGTCGATGCGATCCTCGACCTCGTCCGCTCCGCCCGCCCCGGCGAAGGCGACGCCGCCGTCACCGAGAAGCTCGCCTGGGGTCCCGGCCCGCGCGCCAGCCAGTCGCTGACGCTCGCGGTGCGGGCCCGCGCATTGGTCGAGGGCCGGCTCGCGCCCTCGGTGGACGATGTCGCCGCCCTCGCTTTGCCCGTGCTGAAGCACCGTATCGCCCTGACCTTCGCCGCTCGCGCCGATGGCGAGACGGTCGAGCGCGTCATCGGCAGGCTCGTGGAACGGCTGGGATAGGTCGATGCTGCGCACGCGCGTCCTGGGTTCGAGCGAACGGAAGCCGGCCAAGCCGATCCTGACGGAGTCGCTCGACCTCGCCGCGCGCTTGCCGCGCCTGATCCTCGAGGCCCGCCGCGTCTCCGCCAGCATCCACGGCATCCACGGCCGGCGCCGCTCCGGGCCGGGCGAAACCTTCTGGCAGTACCGACCGCTCGTCGCCGGCGAATCGGCTTCGCGCATCGACTGGCGCCGTTCGGCGCGGGACGGCCATCTCTTCGTCCGCGAGCGCGAATGGGAGGCTTCCCACTCGATCTGGCTCTGGATCGACCGCTCGCCATCGATGGGTTTCGCCTCCTCATTGGCGATGGCCTCGAAGATCGACCGTGCGCTGGTCACCGGCTTCGCCCTGGCCGAAGCGATGGTCGAGGGTGGCGAGCGCGTCGGCCATCTCGGCCTGACGCGGGCGCTTGCCTCGCGCCGCATCGTCGAGTTGCTGGCCCAGGCCATCGTCGCCGACAGCCGCGGCGGCGACGCCGATCTGCCGCCGGGCGGGCCGCTGCCGCGGCTGGCCGACGCCATCATCATCACCGACGGGCTTTCACCCTCCTCCTCGCTGGCGCAGCGCATCGCGACCATGGCGTCATCAGGCGCGCGCGGGCATGTCCTGCTGATCGCCGATCCGATCGAGGAAACCTTCCCCTTCACCGGCCAGGCCGAGCTCTTCGACCTCGAGGACGGCTTGACGCTGCGCGTCGGCGACGCCGGCTCCTGGGGCGAAGAGTATCGCCAGCGCCTCGCTGCCCATCGCGAAGCGATCGCGGAGGCCTGCCGCAAGGCCGGCTGGACCTTGACGCTCCACCGCACCGATCGTCCCGCCAGCGAAGCCGTGCTGCGGATCGCCAGCCTCGTCGCCGCCTCGCGCGGCGCGTCGGGCTTCTAGGGGACCCGCCATGTTCAGCGCCCTCCCCTTGAGTTTCTCCGCCCCGCTCGCCCTGGCAGCGCTCGCGCTGCTGCCGGCCCTCTGGCTGATCCTGCGCGTGACGCCGCCGCGCCCGCGCCGCATCGATTTCCCGCCGCTCAAGATCATGGCGGACCTCGTCGCCAAGCGGGAATTGCCGGCCCATACGCCCTGGTGGCTGCTTGCCATGCGCATGACGGCGGCTGCGCTCGCCATCCTCGCGGTCGCCGGCCCGATCTGGAATCCGGCGCGTGAAGGCGCACCGCTGCGCGGCCCGGTCCTCCTGCTCGTCGATAACGGCTTCGGCGCCGCCGCCGACTGGCCCGAGCGCATCGCCGTCGCCGAATCGCGCATCGCTGCCGCGACGCGCGAAGGCCGCCCCGTCGCCATCCTCGGCCTCGCCGAGGCTCCGGCAGCCATCACGCTCGCGGAACCCCGCGCCGCCCTCGATCGGCTGCGGGCTTTGGCGCTTCAACCTCACGCGCCCGACCGCGCCGCCCATCTGCCGCGCGTCGAGGCCTTCCTGCAGACCGCGCCCGAGGCCGAGATCGTCTGGATATCCGATGGCCTCGCGATGGCGGACGATGGCAGCTTCCAGGCGCGGCTGAAGCAGATTGCCGATGCGCGCCGCCTCTCGATCCATGCCGGGCCGCCCGGCCAGCTCGCGCTCGCCGCGCCCGACAATCTCGCCGGTGCTCTCAGCGTGAAGGTCCTGCGCCCGACGGCGAGTGCTCCCGCGACCGGACAGGTCCGTGCGCTCGACCTTAAAGGCCTGCCGCTCGGCGATGTGCCCTTCATCTTCGAAGGCTCCAATCTGCAGACGACAGCGCGGCTGACCCTGCCCATCGAGGTCCGCAACGCCGTTTCGCGCCTGGAGATCGTCGGCGAGAACAGCGCCGGCGCGGTGGCCCTGCTCGATGATCGCGCGAAACGCCGCCGCGTCGGCATCGTCTCGGGTTCCACCGCCGATACCGCCCAGCCCCTGCTGTCGCCGACCTATTACATCTCGCGCGCGCTCCAGCCCTTCGCCGAGGTGCGCGAGCCGCGCCAGGGCTCGACCGATCCGGTCGGAGAGCTTCTCGCGCAGAACCTCTCGGTGCTCGTGCTCGCCGATATCGGCGCGCTCGACCGCGACACCAGCGCCAAGGTCTCGGATTTCGTCACCCGCGGTGGCGTGCTGCTGCGCTTCGCCGGCGCGCGCCTTGCCGCCTCGTCCGACGACCTGACGCCGGTTCGCCTGCGCCGGGGCGGCCGGACGCTGGGCGGCGGGCTGTCCTGGGAGACGCCGCGTAAGCTCGCGCCCTTCACCCGGGAGAGCCCCTTCTTCGGCTTGATCATCAATGACGACATCCGCGTCACCCGCCAGATCCTGGCCGAGCCGGAGCCGAACCTCTCGCGCAAGACCTGGGCTGCGCTGGAGGACGGCACGCCGGTCGTCACCGGCGAGCGCCGCGGCGACGGCCTCATCGCCATGGTCCATGTCACCGCCGACACGACCTGGTCGAACCTGCCGCTCTCGGTCCTCTTCGTGGATATGCTGCGCAGGGTCGTGAACCTCGCCGGCACGGGGCCCGCCGCCGATGCGCAGAGCGACGAGACTCGCGTGGAGACGCTGTCGCCGACCCGCGTGCTCGACGGAAGCGGCCGCTTCCGCACCCCGCCGGCGACGAGCCAGCCCGTTGCCCGCAACTATGCCGGCCGCGCCACCTTGGCCCACCCGCCCGGCCTCTACGGCCCCACCGACGGCTCGCTTGCCGTCAATGCGCTGACGCCGAACGATACACTCGCAGCCCTGGACCTCGCCGGCCTCGGCGCGCCGATCCTGCCGATCGACGAGCCCGTCGCGCGCGATGCCCGCCCGCCGCTGCTGGTGCTCGCCTTGCTGCTGCTGATCGTGGATACGCTGGCGACGCTCTGGCTCGGCGGACGGCTCAATCTCGGCCGCGTCCGCAAGGCGGCTGCGCCGGCCGCGATCCTCCTGGCCCTGACATTTGCCGGCGGCCTCCTGCCCGACATCGCCCGCGCCCAGCCCGCCCCGGCCGCGCCCGCCGATAATCGCCCGCCGATCCCGCGCGAACTCCTCGCCAATGGCGCCGTGACGCGGCTCGCCTATGTCGTCACCGGCGACAGGGCCGTCGACGACATGTCGAAGGCCGGCCTCGCCGGCCTGAACACCGTGCTCGGCGCGCGCACGGCGCTGGAGCCCGGCGATGCCGTCGGGGTCAATGTCGAGCGCGACGAACTCGCCTTTTTCCCGGTGCTCTACTGGCCGATCGTCGCGGGCCGGCCGATCCCCTCGGCCGAGACGCTGCGCAAGCTCGAAGCCTATATGAAGGGTGGCGGCCTCGTGATCTTCGACACGCGCGACGCCATGAGCGCGCGGCCGGGCGGCGGCACCACGCCCGAGGGCGACCAGCTCAAGCGCATGCTGCAGACGCTCGACATCCCGGAGCTCGAGCCGCTGCCGCGCGACCACGTCCTGACCAAGACCTTCTACATCCTCGACGAGCTCATCGGCCGCTACGACACGGGCACGACCTGGGTCGAGACGCTTCCGCCGGCGGACAATGACGGCCGCCGCCCGGCGCGCGCCGGCGACAATGTCTCGCCCATCATCATCACCGCCAACGACCTCGCCTCGGCCTGGGCCATCGACAAGCGCGGCGAAGGGCTGGTGCCGCTTTCCGGCGCCGATCCGCGCCAGCGCGAGATGGCGCTTCGCGCCGGCATCAACCTCGTGATGTACGCCCTCACCGGCAACTACAAGGCCGACCAGGTCCACGTCCCGGCCCTGCTCGAACGCCTGGGACAATGACCATGTGGAGCGTCTCCTTCGCCCCGCTGGTGCCGCTGCCGCTGCTGATCGGCCTTGCCGTTCTCGCCGCGCTGGCCGCCGGCGCGGCCATCGTCCTGGCCGGGCGCAGCGCCATCCTGCGGGCGCTGGCGCTGATCGTGCTGACCGTCGCGCTGGCCGATCCCTCGCTGGTCTTCGAGGATCGCGAGCCGGTCAAGGACGTCGTCTCGGTGGTGGTCGACCGTTCGGCCTCGAACCGCCTCGCCGATCGCTCCGCTCAGACCGACGCCGCGGTGGCGGAGGTCGAGCGGCAATTGCGCGGCATTCCCAATGTCGAGCCGCGGATCGTCGAGCTGCGCGACGCGCAAGGCACCAGCGACGGCACCCGCCTGTTCGAGGCGCTCGCATCGAGCCTCGCCGACGTCCCCTCCGAGCGTGTCGCCGGCGCCATCGCCATCACAGACGGCCTCGCCCACGACACGCCGGCCAATGCCGAGGCTCTGGGCCTGCGCGCGCCCCTGCATGTCCTGACCACCGGCCGCAACGCCGAGATCGACCGCCGCATTATGCTGGTCGATTCGCCCCGCTTCGGCATCGTCGGCAAGGATCAGGTCATCCGCCTGCGGGTCGTCGACAAGAACGGTTCGAGCCGCGCCGGCCTCACCATCCGCCGCGACGGCGAGATCGTCGCCCGCCGCGACGTCGCCACCGGCCAGATCGTGCAGGTTCCCATTCGCATCGACCGTGGCGGGCCGAACGTCGTCGAGATCGAGGCCGCGCCGCTCGACAACGAGCTGACGCTCGCCAACAATCGAGCCGTCATCACCATCGAAGGCGTGCGCGACAAGCTGCGCGTGCTGCTGGTCTCGGGCGAGCCGCATCCGGGCGAGCGCACCTGGCGCAACCTCCTCAAGGCCGACGCCAATGTCGATCTCGTCCATTTCACCATCCTGCGCCCGCCGGAGAAGCAGGACGGCACGCCGATCAACGAGCTCTCGCTGATCGCCTTCCCGACGCGCGAGCTGTTCCAGGTCAAGATCAAGGAATTCGACCTGATCATCTTCGACCGCTACGCCAACCAGTCGATCCTGCCGCTGCTCTATTTCGAGAACATCGTCCGCTATGTCCGCGACGGCGGCGCACTCCTGGTCGCCGCCGGCCCGGAATATGCGGGATCGCAGACGCTCGCCCGCACACCGCTCGGCCAGATCCTGCCGGCCGTGCCGGATGGCAGCGTCATCGACGAGGCCTATCGCGCCCAGGTCAGCGAGCCCGGCAAGCGCCACCCCGTCACCCGCGACCTGCCGGGTTCGGAAGTCTCGCCGCCGCGCTGGGGCGAATGGCTGCGCATGGTCGGCGCGCAGGCCCGCGCCGGCGCTGCCCCCGTGATGACCGGCCCCGGCGAACGGCCACTGCTGATGCTGGCGCGCGAGCAGAAGGGGCGCGTCGCGCTCTTCCTCTCCGATCACGCCTGGCTCTGGGCCCGCGGCTTCCGCGATGGCGGCCCCTATCTCGACCTGCTGCGCCGCCTGAGCCATTGGCTGATGAAGGAGCCGGAGCTTGAGGAGGAGGCGCTGCGCGCCACCGCCCGCGGCGGCACCGTCGAGGTCGAGCGGCAGACGCTGAGCGACAATCCCACCCCCATCACCATCACCGGCCCCGACGGCCAGTCGCGGACGATCCCGCTCGAGCCGGGTCGCCCCGGCCTGTTCACCGCGCGTATCCCGACCGGCGATCAGGGCCTCTACCGGCTGACCTCCGACAATCTCACCGCCTTCGCCAGCGTCGGCCCCGAGAACCCGCGCGAGCTGATGGAGGTGGTCAGCGACCCCGCCGCCCTCCAGTCGCTGGCGCAATCGACCGGCGGCTCCTCGCGCCGCATCGGCCAGGAGAGCGGCTCCGGCGTCAGCCTGCCGCGCATCGTGCCGGTGCGCTCCGGCAGTCAGTTCGCCGGCAACGACTGGATCGGGCTGAGGATCAGCGATTCCGGCATCGTTCGCGGCGTGCAGATCTCGCCGCTCTTCGTCGGGCTGCTCGGCCTCGCGATCCTGTTCGGCGCCCTCGTCGCCGGCTGGCTGGGGGAAAGCGGGCGCCGCTTCAAGCGTCAGGCCTGAGGCCCCGCCGTCATTCTCGGGCGAAGCACAGCTTCGACCCGAGAATCTCTGGACGAGAAGCCACTGGTTTCCGAGATGCTCGGGTCAAGCCCGAGCATGACGCCGGTTGGGTTCACCCCACCCGCGCCGACGTCACCGCACCGCGGCGCTGCTTCAGCACGCCTTCGACCAGCTCCAGCGCCAGGAAGCGCGCCGGATCGGCCGGGCCGGGCAGCACGAGCTGGCCGAGAGGCAGGACCTTGAAGCCGAAACGGGCGTAGTAAGGCGCATCGCCGATCAGCATGATCAGGTCGTAACCGGCCTCGCGCGAGGCCTCGATCGAACGGTCCATCAGCGCAGCCCCGATTCCCCGGCCTTCGAAGGCGGGGTCGACCGTCAGCGGCCCGAGCATCAGCGCCTTGTGGCCGCCCGCGACGACCGGCGTCACCTTGATCGAGCCGACGAGAAAGGTGCCGACATGCGCGGCGAAGGACAGCGCCGGATCGGGCGGCACGCCCTCTCGCAAGCGGAAAGCCGTGCGAGCGAAGCGGCCGGGCCCGAAGGCGCGCTCATGCAGGCGCTCGATGGCGGCGGCGTCCACGGGCAATTCGTGGCGGATGGTCAAAGGCAGGGATGTCATGACGTTAACGCGAGGCAAGAAGCGGATCGGCGAAACGAAGGCAGGCGCGTATGGGCGCAATGCCAGGCAGGCGCTTTCAGCGCGCCGGTCGTCGCAGGTCTCGGAGGCTTTGCCCGTTCGTCATGGGCTGCGCCTCTAGCAGAGCTTCCGGCCGGCGTCCATCCGTCTCGCGCCAGCGCATCGCCGCCTTGCCGGCGATGGCGGATTGGTTTCAATTCACGACGTGAACGGCGGGGGGAATAACCGGTCGCTTTCGACGAGCGACAAGGCATCGGACAGGTGCCGCTTCACAACGGAGGAAACCATGCCGACACGCCTGTGGCACGCCGCCATCCTTCTGGCGGCGAGCGCCCTGCCCGCCCATGCCCAGCAGCAGACCCTGCCGAAAGAATCCGTCAGGGACGAGTTCTTCTGGCTCGGCGAGATCAACAAGGCGAGCACCGTCATCAATACCGAGCAGGGCCTGCTCGACCGCACGCTCGCGCCCAAGCTTGCACAGGGCATCGCCAAGGTGATCGCCGCCGGCAACCAGCCGGGCGCCAAGCGCCCCTCGACCGTCATCACCTTCGAGCCGCTGATGATCAAGGAGGCCGGCGTCGAGGTCACGCTGATCCATGCCGGGCGCTCCAGCCAGGATATGCATGCGACCTACCGCGCCGCGATGCTGCGTGACCGGATGCTGACGCTGGCCGACCAGCTCAACAGGACGACGCGAACGATGGTGGAGCTCGCCGCCACGCATCGGGAGACGATCGTCCCCAACTACACCAACGGCGTCGCGGCCCAGCCCAACAGCTACGGCCACTATCTCCTCGGCCTTGCGGCGGGGCTCGATCGCGATGCCCAGCGCATCCGCGAAACCTATGCCCGCGTCGACCGCTCGCCGATGGGCACGACCGTCCTCAACGGCACGAGCTGGCCCCTCGATCGCCAGCGCATGGCCGATTATCTCGGCTTCGGTGCCCTCGTCGACAATGCCTATGACGCCTCGCAGATCGCCGCCGCCGACCTGCCCGTCGAGACCGGCGGCATCGTGACCGGCATCGCGCTCCATATCGGCGGCTTCATCGAGGACGTGATGACGCAATATGCGCAGTCGCGGCCCTGGATCCTGCTGCGCGAGGGCGGAGGCAACACCTATGTCTCCAGCGCCATGCCGCAGAAGCGCAATCCCGGCCTGCTGAACGGCACGCGGGAGGAGGCCTCGACGGCGCTCTCGCTCGCGATGGGGCCCATCTTCAAGGCGCATAACATCCCGCCCGGCATGCCCGACGCCAAGGATGCCAAGGCCAACAGCGCCATGATCGACAGTGCCGCCAAGACCCTGCAGGGGCTCGACCGCATCCTGAAGGCGCTGGTCATCGATCCCGACCGTGCTCTGGAGGAGCTCAACAGCGACTGGACCGCCTCGCAGGAGCTCGCCGACGTTCTGATGCGGCAGTACAAGCTGCCTTTCCGCGCCGGGCACCACTTCGCCTCCGAGGTGGTCGACTACGCCAAGGACAAGGGCATCAAGCCGACCGACTTTCCCTATGCGCAGGCGCAGGCGATCTATCGCAAGGCGGCGGTGGAGATGAGCCTGCCGGTGGCGGAGCTGCCGATGAGCGAGGCCGAGTTCCGCGCGACGCTGGACCCGGTCGCGATCGTGAAGAACCGTGCGACCTCCGGTGGTCCACAGCCTGCCGAGATGGACCGCATGCTGGCGGGCGCGAAGCAGCGCCTCGATCAGCAGGATGCCTGGATCAAGGACAGGCGTACACGGATCGCGACGGCTCTGGCGAAGCTCGACGCCGATTTCGGCAAGCTGGCGAAAAGTGCGGAATGAGTCGCGCGATCCCGCGCCAGCCGACGCTCGCGATCACCACTCGGCCGCGGGGAGCTTGCCCGCGGCGATCTCGTCCAGCCGCCGCCGCGTGGCCGGCGTCGTCCCTTCCGGCAGATCGTCGAGCCGGAAAAAACCGGCTTCCGCGATCTCCCGATCCGGCTGCTTGACCTGCTCGACCTTGAACGCGCGGATGACATAGACGGCGATATGGTCGCGCCGCGAAATCCGGCGATTGAAGAACAGCCCGTACAGCACGGGCCGCTCCGTCGCCGCGATTCCGGCCTCTTCCGACAGTTCGCGCTCCAGCGACTCCGCCGCCGTCTCGCCGACCTCGACGCCGCCGCCGGGAAAATGCCAGCCCGGAACATAGGTGTGGCGGATCAGGAAGACCTCGTCGCTATCGTTCAGCACCACGGCGCGCACGCCGAAGGTCACGCCGCGCGCGAACCGAAAATAGAGATGGAGAAGCCGGGTCAGCAGTCGCTGCCGGATCGTCCGGGGCGTTTCCGGATCGGCAGAGCCGGAGTGCGTCGGCGGTTGCATCGGAGATTTCTCAAGCCCGAGTTAATTGTCTATGCAAAAAGCGCATAACGGATCGTCCAGCAACTTGGTTGTTCTGTCACAAACGCGCCCCAAATAAGGATCACACCGCCGCATCACCGCTGGGGACTATCGTCATGTTGCTCTCTTTCATCATCGCCCGCCTGAGGGCCAAGCCTGCCTATGTCTGGAAGCCCGCTGTCACGCTGACCGATTCGCGTATCGTGTCGGAACTGACCGGCTACGCCAACTGAGGCTGTCCGCATCCGCCAGTCGAGGCGCGTCAACAGCGCGCTTGACTGACGGCACGTGGGAAGGGCAAGCGCTTGAGCGTGTTCAAGCTCGCGCATCTGTCGGACCCGCATCTCGGCCCGCTGGCCGGGTTTTCGCTGCATCAGCTCTTTGGTAAGCGCGCGACAGGTTACGTCAACTGGCGCCGCAAGCGCCGGCACGCCCATGACATGGAGATTCTGGCGCGGATCGTCGCCGATATCCATGCGCAGCAGCCGGACCATGTCGCCTGCACAGGCGATGTCGCCCATATCGGCCTGCCGAACGAATTCAAGACCGCCATCGCCTTCCTCGACACTCTCGGCCCGCGCGAGACGGTCAGCTTCGTCCCCGGCAATCACGACACCTATGCGCGCTCCTCGCTGAAACCGCTGGCCGGGCTGCTCGCTCCCTGGATTTCCGATGACGAAGGCCGCGCCGGCTATCCCTGGTATCGCCGCCGCGGGCCCGTCGCGCTGATCGGCGTCAACAGCGGCGTGCCGACCATGCCGCTGATGGCGACGGGCCGCGTCGGCAGCGAACAGATGAAGCGCATCGAGGCGTTGCTGGATCGCGCGCGCGACGAGGGTTTGATCCGCGTCGTGTTGATCCATCACCCGCCCTATGTCGGCGGCGCCAAGCGCGGACGCGAACTGGTCGACGCCGCTGCCTTCGAGGCCATGCTGAAGCGCAAGGGCGCCGACCTCGTCATCCACGGCCATAACCACAGCTTCTCGCTGGCCTGGCGCCCAGGCCCGGGCCATGACGTGCCGATCGTCGGCGTGCCCTCGGCCTCTCTCGGCCCGCGCGGCCATGGCGAGCTCGGAACCTGGCATCTGTTCCGTATCGAAGGTGATGCGACCGCGCCCCGGATCACGCTGGAACAGCGCGGCTTCGAGCCCCATGGCACGGTCATGCTCCGCCAGGAGATCGCACTGCTCGGCGAGCGGGTCTGACGGTCAGGCCGTCGTTTCCGCGCCCCGCTTCCCTTCTCCCCTTGCGGGAGAAGGGAGAGGCCCTGCGCTCAACCGGGCAGCCGTGGGTCGAACCCGAGCACGACGCTTGTTCAGATGCAGCGTCCGCCGTCGACGGCCAGCACCGAGCCCGTCACCATGTCCGCCTCGTCCGAGCACAGGAACAGCGCCGCATTGGCGATGTCCTGCGGCGTCGAGAAGCGGCCCCACGGAATCGTCGCCGTGAAGGCCTTGCGCCGCTCGGGCGTGTCCTCACCCATGAAGGTCGCGAGCAGCGGCGTCTCGCCCGCCACCGGCGCGATGGCGTTGACACGGATCTTGTCGGGCGCGAGTTCGACCGCCATCGACTGCGAGATCAGGTTCGCCGCGCCCTTCGAGCCGTTGTACCAGGTCAGGCCGGGACGCGGGCGCAGGCCCGCCGTCGAGCCGATATTGAGGATGACGCCGCCGCCATGCTCGCGGAAATGCGGCACGGTCGCCCGCGCCATCAGGTAGATCGACTTCACGTTGACCGCGAAGATCCGGTCGAACTCCTCTTCCGTCACCTCGGTCATCGGCTTGTTGCGATGGGTGGTGCCGGCATTGTTCACGACGATGTCGAGCCGCCCGACCTTGGCGAGGATCTTCTCCACCGCCTTGTCGACGCTCTTGGCCTTGCCGACGTCGCAGGTCACGGCGAAGGCCTTGCGCCCGATGGCCCTGGCCGCCTCCTTCGCCTTGTCGCCGTTGATGTCGAGCACCGCGACGCGCGCGCCCTCGCGCACGAAGGTCTCCGCGATGCCGAATCCGAACCCTTGCGCCGCGCCGGTCACCAGCGCCGTCTTGCCCTTCAGTCTCATGGTCATTCCTCGCGATCTCGATTGCCACGATGTTTGAAACGATTGAGCAGGTCCGTAAATGCGTTTTGATGCGCAGCTGGATACGGAATTCGTATGGGCACCGTCATTCTCAAGCGAGCGCAGACCCGGGAATCTCGTGACGAGAGAAGGCTGGTCTCCGTCATGCTCGGGTCAAGCCCAAGCATGACGGCGGGAACTACGCCCCGATCTCCTCGCGCAGCATCTCCAGCTCCAGCCAGCGCTCCTCGGCATCGGCAATCTCGCGCGCAACCTCTTCCAGACGCGTGGTCGCCCTGGCGAAGAGCTTGGGATCGCGCGTGTAAAGATCGCCCGCCATGGCGGTGTTGAGCTTGGCGGCCTCGGCCTGCAGCGTCTCGATCTTCTTGGGCAGCGTTTCCAGCGCATGCTTCTCGTTGAAGGAGAGCTTGCGCCTGGAGGCCGAGGCGGCCGACGCCGGAGCGCCTGCAGGCTTCGGCGCAGAAGCCGGCGCCCTCTCAACCACTTTCGCCTTGGCGCCGACACCGCGTCCGCGCTGCGCCAGCATGTCGGAATAGCCGCCGGCGAACTCGGTCCAGACTCCGTCGCCATCCGAGATCAGTACGGCAGAGACGACACGATCGATGAAATCGCGATCATGGCTGACGAGCAGCACCGTGCCCTGATAATCCGCCAGCAGTTCCTGCAGCAGGTCGAGGGTTTCGAGGTCGAGGTCGTTGGTCGGCTCGTCCAGCACCAGGAGGTTGGATGGCTTGGCGAGCGCGCGCGCCAGCATCAGCCGGCCGCGCTCGCCGCCCGACAGCGCACCGACCGGCGTGCCGCGCTGGATGGGCTGGAACAGGAAGTCTTTCATATAGGCGATGACGTGGCGCGGCTGGCCGCCGACCATGACCTGATCGGAGCCGCCGCCGGTCAGCGCATCGCCGAGCGGCGTCGCCGGATCGAGGCTCTCGCGGCGCTGGTCGAGCGTCACCATCTCAAGCGCCGTGCCGAGCTTCACCTTGCCGGAATCGGGCTTGAGCGCCCCGGTCAGCAAATTGATCAGCGTGGTCTTTCCGGCCCCGTTGGGACCGACGATGCCGATCCTGTCGCCGCGCGCGACGCGCAGCGACAGGTTCTTGACCACGACATTGTCGCCATAGGCCTTGGCGACGTCGATGGCCTCGATGACGAGCTTGCCGGAGGTCTGCGCCTCGCTCGCCTCCAGCCGGACGTTGCCGACCGCGCTGCGGGCCGTGCGGCGCTGGTCGCGCATGGCGTGGAGTTCGCCGAGCCGGCGCTGGTTGCGCGTGCGCCGGGCGCTGACGCCATAGCGCAGCCAGTCCTCCTCGCGCGCGATCTTGCGGTCAAGCTTGTGGCGGTCGAGCTCTTCCTGGGCGAGCACCTCGTCGCGCCATGCCTCGAACTCACCGAAGCCCTTGTCCATGCGCCTTGTCAGGCCGCGGTCCAGCCAGATCGTCGCGCGCGACAGCGAGGTCAGGAAGCGCCGGTCATGGCTGATCAGCACCATGGCGGAGCGAAGCGACTTAAGCTCCTGCTCCAGCCACTCGATCACGGGCAGGTCGAGATGGTTGGTCGGCTCGTCGAGCAGCAGGATGTCCGGCTCCGGCGCCAGCACCCGCGCCAGCGCCGTCCGGCGCGATTCGCCGCCGGACATGGTGGCGGGGTCCTCCTCGCCGGTCAGGCCGAGTTCGGTGATCAGATATTGCGCACGATAGGCGTCGTCGCCCGGCCCGAGGCCCGCCTCGACATAGGCGAGCGAGGTCTTGTAGCCGGTGAAGTCCGGCTCCTGCGGCAGATAGCGGATGGTCGAGCCGGGCTGGACGAAACGGTCGGCATGGTCGGGCTCGACGAGCCCCGCCGCGATCTTGAGCAGGGTCGACTTGCCCGAGCCGTTGCGGCCTACCAGGCAGACGCGCTCGCCTGCCGAGACCGCGATCTCCGCGGCTTCGAGCAGCGGCTGTCCGCCGAAGGTGAGCGCGACATCGCGCAGGTGCAGCAAGGGGGCCATGGTCCGTCCTGTGATCTTAAGCCTGCCGGATAGACCGCCGCCGCCGCCCTGTCACGCCCGCAAGTCAGATTGGCAAGCCATGGCACGGCGCTTGCCAGAGTTGTGTCGGCCCTTATCGTGATGCGGAGCGTCGTTTTGAGTCCGAAAGCCATGCCCAGCGAACGCCCCATCGGGATCGGCCATAATGGCGGCCCGCCGCTGAAGGAACGCAAGCGTCGCTCCGCCGCTGGCAAGGGCAGCATCGGCCGCTATTTCGACTGGCGTTTCGCCCACCGCAAGGCCTGGAAGAAGCCGCGCGAGATCGCCTTGCGCCGCGAGGAGAAGGCCGAGGCGCTCGGCCTGACCTATGAGGAATACTCGCTCGAGGTCATGGAGCGTGGCTATTTTCCACAGCCCGAGCATGTCGAGACGATCAAGGCCAAACGCGCGCAGCGGCGAAAGGACAACGGCGTCGTCGGCCAGTCGCTCAAGGGCATGAAGCTGAGCTGAGTGCCGCCGTCATTCTCGGGCGAAGCGAAGCGCCAACCCGAGAAGCTCAGGACGAGAAGACACGGGCTTCCGAGATGCTCGGGTCAAGCCGAGCATGACGACCGCCTCAGCTTCCGAGCCAGCGCCGCGCCAGCCGCGTCGCCGGTTTCTCGAAGAAGCGATAGACCAGCAGTGCCGCCAGGACGGCGCCGGCCAGCGCGAGCGGGATGTAGAGCGCCGGCGCATGCAACCCGATCCTTAATGCGACCTCGCGCATTCCCCGGATCACGAAGGGATGCACGAGATAGAGCGCATAGGAGGCGTCGCCGACCGTCGCCAGCACCTTCACCGGTTTGGGGGTGACGATGCCCTCGCGGCCGCAAGCCGCCGCGAGCATCAGCAGCACTGCCGCGCCGCCGCGCCAGAGCACGCTGCTCCACGGGCCGTCCGCGCCCGGCACATGAGCCGCCGCGATCAGCACCGCGACGCCGGCCGCCGCGACCGGGACACGCACCGCGCCACGCAGGCGCAGCCCCTTCCGCCTGAGAATCGCGATGCCCATCCCGGCGGCAAATTCGAGCACGATCGGCTGGCCCCAGAAGCCGAAAGGCAATTGCAGCGGGCCTGCCAAACTCTCGGCCGCAACCAACACGGCTAGCACGATAGCGACCACCGGCAGCGTCCAGCGCAGCGGCAGGGCGAGCCCGGCCGCGAACAGGACGTAGAACAGCATCTCGTAGTTCAGCGTCCACCCCAGCGAATAGACCGGCTGGACGAAGCCCTGGGTCGAGACTGTCGGCCAGAACAGGTAGGAGCCGAGGATCTGCGTCAAACTCGGCACGCCCGAGTTGAGCAGCGCCGGAACGGCAAGGCCGACCAGCAGGAACAGCGTCGTCATCGCCCAGTAGAGCGGCACGATGCGCGCCAGCCGGCGCTTCAGGAACAGGCGCGAGGCTCCTGCCCGGCCCAACAGGTCCTGCGAGGCATGGACCATGATGAAACCGGAGACGACGAAGAAGATATCGACGCCGGCCATCCAGGGAAGCAGGTCGCTGCGGGTGAAGCTCAGCCCCGCCCGCTCGGCCAGCGCCGCCGCATCGGGCTGAACGTGATGGATCGCGACCATGAAAGCCGCGAGCGCGCGCAGAACCTGGATCGAATAGATGGGCTGCACGCGGACCTGGGGGAAGCGATCGGAGGAGCGGGACGCGCTCAGCCAAACCACAGCCGCTTCGGATCGTCGAGGCCGAAGCGATGAAGATTGGCCGCGATCGCGGCCAGTCCCTGCTCGGCCGCATCCTTCGCGGTGATGACATGAAGCGGGAAACGCCCGGCCAGTTCCTCCATCGGCGGCTTGCCGGCAAAGGCGGAACGGATAGCGGGCTTATCTGCAAGCCCCAGGAGATGCGGCGCGATACCGCCGGCGATGAAGACGCCGCCCGTCGCCTTGAAGACGAGAGCGAGATCGCCGGCGACCCGCCCGAGCAGGCGCCAGAAGCAGACCACCGCCATCAGCGCCGCCGGATCGCCGTCATGGGCCAGCCGGGACACGTCGGCGGCGCTCACCTCCGCCTCCAGCATGCCCGAGGTCCGTGCCACCGCCTTGTGCAGACGCACCAGCCCGTCGCCGCTCAGGAGATGCTCCACCGTCAGGCGCGGCACGCCATCGGTCAGTGCCGGCCAGATCCTTTGCTCGGTCTGGTCCTCCGGTCCGATGCCGATATGGCCGGATTCGGTCGGGATCAGCATGCCCCGCTCGCCATGCGTCAGCAGCGCCGCGGCACCGAAGCCCGTGCCGGGGCCGAGCACCAGCTTGATGCCCTCCGGCTCCGGACGCCCCTGGACCAGCGTGGCGAGATCGCCCGGGCCGAGGACGGCCAGCGACGCCGCCAGGGCCTCGAAATCATTGACCAGCAGCCCCTGGGTCAGCCCGAGGGCCTCCGCGATCCGCGGCCCATCGAGATTCCAGACGGCGTTCGTCAATTGCGCCCGCCGGCCGTCGAGCGGGCCGGCGACGGCGAGCACCGCCGAGCGGGGCTTCTCCGGCAATTCGCCGAGCACCGTCGCGAAGGCGGCCTCGGCCGTGGGATGACTCCCGGTCCCGATCCGCGCGAGCGGCCGGTGCGAGCTCTCGGGATCGGAAACCAGCGAGAGCCGGCAGTTCGTGCCGCCGATGTCGGCGACCAGCACCGGATAGGATATCGACGGCGGCCGCATCAGAGCGGCTTCCGCCAGGGCGCGAACCAGCCGAGGCCTTCGAGCGTGCCGTGCTCCGGCCGGTACTCGCAGCCGACGAAGCCGTCATAGCCGAGGCCGTCGAGCTCGGCGAAGAGCGTCGGATAGTCCGGCCCCGTCGCATCGGGCTCATGGCGACCGTTGGCGCGCGCGATCTGGACATGGCCGACGAGCGGATAGAGCGCCTTTAGCCGGGCCGAGACGTCGCCGTGGATCAGCTCGCAGTGATACATGTCGAATTGCAGCCTGACGTTCGGCAGGCCGGATTCGCGGATATAGGCCGCCGCCTGGTCGAAATCGTTCAGGAAATAGCCCGGCATGTCCTTGCCGTTGATCGGCTCCAGCAGCAGGTCGATGCCATGCCCGGCGAGCTTGTCGGCGGCATAGGCCAGCGAGGCACGATAGGTCTTCTGCGCGGTCGCATCGTTGGGATCGGCGAGCCCCGCCATCATGTGCAGGCGCTTGACCCCGGTCTCGTGGACGTATTCGAGCGCCTTGTCGACCGAGGCCTTGAACTCGTCCTCGCGCCCGGCCAGCGCAGCAATGCCGCGCTCGCCCTTGGCGAAATCGCCCGGCGGCAGGTTGAACAGCGCCTGCTCCAGTTCGCCGCCGGCCAGCGCGAGCCCCACCTGCTCGGGGCTGTGCTCATAGGGGAACAGGAACTCCACCGCCTCGAAGCCGGCTTCCGCGGCTGCCTTGAAGCGGTCCAGGAAGTCCCACTCGGTGAACATCATCGAAAGATTGGCGGCGAAACGCGGCATGAAGATCTCTGCAGGCTAAGCGATAGCGATAGCGGCAAGCTAGCGCGCTGAGCCGGCCGCGTCATGGCCAAACGCGGCAGGAACGGAATGCGTTCCGCCGTGGTCGCCTGCCCGTCACTTCTTCTCGGGCTTCGGCGGCGGATTCGGGTCGGACGAAAAGTGCCGGAAGACCATGTCGGGGGAGGAGGTGTTGTGGCGCGAATGGGTCGTGCGCCCCGTCCAGATGTCGGTCGCCTTGCCGCCCTGGAATGGCATCAGCGGCTCCTCGCGCCAGCCCTTGGCACCGGGTTCGCGCACCGCGATACGGGCGACGTCGTTGTTGAACTCGGTGACGTACATCGAGCGCAGCGCGACGAAGGCCCTGCCCCCGGTCACCGGCTTGTCGAGCACGGCGTCGAGCACCATCCGATTCTCGTCGACGCTGTCAAGCTTGAGGGTACCGGCCGACCCGTCCTTGAAGTTGAGCTTGAAGGAGATCGTCTGCGGATCGAACTCGATCTCCCTGATGTTCACCACCGGGCGGCCATCCTGCTCGATCGGGCCGAACAGGAAGGACGAACCGTAGGAGGAGAAGCCGAGATGCTGCGGCGGCATCGGCCGGGCGCGCCAGTAGCCATCCTGCGGATAGACGACCAGAACCTCGTAGGACTTGTCCCTGCCGAGTTTCCAGAGCTGGACCAGATGCAGCCCCTTCTCGACCCGGTCGCCGACGCGGAAGGTCGTGTCGGCCGGGCGCCAGAAGGTCGGGAAGGTGTAGCCGACCAGCCAGTAGTCGACCGTCTCCCAGAAGGTGACGCGGCGCGGCGGGGTTGGCGCGGCGAAGGACGGATCGCCCTTCATGTCGCAATTCGCCCAGTCCGCGTCCCAGTTGTCGCGCACGAGCCCGGAGATATAGGCCGGATGCGCCGCCTCGATCTGGAAGCGCCGGACCTCCGGGGAGATCGCCTTGATGGTGACGTTGTCCTTTTCGGCGCAGAGCACCGGCTCGGATTCGTTCTTGACCTCGACGGCGATGTCGCCGGCCGCGATGGCCGGACCGGCAGTGCAGGCGAGAATCGTGATGAAAGCGGCGGCGCGCAGGCGCGAAAACGTCATGAGGTCTCGATCTCAGCTCTGAAGGATGGCGTAGACATCGCCCGAGTTGGCCGCATGAGGCAAGCCGCGCAGATAATCGCCCATGGCGTCGGCGCTCGCCGGCGCGGCCAATTCGAGCTGCTGGCTCTCGCCGATCGCGACGTTGAAACGATAGGGGCCGAGCGTCTCCAGCAGCGCGATGCAGGCCTCGGCGACCTCGCGCTGAATCGTCGTGAATTCGAAGGAGATCACCGGCACGGCCTTGGTCAGCCCGGCCAGCACATGCGCCTCGAAGCCTTCGACATCGATCTTCAGCAGCCTGGGCAGCCCGTGACGCAGGATCAGCCCGTCAAGCGTGGTGCAGGGCACGGTGATCTCGTGGTCCCAGACCTGGCCCTCCCAACCCCGCGCCCCGACCGCGGCGCCGATGAAGGCGGCCGAGGCCGTCGAGACCGTGGGATTGGCGCTGTTGATCTTGAGCGCGATCGAGCCCTCGTGATCGCCGCAGGCCGCCTCGATCAGCGTCACCAGCGGATCGCGCCGGTGGATCAGGCGGACGACGCGGGCCGGGCCCGGCTGCGGCTCCAGCGCAACGACGCGGGCGCCCAGCCTGCGGAAGGAGGAAATCCGGTCGCCGACATGGGCGCCGATGTCGAAGGCGAGGTCTCCGGGCGCAAGGAATGTCCCGTAGAGCCGGTCCATCGCCGCGTTGCGTTGCTTGTCGCCATGATAGATGCGCAAGGAGCGCGAAAGCGCCTTCACCGTTCCCTTCGGATAGGCGATGGCGTTCATGCCCTCTCCCCGTCACGGATGGTCGCCAGCACCGGTGGCATGTCGAAATCCTCGGGAATGCCGCAGAGCCCTTGTCGTGCGAGCCAGGCGCCTGCGCTGGGCCACGCCGTCAGCATCGCGAAAGGAATGGCCAGCACGTAGCCGGCCGTCAAGGGCAGCGACCACAGCAGCACCGCCGGCGACAAGGCGCCGAGCGCGACGAACAGATAGGCCCCGAACAGCAGATGCGGCCACAAGCCCGCGAAGGCGGTGGTGAGGGACAGCGCATAGGCGTCGCGCGCTTGCCCGTTCCAGCCGATCCGCACCTTGCCGAAGGCGAAACCGATCATGAACAGCGTCGTGCGGAAGCTCGAAACCGCGCCCTGCAGGAAGGCGAACAGGACCTCGATCACCGCCGAGGCGAGGAAGCGCGCCGCGCCGCCGTAGCGGCCTACGCCTCCCTTGGTCAGCAGGATATCGGCGAAGCCGGCGAGCTTGGGCGAGAGATACATCGCCAGGAACAGGACATAGAGACCGACCGCCAACGCTACCGGGTAATCCGCGACGACCCGGTCCTCCAGCACCTTGAGCGGCAGCAGCGCGATCATCAGCGTCCAGGCCGGCAGGCCGAGGAACATCAGGATCGCCCAGACGAGCTGGAAGCGGCTCATCGGCTTGAGATCGGGCAGGTCGAGCAGCTTGAGATATTGCAGGTTGCCGAGGCACCAGCGCAGGTCGCGCTTGGCGAAGTCGAGCATGGTCGGCGGATTTTCCTCCCAGCTACCACCCTCGACCGGCAGCACGCGCACCTCATAGCCGGCCCGGCGCATCAGCGTCGCCTCGACCTGGTCATGGCTCATCACGGCGCCACCGAGGGGCGGCCCGCCCGGCAGAACCGGCAGATGGCAGCTATCGCGGAACGGCGCGATCCGCACGAGCGCGTTATGCCCCCAGAACGGCCCGCAATCTCCGCCCCACCAGGCCGAGCCCATCGTATAGGGCCGCATGCCCTGGCGCATGCCGAACTGGAAGATGCGCGCGAAGGCGGAGTGGCTGGGCATGCCGACGACCAGACTTTGCAGGATTCCGAGCTTCGGATACGCCTGCATCATCCGGGCCATGCCGAGGATCGTCTCGCCCGCCATGACGCTGTCGGCGTCGAGCGGCAACATCAGCTCGTAGCGCTCGCCCCAGCGCTCGCAGAAATCGCGGAGATTGCCGGCCTTGAAGCCGGCATTGTCGGTGCGGCGGCGATAGGTCAGGCGCGCCGGCTCGCCGATCTCGCGGGACCAGGCCTCGGCCAGCGCCGCCTCGGCGCCAGCCACCGCCGGGTCGTTGGTGTCGGACAAGACGAAATAGTCGAACCAGACGCCCTCGCCAGTGGCATCGAGGCTGTCCTTGACCACCTTGAGCCGGCGGAAGGCACGGGCTGGATCCTCGTTGCGGAGCGTCATCAGCACGGCGGTGCGCAGCGCGAGCGGCGTCGCCTGCTCGCCGGCCGCGGCGAAGGGGGCGACCTCGGCGAGCCCGTCCTTGCGGGCATGCAGCAGCCAGAGCCCGATCGCGGCATTCCAGAAGCCGAGCACGGTCCAGGGCGCACCGAACAGGAAGGCCACGAAGATCGCCACATCCGCCACGGTCCAGCCACCGGCAGCGAGCACATGGGCGAACCCGGCCAGCAGAGCGGCCAATGTAAGGAGATTCAAGGTAAGAACGAGACGGCGCCGCCTGCGGAGAACGGCCTCGTCCTGCAACCCGGCCGGCGTCAGGCCAGTTACGTCTACCTCTTGCGCCGCCCGCTGGAACGTGGTCGGAGCGGGACGCTGGTTCATGGCGGTCTCTGTCATGGAGAGGCAGACAGGCTCGGACGGACGGGATCGGACGCGATGGCGCGGGAGCTAAAGCCTGCCACCACGATTGACGCAAGGGCAAAGGCTCTTGCGCTCTGGTATACGGCATCTCGTGAATGCAACCTGAACGATGTCTTGCTGTCCGTCCCCGGCCCGGACGATTGCCTCGTCACCACCTTGTGGAGCGGGCTCAGCCGCGGCACCGAGCGGCTCGTCTTCGAGGGGCGCGTGCCCGCCTCCGAGCATGAGCGCATGCGTGCGCCGTTCCAGGAAGGCTCTTTCCCCTTCCCGGTCAAATACGGCTACTGCGCCGTCGGCCGCGTCGACGCCGGCCCGTCCGACATGCTCGGCCGCATCGTCTTCTGCCTGCACCCGCACCAGGACCGCTTCATCGTCCCGCGCCACAGCCTGATCATGGTGCCGGACACCGTTCCTGCACGGCGCGCCATCCTTGCGGCCAATGTGGAAACCGCCCTGAACGCTCATTGGGACGCCGGCTCGGGCCCGGCCGACCGGATCGTCGTGGTGGGCGGGGGCGTCATCGGCCTGCTCGTCGCCTGGCTCGCCGCGCGCCTGCCGGGCACCGAGGTGACATTGGTCGATATCGAGCCCGGTCGCGCCGAACTGGCTGCCCGGCTCGGCTTCGGCTTCGCCCTGCCCGACGCCACCCCGCGAGACGCCGATCTCGTCTTCCACACCAGCGCGACGGCCTCTGGCCTCGCCACGGCCGTTGCGGCCGCCGGCACCGAGGCGCGGATCATCGAAATGAGCTGGTATGGCGAGGGAACCGTGCCGGCCGCCCTAGGCTGCGCCTTCCACGCGCGCCGCCTCCAGCTCGTCTCCTCCCAGGTCGGCATGGTCGCCGCGTCGCACCGGGCGCGCTGGGACCATGCGAGACGCGCGCAGGCCGCCATGGCGCTGCTTGCCGATGACCGGCTCGAGACGCTGATCACCGACGAGATCGCATTCCGGGATACGCCGCAGCGCATTCCGGAATTGCTGGCGCCCGGTGCAGCTGGCCTGACCGCCGCGATTTGCTATGAAGCGCAGCCTTGATCGACCCAAGCTGATCCCCGGGAGCCCGCATGTTTTCCGTCGAAGTCCGCGACCGCATCATGATCGGCCACTCCCTGCCCGATCCCTTCTTCGGCCCTGCGCAGAATATGCATGGCGCGACCTTCGTGGTCGACGTCGCCTTCTTCCGTGAGACGCTGAACCGGCAGAACGTGGTCGTCGACATCGGCGCCGCGCTCGATGTCCTCGGCAAGACGCTGAAGCCGCTCAACTACCAGAACCTCGATGCCCTCCCGCAATTCGCCGGCGTGCTGACCACCACCGAATTCCTCTGCAAGCACATCTTCGATGCCATGGCGGCAGCCGCGAAGTCCGGCGCGCTCGGTGCCGATGGCGCCGGCCTCGCCAAGATCCGGGTGACCCTCCACGAGACCGACCTCGCCCGCGCCAGCTACGAGAGCGCGCTGGCGTGAGCGCCATCGTCTTCGCCATCCCCGGCGATATCGACCTGCCGACCGGCGGCTATGGATACGATCGCCGTCTCCTGCGGGAATGGCGCGAGATGGGTATAGAGGCCCGGCACCTGGCTTTGCCGGGCAGCTTCCCGTCCCCCAGCCAGGCCGATCTCGCCGCAACCGAACAGCTCCTCGCCGCGACCGCTCCGGACGACATCCTGCTGATCGATGGCCTGGCCTTCGGCGCCTTTCCCGAAGCGCTCGCCGCCCGCTTCGCCGATCGCCTCGTCGCCCTCGTCCACCATCCCCTCGCCCTCGAAACCGGGCTGTCCCTCGAACAGGTCGAGACCTTGCGTGCCAGCGAGCGCGCCGCCCTCCGCCACGCCCGCGCCGTCGCGGTGACGAGCCCGGCGACAGCCGGCACTCTCGCAGCCGATTTCGGCGTGCCCGATCATCGCATCGCCATCGCCATACCCGGCGTCGACCCCGCGCCTCGGGCTGTCGGCAGCGGTGGCCGCGGGCCGCTGAGGTTGCTCGCTGTCGGCTCGCTGATTCCCCGCAAGGGCTATGACATTCTGATCGAGGCATTGGCCGGGATCGCGGATCGCGACTGGCATCTCACCATAGCCGGCTCCCCGGATTACGCGCCCGAAACCGCCAAGGCGATCGAGGCGCGCATCGGTTCGGCCGAGCTTACGGACCGCATCTTGCTTGCCGGAGCGGCCGACCCGGAACGTCTTGGTGAACTCTATGACAAGGCCGATCTTTTCGTCATGCCGTCCCTGTACGAAGGCTACGGCATGGTGCTGACGGAAGCGCTAGCGCGCGGCCTGCCGATCGTCTGCACGCTGAGCGGCGCCGGCGCCGACGCCTTGCCTGATGCCGCCGCTCTCAAAGTGCCGACCCGCGACGCTGCGGCACTTGCCAAGGCACTCGCCAAACTGATTGATGCGCCGGCTGAGCGCCGGCAGCGCGCCGACGCCGCATGGGCGGGTGCCCGCGCCTTGCCGCGCTGGCGCGACACCGCACGTATCGTCGCGGAGGCCTGCCTGCGCGACGGCAGCCGAGAGGTGGGGTAATGGCTGGTTTCTCTCCGGAATGGCTCGCCTTGCGCGAGTCTGCCGATCACGCCGCGCGCAATCCGCAGGTGCTCGCCGCGGTCGGCAGCTATTTCTCGGATCGGGCTTCGCTCTCCATCCTTGATCTCGGCTGCGGCGGCGGCTCGAACCTGCGCGGCTCCTATGCCGCCCTGCCCGCTCGCCAGCACTGGACCCTCGTCGACCACGACGCTGAACTGCTCGCCCATGCCCGCGAGCGTCTCACGGATTGGGCGGACGAGGCCCGCGAGCAGGGCGAGGAGCTCGTCCTGGCCAAGGGCAGCAAGACCATCACAGTCGACACCCGCAAGGTCGACCTCAACAAGGATCTCGAATGGGTGCTGGGCTGGCAGCCCGACCTCGTCACGGCCGCAGCCCTTTTCGACCTGACGTCGCGGCGCTGGCTCGAGCGTTTCGTCGCGGCCCTCGCGAGCCAGCGCCTGCCGCTCTACACCGTGCTCACCTATGATGGCCGCGAGGATTGGAAGCCCCTGCATCCGGCCGATAGCGGCATTCACATCGCCTTTACCGACCATCAGCGCGGCGACAAGGGCTTCGGCCCTGCCGCCGGCCCGGATGCCTGCGACGTCATGGCCGAGGCCTTCCGCAAATCCGGCTTCGCGGTTTCGACGGGCGACAGCAGCTGGCTGATCGACCAGAGCCGGGCCGATCTGGGCACAGCGCTGGCGGAAGGGATCGCGGAAGCGGTGCGGGAGACCGGGCGGGTCGACCCCGCGACCGTCGATGGCTGGCTATCGGCACGCCGCGAAGCGCAGTCGGTCCGGATCGGCCATCAGGATCTCTGGGCGCGCCCCGTCTGACCGTCCTATCCAAGCCCCGGCCACATCCGCCGGAGCACCCCGTCCTTGCGGATGAGCCGGTGGTAGAGCGCCGCCGCGATATGCATGATTGCAAGCGCGCCGAGCGTCAGCGCAAGCTTGCCGTGGATGCCGAGCACCCGCTGCGCCGCCGCCTCGTCCGGTTTGGCCAGGGCCGGCAGGTTGAACAGACCGAATATGTCCAGTGCCGGATACAGGGAAACGCCGATCCAGCCCAACAGCGGCACGACGAGCAGCAGCCCGTAGAGCAGCCAGTGGACGAGGTGGGAGCCGGCCCTCTGCCACCATTCCAGCGTCGGCTCGTCCGGCGGCGCGCCATGCAGCACGCGGTAGATCAGCCTGCCCGCCGTCAGCCACAGCAGCAGGAAACCGGTCAACTTGTGGGCGCTATAGAGGCCATTGGTCAGCCCGTCCCAGATATCGAGCACGTTGCCCCGGTAGCTCATCGTCAGCCCCACCGGGATCATCCCGAAGACCGCAACGACCGTGATCCAGTGCAGCGTACGGGCGATCGGACTGTAGCGGTCGCCAGGCGGCATCTCCTTCTGCATGGGCAGCCTCCGGGCCTTGCCGTTGGGGAAGGCATTCATCTCACGTTCAAGCTCATCAGCCTATACGAACCTGCTTCGGTCAGGTTCCCGCTTCCGCGGTACCGCGCGCTATTTGCCGTGGAACCGCGTCGTTTCGGGAACGTTGCTGGAAGGGCGGATCAAGAACCCCTATATCGATGCTCGATGGTGCCTCCTGATGCTCCTCGGCCGCACGCCCGGCCCAATCTGACGGACTTTTCGATGCCTGAGTCGCGTACGCTCTTTGGCCCCTCCCTCGAAACCGCTCTCGTGAAGGTCGACCGGGCCATCGCCGAGTTTCGCGCCGGTCGCCCCGTTCTGCTGCGTAACGGTGGCCGGCTGGCGCTCGCCCTGTCGGCGGAGCTGGCCGACGGAGAGCTGGTGCGCGGGGTCAACGATCTCGCACGCGGCGGCGGTCACCTCGTCCTGAGCGCCGCGCGGCTGCGCCGCCTTGGCGCCAAGGGGCGCAGCGAGAGCGGCATCTTCGCATTGCCCACAATCGACCAGGCGCGCATCGAGACGTTGGCCCTCAAGCTCGATGGCCGCATGGACGCGCCGATCGCGCCGGCATCGGGCCTCGACGAGGCTGCGCTGGAACTCGCCCGCCTCTCGCTCGTCCTTCCGGCCGTCATCGCCGTACCCGTGAGTGCCGCCGACATCGCCGGCGAACCGCTGGTCGAGGTCACCCTCGACGCCGTGAACGGCTACCGTGCCGAGCAGGCGGCTTCTCTGAAGATCGTGGGCCGCGCCCCGGTGCCGCTGGAAGGCGCGCCGGAGACCGAATTCGTCGTCTTCCGTGGCGGCGAGGGCCTGCGCGACCAGGTTGCGATCATCGTCGGCAAGCCCGATCTCTCGACCGCCGTGCCGGTGCGCCTGCATTCCGCCTGCCTGACCGGCGATCTCTTCGGGTCGCTGAAATGCGACTGCGGCGACCAGCTGCGCGAAACCGTGCAGTGGATGGCGGAGAACGATGGCGGCATCCTGCTCTATCTCGACCAGGAAGGCCGCGGCAACGGCATCTCCAACAAGATGCGCGCCTACAAGCTGCAGAGCCAGGGCTGGGACACCTATGACGCCGACGAGGTGCTGGGCTTCGATCTCGACCAGCGCCATTTCGACTTCGCCGCGACCATGCTGAAGCAACTCGGCGTCTCCAGCGTCGTCGCACTGACCAACAACCCGCAGAAGATCGGTGCGATCGAGGCGGCGGGCCTGGAGGTCGCTGCCAGCCAGCGCGTGCTAGGACGCCCGAACGCCCACAATGTCCGCTATCTCGCCTCGAAGCGGGACCGCGCCGGCCATTTCATCGATATGGACGCGCTGATGGCGCGCGCCGCCCCGACGGATTGACGGCCTTTCGGATTTCGATCAGGCCAGGCTGATGCCGGTGCCCGAAACGACATCATTCGAAAACGCTCCGACACGCTGGCCGCTCGCCAGCGTGTTCTGCATCGTCGCCCTTGCCTGGCTCGCCTTGTCCTGGCCCTGGCTCTCGGGCGCGGTCACCATACCCTGGGACGCCAAGGCGCATTTCCACCCGCAGCTCCAGTTCCTCGCCGATAGCTCGCATCGCGGTCTCTCGCCCTTCTGGACGCCCTATGTCTTCTCCGGTTCGCCGCAGGTCGCCGATCCGCAATCGCTGATCTTTTCGCCCTCCTTCGCGCTAATCGCCGCACTCAATCCCACGCCCGACTTCCGCTGGAGCGACGGCGCCGTTCTCGGGACGCTGCTGCTCGGCGCATTCGCGATCGTCATGGTCTTCCGTGACCGGGGCTGGCATCCGGCCGGCGCGGTCGTCGCAGCCCTGTCCTTCGCCTTCGGCGCGGCTGCAGCCTGGCGCATCCAGCATGTCGGGCAGGTGCTCAGCCTCGGCTATTTCGCCGTCACGCTCTTCCTGCTCTCCCGCGCGCTCGAACGCGGCTCCGTCGGCTACGGCTTCGCCGCGGGGCTGATGGCGGGTTTCATGGTGCTCGGCCGCGATCAGGTGGCGCTGATCGGCGTCTACGTGCTGGCCGGACTGGTCATCGCCGCCATCCTGATGGCGCACAGCCCCTGGCGCGCCTTCCGGGCAAGCCTGAAGCCCCTGCTCGCGGGCACGCTCGGCGCGATCCTCGTCGCCACCATTCCCATTCTGCTGACGGCCTTCATCGCGCAGGAATCGAACCGGCCGGTCATCGATTTCGTCGAGGCCGGCAAGGGCTCGCTCCACCCTGCCGCGCTGCTCACCGGCCTGATCGCCAATCTCTACGGAGCCGCCGGGCCGCTCGCGGATTTCTGGGGCGCTCCGAGCCCGGCCTGGGAAGCCCGCTTCGGACCGCTCGGTCTCTATCTCGCCCGCAACATGAGCCAGCTCTATCTCGGCCTGCTGCCGATGGGGCTGATCCTCACCATCGGCCTCGTCCGCGGCGCGCTCTGGCGGCGGGAGGTCGTCGCGCTCAGCGTCGCGGCGCTCGTCGTGCTGCTCTTCGCGCTGGGCCGCTACACCCCCGCTTTCCGGCTGCTGTTCGAATTGCCCGGCGTCAGCTTCTACCGCCGTCCCGCCGATGCTCTGTTCATCCTCGGCGCCCTGCTCGCCCTGCTCGGCGGCTACATGACTCATCTCGTCATGACCGGCACGGCCCCGAAGGCACGGCCCTGGCAGATCGCCATCGAGGCCCTGATCTTCGCCGTGGCGCTCGCCCTCGCCGCCTGGCTAGCCTGGACGGTCGGGCGTATCCCGGTCGCGATCACACCGCTGGTCATTGCAGTGCTCTGCGGGGTTCTGTCGCTCGGCGGCATCGTCGCGGCGCGCGGTCTGGCGCAGCGCGGCTCGGCGCTGGCGGCGGCGGTCGTCATCGCCGCGACGCTGGTCATGGACCTCTCGGTCAATAACGGCCCGAGCGAATCCACCGCCCTGCCGCCGCAGATGTACGATGTGCTGCGCAAGGACAGCACCAACGAGACGATCGCGCTCCTGAAGCGCGAGACCGGCCGCACCGCCGCACCCGACCGGCGCGACCGCATCGAGCTGGCCGCTATCGACTTCCACTGGCCCAATGCCAGCCTGGTCCACGAGCTCGACAACACGCTGGGTTACAATCCGCTGCGGCTCGGCCTCTACAGCAAGGCGACCGGCGCCGGCGATCATGTCGCCCTGCCCGACCAGCGCACCTTCTCGGCCCTGATGCCGGGCTATCGCTCGCTGCTCGCCGACATGCTGGGCCTGCGCTTCATCGCGACCGGGGTGCCCGTCGAGCAGATCGACAAGACGCTGAAACCCGGCGATCTCCGACAGATCGCCCGCACCAAGGACGCCTATGTCTACGAGAACCCGCGCGCCCTGCCGCGCGTGCTGCTCGTCACCGAGGCGCAGAAGGTCGATTTCGACGCCATTCTGACGACCGGCCAATGGCCTGAGGGTTTCGACCCGCGCCGAACCGTACTGCTCGACCGCGACCCGCCGCCGCTTCCCACCGGCGCCATCGGCCCGGCGACGGTCGCGATCCGCGACTACGGCACGACCACGGTGACGCTCGCCGTCGATGCCCCGCGCGGCGGATATCTCGTCCTGAACGATGTCTGGCATCATTGGTGGCAGGTCGAGATCGACGGCCGGCCCGCCGAGTTGCTGCGCGCCAACGTGCTGTTCCGCGCCGTCGTGGTGCCACCGGGCAAATCGACCGTGCGGTTCGTCTTCCGGCCGCTCGAAGGGCTATATGCGGACATCGTCGCGCGCCTGCGCCAGCGCGGGGCAACGCGGCCCGGATAGCCGCCGCACTGCCAAGACGGAAAAACTAATGTGGCGTTCTCCTGCCAGATTCGGCCGCACTCCCATGGCAAAGGGCGTGCCCGGAACGAAAGACCGTGAGTGAACGATGATTTCGGCGCCCGTCCCGATGCAGGATGAGAAAAAGGCGACGCGCCGCGAATGGCTCGGCCTGATCGCAGTCGCCCTGCCCTGCATGATCTACTCGATGGACCTCACGGTGCTGAATCTCGCCGTACCGACGTTGACGCGCGAATTGAAGCCGAGCGCGAGCCAGCTGCTCTGGATCATCGACATCTACGGCTTCATGGTCGCCGGCTTCCTGATGACGATGGGCACGCTGGGGGACCGTATCGGCCGGCGCCGGCTGCTGATGGTCGGCGCGGCGTTCTTCGGCCTGGCCTCGACCGTCGCGGCCTTCTCGAACAGCTCGGAGATGCTGATCGCCATGCGCGCCGTGCTCGGCATTGCCGGGGCGACGCTGGCTCCCTCGACGCTGTCGCTGATCACGGTGATGTTCACCGACGAGAAGGAACGCACCTTCGCGATCTCGATGTGGATCGCCAGCTTCTCGGCCGGCGCCATCATCGGCCCGGTCGTCGGCGGCTTCCTGATCGAGTATTTCTGGTGGGGCTCGGTCTTCCTGATCGCGGTGCCGCCGATGCTCCTGCTGCTCGCGATCGGCCCGATCCTGCTGCCGGAGTACCGTGCGCCGAATGCAGGCCGCATCGACATCCTCAGCGCGCTGCTCTCGCTCGCCGCGGTGCTCGGGCTGATCTGGGGCGTCAAGCACTGGGCCGCGGAGGGCTTCGACTGGCTGGCAGCCGCCCCGATCCTCGTCGGGTTCGGCTTCATCCTGATCTTCCTGCGGCGGCAGACGCGATTGGCGGACCCGATGGTCGATCTCGCCATGTTCCGCATTCCCGCCTTCCGCGCGGCGCTGGCCATCAACCTCGCCAGCATCCTGTTCATGTTCGGCAGCTTCATCTTCCTGGCGCAGTATTTCCAGCTTGTCGCCGGGCTGACGCCGCTACAGGCCGGGCTCTGGTCGCTGCCCTCGGCCATCGCCTTCACGCTCGCCTCCTTCGTGACACCCGCCCTCGTCGGCCGCCTCACACCCGCGGCGCTGATGGCGGGCGGCATGGCGGTATCGGCGCTCGGCTTCGTCTGGCTCGCCTTCGCGCCGAGCCTCGTGCAGATCGTCGCCGCTTCCGTGGTCTTCTCCGTCGGCTTCACGCCGGTGATCACGCTCACCACCGGCATCGTCGTCGGCTCTGCGCCGCCCGAGCGCACAGGCGCGGCCTCTGCGATGTCGGAAACATCAGCGGAGCTCGGCGGCGCGCTCGGCATCGCCGTGCTCGGCAGCCTCGGCGCCGCACTCTATCGCAACAGGATGGTGGATCTCGCCGTGCCCGGCATCAGTGCCGAGGCGCTCGCCCCGGCTCGTTCGACCTTGGGCGGCGCGCTGGGCTTGGCGGCGGACCTCGCGCCCGATCAGGCCGGGCCGATGCTGGCGCAGGCGAGCGAGGCCTTCATGCTCGGCTTCCGCGCGGCCGCGATCCTGTCGATCATCGGCATGCTGCTCTGCATCGTCATTACAGTGACGACGCTGCGCGACGCCCGTACCGGCGACGCGCACTGAGGGGTGCCGATTTTCAGGCGGACCACAGCGTCATCCCGGGCTTGACCCGGGATCCATGCCAGAGCGCTTGCGAAAAAGGTTCAGGCATGGATCCCGGGTCTCCCTCCGGTCGCCCGGGATGACCCGCGTTTCAATGGAAACGCAACACGCTTCACAAACTCGACGCGGCAGCGGAATCTCAAGCCAGCGCCGCCATCGCCGCGATCGGCTGGACGGCGAGCCCGTCCAGTACCTTGGCGAGCCCGGCCGGATCGACCTCGCCGCCGCGCATGGTCTCGTCGCGATGAATGCCCCCGGCGATGAACAGGCTGTCGAAGCCCATCAGCCGCGCCCCGGCGAGATCGGTGCGAACCGCGTCGCCGATCACCAGCACCTTGCCGGTCTCGACCGATCTGCCGCCGCGCGCATCGGCCGCCGCCGACAGTGCAAGGTCATAGGCCGGGCGATAAGGCTTGCCGGCCCAGGCGACAGTGCCGCCCAGCGCCTCGTAGATCGTCGCGAGGGACCCGGCGCAAGGCAGCAGATCCTCGCCGACATGCACGACGAGATCGGGATTGCCGCAGATGAAGGGCAGACCGCGCCGGGCGAAGCGCTCCAGCAGCGGCCGGTACTGCTCCGGCGTCTCGGTGCGGTAGTCGTTGAGCTCGGTCGCGACGACGATGTCGGCCCGCTCCTCGTCGACCAGCTCGACATCGAGCCCGGCGAAGACCGCCCGGTCGCTCTGCCAACCGATATGATAGGCGCGCTTGTGATGGCTCTCCGCGATGAGCGAGCGCGTGACGTCGCCGGAGGTGACGAGCCTGTCCCAGGCCTCGCGCGGCACGCGCTTGGTGTCGAGCAGCCCGGCGACCTGCTGCGACGGCCCCGGCGCGTTCGAGAGCAGAATCACTGTGCCGCCACGCTCGCGGAAGGCCATCAGCGCGTCGCAGGCCGGCTCCAGCGCCCAGAGCCCGTCATGGACGACGCCCCAGACGTCGCTGATCAGCACATCGTAGCGGGCAAGGAGGTCGCCCGCGCGCTTCAGGACTTGAACGGCCATCAGGCTTGTGCCTCGGCAGCGATGCGCGCCTCGACCTCGGCGCGGCGCGGCAGCGGCGCGACGGCGCCATAGCCTTGCGTCGAGAGGGCCGCGGCGACATTGGCATAGGCGCCGGCAGCGAAGGCATCGCCCGTGCGCAGATACTCGGCCAGGAAGGCGCCGTCATAGCAGTCGCCGGCGCCGGTCGCGTCGATGGCATCGACCTTGATCGGCCGGAAGCGCTCGCGCCGAACCGGCGTCGCGACCAGCGAGCCCTCGTGACCGAGCGTCAGCGCCACGACGCGCGCGCCAAGCCTGAGATAGAAATCGGCGATGGCATCGGGATCGTTGAGCCCGGTGAGCTGCGTCGCATCGTCCAGCCCGGGCAGCACGATATCGGCCATCGCACAGGCGGCATGGATGATCGCCCGCGCCCGCGTGAGCGGCCAGAGCTTGAGCCGCAGATTGGTGTCGTAGGCGGTCAGCACGCCGGCCTTGCGCGCAGTCTCGAAGGCATCGAACACGGCGTCGCAGGCAACGGCCGAGATCGCCTGGCTGATGCCGGAGGCCTGGACGATGCGGGCCGAGCGGATGAGATCGCGCGGCAGGTCGCGCGGGCCGTAGAGACTCGCGGCCGAGCCGGCACGCAGATAGGAGAAGACATGGCCGGACGGGCCGTGATCGACGAAATAAAGGCCGGTCGGCGCGGTCGGATGCGTCGGGACATGGGCATCGTCGACGCCCTCGCGCTTCCATAGCGCGCGGATCGAATGGCCGGCGCTGTCATCGCCGAGCGCGCCGAGATAGCCCACCGACATGCCCTGCCGCGCGGCCGCGACGGCACAGTTGGACGTATCGCCGCCATGCCCGAACAGGAAGGCGCCGGTCTCGGCCCGGGTCGCGTTGAACTCGCCGAGCGGCTCGCCCAGGCACAGAAGATCGATATGGCTGTCTGTCACGGTTTAAAACCATTCAGGTGGCGCCGACGCGCCGGGAGGCCCCGCCTTCCTAGAGCATCGAGCCGGCAGGGGGAAAGCGGTTTTCGACGCGGCCGGGAGCCGGCGAACGGGATGCGGCCTGCGCCGCTACTCCGCCGCCTCGCGTTTCGGCGACAGGCTCATCAGCCGGTCCGCCAGCCGGACGATCTCCTGGCGCAGGGCCGCATTGGCCGGTCCGCCGGCGGCGGCAGCCTTCCGCAGGTTCGACATCTCGCCAAGGAGCTGGTTCCGGTCGTCCCTGGCCTGGCCCAGCGCACCTGCGAGCGTCTGGAGCTCGGCGCGCAGAAGCTCGACCTGGCCTTCGCGTTCGCGCTGGCTGTTCTGCAAGGTGGTGATCTCTTCCTCGTTTCGGCGGCTGGTATCGGCCAGCTCGGCCTGTGCGGCGGCGAGCGCCCGCTGGAGGGCATCGGCCTTGTCCTGCAAGGTCGCACGCTCGGCAACCGCCTGCTGCAAACGTGTGCCGAATTGCTGCGCCTCGACGGCAGCCGCACTCGCCCGCGCATCGGCCGCAGCCAACCCGGCTTCGGCCTGTTCGGCCCGCGCGGAGAAAGCGCCGGCCCGGACCTGCTCGCCATCTCGCTCGCCCGTCATCGCCTTCAGCGAGGCCTCGCTGCGGGCCAGCAATTCCTCCACCGCAGCCAGCCGGCCGGCAAGCTCGTCGCGCTTGCCTTGCAGCACCATGATCTGGGTCCGGTCCTCGACCTGCTCCACGCGCAGCTTCTGGTGCCCGTCGCGGCTCGCCGCCAGTTCGCTTTCGCGCTCGGCAAGCAGCTTCTCGATCCGCCCGACCGTCTCACGCTCCCGCGCGAGATCGCCATTGCGCTCGCTCAGGTCGGCGCCGGTCCCGGTCAGGGCCTGCCGCGCCTCAGCCAGGCTCTGCTCCAGGCTGGCAAGATCGGCCAGACGCTTGTCCAGCGTGACGGAGGTCTCGGCATGGCCGGCCTGCTCCCGTTCGAGGGCCGTCCGGGTCTCGTCGAGCGTCCCTTGGGTCGTCTTAAGCGTTGTCGTGAGTTCTTCGATGCGGACATCGCGCTCGCCGCGCTCGCGCTGGAGTCGGCCGATCGTCATGTCGCGACGCCCGAGTTCCTGCAGGGCTTCGGCCTTCGCCGCAAAGCCGCGCTCGGCATCCTGTTCGACGGAGCGCATGCGCAGCGCAAGCTGGGCCCGCAGATGATCGCGGTCGGCGGCGATTTCAGCGAGGGATAGTGGAAACGCGGCTTCGGCACGCTTGCGCGCCAGCCGGTCGGCCCGTCGCGCGAGCGCCGGCACCGCAGCCAATGCGAGAAGGGCCGCACAGAGGAAGCCGAGTGCGAACAGCATGGCGGCTTCGATCAAGGCTCAAAGCTCCCGACAGCGCATCGATACGACGTCGAATCTGCCATGCCCGCGCAGCCATGGCCAGCGCTTGTCGCCGGTCTCCGCCACGCGGACTAGAACGGATTCCACGTCGCCTGCGGCGTGAACTTGAGATAGCCGAGATTGACGCCGAGCCGCCAGCCGACGCCGGTGCGGATCGGCACCACGGTGATCCCTTCGGCCGTCAGGGCCGTGAAGCCGAAACCGCCGATGAAATAGGCCGAGCCGTCGACGCCGGCGAAGCGCTGATAGAGCGCGTCCACCGCCGGCAGGTTGTAGACGAGCATCATCGTGCGCGCGCCTTCGCCGCCGAAATCGAAACCGATCGAGGGCCCCTGCCAGAACAGCCGGCGATCCCCGGCATTGCGCGTGTAGAGCTGGCCTTCGCCGAAGCGCAGACCGCCGACGAAGGCACCCGATGCCTCCTGGCCGAGCACGTAGCCGTTGGGTTCGCCCCAGCGCCGCACCGCCTCTTCGATCGTCAGCGCGAGGCCGCGCGACACGTTGCCGAAGAACTTGTGGCCGGAGGTGACCAGTTCGTTCTGCGAGAAATTACGCTGCTCGTTGTAATTCTGCGCGAAAGCCGGCGTGGACAGGCCGGTCAGGCCCGTGCCTGCGACGGCGAGACCGCCCTTGATGAGACTGCGGCGGGTCTGGTTCATAAGCAAGATCTCCGGACAGAGGGTCGAGCCAAGCAGGACCCCAGGGCGGTTTGATCGCCCGGCTGCTCGGCGCCGGTTCCGGTTGCGATGCAACCCGTTCCGGACAGATGCGATGCAGGCCGGAAGGCGGGCCGATCCTGGGCTATCCGCCGCTCGCACAGCCGTCGAAACACGACGTCCGGCGAAAACGAATCAATTCGGTAACCAATTTGATACGCCGCAAATCTATCCAAGGCGTGAAGATTCCGGAGAGCCGAACGGCCCGGGGTTGGAAGTTCGCAAGGATTTGACGTGATGAAGGCCGCAACAAGGCAACGCTGGACCTCGCTTGCCGCGGGCATCGCCTTCCTATGTCTCATGCCTCCCGCCGCAATCGCCCACACGACCTCGGCGGAACCTGCCTCGACTGCGTCGTCGAGATCACCTGGCCTACCAGTCGGCTTGCCGAGGCTGCCGTCTCTGGGAGAGGCGATGCAGCGCGATCTGCGCACCGGCCTCGCCATCAACGGCTTCGATCCTGTGTCCTACCAGCTCGGCGGCCAGCCTGCAGCCGGCCGGCCGGAGCATGAGCTGATCCATGACGGCATCGTCTGGCGCTTCGCCTCGCAGGCCAATCTCGAGGCTTTCCGGGATGCGCCGGAAGTCTATGCGCCCGCTTTCGCCGGATTCGATCCGACGGGAGTAGCCAACGGCGTCGCCGTCGAAAGCGACCCCAGCCAGTTCGCGATCATCGGCTCGCGGCTTTTCCTGTTCCGCTCGGCCGAGAACCGCCAGCGCTTCCTGCAGGACGCCGGGATCCTGGCTAAGGCCGAAGGCAGCTGGAAATCGGTGTTGCGCTTCGTCGCTCGCTGAGGCGGCTCAGCAGCCGCTATCGCCGGCGATGGCGCGCCGCGCGAGCGCCTCGCTCGAGGCGGCCACGAAGGGCGGATTGCGGAACTGCCGCTGGATGACGCCGTAATGCGGCAAGGCGCCATCGAGCGTCAGCACGATCCCGCCCGCCGCCGAAAGAATGGCATCGCCCGCCGCGATATCCCATTCCATGGTCTGGCCGCAGCGCACATGCAGGTCCGCCTCGCCCGAGGCGATCATGCCGAACTTCACGGCGGATGACACCGGAATGCCCTTGTTGCAGCACATCGCCGACGCGATGCCGTCGCTGCGCCCATCGCCGTGGAAGCGGCTGACCAGCGCCACCGGCCCATCGCTGGGAAGGGCGCGCACCTCGGTGCGGCGCGCTTCGCCGAGCGCCGTGCCGTCGCCCGCAAAATCCTGCACATAGGCGTGCTCGCCCGCGAACCAGAGCCGTCCGATAGCCGGAGCGGCGATCGCACCCGCGATCGGCCGGCCATCGCACACGACCGCGATCGCGACGCAGTAGCTGTCGCCACCCGCGAGGAATTCGCGTGTGCCGTCCAGGGGATCGAGGAGGATGAAGACCTCGCCGGGCGCGACGCTGTCGGCCGTCTCCTCGCTGATGATGGGAAAACCGGGCATCAGCCGGGCCAGCGCGTCCTTGGCCGCATGGTCCGCCGCCAGGTCGGCCGAGCAGACCGGCGAGCCGTCAGCCTTGAGCCTCACGTCGCGCGCCGCCCGCTTCGCCAGCAGGACGGCGGCACTGACCCGTGCGGCTTCCGCGAGTTTGCGTCCCAGCCCGTCGCAATCGCGCAGGCGGGGATCGTCACGGCCGATCATGGCGGCCCATCCTTCGAACATTTGCCCGGTATATGGGGGTTAACCACATGAAAACCAAGATGACAGCATATCTGGCAGCAACGGCGCCTTACTCCCGGCGCATCGCTGAAGCCAGGATTTTCCCTCCATGACCGCCATCTCGCTCGACTCGCTCGACCTGGCCGCTCTTCTGTGCAGCCGCGTCTGCCATGACGTGATCAGCCCGGTCGGCGCGATTGTCAACGCTCTGGAGGTCTTGGAGGAAGACGACCCCTCGATGCGCGACTTCGCGCTCGAACTCATCAAGAAGAGTGCGCGCAACGCTTCGGCACGCCTGCAATTCGCCCGCCTGGCCTTCGGCGCCGCCGGATCGGCCGGCGCGATGATCGATCTCGGCGATGCCGGCAACGTCGCCAATGGCTTCCTCAACGACGAGAAGCTCTCGCTCGATTGGGACGCCCCGCGCGCCCTGCTGCCGAAGAACCAGGTCAAGCTCGTGCTGAATCTGCTGGTCATCGCGGCGCAGGCCGTGCCGCGCGGCGGCAAGCTGGTTTCGCGCGCCACCGTCGAGGGCGAGCAGGGCAGCTTCGAGATCACCGCCACCGGCTCGCATGCCCGGATTCCCGCCCATGTCGAGGAGTTGCTGGCCGGCGAGGCTCCGGGGGGCGCGATCGACGCCCACGCCGTCCAGCCCGTCTACACCGGCATGGTCGCGCGCGCCGCCGGCATGGCGATCTCCGTCGCCATCGAAGGCGAGACGGTGACCATCAAGGCGGCCAAGGCGGCCTGAGCATCCGCATCAGTCGAAGGGCGATCTCAACTGATCATAAACCCTTCTGCTGCTTTAGTTCCTGCAGAGTTTCGCGTTGAGTGATGTTCCTGCATGGACGAGTTGCTGCAAGAGTTCCTGACGGAGACCGGCGAGAATCTCGACACGGTCGATCGGGAACTCGTACGCTTCGAGCAGGACCCGAACGATCGCGACATCCTGCGCAACATCTTCAGGCTCGTTCACACGGTCAAGGGCACCTGCGGCTTCATCGGTTTGCCGCGCCTCGAGGCGCTGACCCATGCGGCCGAGTCGGTGATCGGACAGTTTCGCGACGGGGCGACGGTGAAGCCGACTGCCGTCACCGCGATCCTCGAAACCATCGACCGCATCAAGGATATCCTCGCCGAGCTCGCCGAAAAGGGCCAGGAACCCGAGGGTAACGACGAGACGCTGATCGGCGAGCTGCAGGCGCTGGCCGACCATGCCAGGGGCGAGCTCGATCAGGCCCGTCCGGCCGGGGAGCCACTCGATCCGGTCGCCGCCTATCTCGCCCGCCATGGCCAGGTCGTGGCCAAGCCCTCGACCGACGATCTCGTCTTCCGCAGCGCTCCGGGCCCCCAGCGCGGCCGCGACGGCCGCATCGAGGGCAACGAGCAAACCATCCCTTCCGACGATGTTGCCGAACGCACGCGGGCCGGCAGCCCGGCGACCCTGCGCGTCAATGTCGACACGATCGAGCATCTGATGACCATGGTCTCGGAGCTCGTCCTGACACGCAACCAGCTTCTCGAGGTCTCGCGCCAGCAGGAGGACGCCAAGCTCAAGGCGCCGCTCCAGCGCCTGTCGCTGATCACCGCCGAGCTGCAGGACGGCGTGATGAAGACGCGCATGCAGCCGATCGGCAACGCCTGGTCGAAGCTGCCGCGCATCGTGCGCGACCTCAGCGCCGAGCTCGGCAAGCGCATCGACCTCGTGACCGAAGGCGCGGACACCGAACTCGACCGCCAGATCCTCGACCTGATCAAGGATCCGCTCGTCCACATGGTCCGCAATTGCGCCGACCATGCGATCGAACTCCCGGCCGAACGCCGGAATGCCGGCAAGCCCGAGCAGGGCACGATCCGGCTCTCCGCCTATCACGAGGGCGGCTCGGTCACGATTTCGATCGCCGATGACGGGCGCGGGCTCGATGTCGGGCGTATCCGCAACAAGGCCGTGGCCCGGGGTCTCGTCACGGAAGCCGAGATCGAGAAGCTCGGCGATGCCCAGATCAGCCGTTTCATCTTCCAGCCCGGCTTCTCGACGGCCGACAATGTGACGGCGGTCTCGGGCCGCGGCGTCGGCATGGACGTGGTCAAGGCCAATGTCGATTCGATCGGCGGGACGATCGACGTCGCCAGCCGTTCCGGCCTCGGCACCACCATCACCATCAAGATCCCGCTGACGCTCGCCATCATCTCGGCCCTGATCGTGATTGCGGGCAGAGACCGCTATGCGATCCCGCAGATCGCCGTGCGCGAGCTCGTGCGGGTCAAGGCGGGCGACGATAACCGCATCGAGGAGATCAACGGCGCCCCGGTCCTGCGGCTGCGCGGGCGCCTGCTGCCGATCATTTCGCTTCCCGAGCTGATGGGCGCGCCCAAGACCACCGAAGGCGAGGGCTTCATCGTCATCACCCAGATCGGCGAGCGGCAGTTCGGAATCCTCGTGGACAGCGTGTTCCACACCGAGGAAATCGTGGTGAAGCCGATGTCGAGCAAGCTTCGGCACATCCCTCTCTTCTCCGGCAACACCATCCTTGGCGATGGCGCGGTCGTGCTGATCGTCGATCCCAACGGGGTCGCCAGCCTCGTCGGCGCCGTCCTGTCGGACGAGGCCGAAGCCGAGCCGCGCACCACCGCCCCCCGCGTGCAGGGTGGCGAGAAGCAGACGATGCTTGTCTTCCGCACCGGCGCCGGCAGCCTGCAGGCTCTGCCCCTCTCGCTCGTGACCCGGCTGGAAGAGGTCGACGCTGCTCAATTCCAGCGCGGCGGCGGCCGGACGCTGCTGCACTACCGCGAGCGTCTCATCCCGGTCACGCCGCTGGCAGAAACCCAGCTGCGCAGCCAGGGCATCCAGCCGCTCGTCATCGTATCGCACGGCGATCTCACGATCGCCCTTGCCGTCGAGGCCATCATCGACATCGTCGAGGATAGTTTCGACCTCGAAATGGCGGCGGCCGACCAGCGCGGCGTGATCGGCTCGGCGATGATCCGGGGCCGTGCCACCGATATCGTCGATCTCGCCCATTATCTGCCGCTGAGCGAGCCCGGCTGGTTCGCCGCGAAGCGCGGTTCCGCCGCATCGGGCCAGGTTCTGCTGGTCGAACCGTCGGACTTCCTGCGGGAGATGCTGAGCCCGATCATGAGGGCTTCCGGCCACGCGATCACCCTGGCGGCCGATTTCAATCTCGATACTTCCGCCACAGACGAGCCGTTCAGCATCGCGCTGCTCGATCTCGACCGGCAGATGGAAACGGCCTTCGCCTTCGCCGCGAGGTTGCGCGCCCAGCCCGGGAGCAAGCGCCTGCGTATCCTCGGCCTCACCACCTGCGCGACGCCGGATCTGCACATGCGCGCCGTACAAGCCGGCTTCGATGACGTCATCGCGAAGTTCGATCGCCGGGCCCTGCTGAGCGAGCTGAATGCCGGGGGCACGGATATGAGGCAGGCGGCATGACCCCCTCCGACCCCACCAAGGCCCAGCATGCCGGCTTCAGCGAATCGCTGGACTACGTGACGATCCGGATCGGCGAGCAGTTGCTCGGCCTGCCGATCGGGCGCGTGCAGGACGTCTTCATCACCGACCGCATCACGGTCGTTCCGCGCGCGCCGGGCGAGATCGTCGGCCTGCTCAATCTGCGGGGGCGCATCGTCACGGCGATCTGCCTGCGCAAGCGCCTCGGCCGGCCGGTCCCGGATGCCGAGGGGCAAGGCGAGTTGACCGCGATCGGCATCGATCATGGCGGCGAGGCCTATGCATTGATCGTCGACGCCGTCGGCGAGGTGATCCGGCTGGACCGTTCCACCTTCGAGCCGCTCCCGGTTCATCTCGATCGCGTCTGGACCGCGTTGGCCATGGGCGTTCACCGGCTCGCCGACGAACTCCTCGTCATACTCGACCTCGACGCCGTCCTCGATCTTGACCTTGCCAGCGCGGCCTGAGGCGCGGCCACACAGTTTTGGAGAGCACCATGAAATATTGCCTCGTCGTCGATGACTCAGCGGTGATCCGGAAAGTCGCGCGCCGGATTCTGGAAGGTCTGCAATTCCGTATCGCCGAAGCCGAAGACGGCGCGCGCGCGATCGACGCCTGCAAGGGCGAGATGCCCGATGCCGTGCTGCTCGACTGGAACATGCCGATCATGGACGGCTACGAATTCCTGCGCACGCTGCGCCAGATGCCGGGCGGCAAGCGGCCGAAAGTCGTCTTCTGCACCACGGAAAACGACATCGCCCACATCGCGCGCGCCATGCATGCGGGCGCCGACGAGTACATCATGAAACCGTTCGACAAGGAGATCGTGGCGTCGAAGTTCCATCAGGTCGGCCTGCTCTGAACAGGCCGGCTCCGGAACGGAGTCCGATCCCTCCGCTGACGCGGTCGCCCCTATAAGCAAAGTCCTGATGATGGCTACCCGCCTTTCCTCTCCAACTCCGGCGAACCGGCACAAGACGGTCGTGATCGCCGACGACTCCGTCGTCGTGCGCGGGCTTTTCGCGCGTTGGCTGGGGGAAGCCGGGCATTTCCACGTCGTCGCGGTCGCGGGGGACGGTGAAACCGCCGTCGCCCATGCGACGCGCTACAAGCCCGACGTGATGGTGCTCGACCTCGACATGCCCGGCGTCGACGGCGCAGCCGCCCTGCCCCAGATTCTCAGGGAGAGCCCCAATACCGGTGTTCTGCTCGCCGCCACGCTGAACGAACGCAACACCCGCATCGCGCTCGAATGCATGACCAAGGGCGCGATGGACGTCGTATCGAAGCCGGACAGCCGCAGCGGCATGACGCTCTCCCTGGATTTCCGCAGCGAATTCCTGCTCAAGCTCGGCAACATCGCCCACACGCCGATAAAGCCGGGCTCGCTGCCGCCGGAGGTCGATGTCGTCGACCTGCACCATACCGGTCCGGTCAATCTGCGCCCGCTCGTCTCGGTGATGCCGCGCTATCTCGTCATCGGCGCCTCCACCGGTGGCCCGCGCGCCGTCGCCAAGGCGCTGTTCGATATCGGCGATGGCCTCCACGACCTGACGACGCTGGTCGTCCAGCATATGCCGCCGCTGTTCACCGCCTCCTTCGCCGAACAGGTCGCCAGCCATATCGGCGTGCCCGCGCGCGAGCCCTTCGACGGCGAGCGCCTGACGCGCGGCACGGTCTATGTCGCGCCCGGCGGGCGCCATCTCGGCATCGATCGCCGCCTCGGCCACATCGTCGCGCGCATCGGCGACGAAGCGCCGGTCAATTTCTGCCGGCCTGCGGTCGACGTGCTGTTCAACGACGCGGCACGCCATCTCGGCGCCGCGGCCCTCGGCCTCGTCCTCACCGGCATGGGCAGCGACGGCACCGAAGGCGCCGGCGCCCTGCGCAAGGCAGGCGCTGCCGTTCTGGCGCAGGACGAGCAGAGCAGCACGATCTGGGGCATGCCGGGCTCGGTCGTCCGCGCGCGCCACGCCAGCGCCGTGATCCCGCTCGACGAGATCGGCGCCTCGATCCGCTGCCTGGTGCGCGGGGTGCAGCCGGCATGACCGAGACCGATTTCGCATATCTGCGGCTGCTGCTGCAGCAGCGTTCCGGCCTGTCGCTGACGGCCGACAAGCAGTACCTCGCCGAAAGCCGCCTCAGCATCCTCTGCCGCCGACGCGGCGTTGCCGACATCGCGACCCTGATCGGCCAGCTTCGGCTGGGGCGTGATCGCCTGCTGGAGAACGCCGTCGTCGATGCGATGACGACGAACGAGACGCTTTTTTTCCGCGACAGGACGCCGTTTGACCTGTTCCGCGACGTGATCCTGCCGGAACGCCTCGCTGCCAACGCTGCCAGCCGCTCGCTCCGCATCTGGTGTGCTGCGGTTTCGAGCGGGCAGGAAGCCTATTCGCTGGCCATGCTGATCGACGATATCGCCGGGCGCCTCGCCGGCTGGAAGGTCGAAATCATCGGCACGGATATTTCCGCGGAGATTCTCGAGAAAGCCCGGTCGGGCATCTACAGCCAGTTCGAGATCCAGCGCGGCCTGCCGATCCAGATGCTGCTGAAGTATTTCGAGCAGCGCGGCGACAAATGGCAACTCACTGAGCGGCTGCGCCACATGGTCGAGTTCCGCCAGCACAACCTGCTCGAGCGAAACGACCATTTCGGCCGCTTCGACATCATCTTATGTCGCAACGTGCTGATTTATTTCGACGTACCGACCAAAATGAAGGTGCTGGAACTGCTGGCCCCGCGCCTGGCAGCCGATGGAGCCTTCATTCTCGGCGCCGCGGAAACCGTGCTCGGGCTTGCGACGAAGTTCGTCGGCGATCCCGATCATCGGGGCCTCTACCGTCAGGCGCCCCTCGCCGCGCAGCCACGTGCCGTCACGACGGCTGGCTCCCGCGCCTATGCCGCGCCGCTCGCCGGCTGGCGTGCCTGAGCGCGAGATCCGCGACCGCCTCCCGAGCAAGCGGCCAAACAAAAACCCCGCCTCGCGGCGGGGTCCCGTCGACCTGTCGTGTACATCCGACGATCAGGTCAAAACATGTATGGCATCGTTCCATGACCGCCCGATGACGGCCAAGCGAGACGAGAAAGCGTCAGGCCGGAATGCGTTCCTCGACATCGCTGGGCTCGCGCAGCACATAGCCGCGGCCCCAGACGGTCTCGATGTAGTTCTTGCCGTCCGACGCATTCGCCAGCTTCTTGCGCAGCTTGCAGATGAACACGTCGATGATCTTGAGCTCGGGCTCGTCCATGCCGCCATAGAGATGGTTGAGGAACATCTCTTTGGTGAGCGTCGTGCCCTTCCGGAGCGAGAGCAGCTCCAGCATCTGGTATTCCTTGCCGGTGAGGTGGACGCGGGCGGCGTCGACTTCCACGGTCTTGGTGTCGAGGTTGACCACGAGGTCGCCGGTGGTGATGACCGACTGGGCGTGGCCCTTCGAGCGGCGCACGATCGCATGGATGCGGGCGACCAGCTCGTCCTTGTGGAACGGCTTGGTGAGGTAGTCGTCGGCACCGAAGCCGAGGCCCTTCACCTTGTCCTCGATACCGGCGAGGCCGGAGAGGATCAGGATCGGCGTCTTGACCTTGGCGACACGCAAGCTGCGCAGAACCTCGTAACCCGACATGTCGGGGAGGTTCAGGTCGAGCAGGATGATGTCGTAGTCGTAGAGCTTGCCGAGATCGACGCCCTCTTCGCCGAGATCCGTCGTGTAGACGTTGAAGCTCTCGGATTTGAGCATGAGCTCGATGCTTTGAGCGGTCGCGCTATCGTCCTCGATCAGCAGAACCCGCATGTCCACATCCCCAATTTCGCCCGCAGGGCAGGTTGACCGTTGCCTTTCGCCCGAACCTTCCGGCCCTTGGCGACGACGCACTTGCCCAATGAAACGCCACGCGACACGCTACGGAGAACTGGTTAACAAACCGTGATTCCCGAGCGCAAGCGCTTCCTCGGAGAAAGTTAACGATCCTTGTCGAGGTGAGTCGAATTTGACACGGATCGGATGACTCTCGTCCGCGAAAACGCTTTTCGCGGAGGGATGCTTCGGGAAACAGGACGGAAAAGCCCTGCGACACGCGGCAGCCTCGATCTGCAGTGTTAATCACAGAGCTTAATGAACGGTAAATCACCGCAATTTGTTAGGCTTTTGCACAGGAGGCTGATCGGAGCACCGATGACAGTCGCACGATGTCCGGAATCGCCACGCGATATGCGCTGTCCCGCCTACGCTTTCGGTTGGCGCACGGCTTCGCGGGCACGGCAGTCTCCAGGCGAATCCGACTGCAGATTCTCGCCCGCGCTCCGCTCTCGCGGCTTCTGGCCCATGGCGCATGCCGCGAGCACCACGCAGCCTGCCGCGAACAGCACAAAACCGACTACCGGTAGCCAGAGCGGCGCCGTTGCCCATGTCCATGAGATCGGAAAGCCGGCATGCTTGGCGGCCACCAACCCCATTGCGAGCAACAACGCGCCCAGCCCCAAACGAGGCCCCATCGCATTTCTCCCAAAGGCACCTGCCCGGTGTCTTCTTGTTTGTGACAGCAGTGTGACACGTTCGCGAGCGATGACAAGCGCCCTGCACAAGCAATGGGCAATGCCCGCTCGACCGGATATAACCCGTTTGCGCAACGGTTCTCCGATCCGATCGGCCATCACTGGCCGTCGTAATCGCCCGGAGGGGATATCGGTACAGCGACCGGATCGGGTTTCGCTTTTTGGTGAGGTGAACGAAGAGTTGACGCGGTTTTCATGAGCAGCCCCCCCTATGGTCACGACCGCCTCTCCGCCCTCGCCTCGACCATCGAGCGCCTCGAGGCGCTGAGCATTTATGGCCGCGTCATCGGCGTGCGCGGCCTGCTGGTCGAGGTCGCCGGGCCGATCGGGGCGATGAGCCTGGGTGGCCGGGTCGGTATCGAGATCGCACCGGGAACGCGCGTTCCCTGCGAAGTCGTCGGCTTTTCAGGCGAGAAGGCGCTGGTGATGCCGTTCGGCGGGCTGGACGGCGTGCGCCGCGGCTGCCCGGTCCATGTCGACCGGGCCCAGCCCGGGCTGCGCCCCACCCCCGCCTGGCTCGGCCGCGTGGTCGATGCGCTCGGCCGTCCGGTCGATGGCGGGCCGCCCCTGCCGCAGGGCGACACGCTCTTCGCCTTTCGCAGCGATCCGCCGCCGGCCCACAAGCGGCGCCGTGTCGGCAAGCCGCTCGACCTCGGCGTGCGCGCCCTCAACACTTTCCTGACCTGCTGCGTCGGCCAGCGCATGGGCATCTTCGCCGGCTCGGGCGTCGGCAAATCCGTCCTGCTCTCCATGCTCGCGCGCTATGCGCAGGCCGACGTCAACATCATCGGCCTCGTCGGCGAGCGCGGCCGCGAGGTCCAGGAGTTCCTGCAGGAGGATCTCGGCCCGCAGGGCCTTGCCCGTTCGATCGTGGTCGTCGCGACCTCCGACGAGCCGGCGCTGATGCGCAAGCAGGCTGCTCTGACCACGCTGACGCTGGCCGAGTACTTCCGCGACCGCGGCCTGCAGGTGATGTGCCTGATGGATTCGGTGACGCGCTTTGCCATGGCGATGCGCGAGATCGGATTGGCGGCAGGCGAGCCGCCGACCACCAAGGGCTACACCCCGACCGTCTTCGCCGAACTGCCGCGCCTGCTGGAGCGCGCCGGGCCGGGCACGGCCGATGGCGCGATCACCGGTCTCTTCACCGTGCTCGTCGACGGCGGCGACCATGACGAGCCGGTGGCGGACGCGGTGCGCGGCATCCTCGACGGACACATCGTCATGGAGCGCTCCATCGCCGAGCGCGGGCGCTATCCGGCCGTCAACATCCTGAAATCGGTGTCGCGGACCATGCCGCGCTCCTGCGATCCCGCCTATTACCCGATCGTGCAGAAGGCCCGCGCGACGCTCGCCACCTATGCCGATATGGAGGAGTTGATCCGGCTTGGCGCCTATCGCCAGGGCGCCTCCGTCGAGGTCGACGAAGCGATCCGCCTGCATCCTCCGCTCGAAGCCTTCCTCAAGCAGTCGAAGGACGACGCGACTCCGCTGCCGGAATGCTATCAACGCCTAGCCGCCATCATGAGCGATGGCGTATGACGCCGGTTCGGAGCCTCACAGGATGACGTCTCGATGATTGCCTCGGTCCTGATCGGCCTCGTCACCCTCATTCACATCTACATCGTCGTTCTCGAAATGTGGCTGTGGGATACGCCGCGTGGGCACAAGGCCTTCGGGCTGACGCCGGAATTCGCCGCACGTTCGAAGGTCCTGGCGGCCAATCAGGGGCTCTATAACGGCTTCCTCGTCGCCGGCCTGGCCTGGGGGCTCTGGCTCGGTGCGGCGGGCTTTCCGATCAAGCTGTTCTTCCTGGCTTGCGTCCTCGTCGCCGGCGTCTTCGGCGCGGCCACGGCGAGCCGCAAGATCCTCTATATCCAGGCGCTGCCCGCGGCACTCGCGATCGTCGCCCTGCTGGCGGGCGTCTGAGCGGCGTCAGGCCCGCGCCAGCATCCGCACCAGCGCGAACATCGCGGCAAAACCGATCGCCTGGATCGCGGCCGAGACGATCAAGGTCATATCGGCACCGAGACGCTCGACCATCACCGCGAAGAGCAGCGGTGCCGCGGCAAAGGTGATGTTCTGGGGCACGGTGAGCTTGCCGAGCATCGCAGCGAAGCCGTTGCGGCCGAACAAGGCGAGCGGCAGCGTCGCCCGCGCCACGGAGATGACACCGAGCGCGGCGCTGAACAGCACGACGAAGCTCGCCGCAGCGCCAATCGTCATCGGGACGAGCGGCAGCGCGAGGCACAGCGCCGGCCCGAACAGCAGGCCGAACAATGCGACCTTCTCCGCCGGCAGCCGTTCGCCGAGCGTGGCGTCGATGGCGCGGGCCGCGATCGTCGCAGGCCCGCTCAGCGTCGCGATCCAGACGGCCTCGGCCTGCGTCAGCCCGGCCTCCTGAAAGAGGGTGATTAGATGCAGCGGCAGCCCCCAGGAGACCAGCCCGCTCGCCGAGAAGGCGAGTGCGACCAGCCAGAAAGCGGCTTTGCGCAAGGAGGCCGGGACGCGCCCATTCTCGCCCGACGAGGGCGCCCCGATCGCTTTCGCGAATGGCGGCACGTGCCGGAATCGCGGAACGGCGGCATAGATCGGCAGCACGATCACGATCTGCATCGCCGCGAAGACGAGAAGCGTCGCCCGCCAGCCGAAGGCGTCCATCAGCACCGCGGTCAGCGGCCAGAACACGCTCGATGCAAGCCCGGTCACCAGCATCATCAGTCCGATGACGCGCCGCGTGCGCTCGCCCATCAGCTGCGCGATGGTGACGTTTCCGACATTCGCAAGCGACATCGCGTGCCCCAGCCCGATGACGAACCAGCTTGCGAGATAGCTGACCGGCCCCTGCGCCATGGCGAGGACCGCAAGCCCGAGAGCGCAGATCACGGCGCCCGTGCACATCGAGCGCCGCGTGCCCTCCCGGTCGAGCTGCCGGCCGATCGCGGGGGCGATCAGCGCGCCGGTGATCAGCAGGATGGTGATGCCGCCGAAGACGATCTCGGGGTTGAGGCCGATCTCGCGGTCGAGCGCCCTCACCAGCACGGAGGGCGAATAGAAGGTCGAGCCCCAGCCGATAATGCGCGTGAGCGCGAGGCCGCAGAGCAGGGGACCATGCCCGCCGAAACGAGAGAAGAAGGCCAAGACAGGATATCCGCAGGCAGGGGCCGGGCGACCGCTGCGCAGTCACTAGATCATTGCGCCATTTCGCGGCAGCAGCCGCAGCGCGGTTTGATCATGCAGAAAAAGCAGCCCGTTTCGGTAAGGAAAGGTCAACCTCCTTGCGCCATGCTGCGCCTCGTCTCGCGGATGGAGTTCGGGCTGTTGCCGAGGGGTCGGCGGTGGCCAATGCGTAATCAGGAGTTGAAAACGACATGAAGTCGCGAGAGACCCTTCTGCGGCTGAAGCGCTTCCAGGTTGACGAGAAACGTCGCCGGGTAAGCCAGATCGAGATGATGATCGCCGACTTCCACAGGATGGCGAGCGATCTCGATCGGGAGATCCAGGCCGAGGAAGCCCGCGCGGGCATCGCCGACCCGGCTCATTTCGCCTATCCGACCTATGCCAAGGCGGCGCTCGGCCGCCGCGACAACCTGCGCCAGTCGGCCGACAACCTCAAAGGCCAGCTCGAGGAAGCCAAGGGCGAGCTTCAGGAGGCCTTCGAGGACATGAAGAAGGTCGAGATCCTCGACGATCGCGAACGCGCCACCGAGCGCGCCGCCGAAGCGGCCCGCGACCAGGCCACGATGGACGCGATCGGGCTGCGCTCGCGCGCCTGAGCGATTTCGACGGTTTCTGTAATGAGGCGGCGTTCCCGGGACGCCGCCTTTTTCTTATGCGATGACGGGGTGATGCGGCACGCTGCCCGGCGGCATGTGCCCGTGGAGTCGCGGATCGTCGTCGATCTCGATGCCGCGCTTGAACACCTTGAAGCCCGAGCGCTGGTAAAAATCGAGCGCTCCGGGATGGTCGATCGTGCAGGTATGAACCCAGAAACGCGAAATCGGCTGGGCCCAGGCCAGCGCCAGCGCCCGGTTCATCAGCCAGCGGCCCGCCCCCTTGCCGAGGACCGGCTCGTCCAGCCCGAAAAAGGCGAGTTCGCCCTGTCCCGCTGCGCGGAAATCCAGCTCGAGCAGGCCGACATCCCGGCCTTCGAATCGCGCCGCGTAGAGCGCGACCGCCGGGTCGGCAAAGATGTCCAGAAGCTCCGCGCGCGGCTGGGTCAACCGGCTGAACCACATCCAGCGCTCGCCCAGCAGGCGATAGATGCGCAGGTAGCGCTCGACATCGCCGCGATCGATCGTGTCCAGCGAGAACCCCTCGGTTCCCGGCGGATCGGCCCGTTCCTGCGGCCGTTCGCGCATTTCCAGCGACGTCACGATGGTCGCGATCTTGCCCGGCGGCAGGTCGGTCGTTCCGGTGAGGGTGATGGTCAGGCTTTGGGACATGGGACGCAGGTTGCACCGATGGCTTGGAAAATGATGTTCGCCCCGATCATGACATGATCGGGTTCGAAAGATCATCGCGCAATGATGCATGCCCCGCGTGACATCGCTGAGAGATCGAGGCGCCTGCCGCAGCGCGACCGGCCGTTCGGGCTGTTGTTCGCGCTGCTGGTGATGTGCTTCGCCGTGCTGCCGCATGCCACGCTGGCGGCGACGATGATGCGCATGCCCATGGGCGGACAGCCGCACCATGCCGAGAAAACACTGGTGGTCGCCGTGGAGCAGGCTCAGGCGCCCGCCCCCTGTCGCGAATCAAGCAGCGCGGACCATTCGGCATCCGCCATGCCGCTCTGCTGCGTCGTCGGCTGCGGCCTGATCGCTCACGCGCCGGCGGCGCCGGTGCTGGAGGCAGTGATCAACTGGTCGAGGATGCCGCCGACCCTCGCCATCCTGGCCGGAGGCCTGTCCATGGAACCGGCGGAGCGACCGCCGCGATCCCTGCTCCCGGCCTGACTCCCCTTACTCGCGGATCATACAAGCCGCTTTCTGGCGCGATCCGCTTTTCGCATCGATCAAGGACAAGACATATGAATCGTACGACCCTTGCGCTGGCAGCCCTTCTTGCCGCTGGCACGTTCGGCAGCGCCGCCCAGGCGCAGCATCAGGGCCATGGCGCGCCCGCTGCTTCGGTCACCACCGAGAGCGCCGCGACCAAGGCCTACAAGGACGCCAATGCGAAGATGCACAAGCAGATGGATGTCCCCTATTCCGGCGATGCCGATGCCGATTTCGTTCGCAGCATGATCCCGCATCACCAGGGCGCGATCGACATGGCCAAGGTCGTCCTCGTCCACGGCAAGGACCCCGAGATCCGCAAGCTCGCCGAGAGCGTCGTCCGCGACCAGGAGAAGGAAGTGGCGATGATGCGGGACTGGCTGAAGAAGAACGGCAAATAACCTTGCCCAGCGGCAGGGGCGAGCGTCTTCAGGCGCTTGCCCTCGCCCCGTCCCGCTGGCACAGAGAATGTAAGGTTCGCGCCGCAGCGGTGACGGCATGGGCCCTCGCGTCACCCCGTCGATCGCTCCCAGCCCCGCGACCTGCATGAAACGTTATCTGGACTACCTTTGGCCGATCATCGGGCTCGTTGCGGTCGTCTGGTCGGTCGAACTGCTCTGGGGCAAGCTCAAGGCGGAGGCCGGCTCGGATGCCGCCATCGAGGCGCTGCTCGAGAATGCCAGCCTCTGGCAGAGCATCAAGATCATCGCCCACCGGATCGGCCACAAGATCGCGGTGATCCCGCCGGAAGCCTTCTACCACGCCGCGCTGGCGACCCTCGTCGCCTATGCCGCGCTCGCCTGGTACGACCGCATCGCCCTGATCCATCTCGGCAAGGAGAAGGGCATCTCCTGGTTCTACATCTCGCTCTGCTCCTTCGTGACCTACGCGCTCTCCCACAACATCGGCGCCTCGGTCTTCTCGGGCGGCATGGTGCGCTACCGGGCCTATACCGCGAAGGGCCTGACGGCCGGCGAGGTCGCGGTCCTCGTCGCGCTCTGCTCCTTCACCTTCGCCTTCGGCACCATCTTCCTGATGGGTCTCGTCCTGCTCTACGAACCCCAGATCCTGCATCCGCTCGAGCGGATGTCGAAATGGTTCGCGATCACCGACCGCACCGCCCGCATGATCGGCGTCGGCATGCTCGCCTTCGTCGCGCTTTATACGATCGGGTCCTGGCTGCGCTTCCGGCCGCTGAAGATCGGCAAGTTCGAGATCATCTATCCGCGTCTGCCCATCGTCATCAGGCAGTATCTCGCCGCCCCGCTCGAGCTCGCGGGCGCTGCCGGCATCATCTATTTCGCGCTGCCGGACCAGGGCAATCCCGGCTTCCTGATCGTGCTGGGCGCCTTCCTGCTGTCCTTCTCCGCCGGGCTCCTCAGCCAGGTTCCGGGCGGCGTCGGTGTGATGGAGGCGGTGTTTCTCGCCGTCATGCCGGGCGTGCCGGCCCCGGCGGTCTTCGCCGCGCTGCTGATCTGGCGGCTGTTCTACCTGATCCTGCCTCTGGTGATCTCGCTGCCGATCGTGCTGGCCTTCGAGCGGGCGCAGCTCAAGCGCAGCACCCGCATCGCGCCGCCGCCCTAGCAACGGCCGTCATGCTCGGGCCTGACCCGAGCATCTCGGGCAAAAGAGGCTCCGGCACTCCGTTCCGGCAGAGATTCTCGGGTCTGCGCTTCGCCCGAAAATGACGCTTAGCGCTTGAGCGCGATCGCAGCCGCCCCGAACATCAGCAGCGCGCCGGTCGCCTCCGACCAGCCGAAAGGCTCGTGCAGCGCGACGACACCGACCGCGACCGCGATCGCCGGGCTGATGAAGGCGTAGAGGCCGGCCCGGAAGGCGCCCCAGTCGCGCAGTAGTCGCATATAGATGGTGAAGCCCATCAGCGAGCCGCCGATGATGAGGAACACGACGGCCGGCAGAACCGGCCATTGCACCAGCATCATCAGATCCTCGCGCCCGACCGGCTCGATGGCGAGCGAGACCGCCGTCAACCCGATGCCGCCGATCAATGTCTGCCAGCCGGCGAGCGTCAACGTCGGCATCGCGCCCGCGATCGGACGCGCCAACACCGCGCCGACGCAGTAGAGCAGCGTCCCCGCCGCCACGGCGGCGAGCCCCCACACCTCCAGCGGGTTGCCCTGCGCCACCGAGATCCCGCCGAGAGCGCGCGTCGCGAACAGGAAGCCGAGGCCGACCGTACCGAGCGCGATCGCCGCGAGCTTGCGCCTGTCGATCCGCTCGCCCTCGATCGCGCGGCTCGCCAGCAAGGTGAAGATCGGGATCGTCGCGAAATTGACGATGGCCGCGAGTCCGCTCGGCGCCTGCGCCGTGCCCCAGAACAGCAGGGTGTAGTTACCGGTGTTGAGCAGCAGCGCCGTGCCGATCAGCCGCGGCCAGGCCTCGCGGGGAACCTTGGGCACGTCGCGCCCGGCCCAGAGCAGCATCACGAAGCCCGCGATCGAGAAGCGAGCCGCTGCCAGGAACACCGGCGGAACATGCGCCGCGCCGACCTTGACCGGCAGCCAGGTCAGCCCCCAGACGAGGCACATCACGGCAAAGAGGGCGGCATTACGGGACATGTTTCCCGATTAGCCGCCGCCTATCGTGCTGACCATTGCGCGCCGGACATCGGCGCCCCGTGGAAACCGGAGACGCAAGAGTCTGCTTGGTCCCTTCAAGCCCTCATCCTGAGAGTTTGGGCTGAAACGAAATCAACGATTTCAGTCTTGTTCCCCACCCTGAAAAGCGCCGTCATTCCGGGCGCCGCGCAGCGGAGACCCGGAATCCATCGTAGGGCGTTGCGTTCTACGATGGATTCCGGATCGGCGCCGCTTCGCGGCTTGTCCGGAATGACGGCCTGGGTGTGAACCCCATTTTCCAGTCCACTGAAATCACCCATCACTTGTGCGGTCAGGCTCTGAGGAGCGGACCGAAGGGTCGCGTCTCGAAGGATGAGGGTCGCAGGGGGACTGGACGCCCTCCAAGGCCATCAGACGCTGCCGACCGTCTTGAGCCGCACCCGCGGATGTATTTCGGCCTGCGACAGCACGGGCGTCTCGCGCCGGAAGCGTTCGATGATCTGGCGCGCGAAGGGCCGCGCCATGCCGGAGGTGACAAGCGCAGGCATCTCGCCGATACGCGCGGCATCCTCGAACTTGTCGCGGACGTGATGCACGAACTCCTGCAGCCGCGAGGGCTGCATGGCGAGGTGCCGGTCCTCGCCCTGGCCGATGATGGATTCGGCGAAGACGCTTTCCCAGGCCGGCGACAGCGTGATGATCGGCAGGACGCCGTGCTGGTTCGAGAACTGCGCGCAGATCTGGCGGGCCAGCCGGGCGCGGACATGCTCGGCGATGTCGCGCGGACTGCGCACGCCAGCCGAAACCTCGGCGACGCCTTCGATGATGGTCGGCAGGTCGCGGATCGAGATGCGCTCGCCCAGCAGGAGTTGCAGCACGCGCTGGATGCCGGTGGTCGAGATCTGGCTCGGCACGATCTCCTTGACGAGATCGGCATGGTCCTTCGGCAATTCGCGCAGCAGCTTCTGCACCTCGGTATGCGAGAGCAGCTCCGGCATGTTCGACTTCAGCACTTCCGTCAGATGCGTCGAGATCACCGTCGCGGCGTCGACCACGGTGTAGCCGCGCAGTTGCGCCTCGTCCTGCAGCGCGCCGTCGATCCAGGTCGCCGGCAGGCCGAAGGTCGGCTCAAGCACGTTGTGGCCGGGCAGATTGACCGCGCCGCCCATCGGATCCATGGCCATGTACTGGCCGGCATAGACGATGCCGTGCCCGGCATCGATCTCCTTGATCTTGATGAAGTAGTGGTTCGCCTCGAGCTGGACGTTGTCGACGATGCGCACTGCCGGCATGACGAAGCCGAGCTCGGCGGCGAGCTGGCGCCGCAGCGCCCGGACCTGATCGGTCAGCCGGTCCTGCCCGCCGGCGGCGTTGACCAGCGGCAACAGCCCGTAGCCGATCTCGATCTTCAGCTCGTCCATCTTCAGGAGGTCGTTGAGCGTCTCCTCGCGCGGCGTGCCGTCCGCCGCCATGGCCGTACCGGACTGCGCCGTGCCACCGGCGAGCGCCTGCTCAGCCTCTCGCTTCTTGGCCGCCTGGCCGAAGCGGCGGGCGAGGTAACCGGCGCCGCCCGCGAGCAGCAGGAAGGGCAGCATCGGGATGCCCGGCAGCAGCGCGATCAGCAGCATCACCGCCGCCGACATGCCGAGCGCTTTCGGGTAGCCGGAGAGCTGCTGGCCCAGCGCCTTGTCGGCCGCACCGCGCACGCCCGCCTTCGACACGAGCAGGCCCGCGGCGGTCGAGACGATCAGCGCCGGGACCTGGCTGACGAGACCGTCGCCGACGGTGAGCAGGGTATAGTTGTGGGCCGCGTCGCCGAAGCTCAGCCCCTGCTGCGCCACGCCGATGATGATGCCGCCGAGCACGTTGATGAAGGTGATCAGCAGGGCGGCAATGGCGTCGCCGCGCACGAATTTCGAGGCGCCGTCCATCGAGCCGAAGAAGGAGGATTCGTCCTCCAGAGCCTTGCGGCGGAGCTTGGCGGTGTCCTGGTCGATCAGGCCGGCCGAGAGATCGGCATCGATCGCCATCTGCTTGCCGGGCATGGCGTCGAGGGTGAAGCGGGCGGCGACCTCGGCAATGCGGCCCGAGCCCTTGGTGATGACCACGAAGTTCACGATGATCAGGATGGTGAAGACGATCACCCCGATCACGAAATTGCCGCTCATGACGAAGCCGGCGAAGGCCTCGATGACGTGACCGGCCGCCGCCGTGCCTTCGTGCCCATGCGCGAGGATGAGACGAGTCGAGGCCAGGTTCAGCGCCAGCCGGAACATGGTGACGATCAGCAGCACCGTCGGAAAGGCTGAGAACTCCAGCGGCTCCTCGATGAAGAGCGCGGTCATCAGCACCAGTACCGACAGGATGATCGAGAGCGCCAGCATCAGGTCGAGCAGCAGCGCCGGCATCGGGAAGATGAGCACCACCAGGATGCCCATGACGCCGATGGCGAGGAACAGATCGGGCCGGTTTAAGAGCTTTCCCAGCGCGCCGCGATCGGGAACGCTGAACCCTCTCCCCTGCCCTGCCGTCACATCGGTCATCGACCGTTCCGCCCGCCGCCTGATGCCCGCCATGAGGCAAGCGAGCGCTTCGAATTGAAGCGCAACCCGGCAATTCTTGCCGGGTGTATGGTGAACGAATTGTTAAGAAGCGGATTAATACCGTCGCGGAACCATCTGATGAACGGATGGTTATCGAAACGCCGCGTTGTGGCCCCATTCGCCACCCCAACTCGGCTGCGGGCGGCAATATCTTGCCAGTTCCCGCTGATATTGGAGGTAATCTTGAATCGACGTTCCTTTTTGACGAGTCTTTTCGGCGGTCTCGCAGTCGCCGGCATCGGCGGCACCGCCATGGCGAAGAGCATGATCGAAGCGGCCGCTGCGCCCGCCGAAGCCGCCGCGGGCGAGCTGGACGCCAATCTCAAGGCTGGCCTCGATCAGGCTGACACCGAATTTACGCAGTACCATCGCGGCCACCCGTCTCATTATCGCGACCACCCGTCCCGCTATCGGCACCATCGCCGCCCGCCCCCGCCGCCAGTGCACCGCCGCCCGCGCCGCGTGGTCCGCAACGGCCGCGTCTACTACATCCGTTGACAAGCTCGGAGGGCGGCACCTGCCGGTGCCGCCCTTCCTCGTCACCAAGACATTCGGCAAGCGATATTCGGGAGGAAGCCGGCATGACAGCGCCGGGCATCGATCAGGACGGCACGATCACCACCGATGTCCCGGCACGGCTGGACCGCCTGCCCTGGTCGCGGTTTCACACGCTCGTCGTCGTCGCGCTCGGCATCACCTGGATCCTCGACGGGCTCGAGGTCACGCTGGCTGGCGCCGTATCCGGCGCGCTGAAGGAAAGCCCGGTTCTTCGCTTCACCAATACCGAGATCGGCCTTGCGGGAGCGGCCTATATCGCCGGCGCGGTGGTCGGCGCCGTGCTCTTCGGCTGGCTCACCGACCGCCTCGGCCGCAAGAAGCTCTTCACCCTCACGGTTCTCGTCTATCTCTCCGCGACGGCGGCCACGGCGTTTTCCTGGAACGTCACGAGCTTCATTCTCTTCCGCTTCATGACCGGCATGGGCATCGGCGGCGAATACACCGCGATCAACTCGACCATTCAGGAACTCATCCCCGCCCGCGTGCGCGGCTGGACCGATCTCGTCATCAACGGCTCGTTCTGGGTCGGGGCGGCGCTCGGCGCGCTCGGCGCCATCGTCCTGCTCGATCCGGCCTGGATCAACCCGGAGCATGGCTGGCGCCTCGCCTTCTTCATCGGCGCCGCGCTGGGCCTCGTCATCCTCTTCCTGCGGCAATGGATTCCGGAAAGCCCGCGCTGGCTGATCAGCCACGGCCAGCCGGAGCGCGCCGCTGCCATCGTCGCCGATATCGAGCGCCGCGCCGGCTTCGTCCCGCCCGCCGGCGAGGTCTTGTCCCCAACGAAACTGCGCCCCCGCGCCGCGACGCCGCTCGGTGAGGTCTTTCGCGCCCTGTTCGTTGTCCATCGCGAGCGCGCGCTCGTCGGGCTGGCGCTGATGCTGTCGCAGGCCTTCTTCTACAACGCGATCTTCTTCACCTACGCGCTGATCCTGACCGATTTCTACGGGGTGCCCTCGCAGAATATCGGCTGGTTCATCCTGCCCTTCGCCGCCGGCAATTTCCTCGGCCCCCTGCTGATCGGCCGGCTGTTCGACACGATCGGCCGCCGCGTGATGATCGCCGCGACCTATGCGCTCTCGGGCGTGCTCCTGACCGGCACGGGCTATATGTTCTGGCAGGACTGGCTCACCGCCGCGCAGCTCACCCTGTGCTGGAGCGTGGTCTTCTTCTTCGCTTCGGCCGCCGCGAGCTCGGCCTATCTCACGGTCTCCGAAACCTTCCCCGTCGAGATGCGCGCGCTGGCCATCGCGGTGTTCTACGCGGTCGGCACCGGCGCGGGCGGCATCGCCGGCCCCTGGCTCTTCGGCGTGCTGATCGATACGGGATCGCGCGGCAGCGTCTTCGCCGGCTATCTGCTCGGCGCCGCGCTGATGCTCGGAGCGGCCTTGATCGCGGCTCGCTTCGCCGTCCGGGCCGAACGCAAGCCGCTCGAAAGCGTCGCGCGTCCGCTCAACGCCGTGGATTGATCGTGATGCCCGTAACCATAGCGCCGGAAAGCCGGCCTCGGGAACAAAGCATCATTTAAATGCATTACTCGTGACCTGCGTTCCGGCCTTAAGAATGTAGGGGAAGATGTGGTGACAGAAGCCTGGAGGTCGTTGTGGACAGACGCTCATTCCTGATGACGCTGGTTGGAGGCTTGGCAGCTGCCGGCATGGGCGGCATCGCCGCCGCCGAAGCGGCTCAGCCGAAGCCGGCCCTGAAGCCGGAAGCCGAGCCCGCCCAGGGCGACGAGGCGGTTTCGGCCGAAATGAAGGAGGCGCTGGACAAGACCGACGCCGAATTCAGCCAGTACTATTATTACCGCCGCCCTCGGTATTATGCCCGGCCCCGCTATTATGCCCGGCCGCGCTACTACTATCGGCCCCGCTATTACGCCAGGCCGCGCTACTATCGCCGGCGCTACTACTGATAAGCGGCCGCTTACGGGTCAGGCTGCGCTGATGCGCGTCTGACCCGGCTCCGCCACGGCGACGCCGGAGGCGGTGTATTCGCTGAGCTTGTTGCGCAGCGTGCGGATCGAGATTCCCAGGATCTTGGCCGCATGCGTGCGATTGCCGAGGCAATGATCGAGCGTATCGAGGATCAGCTCGCGCTCGACATCGGCGACGGTGTTCCCGACCAGCGAACGCGTCATCGCTTCAGCCGTCTGTGCCGCCCGCGCGGCCGGATCGCGCGTCGAAACGGGCGAGAGCGCCTCGCCCTCCGGCGTCAGCACTGCCGAGGTGGCGATCTCCGGCCCACTGGCCAGCAGCACCGCCCGGTGCATGGTGTTCTCCAGCTCGCGCACATTGCCGCGCCAGGCATTGGCGAGCAGAAGCTTGCGCGCATCGGCTGCGATCGGCCGCACCGGCAGACCATTCAGATCGGCGTATTTCTTGGCGAAATGGTCCGCCAGCGCCAGGATGTCGCCCGGCCGCTCGCGCAGCGCCGGCAGGCGCAGATGCACCACGTTCAGCCGGTAGAACAGGTCCTCGCGGAACAGCCCGTCGCGCACGGCGTCCCCGAGATTGCGGTTCGAGGTCGCGATGATACGGATATCGACCTTGACCGGCTGCGTGCCGCCGACACGGTCCACCATACGCTCCTGCAGGGCGCGGAGCAGCTTGGCCTGCAGGCGGACGTCCATCTCGGAGATTTCGTCGAGCAGCAGCGTGCCACCATGGGCCTCCTCGAACTTGCCGATGCGGCGCGCGATGGCGCCGGTGAAGGCGCCCTTCTCATGGCCGAACAGCTCGGATTCGAGCAGGTTGTCGGGAATGGCCGCGCAGTTCACCGCCACGAAAGGCTTGTCCTTGCGCGCCGATTTCTGGTGCAGATGACGGGCGATCACCTCCTTGCCGGTGCCGCTCTCACCCGTGACGAGGACCGGTGCCTCCGAACGCGCGATCTGCGAGGCGAGTTGCACGACGCGCTCCATCGCCGGATCGCGCCAGATCAGGCTGGACTGGTCGGCGGCGACAGCCTCCAGCACTGCCGCGATCAGTTCCGGATCGGGCGGCAGCGGTACGTATTCGCGCGCACCCGCCTGGATCGCAGCGACAGCCGCGCGGGCATCGGTCGAGGTGCCGCAGGCGACGATGGGGGTGCGGATGCGCTCGGCTTCCAGCGCCGCCACATAGGCTGCGATCGGCTGCACGACATCGATCATCAGCAGGTCGGCGCCCTTGGAGCGCAGCACCGCGAGGGTCTGTTCGAGCCCTTCGGTATGCGTCACGGCCGCTCCGTGCGACATCGCGATCTTGGCCGCGGCGATGATCTGTCCCTTGAGACCGCCGGCGATGATGAGGCGCATGGCTCAGGTCCTTCTGTTCTGCGTCACGATGGCGGTCCCGGTTCTCACCGGTCCGCCTTGATGATTTCCGTCATGGTCACGCCGAGCCGGTCCTCGACGACGACGACCTCGCCGCGCGCCACCAGCCGCTCATTGACGAAGATGTCGATCGCCTCGCCGACACGTCGGTCGAGCTCCAGCACCGTGCCCGGCACGATCTGGAGCAGGTCGCCCACGGCGACCTTCGACGACCCGAGCACGGCCGAAACCATGACGGGAACGTCGAAGACCTGCTCGAGATCCTCGGCCGTCTTGACCGGGACCGGGCCGGACCGTGCGACCGAGGTCTGGTTCTGGTCGAACGACAGGTCGGCCTGGTTCAGCGGCGGCAGGTTGAGATCGTTCTCCTGGCTCATGGCTCAAACTTTCATGGTTCCGCCTGGCCCTGCCCGAACACGCGCGCGACCGCCTGCTCGACCAGGGCCGAAAGCTGCTGGCTGTCGAGGACGAAACCGCCCTCCGCCCATTCGATGCGCCCGTCCCCGGGCGCGATGTCGGCCTGACCGAGCACGATCAGCTTTCCGGAGAAGCCGTGCTCGGCCGTAAGCTTGCGAGCCAGCTCTTCGGCCGGCTCGACCATCGCCTCGTTGACCCGCAGCACGAGATGCGGCGCCGTCCTGGCGTGGCTCAGGCATTCGCGCACCGCTCCTGCCAGCGCCGCCAGCGGCTTATCCGCCAGGGCGGCACCCGCCAGCGCCTTTGCGGTCACCAGGGCGACATGCGCGGCATGCTCCTCCAGCGCCGCGGTGCGGGCTGCCTCCTGCGCGAAGAGCCGCTCGGCCGAACGCACGAGCTGGCCCGTCAGGCCGGTGAGCTGCGCCTCCGCTTCCCGGCGTGCCTGCTCATGGCCGGCATGGAAGCCCTCGTCCCGCGCTGCCGCGAGCTCGGCCTCGCCGGCGGCCTTTCGACCGCCTTCGCGGAAATCCGCCCCGAACATGAATTTCGTCGCGGAGGCCATCTCAGTACACCAGCTCGTCGTCGGCATTGCCCTTGGACAGGACGATCTCGCCCTTGTCCGCCAGGTCCTTCGTCATCTGGACGAGCTTGGTCTGGGCCTCGTCGACCTCCTTGAGGCGAAGGGGTCCGAGACCTTCCATGTCGTCCTGCATGTTCTTCGCCGCGCGCTGCGACATCGCGCCGAAGAAGAAGTCCCGCATCGATTGGCTTGCACCCTTGAGCGCGCGCGCCAGCGTGTCCTTGTCGACCTGGCGCATCAGCGTCTGCAACCCGGCCGGGTCGAGCTTGGCGAGGTCCTCGAAGGTGAACATCAGGGCGCGGATACGCTCGGCCGATTCCTGGTTCGAGGCGTCGAGTGCCGAGAGGAAGCGGATTTCCGTCTGCCGGTCGAAGCCGTTGAAGATCTCGGCCATCATCTCGTGCGGATCGCGGCGGCGCGTCTGGGTCAAGGTCGAGACGAATTCGGTCCGCAGCGTATTCTCGATGTGGTCGAGCGCTTCCTTCTGCACCGATTCCAGCCGCAGCATGCGTCCGACCACCTCGATGGAAAGGTCGTTCGGCAGGTTGCGCAGCACGTTGGCGGCATGCTCCGGCCGGATCTTCGACAGGATCACGGCGATGGTCTGCGGATATTCGTTTTTCAGGAAGTTCGCGAGCACGACAGCGTCGATATTGCCGAGCTTCTGCCACATGTTGCGGCCGGCCGGCCCGCGGATTTCCTCCATGATCAGCGCGACCTGATCGCTCGGCAGGATCTTCTCGAGCAGCGAGATCGTGCGGTCGAACGAGCCGGTAACGGCGCCGGCGCTGGAGAGCTTCCCGACGAAATCGAGCATCAGTCGCTCGACCTCGTCCGCATCGACCGTGCCGAGCTCCGCCATGGCGCGGGTGATGATGCGGATCTCGTCGTCGTCGAACTCCCGCCAGATCGTCCGGCCATGGTCCTCGCCGAGGACGAGCAGGATCACGGCCGCACGCTGCGGGCCGCTCATCTCGGCGATGGTGGTCACGCCGAAGCCGCCACCCTCGATGCTGTCCTGGAGGGATGTGCTACGCGTTGCGATGGATCGTGGCTCAGCCATGGTTCAGCGGCCCGTCACGCTGGGGCTTTTTCGTGGAGCCAGCTACGCAGCACCGCGACCGAATCGGCCGGATTCTGCGCGACCAGCGCCCCGATCTTTTCCACCGACTGCGCCTTGAGCTGGCCCTTGATCTGGGCGATCGCCAGCATCCGCTCGGACGGGCCTTCGACGTCCTCCGCCACGATTTCTCCACTGGAGCCGACCGGGGCGAGCGCGCGTCCGGGGCCGGCGGGATCGCCGGTCGCGACGTCGGGTCCGACCAGAACCGCATTGCGCATGAAGGACGGGATCGCCCGTACGGTGCTGTTGTCTGAAGCCAGGATCTGCTTCAGCAGCGGCCGCACCACGGTCATCAGCACGATCAGCGTCAGCAGCGAGATCACCCCGAGCTCGGCGAAGCGGACCAGGTCCTCCCGGGTGAAGGAGAGGAGCTGCTGCATCAGCGTCTGCTCGGCCACGTCGCTCGGCGGCGGCGGCGCCTCGGCGAAGCGCAGGTTGACGACCTCGACCTTGTCGCCGCGACCCTGGTCGAACCCCACGGCCGTGCGGACGAGCTCGCCGATGCGGTCGAGTTCCTCGGCATTGCGCGGCTGGTAGGACAGTTCGCCGGCGGGGCTGCGGGTATAATTGCCGTCGACGAGGACGGCGACCGACAGCTTCTTGACCCGACCGCCCTCAAGCACCTCGGTGCGGGTCGTCCGCGAGATCTCGTAATTCGCCACCTCCTCGTTCTTCGAGGAGTTCTCCCGCTGCGCCTGCTGCGTGCCCTGCGTCTGCTGGGCGCCCGGCAGCTCGTTGCCGACGGTGACCGCGCCGTTGCCGCCTTCGGCGGTGCTGGAATTCTCGGTGCGGTTCTGGCTGGAGCGGAGAACGCGGCTTTCCGGATCGAAGCTCTCGGACCGGCTCTCCACGCGATTGCTGTCGAGCGCAGCCGAAACCTGGATGCGCGCCCGGCCATAGCCGACGACGCTGGCGACGATATCCTCGACCTGCGACTTGATGCGCTTCTCGATCGCGGTCTGGCGTTCCTCGATGCCGAGCCCGATCAGGCCCTGGTCGCTCTGGGCGCCATCGGCGAGCAGACGGCCGCGCTCGTCGACGATCGAGACGCGCTCGGGCTTCAGCCCGTCGACGGCCGAGGCGACGAGATGGCGCACCGCCCGGACCTGCGCCGCATCGAGATCCCCGGCGAGCTTGAGCGCGATCGAGGCCCGCGGCGGCTCGCGGTCTCGCTCGAACAGCCGGCGCTCGGGAATGACGAGATGCACGCGCGCTGCCTGCACCCGGCTGATCGAGCGGATCGAGCGCGAGAGTTCGCCTTCGAGCGCGCGCAGATGGTTGATGTTCTGGACGAAGCTGGTCGAGGAGAAGGCGTCGCCCTTGTCGAAGATTTCGTAGCCGACGCCGCCGCCGGCCGGGATGCCCTTGCCGGCGAGGTCGAGGCGCAGGCGCGGCACATCGGCCTTCGGCACCAGCACCGTCTGCCCGTCGCCGCGCAGCTCGTACTTGACGCCGCGCGTGTCGAGATCCTTCAGGACCGCGCTGACATCCTGGCTGGACAGGTCCGTGAACAGCACGCTCATCGCCGGCTGCGACATCTTCAGCATCACGAAGCCGAAGAAGCCGACGAGCGCCAGCGTCACCGCCAGCATGGCGGCCAGCCGCGCCGCGCCGAATTTGGCAAACTGCTCGATCAGGCCGTTCACGCCGCCATCCGCCCCACAGAATCGCCGGGACGGCGCACCTGCTCCGACCCACTAGGCAAGTTTTTCCCAGTGCATGGTTAGCGGTCGGTTAATTTTTCGGGGCGGGCCGTTAACTTTCCACACGGCGATGGCGCGCAAACGCGAAAAGCGCCGGCCCTTTCGAGGCCGACGCCTTTGAAAAGAAACGAAAATATCTGTTTCTTATTGACGGTAGTGCTGGATCCGGGTCGTCCGAAGCCCGGCGAGGCCGTGCTGGTCGATCGACATCTGCCAGCTCAGGAACTCGTCGACGGTCAGCGTGTAGCGCTGGCACGCTTCCTCGAGGCTCAGGAGGCCGCCGCGTACAGCGGCCACCACCTCAGCCTTCCGCCGGATGACCCAGCGCCTTGTATTCATCGGCGGGAGATCCGCGATCGTCAGCGGACTTCCGTCCGGTCCGATCACGTATTTCACCCGCGGTCGCAATGGCTCGGTCATGGTACTCTCACACAACTCAACAGAGCTACTGAGGGCAGCATAGAAGGCCGGTTTTAAAAATTGGCTAAAACGATCGTGTCTTATGTCCACGACTGATTCGCCCTTGCTCACTCGCTGCGCACCACGCTCTTCACCTTGTCGATCGGCACGCTGATCGAGCCGATCTTCAGCATCGGGATCGAGGAGGTGAAATCGACGCCGTCGACAATGCCGCTGATCTGCGTCTTCGCCGTGACGGCCTCGCCCGCGACGTTCTTGGCATCGATCGTGATCGTGTACTCGCCATCCGGCGCCTTGGTGCCGGTCGAGGTCGTGCCGTCCCAGCTATAGGTCTGGTCGCCGGCGACCAGGGTCTTGGTGGCGGTCTGGACGACGTTGCCCTTCGAATCCTTGATCGTGACGGTTCCGGTTCCCGCCGAGGCCATGTTGACCTTCCACTCGGCCTTGCCCTCGATCAGCCGCGTCGTGGCGCCGTCCGCCGTGATCTTGGCGCCGATGAAGCCGACCGCGTTCGTCGCCGTGCCGGCAGCGCTCAGGCTGAGCAGCGAGCCCAGGGTCTCGTTGGTCTTGAGCTGCTGCTCGACACCGGCGAACTGCACGAGCTGGGCCGTGAACTGGTTGGTATCGAGCGGGTCCAGCGGCGACTGGTTCTTGAGCTGCGTCGTCAGCAGCAGCAGGAACTGGTCGAAATTGTTGGCGATCCCGGAGGTGCTACCGTTGACCGTGGTGTTGTTGGATGTGCCGGACGAGCTGCTTGCCCCGGAAACCGCCATGGCGCTTGTCCTCGCTTAGATGCTGAGATCGACGCCGCCAAGCCGCACGAGGCGGCGCTGCGGGACGGGATCGTTGGAAAGGGAGGCATCATCAGCCAGTTCCGCGCCATGCGGCAGGCGCGGACGCTGCGGCGCCTCGTCATGCTGGCGGTTCTGGCGGAAGGCCGACTGATCGGAAGGGTCGCGCAGGCTGATGTCGACGCCGCCATCGGACGGCTTCAGGCCCGCCTGCTCGAAGGCGCGTTCCAGCGTGCGGGCATCGCGCTGCAAGAGATGCAGGGTCTCGACACGGTCGACGACCAGCCTGGCACTGACCTCGCCCTTGTCGGAAATCGACAGGTTGACGTCGACGCGGCCGAGCTCGTCGGGATCGAGGCGGATGTCGAACTGCTTCGCGCCGGACATGGCGCGCAGGCCGATCTCGATCGGCACGACATGAATCGGCGTCGGCTGGCCGGTCGCGTTTGCCTGCGATTGTGCCGTCGCGGCTCCGTTGGGCATCACGTTCGGATCGAGCGGCTGGACGAGGCGGTCCTGTCCCGGCTTGCCGCCCGCCTGTTGCAGCATGCTCGACAGATCGAGCGGGCCAAGGAGCTGCTGCAGGTTTTCGAGCGGCTTCGGATCGGCGGGCACCGGCGCAGCGGCCGTGCTTGCCCCCTCCGCCTTGGAGCCGGCGCCGGTGGCCAACTGCTCCTCGGAATTCTTGACTCCGGCGACATGCCCGGCATCCACGGTCGCCTTGCCCAACGCAATGGCTCCTTCGCCCTCTCCGGCCGTCGAGGCGGCATCCGCCGAGACCGGAGCGGGGGCGATGAAGCCGGGTGTCAGAGGCGCTGCCTGTTGCGGCTTTGCTCCGACGCCCACAGCAATGGCAGGCGCTTTTTCAGCCTGCGTCGGTGCATCGCCGGCAGCAGATGTCGCGACCGGCAGCGAGAGGGCCGGCATAACAACGGGCGGCGGCACGACGGTGACTTTGATGTCCGCCACGCCCAGGTTCTGGCTGGCGCCATCGGCAGCAGCTTTATCCTCTTTGCCGTCGACCGCCTTTTTCTCGCCTTCGGGCACTGCCGGCTTTCCGTCGGCCTTCGGCGTTCCCTCACCAGCAGCACCGGCCGCAGCGGCAGCTTCGGCCTGCGCCGCCGCCATGGCGACGAGAAAATCGGCCCGCGTGGTCGGCACGGTCGTCTCCGGCTGCGATCCCGCCGGCTGTTGCGTCGACGGCTTGGCCACCGCGATATCCGGCTTGACGACGAACTCGCCCTTCCCGCTCGCCGTCACCGCGGGCTTTTCAGCCTGACCGGCGGCAACTGCTTCCTCGATCACGGCGACCTTTTCCGCGGCTTTGGCGGTGTCGCCCTTCTCGGCGCCCGCAACCTCGCCTTCCTTCTGCTCCGGCAGGGCAAAGGCCTCTCCGCCCTCATCCGCACCGCCGCGACGGCGCGAGGCGGAAACTTCCGAAGCTCGCTGATTGGTGATGACAGGCTGGATCGACATGAACGGTTCCGCGGCGCGGGCAACAACTCGCCCGCCCGCCATCCAGCAAGTTGCAAGCCAGAACTGAAGCGTTCAAAATCAGGATCTTAGCGCGAGGCACCCCACATGGCTGCGGCAAGAAGCGCCCGCGCAGGAGCCGCCAACCGGCAGGATTTGCCGATCCCGCTGGCAGCATCCGGCCAAAGCCGGTATAGAGCCGGCAGATGCGCGCGCAGCCGCGCCTTCAAGCTCCCGAGCCACGGACACCTCCGCCGACGATGACGACGACCCGCAACTCTCTCGACATCGCCAAGCCGCCCGCGGCGACGCGCGTCGTCGCGGCGATGTCGGGCGGCGTCGATTCCTCCGTGGTGGCGGCCTTGCTCAAGCGCGAGGGCTATGACGTCATCGGCGTGACGCTCCAGCTTTACGACCACGGTGCCGCCGTCCACCGCGCCGGCGCCTGCTGCGCCGGTCAGGATATCCACGACGCCCGCCGCGTCGCTGAGGCGATCGGCATTCCGCACTATGTGCTCGATTACGAAAGCCGCTTTCGCGATGCGGTGATCGAGCGCTTCGCCGAAAGCTACCTCGCAGGCGAGACGCCGATCCCCTGCGTCGAATGCAACCGCACCGTGAAGTTCCGCGACCTGCTCGATCTGGCGAAGGAGCTTGGCGCCGACGCGCTGGCGACCGGCCATTATGTCGTCAGCCGCGATCTCGGCAACGATCATCGCGGCCTCTTCCGCGCCGCCGATACCAGCCGCGACCAGAGCTATTTCCTCTATGCCACGACGCAGGAGCAGCTCGATCTGCTGCGCTTCCCGCTCGGCCATATCGACAAGGCGCAGACCCGCGCTCTCGCCGCCGAACTCGGCCTCGCCATCGCCGACAAGCCCGACAGCCAAGACATCTGCTTCGTACCGAACGGGCGCTACGCCGATGTCATCGAGCGGCTGAAGCCCGGTGCGGCCCGGCCCGGCGACATCGTCCATCTCGACGGGCGCGTTCTCGGCCATCATGACGGCGTGCTCCATTACACCGTCGGCCAGCGCAAGGGCCTCGGCATCAGCGCGACGGAACCGCTCTATGTGCTCCGGCTCGATGCCGACGACGCCCGCGTCATCGTCGGTCCGCGCGAGGCGCTGAGCGTGCGCGAGATTCGCCTGCGCGACCTCAACTGGCTCGGCGAAACCGCCCTCGACGACCTGCCACTGGCAGGGCTCGACGTAGCCGTGCGCGTCCGCTCGACACGCGCGCCGCGCGAGGCGCGCCTGTTCCGCGACGAAGAGGGCCTGCGCATCGAGCTCGTCAGCGACGAGGAAGGCGTTTCGCCCGGCCAGGCCTGCGTGATCTATGCCGATGCCGGCCCCGGCTCCCGCGTGCTCGGCGGCGGCACGATCCTGCGCCGCCCGCTCGTGCTGCCGGCCACCTCCGCGCAGGCCGCGCTCGCCCTGTCCTGACCGCCCTTCCGCTCGGACCCTCCACGCCATGCCGGTGACTTACGACCTCGACGGCCAGAAGCGCGTCTACGCGACCTGGGCCAAATTCTACGACAAGATTTACCAGGGCATGCTGGCACGCCCGCAGCGGGAAGCCGTGGCCGCGGCCTGCGCTTGTGGCCCGGATATCCTTGAGATCGGCGTCGGCACGGGCCTCACCCTGCCCTACTTCACACCGAATTCGCGCGTCCTCGGTGCCGACCTCTCGCTCGACATGCTCAAGGTGGCGCATCGCAAGGTCACGAGCCAGAAGCTCGATCATGTGCGCGGTTTGATGGTGATGGACGCCTGCCGGCTCGGCTTCGACGCCGAGCAGTTCGACGCCGTCACCGCACAGTTCGTGATCACCCTCGTGCCCGATCCCGAGCAGGCCCTCGCCGAGATGGACCGCGTGCTGAAGCCGGGCGGCGAGATCATCGTGTCGAGCCGCCTCGTCGACGATGGCGGCCTCCTCGCACCGTTCTGGAGCGCGCTCGCGCCCGTGTCCAAGGCCATCGGCTGGAGCTCGGATTTCAAGGTCAGCCGCCTGACCGATTGGGCGAAGGCGACGGGCCGCTATGAAACGGTCCATGTCGGGCGCGGCTATTTCAAGGTCGTCCGGCTGCGCAAGCTCGCCTCGGCGGATAAGTCGCGATCGAAGGCTTGACGCGACCGCACCGCGACGCCTATATCGCGCCTCGACGACAGGGCCGGCGCAGCCGGCCGCGATGTCTGTGGCGGGGTAGCTCAGCTGGTTAGAGCAGCGGAATCATAATCCGCGTGTCGGGGGTTCAAGTCCCTCTCCCGCTACCATCTTCCTTCACTACCATTTTCCCTGAGAGCGAAGGCCTTCAAGCGAAGGCCGTTCTTCGACGCCGATTCGGCCGTTCCCGCTCGCGGGCACCCACCCGGCTGCCTGGCCCAAATCCGCCTCTTCCCGCTCTGGCGCAAACGATCATGCGGGATGAGATCTCGCGCCGAATTCCGCCCGGGCTCTGGCGCCGATGCCATTGCGAATCTGATCTTGGAGAGGGCCAGCTAACATCCGATCAGTGTCATGTGATTGTTCATGTCACACATCGGAACCCTGGGAGGTACACCAGAGAAGTCGCCATTCGGCCAGCCCACACACTCGTCCAAAATCGCTTGGACACTTTTCGGAATAAACCGGAGCCTGGGTGTGTTGATCGAATTGAGCTTTGAGTTATGGTTTAGAACCAAAAAAAATATGGGAGGAAATAATGATAACTGCGATAGCCACCGCGTGGTTATTTTGCGTTGCAATATTTCTTGAGCTCGCCGACCGGGCGCCTGCCATCGACTGTTGAGGAGGCGTCGCCTGTTCCGCTCAGAGCGTATCGCTGGCGGCAGCCCGACAAATTGGAGTGACCATGGCGCGCAAGAGCGTGCCACGGCCTGATACATTCCGCCGGATTGGTCAGCTTCGCTGAAATCCGAAGTATGATCCGCGGCCGCCGCCGACACTCCGGGCGACGACAAGACAGATCGCTTCCATCGCAGGATAAGCGGCCATCAGGCCGCAGCGAAAGCCGCATCGACGATCTGCCGCGCCTCGTCCTGGATGCGGGCGAGATGGGCCTCGTCGCGGAAGCTCTCCGCGTAGATCTTATAGACCTCCTCGGTGCCGGAGGGCCGAGCCGCGAACCAGCCGTCTGGGCTCGTGACCTTGAGACCGCCGATCGCCGCGCCGTTGCCCGGCGCCTCGCTCAGGATCGCCGTGATCGGCTGGCCTGCGAGTTCCTTCGTCGCGATCTGTTTGGCCGAGAGGGTTTTCAGCACCGCCTTCTGGCTCGCCGTCGCCGGCGCGTCGACCCGTGCGTAGCAGGGCTTGCCGAGCTCGCCGGTCAGCTTGTCGTAGAGCACACCCGGATCATCGCCGGTCTTCGCGGTGATCTCGGCGGCGAGCAGGCCGAGGATCAGCCCGTCCTTGTCGGTCGTCCAGACCGAGCCGTCCTTGCGCAGGAAGGAGGCCCCCGCGCTCTCCTCGCCCGCAAAGCCGAAATCGCCCGAGATCAGCCCGTCGACGAACCATTTGAAGCCAACCGGTACCTCGACCAGCCTGCGCCCCAGCTTCGCCGCGACCCGGTCGATGATCGCGCTCGACACCACCGTCTTGCCGATGGCGGCATCCGCCCGCCAATCGGGGCGGTTGGCGAAGAGATAGGCGCTGGCGGCAGCAAGGTAGTGATTCGGGTTCATCAGCCCGCTGCTGCGCGTGACGATGCCGTGCCGGTCGGCATCGGTGTCGTTGGCGAAGGCGACGTCGAATTTGTCGCGCATGCCGATCAGGCTCGCCATCGCGTAGGGCGACGAGCAGTCCATCCGGATCTTGCCGTCCCAATCGGCGGTCATGAAGCCGAATGTCGGATCGACCTCCGTGTTGACGATGGTCGCCTTCAGCCCGTAGCGGTCGATGATCGGCTGGTAGTAGTCCAGCCCCGCCCCGCCGAGCGGGTCGATGCCGATCGAGACGCCGGCCTTGGCAATCGCCTCCATGTCGACGACATCTGCAAGATCTGCGACATAGCCGCTGATATAGTCGTGCCGCCGGACATGCGCGCTCTTCAGCGCCTTGTCGTAGGGAATGCGGCTGATACCGGCGAGCTTGGCGGCGAGAAAGGCGTTGGCCTTCTTCTCGATCCAGCCGGTGGCGTCGGTGTCGGCCGGGCCGCCATGGGGCGGATTGTACTTCAACCCGCCATCGGCTGGGGGGTTGTGAGAAGGCGAGATGACGACGCCGTCCGCCTTCGCCGAGGTCCGGCCCCGATTATAGGTCAGAATCGCGTGCGAGATGACCGGCGTCGGCGTGAAGCCGAGCTTCTGGTCGATCATCGTGGTCACGCCGTTCGCCGCGAAGACCTCCAGCACCGTCTCGAACGCATTGCGCGAGAGCGCGTGGGTGTCGATGCCCAGGAAGAGCGGCCCGTCGATGCCCTGCTCACGGCGATAAAGGCAGATCGCCTGGGCGATGGCGAGAATATGCGCCTCGTTGAAGGATTTGGAAAAGGCCGAGCCGCGATGGCCCGAAGTGCCGAAGGCGACCTGCTGCGAGCGCTGCGACGGATCCGGCTGGTCGAAATAGGCTTTGGTCAGAGCCCCGACGTCGACGAGCATGGCGGGTTCCAGCCGCTTTCCGGCGAGCGGGCTCACTGAATCAGTCATGAAAGGTCTCGGGTTGGAAGCCTGCGGAAAAGGCCGCCGTTATAGACGGCGGCGGCCGAAGAGTCGCGGCCGAAAAAGGCCTGAGCGCGGCAGGCGGGCGCAACCGAAGGCGGCCCTTCGCTCGAAATTCGCGTCGCTTCACGGCGCACGCAGCGTCCATCCACCCCGCCAGAGGCCGGCGCGCTTGGCTTGGGCTTCTCTGAGCTCGTCCGCGAAGCTTGCTTCGCCATCCGGCAATGGCCGCGCCCAGCCCTGCAGAACCAGCAAATGCGCGATGTCGCCTCCCGGCGCGCCGGCACTCGCCTCGATACGGCAATCGGCGGCGATGGTTCCGTCCGCGAGGGCGCGGCGGGGTTGGCAGAACAAGCTGCGCCCGGCGACCAGATTGTGCAGCGCGGCACGAGCCTGCAATCCGCAGGACCAGCGCGTCTCCCCGTCCAGGCAGACATCGCCAGCACGAGGACCGTCGATGCGCGCGAAGCGGATGACCTCCTCCTTGAATCTGAAGCTCGTGCCGTCAACCGAACGCAATGGGGCGGCGACCTCGATGATAGGCAGGTCGCTCAGGTCGTCAGGGTGCTTGCGCCGCGTGACCTCGACGGCCGCGGCTTCCATGCGGGCCGCGAGCTTTTCCTGCAAGGGCGGCGATCCCAAGGATTCGGGCATCCCCGGCGCCACGGCAGCGCCCGCTTGCGGATCGGTGAGCCTGCTCGGCTCTCGTGTCGGAATCAGCATGAGGGCTGCGCACGCAACGACGGCTCCGACGGTCAGAAACAAGGAAGGCAGCGCGCCGCCCGCTCGTCTGAAGCGCTTGCGCAGGCGGAACACGAATACAGGTGTCTTCACATCGAATTCCCGTCTCGCGCCTCTACGGGCCGTTGCGTCACGCTATCGCCAAGCATCTCCGGCAATGTCGTGCGCAAGTGCGAAGAAACGTCAACCGGCGCGACATGCCCGGGCGCAAATTTGCGCCCGCTCGCGCGACAGACGGTTCATGCTCGCACTTGCGTCAAAGGCAGGCTATTATTCGCAGTCGCAAGATGTTTCCTTCTGGAGTTGACGATGAAGATCGTGATGGTCGGATCGGGTTATGTCGGACTGGTGTCCGGAGCCTGTTTCGCTGATTTCGGCCACGAGGTGGTCTGCGTCGACAAGCAGGAAAGCAAGATCGCGGCGTTGAAGAGCGGTGATATCCCGATCTTCGAACCCGGCCTCGCCGATCTCGTTCGCAGCAATGCCGCCGCCGGACGGCTGTCCTTCACGACCGACCTTGCCGGCCCGGTCGGCAGCGCCGATGCGGTTTTCATCGCGGTCGGCACCCCCTCTCGCCGCGGCGATGGCTTCGCCGACCTGTCCTATGTCTACGCGGCCTCCCGCGAGATCGCGCAGGCGCTCGGCAGCTATACCGTGATCGTCACCAAATCGACCGTGCCCGTCGGCACCGGCGACGAGGTCGAGCGAATCGTGCGCGAGCTCCGGCCGGATGCCGAGTTCGCGGTGGTGTCCAATCCGGAATTCCTGCGCGAAGGTGCGGCGATCGAGGATTTCAAGCGGCCCGACCGCATCGTCATCGGCACCGAGGACGAGCGCGCCCGCACCGTGATGGCCGACATCTACCGGCCGCTCTACCTCAACAGCGCGCCGATACTGAACACCAGCCGCCGCACCGCGGAGCTGACGAAATACGCCGCCAACGCCTTCCTGGCGACCAAGGTCACCTTCATCAACGAGATGGCGGATCTCTGCGAACAGGTCGGCGCCAACGTCCAGGACGTGGCGCGCGGCATGGGCCTCGACAACCGGATCGGCTCCAAGTTCCTCCATGCCGGGCCGGGCTATGGCGGCTCCTGCTTCCCGAAGGATACGCTGGCTCTGATCAAGACCGCGCAGGACTACGGCACGCCCTCGCGCATCGTCGAGGCGGTGGCGGCCGTGAACGACCAGCGCAAGCGCGCCATGGGCCGCAAGGTCGTCACCGCCTGCGGCGGCTCGGTGCGGGGCAAGACGGTCGCGGTCCTCGGCCTGACCTTCAAGCCGAACACCGACGACATGCGCGACTCGCCCGCAATCTCCATCATCACGGCGCTGCAGGACGGCGGAGCGACGATCCGCGCCTTCGATCCGGAAGGCATGGAGCCGGCCAAGGCCGTCCTGCCGGGCGGCGTCACCTATTGCGGCAACGCCTATGAATGCGTCGAAGGCGCCGACGCGACGGTCATCGTCACCGAATGGAATATTTTCCGTGCGCTCGATCTCGATCGGGTCAGGACGCTGATGAAGACCCCCGTGCTGGTCGATCTCCGAAACATCTATCGCGGCGAACAAGTCCGCGAAAAGGGTTTCGTCTATGCCGACATCGGGCGCGGCGTGCTGGAAGCCACCTCCATCGACAATGAAGACGCGGCCTGAGGCCTGTATCCGGGGGCGAGGTCATGGTCTCATTTCCTCTCCCCGGCTCGGGGAGATCCACTACGGCTGGGCCATTGCTGACGCGGCGTGCTGCCTGCGCCGGCTTGCTGGCGGCCGCCAGCCCCCTCAAGGCCGCCGCGGCGGAGGGCGACAGCCTCGCACAGATCGCCGCGCGCAAGGGCATCCGCTTCGGCTCGATGGTGAATGCCAAGCATCTCGATGACGCCGCGCTGAAGGCCTTGATCGCGCGCGAATGCGTGATCGTCGTGCCCGAGAACGAGATGAAGTGGCGCTTCGTGCAGCCTACCAAGGGGCATCTCGATTTCGGCCCGGCGGATGCGATCGTCGATTTCGCCGCCGGCAACGGCATGGCGCTGCGTGGCCATACGGCCGCCTGGCACAATGCGGTTCCCAAATGGGCAGCCGAGGAGATGACTGCCTCCGGCCGCTTCGCACCGGCGCTCGCCTATCTCGAAGCGGCGATGACACGCTATCGCGGCCGAATCCTGGAATGGGATGTCGTCAACGAGGCCATCGACCCCCGCAGCGGACGGGCCGATGGCCTGCGCGATTCTGTGCTCCTGCGCGCCGGCGGGCCGGGCTTCACCGCCGATTGCTTCAGGGCAGCGCACGCGGCGGACGGAACGGCGCAGCTTTTCTACAACGACTTCGGCATCGAGTATCACTGGCCCGATATCCTCGCGCGCCGCACGAGCCTCCTCAAGCTGCTAGAAGGCTTGAAGAAGGAAGGCGCCCCGATCCATGGCCTGGGCATTCAGGCGCATCTCAAGGTCGGAAACCGCTTCGTCGAATCGAGCTGGCGCTCCTTCCTGAAGGAGGTCGCGGCGCTGGGGCTGCGCCTCTCGATCACCGAGCTCGACGTCGACGATACCCGTCTCCCGAGCGATCCCAGCAAGCGCGACTCCGCCGTATCCGATCATCTCCGGCAGTTTCTCGACGTCACGCTCGACGAGGGGCCGACAGCGCCGACCGCCCAGTCGGACGTCGCGCCTGGCTGCGCCACCACGACGACCGAAACCGGCTGTTGCAGACACCTCCGGAGCACCTGCCCAAGGCTCTCCGGCCAGCCGTCTCTCGCGGTCAGGCTCGTTCCAAAAGCCACGACGGTGAAATCCCCGGCGCTTGCGAGCTGGATCGGCAGGGCGCAAAGCACGGCGATCGGCAAGGCCAGTCGAGCGAAAATGAAACGCGCTCCCGGCATGCGAGACGTTATTTCGTCTGCGCGATCGGCTTGATCGGCTTCAGCTCGCCGTTCAGGGGGAGCAGCATCGAGCGGCCCAGAGCCCCAGGCGCTCCACCCTTCGCAGGCGAAGAGCTGATCTGCTGGCGCAAGTTCGCAGAGCGAACGGCGTCATCCAGCTCGGCCTGAAAATCCTCCCGCGACTTGTAGTACTTGTCGAATTCCCGAAGGAAGGCGACGTCGGCATAGGACTTGGCCGTCTTCTCGATCAGCCGTGCGGCAAAGGGCTGGGTTTTGTCGCAGAGCCTTGCAGCGAGCGCCATGCCGCCGCCAGCTGCCTGACGCTGCTCGAGATTGCCCGTGCGGACGAGCCGCAGGATCTGCGGCATCGCCGCCTTGCTGGAAGCGACGATGACGCTCACCCGGTAGCGCATGCCCGGGCCGCCGCGCGGATAATCCCGCAGCAGCGAACCCTGCTCGAACATGAAGCTCTCCACGAGAGTCCGCGTCTTCTCGAACGATGCGATGGAACAATCGGCGCGCGCCTGGCTGGCCGCGGCAATGGCCGCAGCGCAAATCAGGACAGAAAGCAGATGGCGCACGGACATATGTTGCTCGAAAGCTCAGTAGGTCTGCTTCACATTGAGCAACGTCGCGAATGTGCGAGCGATGATGCGGATATCGAGCCAGATGCTCGCATTCTCGACATACCACAGATCCAGCCTGACGCGTTCCGCCATGCTCTCGGTCGTCGGCGTTTCGCCGCGGCTGCCGTTGATCTGCGCCCAGCCCGTCAATCCCGGCTTGACATGCTGCCGATAAGGATAGTCGCCGATCAGCTTCTCATAGTGCTCGTCGTGGGCGAGCGCATGCGGGCGCGGGCCGACGATCGACATCTCGCCGCGCAGCACATTCCAGAGCTGCGGCAATTCATCGATGCTCAGCTTGCGTATCCAGCGGCCGACCTTCGTCACCCTGTCGTCTCGACGCGATGCCTGACGAATGGCCTGCCCATCCTCCATGACGCGCATGCTGCGGAACTTCAGGATCTTGAACGGGCGGTTGTTGAAGCCGTTGCGGGTCTGCCTGAACAGGACGGGGCCGGGGCTGTCGAGATGTATGATCAGAGCCGTCAAAGCCAGCATGGGCGAGATCAGCAGCAAGGTCGTACCGGCGACGCTGATATCCAGCGCGCGCTTGGCGAAGCGCTCCGCCGCGCTCATCGGCGCCCGATGCACTTCAAGCGCAACGATATCAGTGCCCCAGCGCTGCACGGGGCGCGCCAGCAAGTCGCTCAGCTTCACGTCCAGCATCAGCTTGATCGGGAGCGGGAGGATTCGCAGCTCCTCGACGAGGCTGTGCGCGACCATGAAACGCTCGCGATCGAGCGCAACGACGATCTCCTCGATCTGTGAACCTCTCAGCCTGGCGATGATATCGCCGAGGGCCGCGGAGAAAGCGGCATCGCCCGATCCGCAGCCGAAAGGCAGATTGAAGCGGGCTGCGATCGATAATCCGTAAGGTGCGAGCTTCTGGACGAGCTTTGCATGCTCGACGCCTCGTTCATCGCCGATGATTGCAATTCGCCGCGTCGCGAACTTTCCCTTGTCGAGCGCGCGCCTCATGAAACCGTGCCAGAAGACGCGCAATCCGCAGACGAGCAGAAGTCCCAGGACCATGAACGATATGCTCGCGCCGCGCGAAATCATCTGGCCGGCCTTCAGCGCAAAGCCGACGGACGTCAGAAAAGCGGTCACCACGAGCCAGATGGCGATGACGTTGGATAACTGCCGGAGCGGCCGGAGCAGCTCGATAGGCCGGTAAAGCCCCCTGAGCTGGACGAGCATGACGAAAAGGACGGCGAACAGCGACCCGAGTGCAAACGTATCGACCGGGCCGGCAGCGCCCTCGCCCTTGTAGACCTCATAGGCAACGGCGCTGAACAGGCTTCCCGCGATGATCGCGGCGAGATCGCCTAGCAGGACGATATGACCGGCGAGGTCGTATCGGAACCAGTTACTCTGCACGCGGCGCAAACTGCCCGCGGCGATTGGTTCGATAGACATCAGTCGGCCCCAGCCTTCGAAATATCCCGGCACACGCGATGTGCCGGTAAAATACGTATTCCAAGCACGATGCTCAGCTTCGCTAAAATTTGAGACACTTCATTAACACTACCCGCCAACCTCGCAATATCCGCGCCATGTGATGTTTTGGCTTCCGCTACGGCGGAGACTGCATTTCTTTGAAGGTAAATGCTGCGTCGCTGCGGCAGGTATCCGAAAAAGCCGGTTTGACGATCGATTCACCGGATTTTGCACTGCAAAATGAAGTGGTTTCCGAAGGGGCATGCTCAGGAGGAATACGTCCGCGCGACCGGCGCATTCCCCTGCGTCATGACGCCGCGGAGGACGGCTCAACCACGTGCATAGATGTCCTCGATCCGGACGATATCGTCCTCACCGGTATAGCTGCCGACCTGCACCTCGATGAGATCCAGATCGATGCGACCGGGATTGGCGAGCCTGTGGACGCATCCGATCGGCAGATAGATCGATTCGTTCTCGTGAACGATGCGCACCTGGCTGTCGACCGTCACCTCGGCACTGCCGCGCACGACCACCCAGTGCTCCGAACGGTGAAAATGCTTCTGGAGGCTGAGCTTGCCGCCGGGCTTCACCCGGATGCGCTTCACCTGGAAGCGATCGCCGATATCGATGCGCTGATACCATCCCCAGGGGCGGTAGCCCCGCAGATGCTCGCTCGCCTCGCGGATGCCGTCCTTTTTCATCTGCTCGACCAGCGTCTTGACCTTGCCCGCCTGCGCCTTGTCGGCGACCAGCACCGCATCGCGCGTGGCGATCACCACCATATCCTTCAGCCCGATCGTGGTGAGCAGCATGTCGTCGCTGCGCAGCAGCGATCCTTCGGTTTCCATCGCCACGACCGGCCCTTGCGCGATGTTGCCCCGCTCGTCCTTGACCATCACATCGTGCAGGGCATCCCAACTGCCAATGTCGGACCAGTCGAACCGGGCGGCCAGAACACCGGCATTCGCCGTCTTTTCCATGACCGCGTAGTCGATCGAGATCTTGCGGACGGTGCCGAAGGCGGCCGCATCCAAGCGCAGGAAATCAAGGTCGCGCTGCGCCGCATCGACGGCGGCCCGCGCGCCCTCGATCACCTCCGGCGCGAAACGGGCGAGCTCTTCGAGCATCAGCGCCGCAGGGAAGACGAAGTTGCCGCTGTTCCAGAGCAGCCCGGCTTCCACATATTCGCGCGCCTTCGCGGCATCGGGCTTCTCGACGAAGCGCTTGAGCCGCCATGCATTGGAAGCCGGCAACGGATCGGCCGGCTCGATATAGCCATAGGCGGTGGACGGCGACGTCGGCACGATACCCAACGTCATGATCAGCCCCGTCGCGGACAATTGTCCCGCCACGGCGCAATCGGCACGGAAGCCCTCGGCATCGACGACGACGTGATCGGCCGCGAGCACGAGCGCCAATGCGTCGGGATCGCGGCGCTGCGCGAGCAGTGCACCCACCGCGACCGCAGCGGCCGAATCCCGCCTCTCGGGCTCCAGCACGATCTCGCCTTGAACGCCGACGGCTTGCATCTGCTCCGCCGCCACGAAGCGAAACTCATGATTGGTCACGACGATCGGTGCCGAGAATCCCTCGGAGCGGACGCGCAGCAATGTGGCCTGGAAGGTGGAGAGGCCGTCATCGAGAAGCGAGATGAACTGCTTGGGCATCGTGTCGCGCGAAAGGGGCCAGAGCCGCGTGCCCGATCCTCCAGCGATGATGATGGGGCAGATCTGCGATGACGGCATTTCACGCTTCTCCAGCGGCACGGGGAATGTCGACAAAGCATTAGGCCCGCAGATTGCCCAGCACAAACCATGCCGTACTGCCGGCACAGGATTTGCTCATGGTTATTACGATCAGCTGACGGTCCGGCCGGAGGAGGAAGCCGGTCAAAAGGCGTAGTGACGACGCTTGTGGCTTCTTCACTCATGCACAAGGTGACGCACGTTTACCCAGTGTCAGAATTCCTCGCGGCGACAGGCCCATTTGAGGAGACGGCCAGCATGGTGGCAAGCATTGCCGTCAAGTCGGGGGTCGTCGGCTGCGCCCACCTGCGAATCGCGGGACACTGTAGCTTCCACGAGACTTAACGGCTAAGCGGAACCGGGGGTGGGATCATGCGTCAGCTAGCAGTCGCGCTTGCGCTCCTTGCCGGAACCGGCGAGGTCGCGGCGGAGCCGGCCTTGGCTTTCATGCACGGCACCTGGCGCGATGGGCAGCACGTCCTGCTGATCGATACGGATCGCATGCAGGCAAACACCGATCCGGCAAAACCGTTTCAGCGCGACGCGCTGACCTTTCGCAATCTCGCCGGCCGAATGGTCGTGTTCGATATCGGCTCTCGCCGGTATATAGGTTTGTTCGAGGGCAATGAAATGCAGCTCAGCGGCGGCGAGCTCGAAGGCGTCGTCAAGCTGCGGCGCGTCATGGGACCCCGATTGAAAGGCCCTTTTTAACAGATCGACCATCACATCCAGTGAGAGACGGTCACCGGGACGAGGTACGCATGTCTTCCCTGAAATTCGGCACTTCCGGCCTGCGCGGCCTCGTCAGCGAACTGGTCGGACTGCCGGCTTACAGCCATGTCCGCGCCTTCTGCGCCATGCTGCGCGACGATGATGCGGCAGGTCCCGCCGGCGAGGTGCTGATCGGGCAGGATCTGCGCTCGTCGAGCCCTCTCATCGCCGCCCAATGCGCGCAGGCGGTTGCCGATGGCGGCCTCGTTCCAGTCGATTGCGGCGCCTTGCCGACGCCGGCTCTGGCTCTGGCCGCGATGAAGCGCGGCGCGCCCGCCATCATGGTGACTGGCAGCCACATTCCCGACGACCGCAACGGGCTGAAATTCTATCGGGCACAAGGCGAGATCGACAAGACCGACGAGGCGCGCATCCTGGCCTGGCATGCCAAGCTTGCTCTGACAGCCGCTCCCGATGTCTCGATCGAGCCCGCGCGGAGCGAGGCCATCGCCGACTACCGCGCGCGCTATGTCAGCTTCTTCGGCAGCGATGCCCTCGCCGGCCTGAGTGTCGGCGTCTATCAGCATTCCTCGGTCGGGCGCGACGTGATCTGCGATGTGCTCACCGCGCTCGGCGCGGCACCCGTCGCGCTCGGCCGCAGCGATCGCTTCATTCCCGTCGACACCGAGGCGCTGCGGCCGGAGGATGAGGAGCTGGCGCGGCAATGGGCCCTGCAAAACCGGCTCGACGCGATCGTCTCGACCGACGGAGACGCCGACCGGCCGCTCGTCGCCGATGAGGCCGGCCGCTTTCTGCGTGGCGATCTCGTCGGGGCGCTCACTGCGAAATTCCTGGACGCAGACGCAATCGTGACTCCGGTCACCTCGAATTCCGCCCTCGACCGGCCCGGCCTGTTCGAAAAGGTGCTGCGGACCCGCGTGGGTTCCCCCTATGTCATCGCCGGCATGGAAGAGGCGAAGGTTGACGGCGCACGGGCCGTGGTCGGTTTCGAGGCCAATGGTGGCGTGCTGCTCGGCTCCGACATCAGACGCAACGGCCGGTTGCTGGCCGCCCTGCCGACGCGCGACGCGATGCTGCCCATCCTCGCGACGCTCGCCACGGTCAGGTCATCAGGCAAGAAACTGAGCGCTATCGCCGCCGAAGCGAATTTCGCGGTGGCCCTGTCGAACAGGCTTCAGGAGGTTCCGCAGGACAAGACTGCGGCCCTGATCGCCAGGCTGGATGCGGAGGATTCCGGCTTCCGTGATGCCGCCTTCGGGATGCGCGGCGGCGTCGCCGCGCGCGATCGGCGCGACGGCTTGCGCCTGACGCTCGCGGACGGCTCGACAGTGCACTTCCGCGCCTCGGGCAACGCGCCCGAACTGCGCGTCTATGTCGAGGCGGCCGCGCAGGCGAGTGCCGAAGAACTGCTGGCCGAAAGCCTGGCCTTCGCCGCGCAGCAGACGCGCTGAACGGGATTCCCGGGACGAGAGCAGCGCAAATCCCGCTGCGTGGCCAGGTCGCGCCTCGATCGACGGCCGGGACCGCAGAAGTGCTTGCCCGCAGCCCGGGCTTGGCTTGCCCGGACTGATTCCAGCGGATTGCAGCCAGCGGATCAGAAAACCCGTTCGATGAAGAGCTGCGCCGAGCTTTGCCTGCCGGAAAGCCCTGCGGCGAGCGCCAGCCCTGTGATGTCTATCCGTTGCCAGGCAACCGACCCCTCGAGGCCGAGGCGCAGGCCTTTCACCGGTTTCCAGATGACGTTGGCCGCCAGCCGGTCGATCCGCACCTGGCCGGTTGCATCGCCGACACGCGGCAATGTCAGCATGTACCGGCTGATATAGGCATTGCTCGACCATTCATCGGTCCACTCCCAGCCGAGCGAGACGACGCCGGACCAGCCGCGCGAGGTCTGATCCCCCGACAGGAATGGAAGGGCCGTGCGCCGGTCGAGCTGAGAGCCGATATAGGGCGCCGCGTTGACCGCTCCGGCGATCTGGCCGGAGAGCGTGAATGACTTGTCCAGCAAATCGCCTTCCCAGGTCGCGCCGATGATCGCAGCGCGGCCGGAGAGGCTCGCAGCACCAATGCGCGGAACCTCGCGCAAGGCCACGGCACCGTGCACTGTCAGCTCATCGCCCTCATAGACGAGACGAGCCACGCCATCGGGCACACGGCGCCCCGCGCTCGCCTGCGGAATGCGCTGGTCGGCGGCGACATCCTCGGCGGACAAGGAGAGACTGATCGTGTCCGTGAGCGGCCGCTCGTAACCGATGAGCGCGACGGTGCGGCTGGGAATTCGCGCGATGAAGGCGAATTCGTCGCCGGCCCAGAAATCGAAGCGCGAGCTTGCCAGCCCGGCGCTGAACGCTCCCAGCGTGACGCTCGCCTCACCGATGGTGATGTCGTTGCCACCTTCGCTGTTCGTGTCGAACGAGAATTCGAAAGCGGCCGCCAGATACTGGCCGTTCGCGAGCGACTGGCCGCTCTCGATCCGGAACGTCGTGCTCAATGGAAAGCTCGTCGCGTTCTGCGGCACCAGCCCTGTCGCGCGCGCCGAGGCATTCGCCCGATAGTCATCGCGTTGCAGCCCCGCATTCACCGTGCCGGAGATGGCGATGCAACTGCCCAGGCCGGGCGAGACGAAGCCGGAGGGCGGGCGATCCTCCTCGTCCTCCTCCTCCGCGTCGTCTTCCTCGTCGTCGTCATCATCCGCAGCCTGCGCATCCGCGGCTTTGAGAGAGACGGCCGGAGGCTTCGGAAAGACCGGGGCGAGGTCGGGAGCTTCGATCTTGCAGCTTCGCAGCAGCATCGGAGGTCTGCTGGCGGCCCGTGCCTCTCCGGCAAACGTTCCAAAGCAGATCAAGATGCACAATCCCGCCGAACACGAGGCCGGGGCCCATAGGTCCCTGGTGCCCGGCTTGGCAATCATGCGCATCTGGCTCGAGCACCGGACCCGCTTGCTGGCGGCACTTGGTTTCAATCTCTGATCGCTTCCAGGGCTCGGGCTGTTTTGGATCTTCCGCCAAAGGATGGAATGGCGCGACAGGCCTTTCTCAACGACAGGGCAACCATGCTCTGCTCCCCGCGATTGACACCAATGTTGCTGTACACCTTGATCTCAAAACACGCCGAAGGCGACAATAGACTTGCCCGCATCCTCCATAGGGCATCGATCAGAACGAACAGTATTTTTCGATTTGGACGTAGTGCCCCGCGTCGGAGCGCATCCGTGACCGGCGACTTCGGCAAGGATGATGATGGCTGCGACGCGGCAGTGTTTCCAACGGCGTGGTGCCGACTTGCCCCTCCGCCCGGCCCGCCGCTGTTTTCCGTTTTTGGACACGTGGGAGATGACAGATGCAGAGAGGCAAAAGACTGGCCGGCCTGGGAGCTCTCCTTATGGCCCTGCCGTTGCTGAGCAGTGCGGCGCAAGCAATCGATCGGCTGGAGGGAGCCTGGGCGACGAGCGCAGCGAGCTGCGACGAGGCCTTCGTCAAGCGCAAGGGCAAGCTCGCGCTCAAGCGTTCGGCTGAAGGCTGGAGTGCCTTTATCGTGCGCGGGAACCGCATTGATGGCGCGAATGCCACCTGCCGGGTGGTGTCCGCCAAGCAGAATGGCGACGTGACGACCGCACTCCTCAGCTGCGCGGACAAGATCATCTTCGACACCATGAAGGTCTCGCTCCGCTTCAAGGACGACGGCACCTTTGTGCGCTTCGATCCCGAGTTCCCGGAGGTGGAAACCAGCTATCACCGCTGCGACCGCTGACAGCGTTCGCTCGACCCAAGGACTAATGGCTAAAGGAGAACGCGGATGCGGAACGCTTTCAGGTTGCATCTCCGGAACACGGTCGCTCTTCTGTCGATCACGTGCATGCTCGTGCCGCCGGCAACGCCGGTTCTGGCCCAGGCCGGGCAGCCCGCGGCCTCACAGACTGCCGGCGCGGCACAGGCCGGGATCGCCTGGCCCCGCGTCATCGACGATGCAACGCGCAGCATCACCGTCTATCAGCCGCAGATCGAGCGCTGGCAGGACGATATGCTGGAGGCCCGTGCCGCCGTCGCGGTCGACAAGCCCGGCACCGACGCGCAGACGCTCGGCGTCGTCTGGCTCAAGGCACATACGGCGATCGATCGTGAGAACGACCTCGTGACGCTCGACAATATCGAGGTCGTGAAGGCGAGTTTTCCTTCCGATCCGGCCAATGCCGATGCCTATGCCGCCGCGCTGCGGCAGCATGCGGGCGGCGGATTGCGCACAATTTCGTTGTCGCGGCTGCAGGCGAGCCTGCAGGTCGCCGAGGCCGAGACGGCGACCAAGGCCCTGCCCGTCAGGAACGACCCGCCGAAGATCATCTTCAGCGAAACGCCCGCAATGCTCGTCCTGGTCGACGGCAAGCCGCAACTGCGCCAGGTCACAGGCAGCAAGCTGCTGCGCATCATCAATACCCCGGCCTTGATGCTCTTCGATGAGGGCAGCGCCACTTACTACCTGCGTGCGCTCAGGAAGTGGTGGTCGGCCAAGGCGCCCGATGGAAGCTGGGCCGTTGCGGCAAGCCCGCCGGCAACCCTGGCCGCCGCTCTGAAGGCTGCCGGCCCTCGCGCCAACCTGATGGACGAGGCCCCGCCCGAGATCGCGGATGCCATTGCGAGCGGCAGCTTGCCAAAGCTGGACGTCAGCCTCGAGCCCGCCGAACTGATTCAGGCGACCGGCCAGCCCGAATATGCGCCGATCCCCGATACGCAGCTGCTCTACGTCAAGAACACGGCTAGCCAGATCATCGTCGATGTCGGCAACCAGGATCATTACGTCCTGATTTCAGGTCGCTGGTTCCGCTCTCCGTCGCTGGAGAAGGGCCCCTGGAATTTCGTGGCGAGCGACAAGCTGCCGGCCGATTTCGCCAAGATCCCGGAGAGCCACCCCAAGGGTGACGTGCTCGCCTCGGTCAGCGGGACGGCGCAGGCGCAGGAATCGCTGATCGACAACCAGATTCCGCAGACGGCCACCGTCGACCGCCGCAAGGCCAAGCCGACGGTGCAATATGACGGCAAGCCGCAGCTGAAGCCGATCCCCGGCACGAGCCTCGAATATGTCGTCAATGCCTCGGTTCCGGTTATCAAGGTCGCCAGCGCCTATTACGCGATCGAGAACGGCGTCTGGTTTTCCGCCGCGAGCTTGACCGGCCCGTGGCGGCCCGCCGCCGAGGTGCCGCCGGCGATCTACACCATCCCGCCGGAATCCCCCTTGCACTACGTCACCTACGCCAAGGTCTATCGCGCCACCGCGGATACGATCTATGTCGGCTACACGCCGGGCTATTACGGCACGGTCGCCGCCCCGGGCGGCGTCGTGGTCTACGGCACCGGGTATTATTATCCCGCCTGGGTGGGGGATTACTGGTACCCGGCGCCTCTGACCTATGGTTACGGCGCAGCTTTCGCCTGGGGAGCCGCCACCGGCTTCGCGATCGGCGCCATCACAGGCGCGGCCTGGAGCGGCGGCGCCTGGGGCTGGGGCGGATGGGACTGGCACGGCGGCGGCAACGTCGTGATCAACAACTTCAACAATGCGAACATCTACAACCGCTGGGGCAACAACACGGTTCGCACGCACATCGACAACCGCATCGGCAACCGCGTCGATGCCGGGATCGGAAACCGGATCGACAACAGGGTTGGCGATCGCCTCGAGAATCGCGCGGGCGACAGGCTGGAGAACCGGACCGGCAACCGGTTGGAGAACCGCGCGGGCGATGACCGCGCCCGCAACGCCGCCAACAACATCCGCCAGAACCACCCGCGCGCGAACGACCTCTATGCCGGGCGCAACGGGGAGGTCATGCGGCGCGGCCCGCAGAGCTGGCAGCAGCATGAGAACGGACGCTGGGCCAATGCGGGCGGGGGGGATTTCCGCAACTTCGACCGCGAACAGGCCGCACGCTTCAGCGGAGAGCGGATGGAAGGCTTCCGCGGAGGAGGTGGCTTCGGCGGTGGCGGTTTCCATGGCGGCGGCGGTTTCGGCGGTGGTGGTTTCCATGGGGGCGGAGGTTTCGGCGGCGGGGGAGGCTTCCGCGGCGGTGGCTTCCATGGCGGGGGTTTTCGCCGTTAGCCGGGCTGCCCAGGAACCCGGCAGGACAGGCGCGATCTTCACAGCCGACGGAACGCAAGCTCGAATGATGGCGCGTTCCGTATTCGCGCTCCTGCCTCGCTGGTCGGCACTCCGATCGAGCGGCGGCAGGATCCGAAGCAATCCCTCCTGCCGGTCCTGAACGGCCGGCGGGAGGATCAGCCGCGTCCCGAGGTTCTCGCTTGTCTCGAATTCTTCCGGCATACGCCGGCGGAGATGGAAGATGCGGGCAGGATCTACGACGCTCGGGCCATCTCAATAGCTCACAAGCCTGAGGCCACTCTCACTTTTGAATATCTATAAATCATTGTGTTTGCACAGGAATTTTCCGCGTGCTACGAGCTTTGGCATTCTGGCTCCCAAGCGTTGATGGCTGCTTGCCGAGCTCCCGATATCCGGCGGACCGGCGTCCGTCTTGAGACGTATGCGGGCCGCTATGACATTCGTCGCAACGCCAAGTCTCGGACCAGCCGACAGCACTGCTGCGACCGATCTCGATGCCGTCTTCCGGCTCTATCATCGCGAGCTCAACCGTTTCGCCTATCGCAAGCTGGGTGATCGCGAAGCTGCGGCCGACATCGTGCAGGAGGCGTTCCTGCGCTATCTCGCGGCCGATTTCGAGGGCAAGGACAGGCAGGCTCCGACCAGCCCCCGCTTCTTCCTCTGGCGCATCGTCGGCAACCTGGCGATCGACCTGGCGCGGCGGAACCGCCGGCGCGGCGCCCATGCCTCGCTCGACGACGTGGCGGCACATCTGGTCGACCCGTACCCGACGCCCGAGCGCCGCCTGGAGTCCCGGCAGGATTTCCTGATCGTCAAGCGCGCGCTCGACGCCTTGCCCGGCAATTGCCGGGCGGCGCTGCTGCTCAACCGGGTCGAAGGCCTGAGCCATGCCGAGATCGCGGCCCGATTGGGCGTCTCGGCCAGCATGGTCTCGAAATACATCATGTCGGGCCTGCGCCATTGCCTGGTGCAGTTGGCGCAGGCACGCGCCTGACGCGCGGACGATAGCGGTTTCGCCTCCACCGATCCGTCGCACAGGAAAAATTTTCGATCGCCGGCTTCGATTCCGGTATCGTTGCGAGCGACATCGTCGTCTTCATATGCGAGAGCATGGCTCCACGCGACGACGCAATGACATCGAAATCCGAAACCAGCCCACCGATCGAAGCCGAGGAGACCGCGCTCGACCCGTTGACGGAGCGGGCGCTGGAATGGCTGGTGCATCTGCATTCCGGCACCGAAACCGAGCAGGATTGGGCCGACTACCAGAGCTGGAAAGCCGCCAATATCGGGCAGAGGCAGGCGACAGAACGAGCGGAGCAGCTCTGGGAGGGGCTCGGCCGCGCCTTGGCACGGCGCCCTGCCTCCAAACTGAGGCGAGCAGCATGGCTGTCGATCATGCTGCTGACGATCGGCATCGCGGGTTTCGCCACCGGCCTGTTCGGTACACCCGATAACTATTTCCCCGATGAGCGCACCGCGGTCGGCGAGCGCCGCAGCCTTTCCTTGCCGGACGGATCGCGGCTCGAACTCGATTCAGCCACCAGCCTCGACATTGACTTCACCGACAGGCGACGGCGCATCCTGCTGCACACCGGGCGGATCTTCGTCGCCGTCTCGCCGGATCGTAACCGTCCCTTCGAGGTCGCGTCCGGCGGCGGCACGATCCGAGCGCTCGGCACGGCGTTCTCCGTGGACAAGGAAAGCGACACGGTCGACGTCGTGGTCACCGAGCATGCGGTGCGCGTCGCCTTTCCGAATGAAGCCACCGGGCCGAGCGTCGAGGTCCAGGCCGGCAACCAGGTCAGCTATGCGCAGGGAACCGGGCTCGGGCAACCGCAGCCGGCCGAACTCCGCAGCCGGACCGCCTGGCGGCGCGGCCTGTTCCTGTTCGAGAGCCGGCCGCTCGGGTCGGTCGTCGCCGAGCTGGAGCGCTATCGCCGCGGCCGGATAATCGTCGCGGACGATGCCCTGAAAAACCTGCCCGTTACCGGCATCTTCGAGACCGGAGACACCGACGCCTTGCTTGACGCGGTGGCGGCGGCTCTGCCGGTCCAGGTTCACAAGCTACCGTGGCTGACCGTGATCAGGCGTGATTCCGGCCGTTCCCTGGAGCCGTTCCAACCTCGCCGCTAAAAATTTGCCGCATCGCAACATAGGCGCTGTCGAATCCCCGACCTGCATCGTCTTGCTGAAAGAGGCCGCGCTTTGCGCGCCTTCGGCAATGACGTTTCGGGCAGGGGACAACGACGGCGATGAGGTTCAGGACGGACAAGACCGGGAGCACCGGCGGGGCGAGAAAAGATGGGCGCAATCACCGCGGCAATCGGCTGTTGGGGACGACGGCGCTGCTGTTGCTGTCGCTCGCCGGCCCTGCCCTCGGGCAAAGCGATCCGGCCGCCGCGACCAGCCGCGGCGCGGTCCTGGCCTTCGCGATACCGCCTGGCCCGCTCGGCACGGCCCTGACCGACTGGGCGGAAACGTCGCGGCTGCGCCTGCTGGTCTCCAGCGAGGCCGTCCGCAATATCACGACCAACGGGGTCAGCGGCAATATGGCGCCGGAACAGGCCCTTGCCCGCCTGCTGTCGGGAACCCGGCTGAGCTACCGCTTCACCAACGCTTCGACCGTCGCCATCCTGCGCCCGGGCGATGAGGCCTACACGGCCGCACCGGACGGCGCCATCTCGCTCGATGCGATCGTGGTCGAGGGCAACGGCGACGGCACGGTCGGCTATGTCGCGACGCGCAGCAGCACCGGCACCAAGACCAACACGCCGCTGATCGAAACGCCGCGGTCGATCTCGGTGGTGACGCGCAAGGAGCTCGACGACCGCGGCGTGCAGAGCGTGCCGGAAGCGGTGCGCTACACCGCGGGCGTGACCACCGGCGCCTTCGGCTACGATCCACGCTTCGACCAGATCTATATCCGCGGCTTCGCGACCACGACGCTCGGCGACTACCGCGACGGGCTGCGCCAGATTGCCGGCAGCTACGCCACCTTCCAGAGCGAGCCCTACACCCTCGACCGCATCGACATCATCAAGGGGCCGGCCTCCGTGCTCTACGGACAGGGCACGGCCGGCGGCCTGATCGACCGCCAGTCGAAGCTGCCGACCGCGCAGGCGCATCGCGAGGTCACGGCCCAGATCGGCACCTATGGGCGCCTGCAGGGAGCTTTCGACATCGGCGGCCCCGTCGATCCTGAAAAGACCTTCCTCTACCGCATCGTCGGGTTGGGTCGGACCGGCCAGACCAATTACGACATCGACGACAAGCGCGCCCTGATCGCGCCCTCCTTCACCTGGCAGCCGACGGACCGCACCTCGCTGACCGTCTACGGCCTCGCCCAGAAAGACGAGACCGACGCCAATGTCGCGATGATCAACCGCAACGGCCACACCACCAAGCTGCGCGCCAGCGATCCGAACTACGACTACCAGAAACAGAAGCAATTCCAGGTCGGCTACAAGTTCGCGCATCGCTTCAACGACATCCTGACCTTCCGCCAGAACCTGCGCTTCGGCGTCGCCGATCTCGAGGGTCGTTATCTCACCGGCGGCGTCACCGGCGGCGGCTTCGCCAACGCGACCTCGAACATCTACCGGCGCGGCGCGGCCTCGGTCAGCGAGCGTCTCAACACCTTCCAGGTCGACAACCAGGCCCAGGCCGATTTCGACACCGGCCCGCTGAAGCACACGCTGCTGCTCGGGCTCGACTACGCCACCATGAACTCGCGCTTCGGCACGAGCGTGGCGAACCCGGCCTTCGCACTGGACGTGCTCAACCCCAATTACGGGCTGCGCGGCGCGACGCCGCCGATCAGCACGCGGACCGGCACCAATCTCGACCAGCTCGGCCTCTATGCGCAGGACCAGATCAAGTTCGGCAACTGGCGCCTGTCGCTGAGCGGCAGGCAGGACTGGACCGAGCGGACCCAGACCAATCTCATGAACGACCGCGTCACCGGCAAGCGCAAGGACGACGCCTTCACCTACAGTGCCGGCCTGCTCTATCTCTTCGACAACGGGCTTGCGCCCTATGTCAGCTACGCGACCTCCTTCCAGCCGACCAGCAATCTCGACCGCAACGGCGTGGTGCTCGAGCCGGCGGAGGGCGAGCAGATCGAGGCCGGCATCAAGTACCAGCCGGCGGATGGGCGCCTGTCACTGACGCTTTCGGCCTATCAGCTCGTCGAGAAGAACGCCGCGAAATACGCCGGCTACAACGCCGCGACCGGGCTGTTCTACTACGAGGCGATCGGCCGGATCCGCACCCGCGGCATCGAGGTCGAGGGCCGGGCACGGCTGACCGATGAACTCGAGGCCATCGCCTCCTACACCTTCTCCGACGCCGAGATTACCCGCTCCAACACCTTGGCCGAAATCGGCAAGGATCCAGCGGTGACGCCACGCCATGCCGCCTCGCTTTGGCTGAACTATACCGTGCAGTCCGGCGCGCTGGCCGGCTTCGGGGGCGGCGTCGGCGTACGCTATGTCGGGGAGACCTGGGGCAACAACACCAACACCGTCCGCAACGACGCCTATACGCTGCTCGACGCGGCCCTGCGCTACGACCTCGGCAAGCTCAGCCCGCGGCTTGCCGGCGTCAGTGTCGCCGTCAACGCCACCAACCTGACCAACAAGCAGGCCGAGATCTGCAATGCCGGCACCTGCTATCTCGGCCAGGGCCGAACAGTGCTCGGAACGCTCAAATACCAGTGGTGACGCTTCGCGCCCGGCCGCACGCGACGCGGCCGGGCGCTCTTCTTCACATGTCCGGAGGCAAGAGCATGACGGCGGAGACGACAGGACACCCGATACGGCAAACCGGCACGGAGAGCCGGCGCGACCCCGCGATCGACGCGCTCCGGGGCCTCGCCCTGATGGGCATCCTGATCGTCAACCTGCCCTTCTTCGCCATGCCCTACGGCTTCGCCGGAAGCTGGTGGAAACAGGCCGACGCCTTCCATCTGGGCACCGCGACCGCCTTCCTGATCCAGGCGTTGTTCGAGAACAAGTTCATCCTGATCTTCGCCTTCCTGTTCGGGATGGGCGCGGCCGGCCAGATCACCGGCTCGGGCCGGCGCAGATTCATGCTGCGCATGCTCGTCCTGGCGTTGCTCGGCCTGATCGACGCCGTCCTGGTCTTCGAGGCCGACATCCTGCTTCCCTATGCGCTGATCGGGCTCCTGCTGATGCCCGTGCAGAATTGGTCGACGCGCGCGATCCTCGGCCTCGCCGCCCTGCTCTGGGCCATCTCCGTTATCAACCATGGCCTCTACGGGATTTATCTGGCGAGCGTGCCGCCGAACCCGGGCCTTTCGCAGGAGGCACGGATCGCGCTGTTCCGCGACGGCGACCTGATGAGTATCGCCGGCCAGCGCCTGCGCGACTGGCTGAGTTTCTCGCGCATGAGCTTGATCCTGCTGATGCCTTTGACGGCGAGCGCCTTCTGCCTCGGCATCGCCGCCTTCAGGAGCCGGATGCTGTCCGCCGCCGCGCATCGCGCCGTGCTCCGCGACGCGGCGCGCCTGCTGCTCTGGCCGGCGCTGATCGGCAATGCCGTCTACGGCGCACTGTGCCTGGCGCCGGCGGACTGGGCCAGCGGCTACACCTTCCTCGTCGCCCTCGTGCTGCGGCCGGTCTTCGCGCCGCTGCTCAGCCTGGTGATCCTTGCCAATCTGCTGGCGCTGTTCGGGAAGGCACGTGCGGGTGGCTGGCGCGACCTCTTCGCCGCAGGCGGGCGGATGTCGCTCTCGCTCTACCTGCTGCAGGGCGTCGTCAGCAGCCTGCTGTTCTTCGGCTACGGTTTCGGGCTGTTCGCGACGCTAGGCTTGCCGGCCGTCTTCCTGCTCTCGCTCGTGCTTTTTGGCATCCTCGCCTTGCTCGCCGTCGCCTGGAGCAACCGCTTCGGCAGCGGGCCCCTCGAAATCCTGCTCGCCCGGTTCCTTACCGCAACGGCACGGCCGCGGCGCGACGAATCCGCCGCCAGCAGCACCGGCCAGGAGGCAGGGCCGATGCCCGGCTAGCGGTCGCGACGGGCCTGCCGGTGCCCGTGACCTGTCCGGCCAGATGCGGAGAAGGACGATGTCGACGGAGCAAACAGGCGCGGCCGCGAATGAGCTGCTGCGCACGATGATCTGCCACCGGACCACGCTGGTCTCGGTCGCCAGGCGGATCCTGCAAAGCCGGGAGCTGGCTGAAGACGTGGTGCAGGATGCGGCGTTGAAGGCCTGCCAGATGGACGGCGAACTGCGGCTCGACTGTCCCTTGCGCTTTTCCTGCAGCGTGGTGCGCAATCTCGCCATCGACCGCGCACGCCGCTGCGCCCTCGAACAGCGCCATGCCGCACCGCTGCCTCAGGCCGAGGAGGCGGCAGCGGCATTCGACGATCCGCTGCGCACGCTGGAGGGTCGGGAACTGCTGGCCAAGGTGATGCTGGCTCTGCAGGAGCTGCCGGAGCGCACGCGCCTGGCCTTCGCGCTGCACCGCTTCCACGATGTTCCGCAGAAGACGATCGCGGCATCGCTCGGCGTCTCGACCACGCTTGTGAATTTCATGGTCAGGCGGGCGCAAGAGCATTGCCGGATGCGCCTCGATGACGCGACGCCACCCCGCGCCGTCACACCGGCGCCGCATCCGGCCGCCGGCATGTACCCACTACGGCTGAAGCGGGCTCAGCCGGGCGAGGGCCAGCCCTCATCGAAACGCTCCGGCACCACACCGGCGGCGCTGCACGCCGCCAGCCGATTTCCCTCCGGCAATGCCCACAGCCTGATCTGAAGGCCGGCCGGAACGGAAGGAGCGGACGGCGCGACCCTCGAGACCCGCGCCGTCCGCTCATCGGGCGCGATCGCGATCTCGAAGTCGCGCGGCGGCAGTGGGAAGCCGGCGCCCAGCATCTTCAGCACCGCCTCTTTGGCGGTCCAATAGATTTGGAGGCGCTGTTCCGGCCGCGCATTGGTGCGGACGTCCAGTTCTTCCCGCGGCGTCAGGATTTCGGCGAGGGCAGTCAGCTCCTGCGGCAGCGGCTCGACATCGATGCCGCAATCGCTGGACGCCACCATCATCGCGGCGTAGGCGCCGCCATGGCTGAGATTGTGCGACAGGCCGAGCCCGGCGAAGGGTGCGGCAAGCGCGGGCTTGCCGGCCGCACCCGCCACGAAGCGCCAGGCCGCAGGAGCGATCCCGGGGCAGATCGCGGACAGGGCCCGGCGGCGCAGCGCCCAGGCGACGAGGCGGCGGCGACGCTCGACCGGGCAGGCGAAGCGCGCGAGCCGCTCGCGCTCGCTGCGATCCAGCAAGGCCTCGCATTCGGCCGTTGCGACCTGGTCGACCCGGACGAGCCAGATCCGCCCCTCGCAAAGCTGCGGCCGCTCATCCATCTCGGTGAGGCTGGAGGGCGCCGCCAAGAAATTGCTCGGATTTTTCGCATAGAGCATGCTCTGGATCACGAGAACCGATCTAGCGCCGCGCTTGCAGGAGCGCCTGCTCCAGATCGGCCCAGAGCGCCTCGACATCCTCGATCCCGACATTGAGCCGGACCAGGCGCGGGCTGATGCCGAACCGGACGAAGCAATTGGCCTTCTGCAATTGCAAGGGCGCGAGTGCCGGCACAACCAGGCTCTCCGGTCCGCCCCAGCTCACGCCGAGGCGGATGAGCCGCAGCGCGTCGACGAAGGCGGGAACGTCGATCGCCTCGGAGACCTCGAAGGAGAACAGCCCGCCATAGCCCGACAGCGTCGCCTTGCCGGGATGCTCCGAAAAGGCCGGATGGCGGACCCGCTCGACATCGGCATGGGCCGCGAGCCGCTCGGCAATGGCGAGCCCGCCCGCCATGTGCCGGGGCATGCGCAGCGGCAGGCTGCGCAGCCCGCGCAGCAGCAGCCAGGCCTCGAAGGGCGAGAGCTTGGCGCCGAGATAGGCATAGGTCTGCGCATTGATCCGCGCGATGTGCTCGGCGGAACCGACGACGACGCCGGCCACGGTGTCGCTGTGGCCGCCGAGATATTTCGAGGCCGCATGGATTACCAGATCGATGCCGTGGGCGATCGGCTTCTGAAACAACGGCGTCGCCCAGGAATTGTCGATTGCCGTGACGACGCCATGGGCGCGCGCCAAAGCGGCGAGCGCGGCGATGTCCTGCAGTTCGAAGGTCAGGGACGCCGGGCTCTCGAGATAGAGCAGCTTGGCACCCGGCAGGGCCGCCTCGACCGCCGCAGGATCGCCGCCGTCGACATAGTCGACGGTGACGCCGAAGCGCGAGAGCAGGAGCTCGAACAGGCGATAGGCGTCGCTGTAGACGTTGCGGATGGTGACGATGCGGTCTCCGGCCGAGACGAAGGCGAGCACGGTCGCGCTGATCGCGCCCATGCCGCTGGAGAAGGCCCGGCCGGCCTCGGCCCCCTCCAGCGCCGCGACCAGGCGCTCGAACTCCATCACCGTCGGATTGTCGCCCCGGGAATAGATCAGCTGGCGCGAGCGGCCGGCATAGACCTCGGCCATCTCGGCATAGCTGGCGAAGGTGAAGAGCGAGGTCTGGACGATCGGCGGCACCGCCGAGGCGAAGGGGTAGTCTTCGCCGCCACCGAGCAGGGAGGCGGCCTCGATGAGGTGGCTCTGGGCGGGATCGACGGGCTTGTTCATGCGGCACCTCGCGCGGCTTCGCCGGCAGCCAGAGCGGCCGGAAGCGTTGGGACGGATCGGGACAGGTCGGCTTGCCGCCGCAGGGCGGCGAACTGCCACGCCAGCAGCAGCGCCGCGAGCAGCGCGGCGAGGCCGCTGGCGATGGCGGGGCTCGCCATCACGCCCGCGAGCCCCCAGCGCGGCGGCAGCAGGGCGAGCAGCGGCAGCAGCAGATAGCCCTGCGGCGCCAGGCCGACACAGGCCGCGAGCCGCGCCTTGCCCTGTGACTGCAGCAGCACCAGCAGCACATAGGTCAGGCCGGCAAAGGCGAAGCCGAGATGGAACAGGACCAGTGCCTGTATCCCGATCCGGCGCGCTGGCCCTGCCTCTGTGAACAGGCCGGCGACCGGCGCCGCGGCCAGAAGCATGACCACGGCGTAGGCCAGGCTGAAACCGAGCGCGATACGCAGCATGAAGGCCGCCGCATCGAGCATGCGTTGCGGCTTGCCGGCGCCCCAGGCATGGCTCAGCACCGCCTGCGCGCCGAGGCAGAAGCCGATGACCGGCAGGCTGCCGAGGGTGACGATGCGAAACGCGATGCCGATGCCGGCCACGGCCTCGTCTCCGCCATGCAGGCTCGCCGCGCGATAGATCAGGGCGACGGCAACCGCCGAGAACGCGCTGCTCAAGGTCGCGGGAACGCCGACGGCGAGCACCGGCCGCAAGATTTCCAGCCTCGGCCGGAGAGACGGTGCGCGTACCGGCACCACGCCCCAGCCGCGGCTGAAATAGATGGCATAGGCGGCGAGCGCCGCGAGCTGCGACAGGATGGTGGCCAAGGCCGCTCCGGCGATCCCGAGCTCCAGCCAGAAGATCAGCAGTGGATCGAGCAGGATGTTGAGCGTGAAGCCGCCAAGCAGCGTCCACATGCTGAAACGGCTGTTGCCCTCGGCGATGGCGATGAAATCACAGCCGATCTGCAACAACAGCAGCACGCAGCCGAAACCGAGCAGGCCGAGATAGGCCTCCGCCAGCGGCATCATCGCCGGGCCGGCGCCGAAGAAAGCAAGGATAGGCACCCTGCCGAGGAGAAGGACGAGGCTGCAGCCGAGGCCTAGCAGGACGGCGCAGCCGAGCACCGCGCTCGCGACGCGCCCGGCGCCGGCTTCGTCTCCGGCCCCGAGCAAGCGGCCGATCGTGGCGGCGGCACCGACGCCGAGCCCGTGTCCGAGCGCGGCGACCAGCGCGAAGATCGGGATCGCCACGCTGATCGCGGCCAAAGCTTCCGCACCGAGCAGGCCGACGAAGCCGGCATTGACGACGTGGTGCAGCGCATTGATCGACAGCCCCACGACCGAGGGCAGCGCCACCCGGAGGATCAGCCGCTTCAGATCGGGGTCGGCGAGGTCGAGCGGGCGGGCGAAGCGCCGCAGCGCCCGCGGCTCCGCCTCGGCGCATCCGCCGCTCACGCGGAGACGGCCTTGAGCGCCGGCGCGGTCGTCGCCTGCGACTGGGGTATCTCGGCTTCGGCAGCCGGTTGCCAGAGCCGGTCGCCGAAGAAGCGCTCGCGCAGCAGCATCACCAGCAGGGCGCGCTTATGCGCGAAATCGACATGCTTGACCTTGGCGAAGCCGGAGCGATCGAGATTGCGGATTTGCTGGGCATGGCTCGCCTTGGGCTCGCCGACGATGCGCTGCGTGCGCGGATCGTCGAGAAACATGAAATGCATCAGCGAAGGCAGCCAGGCGGTCAGCCAGGCCTTGCCGCGGAAGGCGTCCTCGCCGACGAGGACATGCCACCCGCGATCATAGTCCTGCGCCTCGTAATGCGGCCCGAGCCGGTTCTCCTTGGCCCAATACAGCTCGAAATAGCCGAAGGGGCTCTCGTCGAAGCAGCCGATCAGCGGCAGCGCATGCGGATCGGCCAGGCGCTCGTCGAGATAGGCGCAGTGACTGGCGAGATCGCCTGTCTCCTCCCAGATCTCCGCGACGCGCGGATCGTTCATCCAGCGGTTGAACACCTCCAAATGCCGGTCCGGCGCGGCGACGTGGAAGGAGACGGTGCGGCCGAGCCAGGGGATGAAGCGGGCATAGACGAGCCCCTCGGGCTTCGGGGCGCGCAGCGGATGCCTGATGCCGCCCTCCAGAACGAGGCGCTGCGGATAGGCGCCCTTGTCCGGCTGCGCCAGCCAGAGCCGCGGCTGCTGCCAGAGCAGATCCGGCGAGACCACAAGGCCCTGCGCCTCCCTGACCGCAAGACCGGAGGCGACGAGTCTGCGACCGAGAGACGAAGCCGGTTCCGGCTCCAGAACGATGCGCGAGACCTGCGGATCCCAGCCCAACAGGGCCTCGCAGGCCGCTGCAACGATATCGGCGGGGTCGACGCCCTCGCCGAATTGCCGAGTGTCCAGCAGCAGCGTGGCCTGATCGCGCCGGCTGTGCGGCAGATCGGCGATCACGGTCTCGCCCCGTCTGACGCTCAGCCCCTTCTCGTCCGACTGGATCAGCAGGGGTTCTGCGCCGGCACAGAGGGACCGGAATACGGGTTGCTCGGATGCGCCCTGCCCTGTCGGGACGCCGTGCGGCCGGATCATGCCTTGCTCCTGTTCCTGGCGGGCCGGCCGGTCGTTACCGGCGGGCCCTCACTCGACAGACGGGCGGGAGCGGCCGGGATTTAGTCCCCTCCGGCGGAGGCGCCGAAAGAATCATCTCGCGGTCGCACTAAATTTGCTGCGCCGCCGTCCGTCTCAAAGCTGGAACCGGATCGGAGGCGGCGATGACTCAGGACGACGACAGCCACGAGGTCGTGATCGACCGGCAGGGGCGTCATTCGCTCTGGCCATCGGGTCGCGCCATTCCGGCCGGCTGGACGGCCACGGGCTTTTGCGGCGCGCGCCAGGCCTGCCTGGACCGTGTCGGCGCGATCTGGCTGGACCAGCGGCCGCTTTCGCTGCGGGAGGCCGGTCATGAGCGTCGCTGAGTCCCATGGCGGCCCGCAGCCGCTCGGGCACCCGCTGACCCCGGCGCAGCGCCGCATCTGGTCGATGGCGCAGATCGGCAACGACCGTATGGCCGGGCGACCGGTGCTCGACCTTGCGCTCACCGGCCCGCTCGATGCGGGCGCGCTGCGCGAGGCGCTCGCCCGCCTGGTGCGACGCCACCCCGCCTTGCGCATGCGCTTTCGGCAGTTCGCCGGTGGGCGCATCGAGCAGAGCCCGGACGAAACGGCGAACATCCCCTTCTCCCTGTCCGATCTCAGCAAGCTGGCGCCCGACGCCCGCGACGCCAAACTGGAGCGGCTGCTCGCCGAGGACACGCCCTTCAATCTCGATATCGACCTGCCGTCGCGAGCCCGGCTGGTGAGCCTCTCCGCTACGGCGCATCGGCTCATCTTGCGCCTGCATCCGATCATCTGCGATGCGGCATCGCTATCGGTGCTGGCGCGCGATCTCGGGAACGCCTATCGCGCCGTCGTCGCCGGCGAGGCGGACCGGCCGGTCGACGCCTCCGGCCTTTTGCTGCCCTGGCTCCAGCCGCAGACCGATCAGACCGAAGCCTTCGCCTTCTGGCACGGCCTGCTCGCCGAAGAGCACGGCAATGCCGGCCTGCCGACCGTCTTTCGCCAGGACCCGGTGCCGAGCGGCGAACGCGGCGAAATCACGCTCGCCTTCGACGCGGCTGAGAGCCGCAGGGCCACCGAGGCGGCGGAAGCGCTCGGGCAGCCGCTATCCATCGTGCTGCTTGCGGCCTTCAACGTCCTGCTCGGCCGCTATGGCGGGCAGTATCATGTGAAATTCGGCAGCGTGCTCGACCGGCGCGGCGACGGGCGGGAGGGCCTCGTCGGGCGGATCGAGGATGTGCTGCCGGTGAGGACGCTGCTCTCGACCGGGCTTTCGTTCCGGGCGGCGGTGGCGCGGGTCGCTGCCGCGCGGGACGCGGCACAGGCGCACCACCTGCCCTTCGAGCAGCTCGCCCAGGAATTCTGGCAGAACAACGAGGAGAACGGCAGCGGCTTCCTCCAGGCCATCCACGCCCATCGCCTCGCGCCTCCCGGCACGGCGACGCTCCCCGGCGGGTTGAGCATCGCCTGCGTCGATCGGCCTGATTCGCGCATGGACGCCAATCTGGTGCTGACCACGACGCAAACCGCCGATGGCGGCCTCGCGGCGACCCTCAACTTCGCCGGGGATCTCTATGACAAACGCCTCATCGCCCGTGCGCTCGGCCATTACAGGCGCATCGTGCAGGCGATCGGCTCCGATCCGGACGTGCTGCTGCGGGACATCGCGCTGGTCGGCCCCGAAGAGCTGACCAGGCTGTCGACGCCCTATGACGACGAGGAGGCGGACGACCCGCGCCCGGTCCACGCCCTGATCGCCGATCATGGCCGCGACCGGCCGCAGGCACCGGCGATCTTCTTCGGCGAGCAGCTCTGGAGCCATGGCGAGCTCGATCGCTTCGTCAATCGCCTCGCCCACCGCCTCATCGCGGCCGGCGCCGGCCGCGAGACCTGCATCGCTGTCGCGGTGCGGCGCTCTCCGGAAGCGATCGGCGCCATCCTGGCCGTGCTCAAGGCCGGAGCGGCGTTCATCCCGATCGAGCCCGACCATCCGGCCAGCCGCAACGACCACATCTTCCGCGATGCCGGCGTCTCGATCGTCGTCACCACGAGCGCCCTGCGCGGGAAGATCCCCGCCGGCCTCGACGCCAGCGTGATCGAGCTAGACCGGATCGACCTCGCCGACGGCCCCGACCACGATCCGGGCGTCGAGATCGCCGACGGCCAGCTCGCCTATGTGATCTACACCTCCGGTTCGACCGGCCTGCCAAAGGGCGTCGCCGTCGAGCACGGGCCGCTGACCCGGCACTGCCAGACCACCGCGCGCGTCTACGAGATGAGCGCGGACTCGCGCGAGCTGCCGTTCCTGCCCTTTTCCTCGGATGGCGGGCACGAGCGCTGGATCGTGCCGCTGATGGTCGGCGGCAGCATCGTCTTGCCGGACAAGCCGCTCTGGACCCCGGAGGAGACCTTCGCGGCGATGCGGCGCCATGGCGTCAACAATGCCAGCTTCCCGACGACCTATGTCCAGCAGCTCGCCGAATGGGCCGACATGACCGGCGATCCGCCGCCGATGCGGCTCTACTCCTTCGGCGGCGAGGGCATGGCGCAGGCGACCTTCGAGCTGTTCTCGCGCTCGCTGAAGTCGGAATGGCTGATCAACGGTTACGGGCCGACCGAGACGATCATGACCCCGATGGTGTGGAAGGTGCGCTCCGGCACCGGCTTCGAGGGCATGTACGCCCCGATCGGCCGGGCCGTGGGCCGGCGGCGGATCTATGTGCTCGATCCCGACCTCAACCCGGTGCCGATCGGCGTCACCGGCGAGCTCTTTCTCGGCGGCGACGGCGTGGCGCGCGGCTATGTCGGGCGCAGCGCCGCCACGGCCGAACGCTTCGTGCCCGATCCGTTCGATCCGGCGGGCGGGCGGCTCTATCGATCCGGCGACCTGGCGCGCTGGCGCGAGGACGGAACCGTCGAGTTCGTCGGCCGCGTCGACCATCAGATCAAGCTGCGCGGCTTCCGGATCGAGCCCGGCGAGATCGAGGCGACGCTGCGCACCTTGCCGGGCGTCAGCGAATGCGCGGTGCTGCTACGCCATGACAACGGCCAGGCCGCGCTCGTCGGCTACGCCGTCCCGGCGCCAGGAACCCGGCTCGACGGCGCGGAACTGCGCCGGGCGATCGGCCGGCAATTGCCGGACTCAATGGTGCCGGCGGCGATCGTCGTGCTCGACAGGATGCCGCTCAACGCCAACAGCAAGCTCGACCGCGCAGCCCTGCCGGCTCCGGCGCTGGCGCCCGTCGAGATCGTGCCGCCCGAAAGCGAGCTGGAGGCGGGGCTCTGCGCGATCTGGCAGGAGGTGCTCGGCCTGCCGGCCATCGGCGTCACCCAGAACTTCTTCGAGATCGGCGGCAACTCGATGGCGGCGCTGCGCATCCTCGGGCGCATCAAGCAGCTGAAGCCCGATGCGAGCGTGGTTATCGCCGATCTCTTCAACAACCAGACCGTCCGCAGCCTGGCGGCGGCGCTGGCAGCCGGCCGGCACGCGGGCGGCGGCCAAGTTATCCATCTGCGCGGCGGCGGCACGCGGCCGATGCTCTACTGCTTCCCCGGCCTGCTGGTCAGCACGCGCGAATACATCAAGCTGATCGACCATCTCGGCCCGGACCAACCGGCGACCGGCTTCATCTGCTACTCGCTTGCCGAAGACAAGAAGCGGGAGCCGTCCGTCACCGAGATCACGGCGCGCTATGCCGAGCTCATCCGCAGCCGCAGCAAGGGCGAGCCCTGCTTCTTCCTGGGCTGGTCCTGGGGCGGGCTCCTCGCCTACGAGGCCGCGCGCATGCTCAAGGACGAGATCGACCTGCGCCTGATCGGCATGATCGACGTCTGCGACATGGACACCGACTTCGCCATCGGCGCCGTGCCGCGCTTCACCCCCGGCGAGCGCGATGCGCTGGACCAGCGCGTCCAGGCGTGGCTGGAGCGCACGCCGATGCGGGCGTTATGGCACGACCTGCTGGGGTCCATGGATGCGCAAGCCTATGACCAGTTCCTGCGCTTCGTCGGCAACAGCGAGGATGGATTGCCCAGCGACGGGCCGGATATCGGCAGCCGTGAGCACACCTTCTGGGTGCTGATCGACAATGCGCTGATCTTCCGCCAGCACCGGATGCTGCCGCATGACTGCCCGATCCAGCCCTGGGCCGCGGCGGATTCGCTCAATCGCGGCCTCAACCTGATCGATTGGCGCCACCTGTCGCGCCAGGCGGCGCCGGCCGAGATCATCGAGGGCACGACCCATCTCCACATCATCGGCGCGCCGGCTTTCCACAACCGCTTCGCCCGCAAGCTGGACGAGGCCTATGGCCGCCTGCGCCAGGCGGCCGAGTAGCCGGCCGCCGACACGCATTTTCTGAACCCAATCGGATGGAGCCAGGAATCACATGAGTGCACCGATGAGTGACGGGATTCTCGACCTTGCCGGCGTCGGCGTCGGCCCGTTCAACCTCAGCCTCGCCGCCCAGCTCGACTCGGTCCAGGAGATCGAGGCGCGCTTCTACGAGCAGCGCCCCGCGTTTTCCTGGCATCCCGGCATGATGCTGCCCGGCGCCGAACTGCAGACCTCGTTCCTCAAGGACCTGGTCACCGCCACCAACCCGACCAGCCCCTGGTCGTTCCTGTCCTATCTGGTCGCGCATAAGCGCTTCTACAGCTTCATGAATGCCGAATTCGACGCGATCCCGCGGCAGGAATTCGCCAACTACCTCGCCTGGGCCGCGGGCGGGCTGGACAATCTCGCCTTCGGCACGCCGGTGCGCGAGCTCGATTTCGAGCGCGACGCCTTTGTGCTGCGTTTCGACCAGGGTGTGCGCCGGGCCCGCAATGTCGCGCTCGGGATCGGTCTCACGCCCCATGTTCCCGCCTGGGCCGGGCCGGCGCTAGGCGAGACCTGCTTCCATGCCAGCGAGGCGATGAGGCGGCTGCCCTCGCTCGCGGCCCGGCGCGTCGTCGTGGTCGGCGGCGGCCAGAGCGGCGCGGAAATCTTCCTCGATCTGCTGTCACGCCGCCAGCCGGGAGAGGAGTTGAGTTGGATCAGCCGGCGCGCCAATTTCGAGCCGCTCGACGCCACGCCCTTCGCCAACGAGCTGTTCACGCCCGACTATGTCGCGAATTTCCGCGAGATCGGCGAAGAGCGCCGGCACGCCTCCCTGACGCGGCAGAAGCTCGCCGGCGACGGCGCCTCGCCCTCGACACTGCTCGCGATCTACCGCCGGCTCTATGCCTTGCGCCATCTCGAGCGGAGCCCGACGCAGACGGCCTTGCTGCCTCATCGCGAGGTGATCCAGATGGACCGTCAGAAGCAGGAATACCGGCTGATCATGCGCAACGGTTTCGATGGCGGCATCGAGATCGTGCATGCCGACGCCGTGGTGCTGGCGACAGGCTATGCATTCCAAATACCGGAATTGCTGGCGCCCCTGCGTGAACGCATCGCCTGCGACCGCAAGGGCAATTTCCAACTCGCCCATGATTTCAGCCTGGGCTGGAACGGGCCGCGTCAGAACCGCATCTTCGCCCTCAATGCCGGCAAGCACAGCCACGGCATCGCCGAGCCGCAACTCAGCCTGATGGCCTGGCGCAGCGCCGTCATCGTCAACGCGCTGCTCGGCCGGGCGCATTTCGATCTCGATCTGCCCGAGCCCGTCGTCACCTGGGCGAGCATGGGCGGCCCGCGGCAGAAGGCCGCTGGCGCCTCTCTGGCCGGCGATGCCTGAAACCCTGCATCGACTGATCGACAGGCGCACGCTCGTCGGCGGCCTGCTTGCGACCATGGCCGCGCCGGCTGCTGCGGCCGAGACCGCAAGCACCGGGCCGTTGCGGCGCATCGCGGCACTCGACTACGGCCTGGCCGAGACGCTGATCGCGCTCGGCCAGCCGCCGCTGGCGCTGGTCGGTGCTCAGGACTGGAGCAAATGGGTCGTCGAGCCGCCTCTGCCCGCAGGCGTCGTCAATCTCGGCTCCAGCCGCGAACCCAATCTGGAGTTGCTGCAGCAGCTCCAGCCCGACGCCATCCTGGCGACGCCCTATCTCGCTGGAATCGCGCATCGTCTGCAGCAGATCGCTCCGGTCCTGACCTTTCCGATCTATGTGCCGGAAGGCCGCCCGCTCGCCCTGGCCGAGGCCGCTGCGCGACGCCTGGCTGCGCTGACGGGCCGGGACGCCGGCTTCGAGACACTGGCCGGCGAGGTCGAAGCTACCTTCGCGGCGGCCCGGCAGCGCCTGCGCGGCAAGGAGGATCGGCCGGTCTATCTGGTCAATTTCATGGATGGCCGGCATGTCCGGATCTACGGTAGAAAAAGCCTCTTCCAGGACGTTCTCGACCGGATCGGGCTGCGCAACGTCTGGCAAGGACAGACCAATTTCTGGGGGTTTAGCACGGTCGGCATCGAGGCGCTCGAACAGGCCGGCGAGGCCAGCCTGATCTATCTCGATCCGGTGCCGCCCGGTGTACTGGACGCTTTGGCGAAGAATCCGCTCTGGACCAACCTTTCCTTCGTCAAGGCCGGGCGGGTGCACGGCCTCGCTCCGGTGCTGATGTTCGGCGCCCTGCCCTCGGCCATGCGCTTTGCTCGCCTCGTCAGCGAGGCATTGGGCGGAGAGAAAGCCGATGGCTGACGTGACCATGACTCTCGCGAAGGCTGAACGGCTGAGGCCCTGGATGTTGGCCGGCGGGCTCGCGGCCGCTGCCGCCGCGCTCTCCCTGCTCGCCTTGTCAGAGCGCCTGCCGGCATCGCTCTGGCCGCGCGCCGCGCTCGCGCCCGATCCAGCCGATATGCGGCAGATGCTGGTGCATCACAGCCTGCTGCCGCGGCTCGTGGTCAGCATCCTGTGCGGCGCGGCGCTCGCGCTGGCCGGGACGGTGTTCCAGCAGGTGCTGCGCAACCCGCTCGCCTCGCCCGCCACGCTCGGCGTCTCCGCCGGGGCGAAGCTGGCGCTGGCGCTGGCGACGCTCTGGGCGCCCGGCCTGCTCGCCTTCGGGCGCGAATGGATCGCGCTCGGCGGCGGGGCGGCTGCGATCGGAATCGTCTTCGCGCTGGCCTGGCGCAAGGGCCTCGCCCCGCTCGCCGTGGTGCTGGCGGGCCTGATCCTCGGCCTCTATTGCGGCGCCGTCGCCGCGGCGCTGGTGCTGTTCAAGGAACATTATCTCACCGGCCTGTTCATCTGGGGCAGCGGCTCGCTCAGCCAGCAAGGCTGGGAGACCGCGCTCACGCTGGCGGCGCAGCTTCTCGTCGTTGCGGCGCTCGTGGGGCTGATGCTGCGTCCGCTGACTCTGCTCTCGCTGGAGGAGGCGGGCGCGCAGAGCCTCGGCCTCTCGCTGCATGGCGCCCGGCTCGCGGCCCTGTCGCTGGCCGTGGCGCTGACGGCTTTCGTGGTGAGCGCCGTCGGCGTGATCGGCTTCATCGGCCTGGTGGCACCGGCGCTGGCCCGGCTTGCCGGGGCACGGCGCCTGCGCGACCAACTCCTCTGGGCACCGGCCCTCGGCGCCGGCCTGCTCTGGCTCACCGACCAGCTCGTGCAGCGCAGTGGCGGGGTGTCCGGCGGCCTGCTGCCGACCGGCGCGGTCACCGCGCTGTTCGGCTCGCCGCTGCTATTGTGGCTGCTGCCGCGCCTGCGCATGACGCCGCCACCGCCACGCAGCGATGGCGGCGACGCTGGTGTCCATCGCCTGCGCCGCCCCGGCATCGCCCTGGCAGTGATCGTGCTTGTTCTTGCGCTCGCACTCGGCGGCTCGCTTCTGCTGGGGCGCACGCCTGAGGGCGACTGGGCGTTGGCCGGGGCGGACGAGCTGGCGGGCCTCATGCCCTGGCGGGCGCCGCGCGCCGTGGCGGCGCTCGCGGCCGGGGCGATGCTGGCCGTGGCCGGCGGAATCCTGCAAAGGCTGACGCGCAACCCGATGGCGAGCCCCGAGGTGCTCGGCGTCAGCGCCGGCGCGGCGCTCGGCCTGATCGTCGCCCTGTTCTCCGTCACCGCCGCCGGTCGCGAGCTGCAGCTCGCCGCGGCTTGCCTCGGCGCCTTCGCGGTGCTGGGCCTGATCGTGCTGCTCGGCCGGCGTACCGGCTTCACGCCCGAGCGGGTCCTGCTCGCCGGCATCGCGCTCGGCGCGCTCTTCGATGCGCTGGTCGGCGCGCTGATCGCCAGCGGCGACCCGCGCGGCATGCTGCTGCTGACCTGGATGACCGGCTCGACCTATCAGGTAGACGCCGCCCAGGCCGCCTGGTGCGCCGCCTGTGCACTGACCCTACTGGCCACTGCACCGCTCTGTGCCCGCTGGCTCGAGCTGATGCCGCTCGGCGATGCGACCGGCCAGGCGCTCGGCCTCGACCTGCGACGCACGCGCCTGATTCTGCTGAGCCTGAGCGCGGCACTCACGGCGGCGGCGACGCTGATCGTCGGGCCGCTCACCTTCGTCGGCCTGATGGCGCCGCATCTCGCCGCACGGCTCGGCCTGCAGCGCGCCTTGCCGCAGCTCGCCGGGGCGGCGCTGCTCGGCGGGCTGATCATGGTGAGCGCCGACTGGCTGGGGCGGATGATCGCCTTTCCCTGGCAGATGCCGGCCGGCCTGATCGCCACCCTGATCGGCGGGCCTGCTTTGATGTGGCTGCTTGCCAGGCGATGACCACCCGACAGCTGACGACCATGCCCGACACGCCCGCGCCGCTCCCGGAAACCGTGCAGTTCGACCTCGCCCCGCATGCCGGGGGCGAGCCCTATCGGATCTTCCTGCACATCCCGCCCCAGCCTGCGCCCGAGCGCGGCTGGCCGGTGCTCTATCTGCTGGACGCCAATGCGGTGATCGGCACCGCCGTCGAGGCGCTGCGCGTCCAGAGCGCCTACACGGCTGCGACCGGCATCGCCGGCGCAGCCATCGTCGGCATCGGCTACCCCACGCCCAAGGCCTACGACAGCGTGCGCCGCTCCTGGGACATGGGGCCGCCGCCCGGTCGTACCTATCCGCCCCATACGCAGAACGGGCCGGATGTCCGCACCGGGGGCGCCGACATCTTCCTCGCCTTCATCGAGGACGAGTTGAAGCCGGCGATCGCCGCCCGGCTGCAGGTCGACGGCGCGCGCCAGTCCATCTTCGGCCATTCTTTCGGCGGCCTGTTCGTGCTCCACGCCCTGTTCAACCGGCCGCAGGCCTTCGCGAACTGGATAGCGATCAGCCCGGCGATCTGGTGGGAAGATTCGGTGGTCCTGCGAAGCGCCGAGCGCTTCATGCAGGAGCGCGATCCCGGGCTGCAAACTCGGGTCCTGCTGGCAGCCGGCGAGTTCGAGCAGAATCCGGCGCCGTTCCAGACGAACCACGCGGACCGCGTCAAGCGGATCAGGCGCTATGGCGAAAGCCGAGTGAACGACAACGCCCGCGCGACGGCCGAGAAGCTTGCCTGCCTGCCGGGGCTCACGGCCGAATTCGTCACCTTCGAGGGTGAGACCCATATGTCGGTGTTACCCGTGGCGATCAATCGGGCTATCCGCTTCGCGCTGGGGCCGCGATCTCGCGCATGAAACGGGCGAAGCCGCGCGCAATCGACATAGTCATTGCGCGATCACCGCGCGCGCCTCAATTCGCATCCACCGGGAACGAATTCCGGAGAACCGCGCTGCCCGGCCGATCCGAGTGCCGGGAGACGCCACAAGCAAGCCTCTATCGCATCACGCCTGGGCTTAAGCTGAGGAAGACCGTCCGGAGCGGCACCTGCAGCCCTCGGGACCACAGATACCTCCACAGCCGAGAAGGGAGACGAAAGCCAGTCGCATGAACCGATGCCGACAATGGCCCCGCCCCGTCCGTCATCGGCGCGTCAACCAGTGACACGCATCGACATGCCGCCGTCGACGGTGAGGTACTCGCCCGTGATGAACTCGTTCTGGATCATCTGCATGGCGGCTTCGGCAACGTCGTCGACCGAGCCTTCGCGGCGCAGCGGGATCCGCTTATCCAGATTATGCGCCTTGGCTTCCGGCGTCATCGCAGCATGGAAGCGCGTGCGGATGATACCCGGCGTCAGTAGATTGACCCGAATGTTCTCATGGCCATGGTCGAAGGCCAGAGCCTTCGCCAGCGGGATCAGGGCGCCCTTCACCGTTTGATAGGCTACCGTCCCAGGGCAACCGCGCAGGCCGGCGACGGATGAGATCAACAGAATCGCCCCGCCCTCTTTCGCCAAATGCGCATGCGCGGCGCGGAACAAGTGAAACACGGGATGGACGTGGATGGCGAAGGCATTCATCCAGACCTCGTCCGTGACGTCGACGATCTTTCCCGGGGCCGGGCCGCCGGCTGAATGGACGAGAACATGGAGCGCGCCGAATTGCGCCGCCGTCGCGGCGACCAGCGATCCGCAGACCGTCGCATCGGCAACATCGCCGAGTTCGATGGCGACGCGCCCACGCCCGTATCGCTCGCACAATGCAGCCGCCTCGGCGGTTTCTGTCCGGCCGTTCAACACGACATTCGCCCCGGCTGAAAGCAGGTGCTCGGCGATTCCGAGGCCAATGCCCCTCGTGCCTCCCGTAACCAGCGCGACTTTTCCCGAGACGTCATACATCTTGTTTTCCTCGCCCTATGTGCGACGGCCTTGCGGACCGAACGTCTGAAAGCTTGTATTTCTCATACCATATGAGAGTTATTGTCAACGGAGAGAGCCCGTGCCAATGCTGGCTCGGACGCTTCGACTGGAGAGCGCAACCGAGGGCACACACTCATATGGACACCTCGACGCGTCCCCGCGCGACACCGAGCCGCAGCTTGCATCACCGGGTCGCGGACGAACTTGGCCTGGCCATCGTGCGTGGCGACTACAGGGTCGGCGAGGCTCTGCCACCAGAGGCGCAGCTTTGCGAGCTTCTCGGCATCAGCCGCACGGCGATGCGGGAGGCCCTTCGATCACTGATTGCGAAGGGGCTGCTCGTTTCCAGTCCAAAGCGCGGCACCCGAATCCGCGACCCCCGGAATTGGAGTCACCTCGACCCCGACATCCTGCGCTGGCGCGTCGAAGTCACCGATACCGACACCTATCTCAAGAAGATGTTCGAGCTGCGACGCGCGACGGAGCCGGCGGCGGCGGCGCTGGCGGCGATCGCCGCGACCGACGAGGACCGTGCGCAACTCCAAGCGGATTTCCAGGCGATGGTGGACGCGGGAAGCGACAATGGTCGTTGGGTAGAAGCTGATCTCTCCTTCCACCGTTCGATTTATTTCGCCACTCACAACGAGTTTTTCTGGCCTATCGGGCAACTCTTCAGCTTTGGCTTGCGACAAATGTTCGAGATCGCAGCGAAGGGCGACCATCGGCCCCGTGCCATCATCGAGCACGGCGATGTGCTCAGAGCCATCCTCGAACGCAAGCCGACGCTCGCCCATGCGGCAGCCATGACGTTGATCGGCAACGCCACCTCAGACGTCGATCTCATCCGCGGCCACGAGAACCACTAGAGGCTGAAGCCGAGCAAACGCTCAGCGTTGACAATCGCGCCAACTCAAATCAGTAATATGGTATGAGAATATGACGGCCAACGAGGCGCACCCGGCGCTTCGGTGAGTGGCGAGTTCATACCATTCGCGGACGCTCAACGATCCGCTGCTGAGGAGGGAACGATGTCGACATCTGGCGAACGCAATGCCCGCAGCCTGACCCGCCGCAAGCTCCTTGCCGCATCAGCGGTGGTAGCCGGCGCCAATGCATTCCGGCTACCCGGGGCGGCGGCTCAGCCGGCCGCCAAGATCGAATATGGCGAGCCCGGCGCCTTCTCGACGTTTAACCCGTGGGCCCAGGTCTTCACCCAGTTTTCGACGTCGAACCAGATTTTCTCGCGCCTGGCTTACAAGGACGCCAAGGGGCAGCTCGTCGCGGATCTGGCCGAATCCTGGATCGTCGCGCCCGACAGTACTTCGATCACGTTCAAGCTGCGCCCCAATGTCGTCTGGCACGACGGAAAGCCGCTCGCCGCCCAGGACTTCGTCGACATGTTCGGCTACCTGTCCAGTCCGGCGCTCGCGGGTGACCAGGGCGTGCAGAAGGTGAAGGCCGTCTTTGCGCCGGTGAAGGCGATCACCGCGCCGGACGCGTCGACGGTCGTGGTCACGTTCTCCAGCCCGGTACCCTATGGGCTCGACTTGCTGAACTACTTCTACGCGGTTCGTCTGGAAAATCCCGACGACACGACCTTCATGCGCTCGCTCCCGATCGGCACCGGCCCGTTCCGCATGACCGAGCATGTCGCGGGCCGCTACGCCACCTTCGTAGCCAATCCCAAATATCACCTGCCGGACGCGCCCAAGGTCGGGACCTTCCGATTCAACCTCTATGCGCAGGGATCCAGCGTCCTCAACAACGTGATCTCCGGGCAGGTCCAGGGCGTGCTGAGCAGCAACGATGCCGACCTGGATTCGGTCAAGGCCGACAAGAATTTTCGGATCGAGCAGGTTCCGAACAGCATCTGGTTGTTGATGGTCAACGTCTCCAAGCCGCCCTTCGACAAGCTCGCGGTGCGGCAAGCCCTGTCCTATTCGATGAACCGGCAGGCATTCGCTGAAGCCGCGCATTTCGGGTTCGAGAAACCTGTTTCGAGCCCGTTCTACGATCCTGTCGCCACAGGCTATGTGTCCGAGCTCGTCGACGCGTACCGCTTCGACCTCGCGAAGGCCAAGAAGCTTCTCGACGAAGCCGGCATCTCGAAACTGACGATCAACTACCCTAGCCCCTCCGCCAATCCCAATCTCGCGACCTACGCCGAAATCTGGCAGGCCGACCTCGCGAAGATCGGCGTGACGCTCAGGATTCAGAAGGTCGACGACGGGCGTTGGCGCGATCTTGGCGCCGGCAAGGACAAGAGCTGCGACGTCGTACCTTGGGTGGTGGGTCGCTGCCTGATGGACAGTGCCATCTTCTTCGGCGCCAACAGCCTCTATCGCGGCGTCAATCAGCGCTTCGGCTACGTCAATCCCACCATCGAGACCCTGCTGAAGGAAGGTGCGGTCGAACTCGACCCGGTCAAGCGGAAGACGATCTACCAGGAGCTGAATCGCATCACCGTCGAGGATTGCGCCAATATCTCGATCATGACGTCGTCGCACAAATTCGTCTGGTCGCAGAAAGTCAGCGGGCCGACGACCGATCTCGTCGCCAACCTCGCCATGAGCAACGCCACGCTCAAGGCATAGCCGGCGCCGTCATGCTGAACTATTGCCTTTCGCGGCTAGGCCAGCTCGTCCTGATGCTGCTTCTGGCGTCGCTGGTCATCTTCGCGGTCATCCAGAATGCTCCGGGCGACCCGGCACTCATCCGGCTCGGCACCGAGGCGACGCCGGAACAGGTCGATCTGGAGCGCGTCCGGCTCGGCCTGGATCGAAGTTTGCCCGCGCGCTACCTGATCTGGCTGGGCGATGCCGCCCGGCTGGATTTCGGCAAATCGTTCTCGACGGGCCTTCCCGTCTCCGAGACGATCGCCGATGCCTTTGTCCAGACGCTGAAGTTGGCGAGCCTGGCGACCTTGATCGGGCTCGGCTTCGGTTTGGCGCTCGGCATCGCCGCCGCGCTCAATCGCGGCGGCTGGATCGACCAGGCCATCGCGACATTGACGGCACTGGCGTTCTCTCTCCCCAGCTTCGCACTGGGCACGCTTCTGATCATCGTGTTTGCGGTGACGTTCCGTTGGCTCCCACCATCCGGCCTCGGCAATGCGGACAACACGCCGCTCGAAACGCTGCGATTCCTGATCCTTCCGGCCGCGACCCTGGCGACTCCGTTCGTCATTGTCCTGGCGCGCTATGTACGCACCGCGCTGATCGAGGCGCTTCAGCAGGACTATGTGACGACGGCGCGCGCAAAAGGGCTTTCACGCACCAAGATCGTCCTGACTCATGCGCTGCGAAATGCGCTGATCCCGACCGTCACGATCGCCGGCTTGCAGATCGGCAACCTGCTCGCGGGCGCCACCGTCACCGAGACCGTGTTTTCCTATCCAGGCCTTGGCCGCCTGATCATCGAGGCCGTAACCAGCCTGGACTATCCGCTTGTACAAGGGGCCCTGCTCTTCACGGCGACAGTCTTTCTGCTTTGCACCTGCCTGGTCGACATCGCCTATGGCGCCATCGACCCCCGCATCCGCACGGCCGGAGGGCGCTGATGTCTGCGCAAGCCGCACGCAATGAATTGCGCCCTGCTCCCGTTGCCGGGAAGCGCTCAGCACGCCTCGACTGGCGCGTCCTGGTGGGCGGAATCGGCATCTGCATGATCGTTCTGCTGGCAGTCCTCGCACCACAGATCGCGCCTTACGATCCAAACGCTCAGCATCTCTCCGCGAGGCTGCGGCCACCGTCCTTGCAGTATCCGCTCGGGACCGATCATCTCGGCAGGGACATTCTGAGCCGCCTCCTCTACGGCTTGCGGCCTTCGCTGCTGTCAGGTCTCGCAGCCGTCACGCTGGCGGGGATCCTGGGCACCGCAGTCGGTGTGATCGCCGGCTATTGCCGCGGCGTCGTAGATGCGCTCGTCGGGCGCATCCTGGACCTGCTCATCGCCTGGCCGGCGATCTTCATTGCTCTGGCCCTCGTTCTTCTCGTGGGGCCGGGTCCGACCGGAATCGTCATTGCCATCGCCCTGAGCGAGCTGCCCGTATTTGCGCGGGTCGCCAGAGCGGTCACGCTGGCGAACACCGGGCTGCTCCATGTCGAGGCCGCTGTCTCGATCGGAGCATCGACGCCCCGCATCATCATCCGCCACATCCTGCCCTTTGCGATCCTCCCGCTGATCGTCCAGTTCGCGATCGCCGCCCCTCAGGCGGTGATTGCCGAGGCCTCCCTCAGCTTCCTCGGGCTCGGCACGCAGCCGCCGGATCCTTCGCTGGGCGCAATGGTCAGCAATGCGCTGCTTTACCTTTCCCGCTCCGTCTATGGCGCGCTCTTTCCAATCGCCACGATCGCCATCCTGATTCTGTGCCTGACCCTGCTCGCCGATGGCCTGCAAGAAACGCTCGATCCAAAGAGCCGCATGCGGCGCTCATAAATTCCTGTCCCAGAGAGGCCTTGCCAATGTCGAATTATCCGTTTCGCGACCTTGCCTCCGGCAAGGCTCCCCTGATCCCCGTCATCCACGTCGAGAACGCGGACCATGCCGAGCCGCTCCTCGAGGCACTGGTCGAAGCCGGAATCGGCCTGGTGGAGGTCACGCTGCGCACACAGGCCGCGATCGAGGTCATCCGCCGCATGGCACGGCTCGGTAGCCCGGCGATCATCGGCGCCGGAACGATTACAAAGCCCGAGCAGTTCGCGGCGGCCGTCGATGCGGGGGCACGTTTCGGCGTCGGACCCGCATTCAGCCCCGCTCTTTTCGAGGCGGCGCGGAAGACCGGGCTTCCTTTCATTCCTGGCATTGGCACCGCCAGCGAAGCGCTTTGGGTGCGCGAGGCCGGATTTTACGAGCTCAAGATGTTTCCAGCCGAATTCGTTGGTGGCACCGGCTGGCTGAAGCACATCGAGCCGATCTATCCAGATCTGGTTTTCTGTCCAACGGCCGGCATTAACGCCGACAACGCGCAAGATTTCCTCTCGCTTCGAAATGTCTTCGCCGTCGGCGGCGGGTTTCTCGCTCCCCGCGACCGAATCGATGCGGGCGATTGGAACAGCGTGACCAACCTATCACGCGCAGCCCTGGCGAAGCTCCAACTCAAGTCTGTCGGATAGTCTCGCCCATCGCCCAAGCATGAAGATCGACACCAAAGGAAGTCCTGACCTGAGACCCTTTTCTCCTCCGACCTAAGAGAGAGTCCTAGGTTTGATTGATCCGAGACCATTTGCTGGACCGCCGGAGGTTGGAGTTTCCGGCCTTCAATCACGACGGTGAGCTGGGCGCTCCGCCGGGATTTTGCAGCAGGATCGGGGGCTTGTTGCCGATGGCCCCGTGCGGCCGATCCTCGTTGTAGTATCTGAGCCAAGCCTCCATCTTTTCGGCCGCATCCGCAAGCGTCAGGAACCAATGCGTGTTCAGGCATTCGCTGCGGAAGCGGCCGTTGAACGCCTCGATGAAGGCATTCTGCGTGGGCTTGCCGGGGGCGATATAGTGCCACTCGACGCGGGTCAGGTCTATGTGAACCGACGCCATTTCGAGCGACTAGACGAATCGCGGCAAGCTTGGCGACGAGCGCTTAACGTCGCGTTGTCCGATGACGAACTTGAGGAGATTAGCGAGCGGCCGCTGCGCAGCAGCACCCAGGACTGCAGCCGGGTCAAAGAGCGCGCTGTTGGCATTGTATATCTCATCTTGATCCTCGGTTTGCTGGCATTCTCGCTGCATCAGTTTCAGACTAGGCCGTCGACTCATTACCGCGTAGCCAGATCCTGACGCATGCGAGCTTGAGGCTTGCGAGGAAGTTCTCCGCGAGCTTGTCGTAGCGTGTGGCGACGCGGCGGAACTGTTTGATCTTGTTGAAGAAGCGCTCGATCAGGTTCCTGTCCCTGTAGAGGTGCCGGCTGAAGCAGATCGGGTCCTTCCGGTTGCTCTTGGGCGGGATGTTGGCCCAGGCTCCGCGTTCACCGACGAAGGCGCGCAAGGCGTTGGCGTCGTAGCCCTTGTCGGCCATCAGCATCGCGCCGGGAGCGAGATGGCCGATCAGGTCGGCGGCGCTGGCGATGTCGCTGGCTTGTCCCGCCGTCAGCTTGAGCTGGATCGGGCGCCCTTGCGCATCGACGAGGGCATGGATTTTGGTGGTGAGCCCGCCTCGCGAGCGACCGAGACAACGATCTCGCCCCCCCTTTTTCCGGTCGCACCCTGTTGATGGACCCGCACGACCGAGGTGTCGATCATCTGGACGTCGCCGTCGTAAGCCTTTGTGATCGCGTCCATCAGCCGATCCCAGACGCCAGCTTTGCGCCAGCGGTTGAAGCGATTGTAGATCGTCGTCGGTGGGCCGTAGCGAGCCGGCACATCCGCCCAGGGCGCACCCGACCGAAGCACCCAGAAGATGCCGTTCAGAACCCGGCGGTCATCGACACGGGGCACGCCGCGCGGCTTGTTGGGAAGATGCGGCTCGATCGCAGTCCATTCGAAATCGCTGAGTTCGTAGCGGCCCATCGCCAAGCTCCTCTTTCAGAGCTTGAATCACGAAATCGCCGCCGCTGGAATCGGCCGGACGCGCTTATGGGTTTACGGCCTAGCCTCGATTGATGTCCAGCCCATCATCCGCATGAACCGGGCCACCCTTTACTCGGTCGTGGTCGTGGATCTCGATGCCGGGCCCGTCACCATCACGCTGCCCGATCCCGGCAAGCGCTTCCTGGCCATGCAGATCGTGGACGAGGACCAATATTCCCGAGCTGCCGTCTACGCTCCCGCGAAGCGGACCTACACCCGCAAGGAAATCGGCACGCGGTACATGATCGTTGGGGTCCGCACGCTGGTCGATCCGAACGATCCCGCGATTGCTGGGCCGAGGCCTCGCCCGCCGCCATTCGGCCGGCGATGATGGCACTCGTCTCGGTCATTTGTCGTCGAGCCGGTCGAGCGTCCGCAATGCCGCAATCATTAGAAACTTGCGGAGTACGTTTGCCGAAAGCTCGGATTTCAGGTCGACCCGTTTGGCGAACGCGGCAAGATCAGTGTCCTGATTGAACGTAAACGCCAGACTGATGAATACGGCTGCCTCTGCCGAACGCGCATTGTTCGCTTGAGCCTGCTGAAGCAAAGTTATCTTTTGGAGGCATTCGGAAAACGTTTCCTTGAGTTGATACCGCGCCCATTCCTTGGTCGAGACCAGACGGGTTATTCGATTGATATCAGACGTTTTGGATTCCGCAGTTACCCATGCATCCTCGGCGGGCGTGTTGGTCGGCACGACGTCGAGGATTTCGCGACAATAGGCCTCGACCAGTCGCGACAGCTCCACCCGGTTTACGGGGCTAAAAGGCTGCTTAAAGGCAAACCCGAATAGGTTGCCTTGCGCCGAACCGGGCGCAGTCTCCTGCGAATAAGCCGCTGTCGTTGCTGCGGTCGCCAGAGCGGCGAACATCAGGCCGGCAAGGATGGTCGGACGGCTCGTCATGGGGCGGCCTTGCACGGCCACGCGCTGCGCAGTGCCTCTGTCGCCAGTATGGCAAAGGGCTCATGCTGTCTGGCGGGCTGCTGGTCGATATACGCCACGACGACGCGAGCTACTTCGGCGCTATAGACGCCATCGAGCTTGCAACTCTTTGGATCGACGAAGGCAATCCCGGCAACGAAGCCGCCGCAATATCCTTCGTTGAAAGTAGCTAGCGGACCTCTTTGACTGGCGTTTCTAAACGCACGGCAGCGGGACAGCAATTTATTTGCCGACAGCCCTTGGGCGGAGCCCGTCTCAACGCTCAATGCCGTGATGAGAACAACCATAGACAACCAAAACATCGCCCCACCCCCACAATCGCCTCTCGCATATGTCGCCGGGACATATTTATTTTTCATGCTGCGAGACGGCGCTCCGCGTTCAGCCGGGTCAGCAGCGCGTCGCATATTATGTCAGGCCGGCGTACAAGATGTCGCACGGGTCATCGACAGGACACATGGGGCGTTTACGCCTTGAAATCATTGCCTTTTATTAGGTTGCGAGTGTCCCGCGATAGGGCACATGAAGCATGTCGAAGGTCGCGGAACGCTTCAGCAACTCGCGTGCAAGATGGAGGATCGCGCCGGTCGCCGATCCATAGTCCGGCTCGTCCTGCTGCCGATTTCGTGGACCCCTCGGACTCGAAATGAAGGCCCGCGAGCACAGGCCCGTGAGCGGAAGAAGGCGGACGCCTAGCTGTCTCAATCCTCGGCGCCCAATTCTTCAAGCTCCCCATTCTGCCTGAGCCTCGCAAGTTCGGCTTCGACTTGCTCACAAGGCGCGTCGAATTATGCAATGTTGCCGTCGAAAATAATACCGGCGACCAACTTGGCCGCGAGCCGGACTCTCACAAAAGCTACGGCATCGAGCAGATACAGCACCAGGAAGGACTGGCAGTATCAGGACCATCAGGCCGACGGCCTTTCCGATCAATGTCATCCAGGATGCCGGCGCAATTCCTACGGGAGAGGGCAAATGTACAAACACATTCTGATCGCCACAGACGACTCCGAACTTGCTCGCAAGGGTCTTGAACATGGCTTGGCGCTCGCCAGGCCGCTCAGGGCGAAAGTCACCGTTCTGACCGTTTCGGCGCCCCTGCGTCCGGAGTTGGCACCTGCAGCCCGTCAGCAGATTGATGAGTTCATCAAGGATCGCATTACTTCCATAGAGCAACGCGCGTCCGAACACGGCGTCACGGTAGATCTGGAACACGAGATCGATGTATCTCCAGCCGCGGCAATCGTCCGATTGGCCAAGCTCAAGGGCTGTGACCTCATCGTGATGTCCTCTCATGGCCGGCGAGGCATACAGAAAGTCGTGCTCGGGAGCCAGACGTCCGAGGTGCTGGCAAGTACAACTATCCCTGCACTGGTGATCAGGTAGTCGATCCTCCAGCAGAGCTCGCTCGTAAAACGAGCTGCCGCGGAATGTCTGCGCCAGCTGAGGCGAGCCCACATGCCCCGACGAGCTGATGGTGGTGTTAGCGCTTCCGACCCTGCCCCTTGCCTCTCGCCGTCCGGTGACAGCCGGCTCGCCTCCGCGACCGGGCGCCCCTGGGATAACAGCACGTCGACCTGCCGCAATTTCGCGACGATCTCTTCGGGCTTGTGCTTCTTCTGCGGCATAACGGGCATCATCCAAAGGCTCAAAAGCCTACTTCAGGGAGGGCCACTTTTCAGGGGGCAGACCACATCCCCTTGCCGCTCCGCAATCATTTGAGACCAGCGCTCAGCCGCGCCGCTGCTTTCTCTGACCTTAGCTTGAAACAGGCGGCATGTGAAAAGACATAAAGACAATCGGGAGCAGCCGTGGTCTTTTCGTCCGAAAACACTGGCGGACCGCATAACTAAAATGGCCACCGAAAAAAGAAAAACCGGGTGTAAAAAAATAAAATTTGGATTCTCCGGCAACCTGAACTAAGTATACACTCATCGAGATTGCTTGGATGGCCGTTGTTATTTTCGCGCTTTGGCGCGGCTCTGATGAACTCCCCCTTTCGAAATCGTTCTGAACTCACCGGACATTCTGTCGGTGAGCGACAGGTCTTGCCAAAAGGAGGGTTTTTCATGACCACCGGCACAGTGAAATGGTTCAATTCCACCAAGGGTTTCGGCTTCATTCAGCCCGATGACGGCAGCCAGGATGTGTTCGTGCACATCTCCGCCGTCGAACGCGCTGGAATGCGGGACCTGCAGGAAGGCCAGAAGCTTGGATACGAAGTCGCTCGCGACAACCGGTCCGGCAAGATGGCTGCGGAACAGCTCCAGACTGCGTGATTAGGCAATCGTCGCCGTTGACCACGGATGTACTGGCACCTGCGACTATAGCCACTCGAAAGGCCGGCCCTTGCTCGGCCTTTTTGCTTTTCAATCTAGATGCGAATGGAAATCGTAATGTTCGAACTTTCAAAGCAGCGCTTAACTGCCGACAACCAATTTTCGAAGATCCAAACGCGCTCGCTCTCTCACGCAAGGATTATCTCCGAGACGGAGAAGCTGATCCAGCACCGCGAGGACAACATGCTCAAGCTGCGCGGGCTTCGTCTGGCGAAAGAAGCCAATGTCAAACAGGCTGGCATTGCAGCCCAGATCAACACGAAGTCGCGGCGCCGTCCGGGCTTCAAATAGCCATAGAGCCGGGCTCTGTAAGTCTTGGCGGTATGTGGCAGCCCATTCAGCTTCCGTCAGGATCGGGCTCAATCCGTTCGGCTCATTGATCGTGATGTATGCTCCGTTTGTCGCATCATTGCTCATCGGTAGCGAGCGGTCGCTGACGGTGTAGCGAATGCGGTCGTCACCGTCCCGCTCTTCAAGCGGCACATCCTGGAGGGTGTGATCCGCACGAGCGATAGCAAGGTCAGGATCACCAGCCTCCTTCTGGATCGCGAAACGACCGCAATCATCTGGACCGGCAGCTACGAGGCCGATCTGAACTCCAACAGCGCCTTCGAACTCCAGACGCGCCTCGCGTCCAGGATCGCTGAGGCAGTAAGCACCCGCTTACGACCCACAGCAACGGCGCATTAGTCGGACTGCGGGACTTCTCACCGTTTCGTCGTATCGTCTGCAACTTTAGCCACGCCACCGCGACCGCGCTGCGCAAGCAGATGCAAGATCTTGTCACCCCGAAGCCCGCTGTCAGCATGAAGGGCAGTCGACAGGCCTATCGCTGGCTCACGCCGGCTCTGGTCGCAGAGGTTGAGTTTCGGGCTTGGACGGATGACAGCAAGCTGCGCCACGCGTCGTACAAGGGGCTGCGAGATGATGCCGATGCCGCTGAGGTCTTCGAAATAAAGCGCTGAAGCTCCTAGCTGGGAGGCCGCTGGCCAGCCCATGTCCATAGCGTCAACGGCCTGTTTAGCGGACAGTGCTTTTCGACCAAGATCCGGCCGCCGCTGCGATATGCTGAACTTCATGTCGGCTTCGATGCGCGTGGCTTTGAAAATAAGGAGCGCGCTCTCCGGTATCCGATCGAGCGGACATTCTATGTCGGCGTCGGCCTCAATCTGAATGAGGTTCTCTTCGGAGAAGGGAACCTGCCAAATTTTTCCAAGCACAAGGACACATTGCCAGCCCGGGTAGCTCAGAAGGCGTTTGAGTACATCCAGGTGCCCTACACCGCCACTTACGGCGGGAAACGCTTGTCGACCATTCACAGGTGACGGCAAGAGGTGACGTTGCCACCTCGGACCTCATCCGCATTGTCCCTGTCTAGACGGAAAATCCCTCATCACGTCTCGGGCAGGTCGGTCGTTTGAAGCTTGTCGACAAGCTTCCCAGGAGCGAGAGCGCGGTTTCGTTTCCCATCGCAGGCACTCGGCGCTGCTCCACAAATGCCCGCTTTCGGACGTGCCGCCGAAGTCTGCTCGCCACCCGAGTTTGCCGTTGGCCGAACGGCGGAACGGGCACGGCGGGAGCCCGCCGTGCCAAAGCTCATAGGTCCGTTGCTCCGAAAGGAGAAGCGCGTCGTCGACCTCGATACCGAGGTAGCGCACGGTGCTTTCCAGTTTCGTGTGGCCTAGAAGAAGCTGGCAGGCGCGTAGATTGCCCGTGCGCTTATAGATCAGCGGCCCAGATGTGCTTTGGCTTCAGAGGCGGCTTCGGTCCGATGATGCGACCGAGGTTCCACGCATTACGAGGCTGTTGGTTCTGCGCCTGGATATCCATGGCAGATCCCCTTCTTGGGACGCTGTAATGTGATCGCCCTGCCGGCTACGGCTCGGAAAAGCCGGTCGTCTTCACGTGAACCTCGCATTCTAAGCCAGGCAGTAAGCGCTTCGCGGGCTGCGTCCGTCAGTTCGAATGGTACCGGCCGCCCCGTCTTCTGCTGAACGATCGCGGTTCCGAGGCGAACAGTGCCTCCGAGGACGACATCGGCGACACATCGCAAGATTGAACATGGCGAGATTGCGGGTTCGCCCCTCATGCTGAAGTCGGGTTCGCAACCGCAACCTTCGTTCGCCGGAGACTGTGCGTCCCGTAGAGCGCTGAATCCAATCCGGTCAGCGCTACCCAGCTGTCCAGAAGGCGGCCGTACTGGCGCGTTAAGCGGACCTACGCGGATCGGCTAATGAAGCCGAATGGGCAGGTCGCGCGATGGCAGCAATCGACCCAAGTCGGCTTGGCGCGGTGCGCCGAAGCGGAAATCTGGACATGACCATTGTCTCACTGACATTGAGCCTGCCACCGGCGGGTTCTCGCGAAATATCCACCAAGAAGATTCGTCATACTGCGTCTCGCGGTTTACGAGTTCGAGCGGTCGACAGACGAGACAACGCACCGGGCGCAAAAGTAGATTTGCAACCCCGGCCCTTGCGCCGCTCAATTCCCGGCAGCAGCATCCGACGAAGGAGGACATCCATGACACGAAATCGCACCGCCTTCATCGCTGCCAGCGTGCTGCTCTGTGCCCAGCCGGCCTTCGCTGAGGTCAATGTCATCAGCTCGGGCGGCTTTACCGCCGCCTATAAAGAGCTGGTACCGGCCTGCGAGTCGAAGATCGGCCATAAGGTTGTCAGCGCTTATGGCGCCTCGATGGGCGCGGCGCCGGATGCCATTCCCAACCGCCTCGCACGCGGGGAGCCGGCCGACGTGATCATCCTGGCGGGCGATGCGTTCGACAACCTGGTCAAGGATGGCAAGGGCAAGGCCGGCACGCGCACAGACCTTGCGCGATCGGCGATCGGCCTTTCGGTCAAAGCGGGGGCGCCCAAGCCCGATATTTCGTCGGTCAAGGCGCTGAAGAAGACGCTGATGGAGGCCAAGTCGATCGCCTATTCGGCAAGCGCCAGCGGCACCTATCTTGCCGAGGAGCTTTTCCCGAAGCTCGATCCAAGCGGCCATGTAATGGCCAAGTCGAAGAAGATCTTTAGTGAGCGTGTCGGTACCGTCGTGACGCGCGGCGACGCCGAGCTCGGTTTCCAGCAGGTCAGCGAACTCATTCCGATCGAGGGATTGGATTTCGTGGGCCCCCTGCCTGAGGAGGTCCAACGCGTGACTGTATTCTCTGCAGGTCTCGCGGCTGGTGCAAAGGAGCCCGAAGCCGCGAAGGCGCTCATCGCCTGTCTCGGCGGCGTGGATGCGGCGGAGACGATTCGAAAGACCGGGCTCGATCCGATTTCGGCGAAGAGGTAACCGGCTTACCCATCGAGGTCTCCGACCTCTGCAGGAGCTCAAGTAAGTCTCCATCGCAGATTCAACCTGCGAGTGGGGTCCTTTCGACCACGAAGCGCCATTTCCTGAAATTGGCGCTCTTCCGTCAAGCGGACGTTCCAGCGCGCGGCGGCGCCATGATACGCCGTGCCGCAGATCGCGGAATGTTCAGTTTTTATGACGCGGCATTAGCCGCCGACGAGTCGATCAGATATTAGTCTGCTCACGCAAGAGCTGGGCCATCGACCGTGATCGCGAGCCAAGCATCTCGCTACCGACCCGTTCCAGTCTGCCCCTTTCCGACAGGCCTCTTCCAGCCCCGTTCGCACCTCGGCTGCAATCCGGCTTGTTAATCTAGCACTACTTTGGCAGATTTTTAGGAACGAGCCGGCGTCGGCAATGAGGACATCGCACACGCCCATATTCTCTGCCTGGCGAGGCGATAATTAGTATTTTGACGCGATGGAGACACCTGAAAAGCGGGCCGGTGTAACCCGGCTCTTGCTCCGCTGGCCCCACCGCCGCGCGGAGCTTCTACGGGCGGCCAAGCGGCCCGCTTTTGCGAGCCTCTGCGAGAGCTACGCGCTCGCTTGGGAAGCGGCGCTGCACTGGGCCAAGATTCCGGGAAACCGGGCCGCTGAGATAGCCGAGGAGTACCGGCTGATCCTTGTTAAGCTTGAGCAGGATATCGCCTTGCTCTGCTCGACTGCGCAGCGAACGGTCAAATGAATACCCGCTCCGTATCTCGTAAACGGGGAGCTCATCAGCGTCTTCCCGAAGCCCCCTGTAGGAGCCGTGCCGCAGCTTGCCGTCGTCGGTCCACGCGCAAAAACTCGATTTCCGCCACCAGAGCCGGCGTGAGCCAGCGATAGGCCTGTCGTCTGCCCTTCAGGCTGACCGCGGGTTTTCAGATAACGAGTTCGTCCATCTGCTTGCGGAGCGCGGTCGCGCCGTCGTGGCTGAAGCCGATACCGACGCTTCCGACATAGACCGGTGGTGCCCCCTGGCTCACCGCAAGAAGCAGCCGGCCGACCCCGCCTTCATAAGCACGCGTAAGAGAGCGGGACGATGGGTGAGAGGCTGAGCATCATCAGCACGAAGTGTGAACTGACGGACGGGCTGCGCGTTGTCCGGTTAAAGAGGCCGAGAACAAATGGCCGACAAGCTGACAGCACCGTGGACCGATGAGCAGGTTGCCGCACTCAACCTGTTTCAGCTCGAAACTCGGGTGGCCCCCTTATGCGGCGGTGACCGAACCGACGACGCGCATCGGGCTTATCAAGCTGAGCATGGCGGTAACCTCGGGCAGCTTGTCGCGACCAAAGACGGGTTGGTCTGCCCCGTGTGCGGATATCGGCTGCAATGGGCGCACGGTTCCTGGCTTCCCCCGCCGCCTTCGAGCCCCGCAATGCCGAGCGAGGGGCAGATCATTGAGCCCGACGATTACGGAGAATATCTGCGCAGGGAGCGCACGCACAGTCGCTATGGTTACATGCAATGGCAGCTCGCCAAGGCCGCGAACAAGCGCGCCGACCAGGCTGAAGCCCGCGCCCTAGCCGCCGAAGCCGCGCTCGCTGCGGAACGGGAACGGGTCGAGCGAGCTATTCGCGATTGCCCGTCACTCGATGAGAACGGCTATATCTGCGAGAAGGCCGTGGCCATCGCAGCAATCCGCTCTCACGAGCCCCCATGATCCGCGACACGCCCAAGCGAGATCGGCACGCCTTCAAGCAAAGATGGGGCGACGTGCAGCGGCAGTGCGCCAGTTGCGGATATTGGCTCATCGCCCGAAAGCGGACGCTCAAAATTTGAGACGACAGTCTGCGCAAACTGACCACTCGTATCCACCGGGATCAGACCCCGTGCAACGGAGATCGCGAGACACAGTAGCCTTGGCTCACTATTGTTCGGCTTAGCGTACGATTTTGAACAGCTCTCTGAGCCCTACGTTCCGTGACAGGATAAGTGTCAATCGATCGTAGAGAAGCTCCTCGCCTGAAGACCGCGTCCATCCGGGCATCCCCCCGGCAGAGAGAATCTTTGATCGTGGCGGGTCGAGCGTGGCGACGCGCCAATGGACACGATCGCGGGTCATTGTCCGCCACTTCCCCCTTGAGCACATTTGCGCCGCTCACTGGTCGGGCCGTCCCTTCATCCCCGTTTCGAGAACCGTGATTAGGCTCTGGAGGAGAGCGATCGCGCCCGAAATCGGCCTGAACTAGCTCGTGGTCGAATTGTCGACGAAGAAGGTCGGATCGGATTGGCGGGCCAACGGCTCTCGGCACGGCGGTCAGGACGAGGATGCGCTTACCGCTGAGCTGGGTCGGGCATGATATCGACCAAGGACTGCTATAAGCATGAAAATTCATCAAGTGCGGGCTTCTGGCTGATTCTAAAGGGTTTCTCGGCGAAAAAATCGCCGTTTATGGACTACAGCAAGATCAGGGGCATTTCGCCTTTTGCCTACCCGTGGGGAACCGATCATCGATCGAAGTTTCTCTTTGTTGATCTTGCAAATTGGCACCGTGTTTCGGAGATGGGGTCAGCCATCGACTAATGGTCCTTAAGGTCAATATCCGCGCCCAAGCGATAGGGTCAGAGTTTCGGTGCTCATTCCTCGCCCGACACGGAAGCCGAACGTGGAAATTCTCTGGTCAGATAAACCTCGCCTTCAATGGGCAGCAACGATGCTGGTCATTGCTGTCGGACTGGCAGTCTTCGCCTTCCTTGGCTGGCGGCGAGACTCTAACTAGTAGCCGGCGACGAAGGCTGAGCAGATATTCAAACATCCTGACGGCGAGAGCGTGGCAAAGAAAAGCCTGACGATCTGCATCGGCAGGCCTATGTCGCAATCGCTATACTCCAGTTTGTGCGCTCCAAAAGCCGGCAGGCCTGCACGGCATTCCAAGGGCCGCCGCCCGTCGTTGCGATGTTTCGTTCATTCAAGGCTTTTTCGATCTTTCTGCGTGTCGAGGCCAAGGTCGGAGCGTTCCTGCCGGAGGGCCGAGACGGGGCAGGCGCAGCGAATTTGCCTTCGGGCATTGCGTTGCACTTTCATCTACGGAGGCACGAGATGTCCGTGCCGTCTGCCATGCGGGCGAAGCCGACTGACCCACCCCGATATCCGACGTCACCGACGTGTGCGATGCCCCTGGTAAGGCTGGCGGCATCGGGAAGCCTCGAGTGCGAATGGGAGCCGGCAGCAATTCTGCATGTACGCTTCACATCACTTTGCGTAGGCTCGGAATGAAGTCGCGTCGCTAAAAGCGGGTTCAAGTATGACGAGAGTGTTGTTGAGGCTAGGGTGAGTCGTGACGCAAACGTCTGATACTGGGCAGAAGGTGCTACAACCCGATGCGGTGCGAGCACAGCTCTCTCGTGTTCTGGCGAGTCCTGATTTCGAGGTCCCCGAGCGCCTACGGGACTTTCTGCGTTTCGTCGTCGAAGAGTTATTGGCTGGCCGTGGCGAACGGATAAAGGCCTACACCATCGCGACGCACGTATTTGGCCGTGGGCAAGATTTCGATATACTCAATGATCCCGTCGTGCGCATCGAGGCCAGTCGACTACGCCGAGCCTTGGAGCGCTATTATTTATTATCCGGGCGTATTGACCCCATCTGCATCGACATTCCCAAGGGCGCATACATCCCGAACATCACGGTGCGGCATCCAATCACACCACCACAAGAGTTGTTGGGACTGCATCCGAAAGTTGCGAACTCAGAAAACCCTCCTCGAAACCCCCGAAACTGGCTGCGGAAATTGGGCGTGCCGGTGGCGGCGGTTATTAGCATCTTGTTGGTAATCGCCCTAAGCGGCCTGGTCACAGACCCGACCAACTCATCACAATTGGCAACCAGTCCCACCGTTGCGCTCGTCGTTTCACCTTTCGAGAATCTGTCGGGAGCCGAAGGGTCGATCTACGCTGCCGGTATATCTGATGAACTGCTCAATCAACTCGTACGGTTTCGGGAACTAAGATTGTTTGGCCGTGACGCGGGGAGGCAGTCTCGGCACGAGATTCCCGCTGAGCAGCCGTTGGAGGTCCAGTACCTGCTCGAGGGCGGGGTTCGTGTCGCGGGACAACGACTTCGAGTGTCTAGCAGACTGTTGGATGGCCGGACGAAGGAAATTGTCTGGAGCGCCGTTTACGACCGAGACTTGGGCGGAACTCAAAATATCGACGTCGAGTCTGACATCGCAGCGAAGGTAGCGGCGGCTGTAGCCCAGCCTTATGGAGCGATATTTGCCCCGATCTCGGGCGATGCATCGGCGAGAATTCCGGCAGGTGCCAAGCCGCATTTGTGTGTCTTGCAGTTCTATCGCTACCGAAACGAGCCCTCACGGGAAGAGCATCGGCTAGTTCGGGACTGCCTTAAAGAGACGGTAACGCGAAATCCGGACTATTCGACGGGTTGGGCGATGCTGGCCTATCTCTTCCTCGACGAGGATCGGCTTGGGTTCAATTCTCAGGAGGCGGCGCCGGCGGCGAAAATACGAGCTCGTGAGGCGGCCCAGCGTGCCGTGCGCCTCGATCCGAATAATGTTCGTGCCCTTCAGGCGCTTATGGCCGTTCTGTTCTTTAGCAGGGAGCCCGACGCCGCTCTGCAAATTGGCGAACAGGCCCTTGTGCTGAATCCAAATGACACGGAAATTTTGGCAGAATTTGGAAGCCGATTGGCACAAGCTGGCGACAGAAGGCGCGGCGTCGCGATGATTGAAGAGGCGGTCGACAGAAATCCCAATCAAACAAAATATTACATCGCGATACTGGCGCAAAATTATTACCTTATTGGCGACAATACGCGTGCTTTGTACTGGCTCCGCCGCGCTAATATGCAGCGGTTTGCGAATTATCATTTTGTTGCTGCGCTCATATTTGCGCGTGCTCATTTGCAGCAGGAGACAAATGCGAGTGTTCACGAGTTCATGAGGATGCGACCTCGCTTCATCGAAAACATTGAAGCTGAAATCGCCACGAGAAACTATAACGCTCAAGATCGGCTCACTCTGATCGAAGGCGCAAGGCAGGCGGGATTTCCCGTCAGCGCCGCGATCAATTGATCGAAGGCGCAAGCGTACGACGGATGCCCCCGTAGAGGTCGTCGGGTTCAAGCGTCGTGTCGGGCATCCCTTCAAGCTCGGAATGGCCAGGCTACGTCAAAGTCGCCACCCTTCACCGCCATCAATCGTAACAAACGGACCACCGATGGTAGCCACCGGCGATACTGGCCCTAAGGTCAGTAGACAATGGGTTCTTGTCGAAGTCCGTATTGCCTTCTCTCGATCTTCGGACAATGAAGGAAAGAACTATGCGTACCCTGATTTTAGCGACCACAGCCCTCATCGGCTGCTTCATATCGAGTGCCAACGCCCAGGTGGAACTGAAGACCTACGCCGACGCAAACGGCTACATTGACGTACAGAAACTGACATGCGCTCAACTGGCCGGTACTTTTCAAGAAGATGCAAGCCTTTTGATGACGTGGTATAGCGGCTGGTACAACGGCCTTGGCAAGAAGCACTTTATCAACGTCCCTCGCGCCAAGGAAGCCGAGCACGAAATCATCGTTTATTGCAAAGATAACCCGAAAATTACGGTAATCAAGGCGATTGGCTTAGTGTTCGACAAGATGCGCAAGGATCGAGGCATCGTAATCGCCAAATGACGAGGCGTTAACTCGATCTACTCGGCAACTGCATGCAACAAACGCTTGCCGGGGGCACTAAAGAGGCCCTGAACTGGACGCCTCTAGGAAGCCTTTCGATCCCCGCGGAGACTCGCGACGAGGTGCGCCTCTGCCTAGCGCAGACCGGGAGTGACCTGGAGGAGTTGCTGAGAGCCTTCCAGGGCCCCGGATGTTTTGGGCCAAGTATCTGAAAGCCCTTAGTCTCCGCGAGGGCCGCGGCTTCCCCCCGTGAGTGGCCCTGCCTATCAGAGTGGCGATACCCAGCCGAGAAGCGGGTCGAAGAAGGCTGTTGAAGATCGCCGCCGCGGAGAGTGGGCGGGCTCGAACCCGCGACCTCCAGCTTAGCGGGCAAGCGCTTATCCAAATGAGCTATCACTATATTGCCCCTTGCGGGACTGTCCGGTCGCAGTCAGGGCTAGAGTAAGTCTCAGGGTCTTCCTGGAGGCCTCCACTATGCCAACGCAGTACGTTCTCTACCGCCGCGTCTCTACCGAGGAGCAGGGCAAGAGCTGCCTGGGCCTGGAGGCGCAGGACCGGGACATCCGACTGTACCTTGAAACCTACAGCCCTACGCCCTGGGAAGTGCTGCGGAAGTTCACCGAGGTCGAGAGCAGCGCCAACGGTGACCGCCCAGAGTTGGCCAAGGCTATAGAGTTAACCCGGAAGACCAGGGCCACACTCCTGGTGTCGAAGCTGGACCGCCTGTCGCGCCGGGTGTCTTTGATCGCTTCGCTGATGGAGGACAAGCTGGTCCCCTTTCGGGTCGCTTCGATGCCCCACGCCGACGCTTTGCAGCTTTGCATCTATGCGGCCCTGGCCGAACAGGAGCGGCAGTTCATCACCCTCCGCACCAACGTGGTCTTACAGAAGGCCAACGGCTGTGGCGTCAAGCTAGGTAGCCTCCGGGACGCCACCATGAAGCGAAACGAAAGCGTGAAGGCCCAGGCCAAGGAACGGGCCGAGGCATGGCGAGGCGTCGTGGAGCCGCTCCGTGGAGCCGGCAAGAGCATCAGGGAGATTGCCGAGGCACTGAACGCCGCCGGCATCAAGACTGCTCGCGGCGGAACATGGCACCCGACGACCGTCCAGCGGGTTGTGGATCGCCTTAGGAGGCAGGCGGGGCGGCGCTCAGCTCCTCTTCGTTGCGGATGACGAGGCGAGGCATGCGGGCGCAACGATGCGCTCGATCATACGTCTCCCTCATGCCGGCGCATGAAGCGGCGCCAGCGTTCATATTCCTCGGGCGTGAAGCGGGCCTTCTAGCTCAAGCTAGAGCGACTTGACCTTCGCAATTGCGGCCTCCCGCGTCCACTCCCGCCCGTGATCACTGCTGGTCTGGGGTAGGTCGAAGACGCTGATACCCCAGGTCCAAGGCGCGCAGCGTTCCGGGGCGTTCGCGTGTCGTCGACAATCACGGCGATCCGCTCGCCCTCGTCGTCAATGACATGCTGGTACGCCTCACCGTCCGGATACGCCCCACCGAGATCGCCGCCGCGTCGAAGTCTTGCCGTCGTGCCTCAGACGGCTCGGGAATGGCCAGACTCGCGGAGATCACGGTCCCGGCCTGTGGACGTCGGCCGCAAACGCCGCTCATGGACGCCCCGAGCGGAGTGCGTTCGGCCGCGAGCGCATCACCGCGCTCATAAGCGGCTCCAGCACATCCGGGGACCGGACTTTCTGCAAACACGACAAAATCGCTTTAACTACAATTCCGCATCAGAGGTATAAATCGTAGATCGCTGACAGAAGTGCATTTGACGCAGTTCGCTATCGTGCCCATTATTCCCTTCGGGAATGCCCGTAGATTTTCCTTGCCTTCTCCTGTCTATACATTCGTCGCCTATGTCTTCCGTGGTCCAGGGAGAGTTTGATGTCGGCTGAAGAACGCGGGCTCGCGCGGTTCATGATTAGGTTCCCCGAGTTCCGGTACCGGTTCGCGCAAATGCAGGACGGACGTTTTCGCGGCATCTGCGAGGAGTACGAGCTTGTCTCAGAGGTGATAACCAAGTGGTCCCAGGCTGACCACTGCGCCATGTTTAGCCTCAATGATTACTGCCTGCTCGCGGCCTCGATCGAGAAGGATGCCATGACAATGGCTAAGGCTGATGTCGCGCGAGCGGCGGTCATAGAAAAGCCGCAAGCACTTTAGTCTATTCACAACTTGTGGACGAACCCGGGAGGCAGGCGTAACCTCGCCCGGCCGTTGAGAAGCGGTCGAAAGCCACCGGCCAGCGCCAGCCGCCCAGCCCGGTGGCGTCTCGCTGCCGGCGCCGTCCGCCTCGCCGACGTTCGGTGATATTCCGATATTCGGACGACCGCTTTTCCAGGCGGTGCGCAAATGAGCGCTTTCGCCCCGCTGCAGACGATGAAGCCCAAATTGTGGGACGCCCGTCGCTCCGCCTAATGCACCGTTGCTGCGGGTCGTAAGCGGGAGCTTACTGCCTCAGTGATCCTGGACGCGAGGCGCGTCTCGAGTTCGAAGGCGCTGTTGGAGTTCAGATCGGCCTCATAGCTGCCGGACCAGACGATTGCGGTCGTTTCACCATCCAGAAGGAGGCTGGTGATCCTGACCTTGCTATCGCTCGTGCGGACCACACCCTCCAGGATGTGCCGCTTGCCCGATGACCGATCGCTCCGGACAGCCGAGAGGGACGGAACCAAAGCAGACAAATCCTCGCTGCGAAATACTGTCAACTCACCACGCGGAGCAAGCTGTGAGAGCAGCTCGTCGGTAAGCTGTGCTGCAAAAGCCTCGGTTTCGGCCGTCCCGGTCAGACTGACGAAAGGCTTCACGACAACCGCTGATCGCAGGAGGCTCGCTTGTTGCGTCGGGGCCGATCGCTTTGCCATCACCATTGTGGCCACCAATGGGATGATCGCGAGCGCCGCAGTGACACCGACTAGCCAATTTCGCCACAGCCACCCGCTCGTTCGCGGGCGGGGTGGCTCGTCAGGCGGAAGTGCGGGGGGTGAAAGCGGCTCGGGCGCCTCCTGATCGTCCAGCCTCCAGCGGAAGCTGGGCACATAGCCCCCTTTTGGAATATCGATCACGAGCGGGTCGGTACTGCCTTCAAGCAGGTAATACCGCTCCAACCCACGCCTGAGCCGCCCCGCCTCGATGCGAACGACGGGATCGCTCATAACGTCGAAATCTGCACTCCGGCCGAAGACTTCGACTGCGATCCCATACGCCTTGATGCGGTCACCGTGGCCCGAGAGCTTTTCTTCGACCACATAGGACAAAAACCGGCGCACCCGCTCGGGCGCATCAAAGTCGCCACCTCCTAAAATGCGACGCAGTTGGGCGCGGACATCCTCTTGGGACATCACTGGAACGGCGTGGGATACCCAGACGCCGTTGGAACTCGTCGACTGGGTCACGGTCGATTGCTCCGGCCACTCAAACGCTTACGTCTACCGTGATCGGATGAAACGAACGACGCAACCGCAAATCTCAGAATCACGGAAGAACGTGTCCCCAAGGCCAGTTGCCGGAGAGTGCCTCAAGGCGCAAAATTGGCCTTCGAAACGAAGTACGGGACCGTTCCAAAGCGGCGCCCTTACCTGGCGAGATCCGCACCATGACCCGGATCCAGGAGCGCGGGCGCGCCCGTCTGAATGGCCTGCTGCCGGTTTCGTGGACACCGAGATTGGGTGTTTCATGAAGCTGGAGGTGGCGTATGAGGCGAAGACAGTTTGGGCGTGAGTTCAAGATCGAGGCGGTGCGACTGATCAAGGATCGCGGGGTTAGTGTGGCGCAGGCGTCTCGGGATTTGGATGTCCATGAGAACCAGCTGCGCAAATGGGTGAAGCTCTTCTCGGCCGATCCTGCGCAGGCCTTTCCCGGCCACGGTCAAATGAAGCCGGAGCAGCTTGAGATCGAGAAGCTGCGGCGAGAGGTGGCCAAGCTCAAGGCGGAGCGCGACATCCTAAAAAAGGCCGCAGCCTACTTCGCGAAGGACGTGACATGAGGTTCACGTTCATTGCGAAGCACCGGGGGATCTGGCCGGTGGCATGGCTTTGCGAAGCGCTGGATGTGTCGCGCTCGGGCTTCCATGCCTGGCTCAACCGATCGCCGAGCCGGCGTGCACGCGACGACGAGGAGATTGGCAACAGGGTCCGGGCAAGCTTCCTTGGTTCGGATCGGACCTATGGTGCCAGGCGTGTCAACCAGGCACTCCAAGCGCTGATGGTGTCTACGCCAGAATCCCGATCCGCGACGAGTTCGGCCGCGACCAGATTCCGATGTTTCGCTCGTGGAACCCGGACCCGGTGGGAAATCACGACGCCAACCTGCGTGCGCTCGACCCGATCCTCGCCAAGATCGTTAGAAGGGCGCAAGCCGGCCTTCCGAACCTGCGCTTTGTCATTGGCTCGGGCCGGCGTGACCAAGATCAACAAGGTCAGGCCGTGGCATGGGGATGGTCGAGGACAAAAAGCTCTTCGCATCGCTCCGGACGGGCTGTGGATCTCTGGCCGCTCGACCGGGAGGGGCGTGTCGTCTTCGATTCGACGCTTCAGAGCCAGATCGCTGCGGCCATGAGAAAGGCCGCCTCGGACACTGGGGTCCGGCTTCGCTGGGGCGGTCACTTTGGTCGCTACAAGGACAATGACCGGTCGCATTTTGAACTGGCGGCGAGGCGTCATCGCAGATGACGGCAACTGACGCGACCTGTCAGGACGCACACAGCCGACTAGAGGCACGGTTTCCAATGACCTAGGCCGTAAACCCATAAGCGCGTCCGGCCGATTCCAGCGGCGGCGATTTCGTGATTCAAGCTCTGAAAGAGGAGCTTGGCGATGGGCCGCTACGAACTCAGCGATTTCGAATGGACTGCGATCGAGCCGCATCTTCCCAACAAGCCGCGCGGCGTGCCCCGTGTCGATGACCGCCGGGTTCTGAACGGCATCTTCTGGGTGCTTCGGTCGGGTGCGCCCTGGGCGGATGTGCCGGCTCGCTACGGCCCACCGACGACGATCTACAATCGCTTCAACCGCTGGCGCAAAGCTGGCGTCTGGGATCGGCTGATGGACGCGATCACAAAGGCTTACGACGGCGACGTCCAGATGATCGACACCTCGGTCGTGCGGGTCCATCAACAGGGTGCGACCGGAAAAAGGGGGGGCGAGATCGTTGTCTCGGTCGCTCGCGAGGCGGGCTCACCACCAAAATCCATGCCCTCGTCGATGCGCAAGGGCGCCATCCAGCTCAAGCTGACCGCGGGGCAAGCTAGCGTGCCCCGCTCACCTCGCTTCTCCCGACATCGAGAAGATCTTCAGCGCCTGCTGGTGGCAGTTCAGCCATAGGCCTTCGCCCGGCTTGGCATCCTGCCCGTTGCGCTGCTCGATGGTGACAAGGTCTCCGTTAGCGAGCTTGCAATGCACGTATCGCGTGCTGCCGAGATATTCGGCGAATTCGACCTGAGCCGGCAGCGAATTATCCTGCCTGTCCGTGATCGACCAATGCTCGGGCCGGATTCCGAGCTTGATCGCTTCTTGCGGCGCGGCGGGCATGGGGCGGTTGAGCTCGATCTCCGTTCCCGCGATGTTGACCCGGTTCGCCGTCAGGCAGGTTCCGTCGATGATGTTCATGCGCGGCGAGCCTATGAAGCCGGCGACGAAGAGGTTAGCGGGGTTCTCGTAGACCTCCCGGGGCGAGCCGACCTGCTCGATCCTGCCGTCGCGCAGCACTACGATGCGGTCGGCCAGCGTCATCGCCTCGGTCTGATCGTGGGTGACATAGATCATCGTATTGCCGAGCTCGCGATGGAGCCGCGCGATCTCGACACGCATGCTGACGCGAAGCTCGGCATCGAGATTGCTCAGGGGTTCGTCGAACAGGAAGACCAGCGGCTTGCGTACGATCGCACGCCCGATCGCGACGCGCTGCCTCTGACCGCCCGAGAGCTGGCCGGGCCGGCGGTGCAGCAATGGTCCGATCTTGAGGATATCGGCCGCCGCCTCGACCTGCCGCCGGATCTCCGCCGCCGGCGTTCGGGCGATCTCCAGGCCGAAAGCGAGGTTCTCGCGCACGCTCATATGCGGGTAGAGCGCATAGGATTGGAAGACCATGGCGATGCCGCGCTTGGCAGGGTCGAGATCGGTGACGTCCCGGCCGGCAATCAGGATGTCGCCGTCCGTTACCTCCTCCAGCCCGGCAATCATGCGCAGTAGGGTCGACTTGCCGCAGCCGGACGGGCCGACGAAGACGACGAACTCGCCGCCTTCGACCTTGAGGTCGAGGTCATGGATGACGTCGACCGAACCGAAGCTCTTGCGCACGCCCTTGAGTTCGATGGTGGCTTTTTCCTGTGCCGGGTTGTGCTGCGCGCTCATCGGCCGCCCCTGATCCAGACCAGCATCTCGCCGGGTTCGCGATTATCCCAGAGGTGATAGGGCACGAGGCGCGCCGTCGTCGCGGCATATTCCGGCGGATGAGGATCGTAGAGCCGGCCGTCCCGTCGCGGCCACTGCTCGCGCCGCACCGGGAGATCGATCGCCATCGCCCCGCCGAGATTCGGCATCGGAACCGTCCTGGCGCCGGAGAGATCCGCCGGCGCGATCAGGGCGTTGAGGTCAGCGGCATTGTCGACCTCTTCGACGCAATAGATCAGCGGCCCGCGCGCGATCGCGACACGGCCGAGATCGGCCTTCACCGCCGGGTGGGCATGGAGCGCGCGCACAGGCATCGGCAGGTCGAGCGCGAGGCTGTCGCCATCCTTCCATTCGCGGGCGAGATGCACATAGCCGTCGCCGTTCTCCACCATCGGCACCGCCTCGCCGTTCAGCGTGACGGCGGCCTGGCCGCACCAGCCCGGCATTCGCAGCGACAGGGTGAAGCGCGCCGGCCGATCCAGCCCGATTCTGATCGCGACCCGCCCGTCAACCGGATAGTTCGTTTCCTGCGTCAGCGTTACGGCCGTCGCGCCGACGCTGAGCCGGGCCGTGCTGGCGCCGTAGAGATGCACGGCGATGCCGTCCGCCGAGACGCCGTACATATAGCTGCCGATCGCCGTCACGGTGCGGGCGATGTTCGGCGGGCAGCACGGGCAGCGATGCCAGGTCCAGCGGTGATGGCCGCCGCGGCTCTCCAGCGGATTGTCGTAGAAGAAACGCGAGCCGTCGATCGAGAGGCCGGACAGGGCGCCGTTGTAGAGGGCCTGCTCCATGATGTCGGCATAGCGCCGGTCCGGCCCGCGCCCGAGCATGCGGCTCGCCCACATCATCAGTGCCACCGCCGCGCAAGTCTCGGCATAGGCGCTCTCATTGGGCAGGTCGTAATAGTCGGTGAAGCCCTCATTGCTGGCTGCCGGCCCGATGCCTCCGGTGACATACATCTGCTTGGAGGTCAGATCCGCCCAGAGCCCCTTCAGCGCGTCCGTCAGGCTGTCGTCGCCGAACTCGGTCGCGACATCGGCCATGCCGGAATAGAGGTACATCGCCCGCACTGCATGGCCGACGACCTTGTCCTGCTCGCGCACCGGCAAATGCGACTGGTTGTAGAGATAGGTCTTGTGGCGCCACTGCGTCGGATCGACGCCACGCTCGGCAGCCTCGATGTCGAAATAATGCGGCTGCTGCCCGCGCTGCTGGACGAAGTAGCGCGCGAGGTCGAGATAGCGCTGTTCGCCGGTGGCGCGGCCGAGCCGGATCAGAGCCAGTTCGATCTCCTCATGGCCGCAATAGCCGGGCTTCTGGCCGGGCCTGGGGCCGAAGGTTGCGTCGATATGGTCTGCATAACGGCACATCACGTCGAGCAGCTTGCGCTTGCCGGTGGCGTGGAAATAGGCCACCGCCGCCTCCATCAGATGCCCGGCGCAATAGAGCTCGTGGCAGTCGCGCAGATTGGTCCAGCGCTGGCCCGGCTGCATCCGGACGAACCAGGAGTTCATGTAGCCGTCCGGCTGCTGGAGCCCCGCGAACATCTCGATGATCGCGTCCATCTTCGCTTCGAGATCGGCATTGGGCTTGCGATAGAGTGCATAGGCCGCGGTCTCGATCACCTTGGCGACGTCCGAATCCCAGAACATCTGGACATTCACTGTGTCGGGCGTGCCGTCCGCACGCATGTGCCAGGGCATATTCACCGGCGGCACCGGCCGGGCCGGGTCGATCTGCTCGAACATGCCGGCCGCGACGCAGCGCTCGTAGAGGATCATCGCCGTCCTGTCGGCGACGGCGTCGATACGCTCGCCCCAGAAGCCGCGCATCTCGACATCGGGCACGGCGGGGGGCCGGAAGCCGCTGGCCCTGAGCTGATCATGGGAAGTCATGGCGTCACCGCTTCTGTTGATGTCGTCGGAGAGGTTCACTTGACGGCGCCCGCGGTGAGCCCGCGGATGTAGTAGCGCTGCAGTAGCAGGAAGAGGGCGAGGCACGGCGCCATCATCAGCATCACGCCGGACTGCACCGCGCCCCAGTCGATGGTGCCGAACTGGCCGGAGCGGACCGCGGCCATCATCACCGGCAGGGTGTATTTCTTCTGGTCCGTCAGCAGGATCAGCGCCGCCAGGAACTCGTTCCACGAGGCCAGGAAGGCGAAGATCGCGACCGTTGCGACCCCGGGCAGAACCAGCGGCAGCATCACCCGGCGCAGCATCAGGAAGACCGAGGCGCCGTCGACACGCGCCGCGTCCTCGATCTCCTTCGGCACGGCGTCGAAGGCGTTGCGCATCATGAAGATCGAGAAGGGCAGATGCAGCGTCACATAGATCAACACGATGCCGGGCAGCGTGTTCTGCAGGCCGAGCTTGGTCAGGATCAGGAAGAGCGGCGTCAGGATCGACTGGAACGGGATCATCACCGTCGAGATGATCAGCACAAACAGCACGTTCTTCAGCGGGAACTTGAAGCGCGAGAAGCCGTAGCCCGCCAGCAGGCTGATGATCACGGTGACGGCCACGGTCGCGGCCGCGACGGTCAGGCTGTTGCCGGCATAGGTCCAGATGCCGACGCCGTATTTCGCCAGGTTCTCGTAGCTCTGGGTGCTGAAGCCCTCGACCGGCCAGGGTGGCAATGGCGGCCGCGCGGCCTCGGCCGAGGGCTTGAACGAGACCAGCGCGCTCCAGGCGATCGGCGCGACGAACAGCAGCGAGATGAAGAGGCCGATCGCGTGGTAGCGCGTGGCGGCGAACAGCCTGCGGCGGGCCGTGGCGGCCTTGCGTTCGGACATCACGCACCCTCCGGCGTGCGCAACAGGCGCAGTTGCACGACACTGATCGTCACCAGGATCGCCAGCAGCACCATCGACATCGCCGCGCCATAGCCGAGGCGGAAGGAGACGAAGGACTGACTGAAGATCCAGTAGACGGCGGTGACAGTGCTGTTCTGCGGCCCGCCATCGGCGATGATGTAGAACTGGTCGAAGGCCAGCACCGACCCGGCCACCGAAAGGATCAGTGCCAGGGCGATGGTTCGCCTCATCAGGGGAAGGGTGATGCGCCGGAAGCGCTGCCAGGACGAGGCGCCGTCGATCCGCGCCGCTTCCTGCACTTCCGTGGAGATGCCCTGCAGGCCGGTGAGCAGGATGATCATGTTGAAGCCGGCCGTCTTCCAGACGACCATGACGATGATCGACCAGAACGTGGTGTCGAACGATGCGAGCAGGTTGACCGGCTTCTCCGTCAGCCCGAGCCGGTAGGCCAGCGGCGAGAACAGGCCGACATCGACATTCATCAGCCAGGCCCAGAGCAGGCTGGCCGAGCCGAAGCCGACGACTACAGGCAGGAAGATCGCCGTGCGGTAGACCTTGATCATCGGCCGCGCCTTCTCGGCGAAAAGCGCCAGCGGGAAGGCAACCGCGAAGATCGCGATGGTGACGATCACCGTGTAATAGGCGGTGAAGCCCATCGCATTCCAGAAGCGCTGGTCGTTCATTAGGTTGAGGTAGTTGGTGAGGCCGATGAAGCGCGGCCGGCCGAGCAGCGGCCAGTTGTGCAGCGACATCCAGAACGCCATTCCGAGCGGGACCAGGAAGAACACGATCACCAGCAGCACCGCCGGCGCCACGAACAGCAGCCCGGCCAGCTGCTGTCGGCGCAGGCGCGTGCCGCGTCGCCCATTGGATCTTTGCTTGGCGGGATTTGACTGGGTCATGTCATATGAGCCGGCGAGGTTTGGGGGCTGGTCGCAGTCACCACGCCGTCATCCCGGACAAAGCGGAGCGGAGATCCGGGATCCATGCTGAACCCGTTTCGCGCGCGTTCCGGCATTGGATCCCGGGTCAAGGCCCGGGATGACGGCGTGTTTCCGAGTGAAATCAGCGTGGTCGGAACGACCGCGGTGAACGATGGGCGAGGATCACTTCCCCGACTGGTCGATGATCGACTGCATCGTCTTCTCGGCCTTGACGAGCGAGCCCTCGACATCCTTTCCGAAGAAGACCTCGTTGAGCATCTGCTTCCACGGGCCAGTGCTGCTGTTGATGATGTCGTTGTAGACCGGCGAGGACGGCGTCCGGCCGATCTTCATCGCCTCGGTCGCGGTCAGATAGCGCTGGTCGAGCGACTTCACCGCCTCCGCCGCGACATCCGCACGCGTCGGCAGGCTGCCGAGCTTGGCCAGCAGGGTCTGGCCTTCCAGCGAATAGACGAAGCTCAGGAACTCCTTCACCGCCGGCATGTTCTTGCGTCCTGCGGTGACGACGAAATTGTCGCCGCCCGCGAAGGAGGCCTTGCCGCCGGTCTTGCCGGGCAGGAAGGTCACACCGAACTCGACATTCGGATAGTTCTTGACCAGGTTGCCGATCGCGAAGGCGCCGATCGGCGACATGCCGATGCGATCCGTGGCGAAGCCGCCGAAGAAATTGGGGCCGGCATCGGTGCGCGCGCTCTCAGGCACATAGCCCTTGGCGACGAGGCCTCGATAGAGCGCCACCGCATCGCGCATCTGCGGCGTGTTCAGCGTCGCCTTCCTGGCGCCGTCCGCGAGGATCTCGCCGCCCGAAGCCCAGACCAGCGGCATGAAGGTGAAGGCGTTGCAGCCGCCGCAGGCGCCGGAGAAGTAGAAACCACGGATGTCGCCGCCGATGGCGTTGACCTTGCCGGCATATTCCTCGATCTCGGCCCAGTTGGTCGGGCCCTTCTCGGGGTCGAGCCCGGCCTGCTTGAACAGCTTCTTGTTCCAGAGCATCACGGAGGCATCGGCCGACATCGGCGTGCCGAAGATGCGGCCCTCATAGCTGCCGGCTCCAAGGTGAGCCTTCGAGAGCTGGTCGAAGAAGGGAAAGCCCTTGACCAGATCGGTCAGGTCCTCGAGCTGGCCCGAGGCGGCGAAGGCCGGCGTATAGACCAGATCCAGCGAGAGCAGGTCCGGCGCCGAGCCGCCGGCAGCCGAGATCGCGTATTTCTGCACCATCTCGGTATTGGGCACGATCTGCAGCTCGATCTGTGTCTTGTGCGCGGCGTTGAACGCCTTCACCAGCGAGGGCATGAAGGCCTCGCTGCTGGAGCGCGACCACATCGTCAGCTTCTGCTGTGCAACGGCTGCGCCGGCCGATGCCTGCACGGCAACGAGGGCGAGCAAGGCTGCCTTGAATCCCTTCATCTGCGTTTCCTCCGGTTGTGGCCTTGGTTTTTGTGGCCGTTCTTGTTGCGTATGATCTCGCTAAGACGAGCGTACGATCAGGCTGCAGGGCAGCTTCCAGACTCCCGTTTCGACCGCTTCGCCATTGACCAGGCGCACCAGCGCCAGCCCGGCCTGTCGGCCCAGTTCCTTCAGGTTCATGTCGACCGTCGTCAGTGGCGGGCGCGTTTCCTTGGCGACGATCTCCCAATTGTCGAAGCCGACCACGGAGACGTCGCCAGGCACGCTCACCCCGCGCTCGCGCAGCGCGTCCACCACGCCCCGTGCGATCTGGTCATTGCCGCAGAAAATGCCGTCCGGCTTGTCGGCGCCGGACCACAGAGCCTCGACTGCCTGATGGCCCCAGTGCTCGGACCAGGAGCCGAACAGGACCTTCGCCTCGGTCGCTGCCCCGGCCTCGGCGAGCGCCTGCGTGCAGGCGCGAGCCCGTTCATGCACGACATCGAATTCGCACGGGCCGGTGACATGGACGATGTGCCGCCGCCCTTGCGCCAGAAGATGGCGCACTGCCGCCCCCGCACCCTGGCGGTCATCCGGGACCAGCGTGACGCCATCGCTCGGGCCGGCAGTCAGCGCATAGACGACGGGCACGGACAGATGGGTGAGATCCACCGGCAGCGGCTTGTCGATGCGCTTCCCGGTTGCGATGATGCCGTCGACCTGTTTGTCGAGCATGGCATCGACATGGATTCTGGCGAGGTCGGGATTGTCCCCGATGGCGCACAGAAAAACCGACACACCGTGGTCGATCAGCCCCTCCGAGATCCCGGCCATCAGCGGTAGCGTGAAGCGCCCATAGGTGTCGTTCGTCAGCAAGCCGACGCTGAAGCTGCGCTTGCGTGTCAGGCTTCGCGCGAGGGAGTTCGGCCGAAAGCCGAGTTCCCTCGCGACCCGCTTGATGCGGTCGCGCGTCTCGAGCGAAACGCGCCCCGTGTCGTTGAGCGCCTTCGAGGCCGTGGCGGTGCTGACGCGCGCGGCCTGCGCCACGTCGTAGATCGTAACCCGCTCGCCCGACACCGCGCTTGACACGCCCCACCTCGATTTGAGAAACCGGTTTCTCAGACGGTTATCAGAGAATAATAATATGAGAAACCGATTTCTCAATCTCTCATGCGGATTTTCTGGCCTTCGTCGGCGCCTTGGGCTTGCGCCCCTTTGGTTCCGTGCCAAAAGGCCTTGGCGAGCTGGGCCGAGCGCATGAAGCCAATCCGTCTCGCCTTGGTTGGGCTCGGCAAGATCGCACGCGACCAGCACCTGCCGGCGATCGCGGCCACGCCTGGAATCGAACTCGTCGCTGTGGCCAGCCGCAATACGCGTCTGGACGGCGTCGATTGCGTCGGGACGGTCGAGGAGCTGCTGGCCGATATCCCCGATGTCGATGCCGTTGTACTATGCACGCCGCCCATGCCCCGCCGCGACCAGGCGCGGGCGGCGCTCGCTGCCGGAAAGCATGTCCTGCTGGAGAAGCCACCCGGCGCTGGCGTGAGTGAGCTCGCCCCCTTGATGGCTCTGGCGGAGAAGCGGGGCCGAACGCTCTTCGCCGCCTGGCATTCGCGCTTTGCTCCGGCGGTTGAGCCGGCGCGTGACTTTCTGGCGCGGCATCGGGCCCGGCGTGTCACGATCCTCTGGAAGGAGGATGCGCGCGTCTGGCATCCGGGGCAGGACTGGATCTTCGAACCTGGCGGCCTCGGCGTGTTCGATCCAGGCATCAATGCGTTCTCGATCCTGACGGCGATCCTGCCTGAGCCGATCTTCGTGGTCGGCGCTAAACTGGATTTTCCGGCCAACCGGGAAGCGCCCATCGCGGCCCAGCTCGAACTCGCGACCGCTTCCGGTCTGCCGATCCATGCGGAGTTCGATTTTCGCCGGAGCGGCGAGCAGATCTGGTCGATCGCGATCGAGACCGATGCGGGGAGCCTCGTGCTGAGCGCGGGAGGAGCCCGGCTGAACCATGATGGCCAGGTTCTCGTCGACGAGCCGGAGCGGGAATATCGCGGCGTCTATCGCCGCTTCGTCGAGCTGGTCCGCTCCAGCGCCAGCGACGTCGACACCGCGCCCCTGGCGCTGGTGGCCGACGCGTTCATGCTCGGCCAGCGATCCTTCGTCGATGATTTCACATGGTGAGAACGGGGTTGTCCGAGATGTCAGAGCCGGTTTCGCGCGATGTCTTCGGGGTCCTGCCCGACGGGCGCGCGGTCGAGCGCATCACGCTTCGCGGCGAGGCCGGTTTCGCGGTCTCGATCATCACTTGGGGCGGCGCCGTGCAGGCTCTCTGGGCGCCGGACCGCAACGGGCAATGTGACGACGTGGTCCTCGGTCACGACGCGCTGGAGCCCTATCTGGCGCGGCGGGATTTCTTCGGAGCGACGGTCGGGCGTAATGCCAACCGCATCGCCGGCGCGGCCTTCACGCTCGACGGCGTCCGGCATGGACTCGACGCCAATGACGGCAGGAACACCCTGCATGGCGGCGCGGATGGTTTCGACCGGGCGCTATGGAGCGTCGAGAACATCAATCGCGACCCGGTGCCGTCGCTCACGCTCGGCCATACGAGCCCGGATGGAGAGGGAGGTTTTCCGGGAGCGCTGACGGCGCGGGTCCATTTGCGGCTTACGGGGCCGCAGGAACTGACGATCGCGTTCGAGGCGACGACCGATCGCCCGACCATCGTCAGCCTGACGCATCACGGCTATTTCAACCTCGGCGGCGCGGTGGCCGGCGGCGACATCCTGGATCACGAACTGACGCTGTTCGCCGATCGCTATCTGCCGGTCGATGCCGGTCTGATCCCGCTCGGCGCACCAGCCGGCGTCATCGACACGCCGTTCGACTTCCGCGCGCCGCGGGCGATCGGCGCCGCCATCCGCACCGACGACGAACAATTGCGGCGCGCGCACGGATACGACCATTGCTTCGTCCTTGGCGACGAGGTCGCCGTCGCGCCGCGGCTCGCCGCTCGCGTCGTCCATCCGGACTCCGGCCGCGCCCTCGATCTCATCACCGACCAGCCTGGCCTACAGTTCTACTCCGGCAACTTTCTCGATGGCAGTTCGGGCGGGAAAGCGGGACGCCTCTATCGCCAGTCCGACGCCTTCTGCCTTGAACCACAGGCCTGGCCAGACGCACCCAACCGGCCGGACTATCCGTCTACGAGATTGGATCCCGGCAAAACCTATCGCCACAGCACGACATTCCGCTTCCATACTGTCTAGGTTTGGCACCAACTGCGCCATTGCCGAACTGGGCCATTTGCCGACATTGAGGGTCTGCTCGGAAGCTGACCTCCGAATCGCAATTGCTTCAGGACCGCATTCGTCGAGAGCGGACGCTTAGCTGGAGGGATCGGCGCGTCCGGTATCCCACCAAACCCGCTCATTTTCCGTGGCAAGGCAGCCTCGAGGCAGCGAGCTTGAGCGCTTGATCGATTTGCTCACTGAGCTCTCGGGCGCCCTACGGTTAGCCATCGTCGTCGCTTCATCCCGTTCCAAGGCCAGTAATCAAAGTCTGGACCAACGCGATCGCTCCCGAAATCGGCCTGAACTGGCTGGTGGTCGAATTGTCGACGAGAAAGGTCAGTTCGGCGTGGCGCGCCAACGGGCTCTCGGGCACGTCCGTCAGGACGAGGATGCGCTTACCGCTGAGATGTGTGTCGAGCGTGATATCGACCACCGACTGCGTATAGGGCGTGAACGCGATCGCCACGAGAAGATCGCTCGACCGCATGGTGGCGATCTGCTCGGCGGCCATGCCGCTGCCGAAATCGAGCAGGCTGCACTGCCGCTCGCAGCGCGTCAGCCCGTAGGCCAGATAGGTCGCGATAGGCCGCGATCTGCGCAGGCCCGCAATGTAGACATGCTCGGCCTGCCGCAGCATTTGCGTCCCCTTGTCGAGCGCCTCCGGCGAAACGCTCCGACGCAGGTCCTCGAGCGAAGCGATCAGCGCATCCACGCAGCCATTCAGCAGGGCGCCGTAGTCGTTCGCCCGCTGCGGGGCGGCCTGGCGTGCAAAGACCTCCTCGCGTGCGCGAGGGGCGCCTTCGATCAGGCGTAGCCGGAAGACCCGCTGCATCTCGGAGAAGCCGCGATAGCCGAATTCCTTGGCGAAGCGGATCAGCGTGGATGGCTGGACCTCGAGGTCGCCGGCGATGCCGACCACCGTGTTCAGGGCGAAGTCGCTGGGCTTTTCCAGCGCCGACCGCGCGATGCGCTGCAGATGCGGGCTCAGCTGGTCGAAGCGGTTGCGAAGACGCTGGCGAAGGGCCTCGAAGGTCTCCTGCGTGGCATCGCTCGTAGAAGCGGTTGCCGTCGGCTTATTGAATGAATTTTCGTTCATTCATTCTCCTACCTCACTCTAGAGACCGGGAAAAGCGTTGAATTTGCACGGCCCGTTGACATGACAGAAAAAATATTCATGCTCTGTGAAAATTAGTTCTGACTTTCGATCAGACAAGAGACGGGCACGAGCCCGTCCGTTTCGGGGAGGATATCGATGTCGAAGATTCAGGTTTCGCGACGTGGTCTGTTGGGTGCTGCCGGCGCTGCGTCCGCGGTCTCGCTGTTCGCCGGTCCGTGGAAGCATAATCGCGTCTGGGCGCAAGGCGCGGCCAAGCCGATCCGGATCGGCATCACGGCCGATGCCAGCGGCATGTATGCCAACTCCGGCGCCAGCGACAAGCGCGGCATGATGATGGCGATCGCCGAGGCCAATGAGCGCGGCGGCGTGCTCGGCCGCAAGGTCGAGTTCGTCCATATCGACACCGAGACGACCGCCGCCACCGGAAGTCGCGTCGCCGAGCGGATGATCAGCCGCGAGCAATGCGGCTTCCTCGTCGGGGCAGTCCATTCCGGCGTCGCCAACGCGATCAGCCAGGTCGCCCAGAAATACGGCGTGATCTACATCAACACGAACTCGTCCTCACCGACCGAGGCGGGTCAGAACTGCCACCGCGTCAAATTCGTCTTCGATGGCAACGGCACCAATTTCGCCAAGGCCGCGGTCAAGAGCGCGATCGAGCGTTTCGGGCCGGACTGGATGCTCCTGACCAACGATTATGTCTGGGGCCACGACACCGCCGCGGCGACCAAGGCCCTGCTGAAGGAATATGGCGGCAAGGTCATGGACGAGGTGCTGATCCCCCAGGGCACGCGTGACTTCACCTCTGCCCTGCTGAAGGTGCAGCAGCGCAAGCCCGGCGTCGTGTCCGCTGCGATCGGCGGCGACGACCAGAAGGCGATGCGCCAGCAGGTGGTACAGCTTAAGATGGGCGACAAGCCGGCCTGGATCAACAGTCAGCAGGACTGGGATGATGTCTACGGCCTGCCGATCGAGAACCTCTTCGGCGTTTTCGGCACGACCTGGTACTACCGCCTCGATCTCCCGGGCGTGGCCGACTTCGTCAAGCGCTACCAGACGATGTATCCCGAGACGGCCATGCGCTCGCCCGGCAACGTCTTCTACAACGGCTACATGTCGATCCGGGAACTCCTCGGAGCCATCGAGCGTGCCGGCACGACCAACAACATCGCCGTGATCAAGGCGCTGGAAGGTCACAAGATTTCGGCCCGCGACCGCATGCAGCATTTCGATGCGACGATCGACGCCCAGACGCATCAGGTCCAGCAGACGATCTACCTAGCCACGGCCAACAAGGCGCCGAACGAGAAGGACGACATCTTCGACGTCCTGAGTCAGGCCAAGGCGGAGGATGTCCGCGACACGGATTCCGCCAAGCTCTGCAAGCTCGAATCCTACGAGCAGACGCCAACCTTCGACGCCTGATCCGTCCTGCCATTCGCGGCCGTCGCCCGACGGTCGCGAATGACGGCATCGCTGCATCCGGACGGAACACGCATGATCGATCTTCTGCCCCACATCATCAACGGCCTGACATTGGGCCTGCTCTTCGCTCTGATCGCGCTAGGCTTCACCCTGATCGTCGGCGTGATGGAGGTGATCAATCTCGCCCATGGCTCGCTGTTTGCGATCGGCGCCTATTTCGCTCTGACGGTGATCGGCGGCGGCTGGTTCGCGGGAACGCCCTTCGGCTCCTGGTGGCTGAGCCTGCCGCTTGGTCTCCGCTATGTGCTCGCGCTGGCGATCGGGCCGGCCCTGGCGGGGCTCGCCGGCATGCTGATCGAACTGTGCCTGCGCCCGACCTATGGCAAGCCGCCGCTCTACGGCCTGCTGCTGACCTTCGGCGCCGCGCTCGTCATCGAGGAACTGATCCGGCTGGTCTGGGGCACGGGCGAGCAGAATCTGGCGCTGCCGCAGGCGATCAATGGCGCCTTTCTGCTGAACGACATGATCTTCTCGACCTACCGCTTCTTCGCCGCCGGCTTCAGCATCGCCGCGATCCTGGCCGTCTGGCTTTTCCTCGAACGCACCTCGGCCGGCGCCGTGATCAAGGCGGGTGCGCATGACAGCGAAATGGTCCGTGCGCTCGGCTACGATCTCGCCAGGCTGAGGCTGCTCGTCTTCGGCTTCGGCGCCGCGCTGGCCGGGCTTGCCGGGGTGGTGATGGTGCCGATCTGGGGCCTGCGCCCGCATGTCGGCGTCGATATCGTCATCCCCGCCTTCCTCATCATCGTCATCGGCGGCGTCGGCAGCTTCTGGGGCGCTGTCATCGCGGCGCTTCTGGTCGGCCTCGCCATGGGCATCACCGGCGCCTATGCGGCCGCCTGGGCGACGATGTCGATGTACCTGCTCCTCATCGCCGTCCTCGGGTTCCGCAGCCGCGGCCTCCTCGGTCGCAAGAGCGCGCTGGAGAACTGACCCCATGATCTCGCTCTCGGACATTCCTGCGCGCCCGTCGGCCTGGATCACGCTGCCGATGATCGTCCTCGCTATACTGCTGCTGGCGACGCCATGGCTGCTGCCTGCCGTTGGGCTTTATCAGTATCTCGGCATCGAGATCGCGATCTGGGTCGCCTTCGCGCTCGGGTTCAACCTGCTGTTCGGCTATACCGGCCTGCACTCCTTCGGCCACGGCGCCTATCTCGGCATCGGCGCCTATGCCTTCGGACTGTTTCAGCAACATGTTGCCGCCAGCCTCTGGGGCGGCCTGCTGGCAGCCGTGCTGGCGGCGGGCATCGCCGGCGCGCTGGTCGGGGCGTTCCTGTCGCATCGCCGCGGCATCTACTACGCGCTGCTGACGATCGGCTTCGGCCAGATCTTCTGGTTCCTCGCCATGAAGCTGCATCGCGTCACCGGCGGCGAGGACGGCCTGCTCGGCATTCCGCGCCCGCCGCTGACGCTGGGACCCTGGCAGGTCGCCCTGACCGACAATCGCGCGCTGTTCTATTTCGCCGCGGCACTGCTGATGATCGTTGTCGTGCTGTGCTGGCGCCTGGCGAATTCGCCCTTCGGCCGCGTGCTGCAGGCCATCCGCCAGAACGAGACCCGCGCCCGCTTCGTCGGCTACGAGGTCTGGCGCTTCAAATGGGCCGTCTTCACGCTCTCGGCGATGCTGGCGGGCCTCGCCGGCAGCCTGCTCGCGATGGCCCAGCAGAGCGCCTATCCCGACGTGATGAGCCTGCACCAATCCGGGCTCGTCGTGATGATGGTGCTGGTCGGCGGCGGCCTCGTCAGCTTCTGGGGTCCGGTGCTGGGCGTCTTGTTCTACTTCGTCGCCCGCGACGTGCTCGGCGGCCTCACCGAGACCTGGCTGCTCTGGTACGGCCTGATCTTCATGGCGATGGTGATGCTGCGGCCCGAAGGGCTGGCGGGCATGCTCCACGGCCTCTCGCGGCGCAGACCGCCGCTCCAGCCGGCCGCAGCACCGGCCCCCGCGACGGAGGCCGTATGATGGCTCTCTTCGAAGCCCGCAACATCCACAAGCGCTTCGGTTGGCGCGTCGTGCTGGAGAACATCTCGCTGTCCTTCGAGGCCGGCCAGGTCAGCGGCATCATGGGCCCCAACGGCGCCGGCAAGTCGACCTGCTTCCATGTGCTCACCGGCCAGCACAAGCCCGACCGAGGCGAGGTTAAGTTCGACGGCCAGCGCATCTCGGGCCTGCCGCCGCAGCGCATCGCCCGGATGGGCGTCTCGCGCTCCTTCCAGTTGATGAACCTGTTCGACGACACGGTCGTCATCGAGAACGTCATGCTGGCGCTGCCCGCCTTCAGGGCGCGCCGTCTGCACGCGATGGCGGCCGTCTTCTCGGACCGCGCCCTGATCGACCAGGCGCGGGCTGTGCTCGACCAGGTCGGACTTGCGGGACGCGCCTGGGATGCAGCCGCCTCGCTCAGCTATGGAGACCGCCGCGCACTGGAGATCGCGGTGGCGCTCGCCGCCGAGCCGCGCATCCTCTTCCTCGACGAGCCGACATCGGGGCTCGGCGTCGAGGCGACGCGCCGTCTCGCCCAGCTCGTGAAGCGGCTGCGCGATCGCTACACGATCGTGATGATCGAGCACGACATGCGCTTCCTATTCGAGCTCGCCGACAGGATTTCGGTGATCCACTGGGGCCAGGTCATCGCCGAGGGAACCCCGGAGCATCTTGGCGACAACAAATGGGTGCGGCGCTCGACACTTGCGGAGGCGACCCATGCTTGAGATCCGCGACATCGAAACCTTCTATGGCGAGACGCAGGCGCTGTTTGGCACCTCGCTGAGGGTTGGCGAGGGCGAGATCGTCTCGCTGCTCGGCGCCAACGGCGCCGGCAAGACCACGACGATCCGCTCGATCCTGGGCCTGACGCCGCCGCGTCGCGGCCAGATCCGCTTCGACGGACAGGACATCACCAGGCGCCCGACCCATCGCATTTCAGCCATGGGCATCGGCTGGGTGCCCGATGACCGCCGCATCTTCCCGACGCTGACCGTCGCGCGCAACCTGCAGATCGGCATGCGCAAGACTCGTTTCCGGTCCTGGCAGGTCGGCGAGATGTTCTCGATCTTCTCGGCGCTCGAACATCTGATGCCGCGCGAATGCGAGAACCTCTCCGGCGGCGAGATGCAGATGGTCGCGATCTCACGGGCGCTGCTGGGCTCGCCCGGGCTCGTCCTGCTCGACGAGCCGAGCCAGGGGCTCGCGCCCAAGATCGTCCAGGACGTGCTGGCGACGGTGCGGCGCCTCAAGGCCGAGGGTATCTCCGTTCTGATCGTCGAGCAGAACGCACTCGCCGCGCTCGAGGTCTCGGACCGCGCCTATGTCATGGACCGCGGCCGCATCGTCCATGAGGGGGCCGCCCGCGACCTGCTCGACGACAGATCCCAGCGCCAGCGCCTGATCGGAATGTGACCATGAGCGCGATGCTTGACGTCAGCAATCTCTCGAAGACCTACACACGCGGCCGACTCGATCGCACGCCAACTTTCCGGCTCGACGCGGATTTCCGCATCGAGGAGCCGGCGATCGTCGGCATGATGGGCCCCAATGGCTCCGGCAAGACCACCCTGTTCGAGCTGATCACCGGCTCGAACAGCCCGACGGAGGGCACCGTCGCGGTCTGCGGCCGCAACATTCACCGCGTCCGTACCGACGAGCGCGATCGCCTCGCCATCCACTACCACCAGTCCTACCAGGTGCGGCATTTCCGGTCGCTGCGCCCCAACGCCCTGATGGAGCGCGCCGGCAGCGAATACCCGCTGGTCCATCTCTTCGACGAACCGCAGTTCAACACGCAGGACGGCTATATCGGCTTCATGCTGGATTTCTTCCGGCGGCTGCGTTCGGAGGGACGGCTGGTCTTCCTCTGCGTCCACCCCAATGAGCGCTTCCATCTCGAGATCCTCGAGGAGATCTGCGAGCGCTTCATCTTCGTCAACAAGGGCGTCGTCACGCCGCTGCCGGATTATGCCGGCCTGCTCGCCCATGAACCGGCCCGCGCCTATCTCGGCAATCTCCTGACGGAGCGGGCCGCGTGACCGGCTCCGGCAACCCCTCGGATGCGGCACCGCTGCGCGTCGCGCTGGTCGGCGCGGGGCTGATCAGCCTCTACCATCTTCGCGCCTGGGTGGCTGCCGGTGCCGAGATCGTCGCCATCTGCGACATCGACCGGGCGAAGGCGCAGGCCCGCGCCAAGGAATTCGGCATCGGCCGCGTCTATGACGACCCCGCCGATCTGTTCCGCGATGGCGGCTTCGAGGCGGTGGACATCGCAGCCTCGCTCGCAGCCCACGACCCGGTCGCCCGGATGGCCGCCGATCATGGCGTCCACATCATGCTGCAGAAGCCGATGGTGGAGACGGTGGCGCAAGCCGAGGCCCTGATAGCCCATGTCGGCGAGCGGGTCCGCTTCATGGTGCATGAAAACTACCGCTTCCGGCCGCATTACATGACCGTGCGGCGCTGGCTGGCGGAGGACCGGATCGGGCAGCCGCGCCATGCCGCGATCGTCTGCCGGGGCTCGGGCCTGTGCCCGCGCCCGGACGCCGAGCCCTTCCTGCTCGAACGCCAGCCATATCTCCGGACGTTTCGGCGCAACCTCGTCTTCGAGACGATGATCCACCATCTCGACGTGCTGCGCTGCCTGCTCGGGCCGCTGCGCGTCGTCGCCGCCAGGCTGAACCGGCTGGCGGAAGGCCTGCCCGGCGAGGACACCGCCGCGATCCTGCTGGAAGGCGAGAACGGGTTGATCGCGACCGCCGATGGCTGCATCTGCGCGCCCGGCTATGCGCCGCTGCATGGCGACCGGCTCGAGATCGTCGGCACCCGCGCCACGGTGGTGATGGACTACGACCGCGTCTTCCTCGTCGGCGCGGAGGCGCAGGCCGAGCGCGTCGACCTGCTCGGCCGCTATCAGGACTGTTTCGATGCCGCGATGGCCGCCTTCGTTACCGGTCTGCGCGACGGCACGCCCTTCGAGACCGACCGCCTCGACAATCTGGAAACCCTTCGGCTGATGGAATCCGTCTATCAGGCCGCCGCCCTGGAGCCTGCCGCATGAACCGGCCCGAAGGACACCTGACGCCGCAGATCGACCTCGATGCGATCGACCGGCTCTTCGACATCCGGGGGCTGCGCGTCTTCCTGCCGGGCGGCTATGGCGCGCTCGGCGAGGCGATCGCACTGGCGATGACGCGGCACGGCGCCCATGTCGCCATCGCCGGCCCCAGCGCCGCCAAGGCCGAGGCACTGGCGCACCGGCTGCGCGCGCCAGGCGTCGAGAGCCATGGTTTCGAGCTCGATGCGCGCTCGCCCGCCGCGATCGCGGCAGTCATCGATCGCGCAGCCGAGGCGATGGGCGGCATCGACGTGCTGGTCAACTGCGTCGGCATCCAACGCGAGCAGCGGCTGATGGATGTCGACGAGGCGACCTTCGACGACGTCTACGAGATCAACCTGAAATCGGCGATGTTCCTGGGCCAGGCGGTGGCGCGCCACCAGATCGCGCAGGGAACCGGCGGCCGCCAGATCCACCTGCTTTCGGTGCGCTCGCAACTGGCGCTGCGCAACCGCGGCTATTCCGCCTACTGCGCCACCAAGGGCGGTCTCGTCATGCTGGTCAAGCAGCATGCGATGGAGCTTGCCGAGCACAACATCACCGTCAACGGCGTCGCGCCGACCTTCATCCAGTCCGAGCGCATCCGCCATCATCTCGAGCGCGAGGGCTTCCGCGACTTCATCCTCGACCGCAATCCGCTCGGGAGGATCGGCGATCCCGTCGAGGTCGTCGGGCAGGTCATCACCTTCGCGGCGCCGGCCGGCAGCTACATGACCGGCCAGATCGTCTATATCGACGGCGGCGTGACGGCGAGCCAATGACGAAGCCGCCGCTTCGCAGCGCCCGCTGGTTCGACACCGACGACCTCCGCGGCTTCGGCCATCGCTCGCGCCTGATGCAGATGGGCTATGGCGTCGAGGACTGGAACGGCCGCCCCGTCATCGCGATCATCAACACCTGGTCCGACATCAACCCGTGTCACGCGCATTTCCGCCAGCGTGTCGAGGACGTGAAGCGCGGCGTGCTGCAGGCCGGCGGCTTCCCGCTGGAGCTGCCGGCGATCTCGCTGTCGGAGAACTTCGTCAAGCCGACGACGATGCTCTACCGCAACTTCCTGGCGATGGAGGCCGAAGAGCTGCTGCGCTCCCACCCCGTCGACGGCGCCGTGCTGATGGGCGGCTGCGACAAGACCACGCCCGGCCTGATCCTGGGCGCGATCAGCGCCGACATTCCGGCAATCTTCCTGCCTGCGGGGCCAATGCTGCGCGGCAATCTGCGCGGCGAGGTGCTGGGCTCCGGCTCCGATGCCTGGAAGTTTTGGGACGATCGCCGCGCCGGCAAGATCGACGCCCAGGAATGGCAGGCGGTGGAGGCCGGTATCGCCCGCTCCTACGGCCATTGCATGACGATGGGCACCGCCAGCACCATGACCGCCATCGCCGAGGCGATGGGGCTGACGCTCTCGGGCGCCACCTCGATCCCGGCTGCCGATTCCAGCCATATCCGCATGGCGACCGAGACCGGCCGGCGCGTCGTGGCGATGGTGGAAGAGGACCTACGACCCGCAGTCGTGCTCTCGCGCGCCTCCTTCGAGAACGCCATCGCGGTCGCCATGGCAATGGGCTGCTCGACCAACGCCATCATCCACCTCATTGCAATGGCGCGCCGGGCCGGCCAGGACATCGGCCTCGCCGATTTCGAAGCGGCGAGCCGGATCGTCCCCGTGCTGGCAAACATCCGCCCCTCCGGCGAGCGCTATCTGATGGAGGATTTCTACTATGCTGGCGGGTTGCGCGGCCTGATGAGCCGGCTCGCGCAGCACCTCTCTCTCGACGCGGCGACGGTGGAGGGGCGCTCGCTGGGCGCCGCGATCGAGGGCGCGCAGATCTGGAACGACGACGTCATCCGGCCGCTGGACAGGCCGGTATCGACGGAGCCGGCGCTGGCGGTGCTCTACGGCAATATCGCGCCGCTTGGCTGCGTGATGAAGCCATCGGCGGCCGAGCCGCATCTGCTCGACCATACTGGCCCGGCGCTAGTCTTCGACAGCTATGCGCAGATGAAGGCTGAGATCGATGATCCCGATCTGCCCGTCACCGCCGATACCATCCTTCTGATGCGCGGCGCCGGTCCGCAGGGCGGGCCGGGCATGCCGGAATGGGGCATGCTGCCGATTCCGAAAAAGCTCCTCAAGCAGGGCGTGCGCGACATGCTGCGCATCTCCGATGCCCGCATGTCCGGCACCAGCTACGGCGCCTGCATCCTGCATGTCGCGCCAGAGGCCCATATCGGCGGGCCGCTCGCGCTCGTCCGCAGCGGCGATCTCATTCGCGTCGACGTCGCGGCCCGCAGCATAAACCTGTGGGTCGACGAGGCGGAGCTGGAGTGTCGACGCGCCGCGCTGCGGCTGCCCGCGCCCCGCTTCGAGCGCGGCTACGGCTGGATGTTCTCCCGCCATATCGGCCAGGCCCATGAGGGCTGCGACTTCGATTTCCTCGAAACCTCATTCGGTGCGCCGGTCGGCGAGCCGGACATCCTGTGACCGTGCTGGAGATACCCATGTCCAACCTTGCGCCAAAACTCCTGATCGGGGGCGAGTTCCGGCCGGCCACGTCGCTGCCGCCGCTGTCCGTCTGCAATCCCTGCACGGAGGAGTTGCTCTGGACGGCGCCTCGCGCCGGCGCAGCCGAGGTCGAGGAGGCGCTGCATCATGCGCGCGCCGCGCTCAAGACCTGGTCGAAGGTGCATGGCTGGGAGCGGGCCAAGGTGCTGCGCGGCATCGCCCGGGCGATGGAGTCGCGCAAGGGTGCTCTGGCGAGCGCGCTGTCGCATGAGATCGGCCGGCCGATCGCCCAGTCTGAGGGTGAGGTGCTGATCGCGATCGAGCAGTTCGACTGGTTTGCCGGCGAGGCCGAGCGCCTTTTCGGCGAGACCATTCCCTCGCGCCAGGGCGGCCGCCTGGCGACGGCGCTGGAGCCTGTCGGCATCGTCGCCGCCTTCACCGCCTGGAACTTCCCAATCAACCTGTTGGCGCGCAAGATCGCGCCCGCGCTCGCGGCCGGTTGCCCGATCATCTGCCGCCCGTCGGAGCAGACGCCGCTGACCTCAACCCTGATCGCCGAGGCCTGCGTCGAAGGCGGCGCGCCGGCCGGGACCGTCCAGATGCTCTTCGGCCCGGCCGAGACGATCACGCCTCTCCTGATGGCAGCCGAGGAGGTGCGCAAAATCTCGCTCACCGGCTCGACGCGCGTCGGCCAGATGCTGCTCGCCGAAGCGGCCAAGACCGTGAAGCGCTGCTCGATGGAACTCGGCGGCCATGCCCCCGTCGTGATCTGCGAGGATGCCGACGTCGACAGCGCCGCGACCCTCTGCGCCCAGTTCAAGTTCCGCAATGCCGGCCAGGTCTGCATCGCTCCGAACCGCTTCTATGTGCATGAGAGCCTGGCCGAACGCTTCGCCAGGGGCATGGTCAAGGCCGCCGAGGCACTCGTGCTGGGCGACAGTCAGGACCAGGCGAGCTCGATGGGTCCGTTGACGCTCGCCAGCCAGCGCGACCGCGTCGAGACCCTGTCGAACGAAACCGAGGCCTCGGGCGCGCGGCGCCTCACCGGCGGGCGACGTCCGGCCAGCCGCAACAAGGGCTTCTTCTTCGAGCCGACCGTCTTCGCCGACGTGCCGGACGACGCCCGCATCATGCGCAACGAGCCTTTCGGGCCGCTGGCACCGATCGCCACCTTCCGCCACTTCGACGACGCGATCGCGCGGGCTAACTCGACCCCTTACGGCCTTGCCGCCTATGGCTTCACCGGCAGCCAGCGCTATGCCGAGGCGCTGAGCTCAGGCCTCAGCGCCGGCATGGTCGGCATCAACACCTTCATGATCGCCCATGCCGAGGCGCCGTTCGGCGGCATCAACCATTCCGGCATGGGCCGCGAGGGCGGCCGCCAGGCAATCCACGATTATCTCAACGTCAAGCTGACGCATTTCATGGCGATGTGAGCTGGCCTCGACCGGGAAATGTCGGCGAAGCGACCAAATCCCGCGGCAGCGCGTGTCGCCAGATTTTGGACTGCTTGAAAGAGGACGTTGCGAGAGGCTGTCAGCGACCCACCCAACTGCGGAAGCCCGTCGCCAACTAAGCCGCCCGGAAGCGGACGTGCCAGACTTCTACGGCTTGGCCTGGCAACCAAATCGCTTTCTGCGCCACGCGACATTCGACTGGACTTCGTTCGCACGGCACGCATTGGTGTCGAAGGCGCGGAGATACGCGTCGATCTTCTAAGCTAACCCTGCCGGCGTCGCGCCGAGGCGGGGTCGCGGTGGTGCGGGGATGGCCCCGCTGCAACCGCGAGGAGATCGCCATGACACGCCGAAGCCGCAAGGCCGACACCACTCCTGCGATCGACACATCGTCCGCTTCTGAGAGCGAAGCCATCTCAGCGGTGGTCTACGGATCGCCTTTGCCGCCCCGTCCCGGCAGTAAGCTCGGCATTGTCTTGGGCCTGCTGCAGGCCGCCGAGGGGGTGAGTCTCGCCAAGCTCGCAGCCGTGACGGACTGGCAGCCACACACGACGCGCGCCGCCCTGACCGGCCTGCGAAAGCGCGGCTACGTCATCTCGCATGAGAATGTCGGCGCTGCCGATGGAGCGGAGTGCTCGGTCTACCGCATCACCGCGGGCCAGGCACAATGAGCAGGGCCCCACGCGATAACATGGCCCAGCCCTCGGCGTCGGGCCTGGCCGACGAGGTGGCCGCTCTGGCGAGCCTCGGCTTCGATGAGCTGCGGGCCCGCTTTCGCCGGCTGTATCGCACGGCCGCTCCGGCCGGCCTGTCGCGCGATCTGATCGCGCGGCTGGTCGCCCATCGGCTGCAGGAGCAGCAGCTCGGCAAGCTTGATGATGAACTGGCGCGACACCTGGCGAAGCTGGCGCGGGGCCAGGAAACCCGACGACGCATCAAGACCGGCTCAGTCCTGGTCCGCGAGCACGACGGCGTCAACCATGAGGTCGTGATCGTGCCCGGCGGCTTCCTCTGGAATGGCGAGACACATCGCAGTCTCTCGACACTGGCCAAGCGGATCACAAGGACCACCTGGAACGGACCGCGCTTCTTCGGATTGCGGCAGCGGCAGGCCGCGAGGGCCACCCCATGATCCGCGAGCCGGCAACAAGGCCGCAGCGCTGCGCGATCTACACGCGCAAGTCGACCGAGCATAATCTCGATCTCGCCTTTAACTCGCTCGATGCCCAAAGAGAGGCCTGCGAGGCCTATATCAAGAGCCAGGCCCATGAAGGCTGGAGCCTCATCGGTGATCGCTATGACGATGGCGGCTTGTCTGGCGCATCCTTGCAGCGCCCTGCCCTGCAGCAGCTGCTCGATGCGGTCCGCGCAAGGCGCATCGACATCATCGTCGTCTACAAGGTCGATCGCCTGACGCGCTCACTCGCTGACTTCGCCAAGCTGGTCGAGCTCTTCGATGAGCACGGCGTCTCCTTCGTCTCGGTCACCCAGTCCTTCAACACGACAACAAGCATGGGCAGGCTGACGCTCAACGTCCTGCTCTCCTTCGCCCAGTTCGAACGCGAGGTCATCGGCGAGCGCGTTCGCGACAAGATCGCGGCGTCCAAGACCAAAGGGCTTTGGGTCGGCGGCCCGGTCCCGCTGGGCTATCGCAGTGAGAAGAAGCAACTCGTCATGGTCGAGCAGGAGGCTACGCTGGTGCGTCGCATCTTCCAGCTTTATCTCGATCTCGGCTCGGTCGGAGCGGTGGCCGAGACCCTGGGTCGTGAGGGCATCGTCACCAGACTGGGTCATCGCTTCCGTGTCGGCATGCTCGCCCATCTGCTCAAGAACCGCTTCTATCTCGGCGAGATCGTCTGGCACGGCGTCTCACATCGTGGTGCCCATGTACCGATTGTCACGGTCGAGATCTTCGACGCCGTTCAACGGCACCTCGCTGCGGCCGCCATCGAGCGCAAGGGACGATCGGCGAACTCAGCCTTTACGCTTGCGGGTCTGCTGCATGACGATGCGGGCAACCGGATGAGCCCGAGCCATGCCCGCAAGAACGGGGCGCGGTATCGCTACTATGTCTCGCAGGCGCTGATCCAGCATCGCAAGGCTCAAGCCGGATCCATTGCCCGGATCTCGGCTCCCGAGATCGAAGCCGCTGTGTTGGCCGCAACTCCCAATCCTGCTCAGATCGCGCGCGTCAACCTGCACCGAGATTGTCTGATCATCGCGCTCCAGTCTCCCGATGATGCAGGCGAGGCCAGCACGACAAAGATTCCCTTCGCCTGGCAGCCTCAGGGTCGGCGCAAGGGCGTCGCGCATGAGCCCACGCAGAAGCCCCGGCTCGATCATGATTCCGCGGAGGCGATCCTGACCATGATTGCCCAGGCGAGACGCTGGATGGCGCAGCTGATCGATGGCTCGATGGCCTCGACCGATGCGATCGCGATCCGCGAAGGTGTGGGCGAACGCAATATCCGCAAGCTGCTGCCGCTGACTTGTCTCTCGCCGAATATCATCCGCGCCATTGCCGATGGCACTGCCCCGGCCAATCTCACCATCAGCAGACTGACCTCAGCTCTGCCTCACGACTGGGCGAGCCAGGAGCACCGCATCCTCGTTCACTGAGCACCGCGATCAGCTATCGATTTGAGCCCGCCTCCAAGGCGGGTTTTTTCTCGTCCAGCGAATCTGTCGAACCAGTCTCGCCAAAAGCTGCTGCGAACCGGTCTCAGCCAAAATCCCGCGGAACACAAAACCGGCCTGCCCAGACCGAGCCTCAGAAACCGGCCCGATAGCATGGGTTCTGGAGCTTGGATGGCGCGGCGAGACCGCCTCGGCCTGCTAACCCCCCACACCGTCGCAGTAACTGCTCACCCGTCCAAATCCGGCGTTTGGACAATATGCGTGGCTGACGACGCAGTGTCGGGCGAACCGGTCTGGGCCAATAGCGCCAGATCGTGGAGCAATCCGGGGAATTCCCGGGCTTAGGCCGGCGCCTGCGGCCTTCTCGGCCAAGGCTCGGCCTTCTAGCTGCTGTGAGGGAAGTCTGCAGGGAAAACCCGTTCTGCGAGGGGAAGCTTCCATAGGCCGCCCAAGCGGTGTGGCTCGCTAGCCAAGGACACTGTCTTTGTCAAAAAAGGGATTTGAATCAGAGGCTTGAGCGAAGCCAGAGAGTGGTGTAGAGGTGATTCGGTCTAGCGGCAATTTCCCATTTCTTCGGGAGCAATCGCAGGACAGCCCTCGGCCCATGTTGGGCCGGACCACCGCGGATCGCGGTGACGTTGCCAGGATTCCCCCGGCGCGCGGGCTGACCTCTTGCTTCGAAGGATACTGCAATGAGCGCGCCGCTCTTCTCCAAGGTTGCCGCCTCCCCCCAGGACCCCGATGCCGTGCCCGTGCCGAAGCGGCGCGCGATCAAGGCCGCCCTCCCCCCGGGCCAGGCGACCGACGCCCTCTATCGCGATCTGCAGCTCACGGTCGAGCATGTCCCCATCGCAAGCCTCAGGGCCTACAAGCGCGCCTTGCGCCGCCACACGGAGGAGCACGTCGCGCAGCTGCTGGCTTCGATCAGGGCCTTTGGCCTGGTGCAGCCGATCCTGATCGATCGGGACGGCGAGATCGTCGGCGGCCAGGGCCTGCTCGATGCGGCGCGCAAGGCCGGTTACCTGACCGTCCCGGTCATCCGCCTCGGGCACCTCGACGAGGTGCAGCAGCGCACCCTGCGCATCGCCCTGAACGGCCTGGCCGAGAAGTCCGCGTGGGACAGGGAGCTGCTGGCGCTCGAGTTCGGGGAACTGCTCGAGATCGAGCACACGCTCGACCTGAACTTCGGGCTGGAGATCACGGGCTTTGGCTTTCCCGAGATTGATCAGCTGATCGAGAGCGCGGCGACGGCCAGCGGCGAGGCGGCTGATGACGTCCTGCCGGACGAGGCGACCGGCGCCCCGGTCAGCCAGCCCGGCGATCTCTGGCTCCTCGGTGAGCACCGCCTGATCTGCGGCGATGCTCGTAACAGGGCCGTCTATGCCACTCTGCTCGACGGTGAACGCGCCGCGATGGGCATCCACGATGCGCCCTATGACGTCCCGATCTCGGGTCATGTCGCCAAGCCCGGCAAGCACCGCGAGTTCATGATGGGCTCCGGCGAGCTGGGGGCCAACTTCCTCCCGTTCCTCACCGCCTTCCTGACCGCGAGCACGGCCTTCCTCGTGCCGGGCGGTTATCAGTACTGCTTCATGGACTGGCGCCACATCGCCGAGATGCTCGCAGCCGGGCACGGGGCTGGCCTGGAGTTGAAAAACCTTTGCGTCTGGAACAAGGGCTCGGGCGCGATGGGCTCGCTCTACCGCTCCCAGCACGAACTCGTCTTCGTGTTCAAGGACCCGGGCGAGCCCGGCACGAACAACGTGCAGCTCGGCAAGTTCGGGCGGAACCGCACCAATGTCTGGGACTACCCCGGTGCAGCGGGCTTGCGCAAAGAGCTCAAGTTGCATCCGACGCCGAAGAATGTCGCGATGATCGCCGATGCCGTGCGCGACGTCACGCAGCGCAACGAGATCGTGCTCGACGCCTTCTCCGGTTCCGGCACGACGATCATCGCCTGCGCCAAGGTCGGGCGCCGTGCCCACGCGGTCGAACTCGATCCGCACTATGTCGATGTCGGCGTTCGCCGCTGGGAGACCTGGTCTGGCGGTTGCGCTCGCCACGCCGCCACCGGCCTGAGCTTCGCCGAGATGGCCGACCTCCGTCTGCGTCAGGCCGCGGACACGACCTCCGAAGCCCAGCCGACCTTCAAGGTGCGGCAGCGGTCGCGGCAAGTTGCGTGAGGTGACGTGCCATGACCCGCAAGACCCCGAAGAATCCCGCGACCGACTATGAGGTCGGTCGCGGCAAACCCCCGAAAGCCTCCCGCTTCAAGCCGGGGCAGTCCGGCAATCCCGGTGGACGCAAGAAAGGCAGCCGCAACTTCAAGACGATGTTCCTCGAAGTGCTCGAGGCCGACACAGAAATCACGGAGAAGGGCCGTGCGCGGACAGTGCCTGCGATCCAGGCTCTCATTCTCAGCCAGGTTCAGGAAGGCTTGCGCGGGAAGCTGCGCGCCATCGATAGCATATTCGCTCGTTATGAGCGCTACGCTGACGTCGATGCCGAACAGGTCGAGGAGCTGCCGGAAGAGGATCGGGCCCTGCTGCAGCATGTCCTCGCCGGGTACGCGGGCCAGAAGACGCCGCTTGCCACGAAATCCCTGACCCCGCCGCAGCAGGCCGAGGATGAGGAGCATGATCATGAGTGATCGCGCTCGTCTCCTGCGGGCCTTTCTGCGCGAAGACCTGTCGACCTTCAGCCAGAAGGTCTTCGGCACGCTTGAGCCCGGTACACGCTACTTGCACAACTGGCACATCGATCACCTGTGCTGGCAGCTGATGCGGGTCGCACGCGGCGAGGTTCGCCGCCTCATCATCAATGTCCCGCCGCGGTCGATGAAGTCGATCACCGTCTCGGTCGGCTTCCCCGCCTGGGTGATGGGCCAGGACCCCACCAAGCGGATCATCTGCGTGTCCTATGCCGATGATCTCGCGCGCAAGCTCTCGGTCGACACGCGCACGGTGCTCGACAGCCCCTGGTACCGGGCGCTGTTTCCCAGGCTTCAGCTGGCGTCCAAACGCCCGCGCAACATGGAGTTGATCACGACGGAGCAGGGCTATCGCTTTGCCGCGGGCATCAATGGCTCGATCCTCGGCCGCGGGGCGGATCTCATTATCGTCGACGATCCGATCAAGGCGACCGATGCGATGTCGGAGAAGGAGCGGCGGCGGGTCAATGAGGCCTTCGACAACACCCTGCAGACCCGCCTGAATGACAAGCAGACCGGCGCGATCGTGATCATCATGCAGCGCCTGCACGAGGACGATCTCGTCGGGCATGTCATTGGCCGGGAAGACTGGGAGGTCGTCTCGATCCCGGCCATCGAGACCGATGCCAGGACCTACCAGCTCAGCCACAGGCCGGGGCATGTTTATGCGCGGCCCGCGGGCGAGGTCCTTCACGAAGCGCGTGAACCCCTCAGTGTTCTCGAGCAGATGCGGCGCGCACAGGGGTCGCTCACCTTTTCCGCCCAGTATCAGCAGGCTCCGATCCCGCCCGAGGGGAACATCGTCAAACGCGAGTGGCTGCGCTCCTACAGCAAGCCGCCGCAATCCTTCGACTTCATCGTGGCCAGCTGGGATACCGCCTCGACCTTGTCGGAGAGCTCGGATTACTCCGTTGGCACGGTCTGGGGCGCAAAGGGTCTCGACTTCTATCTGCTTGATCTGGTGCGCCAGCGTCTGGAAGTGCCGGAGTTGAAGCGGGAGATCCTCCGCCTCTCCAAGGCCTGGAAGGCCGATCAGACGATCATCGAGAATACCGACATCGGCCGAGCGATCACGCAGGATCTGCGACGGTTTGGCGAATGGCACGCCATCCTGCGCAAGCCGCGCTACGACAAGCAGACGCGCTTTATCATGCAGTCGGCACGCTTCGAGTCAGGTCAGGTCCATGTCCCGCAGGAGGCGCCGTGGCTGGCCACGTGGCTCAACGAGCTCCTGGCTTTCCCGAATGGGCGCCACGACGACCAGGTCGACTCCACCAGCCAGGCGCTGAGCTATCTCACCGGCCGTACCCACCCGCCCCACGCCGCTCAGACCCCGCGTGAGCGCCCTCAGCACATCCGCCGTCCTGCTGGGTTTTCGCGGCCGGCCGGCTTCCAGAGAGGAGGCGTCGAAGAGTAGCGCGGTTGCCTCGATGGGCGAGGAACCAAGAGCCCCTCGAGCGCCATATGATCTCCCGAGCGACGCTGAGACTCTTTTGAGCCGAGGTCGCGCAACAGTGGCAAATTGCGACGGCCGCCGCGTAAGTCGGCTTTGCTCAGGGCAAAATCCTGGCTCGGCGACATTTCCGTGACAATGCTGGTGCGCCCAATCCATTGCTTGCGCTGCTGACGATGCAGCGGCGCCCGTCGAGGTCGGGAAGGATCGTATATGACATGCAGCCGGCTCAGCCCCCCGGGACCAGAGCGCGCACCGCCCTGCCGATCGCTGCGCCGTCGCCCGCTCGCAATCCCGCAGGATCGACAAAGAGAATATTATTAGAGGCCCAGCGTTCGCTGAGATGAATCGGCTTGGCTAGCCGCTGGAGTTCGGACGATACGGTCAAGGCGTCCAGGCCGCCGCAGGTGGTGCCGAATGATAGCTTCAGCCCGGGATAATGGCGCCCGGTGACGACCTCGCAGCTCACATGCTGCGACCCTGCCAGCGCCTCCGAGACCGCGGTCAGCTCGCGAATCATAGCCTCGGTTTCGCTGGCGAGGTCGCGTGTCTCGAAAAGCTCCAATGCTGTGAGCAATCCTACGATCGATTCCTTGTCGACCTTGAATCCGCGGCCAATACCGTGGTGGGGCGGACGACGCCGCAGTTCGTCGGGTATCAGGCCTTCCGCGGGAGACCAGGTGGCCGGCGAGATGTCCATGTCCAACTGCTGAATCAGTGCCGAAGCGACGAGGTCGCGGCGACCGCACAGCAGGCCGGTGCCCTGCGGACCACGAAGCGCCTTGCCGCCGCTGATGGCCACGAGCGCGGCGCCCTCATCAATGAAACGGCGGAGATTCTCCTTCGGAGGCAACTGTGCAGCGGCGTCGACGATCACCGGCAAGCCATGCTGAGCGGCCGTCCTGCAGACCATGGCCAGAGACGCCTGTCCCGGCGGCCCCGCCGTGAAGGCGACGGCGACCGTGCGAGACGTGATCGCGCTTTCGATTTCCCAGGCTTCGAGACCCCTCACCCCCGAGCCGATCGCGATATCGTTGAAGCCGACATCGACGATGCGGGCACCTGCGGCACGTATGGCGTGGTCATAGGCGTTGCGGTGCGCGCGGAACATGATGACTTCGTTGGGTTCGTCATCGATCGCGGGTAATCGCTCCATGATGCGGACGTCGAATCGCGCGAGGCAGGCGGCGGTGGCGAGCGTGAGCGCCGCAGCGGCCCCCCCGGTGACGATGCCGGCCTCCGCTCCGGTATGACGCGCGATGATCGCGCTGGCCCGTGTCTGCAATTCCGTCATGTCGACGAAATGGCCGGCCGCCTCGCGCATGGCGTCGAGCACGGCGGGTGCCATAAGGCTCCCACCCAGTCGCGTCAGCAGACCCGCTCCGTTGATTCGCGTGGCGACGCCGAGACGTTCATAGATATCGGTCACAGTCCGCCTCCGGGGATGACGTCGGTATTCGGCCGCAAAAGCCTGGACAGGAAGGCGCGCGTGCGCTCCTGGCGCGGAACGCGCAGCAATGCGATCGGATGACTTGGCCACCGTCCTTGCCGGGCGGGCCTGCGCCGCGTGGCCCCCTTTGCGCTGGCGCGGCCCGGCGGGTGTCCCGTGGCCCAGCGCTGGCTAGCGGCTGTACGGGTTCGCTGCCGGGCCCCGCCGGTGACGCCTCGCATTGTCTGTCGCGGTGACGATAGTCCGACGAGCCCATCTATTTAGAGAGAGCGTCGAACCACGCTTTCCATTGTGGCGCAGCGCTGGCGAAGGTGCCCCGATGTGTCGTCGGGCCCGTGGAGATGGCCTCGACCTTGTCGTTTCCACTGCCCACCGCGCGTTGGTAGTGCATCGGCAGCTTCGCAAGGCCGGTGCTGACGACCTCATCCGCCTCGCCATAGTAGTTGCGCAACGGCGTCTTGAAGACCCAGTGATATGCGTTCGTGCTTGCCACGAGGCGGCCATAGATCGAGTTGGCAAAGAACAGCGGATCAAAATACTCGGCCCGAACGAGCTTGTGCAGGTCCCCGGGGATTTCAGCCGGGTCAAGCGGCTCCCGTTCGTAGGCCTTGCGCGCAAGCTCATAGGCCTCGTCGGTAATCACCGAGCGAGCCAGTCCCGGCACGCCGTAGTAGTTCTCGAACGAGAACGCCGTCAGGATGAAGAGTATGCCGAGCCAAGGTGCGTCGATCTTTCGTGGGAACTGTAATGCGCCCCTCATCATGGCAACGCCATCTGCCGGAGCGCTTGCCGTGGCGGCCGCGACAACCGGTACTCCCAAACCCTCAAGCTTTTCGAGAAAGGCCATGGTCACGAAGCCACCCTCAGACCAACCGGTCAGAAACAGCTTGTTGGTCTCGATCTTCATCTGATTTAGCACGGCTCGGCTCGCGGCCAGCATATCGACGCAGGCCTGCTGCTGGCTGCCCTTCACCAGATATCCCTCGGGCTGCTTTGAGTTGCCCATGCCAAAGTAGTCCGTCCCAATGACGACGTATCCCTGACCGGCGAACTGGGCGATCATCAGTTGGGTTTCTTCTGACTGCTCGGGAACGGTAGGCACCTGATGTTTTAGGTACACAGTCCCGTGCTGGTACGAGATCACAGGAAAGGACGTACCCGAAATGTCGGGGATCGCCAGCAGGCCAGTGGCCACAATCGGTTTGTTGTCGCGTTCCGGGATCACGGAAGGATAGGTCACACGGTAAAGGCGCACAGCGTTGGTGGCCGGGCTGTAGGTGACCGGAATGCCAGCGAACGTCGGCGTATCGACCTTGAGGATGTGGTTTAGGCGGTCGACGTTCCACCGGTCGATGAGCTGATACTGCACCCCCGATGTCACAGGAACCAGTTGACTTTCCTGCGCCGTCGAAGCCATCGGGGCAGCAACCGATCCGCACAGTAATGCAACCGCAAGCAACCGAACGAGGGTCAACATTGTCTGCTCCCTTGGCCATGCCAGACTTAGTTTATCTCACAGGCTGAAGGCCTGCCATGGGTGTCTCGCGCCGGAGATGCAGATGGAATCCACGACGGCGGAGAACCGGGTGGGCGCCAGCACCCCGCCGTCGCTTCCGACGAAACCGCAATGCATTGCGGTCTCGGCGCCGTGAGAAAGCGCCCGTAGCGACCTCACTCCCTACACTTTGCACGGGACTGCCTCCGCTCAACAATTCAATTCTTGACGGGGCGGAACTCCGCTGAGGCTACCCCGTTGTGGCAGCGCAGCCGTTTCCTGTCCAAGCGCCGGCGGCCTTGGTTCTCGGCCATGATGACCATTGAAGGGAGCCGGCATCACCGCATCTGTCGGCTCGGCGTTGTCACGTTAACCGCCGGCGGGCGCAGAGGGCGGTTTGGCCAGTTGACGGGCTCAGGCCGTGACACCGGCCACGGCTTTCCAGTGTGCCATGGCATCCAGACGATGCAGGTGGGTGGCGAGAGCGGAGCGACTGCAGCGGGGCGGAACAAACAGATTGCGGCAGCGGAGAGGATCGCCACGAACCTCTGCAGGCCTCCCGAAGATCGAAAGCCCTGCATCGCCCACGCGCGTCGTCGCAAAGGCAGGTGCGAGTTCTCGGCCCGGTTGTTGAGGCCCTTGTGCGAGCGATGTTCGATCACCGGCATGATCTGGCGGCGAGCCGCGCCATAGGAACCGAGCTTGTCGGTGATCATGCGCCGGGGCGGACAGCCCTGCTTCTTGAGAAGGCGCCTGAGCAAGCGCCGCGCTGCCTTGGTGTCGCGCCGCGTCTGGACGATCTCGTCGAGGACATAGCCGTCCTGATCGACCGCCCGCCACAGCCAGTATTTCTGGCCTCTGATGGTGACGACCACCTGGTCGAGATGCCAGATATCGCGGCGGCTCGGCGCCTTGTGCCTGAGGCGGCGGGCATAATCCCGCCCGTACTTCAACGCCCAGCGCCGTATCACCTCATAGGAGACGGCGATGCCGCGCTCCAGCAGCATCTCCCTCCACGAGGCGAAGGCTCAGGGGAAAGCAAAAATAGAACCACACCGCATCGGCGATGATCGCGGGCGGAAAAAGATGACGCTTGTAGCTGACGCAGGACAGGCTCATGCCCGCCCATCTACACCCTCGCCGCCACTTCGCAGTTAACGTGACAACGCCCAGCAGATCGACTGAAGGTCGGCCGCGACCGGTTTTAGATGCCCGGACGTGGTCAAGTGGATTACCGGCTGCTATCGATCGCGAAATAAATCATTCCTCTAATAGATATTTATTTGCAGCTAGAGTTGCCTCTACTCTATTTTTGATACCAATCTTTGAAAATATATTTGAGACGTGGAATTTCACCGTGGGCACGGTGACGCCAGTAGCATCGGCGATGGCACGATTGCTGAAGCCTTGAGACAAGAGCCTCAACGTGCGGCGTTCTTTGATAGTGAGAGCCGTAATTTTCGTTGCGATAGCACCCTCGTCGAGCCGGGTTCGCATGGAGTTCAGGAGCCGCGCCGCTATGTTCGGTGGAACATAAGACGCGCCCTGAGCCACTGATCGAATGATTGCAATCAATTCTGACCCCGGCACCCCCTTTAAGGCATAGGCAGACGCGCCGGCGTCAAGTGCCTGCAATACCACATCTTCGTCTTCCGAGATTGTCAGCATCACAACGCGAATCTCAGGCCAGCTAGCATGAATGCTGCGGGCGGCCGCGATCCCGCCACCGGGCATAGAAACATCAACCAATGCGACGTCGGGCCTCGTCCTCTCCGCAAGCTCGATGGCCTCAGCTAGCGAGGCTCCTTCTCCCAAAATTTGGAGGTCTTGGCTGCCCGCCAGGGTCTGAATAACACCGGTTCGGAAGATGGCGTGGTCATCGATCACGATAACGGAAATCTTTTCAGCCAACGCGCAGTCCTCCGCTTAGATCTATCGCCATTTCGAGCGAGATCCCCCCAGTTGCCCGAGTTTTCATTGTCAACGTGCCGCCGAGGCTCTCAATTCGCTCTCGTAAGCCGTGCAAACCTAACCCCCCTTCTGAAAGCCCACGCTCGTCCGATGGACTGTTGTTGCCTTCGTCGGAGACCGCCACATGGAGACGTGTCTCCTCCATCCAGCTATCAACACGTTGTCCCGCACTGTTCCCGTGGCGGTACGCATTGTTAAGACCCTCCTGGACAAAGCGGAAGGCGCATATCTTAACAGCCTGAGATAATGGATCGATTTTTCCTGACATCGACAAGGCAACCACGGCCGAGGTTCGGGCCTCGTGAGCACTTACGACCCGCTCTAGAATGCTGTTGAATGACTGGTCTGCAATGTCGGGGAGCAACAGACCACGCGCGATACTTCTGAGATCCCGTAACGCTTCGCTGAGCGCAGAACGCAGTTGGTCGAACTGGATCTTACGCGCGGATGAGGTACGAGCCCTATGAGCAGCGTCGATCCTTAGTAGCGAAAAGCTCACCAGTTGCGCGGGACCGTCATGTAGATCTGCACCTATGTTGCGCATGAACTGCTCGTTGATCTCAGTCACCCGTGCTGAGGCACGCTGGGAGCGCTCCATGAGATTGCGGTTAAGTCGCGCCAGTTCTTCAATTTCCTCGATGTGTCTCTTCAGGTCTGAGCTCTGTGTTTCAATCATCCGGCTGCCGTGGCGGACGATGCCGAAAAGTCCCACCATAATCACGAGCGTGCTGATCGCCACAACCGCCCAGGCGCTCATGCGCAGCCGCATTAGGTCCTCGCGTAGAGGCGCGGTATTTTCGTGAATCTCGGCGACGCCAATGATTCTGCCGGAACCATCCTCGCGGATTGGATTGTAGATCTCAAGGTAACGTATGCCGATCCCGCGCACGGTATGCTCGCGAGCGTTAAGATCTGCGTATTCGGACGTGACTTCTCCTGCGAGCGCCGAGGATAAACCTACCGGCGCCTTAAAATACTGACCAATGATCATCGGACTGTTGGAGTACGCGATCGTTCCGTCCGGCGTCCAGATCTCGAGATAGGGGAAGCGGTGCCCGAAAGCTTCGTCGGCGTATAGCCGGTCAAGCTTGGCGATCGCGGCGTCGGAAAGCTTGTTCGATGTTCGCAATTCCTGGATGAGCGGGCTCACAAGGCTTTGCACGAGCAGCGCTGTCGCCGCGGCGCGGCTCTTGAGAGCCCCACGGGAGACGATATCCGACACGAGAACGCCTGCAATGGTCATGGCGGCCAACATCAGACAGCCGCCGGTTACTATAAAGCGCCTGGACAGCGTTCCCGGGCTCCACCGGGGGGAAGACCGGCCCAGGCCAACCTTTCCCTTGGCGTACATTGGAGCTTCGCAATCTGGCTCGGGCATTCTCTACTGCGAAAAGGAGTGAGGTGACGCTGCTGTTTCCAAGCCATGTCCAAGCACTTTAATCAAATTTCACCTAGCTAACAACACGCTTCGGTTATCGCCGCCGGAGGAGCAAGCCGTTTGTTCGCTACGATTTATAATGACGTTTCGACTGACACGGGAATCGCGGCTGTTCATTGGGGTGAACTCGTCTTTCATCCTGCGGCATCTTGTATATTTTCTCTTGAAACTAAACTTAAGGATAGTTCTAAGGCTAAACCAACGTATAGATAGGATACAGTCAGAATATTGGGCCGGCGCCTCAAATATTGAAGACCAAAGTCGCTTGCAACTTTGCGGTAATTTGGCAATGATGCTGTTTAACGAATTATTAATTTTCGGTTCGTCGAGCAGTTCAAGCAGAGAAGATTGGTCGCTTCACTAGCGAACCCATCGTCAGCGTTCGACGTGCCGTAGAGCAGACATAAACTGTGCGCGAACGTGGAGCAGGGAACCATGGTTAAGCTTGTCAAACACGATCTCGAATTCATCTTGAAGCAGATCGAAATCGCCGAGGCTCACGCCGCGGGCGGTGACCTCGCAGCTCTAGTGGCCGGCTATAACGGCAATGACGGCCTCACCCAGGCCCATCTCCTTCCCTACGGCCTGCGCACCGTCGATGGCAGCTACAATAACCTGCTGCCCGGCCGCGAGAACTGGGGCGCGTCGGACCAGAGCTTCCCGGGCCTGTTCGACCCGACCTACATGAACGACGGCGATGGCGATCGCTACGATTTCAATCCGTCGCCCGTCGCGGAGACTTGGTTCAGCAACAACAACTACGCCAACGCGGGCCCCGGTTCGGGCTCCGTGACGGGCCCCGGCAGCGGCACGGTGATCGACGCCGATCCCCGCATCATCTCGAACCTGATCGTCGACCAGACGCTCAACAACCCGGCCGCGATCGCCGCCGCACTGACGCATGCCGGCCTTTCCGGCCAGCCGCTGATGACCGCGCTCGTCGAGATCGCCAACGCCCATATTGTGCTCAAGGCCGTCCCAGCGCCCGGAGTGGGCGAGGAACCATCGGCTGCTTATGCATTGGCCAAGGCGGCGCTCGACGCAGCGCTCCTCGAACATGGCGTCGAGATGGACGGCAATACCGTCTATCTGCCCAACGTCTCGCCTGACGAGGGTCTGTCCTCGCCGTTCAACGGCTGGATGACCATCTTCGGCCAGTTCTTCGACCACGGCCTCGATCTCGTCGCCAAGGGTGGCAACGGCACCGTCTATGTCCCGCTGGCGCCAGATGATCCGCTCTACAGCACGGCTCCGGGCGCCCAGAACTACATTCCGCTGACCCGCGTCAGCGTGAATCCAGGCGCCGACGGTGTCCTAGGAACTGCCGACGATGGCGCCGGCCCGAAAAACCTCACCACACCCTGGGTCGACCAGAACCAGACCTATGCCTCGACCGCGTCGAAGCAGGTCTTCATGCGTGAATATGTTCCAGGGCCGGACGGCAAGCCGATCGCGAGCGGCCTGCTGCTGGAAGGCAGCAATGGCGGTCTCGCCACCTGGGCCGACATCAAGGCTCAGGCGCGCAACGTCCTGGGCATCGAACTGACAGACCTCAACGTCGGCAACATTCCGCTCATCGCGGCCGACGAGTACGGCAATTTCATTCCCGGCCAGAACGGATATCCGCAACTCGTCGTCGGCATGGGGCCGGACGGCCAGCTCGGCACCGCCGATGACATACTGCGCGAGGGGAATCTGGCCGCCCCCGTCAGCGCGCAGGGCGTCGTGCTGACCGGCCACGCCTTCCTCGACGACATCGCGCATGCGGCCGTTCCGATTGTCTCAATGGCCGGAGTGCTCCAGGCCGATACCGACTCGCTGCTGGGCTATGCCAATGCCGACGGCACGCCCGGCCCCCAAGGTATGCGCGGGCCGAGCGCCTATGACAACGAACTGCTCGATCGGCACTTCATCGCCGGCGACGGCCGCGCCAACGAGAACATCGCCCTGACGGCCGTCCACCAGGTCTTCCATTCCGAGCATAACCGCGTCGTCGAGATGACGAAGCAGATCGCGCTCGACTCCGGCGACCTTGCCTTCCTCAACGAGTGGCTGCTGGTCGACGTGACCGCGATCCCGACGACGGCGGGCGCCATCGCGGCGCTGGTCTGGGACGGCGAGCGCCTGTTCCAGGCCGGCCGCTTTACCAACGAGATGGAGTACCAGCACCTCGTCTTCGAGGAATTCGGCCGCATGATGCAGCCGGACATCGATGTGTTCGTGTTCGAGCCCTCGGCCGACATCAACCCGAGCATCGCCGCCGAATTCGCCCATGTGGTCTATCGCTTCGGCCACTCGATGCTGCGGCAGGACATCGCCGTCATCGAAATGGATGCCAACGGCAACCCTGTTCAGAACGACATCAGCCTGTTCGACGGCTTCCTCAACCCGGTCATGTATGACTCGCTCGGCTCGGCCGAGGAGGCGTCCGGCGCCATCATCCGGGGCATGAGCCGCCAGACCGGCAGCGAGATCGATGAGTTCGTCACCGACGTGCTGCGCAACCAGCTGCTCGGCATCCCGCTTGACCTGGCGACCATCAACATCGCCCGCGGCCGCGATGTCGGCACCCCGCCCCTCAATGCGGCCCGCGAGAAATTCTTCACGGAAACGGGCGACACGCTGCTCAAGCCTTATGAAAGCTGGGCCGATTTCGCGCTGAACATGAAGAACCCGGCGTCGATCATCAACTTCATCGCGGCCTATGGCACGCATGCGTCGGTGGCCAACAGCCAGGCCAATCCGAAGACGGTCGAGCAGTTGCGCGATGCCGCGACAAAGCTTGTTCTCGGCGACAATACGCTGACGGGCCAGGCGAAGATCGACTTCGACAACGACCGGCTCGATTTCCTCAACGCGACCGGCGCCTATGCGGGCGGCACGCTCGGCGGCCTGAACACCGTCGACTTCTGGATGGGCGGCCTCGCCGAGAAGAAGATGGCGTTTGGCGGCATGCTGGGCTCGACCTTCAGCTTCGTCTTCCAGATGACGATGGAAAACCTGCAGGACGCCGACCGGTTCTACTATCTCTCGCGGACCCAGGGCCTGAACCTGCTCAACGAGCTTGAGAACAACACCTTCGCCGAACTCGTGATGCGCAATACCGACCTCGGCGACGAGGAACAGACCGCGCTGCCCGGCAATCTCTTCTCAGCCTTCCAGATGCCGACGCTCGAGATGGACATCAGCAAGCAGCTCGGTGCCGATCCGGTTTCGGACGATCCGTTCCTGGGCGGCTTTTCCAAGCTCGTCCAGCGTGTCGACGCCAATAATGACGGCATCGCGGAATCCATCCGCGTCAACAGCAACGAGCACTTCACCATCGGCGGCACCGAGAACGACGACATCATCGTGTCCGGCGGCGGCGACGACGCGATCTGGGGGAGGGGCGGCAACGACCGCATCGAGGCCGGCTACGGCGTAGACAAGGTCTTCGGCGGCGAGGGCGACGACATCATCACCAATGCCGGCACCGACATCGGCGAGGCCGACTTCCTGCACGGCAACGAGGGCAACGACGTCATCCACGGCGGCTCGGGCCTGTCGCTGCTGTTCGGTAATGACGGCAACGACTTCATCATCACCGGCCCCGACGGCAAGGAAGCCTTTGGCGGCACCGGCGACGATTTCATTCTCGGCGGCACCGGCGGCGATTTCCTCCTCGGCAACGAGGGCGACGACTGGCTCGAAGGCGGTCAGCGCTTCGACACGCTGGCTGGCGAGAACTCGGAGCTCTTCTTCAACTCCTCGATCATCGGGCATGACGTGCTTAACGGCGGCAGCGGCGACGGCGACTACGACGCCGAATCCGGTGACGACATCATGTTCCAGAACAACGAGGGCATCCAGCGCAGCAATGGCATGGCTGGCTTCGACTGGGGCATACACAAGGGCGATGCCCATGCCGCCGTCTCCGATCTCGGCATCCCGCTCTTCGCGACCCAGGAAGCCTTCATCCTGCGCGACCGCTTCGACCTCGTCGAAGGTCTCTCGGGCTGGATCTACGGCGATACGCTGACGGGCCGAAGCGAGGCGGTAAACTCCCGCGCCGAGGCCACCGGAACCGCCGCGGTACCCGGGCCCGACTCTGCTTTGGACACCTACTCCAACGCACTGCTGGAGAAGAACGTCGATCTGATCACGGGGCTGCGCGCACTCGTCGCCCACATCACCCGTACGACACAGACCGGCATGAACGGCGTCAGCGAACAGGTGGTGATGGATACCGCCGACGCCTCCGACATCATCCTCGGCGGCGGCGGCAGCGACAGGATCAAGGGCCTTGCCGGTAACGATGTCATCGACGGCGACATGTGGCTGAACGTCCGCATTCTGGTGACGCCTGTCGCCGGCCAGACCTGGGCTGCTTTCAGCGTCGACAGCCTGACGGAACTGGCGCCGCGCATGCTCTCGGGCGAGATCAACCCCGGACAGCTCGCGATCGTCCGCGAAATCATCAACGGTCATGTCGCCGGCGACGTCGATACAGCGGTCTACACGGACGCCCGAGCCAACTACACCTTCGGCCTGAACTCGGACGACAGTCTGTTCGTCGAGCACACCGGTTTCGTCCAGCCCGCGGGCGACGACGATCTGCCGGAAACCGAAGAGGAAGCGCTGGCCAATCCGCGCTCGGACGGCAAGGATACCGTTCGCGGCATCGAGAAGCTCGATTTCACCGATTTCGACCTTAACGTCATCGAAGGCACCTCTGCCGGCGAGACGCTCAACGGCACGGCCGGCGACGATCTGATATCGGGCAAGGATGGCAACGACATCCTCAACGGTCTGGGCGGCAACGACATCCTGCTCGGGGGCGACGGCTCCGATATACTCAACGGCGGTGACGGCGACGACATTTTGATCGGCGGCCCGAATGGCCCGGCGACGTCAACCACACGCGCCGACAGTTTCGGATCCACGTCCTACGCAAACAACAACGGCATCGGCGCGAGCTTCACCGGCAATTGGATGGAGGGCGGCGGCGAGACCGACAACACTCCCAACAACGGCGACATTCGCATAACCGGTGGGCGCCTTGCTTTCCTCGGCGAGAACGGCGGAAGCATCGATGGCGGAGAGAGCATCCAGCGTTCGTTCAGCCTGGCCGGGGCCACCTCTGCCACATTGACGTTCGACTATCAGGCCGATGATCTCGATGGTGGCGAAAACCTCATTGTCGCGGCGTTCAACGGCAGCACCTGGGACAACCTGGGAACTCTCGGTGGAGATACCAGCTCAAGCTTCTCCGCTGCGCTGAGCCTCTCGCACACCGCGATACGGTTCACCGCCGCAGGCAGCTACGAAACGGGCGAAAACTTCTTCATCGACAACCTGGTGATCACGGCCACGACGGCCGAAACCCTCAACGGCGGCCTCGGCAACGACACCTACATCATCACTCTCGGCGACGGCAACGACATCATCAACGAAGGCGTGAGCGCAACCAGCGGCGGCACCGCTGACCGCATTGTCATCCGCTCGACGGCGATCGATCCGCTGACCCTTCTGCCGATTCTGACGGGGCTCAATGCGTTCGACAATGGCGGCGATAACAATGACGGAGATCTCGTGATCGGGATCGACGGCCAGCAGATCACGGTCGTCAATCATTTCGACGCCGACGGCGCGACACAGCGTCTTCAGCAGGGCGTTGAACTGATCAACTTCTCGGACGCGACCTTCGCCGGTTACGAGCTCGGCGAGGACGACTACATCATCAGCAAGCTCGATGACGATCGCCAGGATGGAGGCGCCAGTCTCGAAGTCTCGACCGACAATAATTTCATGGTCGGCGAGAACGGCGTGGGCGACGAGATGACCGGGGGTGCGGGCAACGACCTGATCTTCGGGGGTACCGGCGACAACAATCTCGTCGGCGGCGCCGGCGACGACCTTCTTGTCGGCGGCTCCGGCACTGGCGATGACGACATTCTCGACGGTGGCACGGGCGCCGACACCATGGTCGGCCTCGATGGCAACGACACCTATTTCGTCGATGACGACGCGGACGTCGTGGTCGAGGCGGCGGGCGCTGGCACCGACACGGTGCAGACGACCCTCGCTACCTATACGCTGGGCGCCAATGTCGAGAACCTCACTTACACCGGAGCGGGTGCCTTTATCGGCACAGGCAACGAACTTGCCAACCGTATCCAAGGCGGCGGCGGAGTGGATACGCTCACCGGCTTCGGCGGCGACGACACCTATGTCGTGACTGCAGGCGACATCATTGTCGAAGCGGCCGGTGGCGGTACGGATACGGTGCTTTCCTCAGCGACCTACACGCTTGGCGCTGAACTGGAAAACCTGACGCTCACCGGCAATGCCGCCATCAACGGCACCGGCAACAACGTCGCCAACACGATCACCGGCAACGATGCCAGTAACCAACTCTTCGGCGGTGCCGGCAACGACATCCTCATCGGGAACGACGGCAATGATCTGCTGGATGGCGGAACCGGCGATGACACGCTCACCGGCGGCGACGACAACGACACGATCATCGGGGGCGAAGGCAACGACACGATCGATGTCGGCAGCGGGTTCAACCGTCTTATCTATAACGCGGCCAACTTCGGAGCCGATATCGTCACAAGCTTCGACTCGGTCGGCGGCACGGCCGCCACCCAGGACCTCATCGATCTCAGCGCGCTCGGCATAACCGCTGGAAACTTTGCGAACCGGGTGACAATACAGGACGTCGAAGACGGCACAGTCGATGACACCCTGATCACGGTTTACGACGCTGCTGGAATTGCCGGCGGGGTCGCGCTGGGCACGATTCACCTCGAGGAACTCGAGGCAACTGGTGCCAACGGCGTCACCGCGGCGGACTTCATCTTTGCCGCGGCGCCGCCGCCGACATTCGGCAGCCCGACGAACGGTGGCAACATCATTACGGGTAACGGGAGTGCCAACACGATCAACGGCCTCGGCGGCAACGACACGCTGAGCGGCGCTGGCGGTGACGACGTCATCAACGGCGGCGAGGGGGCAGACACTCTCAACGGCGGTGACGGCAACGACACGCTGAGTGGCGGCCCCGGTATTGCCGCCCTGAACAACGCCGACAATTTCGACAGCGCAAATCTGGGCAATTCCACCGGCACGACGGCGTGGGGTCCCGACTGGGCCGAGAGCGGCGATAGCGGTGGCGTGACCACCGGGCAGATCCGCATCGATGCCGGCAACAACAACGTGTTGCAGTTCATCGGGGGGAACGGCGGCGACTTCAACGGGGCGCAAATCCAGCGCAGCGTAGACCTCGCCGGCGCGACGGCGGCCACCCTTAGCTATTCGATTGTAGAAACCGGCCTGGACGCGGCCGATGACACGATCATTGTGTCCTTCTCCCGCGACGGTGTGACCTTTGTCCAGGTCGACTTGATCAACGACACGACCAATACGGTCGCCAATCGAACGATCGACCTGAGCTCGTTCGGCACCGGCCCCTTCACGGCCAATGCCGCGATCCGCTTCGTGGCCTCGAGCCTCGAAACCGGCGACAGCGTCAACATCGACAATCTCACGATCAATGCCACGGGTAGCTTCGGCATTGACACGATCAATGGTGATGCGGGCGACGACACGGTCATTTGGAACGCCAGCACGGCGGCTCCGACGGATGGTCGTGACCTGGTCAATGGCGGCACGGAAGGCGCTGTCGGCGACACCTTCGTGATCAACGGCAATGCCTCGGCGGAGACCTACACGATTTACACCCGCGCGGCCTTCCTTGGTCTTGCCGGCAATGCGGCGGTGCCCCTGGCGGCAGCGACCGAGATCATCGTCACCCGTAACGGCACGAATGCGGGCTCGATCATCGCCGAGCTTTCGGAGATTGAGGAGATCCGGATCAACGGGGCCGATCCGTCGGGGACCGGCGGCACGATCGCCGGCGACACCTTCGCGATCATCGGCGACTTCTCGACCACGAGCCTTCGCCTGAACACGATCACGATCGATGGCGATCCCGGTGACGACACGGTCGACATCTCGGCGCTGAGTTCGGCGCATCGGATCGTGTTCCGGTCGAATGGCGGCAACGACACGATCGTGGGGACGTTGCGTCCGCAGGATGTGATCGAGCTGCCCGACGGGGCGGTGCCGGAGGATTATACCAGCACGACCGACGCCAACGGCGTGACGACGATGAGCAACGGCACGCACAGCATTTGCTTCACAGCGCCCGACGGCCCGCCGCAGGTTGGCGATGACGATCATGGTCACGGCAATGATGATGATGATGACGACGAGGATGACGACGACGATCATCACAGCGGCAACGGCGATGACGATGACGACGACTGTGACTGCGACGATGACGATGAGACGGGAACGCCTGCTCCGTCGCCTTCGGGCAGCGGCAGCACCAAGGTCGGCACGGTGGGTGGCGACACGCTGCTCGGCGCGGCCGGTGCGGACAACCTGATCGGGCTTGCCGGCGACGATGTCCTGATCGGCGATGGCGGTGACGATGCGATCTCGTCGGGGGAGGGCGCGGACTTTGTTGACGGCGGCGCCGGACGCGATGCAATCCAGGCCGGAGCGGGCGACGACAGCGTCTTCGCCGGAGCGGATGCCGACCTGATCCATGGCGAGGCTGGGGCCGACCGGATCTTCGGCCAGGGCGGCAATGACATCATCTTCGCCGGTGCGGGCAACGACACCGCGGTGGGCGGGGCTGGCAACGACCAGTTCGTCGGCGAGGTGGATGACGGCAACGACGTCTATTTCGGTGACGAGATCGATGGCGGCAGCGGCATCGACACGCTCGACCTCTCGGCCATCACCGCCAACCTGGCGGTGGATCTCGGCAACGGCGTGCTGGGGCGTGGCAGCGCCGTCAGCAGCCAGAGCGGCACCGATACGCTGTGGAGCATCGAGAACGTCGCGACGGGCTCCGGCAACGACACGATAACGGCGAGCCGCGCGGTGAACGTGATCGACGGCGGTGCCGGCAACGACACCTTCCGCTTCCTCGATGCTGCCAGCGCCGAGGGCGACACCATCCTCGATTTCGAGCCCGGCGACCGGCTCGATCTCTCGGGCATGGACGCCAATGTAGGAGAGACGGGCAACCAGAGCTTCACGCTCGTTAGCGGCCCGGATTTCAATGCCGCGGCACAGCTGATGGTCTCGTACGAACAGCGGGAAGGCGTCGCCTACACGATCGTGAGCGGCAATGTCGGTGGCACGCTCGAAGAGGATTTCCGCATCGAGCTGAAGGGCAGCCACAACCTGAACGGCGGCCACTTCACACTCTGAGCGCGGAGCATGAGGGGCGGACCTCCGGGGCCGCCCCTCGTCCCCTTCTTCCCACAATCGTCATCGATAAGGGTGTGCCGCCATGGCCTCCTCTGCCCTCCTCACCCAGGCCCGCAAGCGCGACGGCGCCGTGCTGACACAGGATTTCCGCAAGGTCGCAACGTTTCTGTTCCTGATCTCCGGTCTGATCAACCTTCTTGCCCTGACCGGCTCGTTCTACATGATGCAGGTCTATGATCGGGCGCTGACCAGCGGCAGCGTGCAGACGCTGGTTGCCCTCTCGGTGCTGGCCATCGGTCTGTACCTGTTCCAGGGCGGCTTCGACATCATCCGCTCGCAGGTCCTTGTGCGGGTCGGCGCCAGGCTCGACAAGGACATCGCGCCGCTGGCCCATCGTGTCGCGATCGACATGCCGCGCTTCGGCTTCTCCAGCACCGAGGCTCTCGAACGGGGCCGCGACGTCGACACGGTGCGCGGCTTTCTCGGCAGCCAGGGGCCAGCCGCGCTGTTCGACCTGCCGTGGATCCCGCTCTATCTCGCCTTCGTCTATTTCCTGCATCCTTGGCTCGGGGCGCTGACCATGGCCGGCGCCGTCGTCCTGACCTTGCTGACCCTTGTGAGCGAGGTTCTAGCGCGCGGCTTGAGCAGCAGCTCGCGCCAGGCGGCGATCACCCGCAACGCCATCGCCGAGACCCATGCCCGCAACGCCGAGGTGGTACGCGCGATGGGCTTCTCCGGCCGTGCGGTTGCGCGCTTCGACCAGTCCAACCGCGAGCACCTGGCGCTGCAAACCCGCTCCAGCGACCTCGGCGGCACATTTGGTGCGATCTCGCGCGTGCTGCGCATGATCCTGCAATCGGCGATCCTGGGGCTTGGCGCGTTCCTAACGATCAAGGGAGAGCTCTCGGCCGGCGCCATCATCGCCGCCTCGGTCGCTTCCGCGCGGGCGCTGGCGCCGGTCGATCAGGCGATCGGCAACTGGAAGTCCTTCGTCGCCGCGCGCCTTGCCTTCGGGCGCCTGCGCGAGACGGTGGTTGCGCTGAGCAAGGCCGTCGAGCCGATGGAGCTGCCGGCACCGTGCCAGTATCTCAAGATCGATCGCATCACCGTCGCGGCGCCAGGCTCTGGCCAGGTTCTTCTGAGCGAGGTTAGCTTCGACGTGGCCGCCGGCAAGGCGGTCGGCATCATCGGCCCGAGCGGCGGCGGCAAGACCACACTGGTGCGGGCAATTACCGGCATCTGGCCCTGCCTGCGTGGCTCGCTCCGGCTCGACGGCGCCCATCTCGACCAATGGCCCGAGGGTGCGATCGGGCGCCATTTCGGCTACCTGCCGCAGGAGGTCAGCCTGCTCGATGCTTCTATCGGCGAGAACATCTCGCGGCTTGCGGTCAATCCAGACCCTGCCGCGATCGTCGCTGCGGCGACGGCTGCCGGCATCCACGAGATGATCGTCAAGCTGCCTGACGGCTACCAGACGCAGCTCGGCCCGCAAGGCACCGCGCTCTCGGCCGGCCAGCGCCAGCGCATCGGGCTTGCACGGGCCCTCTACGGCAATCCCTTCCTCGTGGTCATGGACGAGCCGAACTCCAATCTCGACAGCGAGGGCGAGGCCGCCCTCACCAAAGCGATCGAGGGCGTCAAGGCGCGGGGCGGCATCGCCATCATCGTGGCGCACCGGCCGAGCGCGCTCGTCGCCGTCGATCTCATTGGCGTGATCCAGGCCGGCAAGCTTGCCGGCTTCGGTCCCAAGGAGACGATCCTCAACCCCGTCCACAAGCAGCCTGTCGCTGGTGGCCAGCCTGTTCCTGGAGCGGACGACCCGGCCGAACCGCGCCTGCCCGCAGCGGAAGGGCTCGAGCTCGGCGCCGGCTTGCTCAGGAGGGCGACGGCATGATCGAGGTCAAGGCCCTTAGGCCCACTCAGCCCAGCAGCGCTTCCGCGGAGGAGACCTACCGGAAGACCCAAGACGAGCCCGCCGCGTCGCGTTGGCCTGCGGCTCTGACCGTGATCGTCCTGGCGGTCGCCGCCTATCTACGCTCGCTAGTCGGGGCAGAGGCCAATCCGCAGGACGAGCCGCAGCCGCAGGACGAGCCCGACGCAACCCGGCCACAGCTCGCCGAGGACAACGCGGAGAATGACGTCGATGAGACCGGTGCGCTGCCGGACAAGAAGGCCGAGCCCGACCCGGACGGTGTTCTCGGCTCTGGCGCGGCGAGCGGTCCGATCCCGGGATTGGCGGATTTCCTGGGCATCGATTCCCCACCGATCGACTACGAGCAGCTTCCCCTGCCGGCCTTCGTGCGGGCCGCCTTTGAGTTCGGGCTGGGCCGCGTCAGCAACGACAATAGCTTCGCGCTGGCTGCGCAGGTCGGCGGCTCGTCAGTGGGCCCAGGGCGATCGGAAGTGGGCCTAGCGGGATCGGAGAGTCTGAGCCGATCGGATGTCAGCGGCTTCCAGCTGACCTCGCCGATCGTCGTGGCGCCGTTCAAGCCGGTCGTCATCGTGCCCCCGCCACGCGAGGAAGAGCCCGGTGAGCCGGTGGAGCCGGAAGATCCGCGCCTGCGCAACCGGGCGCCGCGCTTGGCTAGCGCGGTTCAGCTCGGCGAGATCGGCCCGTGCCAGACCCTGATGCTGACGCTCGCGGGGTTACTGGTCGGGGCAACCGACGCGGATGGCGATACGCTGGGGATCCGCAACCTGCAGGTCTCCTCGGGCACGATCACGCTCGCCGAGGGCGGCTGGCAGTACAAGTCGCTGGCCGGCTATTTCGGGCCGGTCACCGTGAGCTATACCGTGACCGACGGCATCGCGGCCGTCGCCCAGACGGCGAGCTTCAACGTCGTCGAGGTTCTCGTCCTCGTCGGAACCGCCGGCGACGACGTGCTCACCGGCACGGACTGCAAGGATCTGATCCGGGGCGGCGACGGCAACGACATCATCGATGCGCGCGCTGGCTCCGATACCGTCCATGGCGGCACAGGCCACGACATCATCTTCGCCGGTGCCGGTGACGACATCGTCTATGGCGGCGCCGGCAACGATGTCATTCATGGGGGCGCGGGCAATGACCGGCTCTACGGCGAGGATGGCGACGACCGCCTGTTCGGCGAGGCCGGGGACGATCTGCTGGACGGCGGCAACGGCAATGACGAGCTCTCCGGAGGCGACGGCAACGACACACTCCATGGTGGGATCGGCAACGACGTGATCTCGGGCGGAGCGGGCGACGACACCGCCTTTGGCGGTGACGGCAGTGATCTGATCGATGGAGGCGATGGCAACGACGCCTTGTACGGCGGTGCCAGCAACGACACGATCTTCGGCGGCGCTGGCGATGACCTGATCTCGGGTGGCGACGGCGACGACATCATCGATGCCGGCGACGGCAACAACGAGGTCGACGGCGGTACAGGCAACAACATCATCACGACCGGCTTCGGCCACAACCGCATCATTGCGGCGGATGGCGACAACATCGTACTCGGCGGCGCCGGCACCGAGCTTGTCCAGCTCGGCTTCGGACGCAATGTCGCGCGCCTCGGCGGCGGCAACGACATCGTCGCTGCCGGCGCCGGCAATGACCGACTCTACGGCGAGGATGGCGACGACACGCTGGCCGGCGAGCAGGGCGACGATCTGCTTGATGGCGGCGCAGGCGACGATACCCTCCTTGGCGGTGCGGGCGACGACACGCTCCTCGGCCGCGACGGCGACGATATCATCGCGGCTGGCGATGGCGACGATACAGTCGATGGCGGCGAAGGTGACGATGTCGTCGATGCTGGCATTGGCGATGATGAGGTCGAGGGTGGCGATGGGGACGATGTCATCCATGCCGGCGATGGAGACGACCATGTCGAGGGCGGACAGGGCAACGATGTCGTCGAGGCCGGCGACGGCGACGACAAGGTCGAGGGCCAGGACGGCGACGATGTCCTTGATGGCGGGGCGGGCGCCGACTGCCTGATCGGGGCCGATGGCGACGACACGCTGCTGGGTCGCAGCGGCGTGGATGTGCTCAAAGGCGGCGCCGGCGACGATACGCTCGATGGTGGAGAAGGTTCCGACACCGTCATGGCCGGAGCCGGCGACGACGTCGTCATCGCTTCCCTCGATGCCGCCAATGACTGCGTCGACGGCGGCAGCGGGCACGACACACTCGATCTGTCCGACACGACATGCGGTGTCACGGTCGATCTCACCGAAGACAAGGCGGTCGGCATCGAGATCGGTGAGGACACCGTACTCGATTTCGAGGCGCTCATCGGCGGCGACGGCAACGATCGCTTCATCATCGGAAACACCAGCATGGCGCTCACCGGCGGCCAAGGCGATGACCGCTTCGAGTTCCACGTCCCCGAAGAGGCCCAGAACGACCTGATTCACCAGATCCTCGACCTTCACGAAGGCGACCGCATCGTCATCAAGCAATACGAGATTCATTCCGACGGGGCGGCTGGCGGCACCGAGATCGATCCCTTCAGCCAGACCTACACCGAGTCTGGCGAGGCCGGGCGACCGTTTCGCTTCCGCATCGAAAAGATCAACGATGAAGAGCGGACATATGTCGATGTCTTCACCACGCAGCAGGACGACAAGGATCTGTCGATCGAGATCTATGGCAGCCACAAATTGTATTATTATTCCTATTGAGCCGGTCGGGTCTTTGTCTGCTGTAGCGTTTTCCGAAGAGGGTTCGTGACATGAATGCCCAGAACTTCAATGCCAGGATCCTCGCCGATGCGGCCAAGCGCGCCGAGGCGGCCGAACGGTGCGCGCGCTTCGGCGTCGGCACGCATATCGTCGCCGGTTCGGCGCTCGCGCTGCTGCTCGTCGTCGGCTGCGGCGGCTGGGCGGCCTCTGCCCATCTCAACGGCGCTGTCGTCGGCCAGGGCATCGTCAAGGTCGACCAGAACCTCAAGGAGGTGCAGCATCGCGACGGCGGCATCATCCAGTCCATCGCGGTGCGGCAGGGCGACGCCGTCAGCGAGGGCCAGATCCTGTTCCGGCTGGACGACGTCCAGACCCGGTCCGAACTGTCGATCATCCGTTCACAGCTCGCCGAGCATCTCGCCCGCGGCGCCCGCCTGATCGCCGAGCGCGACGGCTTGGGCACAATTGCCTTCCCGCCGGCTCTCGCGCGCTTTTCGGAGGAGACCGCCGATATCGTCGAGGGCGAAACGCGCCTCTTCGAGGGCAACCGCACCAACCGCGAGAGCCGCAAGGAGCAGCTCGAGATCGGCATCGTTCAGTCGGGCGAGGAGGTCAAGGGACTGGCAGCGCGGCACGTCGCAAAGTCTGAGGAACTGCGGCTCGTCGAACTCGAGCGCGGCAAATATCTCGGCCTGTTCCAGAAGGGCTATATCGACGGCGTCAAGGTCTTCAACATCAACCGCGAATGGGCCCGCCTGCTCGGCGAACGCGGCGAGATTGATGCCGCGCTCGCGCGCGCAAAGCTGCGCATTAGCGAGACCCGCCTGCAGATCATCTCGATCGACGACACCGCCCGCACCGAGGCTCAGCGCGAACTGCGCCAGGTGGAGGCCAAGCTGTCGGAGCTGCAGGACCGCCGCATCGCGAATGAGGACCGGCTCTCGCGCACCGATATCCGCGCGCCCAGCGCCGGCACCGTCAACGAGATGACCATTTTTACTGTCGGCGGCGTCATCACCCCCGCTGCGCGCCTCGCCACCATCGTCCCCCAGGGCGCCAAGCTCACCATCGAGGTGAAGATTTCGCCGGCCGACATCGACCAGGTCAAGGCCGGCCAGCCCGCGCGGCTGCGCTTCTCCGCCTTTAACCGCAACACCACGCCCGAAATCCCCGGCAAGGTCATCCACGTCTCGCCGGCCACTACCAAGGACCCAGCCACCGGCGCAAGCTTCTACACCAGCGAAATCCAGATCGAAGGCGATCTCGCCATCCTCGGAGACCGCAAGCTCATGCCCGGAATGCCCGTCGAGGTCATGATCACGACCGAACAAAGAACCGCGCTCTCATTCCTCACAAAACCATTCACCGACCACGCGAGCAAGGTGTTCTTAGAGCGCTAGACATATTGCGCTTGGATCGAAACCGAGGGTGGTAAAGATGAAAAATTATTCGGTAGGACTTGTCGATCATCACCCCATTCATGCTTTGGGCGTACAGGAATTCTTGACTGGCAAAGATCGCTTTGACGTTGTCGCAGTCGGACATTCGACCAATGACATTTCGGTGATATGTGCTCGTTACCGCCCCGATTTTCTATTAACTGAAATTGATATGGGGGGTAACCCGTTTCAAGAAATACTTGATGTTGCGATGTCATTTCCATCCACAAAAATAATCGTCCTTACCGATGACGCGCAATATGAATCGATCGTCCGAGCCTTGGCCGGCAGGGTGCGCGGTTACGTGTTGAAAAGTAGAGCTAATGTAGATCTAATTAGGTCAATTGATTTAGCTAACTCTAACAACATTTACCTGTCGCCAGAAATTTCACAAGCCGTGATGGAGATAATCATTGGTAAGCATAAAGGAACAAGAATTAGATCGAAATTGCCGCATGATTGAGGCAGCCGACATTCGCGAGAAACGGCTGATCTCTAATGTCGCAGCGGTGTTTGCAGCGGCTGCGCCCGTCGCTGTGTTCACTGCCTCGCTGACGCCACGCTCCGTACTCGCTTCAGCGAGCATGCTGTCAAGTTTCGCGAGGGTATATGGCGAGAGCTTGAGCATGATATCGATGTCGGAATCCGTTATCAGGCCGATAATGATGTCACTCCTGCCGTCAGTAGAGGCGGCAATCAGCGCAATGCGGGTCACAAGGACGTCAATCACCTGCTTTTCAGTCATGGGCAGGCCTCAAGGTGGTGTGACCTTGGATAGGCGCTCATTCTGAGAGGGCCGTACGGATATCGTGCTCCAGCGCAGTGATGAGGTACTTGTCAAAATGAATTGTGGCGTCACCGCGCGGGTCGCTGCTCACTTCAATCCTCGTCGGCTTGACGACTGGGACTTCAACCGTAGGGTTGTCAGGCATGGCTCACACGGGCGATTGTTGGAATCTTTGTTCAGTTGTCGCAACGGGTTAGCATTTTCCCGGATGGAAGGGCGAAGTAGCATTTGTCCTCGTAATGCACGGGTGTCCCGTCATCGAGGGTGTAGGAAATTGTCGAGAGCCCCGGCTTGTTCTGCCAAACAATGACCGTGTAGGGGTTTCCTTCCTCATCCTGGCAGTCCTCTCGATACAGCTGCCTTTTGCTCGTCGACGAACGGCGGACGGAAACGTCTGGGGCTTGCAACGCGACCATTAGAGCACCTCACCACAACGTGCTGATGAGCGCTCAACGGACGGCCTTCGAGCGGGGTTCCGTTAGGGAACGAATCATTCCGCCACTCGTTTGCGACTCGGTTGGTTGGGCGGGTGATTCAATGTGCGAGCATCAGGTTCTAAGGGCCGATCTGGGCGGTGATACGATCAAGAGACCGTTCACCCGGCGGCGGCGCGGCGGCGACGGGCTCAAGAGCACGCGCCTCCAGGCCGAGCGTTTCGTGATTATCGGCTATGAGCCCTCGACAGCAGCGCTGGGCGGGATCGGCCGGCTGCTGCTTGCGGCCTGCCAGCGGAATCACTTGGTCTATGTAGGCAGCGTCGGCATCGGTTTCTGCCACGCCCGCGCGACAGCGCTTCGCACGCAGATGGACGAGCTCATCATCCCGAAGCCCGCGCTCTGCATGAAGGGGCGCCGACAGGCCTATCGCTGGATCACGCCCGCGCTGGTAGCAGAGGTGGAGTTTCAGGCCTGGACCGATGACGGAAAGCTGCAACAAGCGTCGTACAAGGGCCTGCGCGAGGATGCCGATGCTGCTGAGGTCTTCGCGATGCGCTGAAGCGGCGCGCGTAGCATGTTCCGGCGTATTCTGGGAGAGGTACCAGCCCGTCCGCTGTTCGGAGCGTGCCTTCGCCCAAACCGTCCTATCGCGCCTCGTCGATTTCGCATCTGCCGATCACATGCCGCGCGCCGTTGGGGCCGCGCACACGGAAATGCTCCTCGCCGTTACAGCTCGGCAAAAGCTGGACGATCTCGAAAGGGCCAAGGCAGAGCGCACCGGCAAAATTGCGCTGGAGATCGACAAAACCACCCAGTTAGTACTCCGCCCCCATTACGATTTTTTCCGCTCTGGCCTCAGACTTAGGTCAGGCACTCCGGCCCGGCGGCGCTTAAGCGAGCGGCCACGCCCTTCAGCATAGTGAGCGAATCCCATAGACCTTCACGACGTCCGCAATTGCAGCCATTTCGCGCTCTTTGTCGCTGTCCTACGTGCAACCATTCAGCGCAGCGCTGAGGTCGTCTTCGTTGCGGATAGGTTGCGTTCGGCACCGACGGCCAAAAACCTGCTGCGGTCATCGAAGTCTGGAAATGAATTCGATTTTCGGGGTTCAATTGATCGAAGGTGCGCTGGCCGCTTGCGAACATGTCTTGGGCGTGCGCTGAAGCCGCCAAACAGACAGAGAAGCGAGGTTGATCAGGATGCGCATGCGTTGCTCACAAGCACTAGCGTGCTCGGATATACAGTAGATGTCGAGCTGGGTGGACCTACGACGCCATATTCGACGTGCTACCGTTGATGTTAAGGCTCCTTTGTCGCGAAGCGTTTAGCGTCCGCTTCCAAAGAAGCCATGATTTCCCGGTATTCTGTAATCATCGTGCTGCTTATTGGTGCGTCCGACCTGATGCAATGTTCAAGCACAACGTTCGTCAATTCGTACGCCTCGCAGATATCGAGAAAAACTTCGCTTGCGGCCAGATCAAAATGGGCCCGCCAATCAGGAAACCGCATTTTCAGACGTGCGCGACCGCGCTCTTGGATCGGGGTCATGGTGTCGATTTCGGTATATGAGGGCGTTCCATTTGCTCCTCACCCTCGTCGATCATGGGCTTGGCGCGGTGATCCCCAGCTGTCCCTAAGGACATCTGAGATCCCCGCTAAATAGATTGGCGATGCGATCGCCGCTTGTTATTCTCGGCCAAGTTGTTGCTCGTCCCCGACATGAGCAATGGAGTTCGATGGCTTCGCCTCGCGACCTGAATGCGTTACCGACGACCCGAGCGGGCATCACGCGCCTCGCCGTCGCGCGCCTTGCCAGCGCCGGCGTGGCGGCTGCGCCGCTCCTGAAAGCCGTTGGCTTGAGCGAAGAGATGCTCGCCGATCATGATCAAAGAGTGCCTGCCAGGCGTCAGGTCGCCCTGTTGGAGCGGGCCGCGACGGCGTTGGGGGACGACCGGCTCGGCTTCAACCTTTCGCAGGAATTCGACCCGCGCGCTCTCGGCCTGCTGTTCTACGTGATGGCGTCGTCGCAGACGCTCGGCGAGGCACTGCAACGCATTGCCCGGTACAGTTCGATCACCAATGAAGCGCTGGTCTTCCGCGTTGCCGATGGAGGCGAGCTCTCCGTCAAGCTGAACTATGCCGGGCTCCCCCGCCATTCCGACAAGCACCAGGCCGAGTTCTGTATTTTTGGAGCAATCCGGCTCTGCCGCCTCCTGACGGGATCGAACCTCGTCCCGCAACGCGTCTCCTTCGCGCACCACCGATCGGGCGATACCGGTGCGATGTCACGGTTTGCCGGAACGCAAGTGGAGTTCGGCGCAGATATCGATGCTTTTGTTCTGCGGGCTGACACGCGTGAACGCGCACTCGTGAATGCCGATCCCTACCTTAATGAGCTCATGCTGACTGATTGCGAGGCAGCATTGTCGTCCCGGGCGAGCAATGCGAGCCCGCTTCGGGGCAGTGTCGAGAATGCGATCGCTCCGATGCTGCCGCACGGCAAAGTTCGCGCCGAAGTAATCGCCCGCCAGCTTGGCATGAGTGAACGGACGCTTGCGCGAAGGCTCGCCGAGGAGGGCCTGAGCTTCTCGCAAATCCTTCAGCAGTTACGGCGTGACCTGGCAGTGCGCTATCTCAACGATGGCGGTCACCATGTCTCCAAGATCGCCTGGCTATTGGGGTTCCATGAGGTCAGCGCGTTCTCGCACGCCTTCAAACAATGGACCGGGGTGGCGCCAAGCCAGATGCAGCATTTTGCGGGCCCTCAATAAAATCCCTTCAGTAGACATATCGCACGCAACTAAAGCCAAGCATTAGTTCGCCCAGCGAGAAGAGGACCCACATCGGTCGTCTCGCGAGCCCCCAGCAAATACAACCCCGACCGCAGTGGACCTGAATGAGCCGCCCAAGCGGTGCCGGCCAACAAACCTTTGGCTGAGATAACAAGCCTCGGGCGCCGCGCCACTCCACTTCTGATAGGTCTGATCCGAGATCGCGCCTAACCCGCCACCCGGGGCAATGAAGGCGACCTCCGATCGGAGCATCCCCGACTGCGACTGGCTTGCCGTCTCGGACGGAATTGTCACGGGAACCTCGACGAGCCGGAGTTCGTCCTGTGCAACGCGGTGCTTAAGCGGCACCTGTCGCGTTTTGCCATTGCTGCGACGCCGCGTCTCGGAAGAGACGCAGCGTCGCTCGGGAGATCGAGGTGAAGATATTGTGGACGGCGGCATGGACCCATCGCCGGATCGTCTCGTACGAGATGTCGAGGCCGCGCTCAGCCAGCAACTCCTCGACATCGCGGTAGCTCAAGGTGAACCGCAGGTAGAGCCACACGGCGTGCCTGATAATCTCAGGCGGGAACTGGTGACGGGCGTAGGAAATCGGCTGCATGCCCCCTACCCTAACCGGCCCGGCTCAAATCGCCCATTCCCGTGACAATGCCCTCCGAGCGCCGGCCCGGACAACAGTCTCTCTCTGTCGGGAAAATTGCCTTCAATGCCGGATCAAGACAAGTATCTGGGTGAAGGGCAAGCGCATGTGGGAGGCAAAGATGGGTCGGGGCGGCGAATGGCCATGGTGAAGTTCGCCGCACGGTACCGATGCCCCGAAGCTAGCGGTGTCAGGGCCGACCAACCAAGCCGGCTCTCGCCTCGAACCCTTCAAGTTGGGGAAACCCGCTTCCACCTCTTTGGGTCTTCGTGACCGGCTTGATGACGTAGAGTCAACAACTGCGCCCGAACCTGAAGACGTTCGAGGGACCCCAGTAGTCACGACGACCCGCTAACCACGAAATCCTTGGGGTAGAAGATGAGAAAGCCCGATATTGCCGCCCCTACACCGACATTGCTCTTGCGGCGGGCCGTATCTTGGTGGCTTACACAGGTGAAGCACGCGCTTCCGCCGACGATATTCTTCCTCTTCGGCTTCAATCTGATCCTATGGACCAAACGTCTAATCCTGCAGGAGCACGGCGTCGAGTTCAGTGGCTTCTTCACCGCGATATTTGCGGCGTTGCTGGTCGGAAAAGCCGTTTTGGTAACCGACAACCTGCCGTTTATGCGCCGTTTCGACGGTGCGCCCATGATCCAGCCCATCTTGTTCAAGAGCGCGATATACTGGGTGTGCGTACTGATCGTGCGACTGGCCGAAGAGGTCGTCCATTTCGTCGCTGCAGGGGGCGCAATCACCGCTTTCGGTGACTGGCCTGCCCCCTGAAAAGCGGCCCTCCCTGAAGTAGGCTTTTTGAGCCTTTGGAGGATGCCCGCGATGCCGCAGAAGAAGCACAAGCCTGAAGAGATCGTA